>CAWFVH010000007.1:0-152630 GCA_963819275.1 uncultured Actinomycetes bacterium | reverse complement strand
GCTTCCTCGTCAGCGAGCGTGTCGTCCTCGTCGGAGGCATCTTGACCGGGCCGCTGTTCGGCTGGTTCGGCCAGCAATGGCGCACGCGGCGCGCGATCGTCGGCGCACTCGTCACTGCTGCGGCGCTCTGCCTCGAGCCGCTCGCACGCAGGGGTGCAGTGAGGCCGATCGGCGATCGCGACGTGTGGCTCGCGGAGGTAGCGGCCGGCCTGGCGCTTGCCGCGGCCGTGCTCGTCCGCCGTTACGCAGGCACCGCCCAGGACTAGCTCCCGCCTTTGCGGGGATACCTACGGCCATGTGGCCCGAGGCGTCCACCTCCGAGCACGTGCGCCGGTTGCAGTCGGTCACCGATGCAGCCCTCGCACACCTGCGGCTCGACGACCTCCTCGCGGCACTGCTCGAGCGGACGCGGGAGATCCTCGAGGTCGACACCTGCGCGATCCTCCTGCTCGACGAGGCGACGGACGAGCTCGTCGCCCGCGCCGCGCTCGGAATCGAGGAGGAGGTCGAGCAGGGAGTCCGCATCCCGGTGGGCGGGGGCTTCGCGGGTCGGATCGCCGCCGAGAAGCGGCCGGTCATCCTCGAGGACGTCGACCACGCGCATGTCCTCAACCCGCTCCTGCGCGCGAAGGGCATCAAGTCGATGTTCGGCGTCCCGCTCGTGGTCGAGGGAGAGGTGCGCGGGGTGCTTCACGTCGGCTCGCTCGTTCCGCGTGTCTTCCACGAGGAGGAGGTCGAGCTGCTCCAGCTCGTCGGCGACCGCGCAGCACTCGCGATCGAGCACGCGCGACTCTTCGAGGCCGAGCGCGCGGCCCGCGAGCGGATCGAGCACGTGCAGGCAGTCACCGACGCGGCGCTCGTGCACCTCGAGGTGAGCGAGCTGCTGCGCGTCCTGCTGCCGCGGATTCGCGACATCCTTCGCACCGACACCTGCGCGGTTCTGCTCCTCGACGAGGAGACGAACGAGCTGGTTGCACGCGCGGCGCTCGGGATCGAGGAGGAGGTCGGCGTGCGGATCCCGCTCGGTGCCGGCTTCGCAGGGAGGGTCGCGGTCGAGGCGCGGCCGCTGGTGATCGACGTCGACGAGTACCCGGTCTTCAACCCGATTCTGCGCCGAAAGCATCTGAAGTCGATGGTCGGCGTGCCGCTGCTCGTCCGTGGCGCCTCGCTCGGCGTCCTCCACGTCGGGACGCTCACGCCGCGCCGGTTCAGCGACGACGAAGTGGAGCTGCTGCAGCTCGTCGCCGAGCGCGTTGCGATCGCCATCGAGCGTGCGCAGCTGCACGAGGAGCTCATCCAGCTCGACCAGCTCAAGCTCAACTTCGTCGCGATCGCCTCGCACGAGCTGCGGACGCCGGCCACCTCGGTCTACGGCGTGCTCAAGACGCTGAAGGAACGCGGCCCCGAGCTGACGGACGAGCTACGCGAGGAGCTGCTCGACGTCGGGGTTGAGCAGGGCGAGCGCCTGCGTCGTCTGCTGGAGGAGCTGCTCGACCTTTCGCGCCTCGACGCGCGGGCAATTCACGTCGAGCCGCGGCCGGTGGTGCTGAGGGCTGCTCTGGTGGACGTCGTCCACGCGCTCCCAGGGACCGGCGCTGTCGAGCTCGACATCCCGAACGATCTCGCGGCCGTCGTCGATCCGCTCGTGCTCGAGCGCGTGATCTCGAACCTTGTCGCGAACGCGGTTCGCTACGGCGCTCCGCCGATCCGGATCGTCGCGCAGCAGCGCGACCGCCATCTGCGCGTGGCCGTCGAGGACGCCGGCTCGGGCGTGCCGGAAGAGCTCGAGGGCAAGATCTTCGACCGCTTCGCCCGCGGCGGCGGCGCCTCGGGGCACGGTCTCGGGCTCGCGATCGCCCGTGCGTACGCACGGGCGCACGGGGGCGATCTCGTCTACGACCATCGCCCGCACGGCGCGCGCTTCGAGTTTCTGATCCCCCAGGAGCTGAACGGGCTCGGCAAGCCGGCCTGAGCGCCGTCCCTACTGCTTCGCCAGCTGCTTCTGGAGCGCGTTCAGCGTCTGCGGCCCGACGACGCCGTCCTCGGCGATCCCCGCCGAGACCTGGAACTTCTCCACCGCGATCTTCGTCTCTGGTCCGTAGACCCCGTCGGGCTTGCTCGACAGGAAGCCGAGCGTGACGAGCGCCTCCTGCAGGAGCTTCACCTGTGAGCCGGTGTCGCCGGGATTGAGCGTCTGGGCAGGCGCTTCGGTCGTGGACGTCGTCGAGGTTGTCGTCGTCGCCTGGGTCGTCGTGGTGAGTGGCTTCGGCGGCGGCGCCACCGTCGGCGTCGTCGGCGAGCTGCCGCTGAACACGCCGAACGCCGCGAGGATCGCGAAGAAGACGGCGAGCACGCAGATGCCGATGATCGCCGCCTGCGTCATCGTCAGCGTCCGCCCGGCGACGACGAACTCGCGGTGGTGGGCCGGTGTGGCGGCGTCCTCGTCCTCCGGCAGCATCCAGACTTCGTCGGCGTCTTCGTAGACGCCGCGGCCTACGGCGCTCTGCGTCTCGGTCGGCGGCTCGGGCTCGTCGAACCAGTCGTCGAAGCCGGGGTCGCGCCCGTCGCCACCCTCCATGGCTGCTGACCGTACAGGCTCGAGGGCCAAACCGACAAGGGAGGTAGCCTCGCGCGGAGGTGACGGCGCTCCTCATCGTCCTAGCGATCGGCTTCGCCTGGAGCATCGGCGCGCACTACACGGGTGCGGTGATGGGGATGCCCCACGCGCTGCGGGCGATCGGCACGTGGCCGGCACTCCTCCTCATGGCGCCGCTCGCATTCCTCGGTGCCACCTTCGCGAGCCATGCGGTCGAGCAGCGGGTCGGCTCGGGTCTCACCGACCACGCCCTGTCCGTTGAGCAGGAGGTGGTCGTGATCGGCGTCGCCTTCGCGGTCACGACGTTCTTCAACCGCTTTCGGATGCCGACCTCGACTATTCAGATTCTCGTCTTCTCGGTCGTCGGGGTCGCGCTGGCGACCGGCACCGGCGTCGACTGGAGCTCGATCGGGCATCTCGTGATCGTCTGGGCTCTGGCGCCGATCGCGGCGATCTTCCTCGGCTTGCTGCTCACCCTGGGCCTCGATCGCCTTCACCTCGGTGAGCGGATCGGGACGGTTCTCGTCGCGATGGGAGCCGTCGCCGCGTTCGCCATGGGGGCGAACGACGTCTCGAACGCGAGCGGCGCGCTCGTCGGCACCGGCACCTTCAGCCCGCTCGAGGCGGGAGCGGTCGGCGGCGCGGCGATCGCGGTGGGCGTGCTGACCTGGGGCAAGCCGCTCCTGCGGCGGGTCGCCTTCGAGATCGTGGACGTCGATCGCGCCATGGCGACTGCCGCGCAGCTCGTGCAGGCGGCCGTCGTCCTCGTGGCCGTCGCCTTCGGCTTCTTCACCTCGATGAACCAGGCGCTCGTGGGCGCGATGGCAGGCGCCGGGTTCGCACGCGGCCGCGAGACGGTGCACCTCGCCACGCTCTTCTCCATCCTCCAGGGCTGGGTGCTCGGGCCGGCGGTCTCGATCGCGGCCGGCTACGTGTTCGGCCTGCTGGTTCGCTAGCGATCGGGCACGAAGGCGACACGGACACGTGACGCTTGCGCGCCTAGCGTTCTGGGCATGGCGACGAGGGCGGCGACACCGTGGGGACCTGCGGATCTCGTGGAGGAGCTCACCGTCCCGCAGCAGGCCGGCACGAAGCGGTTCGCATCGAAGGTCCAGCTGCTCGAGACGACGAAGGGGGAGAGGCTCGTTCGCTTCTCCTACACCGGCCCGGGCGGTGGCACGCGCGGCCCGGTGACCCTCCGAGAGCGAGACATCGGACGGCTGAAAGCCGCCCTCGCGAAAACTCCGGCGCTCGCGGAGGCGCTCGGGATGGGCGACTAGTACGCGGCGAGCACG
The DNA here is from genome assembly GCA_963819275.1 of uncultured Actinomycetes bacterium. Lineage (GTDB taxonomy): Bacteria > Actinomycetota > Thermoleophilia > Gaiellales > Gaiellaceae > Palsa-739. The sequence goes on along the minus strand of CAWFVH010000007.1, from coordinate 148,739 downwards.
CGCTCGCGCGCGGCGTCGACGAGTGACGCGAGGAGCAGCGCGCCGTCGTCGGAACCGAGCAGCGGATCGACCGCATGCTCCGGGTGGGGCATGAGCCCCATCACGTTGCCCGCCTCGTTGCAGACGCCGGCGATGCCGTCGACGGAGCCGTTCGGGTTGTCGAGGTAACGGAGCACGACCTGGCCGGGATCGAGGTCTGGCGGCGGCACATAGCGGCCGTCACCGTGCTTGACCGGCAGCACGAGCCGCTGACCGGCCGCGCAGCGTGTGGTGAACGGCAGATCGTCCCGCTCGACCGTCACCGGCACGTCGCGGCAGACGAAGCGAAGCGACTCGTTGCGGAGCAACGCACCCGGCAGCAGTCCCGCCTCGCAAAGCACCTGGAAGCCGTTGCAAATCCCGAGCACGAGCCCGCCGGCTTCCGCGAGCTCGCAGACCGCGGCCGTGGCCGGCGAGAAGCGGGCGATCGCCCCGCAGCGGAGGTAGTCGCCGTACGAGAAGCCGCCCGGCAGCACCACTCCGTCGAGGTCGGGCAGGTCGCGTTCTTCGTGCCAGACCGCGACCGTCTCCGCGTCGAGCGCGGCGAGCGCCCAGACGGCGTCGCGGTCGTCCTGCGAGCCCGGATAGGTGATGACGCCGATCCGCGGCTGGGGGCTAGCCAACGATCTCGACCTCGTAGCTCTCGATGAGCGGGTTCGCGAGCAGCTGCTCGCACATCTGCTCGACCTCGGCCTTCGCCGCCGCCTCGTCAGTCGCTTCGACCTCGAGGTCGATCACCTTGCCGACTCGCGCGTCATGCACCTCGAAGCCGAGATGGCCGAGCGCGGCGCCGACCGCCTCTCCTTGGGGGTCGAGGATTCCCGGCTTCGGCCGAACCATGACCGTCACCCTCACCCGAGCCGCCTCACCCGAGAACCCCGCTCGGGTCTTCGAGGTAGGCCGGGAACGGAATCGTGGTCAGCCGCTCGAAGGCCTCGTGGTACTTCGCGCGGGTGTCCAGCACGACCTCTTCCGGGAGCTCAGGGCCGGGGTCGGTCTTGTCCCAACCGGTCGTCTCGCAGTAGTCGCGAACGAACTGCTTGTCGAAGCTGTCCTGCGCCCGGCCGGGCTCGTAGGTCTCGCCGGGCCAGAAGCGCGACGAGTCGGGCGTCAGCGCTTCGTCGCCGAGCACGAGGTTGCCGTCGACGTCGAACCCCAGCTCGAATTTCGTGTCGGCGATGATGATCCCCGCCGAGAGCGCGTGCTCGGCAGCGGTCTTGTACAGGCGGAGCGACGCCGCCTCGACCTCGCGCAGCCGCTCCTCGCCCACGAGCTCCGCAGCCTGCTCGCGCGTGATGTTCTCGTCGTGTCCCTCCTGCGCCTTCGTCGCCGGCGTGAAGATCGGCTCGGGGAGCTTGTCCGATTCGCGGAGGCCCTCGGGCAGCCGGTGTCCGCACACCTCCCCGCTCGCGCTGTAGTCCTTCCAGCCCGAGCCCGCGAGATAGCCGCGCACGACGCACTCGATCGGCAGCATCTCGAGCCGACGGCACTCCATCGAGCGGCCGTCGTCGCGGATGGCGAGCATGTGGTTCGGCAAGATCGGCGCGAGGAGCGTGAACCAGTAGCCGGAGAGGCCGGTCAGTACGCGGCCCTTGTCGGGGATCTCGGTCGGTAGGACGACGTCGAAGGTCGAGATCCGGTCGGACGCGACGAGCAGCAGGCGGTCGTCGTCGAGTGCGTAGAGCTCCCGGACCTTTCCGGAGGCGATGTGGGTCTCAGGCATGTAGCGGCTCCTCCTTGAGAGAGTCGAGACGGGCGAACACGGTGTCGATGTGGCGCGTATACGCGCCGAGATCGAAGGTCGAGTCGAGATCGACGCGCGGGGCGATCTCGTCGTCGGCGCGGCAGAGCTCACGGAAGTCGAGCTCCTCCTCCCAGGCGCGCATCGCGGCGCGCTGGACGAGGCGGTAGGCGTCGTCCCGGGCGAGGCCCGACTCGACGAGCGCGTTCAGGACGCGCTGGCTGAAGAAGAGGAAGTGGCTCATCTCGAGGTTGCGGCGCATCCGCTCGGGACGGACAACGAGACCCTCCACGAGCCAGGCGAAGCGATCGAGCATGTAGTCGAGCGCGAGAAAGGCGTCGGGGATGGCGACGCGCTCGGCCGACGAGTGGGAGATGTCGCGCTCGTGCCAGAGGGCGACGTTCTCGAGCCCGATCAGCGCCTGCGCTCGCATCACACGTGCCAGCCCACAGATCCGCTCCGCGACGACCGGGTTCCGCTTGTGCGGCATCGACGACGAGCCCTTCTGGCCGCGGCCGAACGGCTCCTGTACTTCCCCGACCTCGGTGCGGGCGAGGTGCCGGATCTCGAGGGCGAACGCGTCGAGCGACGAGGCGACGACCGCGAGCGCTGCGAGGAGCTCGGCGTGGCGGTCACGCTGGAGGATCTGTGTCGAGGACGGAGCCGGCTCGAGGCCGATCCGTTCGCAGGCCAGCCGCTCGAGCTCGGGATCGGTCGCGGCGTACGTGCCGACGGCGCCCGAGAGCTTGCCCACCCGCATCCCCTCGAGCGCGCGGGCGACCCGCTCACGGCCGCGTGCCAGCTCGAATGCCCAGCCGGCGAGCTTCAGCCCGAACGTCGTCGGCTCGGCATGGACGCCGTGCGTGCGGCCGATCTGCAGCGTCTCGCGATGCTCCTCGGCGCGTGCGACGACGACCGCGAAGGCGCGCTCCAGGCCCGCAAGGATCAGCGCGCCGGCCTCGTGGATCTGGAGCGAGAGAGCGGTGTCGACGACGTCGGACGACGTCAGGCCGTAGTGGAACCAGCGGCCTTCCTCGCCGAGTCGTTCGGCCACGGCGTCGACGAAGGCGGCGGTGTCGTGATGGAGAGTCGCTTCGAGCTCTGCCACGCGCTCGGCGCTCGGCGGGGTCGCGGCGGCGATGCCGGCCGCGGCGTCTTCGGGCACGACTCCCAGCTCGGCCCAAGCCGCCGTCGCGGCGAGCTCGACCTCGAGCCACGTGGCGAGCTTCCCCTCGTCCGACCAGATCCTGGCCATGGCCGGGCGCGAGTAGCGGGCGATCACGGCATCCAGTCTAGAGGGCCGGCCCGCCGGTGCCCGAGCCCTCGGTCGGGGGACCGCGACCGCGGAAATCCGTCGCTACTCTGGCGCGGCTTTACCACGCGAAAACTGTAGGAAGGTGTTCTTGAAGAGGTATTTTCTTTCCATCGCGGCTGTTCTTGCGGTCGCCCTCGCCGTCGCCGGCGGAGCCCTGGCCGCCAACCCCCCGTCTCCGGGTTCTGCTCCCAGCCTGATCCCGAACCTGGCGCCGCAGTCGGACGCCTGGCTCAACGCGCTCAGCGTGCTCTCGGTTAACCCGCCGCCGCCGACGCAGACCCCGACGCCGCAGCCGAAGCGCCAACCGCAGCCCGTCCAGCCGGTACAGGCCACGACGGTCTCGATCTACGAGCACAGCGCGCAGCCGTGGATCCTCGCGGCCCAGGCCTGTTCCGCGGCGAAGCGGCAGGAGAGCGGCATCGTCGTCCTCGACTTCGGCATGCCCGCGTTCGAGCGCGGCGGCTACGGAACGCTCCTCTTCTCGGGCCGCTTCGCGAAGAACCACAAGATCACGGCGGCTCTGCTCGCCTACGCGCACGGCTACTCGTCGTGCCTTCCGAGCGGCTCGACGGCGTCGATCGAGATTGCGCGCGGGACGAGCAACTACCACCCGACCGTGCCGAGCGCCTACACGGCCGGCGTGCGGTGGGCCCGTGAGACGAACAAGCTCGGCCTGATCCTCGCCCAGCGGGGACTGTCGAAGCAGGTCACGGTCGCCGCGGCCGACGACGCAGAGCCCGCCTGGGACCGGCAGTTTCGCCAGACGCGCGATTTCTTCCACGGCTTCCGCGCGTCTGTGCACGGACACACGCTGTACGACTACGGATCGCTCGACGGTGGGGTCGGAGCCATCTGGAGCGCGCGGCAGTCCTGGTACGTCGCCGGCGGCCTCCGCTACACGGAGGCGCTGCCGGAGATCTACAACTCCGCGATGGCGCGCGAGTGGGCCGAGCTCGCCCGGATCGCCCGCGGTCGTTTCCACCGTGATGTCCACTTCGCAGGCGTGATGACGCAGGGCACGGCAGGCTGCAACTGCGGGCTCCGGCCGGCTGCGGCGCACGACCTCCTCGTTCAGGCGCTCGACTCGGCGGGCGTCGACCACGTCGCCGTGCCCCCGGGCGGGACGAATATCGTCGGCTAAGCCCGGAGGATCCGGATCGCGAGCGCGGCGCCGTTGCGCGCGTTGTCGACGCCGACCGCTGCGACCGGCACGCCGGGCGGCATCTGCGCGATCGCGAGCAGCGCGTCGAGACCGTCGAGGACGCTGAGACTCGAGCGGAGCGGGACGCCGATCACGGGAAGATCCGTGTGGGCCGCGACGGCGCCGGGCAGTGCTGCGGCGAGGCCGGCACCACAGATGAGGACGCGCAGGCCACGCTCGCGGGCACTGCGCGCGTACTCCGCGACGGCGTCCGGAGTGCGGTGGGCCGAGCGCACCTCGAACTCGTAGCCGACGCCGGCCTCGTCGAGCACCGTCATGGCTCCCTGCATCCGCTCGCGGTCGGATTCGGAGCCGACGAGGATCCCGACCTGGAGGTCAGCCATCGGCGGCGATGTCGGTGCGCATCCGCATGCCGGCGAAATCTATGCGCGCCGCGGCGTCGTACGCAGCGGTTCTCGCGGCCTCGACGGTGGCGCCTGTGCCGACGACGTCGAGGATGCGGCCACCGCCGGTGACGAGCCTCCCTCCGTGCAGAGCCGTCCCCGCATGGAAGACGAGCGCGCCGTTTGCCTCGGCGTCCTCGACGCCTTCGATCGGGGTGCCCTGGTCGCCGGCGGCCGGATACTCGCCTCCGGCGAGCACGACCGTCACGGCGGCGCGGTCCGCCAGTTCCGGCGGCTGCGAGAGGTCGCCGGCGAGCAGCGGCAGGAGGTCGCTCTCGAGCCGGGGCAGGAGCGACTGCGTCTCGGGGTCACCGAAGCGGCAGTTGAACTCGATCACGCGCAGGCCGTCGTCCGTCCGCATCAAGCCTGCGTAGAGGAGGCCCTGGAACGGCGTGCCGCGGTGCACGAGTTCGCGGAGCACCGGCCGGTGCACGGCCTCGAGGATCTCCTCGGCGTCTTCGTCGACGACATCCGCCAGTGGCGAGTACGAGCCCATTCCGCCGGTGTTCGGGCCGGTGTCGCCGTCGCCGATTCGCTTGTAGTCGCGGGCCGGCGGGAACGCGACGGCGTCCTCGCCAGCCGCCACCGCGAAGACGGACAGCTCCGGCCCTTCCAGCAGCTCCTCGACGTGGAAGGGCTGGTCGTATGCCGCCGCCACCTGCAGCGCGGAGTCGAGCGCGTCCTGGGTGGCGCAGACCCAGACACCCTTGCCCGCCGCGAGCCCGTCGAGCTTGACGACGCAAGGCGGCTGGGCGACCGGGAGCGTCCGCGCTGTCGGCACCCCGGCGGCGTCCAGGACGTCCTTCGCGAACGACTTCGAGCCCTCGATCTGCGCGGCCGCGGCACTCGGCCCGAAGACCGCAATCCCGCGACGGCGAAGCTCGTCGGCGAGGCCTGCGACGAGCGGTGCCTCGGGACCGACGACGACGAGGTCGATCCGGAGCTCACGGCAGAGCGAGGCGAGCGCGGCGTGGTCGTCGGCGCGGGCCGGGTGGCAGTGCGCCAGTGCGGCGATTCCGGGGTTGCCGGGAGCGGCATGTAGCTCGTCGAGAGCGTCGCTGCGCGAGAGCGACCACGCGAGCGCGTGCTCGCGACCTCCCGACCCGACGACGAGCAACCGCACGCCGCGATCGTATGTGACTCGGCGTTTCATTTCTCGGCGGGTGTGCAGGATCCGCGGCATGTACGACGCCGACGTCGACCTCTACGAGTGGGAGAGCCAGTGGGAGGAGCTCGAGGAGGACGTCCACGCGGACCCGGCTCACGCTCTGCCCGAGCTCGGCCGGCTCGTGGCACGAATGCTCGCAGAGACCGGATACGACCTGACCGACCCGGTCGCCCGCGAAGGCGGAGAGCGGGAGGTCGTTGCCGACTACCTCGCGGCGCACGAGATCCTCGAGGCGGGGGAGCGCAACTCCGCTGAGCTCTCGCCGGGAGACGTCGCGGCTGCAGTCAACGGCTACCGCGCGGTCTTCGACCACCTCGTCGCGACCCGCAGCGCCATCGACGCGCGACTCGGCCTCGCCGAAGAAGCCTGACCGCCGCGTTACGCTGGCGTCGATGGACGCGGCGCCTACTCGGCCGTCGCGGTCGACGTCCTCCGGCTGCCGGCTGGCGCGACCGAGCGCGACCTGGTCGCCGTCGAGGAGCCGCTGGAGATCCGGATCGGCGGGCTTCCGGTCGCGGTCACGATGCGCACGCCGGGACACGACGAGGAGCTCGCCCTGGGCTTCTGCCTCTCCGAGGGGCTCGTGCCTCGCGAGGCACGGCTACCCGAAGACCTCGCTGCGAACGCGGTCGAGGTCGACGCACCCCGCTTCGATCCGTCGCGCCTGCAGCGCAGCTTCTACACCTCGTCCTCCTGCGGCGTCTGCGGGAAAGGAGCGCTCGAGGCGGTCGCGGTCGAGGCGCCGCGAGTCGAGTCCGAGCTTCGGTTGCCGGCGTCGCTCGTCGCATGCTGCCCGACCGGCTGCGCGAGGCTCAGGCGGCGTTCGAAGCCACCGGCGGACTGCACGCGACGGGGCTCTTCTCCGCGGCCGGCGAGCTGGTGTGCGTGCGTACACGGAGCCGTGGCGGATCGGCGGCTGACCGGGATCCTCCTCGTCGGCGGCTCGAGCAGCCGGTTCGGCTCGCCGAAGGAGCTCGCGCAGTTCGACGGAGAGACGCTCGTCGACCGCGCGTGGAGGCTGCTCGGCGAGGCTTGCGACGAGCGGCTGGCGGTGGGGCGCGACGGCCTGGCCGACCCCGGCACGGGACCCGTGGCTGCGATCGCGGTCGGATCGCGGGAGGCTGCACACGAGCTCGGGGTTGTGATTCCGATCGACATGCCGCTCCTGACACCCGATGCGCTCCGCCTGCTGGCCGCGGCCTGTCGCGATGCCGCCGTGGCACAGGTCGGCCCGCCGCCCTCCGCGGTCGCGCGGCACACGCTTCCGACCTTCGAGACCGGCGAGCGTCGCCTCCGCACCGTCCTGGCCGGCCTCGACACGGCGCGCATCGAGCTCGACGAGCGGCTGCTGGCGAACGTGAACACTCGGGCCGACCTCGATACGCTCGGCGTATGAGCGGGATCTTCCGTGTCGGCGGCGACGCCTATGACGACTTCATGGGTCGTTATTCGAGGACCCTGGCGCCCCTCTTCGTGGACTTCGCAGGCGTGAGCTCGGGCCAGCGGGTGCTCGACGTCGGCGCGGGCACCGGCGCGCTTACGGCCGAGCTCGTCGCCCGCGGTGCCGAGGCGGCAGCGGCCGATCCCTCGCCCGAGTTCGTCGCCGTCTTGCGCGAGCGGTTCCCGAACCTCGAGGTCGAGGAGGCCGCGGCCGAGTCGCTTCCGTACGGGGACGGCGTGTTCGACGCGGCGCTCGCGCAGCTCGTCGTCGCCTTCATGGCCGACGCGCCGGCCGCGATCGCCGAGATGACGCGGGTGGCCCGCCGCGTCGCGGTGTGCATGTGGGGTGTCGCGGAGGTCGACATGTTCGCTGCGATCGACCGGGCGGCCGAAGCGATCGGCGCGACCCGCGGCGGCGAGCCGCGCCGCTACCGAACCGCGCCAGAGCTCCACGACCTGCTCGCCCCGCACGGCGACGTCCAGGCCACAGAGCTCGACGTGAGAGCCCGCTACGAGGACTTCCAGGAGTTCTGGCAGGCGATGGATCGCGGTGTCGGCCCCGCGGGGCAGTGGCTCGCCTCACTGGACGGCGATGGGCGCGAGCGCGCCCGCGAGGAACTGTTCCGTCAGCTCGGGAGCCCGGATGGGCCGTTCGAGCTGAACGCGCGCGCCTTCGCCGCCTCGGTTACGCCCGCGTGAGCACCGAGGTGCGCTCGGCTCCGGTGCCGACGAGCGTCACCTCGACGTCGAGCTCGCGCTCCACGAACTCGACGTAGCGGCGTGCTGCGGCCGGCAGTTCGTCGACCGACGAGCAGTCGTCGAGCGAGTCGTTCCAGCCGTCGAGCACCTCGTACACCGGCGTCGCCGCATGGAAGTCGCTCTGGTGCGCCGGGAAGTCCCGGGTCTCCTGGCCGTCGCGGGTGCGGTAGCGAACGCAGACCGGAAGCTCGGCGAAGTGGGAGAGGACGTCGAGCTTCGTCAGCGCGAGCTGGTCGATCCCGTTCACGCGCACGGCGTAGCGCAGAGCGACGAGGTCGAGCCACCCGCAGCGCCGCTCTCGGCCGGTCACCGTCCCGTACTCGCCGCCGAGCTCACGCATCCGCACCTGCTCGTCGCCTCCGATCTCCGACGGGAACGGCCCCTCGCCGACCCGGGTCACATACGCCTTCGAGACGCCTAACACGCGGTCTATCCGCTGCGGCCCGATCCCGGTTCCGGTCGCAGCGCTCGCTGCGACCGGGTTCGAGGAGGTGACGAAGGGATAGGTGCCGTGGTCGAGGTCGAGCAGCGTCGCCTGGGCTCCCTCGAACAGCACCTCCTTCCCCTCGCGCAATGCGGTGTCGACGAAGAGGGACGTGTCCGCGACGAGGGGGCGCAGCCGCTGCGCGTAGCCCTCGTACTGCGCCGCGACCTCTTCGAGGTCGAACGGCGCCGCTTCGTAGACGCGCTCGAGCCAGAGGTTCTTCTCGGCGAGCGCGACCTCGATCTTCTCGCGCAGGATCTTCGGGTCGAGGATGTCCTGCACGCGAATCCCGAGCCGCATCGCCTTGTCCGCGTAGCACGGCCCGATGCCCCGTCTCGTCGTGCCGATCGCGAGCTTGCCGAGGCGCCGCTCGCTCGCCTGGTCGATCGCGAGGTGCCACGGCATGATCAGGTGGGCGTTGCCCGAGACGTAGACCTCGTCGGTCGGATGTCCGCGGCGCTCGAACTCGTCGAGCTCGGCGATCAGCACCTCCGGGTCGACGACACAGCCGTTGCCGATCACGCACGGCTTGCCGCGGACGATCCCGCTCGGGAGCGCACGGATCTTGTACGTCTCGTCGCCGACCACGATCGTGTGACCGGCGTTCGGCCCGCCCTGGTAGCGGCAGACGACGTCGGAGTGCTGGGCGAGCAGGTCGACGATCTTGCCCTTGCCTTCGTCGCCCCACTGCGCGCCGACGATGACGGTGGCTGACACGGTCGCCAGTATGCCGCTAGGCGGCGGCGCGCTCGCGGTAGTCGTCGCGAGCGTCGACGTGGACTTCTCGCGTCAGCCGCCGGAGCCGACTCGCCGTAGGGCCGCCGACCCGGCCGGCCAGCTCTCTCCACTCGTGGTTGGTCGTCACGATCACGAGTCGCCGCTGCTGCTCGCGCTGGTTGACGAGGTTGTAGATGCGGTCGCGCGCCCAGCTCGACCAGTCCTCCGCGCCGAGGTCGTCGAGCACCACGAGCTCGTAGCCGCTCGGGTTCGGCGGTGGCTCGCCGTCTCCGTAGCTCTCGCGCAGGGCGTTGAGCCAGGCAGGGACGTTGAGGAAGAGCGCGGTCGGCCGGGGCTCGCGGTCGCTCCAGATGACCTCGCGCAGGATCGCCACGGCGAGATGCGTCTTGCCGGCGCCCGGGTTGCCTCGCAACAGGAGGCCCTGGCGCAGGTCGGTGCCGGCCCTGAACTCCTTCGTCCACTGCTTGCAGACGGCGAGCGCGTTCCGCGTGCCGGGCACGGGCTCGAAGTTCTCGAACGCGGAGTCGTCGTAGGCGGTGGGGACTTGCACGCGGGCCCAGCGCTGGTCCGCCCGGTGCTGCTCGTCGACGACCTCCTCGGTCGCGCGGCAGAGGTCGCAGTACCGCTCGGCCGGGAACTTCTGGCCGAGGAGGACGACCTGCTCGGTCTCGAACTCGCGGCGGCAGTTGAGGCACTGGACGTTCACTGGGCGAGGGAGGCGAACTTCGCGTACTTGCTGATGAAGGCGACCTTGAAGTCGCCAGTGGGGCCATTGCGGTGCTTCGCGATGATGACCTCGGCGATTCCCTTTGCGCTGTCGTCGGTCTCGTCGCGGTCGTAGTACTCCTCGCGGTAGAGGAACATCACGAGGTCGGCATCCTGCTCGATCGAGCCCGACTCGCGCAGGTCCGAGAGCATCGGCCGCTTGTCGTGCCGCTGCTCGGGCGAGCGGTTGAGCTGCGAGAGAGCGACCACGGGCAGGTCGAGGTCCTTCGCGATCTCCTTTAGTCCGCGAGAGATCGAGGACACCTCCTGCAGGCGGCTCTCCTCGCGCAAGCCGGTCGTCATCAGCTGGAGGTAGTCGACGACGACAAGCCCGAGGTTCGGCTCGCGGCGCTTCAGGGTCTGGGTGCGGGCGCGGAGCTCGAGCAGGCTGAGGGCCGGCGTGTCGTCGACATAGAGCGGCGCCGACTCGAGCTGGCCGCAGGCCTGGGCGAGGCGCGGCCAGTCGTCCTTCGAGAGCTTCCCGGTGCGGATGTGGTGGGCGTCGACCTTGCCGCGCGAGCAGATGAGGCGCTGCGCAACCTCCTGCCGCGACATCTCGAGGCTGAAGAAGGCGCACGGCGTCTGCAGGTCGACGGCGACGTGGTTCGCGAACTCGAGAGCGAAGGCGCTCTTTCCCATCGAGGGCCGGGCAGCGAGGATCACGAGGTTTGCGGGTTGAAAGCCGGCGGTGATGCGGTCGAGATCCTTGAAGCCGCTCGAGAGCCCGGTTACGTCGGCGCCCGACTCATAGAGGTGGCTGATCCGCTGGAACGTCTCGACGAGCGTGTCCTTGAAGAGGACGAGCTCGCCGTCGGCGCGGCGCTCGCCGAGCTCGAAGACGAGCTGCTCGGCACGCGCGACGAGTTCTGCCGGCTCGCCTTCCCGCTCCCAGCCGAGCTGCGCGATCTCGCCGCCGGCGACGATCAGACCGCGCAGCGTCGCGTTCTCGCGGACGATCTCCGCGTAGTGGCGGGCGTTGGCGGTTGCGGGCACGAGGCGGGCTAGCTCGTGGAGCCGGACGCGGCCGCCGATGACCTCGAGCTCGCCGCGCTGCTCGAGCTCGTTCGTGAGCGTGATGGCGTCGACCGGCTCGTTCTTGCCGTAGAGCTGGAGCGCGGCGCGGTAGATCTTCGCGTGCGACTCGCGGTAGAAGTCGCTCGCGTCGAGGATCTCGCTGACGGCCGCGATCGCGCCGGGCGAGATCATCATCGCGCCGAGGACTGACTCCTCGGCTTCCAGGTTCTGGGGGGGGACGGCGCCCGGGGCGGAGGCGGGCGTCGGAACGGGGGCAAGCGACATGCGTGGCGATTCCAGCACGCCACCCGCTGGGTTTCTAGATGGGGGTAAGTCCCTTGTGAACAGGTCTTTTTCGGCCATTTGCAGGAGAATCGACCAGCATCGCAGGCGCGTCGGATGGCATCGCTGGGGATGGAAGATGCGCTCTGAGCGGGAACTTCCTGCGCAGTTCCACAGCCACTAGGAGGCTGCTGTGGAAGGTGCCGAGGCTATTCGTCGCTGAGCGCGGCTTCGGCGTCGGCCCGCCACTCGGGCTCGGGCTCTGCCTCGGCTTCCTCGACCTCGGCATCGCCGGTCTCGGCCTCCGAGGCTTCGGCCTCGGCTGCCTCGGCGGCGTCCACCTCGGCGAAGATCTCCTCGAGCTCGACAGCCGGCTCGGGCGACTCCGCCTCTTGCTCGGCGCGCTCGGCCGCCTCGAGCTCCGCGAGCTTCTCTTCGGACGGAAGCTCGCCGCCCTCGGGAATGACCTCGGTCTTGACCTCGACGCGCACGTCCTCGAACAGGCCGATCGGGATCTCGTAGCGGCCGATGCGTTTGATCGGGTCGCTTTCGATCTTGCGGCGGTCGATGCGGATCTTCTTGGTGTTCCAGATCTCGTCGACGATGTCGGTCGGGGTAACGGAACCGAACAGCGAGCCGGTCGGCCCGGCCTTGACCTCGAACCGCAGCACCGCGGTCGCGAGCGCGTCGGCGATCTCGCGGGCCTGGTCGGCGGTCTTCGCCTCGTTCCGCGCGCGCAGCGAGTCTCGCTTCTGCATCTCGGCGACGCGTGACGCTGTCGCCTCCTCGGCGAGCTTCCGGGGCAGGAGGTAGTTGCGCGCGTAGCCACGCGCGACAGAGACGACCTCGCCGCGGAGGCCGACGTGCTCGACGTCCGAGAGGAGGATGACCTCCACGTCAGCGGTCCCCACGATCGCCGCGATCACCGCGATCGCCGCGGTCACGCCGACCACCGCTGCGCTCGTCCGCGCCTTCGGCGACGTACGGCAGGAGCGCCATCTCGCGAGCCCGCTTGACGGCCGTCGCCACCTGCACCTGGTGCCGGCGGCACGCGCCGGTGATGCGGCGGCTGCGGATCTTCCCCTTCTCGGAGATGTAGCGGCGTAGCTGGGTGACGTTCTTGTAGTCGACCTCCGCGATGTGCTCCTTGCAGAAGAAGCAGTTGCGGCGCTTGATCTGCCCGGCGGGGCCGCCGGGGCGCCGCCCGCGCTGTTGCTGAGTCTTCTCTCTCGCCATGGGTCTCCTAGAAGGGGATGTCGTCGTCGGCCGCAGCCGGGAAGTCGGCGCTCTCCTGCTGCGCCGCGCCTGCGGGCACGAACTGGTTGCCGCCGCCTGCGCCGTCGCCGTCGCCGCGGCTGCCAAGGAACTGGACGCTGTCGGCGACGATCTCGACGGCTTCGCGCTTGCCGCCGCCGTCCTTCGCCTCCCACTCGCGCCAGCGGAGCTTCCCGTCGACGCCGACCGGCCGGCCCTTCGACAGATACTGCGCGCAGCTCTCGGCCTGGTTGCCGAAGACGGAGATGCTGAAGTAGTTGGGCGCGTCGACCCAATTGCCCGACTCGTCGCGCTTGCGGTCGTTGACCGCGATGCGCAGGCTGCAGACGGGCGTCCCGCTGGGCGTGTGCCGCAGCTCCGGGTCTCTGGTCAGGTTCCCGACCAGGACGACGCGGTTGATGTTGGCTGCCATGTCTTACTCCTCTCCCTCGCCGGGTTCCTCGGTGGGCGCCTCGCTGGGCTGCTCCTCCGCGCCAGCGTACTCCGGCTCGGCTTCCTCCGAAACGGTCGTTTCCGCCTCGGCTGTCTCGGTCTCGGCTGCCTCGGGCTCGGCCGTTTCAGGCTCGGCGGTTTCGGGCTCGGCGGTCTCGGGCTCGGCCGGTTCGGGCTCGGCGGTCTCGGCCTGGGCCGCTGCGGCCGGAGGCGCCTCGGTCGCGACCGGCACGGCCGCGGCGTCGTCGCGCGGCGCGCTCGTGCGCGAGCCGGCGATGTGGCGCGTCGCCAGGTGCCGCAGCACGGCGTCGTCGATCTTGAGCACGCGGGAGATCTCGTCGAGCGTCGCGGCCTCCGTGTCGAAGACGACGAGGTGGTAGACGCCCTCCTCCTTGTGCGCGATCGGATAGGCGAGCCGCCGCCGTCCCCACGCGTCGTGGCTGTTCCAGGCTCCGCCCGACTGCTCGACGAGCTCGCGCGTGCGCGCGACGATGTCGTCCTGGCGGGCCTCGGCCTGCTCGGGGTCCAGCATCAGCAAGATTTCGTAAGTCGTCACGTCCCGATGTCCTCCCTTCCCATGGTCTCGATGTCGGCCCCGACTGCCGGCACCGCTCGGGACCGAACGGTGCGATGACGGGGCAGGAAGCGGCGGTCACTGTAGCATCGGCGCAGTGAGGCGCCTCACCGCGTGGATCGGCGGAACGGCAGCCGGCATCGTCGCGTACCGCCTGCTGCGGCGGCGTCCTCGGGTCGCGCCCGAGCCGACCGTGCCGGCGGAGCCCGACGCGCGCGCGGAGGAGCTACGGGAGAAGCTGGCCGAGTCGCGTGCCGCCGAGCCCGCCGTCGAGGAGCCGCCGGCGGCCGAGCCGGAGTCTCCCGAGGAGCGCCGCCGGCAGGTTCATGAGGAGGGCCGCGCCGCGCTCGACGAGATGCAGTCCGAGTAGCGCCGTCGTAGAACTTCTCGGTCGCTGCGCCGGGCGGCCGTCAGCCGCTCGTGGTCCTGGCGATCCGGGCGGTCTTTCCGTGCTGAGCTGAACGAGTCACACCAGAGGGGTGCGGGAAATCTGCCGCACCCCTCTGGTGAATGGCTCACCCGGTGACCGGCGGAGTGAAGACGCCGGTGACACCGATCCGCTTGGCGTTGCAGTGCGGGGTTGCCACCGGGGTGAAGATCAGGATCCCGGCCTTCTTCATCTTCAGGGTGTCCGTGATCACGCCCTTGCCGTTCGAGGCCTTGGTCTTGACGTTGATCTTCGGGCCCTTGATCTGGACCTTGATGCCCCTGACCGGCTTGTTGTCCTTCGTCAGGTGGATCGTCACCCTGGTATTGCGCCCGACGAAGATCTGCGTCGGCGTGACCTTGTTGATCTTGACGCAGAACGTGACGGCGAACGGCGCCACCTGGAGCACCTCGTCGGTGCAGGTGCTGGCCGCCGGCTTGTTGTTCGCGTCACCCGAGTAGCTGGCCTGCCAGTAGTAGGTGCCCGGCGCGGTGAACGGGACCCCGTTCGAATTCGGTACCGACCCGCCCGTCACGATCACCGTGCCACCGTCGGCGAACTTCGTCGAGCACGAGCTGTCGCTGTAAACCGTGTAGGTCACGGTCCCACCGGCATTGGCGGTTGCACCGCTCAACGTCGCGGAGTCGCTTACCGTGCTGCCCGGCTCCACCGCGTTCTGCGAGAGCAACGTCGTGATCGAGGGCGTGGCAGGTGCCACCAGCAGCTCCTCGTCCGTGCACCTGCTCAACGCCGGGTTGTTGTTGGCGTCACCGGAGTAGCTGGCCTGCCAGTAGTAGATGCCTGCCGCGCTGAACTGAACCCCGTTCGAGTTCGGCACCGTGCCGTTGGTCACGGTCACCGTGCCACCGTCGGCGAACTTCGTCGAGCAGCTCGCGTTGCTGTAGACGGTGTAGGTGACGTGGCCGCCGGCGTTCGGGCTCGCGCCACTCAACGTCGCCGAGTCGTGCACCGTTGCGCCGGCAACTGCGGTCGACGAAGACAGCGTCGTCGTAATGCCCGGGCTCTTCGGCGTGACTGTCAGCGGCTCGCAGGCACCGGCCGGCGAGGCGTTGTAGAAGCCGTCACCGTTGTAGGTCGCCTGGAACGAGAACTGGCCGGCCGCCGTGAGAGTCTCCGGCATCCCGGTTGCGTTGAAGGCGCCGTTCCCGTCCAGTGTCGCGGTGCCCGTGTCCAGCACTGTGCCGGTGCAGGTCCCGCCCTGGAAGAACTTGATCGACACGGTCCCGGTCGGTACCGGGCCTGGCACGATCGGCGCCGGGTTGGTGTTCTCGACCACAGTGCCCGAGTCGTGCACCGTCGAACCGAGAGCGACCGTCAACACCGGATTGCCGCCCGCGTCCACGATCGTCGTCGAGGCAGACGCGCCGCGCTTCTGCACGGCCGCCGCGCCGGTCGCGTTCTCCGGGTTCACGAGCGCCGGGTCACAGCCCGCCGGCGTCACATTGCACGCGTCCGTGACGTCGTAGGTGATCTGATCCGACAGGAGGTGGAGGGGGTTCGCCGTGAAATCGCCCGGGAGGACGGTGTAATCGCTGGTGTTCGGATCGCCCACCGTGATCCCACCGCCGTCCAGGCCGCCGCCCGTGTCCCCCGGCAGCGTGCATGTCGTCAGCGAGGTCGGGATGAACGGGTCCGCGACCGTGCCGCTGCCTGACCCGTTCGTGCAACTCACCGGCGATGAGCCGTTGTTGTCGTGGAAGACCAACGCCGTGTGACTCGCAAACAGATCCGTCACGACCGCGCCCGCCGAGCTGTTCACCGTGTCGCTCAGCGACTGGATCACGTAGTCGTCGCCCGCGACGTCCTTGTTCTGAATGTTGCTATGGCACTGGTACGGATCGCCGACATAGACCGGCGACACACAACCCTTGCCAACCAACAACTGAAAGTCGTTGGCGAGCGCGCCGCTGACGCCAAATGCCAAAAATGCGACCACAGCAAGCGCCCCGGTACCAAGCACAAACCGTGTCAGCCCGAACCTTCGCATCGCGCTCCTCTCCCTACTCCTGGACTCCTGCTCCAGCCTGTTGGCTCTCCAAGCTAAGTCCTAGAAGGCCGCCGACCCCCTGCGAGCCGCTCGATTGGCTAGTCGAGGCAATCCTTCGGCCTAAAGCTCTCGGGGAGTGTTCGATGCTAAGCACCCCGTACCAAGGCGAGAAATCGGAACCGGTGCACGCTTGGGCGAGGTCTGCGGAAACCGAGGGACGGAGCGGCGCCGGAGTCGAACCGACCTAGCCGTGGGCTGCACGACCGTACGGGTTTTGAAGACCCGCTGGGCCACCGGGCCCGGCCGCTCCGCCGCGAGCGTAGCGAGGGAGGGCGAGCTACTTGTCGCCGTCGAGGTAGTGCGAGTCCCAGCCCGCTGGCGCGTACGCCTGGCCCGGCGCGGCGCCGCTGACCGAGAGGACGAGCGTTCCCGGAAGCTCGGAGCGCGCGGCGCGGGCGGCCGTTGCGTCCTTGACCCAGATGCATGTCCCGGCGGGCGCGTCGACCTCCTCGCCCGCGACCGTGAAGACCGCGTGGCCGTCGACCGTGTAGTAGAGCTCTGGCGCGCCGCTCTCGGATTCCGCGTGCTCGGGGATCACGGTGCCGTCTTCCTGTCCGCGCCAGAGGTTGATGCCGAACGTCTCGATCCCGAAGTGGTGGCGAACTGGGATCCAGTGGGGCCACTGGTTCGAGGCGATCTCGTCGATGTGGGCCTTCTCGTAGGCAGCCATACGCCGACCCTATTCCCCGGCGAGGCGCGCGAACAAGTCGTGGGGCGATAGATCGGCGAGGGAGTCGAGGACGAGGTCGGCGCCCGCCTCCTCGAGACCGAGGTCGCGCGTGACCTCGTTGGGCACCGCGACGCAGAAGATGCCGGCCGCCTTCGCCGCAAGGACGCCGTTCGGCGAGTCCTCGAACGCGACGGCCTCGTCCGCCTCGACGCCGAGTGCGTCGAGCGCCTCGAGATAGAGCGTCGGCGCCGGCTTGGCTCGGACGGGATCGCGGTCGGCGGTGCAGATCGCGTCCCAGCCGACGGCCTCCTCGAGCCGTTCGAGGTGCATGTCGACCCAGCTACGTGGCGAGCTGGAGACGATCGCCCGCTTCAGGCCGTGCTGCCGGGCCGCGGCGAGGTAGTCCGCGATGCCGGGGCGCAGCTCCTCCGCCTCAATCAACGCGATCTCGTGTGCGTAGCGCCGTTCGTTCAGCGCCTGACGGTCGAGCGGCCGGCCGACGAGCCCTTCGAGGTGGGCCATCGGATCGAACGGAGCGTGGGTGGTGCCGACGACCGTTGCCCAGAGCTCGGGCGGCAGTTCGCGGCCGTGATCGCGGTACAGGAGCTCCCAGCCGGCGCGCGAGGCGAGCTCGGTGTCGAGGATCAGTCCGTCGAAGTCGAAGAGGAGGGCGCGCACAGCCATCGCCGGTGCAGAGTACGGACGTGGCGATTCTGGGCGTCGACGTCGGCGGCACCTTCACCGACGCGGTGCTCGTCGAGGAGGGACGCATCCGCACGGCCAAGGTGCCGACCGCGAAGCGGCAGGAGGAGTCGGTGCTCGCGGCCGCGCGGGCAGTCGGTGCGGAGGCGGCCGAGCTCGAGCGCTTCGCGCACGGGACGACCGTCGCGACGAACGCGCTCCTCGAGCGGCGGGGCGCCAGGACGGCGTACGTCGGCAACGCGGGTTTCCAGCATCTGCTCCACCTGCGCCGCCAGACACGCGCGCACCTGTATCGCCTGTGCGAGGAGCATCCGGAACCACTCGTGCCGCTCGACCGCTGTCACGGCGTCCGCGGCCGAATCGGTCCGGCCGGTGAGCTCGAACCGCTCGAGCTCGACTCTCTCCCCGACGTCGGTGATGCTGAGGCGGTCGCCGTCTGCCTGCTCTTCTCCTTCCGCGATCCGTCGCACGAGCAGGCGGTGGCGGCGGAGCTGCGGAGCCGGCATCCCGGCGTGCATGTCGTCGCGTCGCACGAGCTCGCCCCCGAGTTCCGGGAGTACGAGCGCGCCTCGACGACGGCCGCTGACGCGTATCTGGTCCCCATCACCGCCCGCTACCTGCGCGGTCTCGCCGCAGTGGCCGCCGATGCGGGGCTGCCCGATCCCGTTGTGATGCTTTCATCCGGCGGCGTCCTCCCCGCGGAGGAGGCCGCGACGCACCCGGCGCGGCTACTCGTCTCGGGACCGGCCGGGGGCGTTGTCGGGGCAGGGCTGCTCGCGCGGCGGGCCGGCTTTGCCGACGCGATCGCCTTCGACATGGGCGGCACCTCCACCGACGTATGCCTGCTCCCGGGCGGCCGCGCCGAGCGCGTGTCCGAGCGCGAGATCGGCGGCCTCCCGGTGCGTCTGGCGTCGGTCGACGTGCACACGGTCGGTGCGGGCGGTGGCTCGCTCGTGCGGCGCGATGCCGGCGGTGCAATCCGCGTCGGGCCGAAGTCGGCGGGCGCCGATCCCGGGCCGGCCTGCTACGGACGCGGCGGCGGTGCGACGGTGACGGACGCGAACCTCCTGCTCGGTCGCTTGCCCGCCGAGCTGCCCGGCGGGCTCGTCCTCGACCGCAACGCCGCGGCGGCGGCGCTTCGCGGAATCGATCCGGCCGCGGTCGTCGACGTCGTGAACGCCGAGATGCTGCGCGCGTTGCGCGTCGTCTCGGTCGAGCGGGGGCACGACCCGCGCGAGTTCGCGCTCGTGGCCTACGGGGGCGCCGGACCGCTTCACGCGTGCGCGCTTGCCGAGGAGCTCGGGATGGAAGCCGTCGTCGTCCCCGCGGCTGCGGGGGTTCTCTCCGCGCTCGGGCTCGCGGCGGGTGACGAGCGGCGTGACCATGTCGTCTCGCACCTGCGGCCGCTCGGCGAGGTGGAAGAGCTGCCGCCGGACGGGGAGGCGGATCTTCGCTATCGCGGCCAGTCGTTCGAGCTGGCGGTGGAGCTTGGCCAAGGGCTCGCGGAGCGCTTCCACCGAGCGCACGAAGAGCGCTACGGCTACGCGGATCGCGGGCGGGAGGTAGAGCTCGTGGCCGTCCGCACAGCCGAGGTCACACCCGGGCCTGAACTGGAGCTTCCCGGCGGCGAGCAACAGCGCGCGTCCGGTCCGGCCCTGATCGAACTGGACGGGTCGACGCTCTGGATTCCCCCCGGGTGGGAGGGGGCTAGGGATGGTTCCAGCTGGGTGCTGACCCGTGAGTGACGTGATCGCACCAATTCAGCTCCAGGTGATCGGCGCGGCTCTGCGGTCGATCGCGGAGGAGATGGGAGCCGTCCTGATCCGTTCCTCCTTCTCCGCGAACATCAAGGAGCGGCGCGACTGCTCGACCGCGCTGTTCGACGAGCGCGGCCGGATGGTCGCGCAGGCCGAGCACATTCCGGTTCATCTCGGCGCGATGCCCGACGCTGTGGCGGCCGTCATGCAACTCGGGCTCGAGATCGGGCAGGTCGCGATCCTCAACGATCCGTACACGGGCGGCACGCATCTGCCCGACGTGACGCTCGTCTCGCGCACCGTCCTCGGGTTCGCGGTCTCTCGCGCGCATCACGCAGACGTCGGCGGGATCGAGCCGGCGAGCCTGCCCGCCTTCTCGCACACCCTCGAGGAGGAGGGCGTGATCCTGCCCCCGCAGCTCCTCACCGACGACGTGCTCGAGCGTTTCGTCGGGGCGACCCGCCAACCCGAGGAACGCCGGGGCGATCTGCGCGCGCAGCTCTCCGCGCATCGGCTTGCCGACCGGAGGCTCCAGGAGTTGTGCGCGCGTCGCGGCCCCGAGCGAGTCGCCGCGGCGATGGACGAGCTCTACGCGTACTCCGAGCGAATGGTGCGCTCGGCGCTCTCGCTGCTTCCCGACGGGCGCGGCGAGGCCGAGGATGTCGTGGAGGCGGTCGACGGAGACCTGCCGATCCGCTGCACGGTGGAGATCGCCGGCGACGCGATTCGGATCGACTTCACCGGGACCGCTCCGCAGTACGACGGCAACCTCAACTGTCCGCTCTCGGTCACGAAATCTGCGTGCTACCTCGTCGTCCGCTGCCTCACCGAGCCGGACCTGCCGGCGTCGGGCGGCGCGTTCGCTCCGGTCGCCGTAACGGCACCGGAGGGATGCCTCGTCAACGCGCAGTCGCCTGCTGCGGTCGTCGCCGGCAACACCGAGACGTCGTCGCGCATCGTCGACGTCGTCTTCTCCGCATTGAGCGAGCTCGTCCCGGTCCCCGCCGCCGGGCAGGGGACAATGAACAACCTCGCCCTCGGCAACGACCGGTTCACGTACTACGAGACGATCGGCGGCGGTCAAGGCGCGTGTCCCGATGCGGACGGTCCCAGCGGCGTCCACGTTGCGATGTCGAACACGCTCGCCACCCCCACCGAGGCGATCGAGCTCGAGTACCCGCTCCGCGTCGAACGTTGGGAGTTGCGCCGTGGCTCGGGCGGAGGAGGAGCCCACCGAGGCGGCGACGGCGTCGTGCGGGAGCTGCGCGTGCTCGAGGACTGCCGCCTCTCCGTGCTCGCCGAGCGGCGCCGTAACGCGCCGCCCGGTCGCGACGGCGGGGATGACGGCGCCCGCGGTCGAACGCTGATCAACGACGAGGAGCAGCCGCCGAAGCTGACGCGGCAGCTGCACGCGGGCGACGTCGTCCGCGTCGAGACTCCCGGCGGTGGCGGGCACGGCGCGCCGAAGTAGGCTCTCCGGACGATGGAACGGCCCGTCAAAGTCGCGTGCGTCCAGGTCCAACCGGTCGTCCTCGACCGCGAGGCGACGCTCGACAAACTCGAGACCGTCGCCGCCGCAGCCGCGAAGGAGGGTGCCGAGCTCGTCGTCTTCCCCGAGACGTTCGTGCCCGTCTACCCCTCGTCGATCTGGGCGAAGGCGTTCGCCGGCTGGGAGACCGCGGGCGCGAAGGAGACGTTCGCGCGCCTTGCCCAGGAGTCGATCGCCGTCGGCTCGCCGGCCGAGCTGCGCATCGCGGCGGCGGCGAAAGAGCTCGGCATCTGGATCGTGACCGGCATCAACGAGGTGGACGCCGAAGGCCCCGGCACCATCTACAACGCGCTCCTCTACCACTCGCCGGCGGGCGAGCTCGCGCTCCATCACCGCAAGCTCGTGCCGACCAACCACGAACGACTCGTGTGGGGCCAGGGCGACGGTCGAGGCCTCGAGGCGGTCGAGACCGGCTTTGGGCGGGTCGGCGGCCTGATCTGCTGGGAGAACTACATGCCGCTCGCGCGCGTCGCGCTCTACGAGTCGGGTGTCGAGATCTACATCGCCTCGACCGCCGACGACAGCGAGGCCTGGCAGAAGACGCTCGTCCACATTGCTCGGGAGAGTCGCGCGTACGTGGTCGCGCCCGCGCACTTCCAGCTCGAGTCGGCGTATCCCGACGACTTCCCGCTCGCTGCCGAGATCGAGGGAGTAGGAACGATCGGCCGCGGCGGCAGCGCGATCCTTGCCCCCGACGGCTCATACCTCGCCGGGCCGTTGTACGACGAGGAAGGAATTCTCTATGCGGAGCTCGACCCCACCCGGCTGCTGGCCGAGCGGCAGCGCTTCGACCCGGTCGGCCACTACAGCCGCCCCGACGTGCTTCAGCTCACAGTTCGCGGGGGCGGTGCGACGATGAGTACACGTCCTTCCGCGCAATCTTCCCGTCCCTGAACGGGAAGACGTCGACGCCGTCCCACTCCTTCGAGCCGGTCGACGCGGTCCACTCGCAGACCGCGAAGTCGTCGGCGACATAGAGCGATCGCGTCGTGAACCGCAGCGTCGGGTTGTTGTGGAAGATCTGCGCGATGTGCTCTCGCACCGCCGCCGCGCCCTCAGCTCGCTCGTCGGCCGTGTGGTTGTCGAAGACGACCTCGGGGTGGTGGAGCTCGTCGATCGTGTCGAGATCCTGAGTGTTCCACGCTCCGTTGTAGCGCTCGATCAGCTCGCGAGTCGTCGCTGCGTCCATCGTCCCCGGGAGATTACGCCGAGTAGCATCGCCGCATGGCGACAGCTGCCCGCAAGTACGACCTCTACAGCGACGCCTTCCGCACCGACACCTACGCGACCTTCGCGCGCATGCGGGAAGACGACCCCGTCTTTTGCCAGCCCGGGATGGACGGAGAGACGCCAATCTGGTGGGTCACGCGCTACGCGGAGGCAGAGGCCGTGCTGCGCGACGACGAGCGCTTCGTCCGCGACCCGCGGCTCGCCCTGCCGCCGGAGCAGCTCCCCGCAGGGCTCCCGGACTTCTTCGCTTTCATCGACAGCAACATGCTCAACCGCGACGGCACCGACCACCTGCGTCTGCGCCGCCTCGTCTCGAAGGCGTTCACGCCGCGGATGATCGAGCGGCTGCGGCCGCGGATCCAGGAGATCGCCGACGAGTTGATCGACCCGGTCTTCGCCGGCGGCGAGCTGGAGCTCGTCTCGGAGTTCGCCTTCCCGTTGCCGATCACGGTGATCGCGGAGCTGCTCGGCGTTCCCAGCGCCGACCGAGAGCGCTTCCGTCAGTGGTCGGGCGCGATGGTCAGTCCGGCGCTCGCGGCCACCGAGCTGGAGCAGGCGGACGCCCTGCTCGGAGCCTTCGTCGAGTACCTGCTCGCCCTCTTCGCCGAGCGCCGGCAAACCCCCGGCGAGGATCTCGTGAGCGCGCTCGTCGCAGTCGAAGACGGCGGCGACACGCTCTCGGAGGAGGAGCTCTGCAGCATGATCGCGCTCCTCATCGTCGCCGGACACGAGACAACGGTGAGCCTGATCGGGAACGCGACGCTCGCGCTCCTCACGCACCCCGAGCAGAGGTCGGCAGTCGAAGCGGATCCGTCGCTCCTCCCTCGCGCCGTCGAGGAGCTGATCCGCTACGACGGGCCGGTCGAGCGGACGCTGAACCGGTGGGCCGCGGTCGACGTGGAGCTGGGCGGCCAGACGATTCGCCGTGGCGACACCGTGATCGTGATCCTCGGCGCGGCCGACCGCGACCCCGATCGCTTTGCTGCGCCCGACACGCTCGACCTGACCGCCGAGCGCGAGCGGCATCTCGGGTTCGGTCGCGGCAGCCACTTCTGCCTCGGGGCGCCGCTGGCTCGGCTCGAGACCGCGGTCGCGCTGGGGACGCTGCTGCGGCGGCTGCCCGGCCTGCGGCTCGCGGTCGCGGAAGACGAACTGCGCTGGCGGCCGGTGCCGCTCTTCCGCAGCCTCGTCGCGCTGCCCATCGCCTGGGACGCTTAGCGGCGTCTGAGTACGCGCCCGTCGCCCACGCGCCGGGTCACGCCGTCGGCGTCGAACCGTTCGAGGTAAAGCTGCGCGGTCTTCCGGCCGACCCCGAGCGCGTCGCGGAACTGGGCGAGCGTGATCCCGTCGACGAGGACGGCTCGCGCCTGCTCGTACGCCTCCGGCGAGATCGCGAACCCGTCACCGACCCGCACGAGGCGCCCCAGCTCTTCGAGGAAGCGAGCGAGCGCCGGGTCCTCGACTCGTACCGGCTCGAGGCCGATTTGTGCGGCGAGCGCCTCCGCTTCCTCGGCGCGCGAGCCGAGCTCGGCCGTGGCGCCGGGCCGGTAGAGCTTCGCGCCCCGTAGCTCGAGGCCGAGGTGGGGGACGACGGCTTTCGCCCACTCGGCTGCCGGCACCTGAACGCCCGGATCGAGCGGATCGGCTGCGTCGATCGCCTGCTCGAGCTCCCCTCGCAGTTCGTCGAGCCACTCCTGAGACCAGCGCCACTCTCCCTCCACAAGCACCGGCGCATGGACGAACGTTTCGCCACGTTCGAGCGCCTCGAACCGGACGACGTCGGCGTGTCGCGGCGGCGCTGGATCGAGGACGACACCGCCGCCGACCGTCGTCCCGGCGCGCAGGACGACGCGGTCGCCGCGGGCGGCCACAACGGGGCGCGAGAGGCGCAGCTGCGCGAAGCGGTCGCCGGCGCGAGCGACCCGGGCGGCGGTCTCTGCGGTGCCGTGATGGAGGACGACGCGAGCGGGGACTTCACCGACCGGCTCCAGCACCACATCGAGCCGGAAGCTCGGCGTCGCGGTCCCCGGCGTGACGAGGACGTCGCCGCGGCGTAGTTCCGACCGCTCGACGCCGGGGAGTGAGACGGCGACCCGCTGTCCGGCCTCGGCGCGCTCGACAGGCCGGTCGTGCACCTGCACGCTCCGCACCCGCACGGCCCGTCCGCGCGGTTCGAAGCGCAGCTCGTCTCCCTCGCCGATCGTCCCGGACCAGAGCGTTCCCGTCGCGATCGTCCCGATTCCGTGGAGCGTGAAGGAACGGTCGACGTGGAGCCGCGCCGGGCCTCCGGCGTCGTGGACCGTGACGCGCGCCGCGGTTTCGGCCAGCGCCGCCCGCAGCTCGTCGAGCCCCGCGCGGGTGCGCGCGCTTGTCGCCACCACGGGAGCGCCCGGCACGAGCTCCTCCGCCTCGGCGCGGGCGAGCTCGAGCGTCTCTTCGTCGACGGCGTCGGCCTTCGTGACCGCAACGACCCCGTGCTCGATCCCCAGCAGGCGGAGGATCGCAAGGTGCTCGTGCGTCTGGGGCCGAGCGCCTTCGCCGGCGTCGATCACGAGCAGAAAGAGGTCGATGCCGCTCGCGCCCGCGACCATGGTGCGGACGAAGCGCTCGTGCCCGGGGACGTCGACGACCGAGAGGCTCGTACCGTCGGGCAGGTCGAGCGGCGCGTAGCCGAGGTCGATCGAGATCCCGCGCTCGTGCTCCTCGGGGAGGCGATCGGTGTTCTTCCCGGTCAGCGCCTCGACGAGCGCCGTCTTGCCGTGGTCGATGTGGCCCGCGGTGCCGACGGTCAGCGGCATGTGGCGACGATCGGATTCTCGAGCGACTCGACACGGAACCCGGCGTCTTCCAGCAGAGCGCGCCACTGCTGCTCGTCACGCTCGCGGCCGCCGGCGAGGACGAGCATCAGGAGGTCGAGCCACTTCGCGCCCTGCGGCTCGTTGCCGGGCTCGATCACGGACTCGTTGATCAGAAGGCGTGCGTGCGCCGGGGCGGCCGTTCGGATGGTGCGCAGAATCCTGGCTGCGTCGTCGTCGGGCCAGTCGTGGAGGATCCCGGACAAGACGTAGGCATCGCCGGCCGGCGCCGAGTCGAAGAAGCTCCCCGCCACGAACACGATGCGGTCACCGAGCGCCGCCGCGTCACGCACCGTCTCGGGCAGGTCGAGGACGATGCCACGCAGTTCCGGCCGGCGCGCGATCAGCTCTCTGAGCAGCGCTCCGTTGCCACCGCCGACGTCGACGACGACTTCGCCGTCGCGCCACTCGAGCGCCGCCAGACGCTCGGCCGGCCGCAGGCGCTCGCCCGCCATCGCAAGGTCGAACGTCGCCCGCTCGGCAGGGTGCTCGGCGAGCCACTCCCAGAAGCCGGTCCCGAACCGCCGGTCGAACGGCGACTCGGACAGCGAAGCGTCCAGATCCTTGGTCGCCTCAAAGAAGACGCCGCCGAAGAGATGCGCGAACTCGCTCCAGCCGGGTGCGAGCAGAAGGCGAGAGCTCCCGGTGTGCTCGAACACTCCGGGCTCGGTCTCGCGGAAGATGCCGTCGCTTGCGAGCGCTCGCAGCAGCCGGTGGAGCGTGTCCGGGTCGCCCGTGAGCTCCGAGATCGACCGCGGGCCGTCCGCCAGTGCCTCGGGGACGCCCGCGTCGGTGACCGCGCCGAGCGCCTTCGTCACCAGTGAGCCGCGCAGCACGTCCCAGAGAGCGGCTTCGGGCGGCCGGTCGCTCATGCGCGGGCGCGCGCGACTGCCGCCACGGCTTCGTCGGCGTCGGCGTCAGTCAGTGTCAAGCAGTCGAGCAGGAGCCGGCCGTCGCGGACGACGCCCACCATGGGCGGCTCGCCCATGCGCAGCGGTTCGGCGAGCGACTCCTCGAGCGCACAGGCGAAGCTCGGCAGCTCGGCGAGCGGCAGCGCGCCGCCCCCGACGCGGCCGACCGTCTCCTCCACCTCGCCACCGGTTGCGGCGGCCAGCCGCTCGGCGCGTTCGCGCACGGTTTCCGTCTTTTGCGCGAGCGTGCGCAGCACGGGAATCCGTTCCGGAGCCTCGAGATGGAGCAGAAGCGTTCCTTCGAGCGCCGCGAGCGAGAGCTTGTCGATCCGCAGCGCGCGCTGCAGCGGATGCCGGCGCAGGCGCTCGACGAGCTCGGCGCGTCCGAGCACAATCCCGGCCTGGGGGCCGCCGAGCAGCTTGTCCCCAGAGAAACAGACGAGATCGGCCCCGGCTGCGAGCGACTCGCGCGCGGTGGGCTCGCCTTGACCTTGTAACAGACTGTTCCTAGCGGAGACATGTCCGGAGCCCAGGTCGTCGACGAGGGGGAGGCCGTGGCGGCGCGCGACCTCGGCCACCTCTTCGAGCCGCGGCCGCTCCTCGAAGCCGACTACGCGGAAGTTCGACTGGTGGACGCGCAACAGGACCGCCGTCTCCGGCGTGATCGCGCGCTCGTAGTCGGCGGCGCGAGTCCGGTTCGTTGTCCCGACCTCGACCAGGCGAGCGCCGGAACGCTCGAGGACCTCTGGGATCCGGAAGCCGTCACCGATCTCGATCAGCTCGCCGCGCGAGACGACGACTTCCCGGCCCTCGGCGAGCGCCGCGAGCGCGAGGAGAACCGCTGCGGCGTTGTTGTTGACGACAAGTGCGGCCTCGGCGCCAGTCAATCGGCGCAGGACTGCCGAGATGTGATCCTGCCGCGAGCCGCGTGCTCCCTCCGCAAGGTCGTACTCGAGATTCGAGTAGCCGCGCGCGGCCTCGGCGACGCGGTCGACCGCTTCCTCGGCGAGCGGCGCGCGACCGAGGTTCGTGTGGACGACGACGCCCGTCGCGTTGAGCACACGCCGCAGGCGCGGCCGCCGTGCGTCTGCAAGCTCCGCGCTCAGGCGAGCCGCGAGATCTCCCGGATCCGCGCCGGCCTGGATCTCCTCGCGGGCGCGGTCGATCACTCCTCGCGCCGCGTCGACCGCGAGCGGGTCGCCCGCTTCGCGTGCGAGCTCGTCAACGGAGGGCAGGTCGCGCAGCTCCATCGGAGCGAACGCTACTGCGCGTCGGCTTTCTCGGGCTCGTGCGGACTTGGGCTCCCGTCGCCGGCGCGGAAGGCGTCGAGCACCGTCTCGAGCGCCACGTGAGGGTCGTTGGTGAGCGTGAGGAGCGCCAGATCCTCCGCCGAGACCATCCCGTCGGTGAGGGCGCTGCGACGAACCCACTCGAGCAGCGGCGTCCAGTACGCATCGCCGAGGAGCAC
The DNA here is from genome assembly GCA_963819275.1 of uncultured Actinomycetes bacterium. Lineage (GTDB taxonomy): Bacteria > Actinomycetota > Thermoleophilia > Gaiellales > Gaiellaceae > Palsa-739. The sequence goes on along the minus strand of CAWFVH010000007.1, from coordinate 121,471 downwards.
GACCGGAAAGTGGAGGACCTTGCCGGTCTGGATCAGGGTCAGCGATTCGAACAGCTCGTCGGCGGTGCCGAAGCCGCCGGGGAAGACGCAGAAGCCTTCCGCCGCCTTCACGAACATCGTCTTGCGCACGTAGAAGTGGTCGAAGACGAGGCCGAGGTCGATGTAGTCGTTCATGCGCTGCTCGTGCGGCAGCTCGATCCCGAAGCCGACCGAGAGCCCGCCACCTTCACGGCAGCCGCGGTTCGCCGCCTCCATCACGCCGGGACCGCCCCCCGTGACGACGGCCCAGCCCGCCTCCGCGAAGAGCCGCGCCGTTTCGCGGGCGAGCTCGTAGGGCCTCGATCCTTCCGGCGCGCGGGCCGAGCCGAAGCAGGAAACCGCTGGGCGGTCGATCTGCTCGACCTTCTCGAAGCCCGCCAGGAACTCCTCTCCGATCGACTTCGACTTCTCCCGGAGGTACTCGAGCGCGTGGTGGGTATGGAGAAGGTCGCGATCCTCCACCGGCTAGAACGCCCCGCTGTGACGGGTGGCGAGCCACCCGGCAAGGAGCCCGGCGGCGAGCAGAAGGTAGAGCCACGTGACGAGGGTGGCGTGCTCCGGATCTGGCGGGACAGCCTCGACCGGAATCTCGTTCTCGTACCTGATCCAACCACGTCGGGACGCCGAGATCGATCGGAAGACCGTGCCGCCGTCGAGGAAGCCGATCGGGAGCAGGTTGAGGGCGTTGAAGAGGAAGCCGATGTAGGCGAGCTCCACGAGCAAGTGGGAGTTCTGTCCCGAGCCGAGCAGCCACGCGGCAGCTGCGCCGATTCCGCCGGCGAGCGGTCCCGCAAGAGAGATGAGCGCGTTTCGCCAGGGGGCGAGGCCGGCTTGGCGGACCATGACGAAGGCGCCGAAAAACGGGATGAAAATCGGTAGCGAGACGTGCACTCCCTGACGCCGCGCCTCGAAGACGTGGCCGAGCTCGTGCACGAGGATCAGCAGAACGAAGCCCAGCCCGAACTTCCAGCTGCCGTACCCCACCGAGAAGGCGACGAAGGAAATCGTGAACGTCGCGATCAAGATCGCAACCTCGGCAAGCCGCCCGCGCGAACCGCCGGCCACCTGATGCTGCCCTGGGGTCTGAACGCTCATGATCCTCGGCCTATCCATTCCTCGCCGCCCGCGTAGACCTCTTTCTTCCAGAGTGGGATGGTCGTCTTGAGCGTCTCGATCGCCTCGCGACAGGCGTCGAGCGCGGCCGAGCGATGCGGGGCCGAGACGGCGATCACGACGCTTGCCTCGCCGATCTCGACGCGGCCGAGCCGATGGTGGACGGCGATCGCGCACAGGCCGTGGCGCTCCGTCAAGTCGTCGCCGAGCGCGGCGAGCAGCGGCTCGGCCATCTCCTCGTAGGCCTCGTACTCAAGGTGAACCACGTCGCGGCCGCGCGACCGGCGACGGACGGTGCCGACGAAGCTCGCGAGCGCTCCGGCTTCGGGATCCTCGACCTCCCGCAGTACGGCGGCAACGTCGAGAGGCCCACTGACGAGCCGGAACGAGCCGCCGCTGACAGGCGGGATGACCGCGACCTCGTCGCCGTCCGCGAGCACGTGTCCGCGCTCGACGTAGCTCCTGTTCACGGCATAGAGCAGTCCGGGAGGCTCGTCGCCGAGCTCGAGCCTCGGCCACACGTCCTCGACACGCGCGACGTCCTCGAGCTCGAGCCGCGCCTGTCCCGCTCGTTCCCGCAAGCCGGCAAAGAGACGGACGGTGACCCGCATCCCCGGATCTTGCCTGCGGCCTCAGGTGCCGAGGTAGTGCTCGAGCAGCGCGCCCGGTTCCGGGCGGAGGTCGGGACGAAGCCGGTACGTGTCGTCGTCCTCGCGGATCAGCACGAAACCGGCCTGGCGCAGGATCGCGAGGTGGTGGTGGGTCGTCGACTTCGCGAGGCCCACCTCTTGTGTCGCTTCGGCGAGCGAGAGCGGCCCGGCCTGCAGCCGCTTCAGCAGCTTCAGGCGGCTCTCGTCGCCGAGCGCCTTGTAGATGCGGACGAGCTCGGCGGGGTCGTCGGGAGCGGCCCGCGCGCGGTCGAGCGTGATCGGGTAGCAGAAGATCTTGACCCGCTTGTACTCGCTCATGTAGACCCAGGGCCGCGGCGAGAAGGCGGCGAACAGCACGACGCGGTCGACGTCCGGGCCGGGCACCCACTGGATGCCGGGCGCCAGTCGCTCGACGACCTGCTCGGGCGGCAGTGAGCGGACGAGCTCGCGCTTCGCCTCCGCGTCTCGCTCGGCCAGCGCTGCGAAGTCGGGCGCCACCTCGGGCAGGACGCGTTCGCGCCAGCCCGAGAGGAGCTCGAGCAGCGCGCGCTTGCCGTCGGCGGGATCGGCGACGAGCAGCCGTTCGATGCTTGCGCACTTCTCGTCGTCGTCGTACTCCGAGTAGGCGCCGAGCAGCTCGCCGATCGCTTCGGCGTCTCCCGTGGCCGCACGCCTGATCGTCTCCGGCTCGGTCATGTGGTGGCCGCGCAGGTAGTAGCCCAGCAGGTGCAGGCGGATCTCGACCGGATCGGTTGATGCGAGATGGTCGAGGAAGGCCGCCGCCGTACGCGGCTTCGGCGTCGTGTAGACCAGGCCGAGGAAGTGCGCGGCGGTCTTCGCCGGCAGAAGTTCGCCGGCCGCCGCGAGCAGTTCGGCGGGAGCGGAGGCCCTGAGCTCGCCGATTCGGGCTGCCCCGAGGTCGTACGTGTCGCGCTCGTCCTCGACGAGCAGCGTGGCGATGCTCAGCAAGAGCTCCGACGCCTCGGAGGCGTCGATCTCGACCGTGAGAGCCCGTCCGGGACGCGATACATCGACGACTCTGGGCTGCTGAGCTGCCCGTGGCGGCTGAATCTTTTCGATTGTCATCGAACTGTAACCAGGATAGTAGCGCGATATTTGCCGATGCGCTTGCGGAGAAGGGTGTGCGTTCGATATTCTTCGAACGCCTGAGATTCTTCGAACGCAAGGAGCCTGCACATGCTGCCTCAGTCGACCGACCTGCTCGACCTCTTCTCGACGGATCACCGCCGGCGTGAGGCCGTAGCTGCGGCCGAGCGTCTGCGGGGTCCCGGAGTCCTCCGCATGCGAGCCGCGTCGCTGCTGCGCGGGCTCGCCGACCAGCTTTCGCCTCTGCCCGCCCCTCCGCGGGCGGCGAGCGTGCCGGCCGCACATTCCGTGCGGTCGGTGCGCTCGCGGTGCCACCCCGTCACGTAGCCCCGTACGATCTGGCGCGTGGCAGAGGATCGGCGCACCGAGTCGGGCATCGAGATCAAACCCGTCTACGCGGCCGCCGACGCGCCGCGTGAGCTCGAGCCGCCGGGCGAGTACCCCTTCACCCGCGGGCCGTATCCCGACATGTACCGCGGGAGGCCGTGGACGATCCGGCAATACGCCGGCTTCGCCTCGGCGGAAGAGTCGAACGCGCGCTACCGCTACCTCCTCGATCGCGGCCAGACGGGCCTCTCGATCGCGTTCGATCTGCCGACGCAGCTCGGCTACGACTCCGACGACGCACGTGCCCTGGGCGAGGTCGGACGCACGGGCGTCGCGATCGATTCGCTCGCCGACATGGAGATCCTGCTCGCCGGGATCCCGCTCGGCGAGGTGTCGACCTCGATGACGATCAACGCGCCCGCGTCGCTCTTGCTCTTGCTCTACGAGCTCGTCGCCGAGGGGCAGGGCGTTCCGCCGGACGCGCTCCGCGGCACCGTCCAGAACGACATCCTCAAGGAGTACATCGCCCGCGGGAACTACATCTTCCCGCCGCGCCCGTCGATGCGGCTGACGACGGACCTGTTCGCGTACTGCGCCGAGCGGATCCCGCGCTGGAACACGATCTCGATCAGCGGCTACCACATCCGCGAGGCGGGCTCGACCGCAGTGCAGGAGCTCGCGTTCACACTGGCAAACGGCATCGCCTACTGCGACGCGGCGGTCGCGGTGGGGCTCTCGCCCGACGACTTCGGCGCGCGCCTCTCCTTCTTCTTCAACGCGCACAACGACTTCTTCCAGGAGGTGGCGAAGTTCCGTGCCGCGCGGAGGCTGTGGGCGCGTGTCATGCGCGACCGCTTCGGCGCGACGAATCCCCGCGCGCTCGCCCTCCGCTTCCACGCCCAGACGGGCGGCTCGACGCTGACGGCGCAGCAGCCCGAGAACAACATCGTCCGCGTTGCGATCCAGGCGCTGTCGGCCGTCGCCGGCGGTGCGCAGAGCCTGCACACGAACAGCTACGACGAGGCGCTCGCGCTGCCGACCGAGCACGCGGCGAAGATCGCGCTCCGGACGCAGCAGATCATCGCTGCGGAGGCGGGCACGATCGACACCGCCGACCCGCTCGGCGGCTCCTACTACGTCGAGGCGCTGACCGACGAGCTCGGGGCCCGCGCGTGGGAGCTGATCGAGCGGGTGGACGCGGCGGGGGGCGCCGTGGCGGCGGTCGAGTCGGGCTTCGTGCAGGAGGAGATCGAGCGGGCGGCGTTCGACTTCCAGCAGCAGGTCGAGGCGGGCGAGCGCGTCATCGTCGGGGTGAACGCGTTCGAGGAGGCCTCAGGCGAGCGCATCGAGCTGCTCCAGATCGACCCGGCAGCCGAACGGCGCCAGCTCGAGCGGACGGCGCGCGTCCGCGCGGAGCGCAACGCGGACGCCGCAGCTGCAGCGATCGCTACGGTTCGGGAAACGGCGCGCGGCGAGGCGAACCTGCTTCCGCCGATGCGCGAGGCGCTGCGGGAGCGCTGCACCGTCGGGGAGCTCTGCGAGGCGCTGCGCGAGGAGTGGGGGATGTACGACGCTCTGCGCGCTCGCGCCTAGGCGCCGTCACTCCACCAGCCGGGCACGATCTCGCCGTCCGACTCCTCGCCGAGCGGCGCGCCGAATGCGACCAGCGTGATCCCGTCGGAGCCTGCCTCGAGGTTGCGCATCACGCCGGGACCGATTCGCAGGATGTCCCACTGCCGCAGGTCGCGCACCTCCTCGTCGAGCTTGATCCGGCCGGAGCCCTCGGCGATCACGTAGATCTCCTCCTGCACCGAATGGGTGTGCCCGAACGGCATGCGCAGCCCGGCCGGCAGCTTCTCGACTCCGACCCCACCGGTCGTGCAGCCGAGATCGCGCCGCGGGAAGCGGACGTCCATTCCCTCGGGCATCTGGAACTTCGGGGCGACGTTCTCGACGTCGCCGACGTTGACGATCGTGTAGTTGCTCATCGCACCTCCAAGTGGGCGTCAAGCCGATCTTAAGCAGTCGAACCGAGAGTGCTCCTGACACGAACGAAAGGAGCATCCGAATGCACGACACCCCTACCGCCCCGCTTCCCGGCTCCTGGCTCTCCAGCCGCCTCGGCGTCAACCGGCGCGAGATCGAGCAGCTTCGGCAGCGTGGCGAGCTCTTCGCCGTCCGCGGTCAGGACGAATGGCTCTACCCGGCGTGGCAGTTCGGCCCCGGTGGCTCGATCCCGGCCGGCGTCCGGAACGCGGTCAAGGCCGCGCGGGCTGTCGGGCTCGACGAGGCACGGCTCGTCGCTCTGCTGCGGCGCCCCGTCGGCCTCGTCGGCGGCGCCCGGCTCCTCGACCTCCTCTTCGAGGGCCGCTCCGACTACGTCCTCGACGCAGTCCGCAACGCCGCGGCCGCCTAGAACGTCTCTCCGCGCGGGGCCAGCGTACGCTGGCCCCGTGCGCATCCTCCTCGTCTCGCAGATGTACCCCGGGCCCGACGCTCCGGACCTCGGGACCTTCGTCGCTCAGGTCGAGCGCGAGCTCGTCGCGCGTGGGCACGAGGTCGAGCTGGCGGTGCTCGACACGCGCGCCGGCGGGAAGCTCCGCTACCTGACGCTCGCGCGGAAAACGATCCAGGCGGCGCGGCCGGACGTCGTCTACGCGCACTTCCTCGTCCCGTCCGGGCTGATCGCCTCTCTCGCCGGCCGTGCGCCGCTCGTCGTGACCGCGCACGGGCGGGACGTCCGCAACATCGGCGCGATCCCGGGCGTGACGGCCGCGACGCGGCTCGTCGTGCGGCGCGCCGTGACGGTGGTCTGCGTCTCCGGTTATCTGCGTCGCGAGCTCGAGACGAAGCTGCCCGAGGCGCGCGGCAAGGTGGAGGTCGTCTCGAGCGGCGTCGATCGCGAGCGATTCGCGGTCGCCGAGGCGCCTTCCGGCCCGCCGGGCTTCCTCTGCGTCGGTGCGCTCGACGAGCGGAAGAACGTCGTGCGGCTGGCCGATGCGTTTGCGCGCCTCGGGGAAGGCACGCTCACCTTCGCCGGCGACGGGCCGCTCCGCCCCCGGCTCGAGGGGCGCGAGCGCGTGCGCCTGCTCGGGCGCATTCCGCATGACGAGATCCCGCGCCTGCTCGCCGAGAGTCGCGTCCTCGCGCAGCCGAGCCTGGTGGAGCCTCTCGGTCAGGCCCTGCTCGAGGCGATGGCCTGCGGGCGCTCGGTCGTGGCGACCCGGATCGGAGGGCCGCCCGAGTTCGTCCCGCCGGAGGCCGGCGTGCTGGTCGATCCGCTCGACGTCGACGGCCTCGCGCGCGGGCTCGAGCAGGCCGCGGCGCTGCCCTGTCCGAACAGCGCTGCTCGCGAGGCGACGGCGGAGCACGACGTCCGCCGCCAGGCCGAGCGCATCGAGGCGATCCTCAGCCGCGCGGCGGCTGCTCGAGATCCGCGAGCCTGACCTCGACGAGCGGCCGGATCCGCTCCTCGATCCCTGCCTCTCGAGCAAGGGCGAGCGCCTGCTCCCAGCTCTGCCGCGCCTTGGCCGGGTCGACACCCTGCTTGAGGCGGTTGTCGCCGGTCACGAGCAGCTTCTGGATCCGTTCGTGGACGTCCTCTTCCACAGATCGACGGTAACAGCGAGGATGAACGGATGCGCAGCCGCAGGGGAAAGCAGACGCCGCTCCGCGTGGTGATCGCCGACGACCACCGACTCTTCGCCGAGGCGCTCGAGGCGATCCTCACCACGGACGACCGGATCGAGGTGGTGGGGCAGGCGAGCGACGGCGCGCAGGCGGTCGAGCTCGCCCGGAAGCTCGACCCCGACATCGTCTTGATGGACGTGAGCATGCCGGTGCTCGACGGCTTCGAGGCCACGCGCGAGATCAGGGAGGAGAGCGCCGACGTGCGAGTGCTCATGCTCACCGGGTCGAACTCGCGTGACGACGTCGACCGCTCGCGAGAGGCCGGCGCGTCCGGCTACGTGACGAAGGACCGGATCGCTTCCGAGCTCGTCGCGACGATCGTCGAAGTCACTCGCCGCTGAGTCGCGAGGCCACGCGACCGTCGGTACCCTGGGCGCGTGACCACGTTCTTAGCCGTAACGCAGGTCCTGATTGTCGTTGGCCTCGTCTCGACGATCCTCATGCACTCGGGCCGCGATGCCGGCATGGGCGGGATGGGCTTCACCCCGACGTCGCAGGGCGGCACGCACATCGTCGAGCGCAACCTCTCGCGTGTGACGGTCGTCTTGGCAGTGCTTTTCTTCGCCAACAGCATCGCCCTCTTCCACGTCCTCCAGTAGCCGAGGCGCCGCCCCGGCGGGCGCTACACTGCGCGGGCTCTCGCGCTGGTGGCGGAATTGGTAGACGCGCTAGGTTGAGGGCCTAGTGGCCTTAATAGGCCGTGGAGGTTCAAGTCCTCTCCAGCGCATCTTTTGGGGCCGCCTTTCGGGCGGCCTTTCTATTGACGCCGTCCGGAGGAGTCCGTACCCTGCTGTCGAACATGTGTTCGCCACTCTTCCCGACCAACGGAGCGTGAGATGCAGACGACAGCCGAACTGACCGGCCGGCAGCGCGAGATCTGGGGCTTCCTCGTCGAATACGTCGACCGGCACGGCTATCCGCCGACTGTGCGCGAGATCGGCGCAGCTGTCGGCCTCGCCTCGCCCTCCACCGTTCACGCTCACCTCGCGAATCTCGAGCGCGCAGGCCTGCTGCGCCGAGACCCGACGAAGCCGAGAGCGCTCGAGCTCGTCGGTCGTGAGAAGGCGGCTCAGACAGTCGCGGCCGAGCTGCCGAAGCTGCCGTTGCTCGGTCAGATCGCAGCTGGCGGGCCGCTGCTGGCGGAGCAGAACGTCGAAGACGAGCTCGCGGTCCCCGAGAACCTCCGGGGCGACTTCCTGCTGCGCGTCAAGGGCGAGTCGATGATCGACGCCGGGATCCTCGACGGCGACGTCGTAGTCGTGCGGAGCGCCCAGGACGCGCGCGACGGCGAGATCGTCGTCGCCCTGGCCGGCGACGACGAGTCGGCCGACGAGGCGACGGTCAAGCGGTTCTTCCGCGAGAGCGGGCGCATCCGGCTGCAGCCCGAGAACTCCGCGCTCGAGCCTATCTACGCGGCGCACGTCGAGATCCTCGGCAAGGTCGTGGGGGTGTTCCGCGAGCTATGAGCGTAGGCTCGACGGAGCTCTCCAAGGAGCGGAGGTACCGGCTTTGCCGGTGCCGGGAGCGGGAATGAGCGCGATCGCCACACTCCACCGGACACTCGAGCAGGAGCTACTCGCCGTGCTACGCGGAGCGTCGCTCGAGTGCCCGGTCTGCGGCGAGTTCGTCCTCCACGAAGGCGCTTCCGTGCGCTGCCCCGAGTGTTCGATGCGCCTGCACGGGCGGATCGACGGCGCCGCCACCGGGCTACAATCCGAACTGCAGGCCGGGTGACTGCGGCGCTTCGCTAGAAGCGTCGAGGAAAGTCCGGACACCGCAGGGCAGGACGCTCCCGAGATCGTCTGACGACACGAGGGAGGCGGCGAAAGCCGACGGAAAGTGGCACAGAAAACAGACCGCCGGTCGCGGATCTCCGGAGTCGCGGCCGGTAAGGGTGAAACGGTGGGGTAAGAGCCCACCAGCGGCCCTGGTGACAGGGTCGGCTCGCCAAACCCCGTCCGGTGCAAGGCGAACAGGCTCCGTTGACGCGGCCCGCCGAGGAGCCGGGTAGCCGCACAGATGGATGGTCACCCTCGACAAAATCCGGCTTACAGGCCTGCTACGGAAAGCCCTGGAAACGGGGCTTTTTCTATTGTGGCGTTTCGCCGGGAACTCGTCGTGGTCTCGGTCAGGCAGCCTTCGGCGGTCTCTTCGGAACCGCGCGGCGCGGGCGCCCGGGTTCGTACCGGCTTCGCTCCGCCCCGCGGCAAAAACGCTACCACCCGAACCGGTAGAACGCCGGCTGCCCCGCGCTACTCGAGCAGGTCGACGACACTCGGCGCTCCATCGCCGCCAGCACGGTCGAGTTCGAACTCCCCCTTCGCTTGAAGTTCGAGTGGCGACAGGCCTCTCACGAGCGCTCCGTGGACTACGCGGTCGATTCCAGCACCGACAAGTGGCGATGCCGTCCGGAGAGCGGCACCGAGCGCAACGGCTTGTGTGCGGGCGCTGTGAAGGACGAGGTTCCGTTGTCGATAGAGGCGTCGTAACGATTCGGATGCGTGACCACGAACGTCGAGCAGGGCTCGTCTTGGGTCGCCGAAAAGGGCTCGGAGGCGGTAGCAGGCGGCGATGTCCGGCCCGTGGGAAATCTCCGCTAGCCGGCCATCGTTAGTCTCGAGCTCGCTCCAGATGCGGGCCGCGCGCTCCCGATTTGTTGGCAAGGCTCTGAGTTCCTGGGAGAACTCGTCGTTGCGCGCACTGATTCGCGCCCAGGCGAGATCGGTCAGCTCCGCGCGAGGCCACGAGCAAGCCACGAGACCCGCGAGTCGATCGGCCGCGACGACGTTTCGCGTTTCCTCGTCGCCAGGGCCTAGCAGAAGAGACTCAATCGCGGACCAGCCAGCAGCGGCGGCGACTGCGGGGGTCCCCGTCTGGAGGTGAGCGAGCAATTCGAGCGCCGCGTCGATCGCTCCATGCTCGGACAGCTCGGAGATTTTCTCTTCTCGGGTCAGCGCGCGGACTTCCACTCGTCTACCCCGGATCAGCGACGCAGTCTGGCCATCTGGCAGGTGGGCGCGTGTGGTAAATCGGCCGAAGGTCCTCTCTCCGACCGAAACGCGTGCAAGGAAGCGATCAGCGACATCGGCGGCTCGGCCGACCGCCTCTTCGGGACCGTGGGCTTCGAAGCTGAGGAGGAAGCCGCCGCGCTGTCGCACGCCGCGATGCCCGTTTGCGCGGAGCCAACGTGCTGCCTCTGCTGAGTCGATCCACGCATCAGGTCGCGGAGCCTTGAGTCGAGGCTCGAGCTCGAAGGGCAGCAACACCTCGAACGTCTCCCGCGGCGTGCGGAGAAGGACGCTCGCCTCATCGCAAAGATCGGGCGCACTGATCTCACCGTGCATCTGCACGAGTGAGCGCAGCCATTCCGCAAGGAAGGCAGGCGTTCGACCTGCGTCGAGGAGATGTGATCCGATCGCCCGTGCCGTGCGCTCTCGGTTCGGGGGATTTTCGCTCTCACGAAGCGTTGTCGCCCAGTGTGAGAGGTAGTTCGAATCGATCTCGCGAGAGCTACACGAATCCCCTCGTATGAGAGGCCTCCAACAGCGAGGTTTCCGCCGACGTAGCGCGCCAGAGCTGACCGCTCGAGATCAGTGCCGCCGCCAGGATCCCACGCGATATGCGTTCGAACGGAGTCGACGAGGTTGGAGACCGCCGCGCTGCTGAGCGCTCGATCGCGCTCCTCTGCTGCTTCTAACAGCTCCTGAAGGGAGAGAACGAGCCCGACATTCCAAAGCCTTCGCTGCCAGTGCGTGCGCTCGTCGAAGAAGTCGCGCAGACGGGCAACGACGTGCAACGAAAAGAGACGCCCAGCCGGCATTCCCGCTGCTACTCTACGAGCAGATCAGCAACGCTGATCGCGGTCTAGCTGGGAACAACGCCGGGGCCGATGGTCCCGGCCAAGTTCCCGCTTCTTCGAGAGCCCCGTCCGGGCTCTCGTCCTTTCGGCCGTCCGCCAGGGATGGATCTCGCTGCTCGCTATCTCACTACCTCCAGTCGAGCGCGCTCGCCCAGCCTCGCCGCAGCGTCGTGCAGTTCGTCCGCAGCAACGTGGGCGTAGCGGCTGACGGTGGAGAGGTCAGCGTGGCCGAGATAGGCAGCGACGAGACGGGCGTCCCCCGTCTGCTGGCGCAGCCAAGTGGCGGCGGTGTGGCGGAGCGTGTGCGCGGTGACGCGCTTCTCGATCGCTGCCCGCTCGGCGGCGCGGCGGATGATCCCGGCGAGGATCGTCGGCTGCAGGCGCTTGCCCGCGAGACCGCAGAAGACCGGCGCATCCGCGGTCGCCTCCCGGTCCGCGCGGAGGAGTGCAAGCTCGTGCGCGAGCGACGCCGCCAGCGGTTGCCGGCGCGGCTTGCCACCCTTGCCGCAGCGGACGAGCAGCGACGGCCGCGGTCCCTCTAGCTCGAGGTCAGCCCAGTCGAGCGCGATCAGCTCCGCTCGGCGCAGACCGGTCTGGACGAGCGTGAGCAGGACGATCCGGTCACGCTCGGCGAGGCCTGCGCGTCTCCGCGGCGGGTGCTCCGCAGCGGTGAGGAGTCGTGCGAACTCCTGCTCGGACAACCAGTCCGCCTCCCGCTGTGGCTTCGGCGGCGCCTCGAGCTCGAGGAATGGGTCGGGCGTTCCGCTTCGCCGGCTGAGCCAGCGTACGAACCGACGCAGGAGGCCGAAGCGTCGGTAGTAGGTCGCCGGCGCCGGATCGGCCCGCCGCTGGTAGTCCGCCAGATGGTCGACGATCGTCGCCTCGTCGAAGATGCTGCGCTCGCGCTCGCCACACCACGCGAGCAGGTCGTCGATCGCAATCCGGTAGGCGGTGATCGTGCTCTCGCTCCGCCTGCCCGCCTGGAGCCGGCGCAGCCAGTCGTCTCGGCGCGCCGCAGGTCGGGCTGCGCGGGCGCGGCCGGCGGTGCCTGCCTCAGCTCGCCGAGAAGGCCCGCGAGGAGGGCTACCGCGCCGGTGGTGTCCACGGCTGCCGATGGTCCCTGCGCGGGAGTGGGCGCCGGCGGCGGAGGAGCGGGGTCCGCGCCGGTCGGCCGGGCGAATTGTCGGCATCGAGCTCGAAGAGCGTGAGCTGCCGGGGCGAGGTTTGCATCGAGAGTAGGTAACTTATCAAGCACGGGATATGGAGTCAACACGGAGGCTAGAATCAGCGGTACGATGAGAGCCGCGCAGATCATCCGAGAGGCGCGCTTGAAGGCAGGTCTGACGCAGACGGAACTCGCGTCACGCCTCGGACGCGAGCGAGCTCAGGTCGCCCGCTGGGAGACCGGCGGCCAGGAGCCGAGCTTCGCCAACCTCGCCGCCGCCGTCGAGGCCTGCGGTTACGCGCTCGACGTCGCCATCGTCGAGCCGGCGCCCACGCCTGAGCTCGACGCCGAGCTTGAGACGAGCGTGCAGCAGGCGCCGCAGCAGCGCGTCCAGGCGCTCCTCGAAAAGCTCGAGCGCGTTCGATGAGCAGCCGGACCCCGTTCGACCCGTACGAGCTGATCGCGGCGCTCGACCGCGAGCGTGTCAGCTACGTGATCGTCGGCGGCTTCGCGCGCGTCGTCCACGGAAGCGGCGAGGTCACCGACGGGCTCGACATCGCGCCGTCGTTGCGTGACGAGAATCTCCGGCGCATCGACCGCGCCCTCGACCAGCTCGGCGCCAACGACTCAGCTCTCGCGGAGCAGCTTTCGTCAGGCGAGCCCGTGATGGCGGAGACGCGCGCCGGCGAGCTCCGAATCGTGCCCGAGCCGTGGGGCACGCGCGGCTACGACGACCTCCGGATCCGTGCCGGCCGCGAAAACCTCGGACGCGGGCTTCGCCCTGCCGTCGCGTCCGTCGTCGACTGCGTGCGAATGCTCGATGCGAGCGGCCGTGACGCCGACGCTGGTCGCCTCCTCCGCCTCCGCCGAATGATGGAGCTCGAGCGGCAGCTTGCTCCGAGCCGCCGTCTTGAGTTCGAGAGCTGAGGCGCCGCCGACTCCCTCGATTCGCGCCCCTATGAGGAGCGATAGCCAGCGAGACACAGATGCACTTTGAAGTGCGCCCTGTCTCTCGAGGCAACGCGAGCGTCTGATGTCTCTGCGTCTCGTCGTATTCTCAGGCGAAGGACGCTGGCTCAGGCGAGAGGTTGCCGTCAGAGGCGCAGCCGCTACCGAACCCTCTTTGTTCTCCCGTCAGCGAAGTGGACGGTGAAGTGCACGAAAGATGCGTTGCCGAGGTGGACCCAGGCGTTGTGTCTGACCGGGACGGTGATTTCCCCTTGTCGGCCAGCTAGCCACGAGACGGCGGTGACGCCGTCGAGTGCGACACCCCAGCTGAGAACGGGCGTCTCTTCGTTTGCCTTGAGGGAGCCGATGGTGGTGGGTACCTTCCGGGTGAGCCGCGAACATCCCCACTGGGAGGCTGGCTTCTTGAGGTTGGAGGCGTGAGGGATTCGTAGTCGCTCGACGAGTGCACACACCTCGCCGCCCGTCGCAGCAACGGCATAGGCACGCTCCCCGTTTGCGAGATGCCTGAGGAAGCGCGAGCTGTCGGGTTCCACCAGTCCGACCGGGTTGTGGTGCAGCCTTTGCTGCTTGTTAACGAAGGCGATCGAAGCCAGGACTGAGGGATCGAGCCTGTCAGCATGGGTCCGCGGATGCTGCGCGGCGCTAATCCCGTCGAACGCGCTCGAGCCGCCAGCGAAGGCGACACCTGCGCCTGCGAGAACCCCAGCGATCACAGCCGCGACCGGGAGCGAAACCCGACGCCAATTCCACACACTCCGATTCTACGCGACCAAGCCCACAGCGCCGGCATCCGCGGGAAGGTCAAGGGTCATTCCCGAACTGGCCCAGCCGAGCGTGGCAACGCCCGAGTCGCGGTTACGACTTCAACGCAGCCTGTATGCCCTGCTCGAACGCAGACCTCTGATTGACAACGGTGCCCAAGACGGGCGCGTCTGCGAGTCGCCCATCCCGATTGATGAAGAACGTCTCAGGCGTGCCCACGAGCCCGTACTCGGTAGCGATCTGACCGGAAGCGCGAACGACCGGATAGGTGATGCCGTGCGCCTTCACGAAGCGACGAGCATCCGACGTGGCGTCCTGGTAGTCGATGCCCACGAAGACGGCACCCTTGCTGCGGTACTGGCGAGACGCGGCCTCCAACACGCCTGACTCCGCCTTGCACGGAGCGCACGAGGAGGCGAAGAAGTTGAGCACCACGGTCTTGCCGCGGAGGGAGGCGAGCGAGAGATCGCCGCTGCCCCGCAGGCGCTGGAGCGAGAACGGGGGTGCGTGTGCGCCGACCTTCGGCGGCGGGGGCTGGTGCGTCAGCTTCCACACGAGCAGGGATGCCAGGATTCCGACGCCCATCATCGCGAGCGCCTGCCCACCGAGCTTGATTGCAGGACTCACTACCGGACCGATCGTACAAGCCCCCGAATGCCGTCAGGGGTCTGTAACGAAGACCGAGTTGCTGGCCATCATCTAGGTGGATGGGCGAGCAGCCAAGAGATCGGGTAGACAAGGAGGCTCGGCTGGAGGCGCTTTTCCGGCGTCACTATCGCGATGTCGCGCTCTACGTCCGCAGGCGCGCTGCTGAGCCGGATCTCGTTGAGGACGTAGCTGCCGAGACGTTCTTGGTCGCTTGGCGACGCCTCGACGAAGTACCGGCGAACGCACGCCCCTGGCTGCTCGGCGTCGCCCGCAAGACACTTTCGACGCACCGCCGCTCCGCCGGTCGCCGCCGCTCGCTGGTGACGAAGTTAGAAGCAGCCGAAAGCCCAGCCAACCGAGAGGATCAGGCGAACGAGTCCGGCGTTGCCGAGGCGCTCATGCGGCTGTCGGAGAAGGATCGTGAAGCCATAACGCTAGTCGCCTGGGAAGGACTCAGTCCAAACGAGGCGGCGGTTGTCGTCGGCCAGTCGCCAGTGGCCTTCCGCGTTCGCTTGCACCGAGCGAAGGGACGGCTCCGGGAGAAGCTGGGCGCGCAGGCGGAGGCCCAAGAGCGAGCGCACAGCGTCAGCCCAGGTGAGATTCCGTTGACTGGAGGAGGACCGGAGAGATGAGCGATCAGAGGTTGCTGGAGACGGTAAGGCGAGCGGATCCGGTGTCCGGAGTCATTGGAGAGCCGCCGGATGCGCTCTTTGAGCGCGTGCTTGCCACTGCTCGGGCAGAGGCGCAACGACCTTCAGAAGCCGAACGCCAATGGCATCAGCACAGGTCCCTCTCCCGGTGGTCGGTCGCAGTTGGCGCAGTAGCCGCTGTCGCCCTAGTGGCCGTGGTAGTAACGGCGCTTCTACCAGCCGGTGACACCGGCGCGCCCAGCCCCGCCGCCGCAGGCGTCCTGCTTCACGCCGCCCGTGCCGCTGCCAGGCAACCGGCGACCGGGCCGCCTGCGCCTGGCCAGTTCGTCTACACCAAGAGCAAGGGCGTATTCGGCAGCACCACAGCGCCGGTCGGGGGCCAGGCGTTCAACACCCTCCAGCCGTACACACGTCAGCAGTGGATCGGCCCCGATGGCAGCGGTCGAATCCTCCAAGTAGCGGGGACGCCGCAGCTGGTAACCAGCGCCGACCGGGCGGCCTGGGTTGCCGACGGAAAACCCAACCTTGCCGACAGCACCGGGAACATCGACGTCACCCAGCGCAGCGGTCTCTACTACCTCGACCTGAGCAACGTCCCCACCGATCCAGCCGCACTCAAGCAGCTGATCGAGCAGCGCAAACTTGAAAGCGGACCGCCCGGAGACGCCGAGACGTTCACGATCATCGGAGACCTCCTCCGCGACAGCTATGCGCCCCCGGCCGTGCGCTCAGCTCTCTACGCGGTCGCCGCACAACTTCCCGGCATCAAGCTGATCGGCACCACGCAGGACCAACTCGGCCGTTCCGGGACCACCGTCGGCTACACGTCAAGCGGCAATACCCAGGAGTTGATCTTGGACCCACAGACCTCCGCCCTTCTCGCTGAGCAGACCATCGACAACACCGGAACGGTCGTCGATTGGACCGCCTACCTCAGCTCTGGGATCGTGAACTCCACTTCTGCCGCCGCCTCGGACACGCCCTAGCGCGCTCAGGGGTCATCATTTCCGACTCAGGCCGAGCCCCTGTTGACATAGGAGCAACGCTGGCCCGGGCGAGTGTCAGTGCCTTGGACGTGGCTGCTGGCCACGCACGTCTTAGCCCAGACTTCAGGGAGGAGTGGCTCTACCAGCTGGCGTGGAACAACGACGACGCGGCTGAACGTCGTACCGTCGATCTGGTACGCGTAGCAGCCTGGCTCGCGCACGCGCGTGGACGAGGGGAGATAGCGCGTGCCCTTGGGGAACGAGAATCCAGGGGCGGCTTGTGTCCCGCCGACAGCGATCCATACCTGCTTTGGTGGGACGTTTCCTTGCTGGAAGCGGACGAGTCCGCGCCCATCGATGCGCGCGCCTCGAATCAGCACTGGCCCGCGGTACGAGGGAAGCACTAACCAAAGCACCTTCTGCCCCGCCCATGACCGGCTGCCAAAGTTCTTTGCGGGCGCGAGGCGGAGGTTTCCTGCAGGTAGCCCGATTGGATACGCCGGGCCTCTACCGAGGCCCGGCGTGCCTACCCCGAAGCGCCGCGCAAACTGGATGCGGCGATCGATACGGGAGACCGGGCAACGCGTACCGGGCGCGATATGAGGGAGGTGCAGCGGTCGGAGCAGAACCGGGTGCGATCCGGCGGAGGCAGCGGTTGCTGACGCGGCAGCGAGACCGACCGCGACGAGCGTCACGCCAATCCTTCTACGTTTCACGACACCCCGAATAGTAGGCCAGTCGTCGCCGTTCCGGGCAGCGCCAGGGGCGGTAAGACTCGGCACCGCCTGAGCGCACCAAGGCATCGTGAGCATCTCGGTAGTCGGATGGTGGAATTCTCCTTGTTGTGCTCCCCGCGCGGTCTACGCCTCTGTCATTTGGGGTTCGGCCCGGGCGCCGCGGCGCGAATGCCGTAGATCCATGCGGCTTGGCGCGACTGGTCGCGTCCTCCGACGACACACGAGATCAGCCCTCGAAATGACGAGAAGCGCGCGCTGCGCCCATAGGTGGGAAGCGAAGCCGCTTCACGGCGCCTCGCAGTTCATGGGCGGTGACCCGTGTGTACCGCTGCGTCGAGTCGAGGTGCTTATGCCCCAGTAACTCCTGGATCTGGCGGAGGTTCGCGCCGGCGCGGAGGAGCTCCGACGCGAAGACGTGGCGAAGCGTGTGCGGAGTGACGTTCTTCCGTTCGGTGACTCCCGCGGCGCGGGCGTACCGGAGGAACGTCTGGGTCAGGATCGTTTGCGAGAGCCGCTTTCCCTGGACGCCAACGAAGAGCGCGGGCTCCGAGTCCTCACTGCGGATGCGGAGGTAGTCGATGAAGAGCGGCTCGAGCGCTGGGTGGATTGGGACGGTCCGCTGATGCCCGCCTTTCGCGTACCGCACCCTGAGTAGACGGCGCTCGAGGTCGATGTCCTGCCAGTCGAGCCCGAGTAGTTCGCTCCGGCGCAAGCCGGCGTAGGCGAAGAGTGCGAGCAGGAGCCGGTCGCGCTCGCGCTTACCGTCTATGCTTTCCGCTTCCAGACGTCGTCGCGCTTGGTCGCCTCGAGCAGGCGCGCGAGCTCGCGCCGGTCGAGTACGTCCGGGAGCGCCTCACGCTTCTTTGGCGTCCGTAGGACACGTGCGGGATCGCGGCCGATCTGCTCGTTCTCCTCGAGGAAGCGGAAGAAGCACTTGAGTGCCGCGACTGTCCGCGCCTGGCTCGAGGGCGCCGGCCGGCGCACGGACTCCTCGGCGAGAAAGCGGCGTAGGTGGACCGGCCGCACCTCGCCTACCGTGACGAGTCCCTCCCGCTCGAGGAAGGCGATGCAGGTGCCGACGTCGCGCTCGTAGGCGGAGCAGGTCAGCGGCGCGAGCCGTCGTTCGATCCGGCAGTAGTCGAGGAAGTCGGCGAGTTCTTGGCGCATTTCCCGTCCTTTCGGCAGGCCGAAGGACGCTGCTCCGAAACTCATGGCGATACTCCGGCTTACAGGCCTGCTGACGAGAAGCCCCGCTCCGGCGGGGCTTCTTCATCGAACGAGACGTTTGGCTCGAGCATCTCCCGGGTAGCCGAATCGGACAACTGACGACATGCGCGGGCGGCGTGGGGGTGTCCGCTTCGACTTCCAGGAGGCCACATGCGCATCTCGATCGCGCTGCTCGCAGCTTTTTGCGCAGCTCTGCTCGCCGGGCTTGGACCAGCCGCCTCGGCAGGAGCTGCTCCGGCTCTCACTGCCCACGGGCAGCTACTCCACATCCGCGCGAACACAGACCAGAGCTCGAACTGGTTCGGCTACAACCAGGGCACGCTCGAGGAGGGCGGCACTCTCTTCAACTCGATCTCCGGCGACTGGACGGTGCCGACGGTGACACAGCACACGGCCGGTCAGGACGAGAACTCGTCTGACTGGATCGGCATCGGCGGCGGCTGCGTCGACTCCGGCTGCACCGTCGGCGACGAGACGTTGATCCAGACCGGCACCGAACAGGACGTCTCGGGCGGCCAGGCCTCGTACTCGGCCTGGTGGGAGCTCGTTCCCGCTCCGTCGATCTCGATCTCGATGACCGTGCAGCCGGGCGACCGCATGCACGCCTCGATCGCCGAGCTCGTGCCCGACTCCGACGTCTGGACGATCACGCTGCAGGACGTGACCGAGAACGAGACGTTCACGCAGACCGTTCCCTATCCCTCGACCCACCTGACGGCCGAGTGGATCGAGGAGACGCCTCTGATCCTCGGCACGAACGCCGGCTTCGCCTCGCTGCCCGACCTCACATCGCCGGTCTTCGACAACGCCACGGTCAACGGTCACGCGACGAACCTCAACGCGTTGGAGGAGATCCAGCTCATCGACTCCAACGGCAACGTGATCGGGAGTCCTTCCGCGCCCGATCCGGACGCCGACGGCTTCAACGCCTGCACTTGGGCAACCTCGTGCGCGGCACCGAGCAGCGGCTGAACGAAGGCCGCTGTCGAGCCCGGACGAAGCCCCGCCCCGGCGGGGCTTCGCGTTTCTACGAAGGCCCGGTCAGGCCGAGCCGCTCGAGCGAACGGTGGAGAAACGTCGCGAAGGCGGTCGCGCCGGTCGCGGTCATGTGAATCCCGTCCGACGCGTACCACGAGGGGTGAGAACCCGAGTAGTGATTCCAGTCGAGCACGGTCATCGTCGGCCGCCACTTCTGCTCTTCGGCGTAGATCGCCTGGTTGATGTCGGTGTACTGCTTGTCGACGGCGTGCAGCGTGAACCAGACGATGTGGTGGACGCCTCGCTTCCAGAGCGCCTTCAGCACGATCGGGAGGCCGTGGCGGTATGTCGCGGGGTCGTCGTTGTAGCCGACGAAGATGACGACGTTCGTCCCGATCCCGCGGCCGAGCTTGCGCACTGTGGCAAGCACGCTCGGCGGCGGATCGTCGACGAGGCACCCGGGCTGGGTCAGGCGCCCGCACGGGTGAAGCTCGAGCAGGACACGGTTGCCGTGCTCGACGATCTTCTTCGCGGTCGAGTCCCAGTTCAGGGCTGCGCCGGACGAATCCGAGAAGAGCGTGATGTGCTGGAGGGGTTGCTGCTTCCCCGCGGCCGCCGTCGCTGCCATCGCGCTCGAGAGCGCGACCGCGGCCAGCAGTGCCGGGGAGCGACGCACGTGCGCTGAACTCTAAGGGGCCGGGCGGTCGCAGGGAAGGACGCCTACATGCGCAGAACGACCTCGAGGGCGGTGCCGCGGCCGGGCGTGCTGCGGACGTTGAAACCGCCGTCGATCGACGACGCGCGATCGCGCATGTTCCGGAGCCCTTGACCCGCCGCTTCGACGTCGGGAGGGAAGCCTTCACCGTCGTCCTCGATGGCGACGAACCGTACGCCCGAGGGACGGCGGCCGATCACCACCTCGGCGCGTGTTGCGTTGGCGTGGCGGCGGACGTTGCCGAGCCCCTCCTGGACGATGCGAAAGATCTCGATCTGCTCGTCCGGCGCGAGGCGGATCGCCGGGTCGATCTCGAGGTCGACGGCGAGCTCGCCGTCGGCGGTCAGGAACTCGACGTAGCGGCTCAACGCCGAATCGAACGGGGCGGTGCCGCTCGCCGACGAGAGGGCGAGGATCGCGAACCGCGCCTCCTGCTGTGCGAGCGCGGCGGCCAGCGTGAGCTGCGGGCCGACCTCCTCGACCGGTGCTCCGGCCGCGAGCATCTGGGCGTGGGTCGAGACCGCGAAGAGGTACTGGGCGAGCCCGTCGTGGATCTCGCGAGCGACGCGGGCCCGCTCCTCCGCGACTGCGCGCCCAAGCTCGGCCGAGCGGATCGCGCGCCACGCGCCGACGAGCATCAGTCCGAAGGCGAGCAGGCGCAGGTACTCGCCCGCGGCGACGTAGTTCGTGCCGCGTGGCGGCGAGAACACCAGATGAAGCGCGGCGAAGAGCAGAAGCGTGAAGCCGAGTGCAAGCCACTTGGCAAGGTCGTCCCCCGTCCTCGCGAAACGCCGTCCCCAGCCGACGACCGCGAGCAGGTTGAGTAGCGCCTGCACCGCGAGCGCCGAGTAGAGGCCGGAAGCCGTGGCGACGCCCGGCGTGGCCGTCAGCGCCGGGAGCGAACCGCTATGTGCGCGCAGAAGGAACCAGGCGGCGGCGAGCGCTACGGCCGCCACGAGCACCATGTCGCGAAGCGCTCGGTCCCGGAGGCGGCTCCGGCCGCTGACGAACGGCGCGACGGCAATGAGACCCTGGCCGGCGATGCTGCCCGCAAGCGCTGCCCAGGCATCGGCCCGGTCGAGTGGAGCGCTGCCGAGCGCCGGAATGATCGCGAAGGCCACCGTCGAGAGCGACCAGATGAGGAAGCCGGCCGCGGTGAACAGGTCGGTGCGGGAACCGACGACCGAGAACCGGACACCCGCGAGGAGCGCAACGAGGACGCCGGCGAGCGCCATGCTCGTCTCGAGCACGAGCAGGAGCTGCGGCCGGTCGTACTGGGTCCGGAGGGTCGGATGCGTCAGCAGCAGCGCGAGGCTCGCGGCGAGCAGTCCGGAGAGGACGACCTCGCCCCACAGCCACGCTTGCAGCTCGGTGCGCTGGTTTCTCACATGGGTCTTGTCGGCAGAACGGTTGCTGCCGATAAGGAACTCATGGCAGCCCGCGTACTCGTCGTCGACGACCATCCCCTCACCCGCGAGGCACTCGCGGCATTGCTGCGTTCGCACGGCTTCGAGCTCGCCGGACTGGCGGCTGACGGCGAAGAGGCGATCGCAACGGCGGCGCAGACGCAGCCCGACGTCGTTCTCCTCGACCTCCTGATGCCCGGGCTCGACGGCCTCTCGGCGCTGCCCCGGCTTCGCGAGGCCGCGCCCGAGTGCGAGGTCGTGGTCTTGACGGCCTCCGGCACCGAGGAGAACCTCCTTGCTGCGATTCGCGGCGGGGCGGCCGGTTATCTCCTCAAGACCGAGTCTCCGGAGCGGATCGCGGAGTTCCTCGAAGGCGTCGTCCAGGGCGATGCTGCTCTCTCGGGGCCTGTCGCGCGGAGGTTGCTCGACCAGGTGCGGTCCGGCGGCCGCGGCGCGGGAGTGCCCGATCGCATCGCATCGGCGCTTTCCGCCCGCGAAGTCGAGGTCTTGCTGCTGCTCGACGAGCATCACGGGACCGACGAGATCGCGCAGCGTCTCTTCATCTCCGAACACACCGTCCGCTCGCACGTGAAGAGCCTGCTGCGCAAGCTCGGCGTCTCGTCTCGTCGCGAGGCCCTCGAGCAGCTCTCGCTCGCGCGGGGCTAGCTCGTAAAGCCGTCGAGCGCCGCGTCCACGAGTCCCGGCAGCGTCTCGAGCTCGTAACCGCCCTCGAGCACGGCTGCGACACGGTCGGAAAGCGACGCACAGCGCCGTGCGAGCTCGCGGAAGCCGTCTTCGGTCACCTCCATGTCTGCGAGCGGATCCCCTTCGTGGGCGTCGAAGCCGGCCGAGACGAGCACGAGCTCCGGCTCGAACCGCTCGACCGCCGGCGCGACTACGCGTTCGAACGCCTCCAGATACTCGGCGTCTCCGGAGCCGGCCTGCAGCGGAACGTTGAGCGTCGTTCCGGCCTGGTCGTCCGGTCCGCCCGAGCCCGGATAGAACGGCCATTGATGGAGCGAGACGAAGAGCACGCTGTCGTCATCGCGGAAGATCGAGTCGGTCCCGTTCCCGTGGTGGACGTCAAAATCGACGATCGCCACTCGTTCGAGGCCGAGGCGCCGCTGCGCCGCCCGAGCGGCGATCGCGACGTTGTTGAACACGCAGAAGCCCATCGCGCGTCCCGCGAGAGCGTGATGCCCGGGCGGACGGACGAGGGCGAACCCACCGCGGAGCGCCGCCTCGATCGCCGTGCCCGCTGCGAGCGCCGCGACCTCGAACGTCGTCGCGGTGCAGATGGTGTCGCCGTCGAGCCAGACGGGATCCTCGACGCCCCGGATGAGATCGACGTGCTCTGCGGTGTGGCACAGCAGCAGTTCCTCCGCGGTCGCGGCCCGGCCTTCGCTCCAGATGTGCTGCTCCGCGAGCAGCACCGCGAGCCGCTCGGGCCGCTCCGGATGCCCGCCGGTCGGGTGCAGCCGCGCGAAGGCGCGATGTGTCAGGACGTCGATAGCGCTGCCACTCGCTCCGCGACCCCGCCGAGTCCAAGCCGTTCGAGAAAGGAAGACGCCTCCGCCCACGCCGGGGATGTTTCTGCGAGGGGAGGAAGGGGGGCGGAGGCGTCCATCGTCGCGATTCGCCGGAAAAGCACCAAATCCTCCGCCTCCGCCGCGAACCTGCCAGCGGCGAGTGCGGCCTCGAGCGAGCCGTACTGCGCCAACAGGTCTGCGGCCTTTTTCGGCCCGATGCCCCTGGCTCCGGGCAACTTGTCCGATGGATCGCCGCGCAAGGCGATCAGGTCCGGCACCTGTTCCGGGTCGACGCCGTAGCGCTCGCGCACCTCCGCGGGACCGATTCGCGCGAGCTCGCTCACGCCTCGGGTCGGCTGGAGAATCGTGACCCGGTCGCTGGCGAGCTGGAAGGCGTCGCGGTCGGACGTGGCCACGAGCACGTCGCCCTTCCATTCCCGCGCCGCTGCGGCGAGAAAGTCGTCGGCCTCGTAGCCCGGCGCCTTCGCGACCAGGAAGCCGAAGGCGCTGGAAACCTCGGGCAGGATCTCGAGCTGCTCGAGGATCGACTCCTCGAACACCCTCCCGGACTGGTAGGGCTCGAAGGCCTCGTGTCGGTACGTGGGGACGGAAAGCGTGTCCCAGGCGACGAGGACGGCGTCCGGCCGCTCCGCCTGCCAGAGCCGCGTGAGCATGTTCGTGAAGCCGACGACGGCGTTGAGGCGGATCGACTTCGGCAGCGCGTGATACGCGCGATGCGCGAACGAGTCGCCGTCGACCGCAAGCAAGACGCTCACAACGAAGCCTCGAGCTCGGTGATGCGCGCCATCAGCCGTTCGGTCGCCGTCTGAGCCGAGCGTCGCAGGTCGTCGGCCGGCAGGTCGTCCAGCTCGATCGGCGCGCCAAAGGCGATGCGCAGCGGTCCGAGCGAGAGCAGTTGGTCGGTGCCGGCAATCGCCACCGGGACAAGCGGCACCCCGGCTTCGAGGGCGATCCGGGCCGCACCCGATCGTGCGCGCGCCTGATGCTTCTTCAGGAGCCCCTTCTTCCGCCGCGTGCCCTCGGGGAACATGACGACGACCTCGCCCCCACGAACAAGTCGGACGGCTGTCTCCATCGCCTCCATGTCCCCGACGCCGCGCCTGACCTTGAATGCCCCTGCAGCGTTCAGCACCACGCGCAGCGGCCACCAGTAGAGCTCCGACTTCGCCATGAAGTGGAGCCAGCGCGTCGGCCAGAGCGGCATCCCGAGCGGCCACGGATCGAAGTTCGAGAGGTGGTTGCACGCCAGCACGCAGCCGCCACTCGCGGGGACGTTCTCCTGACCGCGAGCGCGTAGCCGAAACGGCCCGTAGAGCAGGGGCCGGCTGATGAAGGCGGCGAAGCGGTAAATGGGCGGCGGATCCACGAGGCGGAGTATCGCCTGCCGCAGCGATGGCTATCGTGACGCGCCGATGCCGAAGCGTCTCGTCATCGTGGAGTCGCCGGCCAAGGCGCGCACGATCGCCGGTTACCTCGGGCCGGAGTTCGTCGTCGAGTCCTCTGTCGGCCACATCCGCGACCTCCCGGACAGCGCGGCCGAAGTCCCCGAGAAGTACAAGGGCGAGGCGTGGGCGCGGCTCGGCGTCGACGTGGAGCACGGGTTCGAGCCCCTGTACGTCGTCGACCCGGACAAGAAGAAAACGGTTGCGCAGCTTCGTAAGCAACTGGCGGACGCCGACGAGCTCCTGCTCGCGACCGATGAAGATCGTGAGGGCGAGGCGATCGCCTGGCACCTGCTCGAGGTGCTGAAGCCGAAGGTCCCCGTCCGGCGGATGGTCTTCCACGAGATCACGCGCCACGCGATCGAGCAGGCGCTGGAGGACACTCGCCAGGTCGATGACCGCCTCGTCGACGCGCAGGAGTCGCGTCGCATCCTCGACCGGCTCTACGGCTACGAGGTCTCGCCGGTGCTCTGGAAAAAGGTCATGCCGAGGCTCTCGGCCGGCCGGGTGCAGTCGGTCGCGACGCGTCTCGTCGTCGAGCGCGAGCGCGAGCGGATGGCCTTCCGCGCCGCCGCGTGGTGGGATCTGGTCGGCACCTTCGATCCGGAGTCGTTCGACGCCCGACTCGTCTCGGTCGAGGGACAGCGGGTCGCCACCGGCCGCGACTTCGGCCCCGACGGGAAGCTCAAGGGCGAAGCGCGCCAGCTCGACGAGGACACGGCGCGTGGCCTGGCGGAGCGCCTCGACGGCGCGTCGTTCCAGGTCTCCCGCGTCGAGCGGAAGCCGTACGTCCGTCGCCCGAGCCCGCCCTTCATGACCTCGACGCTGCAGCAGGAGGCGAGCCGCAAGCTCCGCTTCTCGGCGCAGACGACGATGCGCCTTGCCCAGCGCCTCTACGAGAACGGCTACATCACCTACATGCGCACCGACTCGACGACGCTGTCGGAGTCGGCGCTCACCGCTGCGCGCGCGCAGGCGACCTCGCTCTTCGGAGCCGATTACGTTCCCGAGCAGCCGCGCCGCTACGAGCGCAAGGTGAAGAACGCGCAGGAGGCCCACGAGGCGATCCGCCCCTCGGGCGACAGCTTCCGCACGCCGCAGGACGTGCGCTCGGAGATCTCCGCCGACGAGTACGGGCTCTACGAGTTGATCTGGATGCGGACGATCGCCTCGCAGATGAAGGACGCGCAGGGCCAGACCGTCTCGTTGCGCATCGGAGGCGAATCGAGCAACGGCGAAGCGGTCGAGTTCGGCGCCTCCGGCACGGTGATCACGTTTCGCGGCTTCCTCGCCGCCTACGAGGAGGGCCGCGACGACGACGGGCCGGCGAAGGACGACGACGAGGAGCGGCGCCTGCCGAATCTCGCGGAGGGTGACGCGGTCGTGCTGCGCGCGCTCGAGCCGCAGGGTCACGAGACGAGCCCGCCCGCCCGCTACACCGAAGCAACCCTCGTGCGGACGCTCGAAGAGCTCGGGATCGGCCGCCCGTCCACCTACGCGTCGATTCTCGGCACGATCCTCGACCGCGGCTACGTCTCCAAGCGCGGCACCGCGCTCGTACCGGCTTTCCTGGCCTTTTCGGTCGTCGCCCTACTCGAGCAGCACTTCGGCCGCCTCGTCGACTACGACTTCACTGCCCGGATGGAGGACGACCTCGACCGGATCGCGGCCGGCGACGAGCAGCGCGTCGCGTGGCTCGGGCGCTTCTACTTCGGCGACGGAACGGCCGGTTTGCAGGAGCTCGTCTCGGATCTCGGCGCCATCGACGCGCGCGAGATCAACTCGCTCGAGATCGGCGACGGGATCGTCCTCCGCGTCGGGCGCTACGGGCCCTACCTCGAGCGAGGCGAGCAGCGCGCGAGCGTGCCCGAGGAGCTCGCGCCCGACGAGCTGACGGTCGAGCGCGCCGAGGAGCTTCTCGCGCAGCCCAGCGGCGACCGCGAGCTCGGCACCGATCCCGCCACCGGGCTGACCATCACCGCGCGCACCGGCCGCTACGGCCCATACGTCAGCGAGGTTCTTCCCGAGGGATCGAAGGAGAAGCCGCGCACCGCCTCGCTCTTCAAGACGATGTCGCTCGACACCGTGACGCTCGACGAGGCGCTTCGCCTGATCCAACTGCCGCGCGTGGTGGGCGTCGCTGCTGACGGCGAAGAGGTGGTGGCCCGCAACGGCCGCTACGGCCCGTACGTCCAGAAGGAGAAGGAGTCGCGCTCCCTCGAAACCGAGGAGCAGCTGTTCACGATCTCGCTCGAGGAAGCGCTCGCGCTCATCGCCCAGCCGCGGCAGCGGCGCGGCCAGCGGGCGGCGACCAAGCCGCTCCGCGAGATCGGTACGGACCCGGTCGGCGGCAAGGAGATCGTGCTCAAGGAAGGCCGCTTCGGCCCGTACGTCACCGACGGCGAGACGAACGCGAGCCTGCGCAAGGGAGACGATCCGGAGACGGTCACCCTCGACCGCTCGCTCGAGCTGCTCGCCGAGCGCCGCGCGAAGGGACCGGCGAAGCGGGGCGGCCGTCGCCGCAAGGCTTCCTGAACGGTTCTCCACAAACTTCGCCGACCGGTCCGCGTCCTAAGCTCACGGACCGGTTTGAAGCGCGGAATACACTTGCCGCGCGGCACGTTCGACCGGGCGGGAGCGGCGGCACTCCCGACAGGGTGGAAACCGGAGGACTTCCCTCCTAAGGTACGAAGGCGTGCGGGGAAGCTGAGAAGCAGGGCGAAAGGACTGAGGGAGCGCTGACGCAGAACCAGCTCAACGATTTGCTCGAGTCGGACCAGATTCGCGCCATGGTGGAGGGCGCCGAGGAGCGGGGCTTCATCGAGCCGGCTCTGATCGAGGCGTTCGCGGCCGAGCTCGAGCTCAATGACACCGAGCGCGAGGAACTCATCCGCGAGCTCGAGCGGACGGGTCTCGAGATCGGCCAGCCGGCCGCGCCGGCTGCGGCTGCGGTGGCCCCGACTGCCGAGGCGCCGAAGGAAGAGGAGAAGGAAAAGGAGGACGAGCCGGCGCCCGAGCCCGTGGCGGCGGTCGCGATCTCCGGCTCCGCCGACAGCCTGCAGCTGTTCCTCGCCGACGTCGGCCGTCACAAGCTGCTCACCGCTGCCGAGGAAGTCATGCTCGCGAAGCGGATCGAGCGCGGCGACGTCTCGGCGAAGCGGCACATGATCGAGTCGAACCTCCGGCTCGTCGTCTCGATCGCCAAGGGCTACCGCGGGCTCGGCGTCCCGTTCCTCGACCTGATCCAGGAGGGGACGCTCGGACTGAACCGCGCCGTCGAGAAGTTCGACTGGCGCCGTGGCTACAAGTTCTCGACGTACGCGACGTGGTGGATCCGCCAGTCGGTGCAGCGGGCGGTCGCGAACCACGCGCGCACGATCCGCGTTCCCGTCCACGTCGTCGAGCGTCAGCAGAAGCTCTCGCGCGCCGCGCGGCGCCTCGAGGTCGAGCTCGGCCGCGAGGCGACCAAGGAGGAGCTTGCCGAGGCGACCGGCCTGCCCATGCAGCACGTCGACGAGGCACTTGGCGCAGCGAACGCATCGGTCTCGCTCAACCAGACCGTGGGCGCCGACGACGAGGGCGAGCTCGGCGACCTGTTCGCCGACCGCGAGGCCGTCGATCCGTTCGACGAAGCCGAGGAGTCGCTCCGCCGGCAAGGCGTCCGGCGCGCGCTCGAGGCGCTGCCGGAGCGCGAGCGGCGGATCCTCGAGCTGCGCTTCGGCTTCGAGGGTGAGCCGTGGACGCTCGAGGCGATCGGCAACGAGCTCGACCTGACGCGCGAGCGCGTCCGCCAGCTCGAGGGCCAGGCGCTTTCGCGGCTCGGCGCTCTACGCGACTTGATCTCGGTCGCAGCCGCCTGACCCGCCTAGCCGACGACCGAGCTTCTCGCTCGCAGGATCGCCTCGCGCTCGAGCGGGGCGATCCGCAGTTCGGGCGGCGGCTTGCGCAGAAACGAGTCGACCAGGAGGACCTCGTCGAGGTCGAGCTCGCCCGGGCGGCGCGCGGCGGCCAGCCCCGCCTCGACTTCGAGCACGGCGCCGCCACCCGAGGGCAGCGTTCGCTCCGCTGCGACCCGGCCCTCCGCGACGAAGAACGCGCGGACGTAGCCGGACTCGCCGGCTGGCACCAGGACACAGCAGCGGAGGCTTCGCACCCGCTCCAGACGGGCAAGCTCGCGGCAGACACGCTCGAGCGCGGCGATGCGGTCCCTGAGACGGCCGGCGTCCTCGAACCTCCGAGCCTCTGAGAGGTCTTGCAGGCGGTGCCGTAGCCGCGGGAGTGCGCCCTGCGGCCGGGCGAGCTCGTCGGGCGTCAGCACGCGCGCCGCGAGCTGCGCGGTACGGCGCGACCGCAGCGGCCCGACGGGCGACGAGCGACTCGAGGCCACGACCGAGTCGCCGCGCTGCCGCAGCCACACGTGCCGTTCGGGTCGTGACACCCGCGCGTTGCCCGGTGGGCGGATCTCTCGGATCAGGCGCAGCTCCTCGAGCGCGGCCTCGAGCTCGGAGCCCGTCACCCGCCACTCGATCCGTTCCGCAGCGGCGACGGCCGCTTCGACCGCCGGCCGCTGACGCTCGCTGCGGAAGTACGAGCGCAGGCGCGACCGGAGATCGCGGGCCCGGCCGACATAGAGAACCTGGTCGTTGCGACCGAGAAAGAGGTAGACGCCGGGGCGGGTGGGCGCGCCGTAGGCGAGATGGCGCTTGTCGAGCAGCCGCCGCGTTCTCGTCGCCGTGAGCGCCGTGAGGTCGGCGACCGTGCGGGCGCCGCGTTCCTGCGCGAGGCCGATCAGCACGAGCAGCAGCTCGGCGGTGGCGCGAGCGTCCGGGAGCGCACGGTGGCACGGCCGCTCGCTCGTGTCGAGAAACCAGGCGAGCTGGCCCAGACCGAAGCCGCGGACGCGTCCTGCGAGCAGCGTCCGTGCGAGCCGCACGGTGTCGACAACCGCCGAGCCGATGCGGCTGCCGGTCAGGCGCTCGGTCTCGCGGTCGAGGAAGGCGAGATCGAAGCGCGCGTTGTGCGCAACGAGCACTCCGTCGCCTGCGAAGGCGAGGAAGCGGCTGACAGCCTCGGCCGGGCCGGGTGCACCACGGAGCTGGGCGGTTCTGAGGCCGGTCAACGCGCTCGCTCCGGCGTCGATCGGAAGTCCCGGGTCGACGAGCGTCTGGAACTCAGCCTCGACCTCGAATCCGCGCAGGCGCACCGCCCCGATCTCGCAGATCCCGGAGCTGCCGGGCCGCAGCCCCGTCGTCTCGAGGTCGACGACCACGTACGTCGCGTTCTCGAGCAGCAGTGCCGCGCCCGGCGGCTCGGCGAGCGCGACTGCGTCGCCGCTCCACGAGAGCCGGGCGTCGGTCTCGACGACGTCCGCGAGGAGCGTGCGCGCCAGAGCTACCGGTGCCTGACGGAGGGCGAAAAGGCGACGCGCCGCATCCTCGGCGAGCACCGGCCCGCGTTGCTCCTCCACGAGCTCCACGAGGCGATCGGCCGCGTCTAGCCTGAGCTGCATGACCGAGAGCCTAGGCGAACATATGTTCGCACGCCAGCTCGCGCCGCTGCGCGCTGAGCCGTCCGGCGACGCCGAGCAGGTCACGCAGGCGCTGCCAGGGGAGCCGTTGCGGGTGCTCGAGGAGAACGGCGAGTGGGCTCGCGTGGAGACCGCGTACGCGTATCCGGGCTGGGTGCGACGGGAAGATCTCGGCGGCGAGCCCGACCCGGACTGGCTCTTGCCGCTCGCCACCGACCCGGTCGCGCACGCTCGCACGCTGCTCGGGACGAGGTACGAATGGGGCGGGATGACCTCGGACGGGATCGACTGCTCCGGCCTCATCCATATGTCGTTCAGGGCCTGCGGCCGCCTTGTGCCCCGGGACGCAGACCAGCAGGAGGACGCGGGCGAGAGGCTGCCGGAAGAGGATCTTCGCAGCGGCGATCTCGTCACGTACGGACCCGCGGCCGGTGCCGACCACATCGCGTTCTGGGTCGGCGACGGGCGCATCCTCCACGCGACCGGCCGGGACGGAGTCCACCGCGTCATCGAGGAAGAGGAGCCGCTCGAATTGCGGGAGTGCCGGCGCGCACTGGTGCGGCTCGGCGCGCGCTAGATTTCGCCGCTCGCGTGGAGCCGACTGCTTTTCCGAGGAAGGTGGCCGCGGTCGTGGCCCTCCCGCTCCTCGCCGTCGTTCTGGTCGCCGGCTGCGGCGGCTCGGGCCGCACCGCCGAGACGACGACGCACGCGCAGACGACGAGTTCCGCCCGAACGACCACCCCTCCGGCTCCCGAGACCCCGGTTACCACGACCGCTCGCGAGTTCCCGGAATTCCGGATCGCGATGGACGAGGGGACGGACTACCTCGACCCAGGGCTCTCGGACACCGCCGAAGGTTGGGGCGTGATGTGGAACGTCTATCTCCCGCTGCTCGGCTACCGCCATGTCAACGGCGAAGCCGGTGCGAAGCTCGTGCCGTACCTCGCGACCGCGCTGCCTCGCATCTCGCCCGACCGCCGGACGTACACCCTCACGCTGCGCAAGGGCCTCAAGTACTCGGACGGCTCGAACGTCGTGGCGAGCGATTTCAAGGCCACGATTGAGCGCGACTTCCTGCTCGACTCCGCCGGCGCCGCGTTCTTCCGGAACATCGTCGGGGCGAAGGCGTTCGCGAAGAGCCCTCAGCGGCTGAAGGGCGGGATTCGCGGGATCCTCGTCGACGACACAACCAGAACGATCGAGATCCGCCTTGCGCAGCCGCAGGCCGACTTCGCAAACGTGCTCGCGTCGGAGTTCGCGGCGCCCGTGCCCGCGGACTCCCCGCCGACCGACACCTCTCTCCATCCGCTCCCCTCGACCGGCCCGTACGAGATCACGAGCTACCAGCCGACGTCACAGATCCTCGAGCAGCGCAACCCGAAATTCAGGGCCTCGCGCTTCGACGGCAACGTGCCCGCCGGCAACCCGGACCGCGTGACGTGGGACATCGTCCCGGACGCGTCGGTCGCGCTCCACCGCGTCCTCACCGGCAAGGACGACTGGATGAGCTACTACCAGGTTCCCGGCAAGCGCCTGCCCGCGATCGAGGAAAAGCACAACAGCCGTCTGCGCACCTTCACGCCGCCCAACCTCATGTACTTCTTCATGAACACTCGGGTGCCGCCGTTTACGAGCCTCAATGTCCGGCGGGCTGTGAACTACGCGATCTCACGCCGGTGGCTCAAGCGGCTTGCGGGCGTCCCCGCCCACACGACCGAGAACATCCTGCCGCCGGGCTACCCGTCTTTCCGGGCGCACACCCTCTACCGGCACGACCTGCGCAAGGCGAAACGCCTCGTGCGCGAATCGGGCTTCAAGGGGAAGCACGTTTTCGTCTGGAACCACGACGTTCCCACCGATCGCCCGTTCACGGAGTACCTCGTGAAGGTGCTCGATCAGATCGGCTTCCACGGAACCGAGAAGATCGTGACCGCCGGCAGCTACTGGGCGACGATCGGCAACCAGAAGACGCGGGCGCAGATCGGCTTCGCGGACTTCGTCCAGGACTACCCGCACCCGCTCGACTGGTTCAGGCTCCTCGACGGCCGGGCGATCACGCAGATCCACAACTCCAACTACGCGAACTTCGACTCCGGCTGGACGAACCGGCGGATCGAGGCGCTCACGCGTCCCACGGAGCTGACGCCCGAGGTCAACAGCGACTGGGCGGCCCTCGACCGGAGGGTGATGCGCCTCGCTCCGTGGGCTCCGTTCCTCAATCAGGAGGCGACGGACTTCTTCAGCGCCCGCGTCGACCTCGGCTGCTACGTGAACAACGTCCTGTACGAGTTCGACTACGCGAGCATCTGCGTCCACAACAAATAGGCCCCAACTGCGTCAATAAGAGTGTGTTTCAATAAGAATTGCGATGGGCCGACCGGCCCATGAGCGGGGTCAAGATGGCCCAGGGCAGTACATGCTCGCTACCCGGGAGGTGTAAGAGAGTGAGAATGAAGCGAGTTAGGTCCGTCGCGATCGCGACGGTGGTCGCGGCGGCGCTCGCGCTGGTAGTGAGCGCCTGCGGCGGCAGCAGCAGCAGTGGCGGAAGTGCGACGACGACCACTTCCTCCACGGGGACGCTTTCGACGGCGACGTATCCGACGTTGAACGTCGTCTGGGGCACCACCGACTACATGGATCCGGGCCTGTCGTACCGGCTCGAGTCGTGGCAAGTCTTCCAGGACACCTACCTGGGCCTCGTCTACAAGGCGCATGTCAGCTGCCTGACGGGCAACTGCGCGAAGATCGAGCCGGGTCTGGCAACGACCATCGGCACGGTCACGAACGGCGCCAAGACCTACTCATTCACGCTCCGCAAGGGGCTGAAGTACTCGGACGGCACGCCGATCAAGGCGAGTGACTTCAAGAACACGATCATCCGCGACTTCAACCTGAACTCGCCGGGGGTCTCGTTCTACGCCAACATCGTCGGCATCGACGCCTGCGAGGCGAACCCGACGAAGTGCAAGAGCATCTCGGGCATCGTGACGAACGACGCAGCGGGGACGATCAAGATCAACCTGAAGACGCCGGAGTCCGACTTCGAGTACGTCCTCTCGATTCCGTTCTCGTCCGTGGTTCCTTCGTCGACGCCGCACAAGGACACCGAGAACCCGCCGCCGCCGGCGAACGGGCCGTACTACATCGCGAGCTACAACCCGAGCAAGTCGTTCGTGCTCAAGCGGAACCCGCACTGGACGAAGAACGAGATCCCCGGGATCCCGAATGGCAACGCGGACCAGATCAACGCCACGATGACGGACGATCAGGCACGGGCTGCGCAGCTCACCGCGTCGGGCCAGGACGAGTACGACGAGGACATCCTGCCGACCGATCAGCTCTCGCACTACAAGACGAAGTACCCGAACCAGATCAAGTTCTGGACGACTCCGTCTACGTACTACTTCTTCATGAACCAGCGGTTGAAGCCCTTCAACAACCTGAAGGTGCGGCAGGCCGTGAATTACGCCATCAGCCGCGCTCAGCTCGTCAACCTGCGTGGCGGTCTCGGCGTGCCGACGTACAACTTCCTGCCGCCGAGCTACCCGCAGTACAAGAAGCTCAACCCGAGCCCGTATCCGTACAACCTGACGAAGGCGAAGCAGCTCATCCAGGAGTCGGGGATGGCGGGTACGCCCGTCAAGGTCTACACGATCTCGGACGTGGCAGTGGATCTCTCGACCGGCGAGTACCTGCAGGGCCAGCTGAACAAGATCGGCCTGAAGGCAACGCTCAAGCCGCTCGCAGGCGCGAACTACTTCACGATCATGGGCAATCAGTCCACGAAGGCCCAGATCGGGTTCACCGACTGGTTCGAGGACTTCCCGTATCCGACGGACTGGTTCAACACCCTCCTGAACGGGAATGCCATTCATCAGGTGCACAACAACAACTACGGAAACGTGAGCATCCCGGCTCAGAACAAGGCGATGGCGAAGCTCGCGGCGCTGCCGCCGAGCCAGGCGCTTTCGTCGAGCACGAACGCGAGCTGGGCCAACATCGACGAGGCCATGAGTCAAAACGCGGCGACGGTGCCTTATCTCAACGGCATCATCACGTCGTTCTTCTCCACGAAGCTCGATCCCGCGTGCGACGTCTTCGACGACAACCAGGACGACATCGCACAGTTCTGCCAGAAGTAACCGATTGACGCCGGCGCGGCGGTGCACGTCCACCGTCGCGCCGGCTCTACTTTTCTGAATTAGTCTGGACGACACCAGTGGCGACCACCGGAGACGAGTTCACTCTCGACACTGCTGCCGAACTGGCGGCGGAAGAGGGCAGCGCCGGCCAGGAGATCCAGGGCCGTAGCCCGTGGGCGCTCGCCTGGCGGCGACTGCGCCGCAACTACATCGCGCTCGGTTCCCTTGGAGTCTTCATCCTGGTCGTCCTCGCCTGCCTGCTCGCGCCCCTCTACGTCTCGCACGTCTCGCACATTCCGGCGAACGAGGTGAGACTCGGCGACTCGATCGTCAAGAACGGCCAGAAGATCCCCGTCGTCTCGAACGGACACACGACGATCGTGAACGGTGTCCCGGTGATCAAGACCGGTGGCATCCCGATCGGCGCGCAGTACGGCGCGACGGGCGGGGCGTACGTCCTCGGCGCGGATGAGCTCGGCCGTGACGTCGTGACGCGCCTGCTCTACGGCGGCAAGAACTCGCTCTTCATCGGCGTGACCTCGGCGGCGATCACCACCG
Source organism: uncultured Actinomycetes bacterium (assembly GCA_963819275.1). Classification (GTDB taxonomy): domain Bacteria; phylum Actinomycetota; class Thermoleophilia; order Gaiellales; family Gaiellaceae; genus Palsa-739. The sequence continues at coordinate 87,224 of CAWFVH010000007.1, read as the reverse complement.
TCGTGGCGGTGATTCTCGCTCTGCTGGCGGGCTACTTCGGTGGCGCTACCGACTGGGTCATCTCGCGCTTCTTCGACCTGATCTGGGCCTTCCCGGTCATCCTGCTGGGCATCGCGCTCGGTACGGCGCTGTCCGTCAACGGCTTCCACCACTTGGGGATCAACCTCTCCGGCTCGAGCCTCTGGATCACGATCGGCGTGGTGGCGTTCGTCTTCATTCCGTACATCGGGCGGCCGTTACGCGGCCAGATACTGGCGCTCCGCCAGCGCGAGTTCGTCGAAGCCGCGACCGCCCAGGGAGCCGGCCCGATTCGGATCATGTTCACGGAGGTGCTACCGAACATCGCCTCGACCGTGCTCGTCCTCTTCACGCTGATCATCGCGGCCTGCATCCTCACCGAGGTCGGTCTCTCGTTCCTCGGCGCGGGCGTCCAGCCGCCGAACCCGTCCTGGGGGACGATGATCGCGGAAGGCGAGAACCAGCTGGCGACGGCTCCGCAGATCAGCCTCTACGCGGGCCTCGCGATCGCGGTCACCGTGTTGGCTATCAACATCTTCGGCGACGGCCTGCGCGATGCTCTCGATCCGCGGGCCAAGGTCAGGATCGAGCACTAGCCGGGCGTGAGCTAGATGGGCGCATTCATCGTGCGGCGGCTCTTCGGGATGATCCTCGTGCTGGTCGCCGTCAGCCTCATCGTCTACCTCATCTTCATCGTCATTCCCGGCGGCAATCCGGCGCTCAGGATCGCGGGTAAGACCGCGACGCCGGGAAACATCAAGGCGATCGAGATCAAGCTCGGGCTCAACCATCACGGCCTCTTCGGTTTCGTTTGGCAGTGGTGGGACATGATGAAGGCGCTGTTCACCGGAACCCTGGTCTCGTATTACGACGGTACGAACGTCGTGCAGCAGATCAAGGAAGGCATCCCGGTCACGTTCTCGCTCGCGATCGGTGCCGGCATCATCTGGATGGGATTCGGGATCATCGTCGGCACGATCTCGGCCATCAAGGCGGGACAGGTTTCGGATCGCGTGATCACCGCGCTTGCCTTGATCGGGATCTCGCTTCCCGTCGCGTGGCTGGGACTGCTCGCCCGCTACTTCCTGGCCGGTGAGAAAGGATGGCCCGCCCTGTTCCCGGACGGCGGCTACGTCCCGTTGACCACGAACCCCGCGCAGTGGTTCTACCACATGATCTTGCCGTGGTTCACGCTCGCGATCCTCTTCATCGGGTTCTACGGTCGCGTGCTGCGCTCGAACATCCTCGACACGATCAACGAGGACTTCGTGCGCACCGCGAAGGCGAAAGGACTCACCTCGGGCCGCATCCTCAGGAAGCACGTGCTGCGGGCTTCGCTGATCCCGATCGTGACGCTGTTCGGTCTCGACTTCGCAGCCGTGCTCGGCGGCGGCGCGATCATCACCGAGGTGGTCTACAGCCTGCCCGGGGTGGGTTTCTACGCGGCGCGGTCGATCTCCCAGCAGGATCTGCCGCCGCTGATGGGTGTGACGCTCTTCGGCGCGATGTTCATCGTTGTCTTCACGCTGCTCGTCGACATCGCCTATGCATATCTGGATCCGAGGATCCGGCTCTCCTAATGGCTGAACCGCTGCTCGAGGTCAACGACCTCAAGGTCCGCTTCGCGACCGAGGACGGGATGGTGCGCGCAGTCGACGGGGTGTCGTTCAAGCTCGAACGCGGCAAGGTGCTCGGGATCGTGGGCGAGTCGGGCTCAGGAAAGAGCGTGACTGCGATGACGCTGATGGGCCTGACGCGCGGCGTCAACGCGGCCTTCGAGGGCGAGGTCCTCTACAAGGGAACGGATCTGCTCAAGGTCTCCGACAGCGGGATGCAGGACTTCCGCGGCAACGAGTTGGGAATGATCTTTCAGGACCCGATGACCTCGCTGAACCCTGTCTACCGGATCGGCGAGCAGATCGCCGAGGCAATCCAGTCGCACGAGAAGGTCAACAAGCGAACGGCGCGGGCACGCACGATCGAGCTTCTGCGCCAGGTCGGGATCCCGAACCCGGAGTCCCGCGTCGACAGCTTCCCGCACGAGTTCTCGGGTGGGATGCGGCAGCGCGCGATGATTGCCATGGCCCTGTCGTGCAACCCGTCGGTCCTGATCGCCGACGAGCCGACGACGGCCCTCGACGTCACGATCCAGGCGCAGATCGTCGATCTCGTCAACCGCTTGAAGGACGACTTCGACTCGGCCGTCATCTTCATCACGCACGACCTCGGTGTGATCGCCGAGATCGCCGACGAGATCATCGTCATGTACGCCGGCCGTGTCGTCGAGCAGGGCTCGAAGCGCGACCTCTTCTACGACCCGCAGATGCCGTATACGTGGGGTCTGCTTGGTTCGATTCCGCGGCTCGACCGGCCGCGGGTCGAGCGGTTGCACACGATCGAGGGTGCGCCCCCGTCGCTGATCAACGCCCCGGAAGGCTGCAAGTTCCGGCCGCGCTGCCCGCATGCATTCGAGAAGTGCAAGGAGGAGCCGGGTCTCGAGCACCGTGTCGAGGCTCCCGGCCATCTCGACCGCTGCTGGCTCGACGTCGAGTTCAAGCGCGCCCATCGCGACGAGACGATTTCCCCCGGCTCGACCGAGGCTGCGTGACCGCCCTCGAGCAGAGCAACGGCTCGGGCGACGCGGCGCTGCTCGAAGTTCGCCACGTCAAGAAGTACTTCCCGATTCGCGCGGGCGTCCTGCAGCGCGAGGTCGCATACGTGCACGCAGTCGACGACGTGAGTTTCGCGGTCAAGCCCGGGGAGACGCTGGGGCTGGTCGGCGAGTCGGGTTGCGGCAAGTCGACGCTGGGCCGCACGATTGTGCGTTTGCTCCAACCGACGGCCGGCGAGATCATTTTCGATGGAACGCCGATTCAGAAGCTCGGGACGCGGCGGCTGCGGCCGCTTCGGCGCGAGATGCAGATGGTCTTCCAGGACCCGTACGCATCGCTGAACCCGCGCAAGCGCGTCGGGACGATCATCTCCGACCCGATGCGGATCCACGATCTCGGCAGCCGATCGGAGCAGAAGCGGAGGGTCAACGAGATCCTCGAGACCGTCGGCCTCTCGCCCGAGCACTACAACCGCTTCCCGCACGAGTTCTCCGGCGGGCAGCGCCAGCGGATCGGCATCGCGCGCTCGCTCGCGTTGCGGCCGAAGCTGATCGTCGCCGACGAGCCCGTCTCGGCTCTCGACGTCTCGATCCAGTCGCAGATGCTGAACCTGCTCGGCGATCTACAGACCGAGTTCAACCTCACCTACATCTTCATCGCCCACGACCTCGGCGTCGTCCGGCACGTGAGCGACCGGATCGTGGTGATGTACCTCGGCAAGATCGTCGAGTTGTCGCCTGCGGACGAGTTGTACGTCCGTCCGATCATGCCGTACACCGAGGCGCTTCTCTCGGCCGTTCCGATCCCCGATCCGGACCTGGCCGAGAAGCGTGAGCGGATCGTGCTCGAGGGCGACGTTCCGAGCCCGATCAACCCACCGAGCGGCTGCCGCTTCCATCCGCGTTGCCGCTATGCGACCGAGGTGTGCACGCAAATCGAGCCGCCGCTCGTCGACTACGGCAACGGCCATCTTGCCGCTTGTCATCACCCGCTCAATGTCGACGAGGCGACGCTGCAGCAGGTCGGAGTCGCCGAGCAGCACTCGCCGGCCGCAGCCGATGAGACCTCGCTGCCGCAGGACACCTCGGGCAGCTCGAATCCCGCTGCTGCGCCGTCTGGCGACTGACACCCGTTCGAGGTAGCTACAGGAGCTAAAGCGGCTCGGACGGGGCGCCGATACTCGGTGCGTGGATGCTGCTGAGCGCAAGGAGATCCTCAGCCGGTACTTGACGCACTCGCGCCGCTTCGAGGAAGTTGCGGCGCGGCGTCGCGGCACCGGTGGGGCAGACGTGATTCCGCTTCAGAACCCGCTTCGCGAGCTCGAGCAGGAGCCGACGGGGCGCGAAGTCGAGGTCTTGCAGCTCATCTCGGACGGGCTCGTGAACCGGGAAATCGGCCAAAAGTTGTTCCTGTCGGAGGAAACGGTGAAATCGCACGTGCGGCACCTGCTCGCGAAGCTCCAGGCGCGGTCTCGCGCGCATGCGGTCGCAGTCGGCTTCCGCCGCGGCATCATCGGCTAACTTCGTCCACAGATCGGCGTCAGACGCTGTGGATAAAGGAAAAACAAAGCGCCGGGTGAAGATCACCCGGCGCCTATGAAACCAGCTAGCCGTCTCTCAGCTCCAACCCGGATCCCCCGCGAGGGGGATGAGAGGGAGTTGTGGATAACGGACTATGCGACGGCTCTACCAGATCCTGGAACACCCGGCGATGGTCGCCCGGGCTGCGAAATTCATAAAGGAACGCATTGAGCACTCCGATCGATCGGGAACTGACGGCAAGGGCAGCGTATACCCCTTTTGGGGGACACGCAAGGCTGGACCGGCTGTTCAAAGGTCTGGGTAGCACCGACCGCCGCACGGTTGGCTGGGCTTTTACCCTGAACCTGGGGGCGATCCTCGCTTTCGGCGCGCTCTGGGTTGCCGGTTATCCATTGCCACACGCCTGGGCGCTCCTCGCCCTAGGCGCAGTTGCAGCTCTGGCGGAACAGCAGCAGGTCGCGATTAACGACCGCACGTGGCAGTCGGTGACGACACTGCCGCTCGCATTCTCCGCCGTCGCGTTTGGCCCGCTTGGCGCGTTTGTCGTCGGAGCGATCTCAAATGTGTGGGATCTGCGCGTATCGCGGTCGAGCTGGTTCGTTTACACGCCCATCCGCGGTCTGACAGCTGCCACCGCCGGATTTGTCGCCTGGAAGCTTGTCCCGAGCCCGACGAGCTTCGGCCAGTATTTGCTCGCGAGTCTTTTCGCATCCGTGGCCCTTGTAGTCTCGGACGGTGCCTTGGTGGCGATGACGGCCTGGGTGCGCCGCAGGAACGTTGCGACGTATCTGCGCGAGGTCACATCGGTCTCCTTGCTGACAGTGCCGCTCTATATCCCCGTCCTCGCGCTGTTCCTTTACGGCTACCACCTCTACTCCCTGCGGTTTGTGATCATTTTCTTCCTCCCCGCCCTTGCGGCGCAGCGGCTGCTTCACCTCTACCAGCAGGAAAAAGTTGTCTCTGAAGATCTCGCTGGAGCGAATGAGCGCCTTCGGCGGGCGAGCCTCTCGTTCGCGACCGCGCTCGTCGCAACTCTCGACGCTCGAGACCAGTACACGGCCGGCCATTCTGCTGCTGTGGCGATCTACGCGAGTGACATCGCGCAGCGGATGGGACTCTCGGAAGAGAACCAGGGACTCGTTCACCTTTGCGGCCTCGTCCACGACATCGGCAAGATCGGTCTCCCTGCCGGACTACTCGAAAAGCCGGGACCTCTGACGCTCGAAGAGCGCAGACACATGGAACAGCACCCGGAGATCGGTGAGCGGATCCTTCGCAACGTCGACGACTACTCCGAAATCGCCGCCATCGTCCGCTCGCATCATGAGCGGATCGACGGGATGGGCTATCCGGACGGCCTGCACGGAGACGACATCCCGCTCCTGGCTCGGATTATCGGCGTCGCCGATGCCTACGACGCGATGACCTCAGATCGCCCGTATCGTGAAGCGCTTCCGAGTCGCGTCGCCCGCATGCGTCTGGCCCAGGCCGTCGAGACGCAATTCGACACGACCGTCGTCGCCGCGTTCGAGGCAATTCTTGCTGCCTCTGACGAGAACTACCGGTCCGGCCGTGGTTCGTCGTTTATGCGCGAGCGCGCACTGCTTGAGCATCCCGACGAAGATGTCGCTGTAGCGCTAGACGTCGCTACTTAATGCGCGGGCGGCTTCGAGTCGCGAGCGGACGCCGAGCTTGTCGTAGATGTGCTTGACATGCACTTTGGTCGTCGAAAGGCTGATGTAGAGGAGTTTTGCGATTTCCTCGTTAGTCAGCCCCTGAGCCAAGAGCCCATGCACTTCGCTTTCGCGCGGAGTCAGGTTCGTCCTGGCCTTCGCCGCTCTGGGGATCCGTAGACCTAGCGACGCGGCCAGTGAACCGTCCTCCGAAGCGGCAAGCAGCCGCTGGAGCCATGAGCGCCACCGCGCGTGCTCCGCAATGAAGGCGCCTAGCGCAGGCAACGCACGAACTGCGATGACCACCGGGTCCCAGACTCCGGTTTCGACCACAGTTTCCAGATGGGCGATTGCCTTCTCAGGTTGCTCTCGGCGTAAAGCGACTATGGCTTCAGCTGTCTGCGCGAGGGCCCTTGTCCCAAGGTCGCGGCTCGCAAGGCGCGCTTCTCCCGCCAGCGCCTCCGCTGCTTGGGCATCCCCCACAGCCGCAGTGAGAACGGCTCGCCAACCGTTGAACTCGCCGCGACAGCCTCTGAGAGGGCGCTCAACCCGTTCGATCGCAAGCACGTCGAGCGCTCGTTCGAGATCATTAACGCTTGCGTAGAGGCGCGCCCGCTGGCAGGGAAGATTGTGAAGGAAGTATCGCCGCGGCTCGGCTTGTGCGGGGCGCTCGAGAGCAGAAAATATCCGATCTGCCGCGGTAAAGTGGCGCAGCCCGATGTGCGCACTAGCCGACCAGAGCCGTGCATAGGGGATCGCGAATTCGAGTCCGGAGCCCTCGGCAACGGCTGCGAGAGTCTCGCTGCTAGTCAGACCCTCCTGATAGCGGGCGCTCATGACAAGGCCAGAGCTATAACCGCTCAGGAGCCCCGTGTGCGCGATCGGGTCGGCCCCTCTTATCGTCGTACTGAGCACCGCTTTCGCGTCGTCGAGAGCCTCTTCGAGTCCGCCGTCGAATTCGGCCACTGCTACTTCTGCGGTTGCGATCATTAGTGACTGTTTGAGGCCTGCCGGCGCAGCGGTTCGGAAATCCCCTAGGCATCTCGTGAGATCTGGAGCCTGGCGATCAAGCGCTCCGAGAAACCGCACCCACAGAGCTCCCTCGCGGGTCTCCGGACTCTCGGCGATGTCTGCTGCGAGTTCTGCGTGTCGTTGAGTGCGATTCGACCGGTCCAGCAGATGGGCCGAGTTACCTGCGACAAGATGAGCTCGCGCTGCGAGATCCCCGTTCAGCGAACGCGCCGCCTGGTTCGCGAGAGCCATCGCATGATCGAGTTCGTCCGCTCGCAGGAGCGCCTCGCTCTCCGCATAGTCGATGAGGCCGCCCTCGGCGCCGGCCGCCCGAGCGGCGGCGACCCAGCGTTCTAGGCTGCTCGTTCGGCCCGCCGCCAGGAGATCCTCCAGGGCGGCACCGATCGCTTCGGTGGCGAAGTCGGCATCCTGCGCCCCTTCGGCGACGCACAGCGCCTCGTCCCATCGCCGCGCCGCGAGAAGCCGGCGGCAGTTCGCCAGTAGCGCGTTTCGCTGCTCGGCATCCGCGTTCCCGAAGCCCTGGATCAGAAGCTCCCGCAGTAGCGGATGGAGCGACAGCGACCTCGGTTCGGTGACAGCCAGCAGGCCGTGGGCCACGGCGTCATCGATCACCCTGCCGGCACCGCGCCCGAGCAACTCACGAGCCACATCGACGTCGGTGACCGACGCGACTGCAAGCAGCATCAGAGCGGATTGCGTGCTCTCCGGCGCCGCAGTGAGCAGCTCGCTCGCCAGGAACTCGTAGAGCGTGTGAGAGAGGAGTCGACTCGAGGTGAGGTCGACGTCACCGCTCATCGCCGCCAGCCCGAGAACTGCGGGCCAGCCCTCGGCCGTGCGCATCAGGCGCGCCCGACCGGCGACCGCGCCGACGGCGGTGAGGATCTTGGCGGCTTCCTCATCGGTCATCGCGAGCTCGTCGACTCCGATCTCTAGGCCCTCCCGGTACACCTCGAGTCGAGGTGTGAACCAGTCGGGCCGCGTTCGGGTCGTGATCAGGAACCGGATTCGGAGACCCTCGACGAGCATTGACAGGAGCTCCTCGGCCTCGTTCGTTCCGGCCGCCTCCCATTCATCCACGACGAGGAGGACGTCCTCGCTCAGCGTCTCGAACGTGCGGAGGATCGCCCGGCCGAGAGGCTTCGGGCTGGCATTGATGGACGCGATCGCGGCGACTTTTCCCGGTTCGCGCGGCAGCTCCGGCGCAACCGACGCGAGCAGGTCATCAAGCTGCACGGCGAGGAGCGCAACGTCTCCCGATGCACGCGTCGTCCGATACCAGGCCACCGGCCCTCCCTGCCGCTGCGACCACTGGCGCGCCAGCGTCGTCTTCCCGTAGCCCGCCGGCGCCGCGCGAACCGAGACACGTGAGCCGCCGCCCTCCGCAAGATGCTCGATCAGCCGCGGGCGCTCGATGATGTGGTCGAGGGCGGGCGAGGCCGCCGTTGTGATCGTCTCCACCATTCCCCTGCCCGTCCCCGGCTTCTCCGGGGTCCGAGGACCTTACTCCTGTATCGCCCGCTCGTCACGTCTGCTGCAAGCGGGGGGTCCCGCGCTCGGGGTAGGGCCCGAGCGCGGGTCGCCGTCAGCCCCCGGCGCCGGCTAAGGCCGGCGCGAGCTCACGCGCGAGGGGGTCCTCGCCGGTGAGCGCCTTGAACGCGGCAGGAATCTGCCGCCGCCTCGGCACACCGAGCTTCTGGCGCAGCACATCGCAGTGCGCCTTCGCCGTTCTGGGCGAGATGCCGAGACGCTGTCCGACCTCGTCGTTCGAGCACCCGCGCGCGATCAGCACAACGATCTGGAGCTGGCGCTCGGTGAGGTCTGGCTTTGCGTCGTCTGTGCCTGTCATGGCCCGGCACGCTACGGCCGGGCCGGCGACGGAGCTATCGGCCGACGGGGGTATTCGGGCTGCCGACGGGCGCTCCGCCGACGAAGCTCGCCTCGTGGCCGCGCGCGTTTGCCTCGGTGAGCTCCTCCTGCGTGAGGGCGCCGGTGCGCAGCAGTAGGTCGAACTCGTCGCGGAGGTGCGTCCGCATCATCTCCGGGCCGTCGGTGGCGATCGTGAAGAGCACGCCGTGCTCGACGAACGTCCGGAACACGTCGCGCACCGCTTCCTCGTCGGGCAGCGCCTTGGTGAGGAGGTTCGAGGTGGGGCAGATCTCGAGGACGATCTCGCGCTCGCTCAGCTCCTTCATCAGCTCGGGGTCGCCGGCCGCGAGCACGCCGTGACCGATCCGGTCCGGACGCAGGAGCTCGAGCACGTCTCCGATCTCTGCGCGGCCCATCTCGCCGCCCTCCTCGCCGACGTGGATCGTCACCCCGAGCCCGGCTGCGCGGGCGTCCTCCACCATCGGCTGCACCTGCGCGTAGTCGTAGCGCTCGCCGCCCGGCCGCGGCCCGGCGATGTCGATCCCCACGACCCCGCGCGGCGCCCAGCGAATCGCCTTCTCGACGATGATCTCGTTCTGGTGAGGCGTGAATGTTCGATCCATCATCAGGATCAGACCCGCGCGCACCTGCGGGTATTCGAGGCTCGCGACGTCGAGTCCGCGGATCGCGGCGAGGATGATGTGGTCGAGGTCGCGCTCGCCGCCGCGGTTTCGCTTCATCGGGTTGAAGCGAAGCTCGAGCGTCGTGATTCCCTGCGAGCGGTACGCGCCGCCGATCGCCCCGTGCACCGACACCTCGACTGCGGCCGGGCTCGACTGGATCAGCTCCGTGTAGTGGTAGATCGCGTCGAGCGAGTCGAGATCGGGCACGCCCCGCGGGTCGGAAACCGTCACGAGCCGGTCGAAGTCCCAGAAGTCCTTGACCGGAAGCGCGATGCCCTGGCTATGGGCGAGCGACCAGAGGATGTCGGAGGAGACGGAGCCGCCGAGATGGGTGTGCAGCTCGGCGAGGCCCTCCATCGGGTCAGTTTAGTCCCAGCCGACGACCACCCAGCGGCGGCTGAGGAAGCGCGGGCCGAGCAGCGCGAGCCGCGCAGCGATCAGCACGTCGAGCGCCACCCAGACGCCGACGACGCCCCAGTCGAGCGCGAGCGAGAGCGCCGCGAGCGTGATGAAGAGAGCGCTCGCGGCGAGCATTGACCACATGAGGAAGCGCGTGTCGCCCGCGCCGATCAGGATCCCGTCGAGCGCAAAGACGGCGGCGCCGAGCGGCTGCATCGCAGCGAGGAACGGCCAGAGGAGCGCGGCCTGGTGGAGAACCGCCGGATCGTTCGTAAACGCCTCCGGAAGTGCGTGCGAGAGCGGCGCCAGAACGAGGGCGAAGCCCAGGCCGACGACGATCGACCAGCCGATCATCCGCACCCCCGCCGCGTACGCGCCGTCGGCGTCGCCGGCTCCGAGCATCCGGCCGACGATCACCTGGCCCGCGATGGCGAGCGCGTCGAGCACGAGCGCGATCAGGATGAAGAGCTCGTAGGCGATCTGGTGGGCGCCGATCTGCGCGTCTCCCATGCGCGCGAGGACGGACGCCGCAACGAGGAACGAGGCGTAGAGGGCGGCGGTCCGCACGAAGATCTGCCTCCCAACGCGCACGAGCGGCCGCATCTCGCGCCAGCTCGGTCGTCGTGACGGCGCGTGCGGCCGGAGTAGCTCGACGACGAACGCCACTCCCATTCCCAGCTGGGCGATCGCCGTCCCAGCCGCCGAGCCCGCGATCCCCCAGTGGAAGACGTAGACGAACAGGACCTCCAGTACGAGATTCGCGACGTTCGCCAGGACGACGATCTCCAGGGGCCGGCGGAGGTTCGAGACGCCGCGCAGATACCCCTGGCCGGCGAGAGCGACCAGCGCCGCGGGCAGACCGATCGCTCCGATACGGAAGTAGGTGAGTGCGAAGTCGCCCGAACGGCCATGGGCACCGAGGCCGGCGAGAAGCGGTTCGGCGACGATCTCCAAGACGACGAGCAGCACCACCCCGATCCCGATCGAGACCCAGAGCGCCTGCGCGGCGAGCCTGGCGGCCTCCTCGTGCCGGCCCGCACCCGAGGCGCGGGCGACGACGGCGGTCGTGCCGTAGGTGAGGAAATTGAAGATCGTGAAGGCCCCGGCGAGCACCGTCCCGGCGAGCCCGAGTGCCGCGATCTGCGGGCCGCCCAGGTGGCCGACGATCGCCGTGTCGCCGAGGACGTACAGCGGCTCCGCCGCGAGCGCGCCGAGGGCCGGCAGCGCCAGGCGGACGATCTCGCGGTCGTACGTGGAACGAAGACGCACCCGGCCGCCGACGATAATGGGCCGATGCCGCCGCCGGACTCGATGCCTGACCTGAGCCAGTACATGCGACTTCCGTCGAGCCGTGTCGCACGCGTGCTGCTGGGGCTCGTCGTGCTCGCGGCGCTCGCGGGGCTGTTCTGGTGGAGGCGCGGCAGCCTCGCCTCGATCGGGAGCGCGTTCAGCCAGGTGCGCTGGGAGTGGGTCGTCATCGCGATCGTCCTGAACCTCCTCTCGGTCATCGTTCGCGCCCTCGCCTGGAAAACCGTCATCGACTCGGCGATGGAACCGCCGCATCCGGGGTTCATGCTCGTCTTCTCAGCCTTCTCCGTTGGGTTGTTCGCCAACGCGCTGCTGCCCGGTCGGGTCGGCGAGCTCGCGCGGGTCGCGGTGCTCAACCGGAAAATGCCCGGCCGCAAAGGCGCCTGGGCGACCCTGGTCGGCACGGTCTTCGCGCACCGCGTCTTCGACATCGTCCCGGTGCTCTTGCTCATCCTCTACGTGATCGTCACGGCGAGCATCCCGTCGTCGGCGCGCGCGACCTTGCTCTTCGTGATCGGGATCGGAGTGGGGTTGTTCGCGTTCGCCTTCATCTCCGCCCGCAGACATCACCACGAGATGGCGATCGAAGGGCTGGGGCCGGTACGCCGCCTGCTCACCATGGGCAGGCACGGGCTGGGCGTGATGCGCTCGCCGGCCGCCGCCGCGCTGGCGATCTTCTTTCAGATCCTCGGCTGGACGTTCCAGCTCCTGGCCGTCTGGACGGCGATGCGTGCGTTCGACATCCATGCGCCGCTGCCCGCGGCCGGCGTCGTGCTGCTCGTGATGAACGTGGTGACGATCCTGCCGTTCTGGCCGGGCAACGTCGGCCTCGTCCAGGTTGCGATCGCCTCCGCGCTCGTCGGCTACGGCGTGTCGTACAGCGTCGGCGTCGCCTACGGGTTCGGGCTGCAGGCGATCGAGGCGTCGGTCGGCATCGGCGTCGGACTCCTTTTCCTCGCCCGCGAGGGGCTCTCGTTCGCGATGTTGCGGGTGATGCCGACCGCCGACCAGGCGGAGATGCCGGCCGAGGAAGCCGCCTAGAGCCGGGACTAGCTGTCGCTCGGGGCGGCGGGCGGCCGCGACTGCTCTACGCGGCGTGCGAGCTCCTCGACCCGGCCTTCGGCGGCGTCGAGCTTGGTGCGGCAGAAGGTGTAGAGCTCCTCGCCGCGCTCCCAGAGCTTCAGCGCCTCGTCGAGGGGGACCTGGCCACGCTCGAGTTGCTCGACGATCTGCTCGAGCTCGGCCTGGGCCTGCTCGAAGCTCCGCTGCTCGGGCTCGCTCATTCGCTCACCTCCTCGACGCGCGCGCCGAACGCGCCGCGGGCGAGGGTGACGTCGACCCGCGCTCCGACCGAGACGTCTTCGGCTGAGGCTGCGATGTCGCCCGATTCCGTCCGGACGACGGCGTACCCTCGTTCCAGAGTTTGCAAAGGAGACAACGCAACAAGCTTCGCCGCGGTGTTCTCGAGCGCCGCCCGCTTCCGCTCGACGGCGAGCGCCGGGGCAAGTCGTAGCCGGTCGCGCGTGCGCTCGAGGCGGTGGCGTTCCCGATCCACGGCGGTTCGCGGCCAGGCGTGAAGCCGGTCGGCGGATCGGGCGAGGCGCTGGCGATCCCGCTCGAGCGAACGCCGGGCGTTGCGCGCGAGCGCCGTGTGGGCTCGGTCGAGCTTTCCGTACAACTCGTTCAGCTCCGGCACGACGAGCTTTCCCGCGGCGGTCGGCGTCGAGGCACGAACGTCCGCGGCGAGATCGCAGAGCGGGGTGTCCTGCTCGTGTCCGACAGCCGAGACGACGGGGACCGGACACTCGGCCACCGCCCGGACGACCCGCTTGTCACTGAAGGGAAGGAGGTCCTCGAAGCTTCCGCCGCCGCGGGTCAGGACAATCACGTCGACGTCGGGGCGCTCGCAGAGAGCGCCGATCGCGGCCACGATCTCCGCGGCTGCGCGTGGGCCTTGCACGTAGGTCTCGGCGACAAGAACCGACGCCGGCGGGAAGCGCGTCCGGATCGTCGTGACGATGTCGCGCTTCGCCGCTGCGTCGTTCCCGGTTACGACGCCGATTCGGCGCGGCAGGAACGGCAGCGGTCGCTTGCGCTCGTCGGCGAAGAGACCCTCGGCGGCGAGGGCTGCCTTCAGCTGCTCGAGAGAGGCGAGATGCGCGCCGGCACCGAAGCGCTCGATCGTGAGGGCGCGGAGCTTGAACTCGGCACGCTGCTCGTACAGTTCGGGACGTCCGAACACGTGAACCCGCTCGCCGTCGGCGAGGTCGAGCCGCAGCGCGTCGAACCGGCCGCGTGCCATCGTGACGCCGACGCAGGAGCCGTCCGCTGGATCCTTGAGCGTCAGGAAGACGCTTGCCCACCGGTCGTGCCGTTTGAGCTCGGTCACCTCGCCCTCGACCCAGAGAGTCGGCAGCCGGGAGAGCCATTGCCCTACGCCGCGGTTGAACGCGGCGACCGAGTAGACGGTGCGATCGTCGTACGGGAGCGCCTCGACCTTGGCCACGCACGCAGCGTAGTCGGGCGAGTTTCCTAGAGAAGGATCTCTGCGGCCGTCTCGGGCAGACAGCCGCGGCCGAGCATCTCGCAGGCCAGATGCAGGTCGGCCTCGCTCACTGCGAGCCGCTCGGCGAGCGAGAGCGGATAGCCGGCCTCGATCAGGATGTGAAGGCGCCAGCCTTCCACTTTCGACCGTTCGTCGAAGAGGGGCTCGAGAATTGGGGTCGTCGTCGTTTCGCTCATGGCCACCTTTGGGTCACATCTGGTTCGTGGTGCTATCGACGAACCCTCCCGAGCTTTGTTAGACCAATTTTTTGTTAGGAACGCTCAGGAACCGCGGACGGCGGCGGCCGAGCCAACCCGGCGCATGAGCTCCTCGAGGCGCGCCTCCAGCACGCCCCGCTCCGCCTCGATGTCGGCGCGAAGGTCGTCCATTCTGCGGCGGATCTCGGACTCCAGCTCGCCCAGCCGCAGGTCGTGCCCGGCAACGAGCTCGTCCTGCCGGCGCTCCAGCTCCTTCGAGACGTTCGAGACGCGGTGCTCGAGCCGCTGCGCCCCGGCATCCCCGACGTGCGCGAGACGTTCCGCGAGCACCGTTTCGGCTTCACGCGAGAACGTGCTCACCGCGCGGTCGAGCTCGCGTGCGAGACGCTTGGCCGCGTCCTCCCGCGACGACTTCACGAGCTGCGCGAAACGCTGAGCAGCCTCGTCTGCATGAGAGGCCACCGCGCGGTCGACCGCGCGCTCGAGCTGCTCGATCTGCCGGCGCGAGAGATCTTCGAACCCGGAACGCACCCGCTGGATCGCGTCGGCCTCCTCGCGCTGCGCCTGCTCGGACAGCGCTCGCTCGCGGCTGGCCATTCGACTCTCGAGCTCGTGCAGCGCCCTGCGCCGGTCCGCCGCATGGGTCTCGAGCTCGCTCCGCACGAGGCCGAGCGCTTCGTCGAGCGTCCGGTTGAGCTCTGCGCGCAGCCGTGCGACGCCGACCCGCTGCTCCTCGCTCTCGGCCGAGAGCCGCTCGGCGTCGGCAGTGAGCCGCAGCTCGAGCTCGCGCAGCAGCTGCTGCTGCCTCTGCTCGAGCTCGCCGATCCGCGTCTTCGTGGCGTCGGCGATCCGATCGAGATCTTGCGACCAGCCCGCGAGTCGCTGCTCCGTCTGTGCCTGAACCTGGGTCAGCTTGTCGCCGAGAGCTGCCGTCGCGTCGTGCTCGCGCTCGGCGACGAGCGTGCGCCGCTCCTCGGCGATCTGCCGTTCCTGCTGCTCGAGCAGCGAGCGGGAATCGGCGCGGGCCCGAGCGAGCGTGAGCTCGACCTCCTTCGCGAGCGTCTTCTTCTCCCGCTCGACGGTGGCGACGAGGTCCGCCTGCGCTTCGGCGAGCCGCGCGTCCGTCGCCGCGACGCGCTTCAACGCGCGGCGGAGGAAGATCGCGGCTCCGGCTGCGAGTGCGCAAGCCGTCAGCCCGCCCGCCGCGACTGCCAGCGATCGGTCGTGACGCAGGGCGAACGCAACCCAGACGCCGACGGCGGCCACAGCCTCGAGCACGAACGCAGCCATGAGCAAGGACGAGGAAGCGCGGCGGAATACGGCGCCTGCGAGTGCGAGCGTGGCGATCAAGACGCCGCCGGCGAAGAGGAGATCGGCGAGTGTCGTCAGCCCCACCGTCCTGAGTGTAGAGCTACCCGGCGCGGAATAGGAGCAGCGCGACAGCAACGAGCACGCTTGCGACGACCAGCGCTTTCAGCGCCGCCTCGGGTGCCCCCGCGAGCGCTTCCGCGTCGACCGGCAGCGTCGAGCCGTCGTCGAGCCGCATCGTCCCTTCGACGGCGACGACGCGGCGGCGGACGAGCCGTACCTGCGTCGAGAGCCGCCGCTGGGCCAGAAGCGCGGCAAAGGCATAGGCCGCGGCGGCAAAGGCGGCGCCGTTCAGCGTTCGCGCAGACGCGAAGTACGCGGTCAGCACGGTGAAGGATCCCCACGTCGCGGCGAGCCAGAACCCGGTGTGGAACAGGCCGCCGAAGAGCTCGAGGTTGTAGGCGACGACGAGGAATGACCCGACGGCGACGAAGACCAGGAGCCAGAGCGTGCGTGAGATCGCGACGGCGATCCCGATCGCCGAGGCGGCGGAGATCGAGGTCACCGCCAGGGCGACGAGCATCCGTGACGAGATGCGGGTCTGGAGCGGTCGTCCGTTCAGCTCGTCGAGCGCGTGCGCCCCCACCCCCAGCGCCAGCGCGAAGGCGAGCGCCGTCCAGCCGAGCAGCGGCCAGTCCATGTGCGGCGCGAGTGCGGCGCCGAGGGCAACGTACGAGAGATTCCAGAGTGTGTACGGCGGGTGGAGGAGCGTCACGTAGTCGCGCCAGCCGCCCGGGCGTAGCGCGTAAAACGCCGGCCGCGGTCTCGCCTCCGTCACGCGCGCGTCCCCCAGACGACGATTCCCCCGCCGACGCTCAGCCGCCGGGCGCGCACGTCGGAGATGCCCGCCTCGCGCCACGCGTCGAGGAGCTTCGGCTCCGGCCAGGCGCGCCAGAAGTCCCGGATGCTCGGCCCGAGGAAGCGGCCGACGCCGCCCCAGCCAGGCGAGACGAGGGCACCCGCTGCGGGCAGGCCGACTCGCACATAGAGCTCCCAGGGCGGATGCCAGACACCGCGCGGCAGCCCGAACTCGAGCATCGCCACCGTTCCGCCAGGCCGGACGACGCGGGCGAGCTCACGCAGGGTGGCGGGGACGTCGTCGACGTAACGCAGGAGATAGGTGAATGTGAGCGCGTCGAACTCCCCGTCCGCGAACGGCAGGCTTTCGGCACGTCCGTCGCGTAGCTCGATCCGATCGGTCAGCCCGGCGTGCCTCACTCGCTCGCTTCCGGCGGCAAGCATCTCCGTGCTCTGGTCGATGCCGATCACCGTGCGGGCCGGCTTGGCACTCGCAAGCTCGATCGCCACGGCCGCCGTTCCGCTGGCGACGTCGAGTACGCGATGCGCGTCGGCCGGGATCCGCGAGACGAGGAAGGAACGCCAGCGCGGGTCCTGTCCGAAGGAGAGCAAACGCGCGTAACGGTCGTAGGTCGGGCCGAGCGGTGCGAACAGCTCGCGTGCGTGCCGCGTCCGGGTGGAAGCTTCCACGACCGTATTCTGGCCGCATGACGGTCGTCGAGGACGTCGGACGCATCGCGAGCGCCGCTGCGGGCCTCGCCGAGCCGGGTGAGGAGGTCGCCGGCGTGCTCTCCACCGAGACGCTCGGCCGCCGCGTGTATCTCTGCGCGTTCGAGTCGGCGGAGGGCCACTCGTGGCTCGCGCTCGGCGACGACGCGCAGCCGCTGACCGGGCGGAGGCTCGTTCGAGAGGCCGCCTCGCTCGCGGCTCTGTGCGAGGTGGCCGAGGAATCCGCGGGCGGCGGAGACCTCACAGAGCTCCGCTCCCGGCTCGCCGAGCTTCGCGCGACGGACAACCCGGAGGGCATCGAGGAGGCCGAGGCTGCTGCGGCGTTCCTCGCCGACACGCTCCAGCCCGAGCCGCGCCTGGCGAGCGGCGCCTATCTCGACGCGGTCGGCTCGGCTTCGCGGCGGCTCGAGCAGACGCTGGGCGAGAGCGGCTCGTCGCCTTTCGCCGCGGCGATGCAGTCTGCGATGGCTGCGGTCGAGGGGCTCAGCGACGACGTCGAGCGGCACTACAAGCTGCCGTTGACCTAGCCGTCACGGCTACCCTTGCGGCATGGAAGGCGGCGGCTTCGGATTCCCCCTCGGCGGCGATCCCGAGGATCTGATGCGCAGCCTGCGCGAGTTCGCCGAGCAGCAGGCCGAGAGCGTGCAGGAGGCTCAGCGCGAGCAGTTCGCGACGCTCACGCTCAACACCGCCGTCGAGCTGACCGCGGCAGCGCTGCAGCAGGTGCAGCCGACAGGCGGCGTCGACGAGCAGGCGGTCGCACTGCGCGACGCGATGCGCGTCCTCTTCCCCGAGGCGGTGGCGCTCGTCAGCGCCGCACGCCAAGGGTTCATGCG
This sequence comes from uncultured Actinomycetes bacterium, assembly GCA_963819275.1. Classification (GTDB taxonomy): domain Bacteria; phylum Actinomycetota; class Thermoleophilia; order Gaiellales; family Gaiellaceae; genus Palsa-739. The sequence goes on along the minus strand of CAWFVH010000007.1, from coordinate 69,598 downwards.
CGAGTCGTGAGCCGCGCGGCGCTTGCCGCATAGAATCGCGCCGCCCGTGTCGCTGTTCGACTCCGCCCTCGTCCGCCTCCTGCCGGCGGTGCCGAAGCCCGTCGTGCAGCTGTTCTCGTCCCGCTACATCGCCGGGGCGACACTCGCCGAGGCCGTCGATTGTGTCCGTGAGCTGAACGACGGCGGGAAGATGGCGACGGTCGACGTGCTCGGCGAGGAGATCACGCGCGAGGACGAGACGCGCGCGATAGCCCAGGCCTACCGCGACGTCTTCGCCGCGATCGACGAGGCCGCCCTCGACTCCAATGTCAGCGTCAAGCTCACTGCGCTCGGTCTCGACCTCTCGTACGAGCTCTGTCGCGAGAACCTCGTAGAGGTCGTGCGAACCGCGGCCGGCTACGGCAACTTCGTTCGGATCGACATGGAGGACTCGGCGACGACCGACGAGACGCTCCGGCTGTACCGCGAGCTCCGCGAGGACGGCCACGACAACCTCGGCGTCGTCCTGCAGGCGCGGCTGCGCCGGACGCTCGACGACATCGAGGCGCTGGCCGACCTGCGGCCGAGCGTTCGAATCTGCAAGGGCATCTACCTCGAGCCGGGCTCGATCGCGTTCACCGACTACGAAACGGTACGCGCGAACTTCCTGCGCTGCCTCGACGCGCTCTTCGACGCCGGGTGCTATGTCGGCGTGGCGACCCACGACGAGTGGTTGCTCGGGGAGACACTCGCGCGGATCGCGCAGCGCGGGCTCCAGCCCCTCGAGTACGAGCTCCAGATGCTCCTCGGCGTCCGTGAGCAGCGGCGCGACGAGCTCGCCGCCGAGGGACACAGGCTGCGCGTCTACGTCCCGTTCGGCGAGCACTGGTACGGCTACTCGCTGCGCCGGCTGCAGGAGAATCCCGCGATGGCAGGGACGATCGCCAAGGCGACGGCCGGCCGCGTCCTCCGCTTCGGCCCGCGGTGATCTGGGCGCGAGCCGAGGGCTGCCGCGTCACGCTCGGCGACGGGCGGGAGCTCCTCGATCTCACGGGCGGCTTCGGCGTCGCGGCGCTCGGTCACCGCAATCCGCGCATCCTCGAGGCCTGGAGCGAGCAGGAGGTCGTGCACGCGCTCGGCGATCTCGCCGCTGCCGAGGTGACGGTGCGCATGCACAAGGCGCTGCCGCGGCCGGCGAAGCTCGGCGTCAGCGGGGAGGACGCGGTCGAGATCGCGCTCCGCACGGCGCTGCTCGCCACCGGGAAGCCGGGCATCGTCGCCTTCGACGGCGCTTACCACGGCACCGGGCTGCTGGCGCTCGCGGCGACCGGGTTCGAGCGGTTCCGCGAGCCGTTTGCGCCGTGGCTGCCCGGCCCGGTTCACCGGCGTCCGTACGGCGAGGATCCGGGGCCGCTGCCCGAGGACGCGGGCTGCGTGATCGTCGAGCCGGTGCAGGGGAGGGCGGGCTCGCGGGTTCCGCCGGATGGGTTCCTCGAGACGTTGCGCCGCCGCTGCGACGACGCGGGCGCGCTGCTCGTCGTCGACTCGATTTTCTGCGGGCTCGGGCGCGTGGGCGAGATGTGGCCGGGCGAGGAGGTTGCGGACGTGCTGTGCGTCGGCAAGGCGCTCGGCGGCGGGCTGCCGCTTTCCGCGGCGCTCTTCTACCGCGACGGCCTCGAAGACGTGTGGCAGCTCGGGCCTGAGGACGTCTACACGCACACGCATGTCGGGAATCCGCTCGCGTGCGCCGCCGCTCTCATCGTGCTCGAAGAGGTGCCGAAGCTGCTCGATCGCGTGCGCGCGGTGGGTGATCGCTTCGAGAGCGAGGGCTGGCACGGCCGTGGCCTCCTCCGCGCGCGCGAAGGCGACGCAGGCGAGGCGCTGGAGCGTGGTGTGCTCGTGGTGCCGGCCGGCCTCGACGGTTCCCTGATCCAGGCGACGCCGCCGCTGACGATCACCGACGCTGAGCTCGACGAGGCGTTCGAGAAGCTCGGCTAGTCGGCGCGGCGCGCGTAGAGGAGGAACGTGGCCGGGATGCGGCGGTCGTGGCCGCGCGAGGTTCCACCGGGGTACTCCTCCAGTGCCTGCACCCGAAGGCCCGCACGCGCAAGCGTGCTCACGACCTGGCCGAGCCGCCACAGCCGGTCCGGGTCGGCCGGGTCGCGGAAGTAGTCGCTCTTCCAGCGGAGAAACGCGTCGACGCAGTCGGCGACGGGGTGGTCGTCGAAGACGAGGAGCTCGCCGTTCTCGCGCAGCGCCGCACTGATGCCAACCGCCCAGCCGTCGAGGTCGTCGAGGTGGCCGAGCACGCCCTCGCCCGAATAGACGAGGTCGAAGCGTCCGCGCCGCAACTGCCGCGGCAGCGACTGCGGGTTCCCGTCGACCCAGAGGATTTTCGGCCACCGCTCCCGAGCCGTCTCGAGCGCCCCGTGACGTGCGTCGACGCCGGTCGCCTCGGCGCCGAGCTCCGCGAGCGCCGCCGTCGCCTCGCCCGTGCCGCAATGGAGATGGAGTACGCGCTTGCCCTTCAGGTCGCCGAGCGTGCGCTGCACCGCCGACGGCAGCTCGACCGGCTCGGCGCGCGTGCGGTGTGCGTCGTCCCAGGCTCGGATGTTCTCCTCGGTGGGCTCCATCACGCACCGAGCGAGTAGCCGCCGTCCACCACCAGCGTCTGCCCACAGACCATCGAGGCGTCCGGCGAGCAGAGGAAGGAGACGACCGCCGCCACGTCCTTCGGCTCGACGAGCCGACCGGCCGGCGTGCGCTTGACCGAAGCGAGCATCTGCTCCTTGTTCGGGAACCAGTCGAGCGCCTCGGTGTCGACTACCCCGGCGGACACGCAGTTGACGCGGATTCCGCGCGGCGCGAGATCGACGGCGAGATAGCGGACGACCGACTCGAGCGCCGCCTTCGACGTGCCGATCAGGACGTAGTTCGGGAGGACGCGCTGCGAGCCGAGGCTCGAGATCGCGAGGATCGCCCCGCCCTCCTCCATCGCCGGCGCGGTCGCGCGGGCGAGCGACAGCAGAGCGCGCGCGTTCGCGGCCATCGTCCAGTCCCAGTGCTTGTCCTCGGTCTCGAGAGCGGAGCGGATCACGCCGGTCGCGGCGTTGTGGACGACGACCCGGTACGGGCCGCCGGCTGCAAGCTCTTCGACCACCCGCGGGTCTGCGACGTTGCCGCGCACGAGCACTGCCTCCGCGCCCGCCTCCTGAACGAGAGCTGCCGCCTCCTCGGCCGCCTTGTCGTTGCGCATGTAACCGAGCACGGCTCGGGCGGCCCCGTCGGCCACGAGCCGGAGCGCGATCGCCCGGCCGATCCCTCGCGTCCCCCCGGTGACCAGCACCGAGGACCCTTCCAGGCTCATCGCGGCAGGGGCTCGTCGGCGGGTGCCGAGCTCGGCAGCTCGTTCCAGCCCGGCCGCGAGCGAGGCTCGCGCCGGCTGTCGTCGGCCTTCGACGACGCGTACCCCAGCCGGTCGAGCAGCTCGATCTTCTCTTCCGCGTACTGCCGCACCGGGTGCTCCTCGGGCAGATCGACGACGAGCTCGCGCACGCGCGCGCGGAGCTGGTAGGCGAAGTGTGGTGTCGCGGGTCCGACGAGCTCGTCGACGTCGGCGAAGGTCGGCTCAGTCATCGCTGTGGAGCGTAACGAAGGTACGTTCGAAGGCGTGCGCCGTGTGTCTCCCGTAGACGGAATGTTGCTCGGCGCCGTCCTGCTCTGGGCGCTCAACGTCACCGTCACCAAGTACATGCTCGAGCACGGCTGGCTGCCGCTCGCCTACGCAGCGATCCGCTACTTCGCGGCGATTGCCATCTTCTGGATCTACACCTGGTTTCGCGAGCGCTCGTTCCGCATCGCACGCGAGGACTGGCGATACGTCGGGATCGCGGCGGCGATGATCTTCCTGAATCAGCTCTGCTTCGTCTACAGCCTCGAGTTCGCGCACGCCTCGACGGTCTCACTCCTCTTCGGCACGTGCCCGATGTTCGTCGGCCTGATCTCGATCATCTTCCTGCGCGCGCATCTGGAGAGGTCGTTCTGGATCGGCGCCGCGTTGACGTTCGCCGGCGTCGCCCTGATCGCGGCCGGTGCCGGAGGCGGACTCGTTTCGGGCTGGAAGGGCGATCTGCTCGCGATCATGCTCGCCATCACATGGGCGGCCTACACGATCGCGATCGCGCCGCTCATGCGCCGCTACTCGCCGTACCGGATCAGCGCGGTCGTGCTCGCCATCGGCTGGGCGCCGCTCGCGCTCGTGAGCATCCCGCAGATCAGCCGCCAGGACTTCCATTTCTCCGGGGCGGTCTGGCTCGGCTTCGTCTACGCCGTGATCGGGCCGCTCTTCCTCACCAACATCCTCTGGTTCACGGCCGTCGACCGGGTCGGAGCCGCGCGCGCCTCGATCTTCAACAACATGCAGCCGTTCTTCGGCGTGCTCTTCGCGCTCTTGATCCTCTCGGAGTCGATCCACGGGCTCGAGATCGTCGGCGGCCTGCTCATCTTCGCGGGCATCGCCTACGAGCGGGTCGAGCGACAGATACCCGCGCGAGTCCCCACGGTCGACTGAGCCCGCGGGCATAATCGACGTATGGCCGAAGACTTCATGCCGCTCGAGGGCTGGGATCACGTCGAGCTCTGGGTCGGCAACGCAAAGCAGGCGGCGTTCTTCTACGAGCACGGCATGGGCTTCACCCGCACGGCATACGCCGGCCCCGAGACGGGAGTCCGCGACCGCGCGTCCTACGTCCTCGAGCAGGGAGACGTGCGCCTCGTCGTCACGTGCGCGCTACGCGAGGAGCACGAGATCACGAAACACCATGCACGTCACGGCGATGGAGTCCGCGACATCGCGCTCACCGTTCCCGATGCGACGCAGGCCTACAGCGAGGCCGTCTCGCGCGGCGCCGAGAGCGTCATGGAGCCGCGGCGCGACGAGGACGAGTTCGGCGCGGTCGAGCGCTCGGCGATCGCGACTTACGGCGACACCATCCACACGTTCGTCAACCGCGCCGACTACGCCGGGCCTTTCCTGCCGGGCTACGTCTCGGTCTCGGAGAACGGTCACGCCGACCCCGGCGTCGGCCTCCTGAACCTCGACCACGTCGTCGGCAACGTCGAGCTCGGCAAGATGGACTACTGGGTCGAGTTCTACGAGCGCGTCTTCGGGATGACGAACATCATCCACTTCGGAGACGACGACATCCAGACCGAGTACTCGGCCCTCATGTCGAAGGTCATGGCAGACGGCTCCGGCAAGGTCAAGTTCCCGATCAACGAGCCCGCCGAGGGCAAGCGCAAGAGCCAGATCCAGGAGTACCTCGATTTCTACGGGAGCGCCGGGGCACAGCACATCGCGCTCGCGTCGAGCGACATCGTCGGCACGGTCGAGGCGATGAAGGAGCGGGGTTTCGTGTTCCTCGACACTCCCGACTCGTACTACGAGGATGCGCCTGGCCGCGTGGGCGAGATCGCCGAGGAGTGGCCGATCCTGCAGGAGCACAAGATTCTCGTCGACCGCGACGATGACGGCTACCTGCTCCAGATCTTCACGAAGACGGCGCAGGACCGGCCGACGGTGTTCTTCGAGGTGATCGAGCGGCACGGCGCGACGACCTTCGGCGAGGGCAACTTCAAGGCGCTGTTCGAGGCGATCGAGCGCGAGCAGGCGCTGCGAGGCAACCTCTAGAGGTCGCGCTGGACCTCTTCGACGACGCGAGGGCGGCGAGCCGGCAGGCACGCGCGCTGCGCCGCGTCGGCCACCGTCCGTTCCCGCTGCCCGAGAGCCGCTGGACGCTCGGCCAGACGTGGGAGCACACCTTCTGGGCGCACTGGCCGGTGTCGGCAGCCGAGCTGCGTCAGCGCATCCCCGACGAGCTCGAGATCGAGGAGTGCGACGGCAGCGCCTGGCTCTCGGTCGTCTTCTTCCGCGTGCGCGCGCTGCGGGCGCGTGGGGCACTGCCTGTGCCCGGGATCTCGTCGTTTCTGCAGCTCAACGTCCGCACCTATGTCCGCGGGCCTGACGGCCTGCCGGGCGTCTGGTTCTTCAGCATCGACGCCTCGAGCCGGCTTGCCGCGCTTGGCGTGCGGCGGATCTACCACGTGCCCGCCTTCCACGCGCGCATGACCCTGGAGCCCGGGGACGAATGGCAGGAGGCTGAGTGCGTACGGCTCGGTGAGCCGGGCCGCGTCTTCGCTGCGCAATACCGCGCGAACGGCGAGACCTTCCACGCGGAGCTGGGTTCGCTCGAGTGGTTCCTGACCGAGCGCTACCGCCTCTTCTCGGCGGACGCGAGCGCCGAGATGCACCACGACCGCTGGCTTCTCAGCCCCGCCGCGGCCGAGGTCGAGCTCTCCTCAATCGTGCCGTTCACGCTCGGGGGAGCGCCGCACAGCTGTCACTTCGCGTTCCGCCAGGACGCGCTGATCTGGCCGCCCGAGCCTATCGCTTCCTGAGCGGCGCCCGGCCGGCAAACCGGGCCTCTCTTTAGGCTTCCGGCGTGGAAGCCCCGCGGAAAGCCGCGCTCTGGTCGGTGGCCGCAGCGGTCGCGCTCATCGCACTCAAGCTCGGCACCGGGCTCGCGACCCACAGCCTCGCTCTCGTCTCCGCGTCGGCCGACTCGGGGACGGATCTCATCGCCGCGCTGCTCACGTTCTTCGCCGTCGGCGTCGCCGTGCGGCCCGCCGACCCCGGCCACCAGTACGGGCACGGCAAGGCCGAGCACCTCTCCGCCCTCGCCGAGGGCGCGATCCTCGTCCTCGCCAGCACGTTCATCTCCTGGCGCGCAATCGTGCGCCTCGTCGACGGTGGCTCGCCGGTCAACGCGACCTGGTACGCATTCCTTGTCATCGGCGTGGTCATCTGCATCGACCTCGCCCGGACGACGGCCTCATGGCGAGTTGCCCGCGCCTACTCGAGCCCGGCGCTCGCGTCGAACGCGCTGCACTTCGGAAGCGACCTCGTCGGTTCGCTCGCGGTGCTCGTCGGTCTGCTCCTCGTCCGTGCGGGCTACCCGGGGGCGGATGCGATCGCGGCGCTGTTCGTCGCCGTCCTCGTCCTGCTCGCTGCTGCGCGGTTGATGCGCCGCAACGTCGACGTCCTGATGGACCGCGCTCCCGCAGATGCCGAGGAGGCGGCACGCCTGGCCATCGAGGGCGTGCGGCCGCCGGTGCAGCTGCGTCGGCTGCGCATGCGCCAGGCGGCGGGACGGTTCTTCGCCGACGTCGTGATCGGCGTCGAGTACGGAGCCGCGGTCAGCCAGGGACATGCGGCAGCCGACGCTGTCGAGCGCGCGGTGCAGGCGGCGCTGCCTGAAGCGGATGTCGTCGTCCACGTCGAGCCGACGGGTCCCGACGATGCCGACATGCGCGAGCGCGCGCACGCCGCGGCGCTCGACGTCCCGCGCGTTCGCGAGGTGCACAACGTCTCGGTTCTCTCGGTCGACAGCGGCACCAAGCTCTCCCTCCACCTCAAGCTGCCCGGCGACCTCTCGCTGGAGGAAGCGCACGCGATCGCCGAGCAGGTCGAGCGTGCGATCGAGCGCGCGGTTCCCGAGGTCTCGTCGGTGCAGACGCATCTCGAGCCGCTCGACGAGGAGGCAGCGGGTACCGAGGTCGCAGGGGACGCCGCGACGGTGAGCCGCATCGTCCGCGAGGAGCTCGGCGTCGATCCGTCGGAGCTGCGCTTCGTCGACACCGGCGAAGGGCTCGTCGCCTACCTGACCCTGCGACTCGATGCCGACACGCTTGCCGCCGCGCATGCGGAAGCGAGCCGGATCGAGGAGCTCATCCGGCGCGAACGGCCGGAGATCGCGGACGTTGTGGTGCACACGGAGCCCCGATGAAGCTCTGCATGTTCTCGCCGCGCGACCAGGATCTGGAGCGTGGTTGGCCGGGACGGATCGACGGCGACACGGTGATCCAGCTCGCTGCGCAGACGCTGCAGGCGTTCTTCACCGGAGGCGGGACGGCGCGCGAGCACGCGGAGTATCCACTGGCGGGCGTGGTCTTCCGCGCGCCGGTGCTCCATCCGCCGTCGGTGCGGATCTTCGACGACGCCGGCGATTTCGCCTTCGCAAATCCGGCTGCGATCAAGGCGGACGGCGAGGACACCGGAGTGCCGGGAGCCGAGCCGGTCGAGCGCGTCGCCGCGATCCTCAGCGCCGACGGCGCGATCGGCGGGTTCACGCCGCTCGTCGAGTGGGTCGCGCCGCAGCTCCGCGGCGCGAAGCAGCGCGACTTCGCTCTCACGCTCGGTCCGGTGGTGACCACACCGGACGAGGGCGCGCCGCCCGGTGTCGACTGGGAGCGGCTCGTCGCGCACGCTGCAGAGAACACGGCGCTCTATCCCGGCGACCTGATCGTGCGATGAAGGTCGCAGTCGTCGGGGCGGGGGTCATGGGCTGCGCGACCGCGTGGGCTTTGAGCGAGCGCGGCGCCGAGGTGACCGTGCACGAGCAGTTCGAGCTCGACCACGCTCACGGCTCGAGCCACGGGCGGACGCGCATCTTCCGCGTCGCCTACCCCGAGGTCGAATGGGTGCGCTTCGCGCAGGACGCGTACGCAGGCTGGAAAGACCTCGACCCCGACGTGCTCGGTCTCTACGGGCTGATCGAACTCGTTGCGGACCCGGCGTTCACCTCGGCGCGCGCGCTCGACGAATGCGGGATTCCGTACCGGCCCCTCGACGCCGACGAGACGCGTGCGCTTGGCGCGAACCTCCCGGACGGCTGGACGGCGCTCCATATCGCCGACGCGGGCGTCGTGTTCGCCGACCGGGCACGCCACGCGTTCCTCGAAACGGCCGGTGTCGAGGTCGAGGCGAACCGGCGCATCGAGTCGACCGACGAGCTCGACGCCGACGTCGTCGTCGTCACCGCCGGCTCCTGGGTGCGCGACCTCGTCCCCGACGTCCCGGTGAAGGTGACGCGCGAGACGGTCGCGTACTTCAGGCGCGAAGGCCCACCGGCGCCGTCGATCGTCGACCTCGACGTCGAGACCGGCGACCATGGCATGTACTCGCTCCACGATCCGGTCTACGGGCTCAAGGCCGGCGCGCACCACGCGGGCGCGGAAGCCGATCCGGACTCGGAGGCGCCGCCCGACCCGGCGATCGTCGAGCGCATCTCGTCCTGGGTACGCGACCGCTTCCCGGGCGCCGACCCCGACCCGGTCGAGGCGCAGACGTGCCTCTACACGACAACGGCGGACGAGCGGTTCATCCTCGAGCGGCGCGGACGTGTTGTCATCGGCTCCGCGTGTTCCGGGCACGGGTTCAAGTTCGCGCCGGCGGTCGGGCGAAGGCTTGCGACGCTGGCGCTCGAGGGCGAGAATCGAGAGCGGTGAAGCGCCTGCTCGTCCTGGCCGTCGCGGTGCTCGCGGTAATCACGGTCACAGCGGTCGCACCTGCCTCGCGCACGGGCCGCTCGCGCGGTTGTACGCGCGACCTGCTCCCGCTGACAGCTAATGCGATCGGGCCGGCCTCAGCTGCCGCGATCCGCTCAGCCCGCCCGTCGGACCGGCCGCACGTCGTGTCGGCGGCTCTCGCGACCGACGATCGCGGGCGGGGCGCCGAGGCGAAGTTCGAGTGCGGCACGCGTGTCTGGCGGCGCACGGTCGTCGTCTACGTCACGCTTCGCGCCTTCCTTCCCAGCGCGAGTCTCTCCGAGAGAGTCGTCTTCGTCGGCCGCTTCAGGAACGGCTACCGCGTCTGGCAAGTCGTCCACTAGCACTGAAGTAACCTTCGGCCATGCCGTTCTACCAGCGCCTCGGCGACGTTCCGCGCAAGCGTCATGTCCAGTTCCGTGACAACGGGACGCTCCTGACCGAAGAGGTGATGGGCCTCGAGGGCTTCACCGGCAACGAGTCGATCCTGTACCACCTCCAGTCGCCCTGCCGCGTCATGGAGCAGGCCGGCTTCGAGCCGATCGAGCGCGAGGAGTGGGTGCCCGAGCAGCACGGCCACCTGCACTTCAAGACGTTCGACACCGAGCCCGACGGCGACGAGATCACCGGCCGCCGCCTGCTCATGTGGAACAACGACGTCGAGATCTCGCTCTGCCGCCCGTCCGGCTCGATGGACTATTTCTTCCGCAACGGCGAGGGCGACGAGGTCATCTTCGTCCACGAGGGCTCGGGGACGCTGGAGACGATCTTCGGCGATCTGCCGTACTCCGAGGGCGACTACGTCGTCGTCCCACGCGGCACGACCTACCGCTTCAAGCCGGAGGGACCTCAGAGGTATCTCGTCTTCGAGACACCGGGCCTGATCGAGATCCCGCGGCGCTATCGCAACCAGTACGGGATGCTGGTGGAGGGCGCGCCGTACTACCACCGCGACATCCATCCGCCGACCGAGCTGCACACCGTGCGCGAGACCGGCGAATACCCCGTCAAGGTTCGCGTGCGGGGCGGCTACCAGACGTATGTCGTCGACTACCACCCCTTCGACGTGGTCGGCTGGGACGGTTACCTCTATCCCTGGACGTTCTCGATCCACGACTTCGAGCCGATCACCGGCCGCATCCACCAGCCGCCGCCGTCGCACCAGACCTTCCAGGGTCAGAACTTCGTGATCTGCTCGTTCTGCCCGCGCAAGCTCGATTTCGACCCGGAGGCGGTGCCGATCCCTTACCACCACTCGAATCTGCAGTCGGAGGAGATGATCTATTACGTCTCGGGCAACTTCGGCTCGCGGAAGGGCGTCGAGGTCGGCTCGATCACGCTCCACCCGTCGGGCTTGCCGCACGGGCCGCAGCCCGGCCTCGCCGAGAAGGCGATCGGGATGCACGAGACCCACGAGCTGGCGGTGATGTGCGACACATTCAATCCGCTCCGCTTGACGCCGTTCGCGCGCGACCTCGACGACGGCACCTACTGGCGCTCCTGGTACGCGAACGCGCAGGACGGCGATGCGGCCGAGGACTCCGACGCCTCGGGCGCCGGGCTGACCTCGCACCTCTAGACCTGTTCCTTCCGGCTCCTCAGCCGTTCTCGCTCGAGCTGACGACGGCACGCTTCCGTGCCTACGGGCTCGATCGCGCGACGGTGTGGGAGGACGGTGCTCTGTACCGGGCCGACCGCGGGAGGGAGCTGCGAATCGCCGCGGCCGACGGCGGCGTCGACGTCGAGCCGTTCGACGGAGAGACGGAGCCGCTCGTACGCACGCTGCTCGGCTTCGACTTCGACCTCGTCGCCTTTTCGACGTGGGCGGCGGGAGAGGAGCAGCTTGCTCCGCTCGTCGTCCGCTTCGCCGGGTTCCGGCCCACGCTCGCACCGGATCCGTTCGAGATGCTGGTGGGCGCGATCACGGCTCAGCAGGTCTCGCTCTTCTCGGCGGTCGCGATCCGCAACCGGCTCGTCGAGCGATTCGGCGAGCGCGTCGGACGGGTCTGGGCGTTCCCGACGCGCGAGCGGCTGGCCTCGGCCTCCGAGGAGGAGCTCTTCTCGCTCGGCTTCTCGCGGCGCAAGGCCGAGTACGTGGTCGGTCTCGCACGCTCGGAGCTCGACCTGGGTGGTCTTGCACTCCTCCCGGACGAAGACGTGAAGGCGCAGCTCACCGCCCTGCGCGGGCTCGGGGAGTGGACGGCCGACTGGTTCCTTGCGCGCCACCTCGGCCGCCCGCAGGCGTGGCCGGCCGGCGACCTCGCCCTGCGCAAGGCCGTGCGCGCGCTCTATGGTGACGTCGACGTCCGCGCGGCGGGCGAGCGCTTCGAGCCGTTCCAGAACCTGACTGCGCACTACCTACTTGCACAGTTCCTGACCCCATGATCCGTCAAGCGACTGCCGACGACCTGCCGCTCGTCCGCGACCTCTGGGACGAGTTCGGCGGCGAGATTCAAGACGCGCCCTGGCGCGACCCGGACCACGACGACGACTTCGGGCGCATCGAGAAGGCGCTCGCCGACGGCGGCGTCCTGCTCGCGGACGAAGACGGGATCGCCGTTGTGTCGACGATCGGGTCGAGGACGGCAGAGCTCGACCTCCTGCATGTGCGACCCCGCGCGCGCGGCAAGGGCCTCGCCGCCGAGCTGATGCGCGAGGCCGTAGACCTCGGGCGAGAGCGGGGCCTGGAGATGCTGGAGCTCCATGTGCTCGCGTCGAACGCCGACGCCCGGGCGGTGTACGAGCGTTGGGGTTTCGAGCCGGTCGAGCTCGTGGTTGCCGCGCGTCTCGACGAGCTCGCGCAGCGGCTCGTTCCGGCCGACGGGCCGACGTTCGGCTTCGTCCATGTCCAGACCGACGACGTCGACAAGGTCAAGAGAGACGCGGCCAAGTACCTGCGGCTCGAGCCCGATGTCGAGGTCGAAGGGAACTGGGTGCGCGTCCGCTCGGATGCGACCGACGAGGATCCGGAGCGGCTGAAGGCGCTTGCGAAGGAGCTTTCGTACACGAGTGGCGGCGTCACGCTCTCGCTCGGCGTACAGCGCGGGGCCGTCGTCCGCTACGACCTCTTCGACCGCGGCTCCGACATCGACGAGTACCTCTCCGTCCCCGAGTACTTCGGACCGCTGCCGCCCGGCGACGTATACGCGCTCGGCGCCAACGCCACGGTCGTCGGCCGGCTGACCGGCGCCGACCCGCGACGCGTCCGCGAAGTAGCGAAGACGGCAGCCTCGTCCAGTGAGCTGCCGCCTGCCCAGGAGCTCTACGAACAGATCGCAACCGTAATGGGGGTCAAACCATGATCACGCTCTACAGCGCCTCGCGCTGCCCGTATGCCGCGCGGGCACGCATCGTCCTGGCCGAGAAGGGAATCGATCACGAGATCGTCGAGATTGATCTCTCCGATCGGCCCGGCTGGCTCTACGAGAAGAACCCGGCCGGGCGCGTCCCCGTCATCGAGGAGGACGACGGCGTCCCGCTGCCGGAGTCGGCGGTGATCATGGAGTTCATCGAGGAGCGCTACCCCGAGCCGCCGCTGCTGCCGGCCGACCCGGCGGACCGGGCCGCAGTTCGGTTGCTCATCTTCCGCGACGGCGATCTGACCTCTCCGTACTACGCCCTGCGGCGTGAGGAGGAGGGAGCCCGCGACAGGTTCGACGCAGTGCTCGGCCGGTTCGACGCGCTGCTCGGTGAGCAGCCGTACCTCAGCGGAACGGAGTACGGACTGGCCGACATCGCGCTCGTGCCGTGGTTCCTGCGCGCCCGCGACATGCTCGGCGTCGAGCTCGAGGGCTTCGGCTCGATCACCGAGTGGCTCGAGCGGCTCGAGCAGCGGCCTGCAATCGCCGCCGAGACAGAGCTCGTCGCTGCCCTGTGAAAGCGGTGGTCGACTCCGCCTGGCTCGCGGAGCATCTCGGCGACGAGGATCTCGTCGTGGGCGACGTTCGCGGTCCGAACGCTCACATGCGCGGTCACATCGCCGGCTCGCGGCCGCTTGTGCTCGGTTCGCCGCCGCCGGCGGCTGACGAGGAGTCCGCGCGCGCGCTCGCCCGCGAGATCGCGCTTCGGCTGCGGCGCCACGGAGTCACAGGACGCGAGCGGCTCGTGCTCGTCGACCGCGGCGACGGCGTCGGCGCGATGCCGGCCGTACAGATGGCCGAACTCGCCGGACATCCGCAGGTCGCGATCCTGCTCGGCGGAGTCGCCGGCTGGGGCGGCGAGCTCGAGGAGGGAGTCGTCGAGCTCGAGCCTGTGCGCGAGGCGGAGGCCGATCTCGAGCCGAATCCGAGCGCGCTGCCGACGCGGCAGGGGCTCGCGGACCGGCTCGGCGATCCGGCGCTGACATTGCTCGACGTGCGAACGCCCGACGAGTTCTCGGGGCGGCGCGGGAACCAATGCGATCCGCGCCAGGGCCACATTCCCGGCGCGCGAAACCTCGACGTCGGAGCGCTCTTCGAGGCGCCGGGCCGTCCGGCGTCACCCGAGCGCGTCCGTGAGCTCGTCGGACTGCCCGAGGGAACGGAGATCGTCGCCTATTGCCACTCCGGGTCTCGCTCGGCGCTGGCCACGCTGGCACTCCGCGCCGCGGGCTACGACGCGCGTAACTACGCCGGCTCCTGGCACGAGTGGAGCCGTCACGACGAGCTTCCGCTCGAGCGCTAGCGCTACTCCTCTGCCGCTGGGGGCGCCTCGGGTGCAGGCTCGGTTGCTGCAGGCGCCTCCGGCTCAGCTTCCGCCTGTTCCTGATGGTGCCCGGCCTGAGCAGCCCACGGCACCGGCTCTCCCGAGGACCGCATCGACATCACCGCGGCGGTGACCTCGGCGATGCCGGCGATCAGTGCCAGGTAGATGCCGTAGCGAGCTCCGACGTTCGCGCTGAAGTTGGAGGCGTGATACGTCGGAAAGCTCAGCCAGCGGATGATCACGAGCAGCAACCCGAGTCCGGCGATGAGCACCACGAACGCCGACGGACCCACCGGGCCGACCGAGGACATGGAGGCACCCGAGCGGCGGAGCGCCACGAGCGCGCCCGCTGCGGTCAGGAGCAGCGCGCCTGCCCACGCCGAGAAGCCGGCCGACCAGCCGCTCACCGACGCGTCGAACGGCCCGACGGTTGCGCCGTACCACGGCAGAAACGCCGCGATGAACGCGACCACCGCGCCTGCGACGATCACCCAGTCCAGCGTGCTGAACCGCTTCGGATCGAACTCCATGCCGTCCACCTCCGAGCTTCCGCCTCAGTCCCCCGACGATCGCGGGGCATCCTGAACACCGCGCGGCCGCCAGTCAAGCAATGCGCTAGGACAGCGCGATCAGCGCGACGCCGCCGGCGACTGCAGCGGCTCCGGCGAAGCGCTCGAATCCGACGCGTTCGCGTAAGAACGTGCCGGCGAACAGCGCGGCGAACAGGACGCTGGTTTCCCGCACCGCGGCGACCTCGGGAGCGGGCGCGTGGCGCAGCGCTGCCAGCACGAGCCAGTACGCGGTGAACGAAGCCACCGCCGCAACCAGCGTCGAGATCGTCAACTGGGCGCGAAGCGCCGCCGTCCCGCGCCGCCGCGCGACGACCGGGACGGCGAGCACGGCGACCGGGACGAGGACGAGCTCGAGGTACGGAAGCGTGCCTGCGTGTTTCAGCCCGTCCTTGTCGACGAGCGTGTAGGCCGCGATCGCGCAGCCGATCGCGAGCGCGACGAGCACACCCTCGGCTCCGCGCTTGACTCCCCGCACGAGCACGACCCCGACGGCGACGAGGCAGACGCCGGCCGCGGCAGCCGCCGAAACGTGGCGGCCCAGCACGATCGCCGACCCGAGCAGAACGAAAAGCGGTGCCGAGCCGCGGGCGATCGGATAGACGACCGACAGCTCGCGCCGGCGATAGGCGGCGACGAGCAGCGCAAAGTACACGCCCTCGAACGCAGCCGACGCGGCGACGTACGGCGCAACCGACCAGGAGGCCGACCACGTCGCGATGGCGACGGGAGCGAAGAGCACGACGGCGATCGCGAGCACGACGGCCGTGCGAGCCTCGACATCCTCGGACCCGCGCAGGAGGACGTTCCAGCCCGCGTGGAGGACAGCCGCTGTGAGAACCAGCGCGAGTGCGTCAGCCGGCACGCAACTGCTCGGCCGCGGCGAGGAACGAGCGGCAGAGACGGCGCCCGAGCTCGTTCCACCGACCGATCTGCGCGCGTATCTCCGTCCGCAGCCGTTCGGGATCAGGCGGCGGATCGCTCTCGTCGCCGATCCAGCGCCCGAGCTGCGGCTCGGTCACCTCGGGGTGGAACTGGACTCCCCAGCAGGCGTCACCGAGGCGGAACGCCTGCAAAGACGCCGCGCTGTGTGCGAGCGCTACGGCTCCCTCGGGCAGGTCGTGCGCGTAGTGGTGCCAGATCAGGCCGTCGAAGCGCGCAGGCAGTGGCGAGAAGACGGGATCGGAGGCGGCCGCAGCCGTGAGCTCGACTTCTTCCCAGCCGATCTCGGGAACCGGCAACCGTCCGACCCACGCGCCGGTCGCCCTCGCAAGGAGCTCCGAGCCGAGGCAGATGCCGAGCGTCGGCATCCGCTGCTCGACCAGCCCGCGCAGCCACTCGGTCTCGTCGCGCAACCACGGAAACAGATCGTCCTGGTCGGGGTGCATGAACCCGCCGAACACGAAAACGGCGTGGTACTCCTCGAGCGGCGGCGGCGGCGTTCCGCGCTCGAAGCTCCAGTTGTCGCGGTGGTGGCCGGCCTCGGCGACGAGCGGACCGAACAGCTCGGGGCCGGCGTCCTCGCCGTGCACGATCGAGAGGACGTTCACCGCGCGAGCCTACGTTCCCCCGTCGGCTGCGATGCGGTTCACGTCGAGCAGCCGGCGCAGCTGGAACGCATTCGTCGCCGCCTGCGCGATGTGGCCGAGTGGGTTCTCCGGATCCTCCGACGTGGCGTTGTTGTTGAAGAACGCGTATGCCTGCTGAGACTGCCCGGCGAGCTCCTGCAGCGGCTCGACCCATTCGCCGAGCTCCTCGTCCGAGTAGAGGTAGTCGAAGCGCTCCGCCGCCGACCCGCCGCGCTTGTTCCAGGTGCCGAGATTGCGACCGTGGAAGCGGACGTAGGCGGTCGCGGACGTCGTCGCGACGACGGTCGGGACGAGGTTCTTCGCCGTGTCGGAGCGCGGCGCGTCGACGACGACGTAGCCCGCGCCGATCCGCTCGAGGAAGGCGAGGCTCTCGGCGCGGTGCTCGTCGTCGAGCCACGAACGATGACGGAACTCGACGAGCATCTCGTCCCTTCCGAACTGCTCGCGCGCCCATTCGAGATAGTCGAGCGACGACTCCTTGTAGACGACGTACGGCGGTAGCTGGAACAGGATCCCGCCGAGCTTGCCGGTCGAACGCAGCGGCTCGAGCGCCTCGAGGAAGCGACGAAAGACCTCGCCGCGGAGCTCGCGCGGCGGGCGATCGACGCGACCGCGTTCGTCGACCGGCATCTCGGCGCGCAGGTCCTCGGGGATTGCCTCCGCCTTGACCGGGTGCCGCGTCATCAGGCCGAACGCCTTGATGTGCATCGTGAAGTCCGCCGGCGTCCGCTCGGCCCAGCCCTGGACCATCGACTCGCCCGGCAGCCGGTAGAAGGTCGAATCGACCTCCACCGTGTCGAAGTGCTCCGCGTACCAGGCGAGGCGTTCCTTCGCGGGCAGCTTGGGTGGATAGAACCACTTCGAGAGGGCCTCGTCGGCCCAGGAGCACGTCCCGATCCGGATCGCCGCGGCCATGCCGCGGACGGTACCGCGCTACTTCGAGACCGTGCGCTTGAGCATCGAGAGCTTCAGCGTGACGCTCCCGATCGTGATCGCCCGCTCTGACGGCGGAGGCGGCGTTGCGTTGAAGACGCCTTCAGGGACGGTAGGCCCGAGTCTGACCGTGAGCGGCTTGCCGCGCGGGAGCAGGACGGCAGCGTTCATGAGCGGGATCTTCACGACGCCGGACGTCTCGCTGATCGGCGCCGCGCCCTCGGTGACCGGTGCTCCCTTCCCTTGTAGGAGCACCGACGCGACGATCTGCGTCCACTTCGGCGATGCGCCGGAGTAGTGCACCGTGAGGGTGCCGTCCCCGAAGGTCTCGAACGGGCCCCCCGGCAGTCGTACCGAGCGGTGCAGGACGCCGGAGGGCGTCTTCTTCGTCCCGGGGAGGTTGACGACGACGGTCCGGGTCGGGGGCAGTTTCCGGAACGAGGTCGTCGTTCCGTCGGACGAAGCGTGCGCGAGCTCGACGCCGCTCCCGAGCGGCGGGCCGCCGGAGAGGTACTCGCTGAACCAGGCGGCGACCTCGGGCAGGGCGCGCGTCGCAGGGCTGATGTACAGGCGTTTCGGCCCTGCGAGCTGCTTGTAGGCAGCGGTCACCTGGCCGAGATCGAAAAAGAGGTCGTACCGGTTCTGAATCATCAACGTCGGCACCGTGAGTGAGTGCAGTCGGGCGAGCGAGGAGCGTCCCTCGAGCGCTTGCTTGACCGCTGCGGTCGCCTGGCCGCGACCCAGGTCCTGGCCCACCTGGCCGAGCGTCGGGTCCCAGTTCGAAAGCGGGGAGTGGCCCGTGATCTGGTCGAGCAGGTTCGTCTTGACGACGCCGTCCGGTATCAGCGCCCGCCCGAGGCTCGTCCACGTGAGTCCGGGGACGATCGCCTTGAACGGGACACCTGCGACGGCCGCGTTCCAGACGTCTGCGCCGCCGAGCCCGGTGCCGAAGGCGCCGATCTCGGTGTCGGAGATGTCCGGGCGAGCAGCAAGCCAGTTGAAGAGGTCGTGCACGTCCTGCACGTCTTTTGCGCCGTCGAGGTCGAACTTGCCGCCGGATGCACCGGTCCCGCGCGCGTCGCAGTCGAGAGACGCGAATCCGGCAGGTGCGAACACCTCCGTCTCGGCTGTCTGCCAACTCGTCAGTCCGAGGCCGGGGAACAGCAGGAGCCCGGGCCAGCCGCCGGCGGGTGGCGAACCGTCGGGAAGCACGAGATTGCAGGCGAGGTGCGTCCCATCCGTGGCGATGATCGTCACGGGTTGCGGTGTCGGCGTGTCGCGGCGCGCCGCCGACGCACTCCCGGCACAGACGATCGTTACGGCAAGGATGGTGAAGACGACCCTGGCCCGTCTCACGAGCTTCACGCTAGCGCGCATTTACGATGCGGGGAATGGATCCGCGGCCTATAGGCGTCTTCGACTCCGGAGTCGGAGGCCTCACCGTTCTCCACGAGTGCCTCGTGACGATGCCCAACGAGGATTTCGTCTACCTCGGCGACCATGCGCGCCTGCCGTACGGGCCGCGGCCGCTCGAGGAGATCCGGCGCTTCGCTCGCGAGATCGGCGCCTATCTCTTCCAGCAGGACGTGAAGCTCATCCTCGTCGCCTGCAACGCCGCGACCTCGGCCGCATTGCCGCGGCTGCAGGAGGAGCTCACCGTGCCGGTGGTCGGCGTGATCACCCCCGAGGCGCACGCTGCCGTGCAGGCGACGCGGAACCAGCGCGTCGGCCTCCTCGCAACCGAGGCGACCGTGGAGGCCGGGCGGTACGCGGAGCTCGTCCATGCGCTCGACGCCGGTATCTCCTTCCATCCGGTCGCCTGTCCGCGGCTCGTGCCGCTGATCGAGGGTGACGATCCCTACGGCGAGGAGACGGAACGCGCCGTCCGCGAATACGCGGCACCGCTGCAGGCAGAGGAGGTCGACACGGTGATCCTCGGCTGCACGCACTATCCGCTGATCCGCAAGATCTTCGAGCGCGTCTTCGGCCGCGACGTGACGCTCGTCTTCTCGGCCGAGGAGACCGCGCGTGAGGTGGCCGAGACGCTCGCCCGCAAAGGGATCGAGAACGAGCGCGACCGCGTGGGCACGTATCGCTTCCTCACGACCGGCGACCCCGAGGCGTTCCGCGAGCTCGGCAACCGGTTCCTCCAACTGCCGGTGCGCGAGGTCGAGCACGTCACGGTGGCGACGCTCGAGGAGGCGGTGGCATGAGTGGACGCGAAGGCGGGCGCAAGCCGGATCAGCTGCGTGCGATCTCCTTCGAGCCGGACTACCTCGAGAATCCGCACGGCTCGGTCGTGATCACGCAGGGGCGGACGAAGGTGCTGTGCACGGCGATGGTCGAGGAGGAGGTCCCTCGCTGGCTGCGCAACAAGGGGCGCGGCTGGATCACGGCTGAGTATTCGCTGCTGCCGGCGTCGACCGGCGAGCGCGTCCAGCGGGAGGCGGCGCGGGGCAAGCAACAGGGGCGGACGGTCGAGATCCAGCGGCTGATCGGCCGCGCCGTGCGCGCGGTCGCCGACTTCGAGGCGCTCGGCGAACGGACGCTGTGGCTCGACTGCGACGTCCTCCAGGCCGACGGCGGCACGCGCTGCGCTGCGATCTGCGGCGCCTATGTCGCCGCGATGCGCGCACTCAACCGCTTCGGTCTCTCGCGCACATTCCGCGACTCGGTCGCCGCCGTCTCGGTCGGCGTCGTCGAGGGCGTCCCGCTGCTCGACCTCGACTACTCCGAGGACTCGAGCGCGGACACCGACATGAACGTGGTGATGACCGGCGACGGCCGCCTCGTCGAGGTGCAGGCCACGGCCGAGCGCGAGCCGTTCGCGCGGGAGACGCTCGACGAGCTCCTCGGGCTGGCCGCGGTAGGGATCGGCGAGATCGCAGCGCTTCAAGCCGAGGCCGTCGCGGTTGAGCTCCCCTGACGCCCCCGTTCTGGCGGCTGTCCTCTGCTCGCGCAATGCCCACAAGGCGCGCGAGCTGGAGGCGCTCCTTCCCGGCTGGACCCTCGAGCCACTCGATCGCGACGACTATCCGCCCGAGACCGGCGACACGTACTACGACAACGCGCTGAGCAAAGCTCGTTTCGGGCGCGAGCACGCTGATGGCTGGGTGCTGGCCGAGGATTCAGGGCTTTCCGTCGGCGCACTCGGCGGCCGGCCCGGCGTCTACTCGGCTCGCTATGCGCCCGAGGGTGCTCCCGCAATCGCGAAGCTGCTGGGCGAGCTCGACGGGGTGGAGGACCGGCGCGGCCACTACGTCTCGGAGCTCGTCCTGCTCGCGCCCGACGGTCGCGAGTTGCGCGGCACGGGAGCCCTACTGGGGCGGATCGCGAACGAGCCGCACGGCAGCGAGGGCTTCGGCTACGACCCGATCTTCAGTCCGAACGGCGAGGAGCGGACGGTTGCGGAACTGGGGAATGCGTGGAAGGCGGAGCACTCCCACCGAGCTCATGCGGCTCGCGCGCTTCTGAGCGCTCTCGGCGGCGCTCCCGCCACCACCAGTTGAGCTCTCCACCGAAGATCATCACGTTCGCCATCACGTACATCCAGAGCAAGAGGATCGCCGGGCCGCCCAGCGTCCGGAGCGTGACGTTGACGCTCGCGTGGCGGACGAAGAACGGCAGGGCCAAGAACGACGATTCGAGCACGACCGATCCCAGGATGGCGCCGGGTAGCGCTTCCCGGAAGCTGACGTGCGTGTTCGGGAGCCAGCGGTAGACGACCAGGAGAAAGATGAAGACGCCGGCGAGCGAGGCGCCGAGGGAGACGACGTCGGCGACGGCGGCGCTGTCCGCGAAGCGGAGGTGGTGCTTGAGCACGCCCCCTCCGAACGCTCCGACCACGAGGCTGATGAACAGAGTGGTCAGCACTCCGGCCATCAACGCCGCCGCGATTCCCTTGCCGTGGAAGAAGCGCCGGTTCGGCAACCCGTAGACGATGTTGAGCGCCGACTCGAGCGCGCTGACGAACGAGAGCGACGACCAGAGCAGGCCGACCCCGCCGATGATCCCGAGGGCCGCCGCGTTGTTCTGCACGTGGTGGACGAGGTTGATGATGTGGTCGACCGACGTCCCGGGGAACGCGTGCTTCAGCTCCTTGATGAAGAAGTCCTTCGCATGGGCGCGGTGGGCGAGGCCGAAGAGCGAGAGCGCGAGGAAGACGAGGGGTACGAACGAGAGGAGCGCGAAGTAGGCGACCATCGCGGCCAGGTGGGTGCCTCGGTCGGCGAAGAACTTGTGCACGAGCTGCCGGCGACGAATCGTCACACCTGAATCCTCGCTGATAGCCTCGACGGCAATGGAGGCGGTGCGGGCTCTCGCGGATCTCGTCGAGATTTCGCCGCAGATCGAAGCCGCTGCTGTGGTGACCGGCTGGGGCGAGCTGCAGGGCTCGGTAGGCGTGCCGGAGGCCCGGGCCGACGTTCTTGCACGCTCCGTTCGCGAGCTGCTCGACGGCGCTGCTGCCTACCGGCGCGACGACGGCCGTGTCACCCAGCTCCACGCAGAGCTCGCCGGCGGAAACCTGTTCGCAGTGACCGGTGCGGATGAGCGGACGATCGTCGCCGTCACGGGCGGGCGGGTGTCGCCCGGCCTTGTCTTCTACGACCTCAAGCGTTGTCTTGCGGCGGTGGCTGATGAGACGTAAGGCCGTCGCTCTCGCGGGCTTCGCGACGGGTGCGCTGGCGAGCACCGCCATCTACAGGCGCTGGGCCGGCTCCAGGCGCGAGCGGCTCGAGCTCTACTTCGACGACGGCTCCTTCGTCACGCTCGCGGACGGATCGCAGGAGGCAGCAAGGCTGCTGCCGCTCGCCCAGCGGGTCGTCACGGCGGCGCGCGGATGAACGACGCGGACCTTCGCGAGGCGCTCGTCGCAGCCGCCTACCTCGAGGGCGACTTCCTGCTGCGCTCCGGCAAGCGCTCGCGCTACTACCTCGACAAGTTCCGCTTCGAGACTCGCCCCGACCTCCTTGGCGCGCTGGGCGAGCGCATCGCGGCCGCCGTCGGCGAGCACGAACCGGAGGCCGTGCGCGTCGCCGCGCCCGTGCTGGGAGCCGTGCCGCTGGCCGCCGCCGCCTCGCTCGCCGGCGGGCTGCCGTTCGTGATCGTCCGCGACGAGGCGAAATCGTACGGCACCGCGAACCGCCTCGAGGGCGCGTACGAGGAAGGCGAGCTCGTGTGCCTCATCGAGGACATCGTGACCTCCGGCGGAGCGCTCATCGAGTCGATCTCGGCGGTCCGCGAAGCCGGGCTCGTCGTCCGAACGGCGGTCTGCGTGATCGATCGCGAGGAGGGAGGAGCGGACGCTCTCACGCGTCACGGCGTTCGCCTCTGGCCCCTATTTCAGGCAGGAGAGCTGCTCCAGGGGGAGAAAACCCCCGCAAAACCGCATGGTTGAGCCGCAAACACGGAGTTGGTAGGGTCGGTGCGGCCCAGCAAGCGATCTAGCGACTGGAGGAGAGAGTGACGAAGCAGGAGTTCGTATCGGAGGTTGCCCGCCGCGCGCAGCTGTCCAACCGCGATGCAGGCAAGGCAGTCGACGCGTTCCTCGAGGCCATCACGGACACGCTCAAGGGCAGGGGCGAGGTCACGTTCACAGGATTCGGGAAGTTCTCGACGGCGAATCGCGCGGCCAGAACGGGGGTCAATCCGCGGAACCCGACCGAGAAGGTGGACATCCCGGCGGCGACCGTCCCGAAGTTCTCGGCCGGCAGCACGCTCAAGACGGCCGTCAAGACCGGGGGATCGTCCTACTAGGACACCCAAGTCTCCTCCGAGGATCAAGAGGCCGCCTCCGGGCGGCCTCTTTTTATGGCCTCGGGGACCGCTCGTCTCGGGCGGCTCGTATCCTGATAGGCGTGAGCGGGGCGGGTCATTTCGGAGATCGGCTCGCCGACGCCGTCGAGCGGAAGGGTGCGCCGCTCTGCGTGGGACTCGATCCCGATCCCGCGCTGATGCCGGAAGGTCTGGGTGTCGTCGAGTTCTGTTGCGGAATCGTCGACGTCGTCGCCGAGCATGCAGTGGCGGTCAAGCCACAGGCCGCCTTCTTCGAGGCCCTGGGTGCCGACGGTTGGGCGGCGCTCATCGAGGTGTGCGGCTACGCGCGCGAGGTGGGGCTGCTCGTGATCGCCGACGCGAAGCGCGGCGACGTTCCGTCGACTGCCCGAGCCTACGCTGCCGCCTTCGCGCCGATCGCCGACGCGGTGACCGTGAATCCGTACCTCGGCACAGACTCGGTCGAGCCGTTCCTCGAGCACGACGGACTCGGCGTGCTCGTCGTGCTCAGGACCTCCAACCCCGGCAGCGCCGACATCCAGGATCTCCCGCTCGCCGACGGGCGGCCCTTGTGGCAGCACGTCGCCGGCCTCGTCGACCGCTGGGGAGCCGACCGCGTGGGCGAGAGCGGGCTCTCGTCGGTCGGGGCGGTGGTCGGAGCGACCTTCCCGCGGCAGGTGGCCGAGGCCCGTGAGCTGCTGCCGAGGTCTGTGCTCCTGCTGCCCGGAGTCGGCGCTCAGGGTGGGAGTGCCGAGGCCCTCGGTGCGGCGTTCTCGATCGGTCCGGCGGGCGCGCTCGCCTCTGCGTCGCGCTCCGTCCTCTACGCGGATCGTGGCGCGGACTGGCAGGAGGCCGCGGCGGCCGAGGCCGGGCGCCTGGCCGGCGAGCTGCGCGCCGTCCTCGTCGCGGGCTGAACGTGGACCGGAACCGCATCGCGCGCTGGGTCGCTCCCATCGCCTTTCTCGCCGCGATCACCATCGGCGCGCTCGTCGTCCGCGCCGGGCTCGACCAGGGCAAGCATCACGCGCAACCGCCTGCGACGACCACGAGCGCGACGAGCAAGAAGCACCACGCGCATCGGCACCAGGCCCAGACGAAGACCTACATCGTCGTGTCCGGCGACACGCTGGCCTCCATCGCGGTCAAGACGAAGACGAGTGTCGCCAAGCTCGAGCAGCTCAATCCCGGCGTCGACCCGACTGCACTCAGCGTCGGCGAGAAGATCCGCGTCCAGTAACCTGCGCTCCGGCGTGGTGGTGCAGCGGCAGTGATCGTCACCGTAACCCTCAACGCGGCGGTCGACCGGACGCTGACGGTTCCGAACTTCCAGTTCGGTCACCGGCATCGGGCGTCGAGCAGCCTCACGAGCGCGGGCGGCAAGGGCATCAACGTCGCGCGGGCGCTGAAGCGCCTCGAGACGCCCGTCGTCGCGACGGGCCTCGCGGGCGGCCGCACCGGCGACCGGATCGTGGAGGACCTCGGGCTCGAGGGGATGCTCAGCGACTTCGTCCGCATCTCAGACGAGTCGCGCACCTCGATCGCCGTCGTCGACCCGACCGCGGGCTCACTCACCGAGGTCTACGAGTGGGGGCCGGCCGTGCGGCCGGACGAGCTGCAGATGCTCTCCGACAAGCTTCACTACCTCTCGAGCGTGGCGAGCTACGTCGTCTTCTGCGGCTCGCTGCCGCGCGACGTCGAGAACGACTTCTACGCCGACGCGATCCACGACCTGACCCGCCGCGGCATCAAGTGCGTCCTCGACTGCGAAGGCGAGCCCCTGAGGCTCGGCGTCGAGGCGGAGCCGTATCTCGTCTCGCCCAACCAGCAGGAGGCCGAGAGCCTCGTCGGTCAGGAGTTCATGGACGAGGAGGACTTCGTGATGGCGCTCGACACGATCGCCGACCTCGGCGCGCGCAACGTGCTCATCACCCAGGAGACGGCGTGCTTCGCGCTCGTGCGCGAGGAGCGGCGGGTGCAGCGCTTCCGCGCCTCGATCCCTCGCGTCGAACCGGTCGCGCCGGTCGGCGCCGGGGATGTCCTGCTTGCCGGCTATCTGTCCGAGCGGTTCAACGGCCGCCCGGTCGACGACGCGTTGCGGACGGCGGTCGGGTGTGCAGCGGCGTCGGTCGTCGAGCTGGGCGCCGGCCGCTTCGACCCTCGCGAGGCCGCGCGGCTCGCCGGCGGCGTCGAAGTCGTGGAGCTCGCGCCCGTCGAGGCCTAGGCCGCTTGCGATTCGGCCGCAAGGCCCGGAGTCACCCCGATCTCGACGAGGCGCGCGTCTGGGTGCAGGACGAGATCGATCGACTGCGCGCGCTCGGCTACTCCGAGCTCGTGGGCTTGCGTGCGAGTCCCCGCCATCACCCGTTCACGTCACGCACAGGTCGGCAGCTGGTCGGTGAGACCTCCGTGCACTCGGACAGCGGCGAGGGAGGTCCGGTCCGGGTGGTCGTCGACGTGTGGGAGCCGAGGCGCTGGAGGCTCACCAGGAGCGTCTGCTCCGACGACTTCGTTCGTGGGCCCTAGCCGACGGTGAGAGCGCGAAGCCGACCGGTGCCGTTGTGGTTCTCTCCCCAGATCAGTCGGCCGTCGTCGAGTGCCAGCCCGACGTAGTTCTGGCCGGTCGTCGCAAGCTTCGCGAGGTGATGGGTCGCGATCGCGACGCTGCGCAAGAAGATCCCCGTGCGGAAGACGATGAGGTGGTCGCTCGCGGTGAGTTGTTGCACGACTGCAAACCCGGACACGACGACGCTCCCGAGCCTCGTCCCGTTGGTCGCGGAGAACCAGGAAATCCTGTCGTGAGACGTCCCTTGCGTCGTGAGAACGGCGAGGATTTGGGGCGAGAGCGCGATTGCAATGGGAATCCCGCCCACCGACGCCTGACCGAGAGTGTTGCCGTTGCTCGCGTCCACGATGGGGATCGAGCTGCCGTTCGACGGATACGGGCTGTGGCCGTGGACCGTCGTCGCGGGGATGTAGGCGATGCGCCCGGCGGATGTCGCGATCTGGAGCGCCGGCTTGGCCCCGGGCAGCGCTGTATCGGCCGTCCGCGTGACGATGCGGATCCCACCGTCCGCGATCTTCTGCTTGCACGAGCCGCCCGAAAGGCACGCCTCGGGGTTGGCGTACTCGACGTCGTCCCAGGAGTAGGCGAGCGTCTTGCCTGCTCCCGCGACGCCGCCGAGCCACCTGCCGGTGCCGTCGGTCGCGTGGGAGAAGCGGAGGAGCTGCCGCTCGGGTCCGCCGACCGAGGCCGCGACGACCTGGTCGAACGTAGGCGTGCCGCTCTCGTGCAGCGTCCAGAGAGCCGTGGACATGCGCGCCGCGACGGCGAGCTGCGGTTGCCCGTCGCCGAGATTCCAGTTGCAGGTCGAGATCGTGCTGCCAGACGTGGGTTGCGGCAGGCTCCGGTCGTGCTTGCCCGGCGAGAGCAGGTGCACCGCGTTGCACGGGCCTTTTGGTGCGCTGAAGGCGAGCCAGGCGGCTGTGGTGTTGTCCTGCGCGACAGCGACGATCGTGCCGCTCGCGCTCTTCCGCAGCGTGTGAGCTGTCGGTTTTGCGGCGGCCGCCGAGCTGGCGAGGACAAGAAGTCCCGCGGTAGCGAGGAGGGCCCGCACGGCTTGACCGTAGCTCGCGGCTGTTAGCGCATTGTCAAATTCGCGTCCTGGTCCGCTGTTACCCTGCCCTTCTTGACCGAGCACGCAGCAGCAGAGCTGAGCGGCGACGACGTCCAGCGGCTGCTGGAGCTCGACCGCAAGTTCGGTCACGAGGGCCTGACTTTCGATGACGTTCTGCTCGTGCCGGCCGAGTCACACGTCCTGCCGAACGACGTCTCGACGCGCGCGCGGCTGACGCCTTCGATCGAGCTCGCGATTCCGATCGTTTCGGCGGCGATGGACACCGTGACCGAGGCGCGTCTGGCGATCGCGCTCGCCCGTGACGGCGGCATTGGCGTCGTACACCGCAACCTCTCGATCGAGGCCCAGGTCGCCGAGATCGACAAGGTGAAGCGGTCGGAGTCGGGGATGATCGTCGAGCCGGTGACGCTGCCGCCCGACGCGCAGGTGAGCGCGGCGCTCGAGCTGATGGCTCGCTACAAGGTCTCAGGCGTTCCGATCACGGACGACGAAGGCGTGCTCGTCGGGATCCTCACGAACCGCGACCTCCGCTTCGAGAACGACGTCGCCCAGCCGGTCTCGGCGCTGATGACGTCGCGCAATCTCGTCACCGCGCCGGTGGGGACGACGCTCGCGGAGGCCGAGGAGATCCTCCACCGCAACAAGATCGAGAAGCTGCCGGTGGTCGACGCCGACGGCCGCCTGTGCGGCTTGATCACGGTGAAGGACATCCAGAAGAAGATCGAGTTCCCGCAGGCGACAAAGGACGAGCAGGGACGGCTGCGTGTCGGCGCCGCGGTCGGCGTCGGCCCGGATGCGCTCGAGCGGGCGCAGGCGCTCGCCGCCGCGGGAGCCGACGTGATCGTCGTCGATACGGCCCACGGGCATTCGCGCGGCGTGATCGAGATGGTGGCGCGGATCAAGGACTCGGTTGCCCTCGAGGTGGTCGCCGGCAACATCGCGACGGAAGGCGCGGCACGCGCGCTGCTCGACGCCGGTGCCGACGCGCTCAAGGTCGGTGTCGGGCCCGGCTCGATCTGCACGACACGCATCGTGGCCGGTGTCGGCGTCCCGCAAGTCAGCGCGGTGCACGACGTGGCGAGCGTGGCCGCCGCGGAGGGCGCGCCCGTCATCGCCGACGGCGGGCTCACGTCGTCCGGCGACATCGCCAAGGCGATCGGCGCCGGTGCCGACACGGTCATGGTCGGCTCGCTGCTGGCGGGAGTGGAGGAGTCGCCGGGCGACGTCATCCTCGTCCAGGGCGAGCGCTTCAAGGAGTACCGCGGGATGGGCTCGCTCGGCGCGATGAAAGCGCGCGGCTTCTCGAAGGATCGCTACTTCCAGGGCGACGTCGAGGACGTCGAGAAGCTGATCCCCGAGGGGATCGAGGGACGTACCGGCTACAAGGGCCCGCTCCAGCACGTCGTCCACCAGCTCGTCGGCGGCCTGCGCCAGGCGATGGGCTACTGCGGCGCGGAGACCATCGAAGAGATGAAGCAGGCGCGCTTCGTCCGGATCACGGCCGCGGGGCTGCGCGAGTCGCACCCGCACGACGTCACGATCACGAAGGAGGCGCCGAACTATCGGCGCTGAGGAGGCGCAGGTTCTCGAGTTTCCCGGCCGCGGGGAGCGTCCCGTGCTCGTTCTCGATCTCGGCGGTCAGTACTCGCAGCTGATCGCGCGGCGCGTGCGCGAGTGCCGCGTCTACTCCGAGCTCGTCGGCCACACGATCACGCCCGAGGCGGTGCGCGCCCGGAACCCGTACGCGCTGATCCTGAGCGGAGGCCCGGCGTCCGTCTACTCCGACGACGCTCCGCGCGTCGATCCTGCTCTGTTCGAGCTCGGCGTGCCGACGCTCGGCATCTGTTACGGCGCGCAGCTGATGGCTCTCGAGCTCGGCGGCCGCGTCGACCGCACCGGGGTCTCGGAGTTCGGGCGCACCTCGATGGAAGCGACCGAGTCGCGACTGCTCGCGGATACCCCGTCCGAGCAGACGGTCTGGATGTCGCACCGCGACACGGTTGTCGCCGCCCCCGAGGGCGCGCGCGTCGTCGCGAGCTCGCCCGCGACGCCGGTCGCGGCGTTCGAGGATCCCGAGCGCGGCCTTTACGCGGTCCAGTTCCACCCCGAGGTCGTCCACACACCGCACGGGATGGACGTCCTGAAGAACTTCCTCTATCGCCTGGCTGAGGCGCCGCCCAGCTGGACCCCGGCCGCGGTGATCGAGGAGCAGGTCGCGCGGATCCGCGCGCAGGTCGGTCACGAGCGCGTCCTCTGCGCGCTGTCAGGTGGCGTCGACTCGGCTGTCGCCGCGCTGCTCGTGCACAAGGCGGTCGGCGAGCAGCTGACCTGCGTCTTCGTCGACCACGGCCTGCTGCGACAGGACGAGGCCGAACAGGTGGTCGAGACATTCGGGGAGCACTTCCACGTTCCGCTCGTCCACGTGCAGGCACAGGAGCGGTTCCTCGACTTGCTCGAGGGCGTCGAGGAGCCGGAGGACAAGCGCAAGATCATCGGCCGCGAGTTCATCCGCGTCTTCGAGGAGGAGGCGCGCAAGCTCGGCGACGTGCGCTGGCTCGTGCAGGGGACGCTCTACTCCGACGTGATCGAGTCGGGCGGCACCGAGGGCGTGGCGGCGACGATCAAGTCGCACCACAACGTCGGCGGCCTGCCCGAGGACATGAAGATGAAGCTCGTCGAGCCGCTGAGGCTCCTCTTCAAGGACGAGGTGCGGCGCGTCGGCGAGGAGCTCGGAATGGCCGAGCGGATGGTCTGGCGCCAGCCGTTCCCCGGCCCGGGCCTCGCGATCCGCATCATCGGCGCCGTGACCGAGGAGCGGCTCGAGATCCTGCGCCAGGCCGACTCCGTGCTGCAGGAAGAGGTGCGGCGCGCCGGTCTCTACGGCGAGCTGTGGCAGTCGTTCGCGGTGTTGCCGGCGGTTCGCTCCGTCGGCGTGCAGGGCGACGAGCGCACGTACGGCTACCCGATCGTGATCCGCGCCGTGACGAGCGACGACGCGATGACGGCCGACTGGGCGAGACTCCCGTACGACCTGGTCGAGACGATCTCGGCCCGGATCGTGAACGAGATCCCGGGAGTGAACCGCGTGGTGCTCGACGTGACGTCGAAGCCGCCCGCCACCATCGAGTGGGAATGAGGCTGGCCGGGCTGACGACGGCTCTGCTTCTGGCGCTGGTCGTGCCGGTCGCGTCGGCCTCTACCTCACGCACCACCCTGCTGGGAGACGCCGCACACTTCCGCCTGACCTGGCAGGTGAGGCCCGCGAGCATCCTCTACACAGGAGACGGTTCGGCGATTCTCGGCGGCTTCGACGGGACGGGCGCAAGGCACCCCGGGCATCTGCAGTGGCAGAGCTGGACCCCGACCCGCGCAGCGGGATCCGGAGCGGTCTGGATCGACGACTGCAAGCCGAGCTGTGCGAACGGCAGCTTCTCGGCACACGCGGTCAAGGTCGTGGCGTTCCGACCCGAGCACGGACATTTCACGCGTCTCACGCTTCGGTATCACGCTCCGAGTAGCGCCAAGAGGTGGGGAATCCGGCGCAGCGGCGGGTCTTGGATTTACTACATCGTCGGTCACTAGCCACATGCAGTCCTTCTACGACCTCCTCAAGAAGCGCCGGTCCGTCCGCAGCTACACGGGCGAGCGCGTGCCGCGCGAGACGCTCGAGAGGATCGCGCGTGCGGGGCGGCGCGGACCGAACGCCGGCTACAGCCAGGGCCTGCGCCTGCTCGTCGTCGACGACCCCGACGTGATCGAGGCGCTCATCGACCCCGAGGACGACGAGCGCTCGCAGGCGTGGTTCCGCAGCGCTGCCGCGCACATCTTCGTCCTGACGCGCGAGCAGGACTACCACGACCGCTACACCCAGCCCGACAAGCTCGCGGCCACGGGCGGCGTCGAAGTCGTATGGCCGGTGCCGTTCTGGCACGTCGACGCCGGTGCCGCTCTGATGCTCCTGTGGCTCGCCGCGCTCGAGGAGGGGCTCGGCGCCGGGGTCTACGGCGTCCCGGTCGAGGAGGACGCGCGTGTGCGCGAGTTGCTCGCGATTCCTGACGAGCTCACGATCGTGACCGGCGTCACCGTCGGCCAGCCGGCCGAAGATCCCGAGTGGGAACGTGCGTCGAGTGTCTTCTCCCAGCGCCGCCGGGCGCACGACGAGGTCGTGCAGTGGAACCGCTGGAGTTCGTAGAGCGGCTCGCCGGCGCGGAGATCGGCGAGACCTACAACCAGTACGCCGCATCGTCGCTCCTGCAAGGGCGGCTTTTCGATTACCTCGGCGCGCACGCCGACGCGCCCGTCGTCCTCGTGGGCGAGGCCGCCGGCTACCGCGGGGCACGGGTCAGCGGGATTCCCTTCACCTCCGAGCGCCAGCTCACCGGCTCAGGCCCGGCCGAGGCGAGCGCGACGATCGTGCACCGCGTGCTCGCGGCGCTCGGCGTCGAGGACGAGGTGCTGCTCTGGAATGTCGTGCCGACCCACCCGGGAGGCGAGAGCTCGAACCGGAGGCCGACGCGGGCCGAGGTTGGAGCCGCAGCGCCGTTCCTCGAGGCATTGACGAGAGGACGCGTCGTCATCGGCGTCGGACGGCTGGCGGCCGCCACGTTGGACGCGCCGTACGTCCGCCATCCCTCGCACGGCGGAGCGGTCGCATTCGAGCGGGGATTGCGGCAGGCTTTCGCTACAATCGGCCGCCGGCGGGCACGTGTCCGCCGCTTTCTATGAAGACCTACAGCGCCAAGCCGGGAGAAGTCACGCGCGAGTGGTATCTCGTCGACGCCGAGGGCAAGACACTCGGCCGTCTCGCGACCCAGATCGCCGACACACTCCGCGGCAAGCGGAAGCCGCAATACACGCCGCACATCGACACGGGCGACTTCGTGATCGTGGTCAATGCGGAGAAGATCCACGTGACGGGCAACAAGCTCGACCAGAAGCGGTACTACCGCCACTCGGGCTACCCCGGCGGGCTGCGCAGCCGCACGCTGCGCGAGCAGCTCGACCGCCGGCCGACCGAGGTGCTCCGCGTCGCGGTCAAGGGGATGCTCCCCAAGAACCGGCTCGCGCGGCAACAGATCACGAAGCTGAAGATTTACGCCGGCCCCGAGCATCCGCACGAGGCCCAGAACCCGAAGCCGCTGGAGCCTGCTCGGTGAGCGAAGTCGCCCAGTACCGCGGCACCGGCAAGCGCAAGACCTCGGTCGCGCGCGTGATCCTGCGTCCCGGCGACGGCGCGACGTGGGTCAACGGCCGCACTCTCGCGGACTACTTCCCGCGCTCGGTGTGGCAGACCATCGCCGTCTCGCCGCTCAAGGTCGTCGGCCTCGAGGGGCAGTACGACCTGCGCGTCCGGGTGCACGGCGGAGGCCTCACAGGGCAGGCTGGTGCAGTGCGACACGGCATCGCCCGCGCGCTTGTCGAGGCGAATCCGGAGCTGCGCATCCCGCTGAAGCGCGAGGGCTTCCTCACGCGCGATGCACGCCAGGTCGAGCGCAAGAAGGCCGGCTTGCACAAGGCGCGCAAGGCGCCGCAGTTCTCGAAGCGCTAGCCTCCCGCGCCGTGGCGCGGCAGTACTTCGGAACGGACGGTGTCCGCGGTGTCGTTGGTGAGACGATCACCGTCGACCTGGTCGAGCGGCTCGGCAAGGCGGCGGCGCTCTGGTGCGATTCGGGGCGGGTCTTCGTCGGACGCGACACGCGCGCCAGCGGCCCGGAGCTGGAGGACGCGTTCGCGCGTGGAGTCGCTTCCGTGGGAGGGACAGCAGTCCTCGCCGGCGTCTTGCCGACACCGGCGGTTGCGCTTCTCCGCCTAGATCTTGCCGCGGTCATCTCGGCTTCGCACAATCCGCCCGAGTACAACGGCGTCAAGTTCTTCGATCGCGAAGGCCGCAAGCTGACGGACGAGACCGAGGAGGAGATCGAAGCGCTGCTCGACGCGCCGGCTCCCGGCGGTGGAGAAGTCGACCGGATCGAGGTTGCGGCCGACAGCTACCTCGAGCACGTGCTCGAGCGCTTCGGCACCGATCTGTCCGGGCTGCGCATCGCCGTCGACTGCGCGAACGGCGCCTACGCCGGCCTCGCGCCGCAGGCGTTCGGCCAACTCGGCGCCGACGTGACCGCCATCGGCGACGACCCCGACGGGACGAACATCAACGTCGGCTGCGGGGCGACCGACCTCGCCGCGCTATCGGGCGTCGTCCGCGAGGGCGGCTTCGACCTCGGGATCGCCTTCGACGGCGACGGCGACCGCATGCTCGCGGTCGACGAGCGAGGCGAGCCGGTCGACGGCGACCAGATCCTTGCGGTCCTTGCGCTCGACCTCGAGGTCGACGGCGTCGCCGTCACCACGATGACGAACCTCGGCTTCCACCGCCTGATGGAGGAGCGAGGGATCCGCGTCGTCGTCACCGACGTCGGCGACCGCTACGTCCTCGGCGCGCTGCGCCGCGAGGGAATGCAGCTCGGAGGCGAGCAGTCCGGCCACCTCATCTGGCTCGACGGCCATGTGACGGGAGACGGCCTTGTCACCGGGCTCCTGCTCTGCCGCGCGTTGAAAGGCCGTCGCCTCTCCGAGGCCGTGGCGGTCATGCCGCACTTCCCGCAGGTGATGCGGAACCTGCCGCGCGCGGGGCGTGGGCCGCTGCCGGACGGTCTCATCACGGCGGTGCAGAAGGTCAATTCCGAGCTGAGCGGTGCAGGACGAGTCCTCGTGAGGCCTTCCGGCACCGAGCCGGTCGTCCGCGTGCTGGCGGAGGCCGAGACGCAGGAGGCGGCGGAAGACCTCTGTGCTAGCGTTGCCGACCTGGTGACACGCGAGCTCGGCTGACCCGCCCGCGACGCTGCGGTCGGGCCATGAGGCCGGGCTTTTCGTATTTTCTGGGAGCGTTTTCGCCCAGCGGGGAAAGGAGCGGACGTGTGCGGAATCATCGGATACGTCGGGTCGCGCGAAGCAAAGCCACTACTTCTCGAGGGACTGCGCCGACTCGAGTACCGAGGCTACGACTCCGCCGGGATCGTTCTGCGCGAAGACGACGCACTCGACTACGTGCGCGCGGTCGGCAACCTCGGCAACCTCGTCGAGGCCGCCGGCCCGAACGACTCGCACTCGCATCACGGACTCGGCCACACGCGCTGGGCGACGCACGGCGGCGTGACCGAACAGAACGCGCACCCGCTCACGGGTTGCGAGCCCGACCGGCTCGCGATCGTCCTCAACGGGATCGTCGAGAACTACATGGAGCTGCGTGAGCAGCTCACCGGTCGCGGCCACACGCTCACGTCCGAGACCGACGCCGAGACCGTGGTCCATCTGCTCGAGGAGGCCTACGAAGGCGACCTCGTGCAGGCGCTCTCACGTGTGTACCCGCAGCTCGAAGGGCACTTCTCGATCGTCGCCGTCCATCACGACCAGCCCGACCTGCTGGTCGGCGTCCGGCACCAGACGCCGCTCGTGGTGGGGCTCGGCGAGGGGGAGAACTTCCTCGCCTCCTCGATCGCCGCCTTCCTCAGCGAGACCCGCACCGTCATCCATCCCCGCGACGGCGAGGTCGTCGAGGTCACACCCGACGGCGTGCGCTTCTTCGTCGACGGCGTCGAGGTCGAGGCGCCCGAGCCGCAGGAGATCGACTGGGACGAGGAGAGCGCCGAGAAGGGCGGCTACGAGACGTTCATGCTGAAGGAGATCTTCGAGCAGCCGGAAGCCGTGGCCGAGACGATCGGCGACCGCGTCCGCGGCCACAAGCTCATGCTCGAGGCGCTCGGCCTGACAGAGCTCGAGGTCCGCAACCTGCGCCGGATCGTAATCGTCGCGTGCGGCACCGCGTACCACGCCGGCGTCGTCGGCCGCTACATCCTCGAGGAGTGGGCGCGCGTTCCGGTCGAGCCCGACATCGCGAGCGAGTGGATCTACCGCAATCCGGTGCTGTCGAAGGACACGCTCGTGATCGGGATCTCGCAATCGGGGGAGACGCGCGACACGGTCAACGCGATGAAGCTCGCGCGCGAGAGCGGCGCGCGAACGCTTGCGATCACGAACCTGATGGGGACGCAGATCACGCGCGAGGCCGACGCGACGCTCTACACACGCTGCGGGATGGAGGTCGGCGTGGCCGCCTCGAAGACCTTCACCGCGCAGGTGGCACTGCTCAGCCTGCTCGCACTGAGGCTCGCCGAGATCCGGCGCACGCTGCCGGAGGACGAGATCGAATTCATCCTCGATCGTCTGCACGAGCTGCCCCAGAAGATGCAGGACTTCCTCGACGGCGACCATCCGATCGAGTCGATCGCGCAGCGCTTCCACGACGCACCGTTCTTCCTGTACCTCGGCCGTCACATCGGCCTGCCCGTAGCGCTCGAGGGCGCGCTGAAACTGAAGGAGATCTCGTACATCCCGACCGACGCGTACAGCGCCGGCGAGATGAAGCACGGGCCGATCGCGCTGCTCGCCGAGGGGACGCCGGTCGTCGTCGTGGCGACGAACATCCACGTCTACGACAAGATCGTCTCGAACATCCAGGAGACACGGGCGCGCGGCGCGCACGTGATCGCGATCGCGACGGACGGCAACGAGGACATCCAGCACCACGCCGATGACGTGATCTACGTGCCGCGGACGCCGAACTTCCTGCAGGCGTCGCTCGCCGTGATCCCGCTGCAGCTGCTCGCCTACCGCATCGCGCGGCTCCGCGGCCTCAACGTCGACCAGCCGCGCAATTTGGCCAAGACGGTCACGGTCGAGTAGAACCTCCGGCATGGGTTTGACCGAGCGGCTGGCTCGGGGGTGTGCGGGGCGTCCGCGGCTGACGCTCGTGTTCTGGGGCGCTGCTGTGCTCATGGCTCTCGTGCTCGTGGCGACCTCGCTCCACGGCTTGACGTCCAACTCGCACGTCGTCGGTAAGCCCGAGTCGACGAAGGCCGAGGACGCGGTCGCGCGGGCGTTCCCGCATCAGAACGCCAACGGGAAAGGCGACGTGGTCGTGGTCGCCTCGCCCCGTTACGCGGCAAGCTCGCCTCAGTTCCAGGCGTTCGCCAACCGTCTCGTCCGCGACCTGCAAGCGACCGGGCAGGTGTTCGAGATTCGCAAGGTGGCGGTCTCGCCGAACGGTCACGCGGTGCTGGCATCGGTCGGGATCAAGAGCGACTCCGGAGCAGGGCAGGTCGAGCAGGTCGTCGAGAACGCGAACGGCGGCGCCTTCCAGGTCGGCATCACCGGCGACCACACCGCGAACCACGACTTCGGCAAACAGTCGCAACAGGATCTCGAGAAAGGCGAGCTCGCCTACGGGCTGCCGGCCGCGCTCATCGTCCTCGTGCTCGTCTTCGGCGCGGTCTTCGCCGGCCTCGTGCCCGTGTTGATGGCGATCCTCTCGATCATCGTCGCGCTCGGCCTTGTCGCGCTCGTCTCGCTCGGATTCACGCTCTCGGTGTTCATCGTCAACATGCTCACGGGGATGGGGTTGGCGCTCGGGATCGACTACTCGCTGTTCGTCGTCTCCCGCTATCGCGAAGAACGCGGGCACGGGCTGGCGAAGGAGGACGCGATCGCCCGTACCGGCGCGACCGCCAGCCGCGCCGTGCTCTTCAGCGGGAGCACGTTCGTGATCGCGCTGCTCGGCATGTTCATCGTGCCGACCTCGATCATGCGGAGCCTCGCACTCGGCGCGATCCTCGTCGGCATCGTCTCGGTCGCGGCGGCGCTCACGCTGCTGCCCGCGCTCCTGAGCCTCGTCGGCGACCGCGTCAACTCCCTGCGCGTCCCGTACCTCGGCCGGAACCTCGGTCGGACCGACACCTCGGAAGGTCGCTTCTGGAAGCGGATCGTCGAAGGCGTGCTGCGCCGGCCGGCCCTTTGGCTCGTCGTCGCGGTCGCCGGGATGCTCGCCTGCGCCGCGCCGATCTTCGGCATGCACATCGGCGCGAATGGCGTCAGCACGCTGCCGCCGAACCTGCCCTCGAAACAGGGCCAGGTTCTCCTCGAACGGGCCTTCCCGGTGGAGAGCCCGGTGCCCGTCGAGATCGTGGCCGTCGGCGGCAACCCGTCCGAAGTTCACCGCGATCTCGCCCGGCTCGACAGACAACTCGCAGCGGGGGGACGGTTCGGGCCGGGGAGGGTCCAGACCTCGTCGGGCGAGAACGTCGCGCTGCTCACTTCGCCGCTGGGCGGAGACGCTGCGGGCGGCCGGGCCATCAGTACGGTGCGCGACCTCCGCGCGCGCGTGATCCCGTCGATCTTCGCCGGGAGCGGGGCGAAGGTCTACGTCGGCGGCACGACGGCGGAGAACGTCGACTACTTCGACGCAGTGACGAACCCGACCCCGTACGTGCTCCTCTTCGTGCTCGGGCTGAGCTTCATCCTGCTCACGGTCGCGTTCCGCTCGGTCGTGGTCGCGCTTGTGTCGGTGCTGCTCAACCTGCTCTCGGTCGGTGCGGCGTACGGCCTCTTGACGCTCGTCTTCCTCGACGGCCACGGCGCGGGCCTGTTCGGCTTCCAGCACACGCATGTGATCGACGCCTGGGTGCCGCTCTTCCTGTTCTCGGTCCTGTTCGGGCTCTCGATGGACTACCAGGTGTTCTTGATGAGCCGGATCAAGGAACGCTACGACTCGTCCGGATCGACGAGGGATGCCGTGGTGTGGGGCGTCAGCTCGACGGCACGGATCATCACCGGCGCCGCGGTGATCATCGTCGTCGTGTTCGCCGGTTTCGCTGCGGGCAAGCTCGTGATGTTCGAGCAGATGGGCTTCGGCGTGGCCATCGCGCTGTTGCTCGACGCGACCGTCATCCGCTCGGTCGTGCTGCCCAGCACGCTCGTGCTGCTCGACAAGCTGAGCTGGTATCTGCCGAGCTGGCTCGAGTGGCTGCCGCGCGTCGAGGTGGAGGCGCCGCCTGGTCCGGGTCCGGGGGATACCGCGATCGTTTGATCCTGGGACCCCGGGAGATGGCTCGCGCGTAAACGAGGCGTGACCAGGCTCGCGCTGACCGCACTTGCGCTGTGCCTGCTTGCCGCCGGCTGCTGCAGCGCTGGTCTTTCCGTCGAGGCGCCTCACTTCCGCGCGGCGGCCGACTGGCACGTCGGCGCGCGACCGGCGCAGGTACCGGTGTCTCGCGGGCGCGGTGCGTTCAGGCGGACGGTTGGGCTTCGACTGTGGTGTATCGGGACTGTGGGGATTGCGTCCCGCCGCATCGGACGCTCGCTCCTCTTCCGCCGGATGGCATCGTCATCCAAGAACTGAACGGCAGCGAACGTCCGTCGCGTATCGGAAGCAAACCGTGGCCACCGCGGATTCGGGCGCGCGATGTCACCGGCCCGTTCGAAGGGGAGCCCAGGAGGTACAGCGTCTTCCAGTTCAGCGGCCGAACGGGTTCGATCGAGAGGTCCCTGTTCGTCTGGTTCGGACGTCCGCATCCGACTGCCCAGCAGCTCGCTCGCGCGAACGCGGAGCTCCGAACGGTCGATCCCTAGTCGAGCTCGCGCCGTAGCCGCTTCGTCTTGGAGCGCCGTTTCTTCTGCTCCAGTCGACGCTTACGGGCCGCGGCAGTCGGCTTCGTCGGCACGCGCTTCCGCTCCACGTGGAGCGCTTCCCGCAGCGCGGCGACGAGCCGCTCGACCGCAAGCTCACGATTGCGCGACTGGCTCCGCTCGTCCTGCGCCACAGCGCGCAGCACCGGACCGGCGCGCGCGATCACGCGCCGCTTCTGCGCATCGGTCAGCGCGTTCGACGCCTCGACGTCGAAGACGGCGACGACCCGGGTCTCGGACTTCTGCGCGTGCTGCCCGCCGGGGCCGCTCGAGCGCGAGACCTGCAACTCCACTTCCGCCAGCGGAAGAAGTACCGAGCGCGTGACGCGAATAGAGTCTCCGTCCATGGCCGCGATTCTGCTCGACGTGGACGGCGTCCTGCACGTCTCCGGTCAACCGTTGCCGGGTGCGGCCGACGCGGTACGACGCTTGCGTGCGGCCGGGCACCGGCTTCGTTTCGTCACGAACAACACGACGCGCTCCAAAGCGGTTCTCGCGGCAGGCCTCAAGTCGAGCGGGATCGACCTCGACGTGACCGAGGTGCAGACGACGGCGGACGCGGCCGTCGAGGCGCTCAAGGGCAAGCGCGTCCTGGCACTGGTCATGCACGCGCTGGTCGGCGACCTAGAGGGGATCGAACTCGTCGGCGACAACGCCGACGCAGTCCTGATCGGAGGCGCGGACGACTCGCCCGAGACCAATCTCGTCTTCTCCTACATGAACCTCGCGCGAGCATTCGGGGAGCTCGAGCTCGACGCCGACCTGTACTGCCTCCACCGCAACCGCTGGTGGCAGACGCAGCGGGGGCCGCTGCTCGACTCCGGCTGCTACGTCGCGGGGCTCGAGTACGCGGCGCAGACGACGGCGACCGTGCTCGGCAAGCCGAGCCCCGCCTACTTCGACGCAGCCTGCCGCGCGCTCGACGCCGAGCCGGCGATGACGTGGATGGTCGGCGACGATCTCGAGACCGACGTCGTCGGAGCCCGCGGCGTGGGGATGCACGCCGTCCTCGTTCGCACCGGGAAGTTCCGGCCGGACGCAGTCGAGGCATCGCGCGTCCAGCCGGACGGGATCGTCTCCTCGATCGCGCACCTCCCCGAGTGGCTCGAGGAGCACATCGCGTGAGCGTTCACGTGGGCACCGACCTGATCGAGATCGAGCGGATTCGCCGCTCGCTCGCGCGCTACGCGCGCTTCCGCGAGCGCTGCTTCACCGAGGCCGAGCGCGCGTACTGCGACTCGCGGGCGAATCCGGCGCAGAGCTACGCCGGACGCTTCGCGGGCAAGGAGGCAGTCGGCAAGGCGCTCGGCTTCGGGGTCGCTCGCGCGTTCGCCTGGCAAGAGATCGAGATCGTCGGGCGGCCCAAGCCGGCGGTCAGGCTGTCCGGGCGCCTCGCTGAGCGCGCGGCCTCGCTCGGAGTCGGCTCGGTCGACCTCTCGATGACGCATTCGCGCGAGCTCGCACAGGCCGTCGCCATCGCCTCCGATGGCTGAGCTGGAGCCGCTCTACAGCGCGGAGGAGATGCGAGCCGCCGAGGCGGGTCACGACGTAGACGCGATGATGCAGCGTGCCGGTGCGGCCGTCGCGGAGGAGCTCATGCGGCGCTTCCCAGACGCGCGGCGGCTCGCCCTTCACGCGGGAGGCGGCGCGAACGGCGGCGACGGGCAGATCGCCGCGGAGATCCTGGTCGCGCAGGGACGCGAGCTCGTCGACGAGCGCCCCGACGTCGTGATCGACGCGTTGCTCGGCACCGGGTTGAAGGGAGCGCCACGGGACGAGACCGCGCAGGTGATCGAGCGGATCAACGCGGCTCCGGTTCCGGTCGTGGCGGTCGACATCCCGTCCGGCGTGAATGCGTCCACCGGCGAGGTCGCCGGCGCGGCGGTGCGCGCGGATCTGACCGTGACGATGCACGGTCCGAAGGTCGGGCTCGCGGTCGCGCCGGGCCGGTTCCTCGCGGGCGCGGTCGTCGTCGCGGACATCGGCCTGGAGCAAGCGAAGACCGAGCACGGGTGCGTCACGCCGGAGATCCTGGCCGGGGTGCCGCGCCGCGCCCGGGGCGGCAACAAGTACACGTCGGGTCACGTCCTCGTGGTGGGCGGCTCGCCCGGCCTGACAGGAGCCCCGGCGCTCGCCGCCCGCGCGGCCTTGCGCGCCGACGCCGGCTACGTCACGATCGCCGCGCCGGCCGAGTCGCTGCCCGTCCTCGAGACGCTCGTCCTGGAGGCGGTGAAGCGTCCGCTCGGGCAGGCGTTCGAGGCGGCCGCGAAGGCCAATGCGCTCGCCGTCGGTCCCGGTCTGGGGCGCGCCGAGGAGACCAAGGCGCTCGTCCGTCGCCTGCTCGCGGAGGTCGAGCTGCCCGCGGTCGTCGACGCCGACGCGCTCTTCGGGCTCGAGCCCGGCGAGTGGCCGGCGCCGCGCGTGCTCACTCCGCACGAGGGCGAGCTCGGCCGGCTGCTCGGCCGCGAGTCGAAGGAGGTCGCCGCGCACCGGCTCACGTCGGTCCAGGAAGCCGCCGAGCGCTTCGACTGCGTCGTTGTGCTCAAGGGCGAGGACTCGCTCGTCGCGGCGCCCGGCCGCGGCGTTCTGCTCTGCGCGCTCGGCCTTCCGTCACTCGCTACCGCAGGCACCGGCGACGTCCTCACCGGCATCACAGCTGCCTTTCTCGCGAAGGGGATGGAGCCGCAACACGCAGCCGCGGCGGCGTGCGCCGCGCAGCAGATCGCGGCACACGAGGCCGAGCAGCGTTACGGCCTTGTGGCGAGCGACGTGGTCGAGGCGCTGCCGCGGGCTCTAGCCCTCGGCCTCGGGTAGCCGGTCGACGCGGAGTGCTTCCGGGAGACGGAGGCGCGCGATGCCGCCACGCGGCTCGATCCACCCGAGCAATACGAGAACCAGGCCGAGCGCCAGACTGATGACGAGCCCCCAGTTCGGCTCCGCGCCTCGATCGACGACTGTGCCGAGGCTCACCAGCGCGAGCAGCGCTAGCGGAATCAGCACGAGCTCGTCTGCGACTGATGTCGATCCCGCAGCTCGTCGAACCCACGAAGCGAGCAGATGGATCGCCAGCAGCACGCTCGCGACCCCGAGCCATGTGAAGAGCGGCGGTGACTCGAGCTGGAGAGAATCCGGCACGACATTCCACTGCGCCACGATGACGATCGTCAGATAGACGAAGGATGCGGCGAGCGCCAGCGCCTGGAGGGGAAGGGGCGCGCGGTTCGGCGAGCGGAGCCGGAGTCCGGGCAGCGTCAACAGCACGAGCACAGCCGCTGCGGCGAAGCCGACATACGCGCCGTAGGCGAAGCCGCCGATGGCGGCGAAGCTGTCGACGGCGAACCCGAGAGTCGTCACGAAGATGGCGATACCGAATGAGAGCTCGACGACATGGCGCTCGAGTCGTGGAGACCCGAGGGCGGCGACGACCAGAATCGCGAGGCCGCCGGCGACCGAGCCGGGCGTTGTGGATGACCACCAGCCGTTGAAGCCGAGGGTGCTCCACGGCATGAACAGGGCGGCGAGAAGGAGGATCGCAGCGCCGGTCCGGCAGGCGGCGACGAGCGTCGGCCGCGGCACATTCAAAGCGCTCCGAGCCGCGAGGGCGGCGACTGCGACGAGCGCGACGGCGAAGCCGAGTGCCATCCAAGCTCCGTAAGCCACGGATCCCCCCCGGCTGACAAGGCTGATGGTCGCTCCGGTCAGGAGTGCGGCGGCGGCGGCGGCGGCGAGCTGCGCGTCATTTCGGCGAATCGCCAACCCCACGAAAAGCGCGAGTGCCGCAAGAGTTGCCGAAGCGGTGCCGATCGCGGGGAACGAGTAGTGGGCGATTTGCTCCCAGGGCAGGAGCAAGGAGACGAGCACGCCGAGGGCCAGCAGGGCCATCGTCCCCTCGGTGAGCGACGGCCGTACGCGCGGTTTGGCGAGCTCGAGCGCGACCGCCGCGAGCAGCGCGACGAAGACACTGGCGAGCGCGAGGTATGCGCCGTACGTGTAGTGGAACTGGATGCGTCTGTGACCGGCGAGCTCGAGGAGGTTGTTGAGGGCGCGTCGTTCCGCGACGCCGCCGACGGCGAAGTACGCGAGTGCCACCGCGGATACGCCTATGGGGAGCCGCCGTCCGAGTGTCGGGCGAGCAATTGCGACTGCGGCGGCGAAGGCGAGCGCCACCGCGGCGAGGGCGGCAGCTGTCCCGGCCGTTGTCCAGCCGTCGAACGGTCCTGACGTGGTGGAGAAACGGTCGAGGAGCTCCAGGACTCCGCCTCCCGTGCCTTGGTTGGTGCCCT
Organism: uncultured Actinomycetes bacterium; assembly: GCA_963819275.1. Classification (GTDB taxonomy): domain Bacteria; phylum Actinomycetota; class Thermoleophilia; order Gaiellales; family Gaiellaceae; genus Palsa-739. Next base: position 27,251 of record CAWFVH010000007.1, on the reverse strand, counting down.
GCCACGGCAGGTAAAGGCTCACGAGAAACACGAGCGCGCTCGTGAGAAGCACGAACAGCGGCAGCCGCCCTCTCATCGACCGGAAATCTACTCCGCGTCACGGCGGACAACTAGGCTGGACGCCCGTGCACCGGAGCGAGATCACGATCGACCTCGGGGCGGTTCGCCACAACGCGCGGCGGCTGCTCGACGTGCTCGACGGGAGTGAGCTCTGGGCCGTCGTGAAGGCGAACGGCTACGGCCACGGCGCGACCGACGTCGGTCGCGCGGCGCTCGAGGCCGGGGCGTCGGCTCTGTGCGTCGTCACGGTCGCCGAAGCTCTCGAGCTGCGCCGCGAGCTGCCGGAGGCGCGGATTCTCGTGATGTGCCCGACGGAGGACGTGGCCGAAGCGCGCGAGGCGCGGCTCGAGCTCGTGATCTCCGGCGGCGAGATCCCCGACGACACCCCCGTGCATCTGAAGCTCGACACCGGGATGGGCAGGTGGGGCTTCGCCGAGCTGCCGGAGCCGTCCGCGAACGTGGTGGGGCTGATGAGCCATCTCGCGACCGCCGACTCCGATCCGGACTTCGCGCAGCAGCAGGTCGAGCGCTTCCGAGAGGCCACCGAGCACCACTCGCATCTCACGCGCCACGTCGCTAACAGCGCGGCGGCGCTCCGGTTGCCCGACGCCCGTTTCGACGCGGCCCGCTGCGGGATCGCGCTGTACGGGATCTCGCCCTTCAACACCGACCCGGCCGAGGACGGCCTGCGACCTGCGCTTTCGTGGCGGAGCCGGATCGCGCAGGTGCGCCTCCTCCAGCCCGGCGAGAGCACTGGCTACGGCCGGCGCTTCGTCGCAGAACGGCCGACGTGGATCGGGACTGTGCCGGTCGGGTACGCCGACGGGTTCCGACGCGACCTGACCGGTACCGAGGTGCTCGTAGACGGCGAGGCCCGAAAGGTCGTCGGCACCGTCTCGATGGACGCGGTCGCCGTCGAACTCGACCGTGAGCTGCCGGTCGGAACGCCCGTCACGATCGTCGGCGACGGCCTGCTCATCGAGCGCCACGCGCACGTCGCGGAGACGATCGGCTACGAGATCGCCTGCGGGATCAACTCCCATCCAGCTCGCGCACGCCGTGTCGTCACCGACTGAGCGGTTCGCGCGGACGGCGGCGCGCATCGCCGCCCGCCAGGATCGCCGCGCGCCGCGCCTCGCGGAAGAAGTGCGCGATTTCATCGATCCGCTCGGTGACAAGCGCGCTCTCGACGTCGGCACAGGAGCCGGGGCGCTGGCGTTCGCGCTGGCACCGCTCGTGCGCGAGGTCGTCGGGATCGACCCGGTGCCCGAGCTTCTCGAGCTCGCGCGGGCACGCGCCCTGCCGAACACGCAGTTCGTCGAAGGAGACGGAGAGGCGCTGGGATTCTCGAACGCCGAATTCGAGCTCTCCGGCACCCATCGGACGCTCCATCACGTCGCGCGGCCCGAGCGCGTCGTTGCCGAACTCGCACGCGTGACGCGTCCGGGCGGCCACGTACTCGTCGTCGACCAGCTCGCGCCCGACGATCCCGCCGAGGCCGCCGCAGTGCAGGAGTTCGAGACGACACGGGATCCTTCGCATGCTCGTCTCCTCACAGACGTCGAGCTGCGAGGCCTCTTCGCGGCGCAGGGACTTTTGCTCGTGAAGGAGCGCCACGAGAACGAGCAACGCAATCTCGCCGCGTACCTCGACCTCGCAGGCTGCGAGGGCGCCCGACGCGCCGGCGCCGAAGCGCTTGCTACAGCCGACCCCCGCGTTCTCGACGCGAGGGTCGGCTGGTACCTCATTGCGCGGCCCTAGAGGCCGGTGACTCCGCCTTCGAGATTCGCGAACGCGTCTCGCAGCTGCGCGCGCTCCTTCCCGAGCTCGGTGAACGAAAGCATCAGACGCCGCTCCCCTTCCGGCGTCAGACGCAGGTGGGCGACCCGCGCGTCCCGCTGGGACTGCTCGCGTTCGATCAACCCCGCGCTTTCGGCGCGGCGCACGAGCTCGGTCACGGTGCTTTGTGCAAGCTGCATCCGGTCTGCCAGCTCCGTCACGGTGGATTGCTCGACACCGCCGGGAGCCCCCTTGATCATCATCAGCAGCGTGTAGCGCTGCGGTGTGAGTCCCGACTGGCGGGCGATTTTCTCGCTCCGCCGCAGGAAGTGGCGTAACGCGGACCGGAACTCCGCGACCGCGATCACGTCAGCGATCGTCGGCTGTTGCCCTTGCTCGACCATTTGCCCAGTCTAGGGAGCTTTCGGCGTACGACCAAGGACACGCGTGAAGAGATTCGGCATCGCATCCTGGAGCGGGGCGAGCGGCCCGTAGAACCACGGGACCGTGGTCTCGCCCCGGCCGTCTTCGAGCGAGCGGAGAACGTGAGCAGCGACGTCCTCGGGCCGAATCACGACCCGTTGCACGCGTCCCGGCAGCCAGGACTGCGGAAAGCCCTCCGTCTCGACGAAGCCCGGCTTGACCGTGTGCACCCGGATGCGCTCACGGCGTAGCTCGGCCGCAGAGGCGCGCGAGAAGGCGAGCTGCGCGTGTTTCGAGGCCGCGTAAGGACCGCTTCGCGGCTCGGCCACCACCCCCGAGACCGAGACGATGTTCACGACGTCCGACGGCGCTGCTGCACGCAACCCCGGCAGGAAGGCGCGGAGGCACCAGACGCTCCCGAGGTAGTTGATCCGCATCAGCCGCTCGATCCGCTCGGGGTCGCCGTCGAGGAAGCGCGTCCTCCCGGAGATACCGGCGTTGTTGACGAGGACGTCGACCTTCGGATGCCGCTCGAGAATGCGCGCGGCTACTGCCTCGACTGCCGCGCGATCGGCGACGTCGCACGTCTCGGCTTCGCCGCCGAGCTCCTCGGCCAGCTCGCGCAGGCGATCGGCGCGCCGCGCGAGGAGGATGCAGCGATCGCCGCGGGCGGAGAGTAGGCGGGCAATCTCGGCGCCGATACCCGAGGAGGCGCCCGTGACGACCGAGACCCTGCCCACTACGGACAGGCTATTAGGATCGCAGGCGATGGCCGGACCCTTCGCAGGCAAACGCGGGCTCGTACTCGGTGTCGCCAACAAGCGCTCGATTGCCTGGGCGATCGCGCGCGAGCTCGCGGCCGGCGGCGCAAGCCTGGCCTTCACGTATCAGGGCGAGCGAATCGAATCGACCGTGCGCGATCTCGCCTCCTCGGTCGACGCCCCGCTCGTGACCGAATGCGACGTTCGCTCGGACGAGGACGTGGCGCGCGTCTTCGGCGAGGTGGGGGATGCGTTCGGCGGCGAGCTCGACCTGCTCGTCCATTCCGTCGCCTTCGCGGCAGCAGAAGACCTCGAGGGCCGTTTCACCGACACGCCGCGCGACCGTTTCTGGCTCGCGGTCGACGTGAGCGCGTACTCGCTCGTCGCCTGCGCACGCGCGGCGGAGCCGCTGATGGAGAAGGCCGGCGGCGGCTCGATCCTGACGATGACGTACCTCGGCGGCGAGCGCGCGGTGCCGCACTACAACGTCATGGGCGTCGCGAAGGCGACGCTCGACGCCTGTGTCCGCTACCTCGCCTGGGATCTCGGCGAGAAGAACATCCGCGTGAACGCGATCTCGGCCGGGCCGGTGCGCACCCTCGCCGCCCGCTCGATCGCAGGCTTCACGACGATGGAGGACATCGTCGAAGAGCGCTCGCCGCTGCATCGGCATGTCAGTGCGGACGACGTCGGCGCCGCCGGCGCGTTCATGCTCGGCGACGGCGCGGGCAACATCACGGGTACGACGCTGTACGTCGACAGCGGCTACCACGCGATGGGCATGTAGCCGGGGCTGCTACTTGCGCTTCTGCAGCACCGTCAGGCCGTGTGACGCGTAGACGACGCGCCAGTCCGGGCTCGTCTCGTTGAGCGTCGCCGCCTCGTTCAGGAGCGGAACGACGATCGACAGGCTGGGCGGAGGCGCGGCGATGCGCAGCGGCTGCTGCTCGGGGCGGCTCGAAGCGCCGGCCCGTGGTTTGTGCTCCACGACCCGCGTGTCCCTGTATCGGCCGCTGGAGCTGTGCTCTTGAGCCGTTTCGCTGCGTACCAACCGCGCAGCCGATTCAGTAGTTCTCCCGATGCGTGTGCAACCTGCCCCGGCGACGATCGAAACCATGATCGACGCTCAGCATCGTCGGGACGAGGTCCCGGTCGCGTTCGAGACCGCGACGGTCGGCGACGCGATGAGCCGCGGGGTCATCAGCTGCCCGCCCGAGACGCCGCTTCGCGTCGTGGCGCGCATCATGGCCACCCACGGCATTCACGCCGTGTTCGTCTTCGAACGGGTTGACGAGGACGACGCGCCGCACCTGTGGGGGGTCGTCTCCGACCTCGACCTGGTGGCGGCCACGCAACTCGATCTCGACGAGCTGACGGCGGGAGCGACCGCAGTGACGCCGCTCGTCACGGTCTGCGCCGACAGCTCGCTCGGCGAGGCAGGGAGCCTGATGGCGCAGTACGGGATCGCGCATCTCGCTGTCACCGACGACGCCTCCCGTTTCCCGGTCGGCGTGATCTCGACGCTCGACATCGCCCGGGCAATCGCGGCCGGCCTCGGCCCCCGCGAGACGTTCGCCTCGGTCTGAGCGATCCGGGATTTCCCGCAGGCACGACGAGGGAAGCCCCGATGGCGCTCGGGCCGCTCCGCCCGAGACTGGTCCGCAGTGAAGGTTCCACAGTTCGAAAGGAGTCGGGACATGCGCAAGGCATTCGAAATCGGAGGGCTCGTCGCAGCGGCCGTCCTCGTCGTGTTCGGCGTCGTCGCCATCGCGATGGGCGTGCAGGGCAGAAACACCGTCAACAACAGCCTCTCGCACGAGTACATCGTGGCGGGATCAGACATGACGCCTTCGGCGATCAAGGCCGAGGCGCAGAAGTCCGGCGTGGCGTCGGCGGTCAAGCAGTGGCCGACGCAGAGCATCGCCGGCCAGACCATCGACACCGGTGCCAAGGCTCGCGCGATGGCGCAGTACATGCACATCCACGCGCTCGAGGCGACGGGTGGCTACACCTACGCCCAGATGGGCATCTACCAGGCGAAGCCCGCAACGCCGAAGTCGCAGCTGATGGTGGGCGGCGGCACCGACAACGCGCAGTACGCCGCGGTCGATCCCACGACGAAGCAGCCGGTGCAGAACGGTGCCAGGCAGGTCTGGATCAGCGAGACCGCGCTCACCGACGCCCTGAACATGAGCTACATGGCTTCACAGCTCGGCCTGTTCGGGATCGTGGTCGGGATCGCGCTCCTGCTCACCGGCTTCGGATTCGGGATCCTCGCGATCGGCGGGGCGCTCCGCAATCCGCAGACGGCGCTCGGGTTCGTGCACGGCTCAAAGACCCAGGTTCCCGCGGTGCCCGTGGCATAAGCGCCCGACTCCGCCGCAGGACAGTGAGGCCGCCGCAAGGCGGTCTCACTCGTTTCGGGAAAACCCCCATCGAGGATCCGCGGCCGGCACGACGCGCGCGGAACGACCGAGCGCGACGATCTCGGCATGAACACTCAGCACACTCGTCGGCTCTGCTCACTGGAAGCGGCCGTCGGCAAGTTCGAGGCCTGCCCGGAGGACGCGTGCCCGTTCTGGGAGCCCGGTGGCGCGGCACTCGGCGGACGCTGTGCGTTCGAGCAGCTCGACATCACCGCCGACGCCTCGCTCGCGGCCTGGCTGCTCGAGATCCGCGGTCGGCTCGAGGACGGGAGCTCGGTCGAGGCGGAGCGCACGATGCGCGCCGCCTTCCATCACCTGCTCAACGACTCCGACGAGTAGAAGCCCGCGCCGGCCGGGCTACGGAAAACCCGCAGCGCCGTTCCGCGACGCCGCCGATGGCGGCGAGTCGGCTGCCGACGAGAATCGGTGGAGAAAGGAGGCGCGAGATGAAAGCACTCGTGTACCACGGACCGGGTGAGCGGGCCTGGGAGGACGTGCCCGATCCGACAATCAAGGAGCCGACCGACGCAATCGTGCGGATCGACTCCTCAACGATCTGCGGAACCGACTTGCACATCCTGAAGGGTGACGTGCCGGAGGTGAAGCCGGGCACGATTCTCGGGCACGAGGCCGTAGGAACCGTGGTCGAAGTCGGAAACGCCGTGACGACGCTGGAGCCGGGTGACCGTGTGCTCGTCTCCTGCATCACGTCGTGCGGCCGCTGCCGCTTCTGCAAGGAAGGCCGCTACGGGCTCTGCACCGGCGGAGGCGGCTGGATCTTCGGTCACTTGATCGACGGCCTGCAGGCCGAGCTCGCCCGCGTCCCGTTCGCCGACACCTCGGTCTACAAGGTGCCCGACGAGCTGTCGGACGAGCAGGTTCTGTTCCTGGCCGACATCCTCCCGACCGCGTACGAGGTCGGCGTTCTCAACGGACGCGTCGAGCCCGGTGACACGGTTGCGATCGTCGGTGCCGGCCCGATCGGGCTCGCAGCGATCATGACCGCCCAGCTCCACTCGCCCGGTCGCATCGTCGCGATCGACCTCGACGCCTCTCGGCTCGAGAAGGCGATCGAGTTCGGGGCGGACGTCACGATCGACAACAGCACGGAAGATGCGGTCGCGAGGGTGATGGAGCTCACCGACGGCCTCGGCGCGGACGTCGCCATCGAGGCGGTCGGCGTGCCCGAGACGTTCGAGCTCTGCACCGATCTGATCAGGCCGGGCGGCCGCGTCGCGAACGTCGGCGTCCACGGCCATTCCGCAACGCTCCACCTCGAGAAGCTGTGGATCCGCGACGTCCTGATCACGACGGGTCTCGTCGACACGACCACGACGCCGAAGCTCCTCAAGCTGATCGAGGCCGGAAAGCTCGACCCGACGCCGTTTGCCACTCATCGCTTCGCACTCGAAGACGCGGAGCAGGCGTACGACGTCTTCGGAGCGGCGGCAGAGAGCCACGCGCTGAAGGTCGTGCTCGAGGCCCAGCACGTCGGTCGCGAGCTCAGCGAACTGCACGAGGTGCCGGTAACCGCATAGCCGGCAGAGATGGGCGGCGTCGCAGACCCTGTGGCGCCGCCCTAGGATCTGGAAGGAGGAAGCGAGATGACGAATTCAAGGCCGATTCTCTTCGCAACGGACGGCTCGCCTTCGGCCGAGGAGGCGCAGAAGGACGCGTTCGAGCTGGCGCTGCGCCTCGAGGCTCCATTGCTGGTCGTCTCCGTCGCGCATGCGGCGCTGCCCGCGGTCGGCTACAGCGCCTACGGCTATTCGAACGTCGTCGCAGAGGTGAGGGAGGCCGAGCGCAAGCGGGTCGAGGAGCTCGTCGCCTCGATCGCCGAGCTGGCGGAGGCGGAAGGCGTGCGCTGCACGACCGTCGGCCTCGACGGGCAGGTCGTCGACGAGATCTGCCGCAAGGCGAGCGAGTACGACGTGCAGCTGATCGTCGTCGGCTCGCACGGCTGGGGAGCCGCACGGAGACTCGTCTCCGGCAGCGTCTCGACCGGACTCGTCCACTCGGCGCCGTGTCCCGTCCTCGTGGTTCGGCCGAGTGCCGAGACACGCGAGCACGCGGCAGCCGCATGAGCGCGACGGCCGACACGGTCGGCGCGACCGACGTCATCCTCCGCGACGGCTCGACGCTCCGGCTGAGGCCGCCCGTCGCGGAGGATGCCGATTCGCTGCTCGAGTTCTTCTCCGGCCTCTCGGAGCACAGCCTGTACCTGCGCTTCCACGGCTTCCGTACCGTCGGCCCGACGATCGTCGAGCCGGTGCTCGAGCCGGACTGGCAGGAGCGAGGATCGCTGCTCGGGTCGCTCGACGGCCGCGTCGTCGCGCTTGCGAACTGGGTCAGGCTGCGCGATCCACGCGTCGCGGAGGTCGCGTTCGCAGTCGGCGACGGCCACCAGCGGCGGGGGATCGGCACGCGCCTGCTCGAGCAGCTCGCGGCGCGGGCGGCCGAGGCCGGGATCGAGGAGTTCGTCGCCGAGGTGCTGCACGAGAACGCCGCGATGCTCGGTGTCTTCCGCGACGCCGGCTTCGCCGTGACGCGCGCGAGCGAAGCCGGCGAGGTCGAGGTCCGGTTCCCGATCGCGTCGACCAGCGGGTATCGCGAGCAGGTCGCGAACCGCGACCACGCCGCGGTGCGCGCCTCGCTCGAGCCCTTCTTCCGGCCGCGCTCGGTTGCGGTCGTTGGCGCTTCGAAGCGCCGCGGCTCGATCGGCGGGGAACTCTTCCGCAACATCCTCTCCGCGGACTTCGCCGGGTCCGTCTACCCGGTCAATCGGAGCGGCGATTCCGTCGCCGATGTGCGCGGTTACGGCACGGTGGGGGAGATCGCGGAGGACGTCGACCTGGCTGTCATCTGCGTCCCGGGCGAGAAGGTGCTCGGCGCGGCCGAGGATGCGCTCGCCGCCGGCATTCGCGCGCTCGTCGTCATCTCCGCCGGCTTCGCCGAGACGGGCGCCGAAGGAACCGAACGGCAGGAGCGGCTCGTGGCGCTCGCCCGCGAGCATGGTGCGCGCCTGCTCGGCCCGAACTGCCTCGGAATTGCGTCCTCCGCTGTTCGCCTCAACGCCACCTTCGCGCCGCGCAGCTTCCCGCCCGGCAAGATCGGCTTCTCCTCTCAGAGCGGTGCGCTCGGTCTGGCGCTGCTCGAGCGTGCGGAGGCGACCGGGCTCGGAGTCACCTCGTTCGTGTCCATCGGCAACAAGGCCGACGTCTCGTCGAACGACCTGCTCGAGTGGTGGGAGGACGACGACGACACCGGGATGGTCGTCCTCTACCTCGAGTCGTTCGGCAATCCCCGCGCGTTCTCCCGCATCGCGCGCCGGCTCGCGCGCCGCAAGCCGATCCTTGCGCTGAAAGGCGGAAGCACGGGAGCAGGTAGTCGTGCAGCCGGCTCGCACACCGCCGCGCTCGCCGGTTCGGATGTCGCCGTCGACGCCCTCTTCCGGCAAGCAGGCGTGATCCGGGCGCGGACGCTCGACGAGCTGATCGACGTCGCGACGCTGCTGTCGGCACAACCCGTGCCGCGAGGCCTGCGAGTCGCGCTCGTCACGAACGCGGGCGGGCTCGGGATCCTTGCGGCGGACGCGTGCGAGTCCGCCGGGCTCGAGCTGCCCTCACCGAGCGACGCGACACGGGCGGCGCTCGCCGAGGTCATGCCGGCCGAAGGATCGAGCGCCAACCCGATCGACCTGCTCGGCGGTGCGTCAGCCGAGAGCTTCGCAGCCGCGCTTCCTCCGGTGCTCGCCGATCCCGCGTTCGACGCGGTGATCGCCCTCTTCGTCCCCACTGTCGGGACGAACGAGAAGGAGGTCGGCGCCGCGATCAGCCGCGCGGCCGTCACCGCGGTCGACAAGCCCGTCCTGTGCACCTTCGTCAGCGCCAAGGGCGGACCGACGAGCTTGCGCAGCGCCGCCGAGGTTCCCGCGTTCGCGTATCCCGAGGCGGCAGCGCGCGCCTTGGGACGTGCGGCCGAGCGCGGCGAGTGGCTGCGAAGGCCGGCCGGGACGACCCCCGAGCTCGACTGCGACCGCGAAGAGGCGCAGGCGGTCGTCGCTCAGGCCGTGGCAACCGGCGGCGGCTGGCTCGACGCCGAGCAGGCACGTCGCCTGCTCGAGGCGTACCGCGTCCCGCTCGTTCCCGAGCGCGTGGCGACGACGACCGAGGAGGCCGTGGAGGCGGCGCGAGAGCTCGGCTTCCCGGTCGTGCTCAAAACGGCGACTCCGGGCGCGCACAAGACCGAGCACGGCGGAATCGCGCTCGACCTCGGCGACGAGGCTGCGGTCGTCGCGGCAGCGGAGCGCATCGGGACGCCTGTTCTCCTGCAGCCCTTCGTCCAGGGCGGCGCCGAGCTGCTGGCCGGCGCTGTGCAGGATCCACTCTTTGGCCCCCTCGTAGCGTTCGGCCCCGGCGGCGTCCTCGCCGAGCTGATCGGCGAAGCGGAGTTCAGGCTCGCGCCACTCACCGACCTCGATGCCGAGGAACTCGTCCGCTCGGGCAAGGCGGGCCGGCTCGTGGCCGGCTTCAGGGGAACGCCGCCCGCCGACGAGGCCGCGCTCGCCGACCTTCTCCTGCGGCTTTCGCTTCTGGTCGACGACCTGCCTGAAGTAGCGGAGCTCGACCTGAATCCCGTGCTCGGGCTGCCCGACCGCTGCCTCGCCGTCGACGCGAGGGTCCGGGTGACAGAGCGCGTTCCTGCCCGCCGCACGAAGAGCTGGTAGCGGTACCGTCGATCCGTGCGCGGCTTCGACACACGGGGCGCCGTCGAGCGCCTGCGAGAGTCGGGCGGAGGCTACGAGATCGTCCACGAGTCGCCGGGTCTCGAGCTCGGCGTCTACGTGCTCGTGGCCCCGGAGCCCGATCGCCAGCAACCGCACTCCGACGACGAGGTGTACGTCGTCCTCGGAGGCAGCGGCGCGCTGGAGGTCGAGGGTGAACGCGTCGACTTGCACGAAGGCCAGGCGGTCTTCGTACCCGCCGGGGCCGAGCACCGCTTCGTCGGGTACGAGCAGCTCGCCGTCCTCGTCGTCTTCGAGCGGCCGACGCACGCCTGATAGCCCGCCAGAAGCTGCGCGGGCCGGTGACGGGCTAACCGCCGCTGATCGCGGCGATCACGTCGAGACGTGAGCGTTCTGCGACCGGCGTGTCCAGCCCGGCTCGTTCACCGTCGACGTAGACGTGGAGGTGCCGGCGCAGAGCCGGTCCCTCCTCGACGATGCGGTCTCGCAAACCGGGCCACTGCGTTTCGAGCGAGTCGATCGCCGCGAGCACTGTCGCGGCGTCGACCTCGACCCGGCGCGGCAGTCCGGGAAAGAGCGGTGTCAGCGTTCCGGGAAGCCTGACGTCGGCCACGTCAATCGAGAATGGCCACGTCGACCGAGGAGATCGACGGGAGGTAGCTCACGATCTCGCTCCACGTGTCGCCTTCGTCCGCACTGGCGAAGATCTGGCCCGTGCTCGTGCCGAAGTAGACGCCGGGAACGTCGTGGTTGTCCATCGTCATCCCCTGGCGGAGGACGCCGATGCGGGCGTTTTCCTGCGGCAAGCCCTTCCGCATGTCCTGCCAGCTCGAGCCGCCGTCGCGCGTGCGCCAGACCGCAGCCTTGCCGTCGTGCATCGTGCGGTCGTGGCCGCCGTCGACCGGGATGACGTAGAACGTCTCGCGGTCGTGCGGATGCGCGGCCGCCGCGAAGCCGAAGTCGCCGGGCAAGCCCTCGGTGATCTCGTTCCATGACTGGCCGGAGTCGTCGGAGCGGTGCATGCCGACGTGGTTCTGCTGGTACATGCGCTGCGGGTCGGCCGAACGGACGAGCTTGTGCACGCAGAAGCCGACGTCCTCGTAGTCGGCGGGCCAGTCGCGGCGCAGGCCGTTGTTCCGCGGCGTCCACGACGAGCCGCCATCTTCCGTCTCGAAGGCGCCGACTCCTTGCACGACAGCGAAGAAGCTGTCCGACTCCTGCGGCTCGGTGACGAAGTTCGATATTCCGAGATGGCCCGGCGGCTGAGTGGCGGGATCGTCCCAGGCCTCGCTCCCGTGCTGGCCCGACAGGGTCGAGAGGAGCGACCAGGTCTTGCCGTTGTCGCGGCTCTCGAAGATCCCCGGCGCCTCGACACCGGCGAGCAACCGGTCGCCAGCGCGCGCGAGCGTCGAGATCTTGGAGATCTTGCGCCCGTCGTCGTCGCCGTAGGAGAGACCCTCGCTCGAGTGGTCCCACGTCTCCCCGAGGTCACCGCTGCGCCAGACGGTCGAGCCGTGCCACTCGCTCGCGGCGGCGGCATAGATCTCGCCGGTGGCTCGGTCGTAGATGGCGTGGTAGACGGGCCACGCTTCGCAATAGGGGCCGCGCAGCTTCCAGTCGCGGCGGTCGTCGCTCTCGAGAATGAAGGTGCCCTTGCGCGTTGCGACGGTCAGCAGTGTCTTCGACATCGATGCGCTCCTCAGCGTTCGCGGAATTCTTCGCCAGCCTATCGGCCTCGAAATCAGAGACTGCGCGGCCGCCGGAAACTCATCGCTGCCGGCGGCCGCGGTCTCGTGAACCGGTTCTAGCCGGAGAGTGGCTTGCCGGTTTCGAGCAGCGTCTTCAGGCCGCTCAGGACGTACATCCAGCCGCCGGCGACGCTCGCAGCCGTCTTCGGCGCGCCTTCGAGCTGGTCGTGGACGACCGTGAGCTTGGCGATGCCGCCGTTCTGGGGCTCGATCTCCCAGGTGACCCGGCTCTCGGTCTCCGCCGCCATCTCGGAGTCGTAGGCCGAGATCCAGCCATGGACGAGCTTGTGCGGCGGATCCTCTTCGAGCACCTCCTCGTCCCACTCGGTGTCGTTGATCGCCGAGAAGCGGCGGCCGTCGCGCATCTCGATGCGCGCACCGAAGAAGTACTGCTGGGTGAACTCCGGCTTCGTGATGGCGTCCCAGATCTGCTCCGGGGTGGCGCGGATGAAGACGGAGTACACCTGTGTGGTCTGTGCCGTAATCGTGCTCATGCTGTGTCCTCCAGTTCGTGCTTGAGATCAGCGAGCGCCGCGACGTGGTGCTCGGTGTACTTGTCGATCCACCGATCGTGGATCAGCCGGATCGGGACCGGGTTCAAGAAGTGGAGCTTCTCCCGGCCGTCCCGGCGGGTGACGACGAGCCCAGCGTCCTCGAGCACGCGCAGGTGCTTCATGACACCGAAGCGGGTCATCTCGAGCTCGGACTCGAGCTCCGTGAGCGTGCGGCCGTCGCGCTCGAAGAGCCGGTCGAGGAGATGGCGCCGGGTCGCGTCGGCGAGCGCCTTGAAGACCTGGTCGTCGTCCACTCCGGTGATATTACGTGACCATAAGGTCACATGTCAACGGACTTACGTGAAGGGCTTCAGGATCATGTCGGCGACCACGAGCAGGAGCACGCCGACGTCGACGCGGGCGATGAGGAGGATCCGCCGGATCGCGGCCTGCGTCTCCGCCGCCTCCGCGCCCTTCGTCTCGATCAGCCCCCCGATGCGCTTCGCCTGCGGTCCGAGCACCAGGACGCCTGTCAGGAACGTGATCACGTAGCCCACGAGGCCGATGACGATCCAGGTCGTTCCCCAACCCCAGTGCAGGTTGATCACCATCGCGATCCCCATCAGGAAGACGAGCATCCCGACGGGCGCGAAGACCCGTTCGCCGACGAACGCCGCCTGCCGCGCGATCGTCGCCATCTCGGAGGGATTCGCTGAGCGCTCGGCTCGCATCGCGAGGATCGTCAGCGCCAGCCCGCCGCCGACCCAGACCACAGCGCCGGTCACGTGCACGAGCTTGAACAATCCGTACCAATGCGAGGTGAATCCGTTCGACTCGAACAGGAATACGAGCGCGACGATCGCGACAGTGAGGCCGACGGCCGCCGTGACGGGTCCCGCTGACAGCCCGCGCTCGGCGGGCGGCTCGGTGGCGTGTGGAGTATCCATGGGCGCGAGTAAACGCGATCGCGCGGATGACTACAAGGCTCGCGCGGCTTCGATCAGCTCGTCGAGGTCGGGCAGCTCACTCGGCTCGTAGGCCCACGCCCCTCGCACGACTCCTTCGACGTCGACGAGGAAGGCGGTACGCGCGGAGACGTCTCGCATCCCGTTGTGCTCGTACGCGACGCCGAAGCCGTGCATTGCGTCCGCGTTCCAGTCGGAGAGCAGCGGGAAGTCGAGGTCGAGCGCCTGCATCCACGCGACGTGCGTGTACGGCGAGTCGCGCGAGATCGCGAACGGCTCGACGCCGGCCTGTTGCAGCTCCGCTCTCCTGTCACGCAGGAGCTCGAGCTCGTTCGTTCAGGTCGAGGACCAGTCGAAGAGGTAGAAGAGCAGCAGCAGCGGGCGGTCGTGGATCAGGTCACCGATCGTCGCGCGCTCACGCGGCGTCGTCCAGACCACCGCCTCGAGCGGCGCTTTGTCACCGACCTGGAGCACGCGTCCGAGTCTACGCAGGAGCGGGTTCGGGCTGAGGCGCCACCTCTGTCGCCTCGGCGATCTCGCGCACGACCTCGACGACGTCCCGGCTCTTGTTGAAGACGTGGAGCTGGCGGTCGGCACCGTTGCCGCGGCGGAGGATCTCCTCGATGCCCGCGAGTTCGTTCTCCGAGCCGAGATCGCGCGCATGCGGCTGGATCGCCTTCAGTGTCCGCCGCACGATCGCCGCCACCGGCAGCCGGTTGCGGCGGCCCGTGTGGAGGTCCATGACCGGGGCCGAGAGCCCGTAGCGGGCGGCGAGCCACTTGTTCTCGGTCGTGAGGATCCGGTGGAACGACGGGATCTCCTCGCCGCGGTCGACGAGCTCGGCGTAGTGCTTGACGAGCGCCTGGCAGTACGCGGTAATCGCGACTGCGTCCTCGAGCCGCGTCACCGCGTCGCAGATCCGGATCTCGATCGTGCCGAGCCGCGGGTGGAGGCGGATGTCCCACCAGATGTGCGTGTAGTCCTGGATGCAGCCGGTCTTCTCGAGCTGGTTCACGACCTGCGCGTAGTCGGCGTAGTCGCGGAAGCGCGGCGGCGGCCCCGAACGCGGGAAGGCGGCGAAGACCATGTGGCGCGACGAGCGGAGCCCGGTCGGCTCGCCCCGCCAGAACGGCGAGCTCGCCGAGAGCGCCACCAGCTCGTGGAGATGGGCGATCAGCCCGTTCACGATCTGGATCGCCTTCTCGGCGTCGTCGACCGCGACGTGGACGTGCATCCCGAAGATCAGCTCCCGCCTGGCGATGTACTGCATCTGGTCGACGAGCGCCCGGTAGCGGTCCTTGGCAGTGATCCGCTGGGCCTCGAAGAGCGAGAACGGATGCGTGCCGGCCGAGCCGACGCGCAAGCCCTTCTCCCGCGCGATGCCCGTCACGTAGCGACGGATGCGGAGCAGCTGCTGCTGCACACCGGCGGGGGTGTGGCAGACCGGCGTGGCCACCTCCAGTACCGACTGCATCAGCTCGGAGTTGATGCGCGGCTCGAGCTCGTGTCCCGCGACGGCAGCGAGCACGGTGTCGATGTGCTGGACGAGGTCGAACGTCTCGCCGTCGAGGAGCATGTACTCCTCCTCGACCCCGAGCGTGTACGGGTCGCTCGCGCCGAACGCGTGGTCGAGGACGCTGCCGCCGGGCGGGAAGTGAGAGCCCTTGCCGGTGATCGACGGCGGGATCAGGGAATCGGTCATATGCGGACGATATCCCCGGTGTTTGCAGGAAGAAAGCGTGTCATTCCGGCAGAAGCGCGTCGGCCTCGATCTCGACCTTCCAGCTCGGATCGAGCAGCCCGCCGATCACGAGCATCGCCGACGCCGGAGGCTGCTGCCCGAACACCTCGCCGTGTGCGCGGCCCACTGCCTCCCAGTCGGCCGGGTCGACGATGTAGACGCGGGTGCGGACGACGTGCTCCGGCCCGGCCCCGAGCGCGCGGAGCGCGTCGCCGATGATCGCGAGGCAGCGTTTCGCCTGCTCGTACGGATTCTCTGACTCGATCCCGACGGGAGCGGTGCCGGAGACGTAGATGTGCCGCCCGTCGCGCACCGCACGGCAATAGCCAACCGTGTCGGCGTAGGGCGAGACCGCGGGGACGGAGGTGCGCGCCACGCTCCTAGTATCCCGCGACGTGGAGGCGCTGCGGGCGATCGAGGGCTGGGGCGCGGCGGTGGCCGCGGCCGGTGTCGCGCGTGCGGACGCCGTTGTCGCGACGCAGGGGCCGCGCGACGACCAGCTCCCTTGGGCGTCGGTCACGAAGCTCCTCACGGGCCTGGCGATGCTCGTGGCGCTCGAGGAGGGAACCGTCGATCTGGACGAACCGGCCGGCCCGTCGGATGCGACGTTGCGGCATCTGCTCTCGCACGCCTCGGGCCTGCCGTTGGACGGCGCCGAGCCGCTCGCCGAGCCGGGGCACCGCCGCATCTACTCGAACACGGGCATCGAGCTCGCTGCGGGGCTGCTCGAGGAGCGGGCCGAGATGTCGTTCGCCGACTACTTCGCCGAGGCCGTGGCGCGTCCGCTCGGTCTCGCCGGCCGCCTCGACGGCTCGCCCGCCTACGGCTACCGCGGCACGCTTGACGATCTCCTTGCGGTTGGCCGCGAGCTTCTGCAGCCGACGCTCGTGGCGGCCGAGACGCTCGCCGAGGCCACGGCTGTCCAGTTCCCGGGCCTCAACGGCGTCCTGCCGGGTTTCGGCCGGATGGAGCCGAACGACTGGGGACTCGCGTTCGAGCTTCGCGACGGGAAGTCGCCGCACTGGACGGGCTCCAGCAACTCCGAAGCCACCTTCGGCCATTTCGGCCGCAGCGGCACCTTCCTCTGGATCGATCCGGACGCGGGCGTTGCCTGCGGCGTCCTCACCGACCGGCAGTTCGGGGACTGGGCCAAGGAGGCGTGGCCGCCCTTCGGCGACGCTGTGCTCGCCGAGGCGCTCTAGACGTCGTCTGCGAAGAGCGGCCGCACCAGCTCGTCGAATGTCTCCCGGTCGCAACTCGCCACGACCACGGGAGTCATCGCGGATACGGTCGCCGTCCGCGGCACGGACATCGCGGCAGCGACCTCGCCGAAGTAGTCGCCGGGTCGAAGGAGGCGCCGCGCGCCGAGATCGCGCTGGCTGACCGCCAGAATCCCCGAGAGGACGACGTAGAAACGATCGTCGGTTTCGCCCTCCCGCACCACCACGGTGCCCGGCGCGACCTCCTCGCGCTCCATGCGCCGCGCGAGCTTCCCGACCGTCTCCCCCGGCAGCCCGGCGAGGAGCTCGATCCTTGCGAGCTCGTGTTGGGTGGCTGAACGGCGTGGCAAAGCTGTCTCCTGGTGTAGGTCGCTTAGGTCCGGCCGGCCGCGAAGTTGAGCCGAACGGCCCATAGGCATTGTTCGATTTCGTGTCGATCATGCCCACTAATGAGCGAGCGTGGCTTCCACTGCATCGAGGACGACATCGCCGAGACGTGGGTGGAGGACTGGGCGGGGGCCGGCATCGGGGAGCTCGAGGCGTATCTCGCCAAGCACGCCGACTTCACCAGGTTCGTCGAGGGCCGCGATGCGGCCCAGTCGACGACCGAGTAACTCTCAGCTTTCGAAGCCGAGCTGCTTCTCGAGCATGCCCTTCGGCATCGCGCCGACGGCTGAGGCCTTGGGTGCGCCGCCCTCGAAGAGCATCATGTTCGGGATCGACTGGATCCCGTAGCGCATCGCGAGATCCTGGTTCTCGTCGATGTTGACCTTGACGAGCTTGAGATCGCGTTCGTCGGCGATCCGCTCGAGCACAGGGGCGACCGCGTGACACGGTCCGCACCACTCGGCCCAGAAGTCGACGAGAACGGGCTTCTCGGCCTGGAGTACTTCGGTTTCGAAGGTGGCATCGGTGACGTCGCTTGCCATCGTTTCCTTTCGGTTTAGCTGGAACCTGGGAGCCTCTTACCAGGCTCCCAGTAGTCATTAACGCGTCGGCCTAGACTTGCCTTCCCATGGCCGAGCCAATCTTCAAGCCTCTACCGGACAAACCCGATCATCCCGGACTCGAGCAGGAGACGCTCGCGCGCTGGGAGGAGGAGGGAACGTTCGCGCGGCTCCGCGAGCAGAATCGCGGCGGCCCGACCTTCTCCTTCACCGACGGCCCGGTCACGGCGAACAGGTTCTCGCTCGGCGTCCACACGGCCTGGGGTCGGACGCTGAAGGACGTCTTCCAGCGCTACAAGGCGCTCCGCGGTTTCGACCAGCGCTACCAGAACGGCTTCGACTCGCAGGGGCTCTGGATCGAGGTGGGCGTCGAGCGCGAGTTGGGCCTCAACTCGAAGCCCGAGATCGAGGAGTTCGGCCTGGAGGAGTTCGCGCGTCGTTGCCGCGACGTGGTCGTGCGCTCGTCCGACGCGCTGAAGCGCGGCTCGATCCGGCTCGGCCAGTGGATGGACTGGGGCAACGACTACTTCACCTTCAGCGACACCAACATCGAGTACGTCTGGCGGATGCTGAAGACCGTCCACGGGCGGGACTGGCTCTACCGCGGACACCGCTCGACCGAGTGGTGCCCGCGCTGCGGCACCTCGATCTCGCAGCACGAGCTGATCGGCTCGTACGTCGACCGTGCCGATCCTTCTCTCTTCGTCCGCCTGCCGCTGCTCGAGCGGCCCGGCGAGTACCTCGTCGTCTGGACGACGACTCCGTGGACGCTGCCGGCCAACGTCGCCGCCGCCGTCAACCCGGAGGCGGAGTACGGCCGCCGGCCGAACGGCGAGTGGGTCGCGGCGGCGCGCTATCCGGACGAGAAGCTCGAAGACCAGCGCCCCGGCGCGGAGCTCGTCGGCTGGACATACCGCGGCCCGTTCGACGACCTGACGCATGTCGACCATCGCGTTATCCCGTGGGACGACGTCTCGCTGGACGAGGGAACCGGCATCGTCCACATCGCGCCCGGCTGCGGCAACGAGGACTTCGAGCTATCGCAGGTGCATGGGCTCGAGGTGGTACAGCCGGTCGACGAGTCGGGCCGCTTCTACGACAGCTTCGGCTGGCTCCACGGCCTCTCGACCACCGAGGCCGCCGAGCAGATCATCGGCAACCTCGAGGAGAAGGGCATCCTCGTCGAGGCCGATCTCCACAAGCACCGCTATCCCGAGTGCTGGCGTTGCCACACGCCTCTCATCTTCCGCATCGCCGATGACTGGTTCATCTCCGTCCGAATCCTGCGGCAGCAGATGCTCGACGCGAACGCGACGGTCGAGTGGACGCCGGAGTACATGGGAAAGCGGATGGACGACTGGCTTCGCAACATGGGCGACTGGAACATCTCCCGCCGCCGCTACTACGGACTGCCGCTGCCCTTTTATCCCTGCGCGTGCGGGCACCTCAACGTGATCGGATCGCGCGCGGAGCTCGAGGAACGCGCCGTCTCCGGGCTCGAGCAGCTGGAGGAGCTGCGACGGCCGTGGATCGACCGTGTGCCCGTGCGCTGCGCGGAGTGCGGTGAGCCCGTCGAGCGGATCACGGAGGTCGGCGACGTCTGGCTCGACGCCGGCATCGTTCCCTTCTCGACGCTCGGCTGGGAGAACCCGACTCGGATCGAGCAGGGATTCGCGACCGGCGCCGCTCGAGAGCTGACGACCGCGGACCTTCCGGATCACGCGTACTGGGAGAAGTGGTTCCCGGCGGATTGGGTCAGCGAGATGCGCGAGCAGATCCGGCTCTGGTTCTACTCGCAGCTCTTCATGTCGGTGGTGCTGACAGAGAAGGCGCCGTTCCGGCGTGTGCTGGGCTACGAGAAGATGCTCGACGAGAACGGCCGCGAGATGCACGCCTCGTGGGGGAACACGATTCCGGCCGAAGAGGCGTTCGACCGGATGGGTGCGGACGTGATGCGCTGGCAGTACTGCTCGCAGCCGCCCGACCGGAACCTGCTGTTCGGGTTCGGCCCGGGGGACGCGATCAAGCGCGAGTTCCTCACGTTCTGGAACTCGGTCAAGTTCCTCGTCGACTACTCGAACACCGTCGGTTTCGAGCCTTCGTGGTCGGCGTTGAACCTCGAAGGAGTTCGCGACCCGCTCGACCGCTGGCTCGTCGAGCGCACGCACGCGTTCGTCCGCGACAGCGAAGCCGCCTACGAGCGGTACCTCACCGTCGACGTGATGCGCGCGTACGCGGAGTACGTCGACGATCTGTCGAACTGGTATATCCGCCGCTCGCGGCGTCGGTTCTGGGACGGTGACGACCTCGCGCCGTTCCAGATGCTCTGGTACTCGATTGTCCAGACGCTACGCGTGATGGCGCCGATCCTCCCGTTCGTCGCCGACCACCTCTGGCGCACCCTCGTGCTCGACGGGCCCGAGTCCGTGCATCTGGCCGGCTGGCCGGAGGTGCCGGAGCCGGATCGCGCGTTCCTCGACGAGATCGCCGCCGTGCGCCGCGTCGTCGAGCTCGGCCGGCAGGCCCGCTCGTCGTCGGGCATCAAGCTGCGCCAGCCGCTGCGCCGGCTCGTCGTCGAGGGTGCGAGCCTCGACGGGCACCAGGAGGAGGTCGCCCACGAGTTGCGCGTGAAGTCGGTTGAGCTACGAGCGGTCGAGGCGGTCGAGCTGCGTGTGAAGCCGAACCTGCCGAAGCTCGGGCCGAAGCTCGGCTCGGAGCTCGGCGCGATCCGCGAGGCGCTCGTCGCGGGAGAGTTCGAGGAGTTGCCGGACGGCCGGTTCCGCGTCGTGGGACACGAGCTGGAGGCGGACGAGGTCCTCGTCGAGCGCGGTGGACGCGAGGGCTGGGCGGTCGCGTCCGGCGACGGCGTGACCGTTGCACTCGATCTCGGCCTCGACGACGAGCTCATCCTCGAAGGCGACGCGTACGAGCTCATCCACCGTGTCAACACGCTCCGCAAGGAGCAGGGCCTCGAGCTGACCGACCGGATCGTGCTCACCGTCCCCGCCGAGATGCGCTGGCTGATCGACACTCACGGCGAGTGGATCAAGCGCGAGGTTCTCGCCGTCGACGTGCGCTTCGGCTCAGAGGTTGAGCTCGAGAAGAGCTAGGCGGCGGTGCGCTCGGCGCGCCGCAGCTCGACCGGCAGCTTGAAGCTCACGTCCTCGCGGACCGGAGCCTGCTCGCTCACCTCGGCGCCGCGCGCCTGGAACCACGCGCAGATGTCGGCAACGAGACGCTCGGGCGCGGACGCGCCGGACGTGAGGCCGACCGTCTCGCAGTCTTCGAGCCAGCGTTCGTCGATGTCGCCGACGTCGTCCACGAGATGGGCCGCAGTTCCGTCGGTGCGGGCGACGTCGACGAGGCGTTGCGAGTTGGACGAGTTGGCCGAGCCCACCACGAGCAGCAGATCGACCTGGCCGACGAGCTCCTTCACGGCCCACTGCCGGTTGGAGGTCGCGTAACAGATGTCCTCCCGTTCCGGCCCCTCGATCCGGGGGAAGCGGCGGCGCAGCACCGCGACGATCTCGCCGGTCTCGTCGACCGAGAGCGTTGTCTGAGTGATGTAGGCCAATGGCCGGTCGGCCGGGAGAGAGACGTGCTCGGCGTCCTCTGTCGACTGGACGAGCACGATCGCCTCGGGAGCCTCGCCGAGCGTCCCGTCGACCTCCTCGTGCCCCTCGTGTCCGATCAGGACGACCGTGTAGCCGGCCTGGGCGTAGCGGCGGGCCTGGGCGTGCACCTTCGTCACGAGCGGACAGGTCGCGTCGATCGTCGTCAGGCGCAACTCCTTCGCTTCGCGGCGCACCGCCGGTGCGATGCCGTGGGCCGAGAAGACGACGGCCGCCCCCTCCGGCACGTCGGCAAGGGAGTCGACGAAGACAGCGCCGCGCGCCCGCAGATCCTCCACCACGTGCGAGTTATGGACGATCTGCTTGCGGACGTAGACGGGAGAGCCGTAAAGCGCGAGGGCGCGTTCGACCGTCTCTACTGCCCGCTCGACCCCGGCGCAGTAGCCTCGCGGTGAGGCGAGGAGGAGGCGTTTGACCACGTCCGCGCCACGATAGCCGGGGACCGTTAGGCCGAGGTGAGAAGTATCGCATGACGCGATCTTTCGGCGTTGCAAAGATGGGCCGTACGGCCCATTGTTCGAGCCGCGAGCGCGCTCTACCCTCCTTCCACTGGGCGATGCGAACCGCGGCGTCTTCAGACGTCTTGCGGGGAGCAATCGGGAGAGCCCGCCGCACCGACCCCCCGAGCGGCGGGCTTTTCCATTTCCGGAGCCGGTTTTGAGCCGCGTTGTGCGCGGCTCCGTACAATCCCCACCGCCCAGTGAGGACCCCAGATCTTCCGACGGTTCGCGCGCTCGGCCGCGCCGCGGCCGCAGCTCTGCTCCTGCCTGCCATCCTGCGTCGCGGCGGTGCGGAGGGGGAACGCCGTGCCGGCACGGCCAGGGAGTTCGAGAGCGTCAGCCGGGTCGCGGAGGAGCTGACGCGGAGCGCGGACGTCGAACGCGTCGCGCGGACACTGCTCGATGAGCTCGCGACGCTCTTCGACGTCGGCTTCGCAGCGCTGACCTTTGTCTCGGACGACGCGCGGGAGGCGTCCGGCTACCTGGCTCGCTCCCGCGGCGAGGACCTCGACTGGTGGCGGACGATGCGCCTCGACCTCGAGCGCGAGCCGTCGGGAATCGCAAGCGCGGTCTTCGAGGCGACGGCGTTCACCGTGTACGACACGGAGGGCTCAGGCGTGATCAGCGCCCGCCTCGTGAGTGCGGTCGGGGCAAAGAGCGCGGCGTTCGTTCCGCTTCTCGTCGAGGATCGCGTGACGGCGGTGATCTCGGTCGCGACGCTCGACGAGCCTCGCGTCTTCTCGGGCGAGGATCTCAAGGTGATGCAGACGCTCGCCTCGGAGGCGGCCGTCGCGCTCGAACGGCTGCGTGCCGGGGTTGCGCTCGAAGAGGCGCTGAAGCGAAACGAGGAGCAGCTCGCGCAGCAGACCGCTCTGCTCCGGGCGGCGCACGTGTTGAGCAGCGAGCTCGACTTGCCTGTGGTATTGCAGCGGCTGGCCGACCAGCTCGCCCAGCTCCTCGACGCCGATGCCGCCGACTGCTACCTCCTCGACCGCGAACGCGGTGTCTTCCGCTGCGTCGCGGTGCACGGTTTCGCCGCCGGGCTGCTCGGCTTCGAGTTTCCGATGGGTCAAGGTCTCGCAGGCGCTGCGGTCCGCGAAGGGAGGCCGCTGGTCGAGAGCGCGTACGGCGAGATCGCGGCGCCGGTGCCGCACCCGGCGTACGACGGGTTCACCGACGTCATCACCGCCCCGATGTTCTGGAGCGACGAGGTGCGTGGCGTTCTCGGCGTCGGGCGGCGCGAGGGCCGCCGGTTCGAGGCACGGGACGCGAGCATCCTCGAGGCCTTCGCCGGTCTCGCGGCGCTTGCCTTGCGGAACGCCGAGATGTTCACCCAGAGCGCTCGGCAGGCTCGCATCCAGCGCGGCTTCTACCGGGTCGCGTCGGTGCTCGGGCAGTCGCTGTCCCGGGCCGCGACGCTCGAAGCGATTGCCCAGGCGGCCGCGGAGGCGCTCGGAGGCAGCTCCGCAGCAGTTCTCGTCCCCTCGAGCGGGCGCCTCGAGGCCGTCGGGACGTACGACCTGCCGGAGGAGCTCGGACAGATTTTCGAGCAGCGGGCGGCGGAGCATCATGGGCCGCTCTTCCGGGCCGCCTCCGAGGGCCGCATCCTCGTCTCGTCCTCCGTCGCCGCCGACGAACGGCTGCTGCCCGACCTCCGTCAGGTTGCCGCCGCGAAGGGCTACCTGTCGCTCCTTTCCGTGCCGGTGGACGCGCCGCGGGAGGCCGGTCGGGGGCTCGTGCTCATCTTCTTCGCCGAACAGCGCACGTTTGGTGACGACGATCTCGAGCTCGCGCGCCATCTCGCCGAAGCCACGCGCGGTGCGCTCGAGCGAAGCGAGCTGTTCGAGGGCGAGCGCGGCGCGCGCGCTCTCGCACAACAGCTGACGCGTACCGGGCGGCTGCTCACGAGCGAGCTCGATCCCGCGGTGGTGCTCGACGAGGTTGTGCAGCAGGCGCCGGCGCTCGTCAATGCCGAGGCCGGAGCGTTCCGGCTGCTCGATGGCGAGGAGTTGGTCGTGACGGCCGCCGACGGCGAAGGCGCTGCGGCTGCGCTCGGCTCGCGGAGCCCGGCGGGCGGCTGGCTCTCGGGCGACGTCGTCCAGTCGGGGTCTCCGGTCGCCCTCGCGAAGGCGGGGGAGGACGAGCGTCTTCGTGGCCTCGATCTGATGCTCCAGGCCGGGCACGCCGCCTTCCTCGGAGTGCCGGTCGGCGGCGCTGAAGGGGCGACCCTCGGCGTCCTTGCCGTCTACGCCTCGGTACCGCGCGAATGGCGCGAAGAGGAGATCGAGGCTCTGCTCGCCGTGGCCGCGAGCACGTCGGCGGCGCTCGCGAACGCCGAGCTCTACCAGAGCGTCGCGCTCGAGCGCGAGCGGTCGGTGGCGATCCTCGCGAACATCGCCG
Source organism: uncultured Actinomycetes bacterium (assembly GCA_963819275.1). Lineage (GTDB taxonomy): Bacteria > Actinomycetota > Thermoleophilia > Gaiellales > Gaiellaceae > Palsa-739. The sequence goes on along the minus strand of CAWFVH010000007.1, from coordinate 3,411 downwards.
AGGGGATCGTCGCCGTCGACCGCGAGGGTGGCGTCGTCCTCTGGAACAGCGCCGCCGAGGCGATCACCGGCGTCCCCGCCGCAGTCGCTCTCGGCCGCGCGCCGGTCGACGTCCTGCAACGGAGCCTCGAGTCGCCCGACGGGAGCGCGCGCGGTGACCGGCTCGTGCCGATCATGCGCGGCCGGGAGGAGGTCTGGCTGTCTGTGACCGAAGCGGTGATGCGCGACCCGCTCGGGGCCGTAGCGGGCCGCATCTTCGCGTTCCGCGACATTTCGAGCGACCGGCTCGTCGAGCAGGTCAAGTCGGACTTCGTGAGCACCGTCTCGCACGAGCTCCGGACGCCGCTTACCTCGATCTACGGCTTTGCCGAGACGCTGTTGCGCCAGGACGTCATGTTCGGCGAGGAAGAACGCCAGACATTCCTCCGCTACATCGCGTCGGAGTCGCAACGGCTGACGTCGATCGTCGACACGCTCCTTAACGTCGCTCGGCTCGATACGGGCGACCTCCAGGTCAACCTTGCCGAGACGGACGTGCGCGACGTCGTCGGCCAGGTCGTCCAGACGGTCTCGGGCGTCGAGGTCAACGGACACCGCTTCGTGGTCGAGCTGCCCGAGGAGCCGCTCGCGGCGACTGCGGACCCCGAGAAGCTGCGGCAGGTGTGCTCGATCCTCGTCGAGAACGCGCTCCGTTACTCGCCGGACGGAGGAACCGTGACGGTGGGCGCGGCGCGGCGGCAGGACGCGGTGGAGGTGAGCGTCACCGACGAGGGGATCGGGATCCCGCAGTCCGACCAGGAGCAGATCTTCCGCAAGTTCTACCGCGGCGCCGACGCCGAGCTGCGGGCCGGCTCCGGCGGAACCGGACTCGGGCTCTTCATCGCCCGCGGGCTCGTGACCGCGATGGGCGGCAGGATCTGGGTCTCGTCGCGGGAAGGGGAAGGTTCGCGGTTCGCATTTGAGCTTCCGGCCGCACTTGCCGATTCGGTTACGGGAGGCGACGAGTGAGCATGAGTGCCGATATGGATGGGCAGACAAGGCCGATGCCGGACAGAGGCGAGCTGCGCGTGCTGGTCATCGACGACGAAGCGCCGATCCGCCTGCTCTGCCGCGTCAATCTCGAGGCCGAGGGGATCAACGTGCTCGAGGCCGCCGACGGCAACACGGGGCTCGACCTCGCCCGGGCGGAGCAGCCCGACGTCGTTCTCCTCGACGTCATGATGCCCGGCCTCGACGGCTGGCGCGTGGCCGAGGAGCTGCTCGAGGACGACCGCACGCGCGGCATCCCGATCATCTTCCTCACGGCACGGGCCGAGTTTCGCGACCGGGCACGCGGGCTCGACATCGGCGGAATCGACTACGTGACGAAGCCGTTCAACCCGCTCGAGCTTGCGCCTCTCGTCTGTGATCTGCTCGCCCGCATCGACCGCGGAGAGCGCGACGAGCTGCGCGGCGAGAAGCTCGCCGAGCTCCGCGCGCTCATCGAGTCCGACTGAGCGACTTACACTGAGCTCTCGCGGGGCGTAGCTCAGCCTGGTTAGAGCGCCCGGTTTGGGGCCGGGAGGCCGGCAGTTCGAATCTGCCCGCCCCGATTTCCCGCAACCCGATCGAGCCCAGCCTCGTTCCCCCGACATGCTCGAGGAGACGCGCGCCGGGCACGAGCCGATGCCCCAGCCGGAGCGGGGCGAACCAAACCTGGTCGACCCGGGTCTTTCCGACCTGTCCTTCCGCGACTGGCGGGCCGTCTTCGTGCGGGCGGTCAAGGAGTTCCTCGAGGACAACGGGACGATGCTCGCGTCGGCGCTCGCCTACGCGTCGTTCTTCGCCATCCCGTCGGTCCTGCTCGTCGCGGTCGGTGTCTTCACGCTCGTCGCCGGGCCCGGTTCGATCTCCTCGTTGATGACGCAGTTCTCGCACGTGATGCCGGCCCAGGCGACGAGCCTGCTCGGTGGGAGCCTCAAGCGCCTCGACCAGCATCCGGCGACCGGGGTCGCGATGACCGTCGTCGGCCTCGTGCTCGCGCTCTGGGCCACCACCGGCGCGATGACTTCCTACATGACGGCCCTCAACCTCGCGTACGAACGGAAGGACGGCCGCTCGTTCGTCCGCAAGCGCCTCGTCGCGCTCGAGCTCGTCCTCGTGATCGGCTTCGCCTTCCTGCTCGTGGCGGTGCTGCTCATCTTCGGGCCGCCGCTCGAGCAGCTCGTCGCATCCCACGCCGGCGCCGCCTCGGGCATCGTCGGGTGGATCTGGTGGATTGCGGAATGGCCGATCCTCATCACCGGCCTTCTGGCTGCGTTCGCGACACTCCTCTACCTCGGCCCCGACGTCGCGCACCCGCGCTGGCGATTTCTTACGCCCGGTTCTCTGTTCGCCACCGCGGTCTGGCTCGCGGTGTCCGGCGGCTTCGCCTTCTACACAGCGAGCTTCGGCTCTTACAACAAGACGTGGGGGACGCTCGCGGCGGTGATCGTGATGCTCACCTGGCTCTGGCTCGCCGCAATCGCGCTCATCCTCGGCGCCGAGATCAATGCCGAGGCCGAGCGGAGCCGGGAGCTGCGCGAAGGCCGGCCGGCCGAACGCGGCCTGCTGGTGCCCTCGCGCTCGGGCTGAGCGAGCCGGCGGCCTGCTCGTCGGCGAGGAAGCGCAGCAGGTAGCCGGCGAATGCTCCGAAGAAGACGATCGCCTCCTCGGCCGCCATCGTCACGCCGGCGATCTGCTGGTCGGCGAGCGGGCTCGGCCCCCACGTTCTTGGCGCGTGGACGTAGAACGGATAGATCGCGCGTGGGATCAGCGCGAGCAGCAGGCCGAGCGGCGATGCGAGGACGAAGGCGGCGAAGAGGTAGGCGGCTTTCGCGCCGGCTGAATATCTCCCGTGGACGACGGGCCACCAGACGCAGATTCCCGCCGCGAAATACGTGAAGTGCTCGACGTGCAGGAGCGAGTGCGGATTGCGAAGCGCCGCGTCGTAGATCAGTGGCAGGTGCCACGTGTAGTAGGCGACCAGCCACAGCGGCAGCGCAACGAACGGCCGGAAGAGCGGGAACCCGGCCGCCCGCTCGGCGAGCCGCGGCGGGACCGCGAGCAAAAGCAGTACCGGAGCCCACTCTGCGAGTACCACGTTCTGCAGCAGATGCGCCCAGAGGAACGTGTGGTTCGCGAGCGGCTCCAGCTGCGTGAAAAAGGCGGTGAAGACGAGTGCGACGCCGAGCGCTCCGGCGGCGAGACGGAAGCGCGAGACCTGACTGCCGCGAGCCGCGACGGCGAGCCCAATCGCGAGCGCCGGCGCGAGAACGATCGCCTCCGCCGAGGGGTGCATCTCGCTACCGTACCCAGCGCTCCGCGGGTGTAGCTCAATGGTAGAGCTCTAGCCTTCCAAGCTAGCTACGCGGGTTCGATTCCCGCCACCCGC
>CAWFVH010000006.1:0-314898 GCA_963819275.1 uncultured Actinomycetes bacterium | reverse complement strand
GCGGTACTGGGCTCGAACCAGTGACCCCCAGCTTGTCGAGCTGGTGCTCTCCCAACTGAGCTAACCGCCCCGGTCGCGGGATTGTAGCCCGCTCAGCCGACCGTCAGGAATCCGTTGCGGCCCGCGTGTTTCTCCGCGTACATCGCGGCGTCCGCTCGCGCCAGCAGCGTTCCGATCTCCGTCTCCCCTCCTGCAGCGAACCAGCTCCGATCGAGATGCCGACCTCGAGCGGCCCGTCGCTCGTCGAGAGCGGATTGTCGGCGAGCCAGGTTTGGATGCGGCCGGCGACCGCGACCGCTTTCTTCTCATCCGTCTCCGGCAGCACGACAAGGAACTCGTCGCCGTCGAAGCGGGCACAGAGGTCATAGGCGCACAGCTCGGCGTGGAACGCCGCGGCGACAGCCGTGATCGCGGCGTCGCCCTCGAGGTGGCCGAGCGTGTTGTTGATCTCACGGAGCTCGTCGACGTCGCACAGAAGCACGGACAGCGGCTGTCCGAGTCGCCGCGCGCGTGCGAACTCGTTGCGCGCCGGCTGATCGATGCCGCGCGAGTTGAGAAGCCCCGTCTTGTGGTCGGTCGACGCCCACCGCGCCGACTACGCCGTCCTGGATCAGGCTGTCGACCGTGAAGAGCCCACTCGCCGCGACGTTGTGGCCGCGGGCGAGCCGGAGCATCCGGGCGAGCATCGCGTGGTTGACGAGTACGAAGGTCAGACCGGCGGCGAACGCGGCGAGCACGGCCGACGTCGTCGCCGCAGCCGTCACGTGCACGCCGTTCCGGGCGAACACCGCCCGCATCGACCACGCCGCGAGCGCGCTCAGCACGACGTTCGCGATGTTGAAGGTCTGGACGAACCACGGATAGCGCTGCCGCAGCCACTCGGGCACGTGCTGGGCCACACAGACCACGACCACGAGCTCCGGCGGCAGCACGAGCGCGGCCGCGACCGAGAAGGCCGTCCCCGTATGGAAGACCTGGCTGCCCGGGATGTGCGTCGCGAACAGCTCAGCGACCGCGCCGCCGGCGAGCACCGCGGCCCAGACCCCCCAGCGGACGTCTCCCAGCGGCGCCGTGGTCGTAACGGCCGCCGCTCCGGCGGCCGCCGCGAGCGAGACGTAGAGGAAGCTGCGCGCCGCCGCCGGCAGGCCAACAGCCGGCGCTCGCCTGAGCCATTCGGTGTAGGCCACGGCGCTCAGGCCGTCACCTCCGGCACCAGCGTCAGCCGGCCGAGCTTCCTCGTGGCGACCGCGCGCTCGAGCGCGTCGACGCACATCCCGCAAAAGTCGGTGTCGCGGCCGGCCCGGATCTCTGCGAGCGCCTCTTCGAAGCTGCGGCCGTCGCGATAGAGACGCTTCGTCGTCATCGCGTCGAGCGAGTCGGCGACGTGGATGATCCTCGCGGAGAGCGGAATCTCCTCGCCGATCAGCCCCGCGGGATAGCCGCGGCCGTCCATCCGCTCGTGGTGGAAGCGGATGCCCGGGACGACCTGGTCGAGATAGCCGAGCCGCTCGATGATCCGCGCGCCCTCTTCCGGGTGGCTGCGCATGACGACCCACTCGGCCGCCGTGAGGGGACCCTCCTTGAGCAGGACTGCGTCGGGCACGCCGATCTTGCCGATGTCGTGGAGCAGCGCTGCCTGCTCGACGATGAGCAACTCGGCGCCCGTGATTCCGAGCTCCTGCGCGATGATCGTCGCCGAGACAGCGACGCGCCGCGAATGGCCGGCCGTGTACGTGTCGCGCGCGTCGACCGTGGCCGAGAGCGCCTCGAGGGCGGCGGTCGAGCGCTCGATCACGGCGCGATGGGCTTCCTCGAGCGCAACGTTCTGGCGGCCGATCACCTCGCCCGCCTCCTCCAGGCGCAGCACGGTGCGCTGCGTGAAATGGATCAGGAAGAGTGGCGCGAGAGCGAGCCCGACGAGGCCCAGGCTGTGTGTCCAGAGGACCGCGACCGGCACGGCCATCAGGGCAAGGACGAGCTCGATCATCACGTCCTCCCCGTCGAAGAGGCCGGTCTTGCGCAGCGTCAGGCCCGGGCCGAGATAGAGCATCGGCAGCAGCAGGGCGCGGTTCACGAACACGAAAACAACCGCTGCGCACGCGCCTGCCGCCGCCTCACCGCCTGGAGCCGCCGGGAAGCCGATCGCGTTGCCGACCGCCCACGCGGCAAGCCCCGACAGCACGTAGTTCGCGATGTTGAACGTCTGGGCGTACCACTTGTAGCGCTGCTTGAACCAGTCGGGTACGCAGGTGATGACGACGAGCAGGATCATCAGCTCGGGCGGCAGCAGCAACGCGCCGGCGACGATGAAGACGATCGCCGGATGGAAGACACGCCGGCGATTGAGATGGAACGAGAGGAGCTGCGACAGCGACGCCAGCACCGCAAGGGTCGCGAAACGACGCCAGTCGACCGCGTGCACGTGGTCGGCGGCGACGAAGATCCCGATCGCCGCAGGTACGACGACGGCCGCCCAATACAACCAGGCGGCCGGAGTAAGCCCACCGATGTGCGTCACGCGCAACTGCAACGCACGCCGGGGAGCCCGGATGGCGGCGGTATTCACGTGTTGTCGGCGGCGACGTCGGCGGAGGCCGCCGAGCCCCACGCCGCCGACCGCCCGGCGGCATCAAGCGACTGGGCGAGCGCGGACGAGCCCCAGGCGGCCGAGCCGCACGCCGCCGCCTTTCAGGTCGAAGCGTCCCAGTTCTGGTTCTTCAGCGCCGCAGCCTGCCATGCCGCCGTGTCGAAGACCGGGATGGGGCCGCTTCCCTTCGGTCCGGCGTGGACGAACTTCTCGAGTGGCTGGTTCGGGTTCGGCGGAGCCGGGTTCCCCGACACGCCGACGGTCGTGGCCGCGGCGAGCCGCACGAGCTGGCTACCGGAGACGGTCGCCGAGGCGCCGGAGAGACCAGATTCAGCTTGCGGCCGACGCTTGCGCCGTGCACGGCCGAGACCGCCTGCGCCTCGCGGTTCGGGCTCGTGTGCGCAGCTGCGAGCAGCCGGGGGTGAGACGAACGCAGTGGACGCTGCTTGCGTCAAAGAGTTCCCCATGGCGGACGCGACAAGAAGGACGGCGCAAGCGGTGCCGATGAGCACCGGGAGAAGACGCCGACTCTTCGGGGGAGGGGGAAGCCGCAGTAGCCGCATGGGGAGTGCGCACCGTAGGGTGGCCCCTTAGGTCCGGCCTCCCTCACAAGCGGTAGGACCGACAGATTCACTCAGTTAGCGGAATGCTTCGTACCCCGAACGGGTCGCTCAGAAGATCTCGAGGCACCACGGCAGCGGGCGCCAGGCGAACAGCGCGTCCGCCCGCGCGACAGCTCCGTCGCGCAACTCCTGCACGCGCAGCCCCTCACGGAGCTGCGTGAACGAGACGGCTCCGAGGTAGGCGGAGCCGAGCGCAGACACGTCGAGCGCGAGATCGGGCTCCTCCTCGGTGCGGTCGCAGACGCCGTGTTCGAGCTTCCAGCGTCCGTCGTTCCACTGGCACACCGCGTCACGCACCTCGAACACGAGCGGGCCGGCCTCGCCGTACGTGCGACCAGAGAGCGCGGCCGGGAGGTCGACGAGCCGAACCCACAGGCCGTCTCCCATCCGGTACTGCGCCCGGCGCGGCAGCGCGAGGAGCAGGAAGAGCGGATGGTCGGGCGGGGCGAGCGCCACCTCGACGACGTTCATCCAGTCGACGTCGAGCAGGAATCGCCAGATCGCGGCGGTCGCCGCCGGCGTCGTGCCGAGCGCCTCGCGCACCACGAGGCGCGAGGCCGGGAGGCCGCCGTCGAAACCGAAGTGCGTCCGGTAGATCGCGTACGCCTGCGTCTCGCCGTCGACGTCGAGCGCGACGAAGCGGCGGGGCGCGTCGCTCTCGCGCTCCTCGAGGCGCAGATGGCGCTCCTCCCACCAGACGTCGCTCCTCGACATCATGCCGGGGCGCTCTCGCCGAACGGCCTCGTAGACGGCCGGGAACGTCTTGCGTGCCTCCTCGGGCGTGACGAAGCGCACCGCGCCGGCGGGCTCGAGCGGCGCGGCGAACGCGTCCGACTCGTGCTTCACCTGCAGGTGGCCAGCCCAAGAGGCGAGGCCGTAGCCGAAGCGGCCGTAAATCGTCTCCTCGGAGGCCCAGAGCGCTGCGATTGGCTCTCCGCGCTCGTGGACGTCGCGCAACTGGGCGTCCATCATCGAGCGAAGGACGCCGCGACGGCGGTGCGTCGGCTGGGTGCCGACCGCGGTCACGCCGGCACAGGGAAGCGAGCCGCCCGGCACCGAGAGCTCGAACGGGAACGCGCCCGCGCCGCCCACGATCTGACTGTCGTCGAACGCGGCGTGCATCCGGTCGTACGGCAGGATCCGCACCCAGCGCTCAAAGAACTCCTCGCTCGGCGGCGGGTTGAAGTACTGGCCGATCGCGCCGATCGCCAGGCTGTACTCGTCCTGGTCGGCGCAGGGACGAACCTCGAACATGCCCCGACGCTACCTGGCTACAGCTTCTCGAGCGGCGCGTAGTCGAGCATGAGCTTTCGCTCGCTGCCGTCGTCCGCGAAGCGCACGGTGACGAGGCCGCCCGACTCGATCTGCACCACGACGCCTTCGCCGAGTGTCGAATGGCGGACGGAATCGCCTGTGGAGAGATCGGGCGCGTCGTCGCGCGGGGCGAGCCCGCTCTGACGCGGCGCGTTGTAGCCCGACCACGACGCGGGCCGCAGCCGCTCGCGTTCGACGTGGCCGTCGGGCAGCTCGTCGAGGAAGCGCGACGGCAGGTTGTGGTCGCGCATGCCGCGGAGCATCCGCGACGACGCGTGCAGCAGGGTGAGCCGCTCCCGCGCGCGGGTCATGCCGACGTAGCAGAGCCGGCGCTCCTCCTCGACCCCCTGCTCCTCGATCGAGCGCGAGTGCGGGAAGATCCCCTCCTCCATCCCGATCAGGTAGACGGCGCGGAACTCGAGGCCCTTCGCGTTGTGGATGGTCATGAGCGTGACGAGCGAGGTGTCGCCGCGCATCGCATCCTGGTCGGCGTAGAGCGAGATCTCCTGCAGGAACGCCGAGAGCGTCGTGTCTTCGGTCTGCTCGCGCCATTCGCGCGCGACGGACACGAGCTCTTCGAGGTTCTCGAGGCGGCCCTCCGCCTCGATCGTCCGCTCGGCCTCGAGCGACTCGCGGTAGCCGCTGCGCGCGAGCACCTCCTCGATCAGCTCCGGCACCTCGAACCCCTGTGCCGCTGACATGAGCGACTCGATCGTGCTGCGGAACGCCTTCAGCGCTTTCTGCGGAGCCGCGCCGACGCCGGCCATCTCCGCCTCGGCCGTCGCCTCCCAGAGCGAGATCTCCCGCTGGTCGGCCCACGTCTGCAGGCGCGCGAGACTCGTGTTGCCGATGCCGCGACGCGGCCGGTTGGCGGCGCGCAGCAGCGAAACGCCGTCGTACGGGTTGTCGAGCACCTGGAGGTAGGCGACGAGGTCCTTGATCTCGGCGCGCTCGTAGAAGCGCGGGCCGCCGATCACCTGATACGCAATGCCCTGCCGTACGAGCACGTCCTCGAGCACGCGGCTCTGCGCGTTCGTCCGGTAGAAGACCGCGACCTCACTCCCCGAGAAGCCCTCCTCGACGAGCAGCGCGATCTCAGCTGCGACGTAGCGCGCCTCGGCGTGCTCGTCCTCCACCTCCACCACGCGCACCGGGTCGCCCTCGCCGAGCTCCGACCAGAGGTTCTTCTCCTTGCGCTCGCGGTTGTGGCTGATGACACCGTTCGCCGCGTCGAGGATGTGCTGGGTCGAGCGGTAGTTCTGCTCGAGCGCGATCGAGTACGAGCCCGGGAAGTCGTGCTCGAACTCGAGGACGTTGCGGATGTCGGCTCCGCGGAACCCGTAGATCGACTGGTCCGGGTCGCCCACCGCGAAGACGTTCTGATGCTTCTCGGCCAGCAGCTGCAGCAAGCGGTACTGCGCGTGGTTCGTGTCCTGATACTCGTCGACGAGGACGTAGTGGAACGCGTCCTGCCACTTGGTGCGGGCGTCTGGGAAGCGCTCGAGCACGTCGACGGTGAGAAAGAGCATGTCGTCGAAATCGACGGCGTTCGAAGCGAAGAGGCGCTTTTGGTAGAGGTCGTAGACCTCGGCGACAGTCTGGTCGTAGAAGCTCGCGACGCGGTCCGTGTACTCCTCGGGGCTGACGAGCGTGTTCTTCGCGTTCGAGATCTGCGAGTGGATCCCGCGTGGCGTGAAGCGCTTCGGGTCGCGCTCGAGCTCCTCGAGACAGCGCTTGACGAGCCGGATCTGGTCGGCGCTGTCGTAGATCGTGAAGTTCGAGCGGTAACCGAGCCGCTGCGCCTCTCGCCGCAAGATCCGGCCGCACGCCGAGTGGAACGTCATCACCCACGCGGCGCGCGCGGGCGGGCCGACGAGGTCTCCGACGCGCTCGCGCATCTCCCCCGCCGCCTTGTTCGTAAAGGTGATCGCGAGGATCTCGGGCGGCTTGACCCCGACCGCGCCGAGGAGGTGCGCGATGCGACGCGTGAGGACGCGGGTCTTGCCCGAGCCGGCGCCGGCGACCACGAGAACCGGGCCTTCGGTGTGGAGGACGGCCTCGCGCTGCGCCGGATTCAGGTCGGCGAGGTAGGTCTCCGGCGTCGTCGCGGCCATCGCTCGATCGTAGCCGGGCGGGAGGCGGAACCCTTACGCTCGCGAGATGCGGCTCGCGCTCATGATCGAGGGACAGGAAGGCGTGACCTGGCCGGACTGGTGCGCGCTCGCCGACGCGTGCGAGGCGCACGGCGTCGAGACCCTCTTCCGCTCGGATCACTACATCTCGCAAGGCGACGAGGCCCGCAACGTCGCGCACGACGCGTGGACGACGATCGCCGCGCTCGCCGCGAGAACCTCGACGCTGCGCTTCGGCACGCTCGTCTCCCCCGCCACCTTCCGCGCGCCCGCGCTGCTGGCGAACGCGGCCGCCACCGCCGACCACGTCTCCGGCGGGCGGATCGAGCTCGGTCTCGGCGCCGGCTGGATGGAGCGCGAACACCGCGCGTACGGCTTCCCCTTCCCGGAGACGTCGGCGCGGGTCGAGATGCTCGCCGAGCAGGTGGAGATCGTCCACCGCCTCTGGACCGACAAGCGCGTCGACTTCCGTGGCTGGCACTACACGCTCGAGGACGCGCCCGCGCAGCCGAAGCCCGTGCAGCAGCCGAGGCCGCCGCTCCTCGTCGGCGGCAGCGGTGGGCGCGGCACCGTCGAGCCCGCGCTGCGGTTCGCCGACGAGTACAACACGCCGTTCGTCTCGCCGGACGAGGCGGCGGCGATCCGCGAGAAGACGCGGCCGCTGCGGTTCAGCGTCATGACCGGCTTCCTCGTCGGGGCGACACACGAAGAGATGCGGGAGCGTGCGCACGGGCTCTACGCGCGCCGCGCTCGCGAACAGTCATTCGACGACTGGCTATCCGCCTACTCCGAGCGCTGCGTCGTCGGCTCGGTCGAGGAGGCGGCCGAGCGGCTGCGGGCTTACGAGCGCGCGGGCTGCGACCGCGTGATGCTCCAGCACCTCCTGCACACGGATCTCGAGCCGGTGCGGCTGCTCGGCCGCGAGCTCGCTCCGGCGCTCGCGTAGCCGTCCGCCGCCTCCGCGACGATCCGGGCCGTGGAGCCCGACACCAGCCGCATGGAGACGTTCAGCGACGGGGTGTTCGCGATCGCGGCGACGTTGCTCGTGCTGGAGTTCTCGGTCACCTCGCACGGAGATCTTGGCCGCCAGCTTCTCCACCTCTGGCCGTCATATCTCGCCTATGTGACGAGCTTCCTCACAATCGGGATCATCTGGATGAACCACCATCACACGGTCTCGCTGATGGCGCGCACCGACCGGACACTGCTCTTCCTCAACAACCTGCTCCTGCTGACGGTCGCGTTTCTGCCCTTCCCGACCAAGCTCGTCGCCCAGCACCTCCACGAGGAGGCTGCCGCACTGACCTACGCCGCGACGTTCGTCCTCATGTCGGTGATCTACAACACCTGGTGGAGGTATGCCTCCGGGGGCCGGCGACTGATCGCCGAGAGCGTGTCCGACTCGGAGCTGCGTGCCGTCTCGCGCGCCTTCGACCCCGGCGTGCCGATGTACACGGCCGTTTTCGTCGTTGCTTTCTTCAGCCCGTTCGCAGCCGTCCTCATGACGTTCGCGATCGCGGCCTTCTACCTGCCCTCAGCCGCGCTCTTCGATCGCTGATTCGACCCAGGCGGACGCTTCCGCCAGCGCAGCGGCGTCCCGCGACTTGAGGACGATCTCGACCGTGAAGCCGCCGGAGCCGAAGCTCGGGTAGGAGCCGACGAGGACGCTCGGCCAACGCTCGACGGTCTCGGCGAGCGTCGAGGCGATCACGCTCTCGTACGTCCGGTAGACGCGGCGCCAGGACTCGATCGGACTGCCGCGACGGAACTCCTCCTCGATCGACGAGAACATCGCCTCCATCTCCGACGGGAGGCCGGGCAGGACGTAGACGTTCTCGATCACGAAGCCCGGTGCACCGCCGAGCGGGTTCGCGAGCGGCCGGCTGCCGTGCGGCAGGTTCGCCCAGCGCGCCGCGTACTCGGGATCGCGCGTGAACCGGGCACGCAGGTCGGCGGCTACCTCCGCCACCTGCTCCTGTGCGACGCCGAACGCGGCGGCGATCGCCTCGCGTGTCAGGTCGTCGGGGGTACCGCCAAGGCCGCCCGTGACGAGGAGGAAGTCGACGCGCGGCGCCTCGGTGCGAACGAAGGCTCCGATTGCGTCGATCTCGTCCGGCACGGCCGCCGTGAGGCGCACCTCGACCCCGAGCGGAGCCAGCCGTCGCGCGAGCCACGACGCGTTGGTGTTCGGCACATCGCCCGAGACGAGCTCGTTCCCGATCGTGAGGATCGCCGCGGTTCCGCTCACAACTCGATGGTACGGCCGGGCGCGAAGGCCTCCAGGAAGCGGCGGTCGTGCGTCACGAGGATCACGGTTCCGTCGTAGCCGGCGAGCCCCCGCTCGAGCTCTTCGATCGCCTCGACGTCGAGATGGTTCGTGGGCTCGTCGAGAACGAGGCAATTGACGCCGCGGGCCGTCAGCAGCGCGAGACCGGCGCGAGTGCGTTCGCCAGGCGAGAGCGATGACGCGGGACGTAGGACGTCGTCCGCGCCCAGGCCAAACTTCGCGAGCAGCGTGCGCGCCCTCCCCTCCTCGAAGTCGCGGAAGATCTCGAGCAGCGTCTGCGGTCCGCTCAGCGTGGCGCGGTCCTGCTCGAGCTCGCCCACGACGACGCCCGGGCCGATCCAGCGCGTGCCGGCTGCGAGTGGACGCCCGCCGAGCAGCGCGTCGAGCAGCGTCGTCTTGCCGCTGCCGTTCGGCCCAGCGATCGCGACGCGGTCGCCCCAACCGACCGCGAGGTCGAGCGGTCCGAGGCGGAACGCGCCGCGCTCGACGACGGCGTTCTCGAGGCGGACGGCGATCTCGCCGCTCCGCGCCGCCGGCGCCAGCGAGAGCTGGAGCTCCCACGGCTCGTACGGCTTCTCGACGGTCTCGACCCGCGCGAGCTTGGCTCCGTAGGTCCGCTTCACGTCCTTCGACTTCTTCTTCTTGCGGCCCTGGCCGTAACCGCGGCGCTCCCATTCCGCCATGCGCCGCTGCTGTTCCTCGATGCTCCGGCGCTCGGCGACCGAGGACTCCCAGCGGCGGTAGTGGCGCTCGCGCCGCCGCTCGCGCTCGGCCTCGTAGTCGCTCCAGCCGCCGCTGTACTCCGTCGTGCCGCGCGTCCACTCGTCGAGCTCGACGATGCGCGTGACGGTGCGGTCGAGAAAGGCGCGGTCGTGAGAGACGACCACCAGCGCGCCGGAGTGCGAGGCGAGCGAGCGCTCGAGCCAGGCAAGCCCGGCGAAGTCGAGGTCGTTGGTCGGCTCGTCCAGCAGCAGCACGTCGAAGCCGGCACGCAGGACGGCGGAGAGCGCGGCTCGCGTCTCCTGCCCGCCGGAGCGCGTGCCGGTGCCGTCACGCTCCTGCGGGAGGTAGCCGACCGCGAGCGACGGCGGCGTGCGCCGGATGCGACCGGCGTCCGGCTCCTCCAGCCCTGCGAGCAGGCGAAGCAGCGTCGACTTGCCGGCGCCGTTCGGGCCAACGAGCCCGATCCGGGCGCGCGGCGGCACGACGACGCTGACGTCCTCGAGAACGACCTCGGCTCCATACGACTTCGAGACGCCGGCCGCGACGAGCGAGCCGGCAAGGCGAGACATGCGCAACGACCTCCAGCGACGAGCGCAAGTAACAGTCTGTTACTTGCAAGGACAGGGCCGGCTGAGACGGGTCAGTTGCGCATAAGGGGCGCAGAGCGCCGGCGGCGACTCTAGCGGTCCCGCACCGGCAGGACGAAGACGCCGTCCCCGTCCTCGACGATGCGGACGTTCGCGCCGTAGTGGGCCGCGACCGTCGGCGCCGAGAGAACCTCCCTCGCGTTTCCCTCGGCGACGGCCGAGCCGCCGTCGAGCAGGACGAGGCGCTCCGCGTACTGGCCCGCGAGCGTGAGGTCGTGCATCGTCGTCACGACCGTCAACCCTTCGCGGCGCAGCTCGTCGACGAGCTCGAGCACGAGCTGCTGGCGGCCGAGGTCGAGCGCCGTCGTAGGCTCGTCGAGCAGCAGCACCGGCGCCTCCTGCGCCAGCGCGCGGGCGAGCACCGCCCGCTGCAGCTCGCCACCGCTGAGAGAGCCGAGCGGACGCTGCGCGAAGCTCTCGAGCTCGAGCCGGCTCAGCGCGCCGGCGGCCGCCTCGTGGTCGCGCCGCCCCTCGCCGCCGAGATACGAGATGTGAGGCGTGCGGCCGAGGAGGACGTACTCGGCGACCGTGAGTGCCGCGGGCGTCTCGGGCTTCTGTGGGACGAACGCGACGAGCCGCGCGACGGCACGGCGCCCGAGCCCGCGCGCATCCCGGCCGTCGATGAGGATCTCTCCGTCGTAGTCCGCCAGGCCGGCGAGCGCGCGCAGGGCGGACGTCTTACCCGCACCGTTCGGCCCGATCAGCGCCGTCCAGCCTCCGCTCTCCGCGCGCAGCGAGAGCTCGCGGACCGCCGCGACCGGCCCGAAGCGCACCCACAGGTCGCGCGTCTCGATCAACGGTGACCCCGAGACGAGCGCAGGACGATGGCGAAGAACGGCGCTCCGAGGAACGCCGTGACGACGCCGATGGGAAGCTCCGCCGGCGAAACGATCGTCCGCGCGACGACATCGGCCAGGACGAGGAAGCCCGCACCGGCGAGGAGCGAGAGCGGCACGACCGCGCGGTAGCTTGTCGACAGGAGCAGCCGGATCGTGTGCGGGACGATGATCCCGACGAAGGCGATCAGCCCGCTCACCGAGACGGCCGCGGCCGTCCCGAGCGTGGCGGCGACGACGATCGTCAGCCGCGCCCGCCCGACGTCGATCCCGAGGCTCGCCGCCTCGTCGTCGCCGAGGCTGAGGACGTCGAGCACCCGCCGGTGCAGCACGAGCACGAGCGAGCTCACCGCGATGTACGGAGCGCAGATCGCGACGTCGTGCCAGGTCGCGGTGGAGAAGCCGCCGAGCAGCCACGCGTAGACGTTCTGCAGCTGCTGCGTGTGCTGCTGCTGCACGAACGTCTGCACGGCCGCCGTGAAGGTCGCCATCGTGACTCCGGCGAGGATGAGGGCGCCGGTCATCTGCGTGGCTCCGGCCGAGCGGCCGAGCGCGTAGGTGACGACGACCGCGAGGATGGCGCCGGCGAACGCGGCGAGCGGCACCGTGTAGTTGCTTCCGGTCGCCGCCGCGGTCGCGTAGACGATCGCGAGCGTCGCGCCGAGCCCGGCTCCGCCCGCGACCCCGAGCAGATAGGGGTCGCAGAGCGGGTTGCGGAACACGCCCTGATACGACGCGCCTGCGACGGCCAGCATCCCCCCCACCAGCGCCGCGAGCACCACGCGCGGGGCGCGCAGCTGCCAGAGCACAGCGTGGTCGACCGCACCGAGGGGCTGGTGGACGTGGAGGAACGGGACGTACGAGAGCGCCGAGCGGATGATCTCGCCGAGGCCGATGTGCACCGGCCCGACCGCGAGGCCAATGGCTAGCGACACGACGAGGAACGCGGCCGTGATCAGACCCGCACGGAGGCTGACACCCCGCGCCTCGACGCGGGGGGCAGCCTCCATGCGCCCGGCCGTCGCGGCCATCAGCTCCGCTTCGCGATGCGCGCCACCGTACGGGCGAACTGCACGATCCGCGGCCCCCAGCGCGAGGCCACGTCATCGTCGGCCTCCACCACGCGATGGTGCTGAACCGCCGAGATCGTGTTCCAGCCCGGCCGTGCGGCGACCGCCGCGTAGTTCTGCTGGCAACACTTCGTGTCGGCGAGGACGATGATCTGCGGGTTCTTCGCGACGATGTACTCGGCTGAGAGCGCCGGGTAGCCTCCGGCCGCCGCAGCACCGCTCGCTGCGTCGGCAATGTCGCGGAAGCCGAAGAGCTTGTAGATGCTGCCGATGAAGGTCTTGGAGGTAGCCGAGTAGTACGGACCCGGCCCGAGCTCGTGGTACACGCGCAGGTGTCGGCTCGAGCGCGGGACGCTCCGCACGATCGCCGCCAGATGCGTCCGCATGGAGTGCACGACAGCGTTCGCGCCACGCTTGTGTCCCGTGAGGCGCCCTAGCTGGAGAATCTCCCCGTATGCCTGCTTGAGGTTGTTCGCGGCCGCCTCGTTCACGACCTTGATCCCGAGCTGCTGGAGTTGTGAGGTCAAGTCGCCGGGGTCGTACGAGATGAGAACGAGGTCCGGGTGGTAGTTCGCGATCGCCTCGACGTTCGGTGTGAAGCCGGACAGGCTCGTCCGCGGAGCGCGCGCCGGGTAGTTCGATTGGTTGTCGACGGCGATGACCTGCTTGCCGGCGCCGATCGCGAACAGATCCTCTGTCACGGTCGGCGAGAGCGAGATGATCCGGTGGTAGCGCTGTACTCCGTGAGCACGATGGGGTGCGGCCGCCGAGAGGGAGACGACGACGAGTGCGGCGGCAAGGGCCGCAGCGACAGCGATGGTGAGACGGTGCACGAATCCTCCTATCCGCGAGGGGTTCGGGTTTGCGGCGGGCAGCAGGTCTTCTGACTCGGGGCTCCCTCCCCCGCCGCCTTCCCGGGTCTTGCGACCCAGTGGCGTCGTGGCGGAAGAGCGTCTCCCCTTACAGCGGCGGGACCGTCCCGGACTTGCACCGGAGTTCCCTCACTGCTCGCCGGTATGTGGCGGGAATCTAGCATCGCCTTCCGTGACCGGCAGCCTCGCGATCGCGCTCGACCTCGACGGCGTCCTCGCCGACACGCGGCCGCTGTGGGACGCGTGGCTCGAGGACGCGGCGCGGCGGACACGAGTAGAGCTCGACGTGCCCGCCGATCGGCAGGCCGCGGCCGCCGTGCTCGACGAGGCTCTCGGCGACTGGCGTCCTCTCTTGACGCGCTTCGCAGCCGACCGGGCGCCCCTCTCGATCCGTCCCCGTCCCGATACGAACGCCGCGCTGCGGCGACTGAAGGCGGCGGGTGCGCGGATCGGCGTCTTCAGCGACGCTCCGCGCGAGCTGGTCGAGCTCGCCCTCGCGCACGCGGGCGCGGCGCGGCAGGTGGAAGTCGTGGGCACACTGCCCGAGGTAGAGGCGGCTCTCGGCGCCGCGACGGTCGTGGTGCGGTCGCGGGAGGAGCTGGCCGCGGTCCCACTACGATGAAGGGGTGGAGCACGACCTCTCCGACCGCCGCTTCGACCTGATCCTCGAGCGGCTCGACCGCATCGCCGACGAGCTCGCCAAAACGAACAAGCGGCTCGACAACGACGAGAACTTCCTGCGTATCTCCCGCGAGCTCGCGACGCTGAACGAGTCGCTGCAGGCGCTCGCCTACGCCGCGCTCGGCCAGCAAGCGCCTCAGGTCCGCCGCCGGCGCCCGGCCTAGCCGGAGACGCGCCAGATGTCGAGCACGCCGCTCGTGGCGTGGTCGTTCGCGTTGCCCTCGGGCAGCGCGACGCGGCCGTCGATCGCGATCGGACTGTTCCAGTGGCCAGGGCCCGCAGAGAGCGTCGTGGCGAGCTTCCCGCTCGCCGGGTCGTAGACGTTCAGCCCGCCGTTCAGGTCGTAGACATAGAGCAGGCCGCCCGCAATCACCGGGCTGGTTCCGCCCCTGCCTACGCGCCAGACCGAGTGCAGCCGTCCGCCGCGCAGCGCCCAGGCCTGTGTCGCGCCGCCGTCGGCGGCGATCAGCCAGCTGCGCTTCCCGCTCCGCCAGACCGCGGGGGCCGTGAAGAGGTCCGTGCCCGACGGCGTCGAGACGATCTGGAGCTCATGCCCCTTGTGCGGCTTGGTCCCCCGGATCCGCGCGAGCGAGAGGAGTCGGATCTTCCCGTCCTTGCCTCCCTCCGCGATGAGCTTCGACGTGAGGTAGACGGGTGAGGTCGAGCCCAGATCGAGATCCTCGGTGTTCAGCTTTGCCGTGTTCGTCGGCGTGTAGTTGCCGATGAGCTTCGCCTTCGGGGACAGGACGAGCACCGCGTCGCCCCAGTTCGAGTGGCCGTTCCACGGTGCGTTCCCCGTCGCCACGAGCAGATTGCCGCTGCCGGGAACGACGACCGCGCCGGCGCGCCCCCAGATCGCGGAGTCGCTCGCCCCGCAGGTCGGCGGGTTCTGGATGCGGTGACGGGCGGAGCAGAGCGAGTTCCAGACGTGCAAGATCCGGCCGTTCCCGGCGGCGATGACGACGACATGCCCCTGGTACGGCGGCGCGTCCCCGATGTAGCCGCCGGTGGTGGCGATGACGTGGCCCCGGTCGACGTTGAGCGACGACGCGATCTTCTCGAACGAGGGCAGCACCGTGATCGAGCGGCGCCAGGCGACGTGCCCGGTCGCAACCGAGAGCTTCTGGATCTTCCCGTCCGGCGACGCGGCGTAGATCCACTTGCGGTTGGGGTCGGCGACGGGAGTCGCCGTGGTGATCTGCGCCGAACCCGCCAGGTGGGAGTAGCTGGGCGGCGTCCAGCGCCAGAGAATCTTCCCGTCCGCTGCGTCGACTGCGAGTGTGATCCCGTACGTCGTCGTGACGAAGAACGTGTCGTGCGGCGCGCCACCGACAGAGACGCCGTGCAGATAGATCGCCGAGGAGTCGACCGTGCCGGGCAGATGGACCTGCTGGCGAACGAGCGAGCCGACGTTCGCGGCCGTGATCCCGGTCGCATTCGGGTCGTCGTTCGAACGGCGCGCGTCCCAGCCGAAGCGCGTCCAGTCGCGGCTGGAGCTCGCGATGGTCTTCTGCACACCGGCGACCCCACGGGTCGCTGCAGTACCGCCGGCGGCCAGCAACGCGGCAGCGACGAGGAGCAGTCCTAGCGACGAAGCAGAACGCGACGTAGCTCGTCCTCCTTGCCCGGCTCGAGGATGGCGAGCACCTGGTCGCCCGCCTCGAGGACGGTCGACCCGACGGCGATCTCGGCGCGACCGCCGCGCATGACGGAGATGAGCCGCGAGCCTTCGGGCAGCGAGAGCGCCTCGATGCTCCGCCCCGCCGACGGCGAGTCCCCGTCGATCTGCACCTCGACGATCTCGAGGTTCTCGCCGCGCAGCTCGAGCAGGTGGATGAGGTCGTGCTCCGGCACCTCGTGCTCGACGAGCGCCATCACGCTCGAGGTCGCGCAGATGGTGGGCGCGATCCCCAACAGGTCGAAGTGCGGCTGGTTGCGCGGGTCGTTGACGCGCGCGATCACCTTCGGCACGCCGTACTTCTCCCGCGCGAGCTGGCCGACGATCATGTTGTCCTCGTCGTCGCCGGTGAGCGCGAGCACGATGTCGGGCGGTCGCGCGATTCCCGCGCGTTCGAGTACGTAGAGCTCGGTCGCGTCGCCCCGCTGTACCTGGTGCTCGAACTCGTCCTCGAGCGACTCGAAGCGGTCGCGCTTCTGCTCGATCAACGTCACCTCGTTGCCGAGGCGGAGGAGAGAGCGCGTGACGTTTGCGCCGATCTTGCCCCCGCCGGCGACGATGACGTACATCAGCTCACCACTTCTTCCGGCTCGGCGGGCGACGGAGTCGGGATCGCGCATGTGCGCGCCGCGTTCATCAGCTCGTCGATCGCGACGCTGGTGGGGTTGACCGTCGCGAGGCCGCGCTCCTTGTAGAACTTCGCGCGCGCCGGATCGAGCACGCGCACGACGACGCAGCGAACGTCGAACCGCTTCTGCGCGACCTGGCCGATGATGATGTTCGTGTTGTCGCCGTCGGTCGCGACGATGACGGCGTCGGCGTCCTCGATGCCCGCCGCGCGCAGCAGATCGGCGTCCATGCCGTGACCGACGATGAACGCGTCGGGCCAGTTCTCACCGAGCCGCGAGAGTGCGTCCTCGTTCTCGTCGACGACGGTCACGTGCCAGCCCTCCTGGTGCAGCTGGAGCGCGATCGCGGAACCGACGCGACCGCACCCGATCACGAGTGCCTTGAGTTCCCCCTCCATGACGTGCGGAGCGTAGCTCGCTACACCTCTTCGAGCACGCCCTGCGGGAATGCGACGACGAGCACCTCGGCCGGTGCCTTGCGGAGGACGTAGTCGACCGTCGGCGAGAAGAAGCGCGACTGGCGCCGCCAGCGCGGCGACGAACCGAGGACGATGAGATCTGCGCCCGTTTCCTCGGTCGCCTTGACGATCGCCTCGCCGATCGACCGCGCGCGAATCGAGTGCCCCTCGACCACGACGCCGTGGTCAGCGCCGAGCGCGGCTGCCTCCGCGAGTGACTCCGCGGCCGCTTCCTCCTGCGGCTGGAGCTCGGAGTCGAGCGGCTGGTCGAGCGGCACCTTGATCACGTGGAGCGCCACGACCGCGGCGCCACGTTCCTGCGCGAGCTTGACCGCCGTGGCGACCATCTCCTCTCCGATCTCGCCGAGCTTCATCGGCACCAGGATCTTCGAGAACTCGACGTGGGGCAGCGCCTCCTCCTCGACGGGCTCGACGTGCTCGAGCAGTCCGGTGCCCCGACCGCGCCGGACGAGGAGATAGACGACGACCCCGCAGGCGAGCCAGATCGGGCCGGCGTAACGCGCGCCGATGTGCGTCGCCATCGCGGCGACGAAGATCGCCGTCGTCGCGAGCGCTCCGACCACGGTGGGCAGCGGGACGTCGGCACCGCGGAAGCGAATCGAGAGCGGCACACGGAAGGGGCGCTCGAGATCCGGCTTCGAGAAGCGGAGCTTGATCACCGCGAGCTGCGCAGCCGTGAACGCGACGAGCACGCCGAAGCTGAAGAGGCTCGCGAGGAAGCCGACCGAGTTCGACGTGAAGTCCGACGCGATCAGGAGAACGATCGAGATCGTGGCGGCCGAGATCACGGTCTCCGGCGAGTGGAGGCTGCGGCGGCTGAGGCGGCCGAAGCGGCGCGGCAACTGACCGTGCTCCGCCAGCGAGAACGCGAGCCTCCCGAAGCCGGAGTTCGAGGTGATCGCGGCCACGAGCAGGATGAGCGCGCCGGTCAATCCCACGTACACCCGCAGCGCCCGCTCGAGCCAGTAGGCGATGTGCGGGCCGAGCGCGTAGACGACGCCCATCAGCGGCGCCTTCAGCCAGGTAGTGCCGAGCTCCGTCGTCCCGTGCGGCGCTGGGAAGGCAGACAGCGCGACGAGCGCGATCAGCACGGTGACGAGGACGACCGCGCCGATACCGGTGAAGAGACTCCGCGGCAGGTCGCGGCCGGGCTGGCGCACCTGCTCGGCGAGATTCGCCACGGTCTCGAGGCCCGTGTACGCGAGCAGCGCGAGCGGGAACGCGAAGGCGATCTGGTGCCACGAAGGTTGCGTGCCGAGGTGAAGCCCGCGCGTCAGCGCGCTCGGTGAGAAGAGAAAGGCGAAGCCCAGGAGCACCAGCAGCAGTTGGGTGACGAGATCGAGCAGCGGCACGACCACGCTGAAGGAGTAGAGCCGCGTCGGGCGGAACAGGCGCACGACCCCGATCCCGGCGATCACGAGGCACCCGACGATCAGGTCGCCCGGGTGACGGGCGATCGACGGGACACCGATCGCGAGCCCCAGGTAGTGCGGGAAGAAGAGAGCCGAAAGCGCGATCACGATCAGGTAGTCGAGGAAGAGCGCCCAGCCCGTGACGAATCCCGCGAGGTCGTTGAAGGCGACCCGGACGAAGGTCGCGGCCCCGCCCGTCTCGCCGATCGACGTCGTCCCCTCCGCGTACGACATCGTCACGACAAGGAAGAGGACGCCGACGATGGCCAGCACGACGGGCGTGAAGCCGAGCGCATGGAGCGCGACGATCCCGAGCGCGAAATAGAGAGACGACGCGACCTCGCCGTACGCGACCGAGGCGAGATCCGGTGCGTCCAGCACGCGTTGCAGCCGCGGCAGCTTGCGGGCCATTCGCCGCTGAGCCTAACGCTGCCGGAGGAGGTAGAGGCGCCCGGCTCCCAGCCCGATGAACAGCAGACCCAGGGCGAAGCCGACGGCACCTCCCCCCAGCGCGGCCGTCTCGACGAGGAGCGCGATCCCGAGCACGATCGCCAGGACGCCCAGGACCAGGATCGCGCGCCGGCGGACTTTCACGCTGCTCGCTCGCGTGGGGTCGCGACCATGACGCGGCACGGTGCGTGGCGGAGGACGAAGTCGACGGCGTCGCCGAAGATCTGGCGCCGGCCGTGCTGCAGCTGCATGCGTCGGGGACCGGCCATGACGATGATCTCGGCGTCGCGGCGGATCGCCTCGTCGACGATCGCGCGGCCGATTTTCCGGGTGCGCGCGATGCGGCCGATTACCGTCACGCCGTACGAGTCCCCGATCGCGCGAGCCTCGTCGAGCTGCGCGTTGGCCTCGCGCACGTCGTCCGGCAGCTCGGCGTCGAGCGGTAGGTCGAGAGGCACCTCGATCGCCGTGAAGGCCACGATCGACGCACGCCGCTCCGCGGCGAGCCGGCACGCGAAGTCCATCGCCTCGTCGGAGGCGTAGCCGGGCGCGATCGGGACGAGGATGCTGCGGAACTCGAGCACCGCTGCCGGTCCGAACTCGACGGGCGCGCGGACCGTCTCGGCGAGCGGCTCCTTCACGATGCGCAGCCGGTAGAAGACGTAGAAGCCGAAGCCCATCACGAGCCAGGCAAGCCCGGCGTACCGGACCGTCGGCGTCGTGATCACGATCACCAGCCAGGAGAGCCCGGTGCCGAGCCCGCCGACGATCGCGAAGATCGGCCAGGAGACTCCGCGGATCCATACGTTGGGCTTCGGCTTGAACGACACCTCGTCGTTGTCGCGGAGCTTCATCCTGAGCCGGACCACCGAGGCGTGGGCGACCGTGAACGAGAACGTCGCGCCGAAGGAGTAGACCGCGCCGAGGAACGCCGTCTTGCCGGTGAGCGTGAGCAGGATCGGGATCGCACCGGCGAAGAACATGAGCGCCAGCCAGGGCGTCTTGAACTTCGGGTGGATCTTGCGGAACATGAGCGGCAGCTGCCGGTAGCCGGACATGGCGTACGTGATCCGCGAAGCGCCGATGACGCCGGCGTTCGCCCCGATGAAGAGGATCGTCGAGGCGAGGATCCCGAGATAGATGCGCAGGGAATGCGTGATGGTCGCCGAGGTGATCCCGAGGTTGTTGACGAGGCCGAGAACCGGATCGTTCTGGTAGCCGTGCTGTCCGGTGCCGTTCAGGGTCTGCTTCGGCGTGAGCGCGAGGAGCGACGTGTACCCGTGGTCGGCGGTGTGGACGACCGGCATCGCCGAGAGCGCCACCCACGGCAGGGTGAAGTAGATGGCGAAGACGGCGATCGCGACGAACATCACCGCTCGAGGCACGGTCCGCAGCGGGTCGCGCGCCTCCTCCGACATGTTCGAGACGGTCTCGATGCCGGTGTACGCGAGCATCGCGATCGGGATCGAGAGGAAGAAGTTCTTCCAGGTCGGCGCAACACCGAGGTGGACGTTCGTGCGGAGCACGTGCGGCGAGAAGACGAGGATGAAGCCGAGCAGCACGAGCAGCAGCTGCGTCGCGAAGTCCGTCACCGCGAGGACGACGTTCAGCTTGGCGGACTCCTGGACGCCGATGATGTTCACGACCACCAACGCCGCGATGACGACGACCCCGCCCACGATGTCCCACGGGTTCTGGCGCAGCGGAGGCCAGAACACGGACAGGTAGTGCGGGACGAAGAACGCCGACACGGCGATCGTCGCGACGTAGTTGAGCATCTGCGCCCACGCCGCCTCGAACGAGACGGTCTCGTTGAAGGCGTGACGCGCGAAACTCGACGAGCCGCCCGCCTCCGGGTAGCGCACCGTTCCTTCGGCGTACGTCGCGGCCGTGCACGCAAAGATGAGCCCGGCGATGATGAAGACGATCGGCGTCAGGCCGAGCGCGTAGACCGCTACAAGGCCGAGCGCGTAATAGATCGACGAGCCGACGTTGCCGTACGCGGTCGCGAAGAGCGCGTTCGTTCCGAGGACGCGCTCGAGCTGCTGGGCCTGGCGACGCCGTCGTGCCACGGCGTGACTGTAGTGCTCTGCGCGGTTGAACCTGCTCCCGGAACCGGGCCGGTCGCGATCATCACGCGGCACGGCGCGTCGCGGACGAGCAGGAGGACGTCGCGGGGGAAGGCGCGCTGGAAGCCTCGCCGCGACTCGACGGGCGCACCGACGACGACGAGCTCGGCCCGATGCTCGGCTGCGACGCGCCCGACGTCGTCACCGAGGCTCCCCGGCCGCGTGCGGACGACCTCCAGCCGGACGCCGACGCCGTACGAGCCGGCGACCGCAGCCGCCTGCTCGAACCGTTCCTTGAGGCTCACGAGTTGCCCGTCGAGGTGTGCGTCGATCGGCAGCTCACGCTCGAGGACGGCCGGCGCGACGAGGATGATCCGCGCGCCGCGATCTGCGGCGAGGCGGCACGCGAGGTCGAGGGCATGCTCGGTCTCCTCGCGGTCGAGCAGCGGCACGACGATGCTGCGATACGCGATCGAGCCCGTCCAACGCTTGAAGCGACGTGCCCGCCGACGGAAGACCCTGAGATCCGGCACCCTCATCGGATGAGCTGGTACGGGACGGACGCCAGGATCACGTTGGGCTCGACGAGCAGCAGCCGTTTCACGTAGAGGGCGCGCTGGTTGTGCAGGAGGCGGGCCCAGCCGCGCAGGATCAGCTCGGGGAGGACGACGACGACGTCATAGCCCTCGCCGGTGAGCTCGCGCACGTAGGCGAGAAGCGGGTCGCCGATGTCCCGGTAGGGGGCCTCCAGCACCTCCAGCCGCATCCGGGCGTCGTGGGCCAGCCACTTGCGCCGGATCGCGGCCGCCTCGGTCTCGTCGAACGCGAAGTTGACGGCGCGCGTGTCGGGCAGGCCGATCGCCTCCGCCCAGTTCAGCGCGCGCATCGAGGCGGCATTGGCCCCGGAGACAAAGACCCGTACGGCCAGGGGCCGTCCGCCCGCGCTCTCGTCCACCGTCGGCACGTCCGCGACCACCACGCCGGGCTCGGTCAGGAGCCGCAACTTGAGGGCGAACTCGAACGGATGGCGCGCCTCCTCGACGAGCGAGCGGCGGCGGAACTGCTCCGGGACGACGACCGTGACGAAGTCGGACTCGCCGCGCGGCAGCCGCCAGACCTGCTCGAGCACCGCGTCGACCGTGCCGCCGTGCGGGTCGAGCGTCTCGAGCAGCGGCGCGCCGCCGGAGGCGTGGAACCAGCGCGGCCCGATTCCCGGATCACTGCCGCGGCGCGGGACGTGGATCGCACGGAACCCGTCCGGAGCGATCGTGCGTGCGAAGGCGAGCGCGCGCTCGGCCGCCGGGTCGAGCTCCTCGACGACCAGCAGCGTCCGGTTGCGCGCCCCCGGCGCCGCCACCACCGCGGCCGCACCGGCGCTCAGACGTCGTCCGATCCGGCGGTAATGCCGCCGCACACCGAGCATCGCGAAGACGAGTATCGGGATCGCGACGGTGACGAGCCACGCGCCCTCGGCGAACTTCGTCCAGATGACGATCGCCGTGACGAGACCCGTGGCGGTCGCCCCGACGCCGTTCACGAGCGCGCGCCCGCGCCAACCCGGGGTGCGCGTACGGAACCAGTAGCGCACCATCCCCAGCTGCGAGAACGTGAAGGCCGTGAACACGCCGATCACGTAGAGGTGGATCAGGCTGTTGGTGTTCGCCTTGTAGATGACGAGCAGGCCGGCTGCGGCCGCCGCGAGCACAAGCATCCCGTTCGAGAAGACGAGCCGGTCGCCGAGATTCGCGAACTGCCGCGGCGCGAAGCGGTCGCGGGCGAGCAGCGCCGAGAGTCGCGGGAAACCCTGGAACGACGTGTTCGCGGCGAGCACGAGGATGAGCAGCGTCGTCGCCTGGACGGCGTAGTACATGAACCCACCGAACGAGCCGGCGGGGAAGACGGTGCGCGCGATCTGGGAGACGACCGAATCCGTCGAGCTCGGCAGCGCATGCACTTGTACCGCGAGATACGAGACGCCGACGAACATCGTGATCGCGAGCGTCCCGAGCACGGCGAGCGTCTTGGCCGCGTTCTTCCCTTGCGGGTGCCGGAACGCGTTGACGCCGTTCGCGATCGCCTCCACGCCGGTCAGGGCGGTCGAGCCCGACGAGAACGCACGTAGCAGGACGAACACGGTGACGGCTCCGACTCCGGCGGGTAGTGGGTTCGGAACGACCGCTCGGTGCAGGTTCCCGGTCGCGTCGTCGACGAGCCCCACGCCGATGAGCACGAGGATCGAGGTCACGAACGCGTACGTCGGCAGCGCGAACAGCAGCCCCGATTCCCGCACGCCGCGCAGGTTTGCGAGGACGATCAGGACGAGGCACGCGAGCGACAGGCCGACTTTGTGCGAGCTCAGCGCCGGCGCAAACGAGGTGATCGCATAGATGCCGGCCGAGATCGAGACGGCCACCGTGAGCACGTAGTCCGTCAACAGCGCCGCGGCGGCGACGAGGCTCGGAGCCGTGCCGAGGTTCTCGCGCGCGACGACGTACGCGCCGCCGCTCGTCTCGTACACGCGCACGGTCTGCCGGTACGAGAGGACGACGATGCCGAGGAGCACCGAGATCCCGATCGAGATCGGGAAGACGAGATGCGCCGAGGCCGCCGAGACGGCGACGAGGACGACAAGCGCCGACTCCGTCGCATACGCAACCGACGAGAGCGGGTCGGAGGCAAAGATCGGCAGCGCGAGCCACTTCGGCAGCAGCGTCTCGTGCATCTGGCCGGTCTGCATCGGCCGGCCGACGAGCACACGACGCAGGCGCTTCGGCTCCAGCGTGTTCTCGGGGCGCGTGGCGGTGCTCACGGCTCGAGCTCCACGAGCACGCGTGCGAGCGCACGGCTCAGGTCGCCGGCGTGGTCGTCGTAGAGAGGACTGGCAGGGTCGCGCAGCAGACGCCGCAGCTGCAGCACCCCGCGTGCAGTGACAGGCCGGCCGTCGAGCATCCGTTGCTCGAGTCGGCCCAGCATCTCGCCGTGTCGGCGCGCCACACCGCGCCGCAGAGGCGAGGCCGACGGCAGCCGGGCCGGGTCGATCCGTCGCAGCGTCTGGTCGACCTCGCGCGCGAGGCCCTGACGGGTCGCGGGGTCGACGAGCTCGAGCGTGCGCCACCGGATGACGTCCGATCCCTCCACGCCTACCGCCGAAGCGAGGATCAGCCTGTCGGCGCTGCGGCGGATCGCACGCAGCTCGGCGCGGGCGCGCCCGGCGCGAACGGCGGCGGCGAGAGCGAAGCAGGCCGCGGCAGCCGCTCCGGCCAGTCGGAGCTGCGGAGCGGCTTCCAGCGCGAGTGCGAGGAGGGCTACCGCGAGGAGCGGCAGAGCGGCCCGACCGGGCCGCGGCAGATCGATGCCACCGAACGACTGAGCATGGCTCGCCACGTTTCGACGGTAGGCCCGCCGTTGTCAACCAAAGCTCAGGGTTTCGGCGCGCGCCTCAGGAACATCTCAAGGCTGCTCGGCGAGCCGATAGCCCGCTCCCGGCTCGGTGAGGATGTAGCGCGGCCGGGCCGGATCCGCCTCGAGCTTGCGGCGCAGCTGCGAGACGTAGACGTGGAGGTAGTGCGACTCGTCGCCGTAGCCCCTCCCCCACACCTCGCGTAGCAGCGCCGCGTGGGTGAGGAGCTTGCCGGGGTTACGGGCGAGAACGCGGAGCAGCGCGAACTCGTGCGGGGTGAGTTGGACGGGCTCGCCGCCGACCGAGACGGCTCTCTTCTCGAGATCGATCCGCAGGTCGCCGAGCTCGACGATCGGCTCCGCAGGAGCGTCGGCACGGCGCAGCGCCGCACGCAGACGCGCGAGCAGCTCCTCGATGCTGAACGGCTTGGTCACATAGTCGTCGGCGCCCGCGTCGAGTGCCGCCACTTTCTCCGCCTCGTCACCGACGACGGAGAGGACGATCACGGGCGCGCTGCTCCACGTGCGCAGCTCGCGCGTGACCTCGGTGCCGCTGCCGTCGGGCAGCACGAGGTCGAGCACGACAGCGTCGGGCGGGTTCGCGGCGAGCGCGGTCAGCGCCTGCTCGGCCGTCTCGGCGGTCTCGACGTCGTAGCCGGCGCCGTGGAGGCTCGTGCGCAATGCGCGCAGGATCTGCGGCTCGTCGTCGACCACGAGGACGCGCGGGCCGCTCATGCGCCTACCGCGACGGGCTGCTCGGCGAGCGGCAGCGAGAGCACGAGATGGCCGCCTGCGGGGTCGTCCTGCGCCCAGACCCGTCCGCCGTTCGCCTCGGCGAAGCCGCGCGCGATCGAAAGCCCAAGACCTGAGCCGAGCTGGCCCGCGGTGCCGCGCCGGAAGGGCTGGAACAGGGCGTCGCGCTCCTCGGCCGGCAGGCCCGGGCCGCGGTCGACGACGTGGAGGCGAAGCTCGGTCGCACCCGACTCCGCGCGCACCAGGACGCTGGACCCCGGAGGCGAGTAGTGGAGCGCGTTGTCGATCAGATTCGCGAGCACTCGCTCCACCTGAGCGGCGTCGACCTCCACCGGAGGCGTCTCGGGCCTGACCTCGAGACGCACGCGAGCAGCGTCGTCGCCGAGACCCGCGAGCGCCTGCCCCACGAGCTCGTCGACGTGCCAGAGCTCGCGGTGCGGCTCGACGGCGCCGGCCTCGAGCCGCGAGAGATCGAGGAGTTGACCCACGACGCGGTCGAGCCTTGCGGCTTCGCTGCGGATCGTCTGGGCGAGCGCGAGCCGGTCGTCAGCCTCCAGCGACAGCCCTGGGCTGGCCAGCGCGTCGGCGGAGGCGAGGATCGCCGTCAGCGGCGAGCGCAGGTCGTGCGAGACCGCGCGCAGCAGCGCCGTCTTGAGCGCGTCGCTGCGCCGCAGCGCCTCGGCCTCGAGAGCTTCCGCCTCGAGCCTGCTGCGGTCGGCGACGACCGCGAGCAGCGCCGCCAGCGACGGAAGGAAGCGGCGGCGGACGGCTTCGTCGACGGCAGCCTCCTCGTCGAGGAAGAGCGTCGCCACGCAGCGCAGCCCGGCCTCGACCGGCAACGCCTGCTCGCCGTCGCCCGGCGCTCGCTTGCCGAGCTCGAGTCTCGCGCCCTCCACGCCGAGCACGCCCGCGGTCAGAGCGGCGAGCCTTCCGAGCTCCTCGTCGAGAGTCCGGCCCCGGAGCAGGTCGAGCGCCGCCTCGGCCAGCGCGTGCGCCTCGGCACGTCGCTGCTCGGCGTCGTCCCGCCGCGCGCGGGCCCGCGCCGCCAGCGCACCGACAGCGAACGCGATGGCGAGATACACCCCGAGCGCGAGCCAGTTCTGGCCCTCCTGCAGGTTGAACGAGTGGTACGGCGGCAGGAAGAACCAGTTGAAGACGAGCATGCTCACGACCGAGACGACCGCGGCGAGAGCCGTCCCCCAGAAGATCGCGACGGGCAGAACGGCAAGGACGTAGAGCGCGCCGAGGCTGAGCACCGGCACGTGCGGCTTGAGCAGTGCGACGACCGCGCTCACGAGCACGACGAGCCCGGCGCTCGCCAGCACGCCCACGAGGAGCTCGGCCCGCGTTCTCATTCTGGAAACGGTACTCAGGCTGCGTGCTGCACGCCGTTCGGGCTCGGCTTGAGCACGATCGTCTCGGCGGGTGCGTGCGCGAGGATCCAGGTCACGTCCCTCGCGGTGAAGCCTCCGCTGCGGCCGTTCGGCGCCGGGGCGACGATCCGGTCGAAGCACTCCTCGGCCCAGAGACGGCTGAGCGCATGCGTCGCGCTCCGCCCCTTCTCGATCCGTGCGTCGACCGGGACCCCCGCCCGGTGGGCGGCGTGCTCGACCGCCTCGAGCATCGGCAGCGCGACGGCGACCTCGTCGCGCAGCGGCGAGTCCTCTGCGAAGCGCAGCGGGACGAGCAGGAGATACGCGGGGACGAGCGTTGCGTCCTCGGCCTGTGCCAGCCGGATCGCCGCGTCGAGCACAGTCGAGTCGAGGGTGCCGCCGGTGAACGGGACGAGCACGCGGCGCACGCCGGCCGGTGCGCGGCGCAGCCGCAAGCCGCTGCGGGCCACGAGGGCGGCGCCGAGAACGAGCGCGAGCGCGGCGAGGGCGATGACGGCAGCGATCATTCGGCCAGCCGATCGCGGTCAGCACGGTTCGCCACGACGCGGATGTCGAGACCGGGCAACTCGCGCACCATGCGTGAGAGGAGCGAGCCGCCGAAGATCTCGCGGCGCCGGGACTCGTCGGGAGTGCCGACGAAGATGTACGTGGAGCCGCGCTCCGCCGCGACGCGCCGGACGGTCGCGACGAGATCGTCGCCCTCTTCCTCGACGAAGTGCGCGCCGAGGATGCCCGCGAGCCTGCGCA
The DNA here is from genome assembly GCA_963819275.1 of uncultured Actinomycetes bacterium. Classification (GTDB taxonomy): domain Bacteria; phylum Actinomycetota; class Thermoleophilia; order Gaiellales; family Gaiellaceae; genus Palsa-739. Next base: position 288,116 of record CAWFVH010000006.1, on the reverse strand, counting down.
AGGCCGCGAGCTGCGTCACCTCTTCGTCGGTCGGCGGCCGGCCGGGCGGCTTGACCCAGACCGCGTCCATCTCCGTGCCGAGCCTCTGAGCCGAGCGCCAGGCGCGCCGCATGATCCGCTGCGACTTCGGCTGCGGCTCGATGAGCGCGAGCACGCGTTCGGCGACCGCGGTCTGACTGAGCGGCTCGAGCGGCCGCGCGGTGCGCCGGGCCTCGACGTCCTCCGCCACCTCCCGCAGGGCGAGCTCGCGCAGCACGGCGAGCTTGTCCGCGCGGAAGAAGTTCTCGAGCGCGACCGCGGCCCGTTCCTGCGGGTAGATCTTGCCCGCCCGCAGCCGCTCCTGGAGCTCCTCGGGCGAGAGGTCGACGAGCACGACCTCGTCGGCCTCGTCGAGGATCCCGTCGGGGAACGTCTCGCGCACGCGGATCTCGGTGAGCTCGAAGATCGCGTCGTTCTGGCTCTCGAGGTGCTGGACGTTGACGGTCGAGATCACGTCGATGCCCGCGTCGAGCACCGCCTCGATGTCCTGCCAGCGCTTCTCGTGTCGCATCCCGGGCGCGTTCGTGTGGGCGAGCTCGTCGATGAGCGCGAGCCGAGGGGCACGCGCGACGACGGCGTCGAGGTCCATCTCCTCGAGCTCCAACGTGCCGAGCTGCGCGCGCAGGCGCGGCACGACCTCGAGACCCTCCGCGAGTGCCGTGGTCTCGGGACGGTCGTGAGGCTCGAGATAGCCGATCACGACGTCCCGCCCGGCCTCCTGCGCCTGACGTCCCTCCAGCAGCATGCGGTAGGTCTTGCCGACGCCCGCCGCCATTCCGAGCAGGATCCGATAGTGGCCGCGGGGAGCCAGCTGCTCACGCCCCGAAGACGTTGTGGACGAGGAGGTCGATCAGCTTGATCCCGATGAACGGCAGGATCACCCCGCCGAGCCCGTAGATCAGGAGGTTGCGCCGCAGGAGGGCGGTCGCCCCGATGGCGCGATACTTGACGCCGCGCAACGCGAGCGGAACGAGGGCCGGGATGACCAGGGCGTTGAAGATGATGGCGGAGACGATCGCGCTCTGCGGATCGCCCAGATGCATGATGTTGAGTGCGCCCAACGGCCCCGTCTGGCCGGGTTTCGTGGCGTAGGTGGTGGCGAACATCGCCGGCAAGATCGCGAAGTACTTCGCGACGTCGTTGGCGATCGAGAACGTCGTCAGGGAGCCGCGCGTGATCAGGAGTTGCTTGCCCACCTCCACGATCTCGATCAGCTTGGTGGGGTTCGAGTCGAGGTCGACCATGTTGCCGGCCTCCTTGGCTGCGCTCGTCCCGGTGTTCATCGCCACGCCGACATCGGCCTGGGCGAGTGCCGGCGCGTCGTTCGTCCCGTCACCGGTCATCGCGACCATCCGTCCCTGCCCCTGTTCGTCCCTGATCAGAGCGAGCTTCGCCTCGGGTGTCGCCTCGGCGAGGAAGTCGTCGACGCCGGCCTCGTGTGCGATCACCGACGCCGTGACGCGGTTGTCCCCGGTGATCATCACGGTGCGGATGCCCATGCGGCGCAACTCGTCGAAGCGCTCGTTCATTCCGCCCTTGACGATGTCCTTGAGGTGGACGACTCCGAGCGCGAAGTTGTCGCGGGCGACGACGAGCGGCGTCCCGCCTTGCTCGGCGACGTGCTGAACGGCCGTGTCGATCTCGGCGGGAGCACGGCCACCGTTCTCGGCGATGAACGTCTTCACCGCGTCGGCAGCGCCTTTGCGGATCATCGTCCCGTTCAGGTTGACGCCGCTCATCCGGGTCGTGGCGCTGAAGGGGACGAATTCGTGCTCGCCGAGAACCCGCTCGCGCAAGCCGAACTTCTCCTTCGCCAGCACGACGATCGAGCGGCCTTCCGGTGTCTCGTCGGCGAGCGAAGCGAGCTGGGCGACCTCGGCGAGTTCCTCCTCGCCGACGCCCGGCGCCGGGATGAACTCCGTCGCCTGCCGGTTGCCGAGCGTGATCGTTCCCGTCTTGTCGAGCAGCAGAACGTCGACGTCGCCCGATGCCTCGACGGCGCGGCCCGACATCGCGAGCACATTCCGCTGCACGAGCCGGTCCATCCCCGCGATCCCGATCGCAGACAGGAGAGCGCCGATCGTCGTGGGGATGAGCGCGACGAGAAGCGCGATCAGCACCGTCTCGGACAGCTGCGTGTGGGCGTAGATCCCATACGGGCGCAGCGTCACGACGGCGGCCACGAACGTGATCGTCAGGCCCGCGAGGAGGATGTTGAGGGCGATCTCGTTCGGCGTCTTGCGCCGCTCAGCACCCTCGACGAGCGCGATCATCCGATCGAGGAACGACTGCCCCGGCTCCTGCGTGACTTCGATCACGAGCCGGTCGGAGAGGAGCTTCGTGCCGCCCGTGACGGCCGAGCGGTCGCCGCCGGCCTCACGGATGACCGGCGCAGACTCGCCGGTGATCGCAGACTCGTCGACCGAGCCGGCGCCTTCGACGATGTCGCCGTCTGCCGGGATGATCATCCCCGCCTCGACCACGACGAAGTCGCCCCTCTGCAGATCGGGCGCCGCCACTTCCTCGAGCTGACCGTCGTGGGAGCGTCGGAGCGCGGTCGTCGTCGTCCGTGTCGCGCGCAGAGCGTTCGCCTGCGCCTTGCCGCGACCTTCCGCGATCGCCTCGGCGAAGTTCGCGAACAGGACGGTCAGCCAGAGCCAGATCGCGATCACGCCGACGAACCAGAGCTGGCTGTCGTTCCCCTGCGCGAGGTCCTTGAAGAAGATCACGGTCGTGATCACGCTGCCGAGCTCGACGATGAACATCACCGGGTTCTTCAGCTGCAGCCGCGGATCGAGCTTCGGGAACGAGTCGCAGATCGCCGCGAGGACGAGATCGCGCGAGAACATGCTTGTCGAACGACGAGCCATCAGCTCCCTTGCTCCTTGTCGAGTGCGAGATTGAGATTCAGGACGTTGACGCCGGGCTCCCCGAAGAAGCCGAGCTGTCGTCCCACGGTGTGCTGTTCGATCAGGTGCTGAACGGTCGCGAGCGGCAGGTGCCGCACGGCGGCGACCCGGCGCGCCTGGAGGTTCGCGTACGCGATCGAGATCTCCGGATCGATCCCGGAGCCCGACGGCACGACGGCGTCGACGGGAATCTGGTGGATCGTCAAGCCCGGGTTGTAGGGGCCTTCGAGCTTCAGGATCGCCGCTGCGTTTTGCTTGACGAGCTTCGCGAGCGCGGGATTCGTGGGACCGAGGTTGAAGAACGTCGTGAACGCCGGGTTGTACGGCGGCGTCGTGGCGGACGGACGCTCGTGGAAGTAGCGCGGTGAGGTGAAGCCCTGCGCCGCGAGCGAGGAGCCGACGATCGTCCCGTTGCGCTCGATCAGGCTCCCGTCCGCCTGATGGGACATCGTGAGCTGAGCGACACCGGTCATGAGCGCCGGGTAACCGAACCCGAGCACGACCGTGAACACGACGATCGCGACGAGCGAGGCGAGCGCCGCCCGCATCAGTGCATCAGCCCTTCCACGATCGGGCCGAGCGTCAGGGCCGGGAGGATCATCAGGCCTGCGGTGAGCGCGATGACGCCGAGCAGCAGGATCCCGAACGTCCCTCCGTCGGTGCGGAACGTCCCGGCCGAGGCGGGAACGACCTTCTTCGCGGCGAGGGAGCCGCCGATCGCGAGCCCGGCGAGCAGCGGGAAGAAGCGGCCGAAGTAGAGCGCGACGGTTCCGAGCGTCGTCGAGAACGTCGTCGCGGCGTAGCCGGCGAAGGCGCTGCCGTTGTTGTTCGACTGCGACGTGTACGCGTACAGCGTCTCGGTGAAGCCATGCGCACCCGGGTTGAAGATCGAGGCCAGCCCCGCCGGAGTCACGATCGCCGCAGCGGTCATCACGAGCACCATGGTCGGGACGGCGAGCGCTCCGGTGGCCGCGAGCTTCATCTCTCGCGCCTCGATCTTCTTCCCGAGCCACTCTGGTGTCCGCCCGACCATCAGGCCGGCGACGAAGACGGCAATCAGGATGTAGAAAAACAGGCCGTAGAGCCCAGAGCCGACACCTCCCGGCTCGACCTCGCCGAGGAACATGTTGACCAGGGGCACAGCTCCGCCGGCGGGCGTGAAGGCGTCATGCCCTCCGTCGACCGAGCCGTTCGAGACGTCGGTCGTCGCAGTCGCCCAGAGCGCCGTATTGGCGATGCCGAAGCGGACCTCCTTGTCGGTCATGTTCCCGCCGACCTGGGTCGCCGTGTGCTTGATGTTCACGCCGGATTGGCGGAGCACCGCCGAGCCGTGCTGCTCGGCCGGAAATGCGACCGAGACGCCGAGCGCGAAGATCGCGAAGCAGACGGCGTAGAGCACCCACGCATGCCTCCGCGCGAACACCATCCGCCCGAACATCACGATCTGCGCGAACGGGATCAGCAGGATCGCGAGCATCTCGAAGAAGTTCGAGACGGCCGTCGGGTTCTCGAACGGGACGGCGGAGTTCGAGTCGTACCAGCCGCCGCCGTTCGTCCCGAGCTGCTTGATCGCGATCATCGAGCCGACGGGCCCGCGGGCGATAGTCTGGTGCGCGCCCTGCAGCGTCGTCGCCGTCGCGGCCCCGTGGAACGTCTGCGGCACGCCCTGCGAGATCAGGATCACCGCGAGGACGAGCGAGAGCGGCAGCAGGATGTAGACGATCGACCGGTAGAGGTCGCGCCAGAAGTTGCCCAGTCCAACCCCACCGCCGCGGCGCGCGATCCCGCGGATCACGGCAGCCACCACGGCCAGTCCCACGCCGGCCGAGACGAACTGCTGCACGGCGAGTCCGGCCATCTGGCTGAGGTACGACATCGTCGCCTCGCCGGCGTAGTACTGCCAGTTCGTGTTGGTGACGAAGCTGGCGGTCGTGTTCAGGGCGACGTCCCAGGGCACGGCCGGCAGGTGATCCGGGTTGAGGGAGAGGTGGCCCTGCAGGCGCAGCAGGCCGTAGAGGAAGACGCTGAAGCCGATCGTGAAGACGATCACCGAGAGGCCGTACTGCTTCCAGTTCTGGTCGTTTTGCGCGTCGCGCCCGAGCAGTCGGAGGAAGCCGCGCTCGACGATGTCACCGCGCTCGCGCGTGTAGACGTGCGCCATCCAGATCCCGAGCGGGTAGCTGAGCGCGAGGAGGATGGCCGCGTAGACGAGGATCTGGCCGATGCCCTGGCCCATCAGAGCTTCTCTCCTCTGAAGAGCGCGTAGACGAGGTAGATCAGAACCGCAATCGAGATCGCAAGCCCGAACGCGTCGGCGGCGGACATCAGACTCGCTCCAGCGTCCACAGGAGCAGGAAGATCACCGCGAAGCACGCGGCGGCGATGCCCAGTGCAGCGATGTCGCCCATGACCGCGTGTCACGGTAGGACCGCGCGCCTGAATGCCGCCTGACGATTCGCGGCGGCGGCCTGACGATTTCCTAAAGGCGCTATGCGGGCTCTACGAGGCGGTACCCGGCGCCGGTCTCCGTCAGGAGGTAGCGCGGGTTCGCGCGGTCCGGCTCGATCTTGCGGCGCAACTGGGAGACGTTCACCTGAAGGAGATTGGCCGCGTCGGAGTAGCCCGGCCCCCAGACCTCCTGCAGGAGCTGGCGCTGCGTGAGCAGCTTGCCGACGTTGAGCGCGAGGACCCGTAGGAGGTCGAACTGGTGCGGCGTCAGGTGAACGGACTTCCCGGCCATCCGCACCTCGCGCTTCTGCAGGTCGACCACGAGCTCCCCCACCTCGATCACCGGCTCGCCGCTCGACGCCGTGCGGCGGAGGACGGCGCGCAGGCGCGCGAGCAGCTCGTCGATCCCGACCGGCTTCGTCACGTAGTCGTCGGCACCCGCGTCGAGCGCGGCCACCTTCTCGCGCTCCTCGCCGATCGCCGAGAGCACGATGATCGGCGCGCTGCTCCAGCTGCGAAGCTCGCGCGCGACGTCCGTGCCCGTGCCATCGGGCAGGACGAGGTCGAGGACGACCGCTTCCGGAGGACGAAGCGCGGCGGCGGCGAGCGCGCCTTCCGCCGTCTCGGCTGTGTCAACCTCGTAGCCGGCGCCGCGGAGGCTCGTGCGCAGCGCGCGCAGGATCTGCTGCTCGTCGTCGACGACGAGGACGCGCTGGCCCGTCACGCACTCACCCCGACCTGTGCCGCCGCCAACGGCAGCGCAAGCACGAACGCCGCGCCCTGGCCCGCGTGTGACTCGACCCAGACGCGGCCGCCGCTCGCCTCCGCGAAGCCGCGCGCGATCGCGAGTCCCAGCCCGGCTCCGCGGGCAGCGGTCGCCGTGCCGGACCCGCGCTGGAACGGCTCGAAGATCCGCTCCGCCTCGTCGGGCGGGATCCCGGGCCCGTGGTCGACGACCCGCACGAGCACCTCCGAGCCGATCTGGCGGACCTGCACGCGTACGGGTTCGTCCGGCGGTGAGTAGCGAAGCGCGTTCTCGACGAGGTTCGCGAGGACGGATCCGGCCTGGTGGAGGTCGGCGCGCACGAGCGGCAGATCCTCCTCGGGGAGGACCACCTCGACTCGGCTCCCCGCCTCGACGCCGTCGAGCACCTGCAGGACGAGGTCGTCCACCGACCAGTCGCCGGGCTCGGGGGCCGCCGCTCCCGCCTGGAGCCGCGAGAGGTCGAGCAGGTTCCGGACGATGCGGTCGAGTCGCTCGGCCTCACCGAGGATCGTCTCCGCGAGCTCGCGTCGATCCTCGGCCGCGAGCGAGAGCTCGCCGTGCGCGAGGGCGCCGGCCGACGTCAGGATCGCCATCAGCGGCGAGCGCAGGTCGTGGCTGACCGCACGCAGCACCGCCGTCTTCATCGCGTCGCTCCGACGCAGCGCTTCGGCCTCGAGCGCCTCCTCCGCGAGCCGCTCTCGCTCCGCGGTCACCTCTCGCAGCGCCTGAAGCGCGGCCTCGGCCTCCTCGGCACGGCGGCGCGAGCGGGTCGCGAGCTCGCTGACGACCACGGCCGTGACGAGAAAGACGAGCAGCGCGAACCAGTTGCGCGTGTCCTGCAGGGTTAGCGTGTAGAGCGGCGCCAGGAAGAAGAAGTTGAACGCGAGCATGCTCCCGATCGCCGAGCCGACGCCGTACGCGAGCCCCCACGCGACGGCGACCGGGATGATCGCGAGCAGGTAGAGCACGGCGAGGCTGAGCACGGGCACGTGGCCCTTGAGCAGCTCGATTGCGCCCGTGACAAGCGCGAGCGCGGCGGCGGAGGCCGCGACCCGGGTGAGCGTTCTCACCCGGGCAACGGTACTCCGCCAGCCGTTGGGCTAGCCGTGGATCGAGATGAGGAGCGGGATGAGCAGGATCGCGACGATGTTCGTGATCTTGATCATCGGGTTGATCGCCGGGCCGGCCGTGTCCTTGTACGGGTCGCCGACCGTGTCCCCCGTCACCGCAGCCGCGTGGGCCTCGGAGCCCTTGCCGCCGTAGAGCCCGTCCTCGATCAACTTCTTCGCGTTGTCCCAGGCCCCGCCGCCCGCCGTCATCGCGATCGCGAGGAAGAGACCCGTCACGATCGTCCCGATCAGCAGGCCGCCGAGCATCTTCACGCTGATCACGCCCACCACGATCGGGAACAGGATCGGCACGATCGCCGGCGCGATCATCGAGCGGATCGCCGAGCCCGTCACGATGTCGATCGCGGGGCCGTACTCCGGCCGCTCGGTGCCCTCCATGATCCCCGGGTGCTCGCGGAACTGGCGGCGCACCTCCTCGACGACCTCGCCGCCGACGCGGCCGACGGCCTGCATGGCGAGCGAGGCGAACAGGAACGGCATCAGGCCGCCGATCAAGAGACCGGCGATCACCCAGGCGTCGTTGAGCTGGAAGATCGTCGTCAGGCCATGCTGCGCCAGCCCGTCGGAGTACGACCCGAAGAGGACGAGAGCGGCAAGCGCGGCGGAGCCGATCGCGTAACCCTTCGTCACGGCCTTCGTCGTGTTGCCGACCGCGTCGAGCGGGTCGGTGATCGCGCGCACCTCCGGCGGGAGGTCGGCCATCTCGGCGATTCCGCCGGCGTTGTCGGTCACCGGCCCGTACGCGTCGAGAGCGACGATGAGGCCGGTCATCGAGAGCTGCGCCATGACGGCGACGCCGATCCCGAACAGACCCGCGAAGTGGTTGGCGAGCAGGATCCCGGTCGCGATCACGATGACCGGCAGCGCAGTCGCCTGCATCCCGATGGCGAGGCCCTCGATGATGTTCGTAGCGTGGCCGGTCTGCGAGGCGCGCGCGATCGACTTGACCGGGTTCCAGCGCGTGCCGGTGTAGTACTCGGTGATCCCGACGAGCAGCGCGGTGATCGCCAGGCCGATGAGCGCCGAGCCGTAGAGGTCACCGAAGGAGTAGTGCGTGACGCTGACGAGGTGGAGACCGATGCCGATCTGGTTGGCGTGGACGGCTGTGCCGACGAACGCCTTCGTGACCGGGATGAAGAGGAGCGCCGAGATGAGCGTCGCGACGAGCACGGCCCGGTAGAGCGCGTTCATGATGTTGCCGCCCTCGCGGACGCGCGCGAACTGGACGCCGATGATCGAGGCGATGATCGAGACGCCGCCGATTGCGAGCGGATAGAGCCATAGGCTCTTGCCGAAATGCGAGGCGGTGGTGACGCCGAGCAGCATCACGGCCACCGCGGTCACGGCATAGGTCTCGAACAGGTCGGCCGCCATTCCGGCGCAGTCGCCGACGTTGTCGCCGACGTTGTCCGCGATCACGGCCGGGTTGCGCGGGTCGTCCTCCGGGATCCCGGCCTCGATCTTGCCGACGAGGTCTGCGCCGACGTCCGCGGCCTTCGTGTAGATGCCGCCGCCGAGCCGGGCGAAGACGGAGATGAGCGAGCCGCCGAATGCGAGCCCGACGAGGTGATTGATCGCCTGCTGCGGACTGTCCCCGATGCCGGCGGTGAGGACCCAGTAGTAACCCGCGACGCCGAAGAGTCCGAGGCCGACGACGAGGAGACCCGTCACGGAGCCGGCGCGGAACGCGACGTTGAGCGCCGGCGGCAGCCCGTGCCGCGCAGCCTCCGCCGTTCGCACGTTTGAGCGCACGGCGACGTTCATCCCGATGAAGCCGGCCGCGGCCGACAAGACCGCGCCTATGAGAAAGCCGATCGCCGTCGCCCAGCCGAGCGAGTGGTAGAAGCCGAGCAGCAGGAACGGCACGATCGCGACGATCGCGATCGTTTGGTACTGCCGGCGCAGGTAGGCGGCGGCGCCCTCCTGCACGGCGCGCGAGATCTCCTGCATCCGCTCGTTGCCGGTCGGCTGTCGCAGCAGCCAGAACGTGAGGTAGATGCCGTAAAGGACTGCTGCGCCGGCGCAAAGCAGCGCGAACAGCACGGCGTGATCCATGAACCAGCTCATCAGGTAGGGCTCCCTCCGGGGCGTTACAAAGTCAACGCCGAGAGACCCCGGCGCGGCCTGGTTTTTACCACACGCGCCGGATCGACCGTCTCACGAAGTGGGCGTGCGGAGGTGCCAGCGGACCTGCTCCTCGAAGATCTCGCGCATGCCGGCTCCCTCGTCGTGGCGGGCAATCTGGCGCTCGGACGCGTTTCGCTCCGGAATCGCGAGCCATTCCGCCGCGCCGAGCTCCTCCGCGACGGGCCGCACCCACTCGACCAGCGCCTCGAGGCGCGCGCGTGCAGGCATCGGTTCCAATCGCGCAAAGTCGATCAGCTCGCCCGCCAGCCCGTAGCGGATCGCGCGCCAGAGGTTCTCCTCGAGCAGGCGGTTCGGCAGATCCGGCAGCGGCTCGCCCTCGTCGAGCGCGCGGGCAATCCGGGCGGTGAGCGCGTAGCAGAGCGCGGCCAGCGAGCGCGATTCGCCGAGATCGGGCTGGGCGTCGCAGATCCGGATCTCGACGGTCGGGAACGCGAGGTGCGCGCGCACGCTCCACCAGATCTGGGTGTTCTCGACGATCGAGCCGCTCTCGTAGAGGAAGCGCACGTACGTCTCCCACTCGTCCCAGCTGCCGAGCGCGTCGGGAATCCCGCAGCGCGGAAACATGCGCGTGAAGATCTGCGTGCGCGCCGAGTGGAGGCCCGAGAAGACGTCTTCCACGAACGGCGAGCTCGCCGACAGCGCCAGCAGCTCGGGCAGGTAGTTGCGAAGCGCGGAGCAGACGCGGATCGCGCGATCGGCCCCGTGGATCCCGACGTGGACGTGCTGGCCGAACGAGTTGTTGCGCCAGACGACGTACCGCAACACCTCGTCGTTGCGCCGGTAGTGCGGCGTGTCGATGATCCGCTGCTCCTGCCACGGGCTCCAGGGATGCGTACCGGTCGCGCCGAGCGCGACCCCGCGCGGCTCGGCGACCTCGCGGAGCTGCTGCCGCCGTTCGCCGAGCAGCGCCGCCGCGGTCGCGAAGGTGTCGCAGCGCCCTGTGCGGACTTCGATCTCGGAGGCGATCAGCTCGCCGACGAGGTGCGGTTCGAGCTCCGTACCCAGCGCAGCATCCTGCAGTTCCTCGAAGCGGTTGACGAGGCCGAGCGTCTCCGGATCGAGGAGCGCGAACTCCTCCTCGATCGCGACCGTGAAATCGGGGACGGCGTCGAACGCCTCGCGTGAGCTCGCGAGCATCTCCTCGTAGCCGACCCGCTGCTCCTCGCCCACGCGGAAAGCCTAACTAGGACTCTTGGGCACGTGGAACCAGCGGCAGCTCGCGGTCGAGAACGCGCACCTGCGGCAGGAGGGCGACGGTGGGGATGATCGGGAGCCACAGCGTGAAGACGCGGTAGACGAGGGTGGCGAGTAGCGCAGGTGCGATCGCGATCCCGACAGCGTGCAGCGAGAAGGTGAGCCCCGCCTCCACCCCTCCCGAGCCTCCGGCAGGCAGCGGGAGCGCCGTCATGATGAAGCCCGTCGAGTAGGCGAGCACGAGCGGCACGAGCGACGGATGCACCCCGAACGCGCGCAGCGCCGCGTAGAGCGTCAGCACGTCTCCGGCCCAGTAGATGGGGAAGCCGAGGAGCGCGGCGGGGTGCCGAAGAGGCCGACGCAGGAGATGGCGGACGAGGACGACGCCGCCGACTGCATCCGAGAAGGCGGCCCGAGCGGCGTGCCAGAGCCAGCGGGGCCACGTCCGCGGGCTCCGCTCCAGGTGGACGGTGTCGCGAGGCAGCGACGAGATCCGCTCGCCACGGCGCGGCGAGCTCACCCAGACCGCGGCGGCGACGCAGAGCGGAACGGCCACGAGCCACGCGGCCTCCATCCACCGAGGCACATCCCAAAGGCCCGCGACGGACAACGCCGCGGCGGCGAACGCGATGAGGGCGAGCACAAACCACTGGAGCGTGTAGACGCCGAGGACGCGCCGCACCGCGTTGTGCGGCCGCTCGCCGGCCCGGTTCAGCGCCCAGTAGTCGATCCCGATCGTGCCGGCGCTCGAGCCGACGATGACGGCGCCGAAGCCGATCACGACGATGCGGGTCGTCGTCCAGATGCCGAGGAGAGGCCCGCGGTCGGCCCGCGCAACGGCCCGGTACGCGGCGACATAGCCCGCGTAGGCGACGATCTCTCCCCCGAGGCAGACCGGGAACCACACGGGGTCGGCCTGTTTGAGCGCGTCCACGACATGGTGGAAGCTCGTGACCTGGCCGATCCCGACCACGGCGGCGACGGCAAGGACGAGCGCGGCGACGCCGGTCAGAAGCGCCTTCCGCCGGTCGATCCCGAAGATCTCGCCGTCGCCCGTGGCCGCGGCGTCGGCGCTCACGCGAGCAGCTCGTCGGCGACGACGCTCCAGCTCCAGCGGGTCTCGACGGCACGCCGCGCGGCGAGGCCGAGCTCGCGTCTCCGCTCGGCGGGGAGTGTGAGGATCGCAGCGAGGCGCTCGTGGAGCGCGGCCGCGTCGCCGGCCGGGAACGAGAGGAGCCGCGCAACCTCGGAGCCGACCTCGTCGCCGATGCCTGCGGCGACTTCGGCGAGGCCGGAGTGCGCCGAGACGACAGGCAGCAACCCGGCGGCCGCCGCCTCCGCCGCGACCATGCCGAACGCCTCGGGGAAGATCGACGGCACGACGGCGACATCGCAGAGCGGCAGCAGGTGGCGCAGGTGCCGGTGCTCGAGCGCGCCGGTGAAGAGCGTTCCCGGCGGCGCGAGCTGCTCGAGCTCCTTGCGGAAGTCGCCGAAGCCGACGATCACAGTGCGCGCGTCGAGACCCGCGAGCGCCTCGAGCAGGACGTGGACGCCCTTGTTCTCGATCAGCTTCCCGAAATAGACAACAGTCGGCTCGTCCCGCGCGAAGAACTCCGCGAAGCGCGCCGCGTTGCCCGTGTCCGGCTGGCGTTCGTCTCCGCCGTCAGGATCCCGCCCGGATTCTTCGACCAGTGCCGCCAGCGCCTCGCCGCGCGGCTCGGGCCGGAACTGGTCCACGTCGACCCCCGGCGGGACGACCTCGACGCGTTCGACGGGTCCGCAAACCTCGTCGAGGACGGCGCGAATGTGCTCGGAGCCGGCGTAGACGACCTCTGCCCTGGTCAGCGTCGCGGCCCCCCAGCGCTCCAGGTCGGGACGCCCGCGCATCGCGTACTCGAGCTCCGACCCGTGCGCCTTGACGCGAAAGCGCATCCCGCTCGCTGCGCCGACCGGCGCGCCGAGCAGGACGTGGTTCGCGAAGACGAGATCCGCAGGCGCGAGCTCGCGCAGCGGCGCCGCGTTCGCTTCGACGTACGCCTCGCGCTCCCCCGGCGTGAAGTCCACGAGCAGCCGCGCATCGAGGCCCTCGTACTGGTCGAGGACGAAGACGGGCAGAAGCGCCTCGGGCAGCTCGGGAACGACGACGCGCGCGCCGCCGAGGTCGTAGCGCTCTGGGTGCCGCTCCTGGCAGACGACCGTGACGTCGTGCCCGGCGAGGCTCCACTCGCGCGCGAGCGCCCGGGTATAGACGTTCGACCCGGTCCCGCCGAGCAAGTACCCGTGCCAGAGAAGTACCCGCACGGCGCGGACGCTACGTCAGATGGAAATACAGGGCGTAAAGCAGATCGACCGCGGGATTGGAGGTTTCCACCGTCACGTCGCCCGGAGTCTCGAGCAGCGCCTCGGAATAGTTGAAGATGATCTGCACCCCGGCCGCGACAAGATCGTCCGCCGCGCGCTGGGCTCCCTCGGCCGGCACCGCGAGCACGCCCACCACGACGTTGTGGTCGCGCACCAGCTCTGCGAGGCGCTGGTACGGCTCGACCGAGACGCGCCCGATCGGCTGCCCGAGCTTCGCCTCGTCGGTGTCGACGACCACGGCGATGTTGATCCCATGCTCAGCGAAGATCGAAGACGAGGCGATCGCCTGCCCGAGCCGGCCGGCGCCGACGAGCGCGACATTGTGCTGCCCCTGGGTGCGCAGGATCTTGCGGATCGCGTCGAGCAGAAGCTCGATGGAGTAGCCGACCCCGCGCTTGCCGAACTTGCCGAAGTTGGACAGATCCCGGCGGATCTGCGTCGCGTTGATGTTCGTGTACTCCGCGATCTCCTGCGACGAGATCCTCGTCTTCCCCATCTTCTTTGCCTGCGTCAGCACCTGGAGGTACCGCGACAGGCGAGCGGCGACGCCGACATTCAAGCGTTCAGCCACAGAACCCCCTTTGTCCAGCTCGACTTCGTGACAGCGCTCTCTGTTGTAGCAAGGCCTCTTACGCGCCCGGTTGCGCAACCGCCCGCCGCAGCGCATCCGGATGGACGTGGTACACGAAGCGGCGCCGTCCGTCGATCTCCACCACCGGAATCCATTCGCGGTACGCCGCTTCGAGCTCGGGATCGCCGTCGATTGCAACCTCCCGCAGGTCGAAGTCGAGCTCGTCGTGCGCAGCGCCGACGACGCGCCGGGCCGCCTCGCAGAGGTGGCAGCCCGTCGCGGTAAAGAGGACGACCTCGGTTACGGGTAAATGCCCCGGGTGACGGTCGCTTCGGCGACGCGCTTCACCGCGAGCCCGTAGGCCGCGACGCGCATCGGGAGCTTCCGGCTCTGCGCGGTCTCCCAGGTCTGGTCGAACGCGCGGCTCACGATGTCGTTGAGCTTCGCGTTCACCTCGACCTCCTTCCAGAAGTACTCCTGGAGGCCCTGCACCCATTCGAAGTACGAGACGACGACGCCGCCGGCGTTCGCGAGCACGTCCGGCAGGATCAGGACGCCCTTGTCCTCGAGGATCGCGTCGGCCGCCGGCGTAACCGGGCCGTTCGCGCCCTCGCAGATCATCGATGCCTTGACCTGGTCGGCGTTCTCGTCGGTGATCACCTGCTCGAGCGCGCACGGCGCGAGGATGTCGCACTCGAGCAGCACGAGCTCCTCGTTCGTGATCGTCTCTGCATCCTTCAGACCCGCGAGCGTGCGGTTCTCCGCCTTGTAGGCAAAGGCGGCCGGGACGTCGATGCCCTTCGGGTTGTAGAGCGCGGTTGTCGAGTCGGAGATCGCAACGACGGTCGCGCCCTCCTGGTGCAGGAACATCGCGAGGTAGCTGCCGACGTTGCCGAACCCCTGCACGACGACCTTCATCCCGGCGAGGCGCTGGTCGAGCTTCGCGACGGCGTCGCGGATGCAGAAGAGCGAGCCGCGCGAGGTCGCCTCGACCCGCCCGAGTGAGCCGCCGATCGTGAGCGGCTTGCCGGTCACGACGCCGAGCACGGAGTGGCCCTTGTTCATCGAGTACGTGTCGAAGATCCACGCCATCGTCGAGCCGTCGGTGCCGACGTCGGGCGCCGGGATGTCCTTCTCCGGCCCGATCTCGTTGATGATCTCGCTCGTGAAGCGGCGGGTCATCCGCTCGAGCTCGCTGCGCGACATCTTCTTCGGATCGCACACCACGCCGCCCTTCGCGCCGCCGAACGGGATCCCCATCAGCGCGCACTTCCAGGTCATCCACATCGCGAGCGCCTTGACCTCGTCGGCGGTGACGTCGGGGTGGTAGCGAATGCCGCCCTTCGACGGTCCGCGCGCGATGTTGTGGGTCACGCGGTAGCCCTTGAAGACCTGCGTCGTTCCGCTGTCCATGCTCACCGGGATCGAGACCTCGACCGCCTTCTTGCACTCGCCGAGCACGGCGATGAGGTTCTCGTCGATCTCGAAGGTGGTCCCGACGCGCCGCAGCTGCTCGCGTGCCAGCTCGAACGGGTTCTCGCGCAGGTGGGACGTCGTTGCGACTGCCAAGGGTCTACTCCTTTTGTCGCTGCAAACGGGCTGGAAAAACCTGACGCCCCGGCGAGCTTAGCGCGATGCGTACGCGTCGAGCGCCAGGTACCGCGGGTAGGGAACGGCCTCGGTCCAGCGCGCCGCCGAGGCGATCATCGCCGCGTTGTCGGTGCAGAGCGCGAGCGGCGCAGCGGCTGCATCCGGCAGCGCCGCCCGCAGCGCCGAGTTCGCGGCGACGCCGCCGACGATCGCGATCCGCTCCCGTCGCGTCCTCTCCGCCGCCTCGCCCACGCGCTCGACGAGCGCTCGCACGATCGCCTGCTGGTAGGAAGCGGCGAGGTCGGAGCGGCGCGCAGCGAGCTCCTGCTCGTCGAGGTCGCGCACCGCGTAGAGCAACGCCGTCTTCAGCCCCGAGAACGAGAAGTCGAGGCCGGGCACGCGCGCCACGGGGAAGTCGAACGCGTCCGAATCTCCTTCCCGCGCGAGCAGATCGATCTCGCGCCCGCCGGGGTAGCCAAGACCGAGCAGGCGCGCGCCCTTGTCGAATGCCTCCCCCGCCGCGTCGTCGAGGGTCGATCCGAGGAGCTCCCGCTCCGTGTGTGAGCGGACGTCGAGAAGCATGGTGTGGCCGCCGCTGGCGAGCAGGCAGAGAAACGGCGGCTCGAGGGGATCCGGCTGGAGGTACATCGACGCGACGTGGCCGTCGAGATGGTCGACGGGCACGAGCGGCAGACGACGCGACCAGGCGACGGCCTTGGCGGCGGCGAGGCCGACGAGCAGCGCTCCGATCAACCCCGGCCCCTGCGTAACCGCGATGCGATTCACCTCGCCGAGGATCACGTCGGCTTCGGCGAGCGCCTCGCGGATCACCGGGGTCACGAGCTCGAGATGCCGGCGCGACGCGACCTCGGGCACGACCCCGCCGTAGCGCGCGTGCAGCTCGGCCTGCGAGGAGACGACGCTCGACCGGATCTCGCCTTCGTCGGTGACGAGCGCCGCGGCGGTCTCGTCACACGACGTTTCGATCCCGAGGATCACCGGCCGCGTGCGACCGGGTCTTTCCACATGATGAGCGCGTCCTCGCGGTTGTCCGTGTAGTAGCCGCGCCGCAGGCCGCGCGAGCGGAAGCCGAGGCGCTCGTAGAGGTCGACGGCCTTCTTGTTCGAGACGCGAACCTCGAGCGTGTAGCCGCGGCGGGCGTCGTCGGCGGTGAGATCGAAGAGCCGCTCCAGGAGCATGGTCGCGACGCCACGACTGCGATGGTCGGGATCGACAGCGACGTTCATCACGTGCCACGCGTCGACGTAGCGCGAGACGATCAGGTAGCCGACGAGCGCGCCTTCCTCGTCGTCGGTCTCGAACGCGCCGAGGCAGATCGAGCTCGGCTTCGCCAACTCCCCCGCGAACATCGAGCGCGACCACGGGGTCGGGTAGGAGCGGTGCTCGATCTCCTCGATCGCCTGCAGATCGCCGAGCACCAACCGGCGCAGCTCGATCGTGGTCATCCGAGATTCCTGTCGGCGTCGGGGACGCGGAGGTAGAGCGGCTCGAGCTCGTCGACCGATCCGGCCTCGCCGGCGAGCGCTGCATGAAAGCGGGCGCGCGGGACATGGCGCTCGTCGTCGTCCGACGGTACGACTGCGCCACGTTCTTCGAGCACCGACCTGTAGCGCACCGCACCGTCGCCGACGCAGACCACGCCTCCGGCCAAAGGAAGCTCCTGGGGCGCGAGTACGCGCGGCTCGCCGTCGACGAGCGTGAAGACCTCGCGGCGTTTTGCGTCGATCACGGGAAGCGCTTGCGGAGCGCCGGCCGCGAGCGCGGCGAGCGTCGAGACGCCGGAGCCGGGAAGCTCGAGCGAGAGTGCGAGCCCGCGTGCCACAGCGAGCCCGATGCGGACACCGGTGAAGCTGCCCGGGCCGAGGCCGACCGCGAGCCGGTCGAGATCGGCCGGACGCGCGCCTGCCTGGCGCAGCAGGGCGTCGATGTCTTCGAGCAGCGTCTGCGCGCGCGAGACTCGCTCGCCGAGCACCTCGTCCCCGTCCACGAGCGCGCTCGTCGCAACGGCGGTCGCCGTGTCGAAGGCCAGCGTCAACACTCCTCGATCTCCACCGCTCTCCCGGTGCCAGCATGCCGCAAACGAACGACGTAGCGAGGCGACGGCAGAACGTCCTTCCCCGCCTCGGGCCACTCGACGAAGGCGATCGCGTCCTCGAAGTACGGCTCGAGGTCTCCCCACTCGGCCGGCGACACCCCTTCGAAGCGGTAGAGATCGAGGTGCGAAACCTCGACGCCGTCGCCGTGGTAGCGGTGGCCGATCGTGTACGTCGGGCTCGTCACACGCTCACGCACGCCAAGGGCAACGCACGCTCCGCGGACGAACGTCGTCTTGCCGGCGCCGAGCTCGCCAGCGACGGTGACGACGTCGCCGGTCTCCAGGCGCCGCGCAAGCTCAGCGGCGAGCGCCTCGGTCGCGTCGGGCGAATCGCTCTCGTGCTCCACGCGTACGATCCAAGCATGCCCGCCTACGTGATCGTCGAGACGGACGTCCACGACCCCGAGCAATACGACCGCTACAAGGCTGCGTCGCCCGGTGCCGTGCATGCCGGCGGCGGCCGCTTCGTCGTGCGCGGCGGGGAACTCGCAGTGCTCGAGGGCGACTGGGATCCCTCGCGGCTCGTCATCCTCGAGTTCCCCGACCTCGAGGCCGCGAAGCGCTGGTACGACTCACCGGAGTACGAGGAGGCGAAACGGCTGCGACAAGGCGCCGCGAACCTCCGCATGGTCGCGGTGCAGGGCCTCGACAAGCCGCTCTAGGACGCGGCCGGGAACTCGGCAGGTGGGGTCGGACCCGTACATGGTCGAGGTGGGTGATCTTTCCGATCGTGCGCTCTGGCAGCAGGCGCGTGAAGGCGACGACTCGGCGTTCGGCGTCTTGTTCGTACGGCACGCGGGCCGGATCTACAACTACTGCTTCCGCCGCACGGGTGACTGGGCGCTGGCCGAGGACCTGACGGCGACCACCTTCCTGCTCGCCTGGCGCAGCCGCGGACGTGCACCGTTGCAGTCCGACAGCGCGCTTCCTCTCCTCTTCGGGATTGCGACCAACGTCCTGCGGAACCAGCGCCGCTCGCTGAGACGCCGCCGGGAGGCGTTCGCGCGACTTCCGCTGGAGCGGACCGAGGAACCGGATTTCGGCGACGAGACCTCGGAACGACTCGACGACCAGGTTGCGATGCGAGAGCTCCTGCGGCTCGTCACACGACTCCCGCGTCGCGAGCAGGACGTGCTTGCGCTCTGCGACTGGAGTGGTCTCTCCTATGAAGACGCGGCGGTCGCCCTGGGCATTCCAATCGGAACGGTTCGCTCGCGGCTGGCGCGCGGCCGCCGCCGACTCCGGGAACTTGCCACGGCCAGCGGACCCGAAGGGGACGTAGATGTCGTCCCGCTTCGCATCGAGGTGAACGAGCAATGAGCTTCCGGCTTACTCCTCCCCCTGAGCGCGAGTTCCCCGCGGGACGGCTCCAGCAACAGAAGGAGCAACTCATGTCCCAGCTCTCCGGCGCTCCGGCCGCACCGGCACGGCACCACCCGAGGCGCGTCCTCGTGCTCGCCGCCGCATTCGCCGTCGCGGGCATCCTCGCCGCGGCCGCGTTTGCCGGCTACGCGCTCACCCGGGGCGCAACACCGGTCGCAACGATCGGCTGCTACGAGACCGACTCGCTCGCTGCGAACACGGCCGTTCTCTCCTCCGGTACCGGCTCACCGGCCGCAGCGTGTGCCCGCACGTTTGCATCGGCGTTCCCGCACGCGCAGCCGCCCGCGAGTTTCGCCGCGTGCGTGCTCCCCAGCGGGTCGGTTGGCGTCTTCCCGGGTGACACCGCCGGGGACACCTGCGAGAGCCTCGGGCTCACCAGAGCTCCCTGAGCCCGACTGTCTAGAACAAGCCGAGCTGCTCGGCCGGAGTCTCGACCAGGGGCTCCGGCTCGGGCGCCTCGACGGCAGCCGGCTGCACGCCGAGTCCCATAAGGCCCGGCAGGCGAGCGAAGTCGGACTCGAGCACCTTCAGCATCGCCGGTGTATAGAGGGCCGCCGCGGGGTGGTAGATCGGGTAGAGGAGGACGCTGCGGCCGGCGATGGTCAGCTCCTGCTCCTGGCCGTGCACGCGAGTGATCCCGAGCGGCCGGCCGGAGAGGAGCTTGGTGGCGAAGTTGCCGAGCGTCGCGATCACCTTCGGCTCGATCAGCTCGATCTGCCGGAACAGGTGCGGCTCGCACGCCTCGATCTCGTCGGCCTGCGGGTCGCGGTTCCCCGGCGGCCGGCACTTCAGCACGTTCGCGATGTAGACGTCTTCGCGCCGCAGCTGCACGCCCGCGAGGAGCTTCTCGAGCAGCTTGCCGGCCTGGCCGACGAAGGGAACGCCCTGCTTGTCCTCGTGGAAGCCCGGCGCCTCGCCGACGAACATCAGGTCAGCCTGCGGATTGCCGGCGCCGAAGACGACCTGCGTGCGTCCCTGCGCGAGCCGACAGCGCGTGCAACTCGCGGTCGCTGCTCCGTACGCCTCGAGCCCTTCCACAGCCGCGACCGGCATCGCACTCACGCCGGCGAGTCTACGAGGCCCGCCCGACGGACACGATGCGCGCCCGCCAGCGCCCGCGCGGCGCCTCGACCTCGATCTCGTCACCGGGACCCTTCCCCATGAGCGCTCGGCCAACGGGCGACTCCGGAGAGACGCCGCCGACCCCCGTGATCTCGATTTCGAGCTTCTCTCCGTCGTCGCGTTCGAGCTCGACGCGCGAGCCGACCGTGACGACGCCGCTCGCCGCGGCGGCCTCCTCGTCGACGATCATCGAGTGCTGGAGCCGGTGGCGCAGCACCCGGATCCGCGCCTCGAGGAGGCCCTGCTCGTTCTTCGCCGCGTGGTACTCGAAGTTCTCGGAGAGGTCGCCGTGCGCTCGCGCGGTTGCGATCGCCTGAATCGCCTCCTGCCGCTTTGGCCCCTCGAGCTCTGCGAGCTCGGCCTGGAGCTGATCGTGAGCAGCGGGCGTCAGCACCTCGCCGTCTTCGTCCCCCCGTGCCACGGCCGAGCTAGTGCCCGCAGCCGCAGGAGCCGCCGCAGCAGCCACCTCCGCCGCCGCCGGTGGCAACCGGCTTCGCGACGCCGTGCACTGCGAAAGAGGAGAACTGGCGGGAGACGTTCGTCGCGGCGCAGTCGGGGCACGCGACCTGCTGCTCGCCGCGTACGAGCTCCTCGAAATGCGACTCGCACTCCATGCAGACGTATTCGTAGATAGGCACCGGCGCGACAGACGGTAGCAGGGCGTGAGGAGCGATTTCAGCCCTGCCGGAGTATCTTCGGCGCCGTCATGTCGATCGGGAACCGACGCGTTGGTCCGGACATGAATGAAGTAGTGGCTGCCACCGATCGCGAGCTCTGGGCCGCGGCCGTCAACGGCGACGCCGAGGCGTTCGGTGCTCTCTTCGAACGGCATTCGCGCGCCGTCTACAACTTCGCCTTTCGCTCGACGACCGACTGAGCGGCGCCGAGGATGCCGCCTCGGAAGTCTTCCTGACCGCCTGCCGCCACCTACGCAGGCCACAACGCGTTCGTCCTCGACGGGCAGCTCAAAGAGACGCCGTACATCGACTACACCGACCCGTCCCTCTCCCAGGGCATCTTCGGCGACGCGCAGATCGTGGAGCCCAGCACGAGCGCGGCGAAGGACACTGCGCTGATCCTCCAGAGCGGCTCGCTGCCGTACACGTTCGTGCAGGTCGGGCCCGCGGGCTGCGCCAGCTAACCGGAGTCGCAGGTCGCCTCGGTGCCGCCGACGAGCTCGCGCACGAGCCCGTCGGGCGTTCCGGGAACGCTGAGCACGAACCGGCCCGGCTGCGTGAGGTCGAGGAACGTCATCCCGCCGGGGCCGGGCGAGACACAGCCGGTCCCCTGCAGGTGCAGGTACGAGCTGTAGTGGTTGCGGAGCAGGTAGCGGCCGGACGCGAAGACGGTCCCGCGAATCGCGGTGTGCCCGAAAGAGGTCACGACCGGATCCGCCGGGCCGGTGAGGAGCGGCGTCGCATGCGGCAGCTCGTAGACCGTCCAGTTCCGGCTGCGGAAGACGACCTGCAGTCCGGAGCGCGGCCCTCGCACCACACGCTCCTCCTGCGGACCGCCGTCCCAGTCGAGCGGCGTCGTCGTGCTGAGGAGGACGTAACGGACGGCGTTCGAGCGGAGCCAGCTGCGGTAGGCGTCGGCGTCGAGATTGTTCCTGTACAGAGCCGGGTTGTCGGCGACATCGAGCTGCCGGTACCAGCCGCGCGCGAGCGGGAAGCCGGCTCGCGGGATCCAGTACGACTCCCAGTGTTCCGCCGTCGGCACGACCTCGACCCGGAACCCCGGCTGGTCGTGCGCGCGCAGGAAGCGGATCGCAGGCCGCCAGAAGTTCGCCTTCTGCGTTGCGTTGTCGAGCCGTGACGGGAGGAGCAATGCGTACGGCACGAGGTTGTAGGCGAGCGCGGCGGCGAGGGCCAGGACGACCAGGCGACGAGGGCGGAATCCGGCGAGACTCGCGGTCAGCAGCATGATCGGGAAGACGAAGGCGCTGAGCCGGGTCCAGTTGTCCCCGAGCGGCGACGGGACGATGTAGACGACGACGCTGCCGAGCCCCCAGAGCGCGTAGAACGCCACGAGCGGCCCGCCCCCGCGGGCGCCGCGGGCGACGAGGAGCCCGAGCGCAGTGACGACGAGAACGCCCATGAAGTCGACCCAGTGGAACGGGTAGGAGCCGGTGGAGCTCGGGAAGACCACGAGCGCGAGCAGCTCGATCCCGGCCGCGACGCCTAGGCCGACGCCGAACCAGACGTGACGGCGCGATATCCGGCGCTGCGAGATCGCGTATGCGCCGACGATCAGGCAGAGAAACGCGAACGCAAGCGGGCTGAAGCCGACCGTGAGCGCCGCCACGAACGCCGCAAGACGGAGCCGCCGCAGCTGCAACAGCTTCAGCGTGGCGAGCATCGCTGTGAAGCCGAGCGAGTACGCGTAGAGGCCGGTGAACATCGGCGCGGCGGCGAGCACGCCGAAGACGCGCGCCGGCCAGAGCGCCGCCCGGCCCCACTCCCGCCACACGATCGAGGCGAAGAGGACTGTCGATGCGACCGCCGAGACGAAGACGAGCGGCAGGTTCCCGACGAGCGCGGCCGGCAGGTAGTAGAGGAGGCTGTACGACGCGAGCGGGTAGGTGCCCGCGTACCAGAAGTTGTCCCAGACGAGCGCGCCGTCGCGGACGAGGAACGTCCGGTAGAGATGGACTGGGGCGTCTCCCGGCGCGGGCCCGACGAAGTGCACGAGCAGGCCGAACCCGGCGGTGAGCGCAGCACCGAGCACCAGCTCGCGGCGGGGCGAGAGGCGCTGGAGATCGGGGAGGCTTGCGGCGGCAGAGCTCATTCGAGCAGGGGAATTCTCGCAGGAATCCCGGTTGTTCGGTGGTAGGCGAGTACAATCCGCGGTGCCCGGCATCCGATTCGGAGCTGGAGCGAGATCGTGATCGAGAGAGTCAACGTCATCGGTTCGGGCCGCGTCGGTTCCGCCGTCAGCGTCCGCCTGCGCGAGCGCGGCCTCGCCGTGGGTGGCGAAGACCCCGACGTCGTCCTCCTCTGCGTCCCCGACACGGCCATTTCCGACGCGTCCAGGCAGCTGGCGCCGGGGCGTGCCTGGGTGGGGCACGTCTCGGGCGCAACGCCGCTCGCGGCGCTCTCCCCGCACGAGCGCCGCTTCTCGCTGCATCCGCTCCAGACCTTTGACCGCAGCGGCGATCCGTCGCAGCTCGACGGCGCCTGGGCCGCGATCAGCGGGGAGACCGGCGAAGCGCTCACGGTCGCGCGAGAGCTCGCCGAGACGCTCGGGCTGCGGCCGTTCGAGCTCGCCGACAGCGACCGGACGCTGTACCACGCCGGCGCCGTGTTCGCCTCGAACTACGTCGTGACGCTGCAGCGGGCCGCAGTGCGGCTCGGCGTCCCGGCCGAGGGGCTCGTGCCGTTGATGCAGGGGACGATCGCGCACGGGTTCGAGCTGACCGGCCCGATCGCGCGCGGCGATTGGGCGACGGTCGAGGCGCACGAGCGAGCGATCCGGGAGAGCCATCCCGAGCTCGAGCCGCTCTACGAAACGCTCGCCGAAGCGACGGTGCGGCTCGCATGAAGGTCTTCCGCACGATCGCAGAGCTCGAGACGGCGCCGGACACCGGGCTCGTGCCGACCATGGGTGCGCTGCACGACGGCCACCGTGCGCTGTTCCGCGCGGCGCGTGGAGAGAGCAGCCGCGTCGTCGCGTCCCTGTTCGTCAACCCGGCCCAGTTCGACGAGCAGGCCGATCTCGCGGCCTACCCACGCGACGAGGAGCGCGATCTCGAGCTCGCGGACGCGGAAGGCGTCGACGCCGTCTTCGCGCCGGTGCTCGACGAGCTCTATCCGCCGGGGTTCGCCACCTGGGTCGAACCGGACGACACGGGAGCCGAAGGTGCAGCGCGACCAGGGCACTTCCGCGGCGTCGCGACGGTCTGCCTGAAGCTGTTCAACGTCGTCCGGCCCGAGCGCGTGTACTTCGGTCAGAAGGACGCGGAGCAGATCTCGGTCGTCCGCCGCCTCGTCCGGGACCTGAACGTGCCGGTGGCGATTCGCGTGGTGCCGACCGTTCGCGATCGGGATGGGCTCGCCCTGTCTTCTCGCAATGTCCACCTCTCGCCCGACGAACGCGAGCAGGCGCTCGCACTGCCCCAGGCACTGCACGGCGCGGTTACGAGCCCTGACCCGGTCGCCGCCGTGCGCGCGTCGCTGAACGGCCTCGAGCCGGAGTACGTCGAGGTGCTCGACCTTGGCAGCGCGAAGATCCTCGCCGCCGCAGTCCGCGTCGGCTCGACCCGTCTGATCGACAACGTCCTGCTGGAAGGAGAGCTCACATGAGCGACAACCCGAAGCCCGCACGCTATGCCTCGTGGACGACCGGCAAGCTCCCGCTCCCGGAGCTCGCCGAGATGAAACGGCGCGGCGACAAGATCGTGATGGTCACGGCGTACGACGCTCCGAGCGGACGGCTCGCCGACGCGGCCGGCGTCGACCTGATCCTCGTGGGCGACTCGTCGGGGATGGTCGTCCACGGCCGGGAATCGACGGTGCCGGTGTCGCTCGACGAGATCGTTTTCATGACGCAGTGGGTGACGCGCGGCGCGAAGCGGCCGCTCGTGATCGCCGACATGCCGTTCGGTTCGTACGAGGAGTCGGACGAGCAAGCCATCCGGAACGCGGTGCGGCTCGTGAAGGAGGGCGGTGCGGACGCGGTCAAGCTCGAGCGCGGCGGGACCTCGGTCGCGCGCGCGCGGGCGATCGTCGGCGCAGGGATTCCCGTGATGGGACACGTCGGGCTGACGCCGCAGACGGCGACCGTGCTGGGCGGCTTCAAGGCGCAGGGACGGACGGCAGAGCGCGCGCAGGAGCTGGTGGACGATGCGCTCGCGCTGGAGGCGGCGGGCTGCTTCGCGATCGTGCTCGAAGCCGTTCCTCCGGCGGTGGGACGCGCTGCGACGAAGGCGCTTTTGGTGCCGACGATCGGCATCGGCGCCGGCGCGGACACGGACGGGCAGGTGCTCGTCTGGCACGACATGCTCGGCTTCTACGAGGGTCGCGCGCCCCGGTTCGTCAAGCGCTACGCGGAGCTCGGCGACGCGATCGTCGAGGCGCTGTCGCAATACGCCGAGGAAGTCCGAACCGGCGTTTTCCCGGACGAGCGCCACACGTACGCGATGCCCGAAGAGGAGCAGGCTGCCTTCGAGGCAAGCTCAGTCGACCGAGGTCTACCCGAGGTGAGTCGAGAGCACGAGTAGAGCCGGAAGCACCGCCGTCAGCCCGGAGGTCGCCAGCGAGCGGCCCCAACTCCACCCGTGCACGCTGCGGACGCCGATCACGAGCAGCACGGCGCTCCACGCGAATGCGGCGAAGATGATTCCTCCGAAGATCCGGTCGCCCGGCCCCCAGTCGGGTCCGCCCGTGCGGAAGAGGTTCTCGCCGTAGATCGCGATCCGAATCGGCCACACGGTCAAGAGCGTGAGTGCAATCGGCGCTGCCGAGAGCACGAGCAGGTGCCGCGCGCGGCGGTAGCTGCCGAGGCTGCCGAAGCGGCGAGCCGCGCCGAAGAGGAGCCCACCTCCGAGCCAGTAGACGGCGACGGCGTAGACCATGCCGCCGAAGAAGGCCCAGACCGGGATCACAGAGACCGCGATCGACCCGTCGTTGA
This sequence comes from uncultured Actinomycetes bacterium, assembly GCA_963819275.1. GTDB lineage: Bacteria > Actinomycetota > Thermoleophilia > Gaiellales > Gaiellaceae > Palsa-739. The sequence goes on along the minus strand of CAWFVH010000006.1, from coordinate 262,711 downwards.
GCAGGGTGCGTGCCACGGGGGTCGCGAGCACCCCGGCGATCCCCGCAAGAGCCGCAATCGCGGTGATCGGCTCCTGCCGCGCCTCGACCGCTTCCTCCGAGTCGTCGCGCAGCGAGACGAAGACGGCGCGGGGCGCGACGAGCACGGCCGGCGCGCGAAGCCACCAGCTCCGCTCGAGCGCCGACGTGCGAGCGGTATCGGCGGTTGCCGCCATCACCGTGAGGTTAGCCCGTGCTGCCTAGGGAGGGTCTGGCGAAAGCCAAGCTGAGTCGCCGGCGCACGCTGCCCGCCCGCTGAGCTGCGTCCTCAGTCGCTCGAATAGCGCTGCTATTCGAGCTCCCTGCGTACGTGTCAGCGAACGAGCAACGCACCCCGACGACGAGCGGCCTTCCGCCAGACCCTCCTACGGAGCGATCGTGATGGTCTGCGAGCCGCTGATCGCGCATGGCTCCACGAACTTCGTGGTGCTACCCGGCACCTGCGTCCCCGTCGCGCCGATCTTCGGTCCTCCGACGCAGAAGCCGGATTTTGAGCCGGCGCCCGAGCCACTGCCGGAGCCGACGAAGGCAAGCACGACCAGCAACACGCCGAGCAGCATCCAGCCACCTGAGACCCAAGCCCATGTGCGCAGCTGCGACTTCTTGCGCGGATCCCGCTGGCCGCCCTGCAGCAGCAGCGCGGCGATCAGCGCGATGAAGGGGAAGAACAGCGTCGCGAGCACGGCGCCCGCAACGGCCGCGCCCTGGTACCCGGTTCCCGCCTCCTCGGGAGGCGGGGTGGTGCCAGCCTCCATGCGCGGAGTCTTACGTCGCGGCGCAGCCGCGACAAGTGTCCGTTTCGGACGTGTCCCGCCTAGGCGGCCGCGACGGCGCGCTCGGGCAGGACGTGACGCAGGAACCTGCCCGTGAAGCTGTCTTCGACCCGCATCACGTCCTCGGGCGTGCCGACCGCGATCAACTCGCCGCCCGCGTCGCCGCCCTCCGGCCCGAGGTCGATCACCCAGTCGGCCTGCTTGATCACGTCGAGGTTGTGCTCGATCACGAGCATCGTGTTGCCGCCGTCGACGAGGCGCTGCAGCGTCTCGAGCAGCTTCTCGATGTCGGCGAAATGGAGCCCGGTGGTGGGCTCGTCGAGAATGTAGAGCGTCTTCCCCGTCGCGACCTTCGACAACTCCGAGGCGAGCTTGACGCGCTGCGCCTCGCCGCCGGAGAGCGTCGTCGCCGGCTGGCCGAGCTTGATGTAGTCGAGCCCGACGTCGTGGAGCGTCTGCAGCCGACGCCGGATCTTCGGGATCTTGGCGAAGAAGCCCAGCGCCTCCTCGACCGACATCTCGAGGATGTCCGCGATCGACCGGCCTTTGAAGCGCACCTCGAGCGTCTCGCGGTTGTAGCGCGCGCCCTTGCACGTCTCGCACGGCACGTAGACGTCGGGCAGGAAGTGCATCTCGATCTTGATCTGCCCGTCGCCCTTGCACGTCTCGCACCGTCCGCCGCGCACGTTGAACGAGAAGCGGCCCGGCTTGTAGCCGCGCACCTTCGCCTCGGGTGTCAGGGAGTAGAGCTCGCGGATGTGCGTGAACAGGTCGGTGTACGTCGCAGGGTTTGAGCGCGGCGTGCGGCCGATCGGCTTCTGGTCGATCTCGATCACCTTGTCGAAGACGTCGATCCCGTCCACGCCCGCGTGCGCGCCGGGCTTCACCCGCGCGTGGTTGAGCCGGTTCGCGAGCGCCTTGAAGACGATGTCGTTGACGAGCGTCGACTTGCCGGAGCCCGAGACGCCGGTCACGCAGATGAATTTGCCGACCGGGAACTCGACGTCGATGTCCTTGAGGTTGTGCTGGGCGGCGCCGCGGACGAGGAACGAGCCGCGATCCTCGTCGCGCCGCTCCGGGACTGCGATCGACCGCTTGCCCGCAAGGAACTGGCCCGTCACCGACTTCGCCGTGCGCTCGACCTTCCGCGCCGGCCCCTCGGCCACGATCTCGCCGCCGTGCAGCCCCGCGCCAGGCCCCATGTCGACGAGCCAGTCGGAGCGGCGCATCATCTCTTCGTCGTGCTCGACGACCATGACGGTGTTGCCGATGTCGCGAAGCCGCTCGAGCGTGTCGATCAGGCGCGCATTGTCCCGCTGGTGGAGCCCGATCGACGGCTCGTCGAGGATGTAGAGCACGCCGACGAGCTGCGAGCCGATCTGCGTCGCGAGCCGCAGCCGCTGCGCCTCTCCACCCGACAGCGTCGCGGCCGCGCGGTCGAGCGTCAGGTAGCCGACTCCGACGTCGTCGAGGAAGGTCAGCCGCTCGCGGATCTCCTTCACGATCCGGTGCCCGATCAGCTCTTCAGTGGTCGTCAATCCGAGCTCATCCAGAAAGCCGAGCGCCCGCGCCACCGAGAGCTGCGTGAACGAGTGGATCGAGCGGTCGCCGACGGTCACGGCGAGCACTTCGGGCTTGAGGCGCGCGCCCTTGCAGACCGGGCAGGGGCGCAGAGACATGTACTCCTCGATCCGCTCGCGCGCCGTCGACGAGTCCGTCTCCTTGTACCGGCGCTGGAGGCTCGCGACGATGCCGTCGAACGCGAGCATGTACTGACGCCGGCGCCCCATGCGGTTGCGGTACTGGACATAGATCTTCTCGCCGTCGGTGCCGTTGAGGAAGCGATCCCGCTCGGCGTCCGTCAGCTCGGCCCACGGCTTCGACGTGTCGATCTCGTAGCGGTCGGCGATCGCCTGGATCACGGCCTCGTAAAAGCCTGACGAGCCGCCCACCGACCACGGCACGAGCGCGCCGTCGTCGATCGAGAGCGACGCATCCGGAACGAGGAGATCCGGATCGATCTCCTGCTGCGAGCCGAGACCGGTGCAGCGCGGGCAGGCGCCGTGCGGCGCGTTGAACGAGAAGACCCGCGGCTGCAGCTCCGCCAGTGAAACGCCGTGGTCCGGGCAGGCGAAGTTCTCGGAGAAGAGGATCTGTTCCCCGGTGTCGACGAGGTCGACGGCCACGAGCCCGTCCGCGAGCGCGGCCGCGGTCTCGATCGACTGCGTCAGGCGCAGCCGCAGGTCGGCGCGCATCACGAGCCGGTCAACCACGACCTCGATCGTGTGCTTGTACTTCTTGTCGAGCTCGGGCACGCCCTCCTCGAGGACGTACTGCTCGCTGTCGACCTTGACGCGCGTGAAGCCTTCCCGCGTCAGATCCTCGAAGACGTCCTTGTACTCGCCCTTGCGGTCGCGGACGACCGGCGCGTTGACCGTGAAGCGCGTCCCCTCCTCGAGCTTCAGCACCTGGTCGACGATCGCGTCGAGCGACTGCCCCGCGATCGGCTTGCCGCAGATCGGGCAATGCGGCCGCCCGACCCGGGCGTAGAGCAGGCGCAGGTAGTCGTAGATCTCCGTCACGGTGCCGACCGTCGAGCGCGGGTTTCTGGACGTTGTCTTCTGGTCGATCGAGATCGCCGGGCTGAGGCCGTCGATGTGGTCGACGTCGGGCTTCTCCATCATCTGCAGAAACTGGCGGGCGTAGGCGGAGAGCGACTCGACGTAGCGGCGCTGCCCCTCCGCGTAGATCGTGTCGAAGGCAAGCGAGGACTTGCCGGAGCCCGAGAGCCCGGTGATGCAGATGAGGCGGTTCCGCGGCAGGCGGACGGTGATGTCCTTCAGGTTGTGCTCGCGGGCGCCGTGGACCACAAGTTCGTCGGCAGCCATGTGAGGGCCATTCTATCCGCCGAACGTGTGTTCGGCCACTCTTGTTTTCCGGGTTACTTGCGCTGCTGCAGGAGGCGGGTGAGCCGACGCGGCACGCAGTCGATCTCGAGCTCGCCGGCGACCACGGTGCCGTAGCCGAGGATGCGGCCCAGCAACGGCCGCTCGACCTCGAACACCGTCCCGTTGAGCGAGATCGACGCGGTACGGCGGCTGAGGAACCCGTGCTCGACGACGAGGGCGCTCTCAGTGACGAAGAGGTGCGTCCGCTCCCAGCGGCCCACTGCGGCGACGGCGATCAGAGCGGCGAGGCCGAGCAGGAGCACGCCGGCGACGCCGACGACCGGCCATGGGGCGAGGAAGCACGCCGCGCCCGCAAGCGCGAGCACGAGCGCCCGAAAGAGTGGGCGGGCGAGCGCGATCCCGTGCCGGTGTGCTGCAAAGACGGGCGTATCCACGGCCGCTTCGTTCTAGTTGCAACAACGAATCCCTGTGGAAATAGGTGGAACAGCACGCAGGACGGCGACGACGACCATCGTCGTCCTCGCGATCGTGATCGCAGCAATCGCGCTCTGGAAGATCCGCGTGGTGATTGCGCTGCTCTTTCTCGGCTTCGTGATCGCGTCGGCGATGCGGCCGAGCATCGAGTGGCTGCATCGGCGGGCTCACGTCCCGCGGCCCGTCGGCGTCGTCCTCCACTACGCCGCCTTCCTCGCCGCGATCGCGCTCTTCCTCTACCTCGTCGTACCGGTCGCCATCACCCAGATCGACAACGCGATCGGCACGGTCCCGACCTCGACCTCCCAGCTCCACCACGCGGCCGAACACTCGCACGGGATCCGCCACGAGATCCTCAGCGCGATCGACAAGCGGCTGCGGCAGCTGCCGTCGGGCGCCGGCCTCCTCCACCCCGCCATCTCGCTCGGGACGAAGGCGCTCGAGATCCTGGTCGGGATCCTGTTCATGTTTGCCGTGGGCGCCTACTGGATCTTCGAGCGCGACGCGACGATCGGGCTCATCCAGTCACTCGTGCCGCGCAGGCACCGGCGCGTGACCCGCGACACGTGGGTCCTGATCGACATGAAGCTCGGCGCCTTCGTGCGCGGGCAGTTCCTGCTCGTGACGATCGTGGCCTTCCTGCTCTCTCTCGCCTTTTGGCTCGACGGCGAGCCGTACTGGCTGCTGATCGGCGTCGGCGCCGGGATCGTCGAGCTCATACCGATCGTCGGGCCGCTGGCCGCAGGAGCGGTCGCGATCGGTGCAGGGCTGACCGTAGGGTGGACGGTGGCGGTCGGCGCCGGCGTCGCGGTGCTCATCTTGCGCCAGTTGCAGGACTACGCCATCGCGCCACGCGTCATGGGCCACGCGGTCGGACTGTCGCCGCTCGTCGTGCTGATCTCGGTCGTTTCCGTGGGCTACCTGCTCGGACCGATCTACGTGCTCATCGCTACGCCGCTGGCCGCGGTCGCCGCCACGCTTGTGGACGTCGTCCTCCGGGGGCGCGACCCGGCCGAGGAGGATGCGCCGGCAGTGCTGTTCGCCAGCACAGCCGAGGGCAAGCGCTAGCTCGTCTTAGGCCCTGCGCCAGCGCCCGAAGACCAGGCCGCCGAGCGTGAACCCGAGGCCGAACGTGCCGAAGGCAAACGCGCCGATCGCCGCGGCCTTCCGAGCGGTCGAGAGCCGCTGCCAGCGGGTGAGCGCCTCGCGCTCCTCGTCGGTCAGCTCCTCACCCCGGCGCTGCTTGCGCAGCGCGCCGCCGGCCCGCACGCCGAGATAGAGGTCGTCGAAAATCTCGGAGGAGTCTTCTGTCACGGCTTCCAATCTATAGCCTCGTTCGATTGTGAACGCACGGCTTCTCCATGTTTCCGATCTGCACACGGGTACACATGAGGAGCCGGAGGTCGGGCAGGCTCTCGGGCGCCTCGTCGCGCGGCTGGAGCCTCAGCTCGTCGTTGCCTCTGGCGATCTTGCCCACCGCGGCCGCGGGCGGGAGCTCGAGCGGGCGGCGGAGCTGCTGCGCTCGCTCGGACCGCCGGTGCTGGCTGTGCCGGGTAACCACGACATCCCCCACACGCCGGCGCGGTTCGTGCGTCCCTGGGCTGACTTCGAGCGGGTGTGGGAGACGACCGAGCCGATCGCTTCGCTTCCCGGGCTGCATGTCGTCGGTCTCAACTCGGCGCGCCCCTTTCGCCACCAGGGCGGGGCGCTGAGCGATGGGCAGCTCGAGCGAGCGTTCGAGAGGCTCGCCGCTGCCGAGGCAGGAGCGCTCAGGGTGGCAGTCTTCCACCACCACCTGATCGGCGCGCCGTGGCGGGCGGCCCGCAAGCGGCCGGTCTCGCAGCGAGGCCGCGTAATGGCCGCGCTCGTGGACGCCGGCGCAGAGCTGATCCTCGGGGGTCACATCCACCAGGCCGCAGTGAGCGAGCGCCGCGAGTTCGAGGTGGTGGAGGGCGGGTCGCACACAGCTGTGGTCGCCGTCGCACCAGGGCTCGGGCAACCACGGCCGCGGCGCTCCGGCGAGGCGCGCGGGCTCCAGCTGCACGAGGCGGATACCGACTCGATCGTCGTGCGGACGTTCCTCTGGTCGGGCGGCGACTGGACACTCGCGGCCGAGCGCCGCTTCGCGCGCTAGCGCAGGCTCTCGAGGAGTCGCAACCGCGACTCGGCGTACTCGTCGTCGCTGAGGACGCCCGTGTCGTGCAGCTCCTCGAGCAGGCCGAGATAGTGCGCCGGGTTCTCGGTCGGATCGTCGGGCGAGGGCCGTTGGATGCCGACCGGCGACACCGGCAGCGACGGCCGAGGTTGGAGGCCGAACGGCTGGCTCCCGATCTGGTCCGGATCGATGCCGGCACGCTTCAGCCGCTCGCGGTACTGCTCGACGCCGAAACCCCGCTCGGGGAAGCGGTAGGCGCCTTTCCCCCACAGCGGCCGCTTCTGGACGAAACGCCGGTAGATCACCACCAGCGCGACCGCGATACCGAAACTCGCGAGCCCCGACCATGAGGCCGCGCTCCGGCCGCCGATCGCGAGCACGATCCCTGTTCCGGCCACAAAACCGAGGAGGCCGATCGTCATCGTGAGCCACGGCGGCATCGGATCCGGGCCCGGCAGCGCGAAGCGCGCGAGCGCCCCGGTGATGAAGGCGATGAAGAGCGCGCCGATCACGGCCCCGATCATGCGCGGAGCGTAGCGCGGTGCGCCGAGTCGAGGGTCTTGTTTCGCTATCTACACGGTGCTAGCTTCCGGCGCCAACGGCGACTACATGACCCGACCCCCGCGACACCTCTTCCAACGCTCTGACTCGCGCAACCGGCGGATCGCGTTCTTCGCGCTCATCGTCGTGGGGCTCGTGTTGGTGCTAGGTCTTCCTTCGGCCGCTCTCGCGGCGGCTCCGTTCGCCAGCACGTCCGACGCCTTTTCGACGGGGGGGACCACGGCGACCGTCGAGGGCGTCATCAACCCAGGAGGGGACAGCACAAGCTATGCAGTGCAGTGGGACGTCAACTCCTCCACCTGGTGCCAGAACTTCGGCTCATCGGGGTCGCCGGCCAACACGACGAATGCACCGAACCCCGTAGGTCCCGACAACAGCTTCGATGCCGTGTCCGTCGACCTGACCGGCCTCACTGCCGGGACCGACTACTGCGCCCAGTTGACAGCCACGAATGTTGACGGCGGAAGCGACGGTGGCACCGTCGAGTGGACGCAGGGTCTCCCGGACGCAATCACGTTCAACACCTTCTCGACTGCAGGCACAACCGCCACCGTCGAGGGAGCCATCAATTCCACGGGTCAGAGCGCCATGTACGAGGTCCAGTACGACCTCGCCAGCTCCACCTGGTGCCAGGACTTCGGCACGGCCGGATCGCCTGCCAACACGACGAGCGCACAGCCCTTCGGCTTCACCGACGACAACTTCCACGATCTCTCCGTCGACCTTTCGAGCCTCACAGAGAAGTCCACCTACTGCGCTCAGCTCGTTGTCACGAACGGCGCCGGCGAGGGCGACGGCGGCACGGTCTCATGGACCCAGGGCGCTCCGACTGTCGACACGAACACCGCGGACGCCACGGGCGCGACGACCGCCACGTTGACGGGCGATGTGAACCCCGCCGCGCTGGACACGTCGTATGAAGCGGCATACGACCTCGCGAGCTCCGACTGGTGCTCGAGCGGCGGCACGTCCGGCTCGCCTGCGCACACGACAGCCCCCGTGGACCTCGGCCACACCGACGGCGCCTTCTATGACGTCTCGGTGAATTTGACCGGGCTCAGCCCGAGCACGGACTACTGCGGCGAGATCGTCGCGACGAACGACGACGGCCCAGGCGAGAGCTTCCAGCTGTCGTGGTCCCAGCCCGCGATGCCGAAGCACACGTTGACTGTTATGCGGACCGGCATTGGATCGGGCACCGTGACCAGCAGCCCGACCGGCATCAACTGCGGCTCGACCTGCTCGAGCTCGTTCGACACCGGGACTCAGGTCACGCTGACGGCAACGGCCGCCGCCGGCTCGACTTTCGCGGGCTGGTCGGGCGGCGGCTGCTCCGGCACCGGCGTCTGCGTCTTTACGCTGAACGGCGACACAACCGTCACCGCGACGTTCAGTGCCAGCTCGCCACCGCCTCCACCGGTAACGAAGTGCATGGTGCCGAAGGTGACAGGCAAGACCCTCGCCGCGGCCAAGCGGGCGATCAAGAGCCATCACTGCGGCCTCGGCAAGGTCACGAAGATCAAGTCCGCGAAGAAGAACAAAGGCCACGTGGTCTCGCAGAGCCCGAAGCCCGGTAAGCACCTGCGAAAGGGCTCGAAGGTCGCGCTGAAAGTCGGGAAGTAGCCGCGCCGCCTACGCGGCGGTCTGCTCGAGCGCCTGTAGGTCTCGCCGCAGGTCCTTGACCTCGTCGCGGAGCTTCGCGGCGTACTCGAACCGCAACTCCTCGGCTGCGAGGTACATCTCCTCCTCGAGCGTGATGACGAGCTTCTCGAGGTCCTCGCGTGACATCCCCTCCACCTTCGTTGCACCGCGCCGCCGGCGTGACGACGGCACCGTCGGCGACTCGAGCTGGAGCAGCCCGGCGATGTCGGAGACGCCCTTCGCGATCGTCTCGGGCACGATCCCGTGCTCCTCGTTGTATGCGAGCTGGACGGCGCGGCGCCGGTCCGTCTCGTCGAGCGCCTCCTTGATCGCCTCCGTCCGCTTGTCGGCGTACATCAACACCTTGCCGTTGACGTTCCGCGCCGCGCGGCCGATCGTCTGGATCAGGCTCGTCCGCCCGCGCAGGAAGCCCTCCTTGTCGGCGTCGAGGATCGCGACGAGCGACACCTCGGGCAGGTCGAGCCCTTCGCGCAGGAGGTTGACGCCCACCAGGACGTCGAACTCGCCGAGCCGCAGGTCGCGAATGATCTGGATCCGCTCGATCGTGTCGATCTCGGAGTGGAGGTACCGCGCTTTGACGCCCGACTCGAGCAGGTAGTCGGTCAGGTCTTCCGCCATCTTCTTCGTCAGCGTCGTGACGAGGACACGCTCGCCGGCCGCCTCGCGCGCGCGGATCTCGCCGAGCAGGTCGTCGATCTGGTTCTTGGTCGCCCGCAGGTCGACGTCGGGGTCGACGATGCCGGTCGGGCGGATCAGCTGCTCGGCTACCACGGTCGAGTTGCGCAGCTCGAACGGCCCCGGCGTCGCCGAGACGAACACGAGCTGCGGCACCTTGCGCAGGAACTCGTCGAACCGCAGCGGCCGGTTGTCGAGCGCCGAGGGCAGCCGGAAGCCGAAGTCGACGAGCGTCTGCTTGCGCGACCGGTCGCCCTCGTGCATGCCGCCGAGCTGGGGCACGGTCTGGTGGGACTCGTCGACGAAGACCACGAAGTCGTCCGCGAAGTAGTCGAGCAACGTGAACGGGTGCGTCCCCGAGGCACGGCCTTCGAGGATGCGCGAGTAGTTCTCGATCCCGTTGCAGAAGCCGAGCTCCTTGAGCATCTCGAGGTCGTACTCGGTGCGCTGCCGGATCCTGTGCGCCTCGAGCAGCTTCCCCTCCTCTTCGAAGCGAGCGACCTGCGCGTTCATCTCGGCGCGGATCTCGTCGACGGCGCGCTCGACGGTCGGCTGCGAAGTGACGTACTCGGTGGCGGGCCAGATCGAGAGGTTGTCGAGCTTCGCGAGCACCTCGCCCGTGAGCGGATCGAAGTGCGTCATCCCCTCCACGTTGTCGCCGAAGAAGGAGATGCGGTACGCCGTCTCCTGGTTTGCCGGCTGCACCTCGACGACGTCGCCCTTCACCCGGAAGCGGCCGCGGCCCAGCACCGCGTCGTTGCGGACGTACTGCGAGTCGATGAGCTTGCGCAACATGAGGTCGCGGTCGTGCTCGGCGCCGACCTCGACATAGATCATCCGCTCACGCCACTCCTCCGGCGAGCCGAGGCCGTAGATGCAGGAGACGGACGCGACCACGACCACGTCCCGGCGGGTGAAGAGCGACGACGTCGCTGCGAGCCGCAGCCGCGCGATGTCGTCGTTGCGGGACGAGTCCTTCTCGATGTAGAGGTCGGCCTGCGGGACGTACGCCTCGGGCTGGTAGTAGTCGTAGTAGGAGACGAAGTACTCGACTGCGTTGTGCGGGAAGAACTCCCGGAACTCGTTGCAGAGCTGCGCCGCGAGCGTCTTGTTGTGGGCGATCACGAGCGCCGGCCGCCCGGTCTTCTCGATCGTCCAGGCCATCGTCGCCGTCTTGCCGGTGCCGGTCGCGCCGACCAGCGTCTGGAATTTCTCGCCGGCGAGGATCCCGTCGGCGAGCTTGGAGATCGCCCGCGGCTGGTCGCCCGTTGGAGAATACGTCGAGGTTGTCCGAAGATCGGCCACTCAGGACAGCGTATCCCCGGCCATGGCCCTTACCGGACGTCTGTCAGGATGAACGACGTGGCGGATCCGGATTCGAGCGTTTCCTCTCCCACCGTCACCGTCCGGGGGGTCGGCCTGATTCGAGCCGAGCCGGACGAGGCGGTGCTTTTGGTCATCCTGAGCGCGCTCGATCAGCGGCCGGGAGCGGCACTCGCAGATGTCTCGACTCGTTCGTCTGCGCTGGTTGCGCTGCTGGACGAGGTGGGAGTCGCGAAAGCCGACCGCTCGACGACCGGGGTCACGGTGGGCGAGGAGTTCGACCACACGGAAGAGGGCCGCCGATCGCTCGGCCACCGCGCGAACGCCGCCGTGTCGGTGCGCCTGACCGATCCCGAGGTGATCGGACAGCTGATCGCGCGCGCTACTTAGGATCTCGGCGCGCGGATCGACGGACCGCGCTGGGTGATCTCGCTCGACAATCCGGTGCGGCTCGAGGCGGCTCGCAAAGCCGCGGCCGACGCTCGCCGCAAAGCGGAGGCATACGCGACAGGAGTCGGGGCGACGGTCGGGCAACTGATCGGGCTGAGCGAGCTCGGCGAGCCAACTGACGCGAGGCATATGTCGAAAGCCTCATCGGCGGGGTTACAGCACCGTGCCATGCCGGTGGAGCCCGGCGAGCACGACGTCACGGCATCGATCTACGCGACCTTCACGCTCGATCTCGGCTGAAGCCCGCGATCAGCCGCCGAACGAGATCACGCTGCGGATCCCGTCCTGCGCGTGCATGAGCTCGAAGCCGCGGTTGACCTCGTCGAGCGAGATCGTGTGGGAGATGAGTGGATCGACGTCGATGTCGCCGGCGAGGTAGCGGTCGACGAACTGCGGCACCTGGTCGCGTCCCTTCACACCCCCGAACGACGAGCCGGCGACGCGGCGGCCGGTGATGAGGAAGCGCGGCACGACGTCAAGCGTCTCACCCTTCCCAGCGACGCCGCACACCGTCGCGAGGCCCCAGCCCATGCGCGCCGACTCCACAGCCTGGCGCATGACGGCGACGATGCCCGTCGCCTCGAACGTGTAGTCCGCGCCGAAGCCTCCGGTCAGCTCGAGGATCTGGTCGACGACCTCGGGTCCGCCTTTGAGCGTGTCGGTCGCGCCCTGGCCGCGCGCGAGCTCTAGCCGCTGCTCGGCGGGATCGACGCAGACGATTCGTTCTGCGCCTGAGAGCCGGCAGCCCGCGACGGCGCCGAGCCCGACGAGGCCTGCGCCGAAGACGACGCACGTCGATCCGGCCTCGACCTTCGCCGTGTTCACGACAGCGCCGAGCCCGGTCGAGAGGCCGCAGGCGAAGACGCACGCGCGGTCGAGCGGAGCCTCCGGCGAGATCTTCGCGAGCGCGATCTCCGGCATCACCGTGTACTCGGCGAACGTCGAGGTGCCCATGAAGTGCCGGATCGGCTCACCGTCGCGCGAGAGGCGCGTCGTCCCGTCGGGGAGAAAGCCCTGGTTCTGCTGCTCGCGAATCGCGAGACAGAGGTTCGTGCGCGAGTCGCGGCAATGGATGCACTCGCGACACTGCGGCGAGAAGAGCGTCACCACGTGATCGCCCGGGGCCAGCGCGGCGACTCCCTCACCGACCTTCTCGACGACTCCTGCGCCTTCGTGGCCGAGCACCGTCGGCGTGTAGCCGGACGGATCCGCACCCGACGCCGTGAATAGATCCGTATGACAAACGCCGCATGCGACAAGGCGGACGAGGACCTCACCCGCCTTAGGCTCGGCCAGGTCAACCTCCTGTACTTCGAGCGGCCGGCCGAACTCCTCGAGAACTGCTGCGCGAATCTTCATGACGGAATCAGTACCCGAGTTGGGACGGGTATGTGCGGCGGTAGATCTTCTTCAACCGCTCGACCTTGTCGACGTAGTCGCGCGTCTCGTCGAACTGGATGCCGACGTGCTCCCGTTGCCAGCGGTCGACGTTGTCCTCGCCGGCGTTGTAGGCGGCCAGGGCGAGCTTCTCGTTGCCGTGGTACCGGGTGAGCAGGTGGCCGAGATACCAGGCGCCGTAGCGCATGTTGATGTCCGGGTTCGTGAGGTCCGAGGTGCGGAAGCGACTGCCGCCGGTGTACTGCGCGATGCCCTTGGCGGTGTTCGGCGTCAGCTGCATGAGACCCACGGCACCGGCATCCGAGCGGGCCGTGGCGTTGAACTTGCTCTCGGTCTCGATCACGGCCGCGAGCAGCGCCGGATCGAGATGGTCCTGCGAGGCGTAGACGCGGACGTTCGTCGAGTAGTGGAGCGGATACCAGAGGCGCGCGTACCAGGGGGGCTCGGTCCGCTGGAGGTACACGAACGCCCCGAGCGACGCAGCGAGGACGGCGACCGCGATGACCCAGCGCCTCAGGACCGCAGCTCCTCCAGCACGCCGGCTGCCCAGGCGTCCATCTCCTCGAGCGAGCCGTCATTCACGTAGGAGAAGTCTGCCCGACGCACCTTCTCATTCTCGGGCACGAGTCGGCTCTCTCTCTCGGCCACGCCGTCGCGGCGTGCGTCCCTCAGCTCGGGCGGCGCCGTCACGACGACGATGCGGTCGAACCGCTGCTCGCCGCCGGTCTCGAAGAGGAGCGGGATCTCGGCGACTGCAACGTCGGCGGTCTGCTCGTCGAGCCAGGCGCCGGTCGCAGCCCGGACGCGCGGATGCAACTCGGACTCGAGCCAGGCGAGCTCGGCTCGGTCGGCGAACACGATGCGGCCGATCTCGGACCTGTCGACCTCGCCGTCGCTGAAGACGCGGCCGCCCCAACGCTCCCGGATCGCCGCTTGCAGGCCTTCGTCCTCGCGGTAGAGGCGGTGGACGAGGTCGTCGGTCGAGATCACGGCTGCGCCGTGTCGCGCGAATGCGCGCAAAGCCTCGCTTTTTCCGGCCGCGATTCCGCCCGTGAGCGCGACCGCGAGCGGCCGCTTCACTACTCGGTCGGCTCGGCCTCGTCGGAGGCGTCGGGCTCTGGCGCCGCAGCCTCGGCTGCCGGCTCCTCTACCTCCGCTTCGAGCTCGGCAGCAGGCTCTTCCTCGGCCGCCGGCTCTTCCTCGACGACTTCGGCTTCGATGATCTCGGCCTCGCCGGCAGGCTCTGCTTCGGCCGCAGGCTCTTCCTCGGCCGCAGGCTCTTCCTCGGCCTCAGGCTCTGCTTCGGCCGCAGGCTCTTCCCCAGCCGCAGGCTCTTCCTCGACGACTTCGGCTTCGATGATCTTGGCCTCGCCGGCAGGCTCTTCCCCGACGAGCTCGACTTCGGCTGCGACCTCAGCCGCGGCGGCCGGGTCTTCCTCGGAGATCTCGAGCGCCTCGGCGGCGGGCGCCTCGTCGGCGAAGACTTCGTCGGACAGCCCGAGTGCGGGGGGCTCGCCCTCCTCGCCGGGCATCGGTTGCACCGGCATTCCGTCCTCGACCCGCTTGAGCGAGAGCGAGAGGCGCCGCCGGTCGGCATCGACCTCGAGGATGCGGACATTCACCTGGTCGCCCTGCGAGACGATCTCGCGCGGGTTCTCGACGTGGTGCTGCGCGAGCTCGGAGATGTGGACGAGGCCCTCCACGCCAGGCAGGATCTCGACGAAGGCGCCGAACGTGACGACCTTCGTCACCGTGCCCTGCACGACGTCGCCCTCCTGGTAGCTCTCGAGCACCTGCTGCCACGGGTCGGTCTGCGTCTGCTTGAGGCCGAGCGAGATCCGCTGCCGCTCGCGGTCGATGTCGAGCACCTGAACCTTGACCGTCTGGCCGATCTCGAGCACCTCGGACGGATGGTTGACGTGGCTCCACGAAAGCTCGGAGATGTGGATGAGGCCGTCCATCCCGTCGAGATCGACAAAGGCGCCGAAGTCGACGATGTTCGAGATCGTCCCTTCCACGACGTCGCCCGGGTTGAGGCGGTCGAGGATCCGCTGCCGCTGCTCCTTGCGCTCCTCTTCGAGGACGGCGCGGCGCGAGAGGACGACGTTGTTGCGCGAGCGGTTGAGCTCGATGACCTTGCACTCGAGCTCCTGGCCGAGGAACTCGTCGAGATCCTGGACGCGGCGGATGTCGACGAGCGACGCCGGCAGGAAGCCGCGCACGCCGAGGTCGAGGATGAGGCCGCCCTTGACGACCTCGATCACGCGACCGGTGACCGGCTCGCCCTTCTCGTGGGCGCTCTCGATCGCCTTCCACGCGATCTCGAACCGCGCGCGCTTCTTGGAGAGGATCAGCCGGCCTTCGGCGTCCTCCTTCGTCAAGACGAGCGCAGCGATGTCGTCCCCGAGCGAGACCTCGTCGGCAGGGTTGATCGAGCGCCGGATCGAGAGCTCCGAGACCGGGATGACGCCCTCCGACTTGTAGCCGATGTCGACGAGCACCTCGTCCTTGTCGACCCGGACGACGATGCCGTTCACGACCTGCCCCTCCTCGATCGTGGGGAAGGTGGACTCGTAGTCGGGGACTAGCTCGCCGCTCTCGGGATCGGTCGTCCAGACGCCTTCCTCGAGCCGCGGATCGTTGATGGTCTCGTTCGTCATGCGGCCGGTCAATATAGCTCCCTCGGCACGTTCCTCGGGCGACGCTGGCAAAGGAGGGGCTGCTGGGACATCCGGGCCTCGGGGCTAGGCTGCCCGGATGGAGGAGCGCTACCCGATCGGCGTCACGGCCACGTGCACGGTGCACGTGGTGCGCCATGAAGGCCCTGAAGCCGCCTACGGGAGCTGGTCGGTGACGATCGGCCTGCGCACGGGCGAGGCGACGATCCGCGTGCCCGGCCACTACGCAGGTGTCCTCGCGGAGCGGCTCGGTGCTGCGGCGGAGCGGTTCATGCCCGGGCAGCGGCTCGCGAGAGACGAATATCTCGACGTGACCGCACTCGGAACAGACGATGTCGAGACGCTTGCGCTCTCTTCCACGGCCCGCTCGCCGGTACGCGTGACGCTCGAGGTGCCTCGTGGCGAGATCGAGCTGCTCGCGTCGCTGCTGGCGGACGCACAGCATCTGATCGAGACGCTCCGCCAAGGGCTCGGGATGGTGCCGGACTCCCTGCCGGAGATCTTGTGAGCGCGTTGCTGGACTACGCGACCGCCGGCGCTCGCGTCGCCGAACGCGCGCTCGTGCAACGGCCGCGGCTGGGACGCGAGGAACGGCTCGTCTTCGTGGTGGGCTGTCCACGGTCGGGGACAACCTTTGTCGGCCGCGCGATCGGAGGCCTGCCGGGCTTCGTCGACTTCGGTGAGGTGACGCCGTGGAAGGCGGCGCTGCCGACCGATCCGTCGGCGGAAGACCTGCGGAGGATCCTCGAGCGCATCCGGCGTCTGGGCCTCGCCTGGGGCCTGCGCGGCGTGGAACAGACGCCCGAGACGGCACATGTGCTCGCGGCGGCCCTCGAGGCCTATCCGCAGGCGCTCGCCGTGCACGCGGTGCGAGACGGTCGCGACGTCGTCTGCTCACTTCTCGAGCGCGGCTGGCTGAACGCGGACCAGGCCGGCAAGGACGATGCAGGCCTCCCTTACGGGGCCGAGCCGCGCTTCTGGGTCGAGCCCGAGCGGCGGGACGAGTTTGCACAGGTCAGCGACGCGCGCCGCTGCGCGTGGGCGTGGCGACGCTATGTCGAGGCCGCCCGAGCAGCCGACGCAGGCGATCGTCTGCTCGAGATCCGCTACGAGGGGCTCGCGAGCGCCGCGGACCGGCTCGCCGGATTCCTCGCCGCGAACGTGGCCTCGACGCACAAGGCCCTCGACAGCTTCCGCGACTCGTCGATCGGGCGCTGGCGCCGGGAGCTGTCGGCTGAGCAGGTCGCCGACGTCGAGGCGGAGGCAGGCACGCTCCTCGCCGAGCTCGGCTACGCCTGAGTCGGGCTCTACCGCAGCAGCCGGAAGTACCGCGCGACCGGCAAGAGCGTGAAGCCTGCCGCCTCGTACGCAGCCCGCGCGGGTGCGTGACCTGGATCGCCGCCGGTCTCGACGATCGCTATGTCCATTCCCTGCTCTCGCATGTAGTCGAGCGCGACGCTGGTCAGCTGCGAGCTGACGCCGCGGCGCTGATAGTCGGGATCCACTCCGATGATCTCGATCGCGCCCATCCGCTCGTGGAACGCGTTCAGGGAGACCGTCACGAAGCCGACGGGACGGCCGTCGGCGACGGCCACCAGGGTGCAATCCTCGTCCAGGCAGCTCGACCGCACCGTTTTGGCCTGGCTCGCTCGCCAGTCCGGCTGCAGACGCAGGAAGATCTCGTCTCCCAACACTTCTTGCAGGGACGCGAAGACGGGAGCCCACGCTCGGAGCGAGAACTCGACGACGTCGTCAAGGTCCTCTGGCCGAAACGGCCGGATCTCGATCTCCGCGTGCCCCACTCCGGTCCCCGTGGCTATCGCCCGAGCCGAGTGCGTCGGCGGATGAGGCGCTTCTGTACGGCCCGGTCTTCCTCGCCGTCCTTCATCGCTGCCCAGACGAATACCCCGACGACGCCCACGAGCGTGAGCACGCTGAAGGCGGCAATCACGATCCCGAGAAAGGTGCTCACGGCGACACCTTAGGTTCCGCCGGCCGGCAGTCCACCTGCCTGCGCCGGTGTTCTGGAATGACCCCTGACGCTTCGACCTACGATGCTCGCATGGCGACCGCGATCCTCGCCGCGACAATCACTTGCCCTGAGTGTGGTTTCGCAAAAGCCGAGATGATGCCGACGGACGCCTGTCGGTTCTTCTACACATGCTCGTCGTGCGGCACGCTCCTCCGGCCGCTCCCCGGTGACTGCTGTGTGTTCTGCTCGTATGCCGATCAGGTTTGTCCGCCGAAACAGTTCGGCACTGCTTGCTGCTGACCGCTGCCGACCTCGTTCTACGGCGAGGATGGGCCTGTGGCTGCTGGTGCCGGCACCATCATTAGGCGCACGTTCGTCAGGGCCGTATCGGGAACAGTGATGACCCCGCGCGTGGGGCGGTCGAGGTCGAAGGTGACGAGAAGAAGCGACGTCACGAGGACGGATGCCAGGAGAACCGTGATCACGCCCCGCCCGACCATCGACAGGTAGACGGCAAGCAGCGCCAACGCAACTGTGGCCGCTCCTATCTCGAGGACGAGCACGGCATTCGGCACTCTGTTGGCGAGCGCCGCAACACGAGTGGTCTGCGCATCGAACATCTCGTTCAGGCTGTCCACGTACAGGCGAGGCGCGCTCGCATTGGGGGCCCGGTTTAGCGCCTGGCCGGCGAGCTTCCACAGGTGCCGCTGCTGTGCGCTGCTCGCGGCGAGGGTTGCCTGTGACTTCGGGCTGCCCGGGATCCACTTCGACAGACGGATGCTCGTATCCGTGTAGTGCTTCAGCAAGACGAGAGAGCGGCTCCGCATCGGCTCGGCCAGGGTCTCGGCGCGCAGGTAGGTCGTCCCGATGGCGTTCGCCTCGTCGACCACTGCAGCGCGCCGATCTTCGTAGCGACCGACTGCCAGGCTCAGCCCGAAGGCCAGAATGAGACCCACGAGCCCGAGGAGCGCGGCTTGCAGCACACCGAACGGCTCGCGCAGAACCTCGGAATGCTTCCGCAGATAGAGGCCGACCCCCGCACCCAGGGCCGTTCCGCCGACCACGACGGCAAAGAGAAAGAGCGCGAGCTCCCAACTGGTGAGCCTGAAGAACAACACGGCCAGATGATCCGTGCGCCGACTGAGGTCGTCAAGCTCTCGCCTGCGTCCGTGCTTCGGAGTGACGGCCGAGGCGCACCGGACCTGGTGAAGTTAGTCCCGTGATTCGACCCGGATGTGTGACAAATGCCCGAGCTTGTTGACCCGCATCATCTCCTGCTGATCGGAGCCGGTCCAGGAGTCGGCGCGGCGGTGGTTCGGCGCTTCGGCCGTGAGGGCTTCCGCAGCACGCTCATCTCCCGCGGCCCAACGCTCGACCACCTCGCCCCTGAGCTCCGCAGCGGCGGCCTCGAGATAGAGGCGGTCGGCGCGGACATCGAGGATCTGGCCGGCTACCGCGAGACGCTCGAACGGATCTTCAGCGCCCCGGGAGCCCCCGGTGTCGTCGTCTACAACGCCGCCATCCCCGATCCCGGCGAGATCCTCGATACGACCGTTGAACGGCTTCGAACCGCCTACGACGTCGACGTCCTCGGCGCCGTCGTTGCCGCGCAGGTGGCCGTACCCGTGCTGCGAGCGGTCGGCGGTGGAACCTTGTTGGTCACGAGCGGCGGTTTCGCCGACACTCCGGTGCCCGGACTGGCGAGCCTCTCGATGGGGAAGGCTGCCCTGCGCTCGGCGCAGACGCTGGTTGCCGCCGGCGTCCGGGACGACGGCATCCACGCCGCGACCGTCACGATCGTCGGCGCCGTCCAGTCGGGAACGGACTTCGATCCGGACAAGATCGCGGAGCTGTTCTGGAAAGCCCACAGCGACTCTAAGGACGCCTGGCAGACCGAATACCGGTTCACGGGCGCATAGCGCAGCACGCGGCCCGGCAGTGACGCTAAGCGAGCGCCGCTCGGACGCGAGCACCCTGACGCTGACCGGGAAGGCGTGATCTAGCGCGGGCCGAGGCTGACGGTGAGCTGAATACTCGCGCCGCGCGCGAGCGTCGTGCCCCACGCGGGGTACTGCCGGATCACGATTCCGGGCACGTAGTGGGCGTGCTTGGAGACGACCTCGCCGACGCTGCAGTGCGCCTTCTCGATCGCCCGTGACGCGCCGGCCAGCTTTCGCCCGATGAGGATCGGGACGGTGCACAGCGAGCTCGGCGGTGGGCCGGGGTCGTACGTGTTCGTGCCAGCTCCGTCCTCGACGGCCTGCTTCCACGTGTACGTGTAGGCCGGCGTGTAGGCCGCGGTGCCGCCGACGAAGAGGTACGCGTAGCCGCGGTGGTGGCGCGAATCGCGTCCCGCGGCCGCGCCCATCGCGAGCACCGGGCCGTATTTCCACAGCACGCTGTGCCTGTGTCCCCAGCAGCGCGAATGATCAGTCGGCGTGCAGCGGGGGTTCTTACTCCCTAGCCCGTCATCCCACACCCACGCCTCGTACGCCATCGGGGCGTTGTAGAACGCGCCGGCCCAGCCCGGCCACCAGGTGTTGAGGCCTGCCGCGTTGCTCGGGTGCGGGTCGTCCGCCCGCCAGACGCCGCTCACAAGCGCGTCGTGGTCCAGCGCTGCCGTCATTCCGGTGATCGGCGGGAGCCCGTACTGGACGCGATCGAGGTTGACGAGGATGAACAACTGCACCGGTGGCGACAGCGACGGGAAGTTCGCCGGGAGCGCGTAGGGCGGTAGGCCGACACTCCGCCGCGCCTTGTCGAGGTAGTACACGACGGCGTCGATGCACTGCTTGCCAGTCGGCGCGCCGCGGCGGCAAGAGCTCGGCATCCGCCCGATCCGCGTGTTGTGTGCGGGATCTTTCCCCCCCAGGCGGCCGACGCGCTCGCCACGACGACGAGTGCGAGCGAGCCTGCGAGCAAAAATGAGCGTGGCCCGCGCAGCACCCGCTCAACCGTACAACGTGGTTGGGACGAACACACCGAGCAAGCACGAGGCCGCACTCCTCCTCTGGGGTGGCCTGCTTCGGCTTAATCCATTGAACGATTTGCCACATAAGCGGATCAATCAGCGACTCCCGACCTTGACGGCCCACCCGTCGCTACTCCTCACCGCCTGCGGGACCAAACGATCGAAGGTCATGACGTCTCGGAGGATAGGAGCATCGCCTGGGCGAGCGTCCTTACGCCTGACGGCCTCGCCTCCTAGCTCTTCGCGTCCGCCCAGGAGTCGCCGGCGCCCACGTCGACTGCGAGCGGTGGGTCGAGCGGATACGCGCGGCACATCTCTTCGCGCACGAGCTCCTTCACGATCGAGGTCTCCGCGTCGGGCGTCTCGAGCAGCAGCTCGTCGTGCACCTGGAGGACGAGTCGCGCGCTCCTTCCCTCCGCTCGCAGCCTCCTTTCGATCGCGACCATCGCCACCTTGATGATGTCCGCGTTCGAGCCCTGCATCACGAAGTTGACCGCGACGCGCTCGCCGAACCCACGCGTCGCGCGATTCCGCACGCGCAACTCCGGCACCGGGCGGCGCCGCCCGAGCAGGCTCGTCACGTAGCCGTCGCGCTCGGCCTGCTCGATCGTGCGCTGGATGAAGTCCTGCACGAACGGGAACCGCGCGAGGTAGGCGTCGATGTACTCCTGCGCCTGCTCGCGCGGGATCTCGAGGTTCTCGGACAGGCCGAAGGCCGAGATCCCGTAGACGATCCCGAAGTTGATCATCTTCGCGATCGAGCGTTCGCCCGGCGTGAGCTTGGCGGGGTCGACGCCCAGCACCTCGGCCGCGGTCGCGGTGTGGATGTCCTCCCCACGCTCGAACGCCTCGCGCAGCTTCGGCTCGCCGGAGACGTGCGCGAGGATGCGCAGCTCGATCTGGGAGTAGTCGGCGGAGATGAGCCGGGCGCCTTGCTCGGCCACGAAAGCGGAGCGGATCTCGCGGCCGATGTCCGTGCGGATCGGAATCGACTGGAGGTTCGGGTTGGTCGTCGAGAGCCGGCCGGTCGCGGCGACGGTCTGGTTGAAGGTCGTGTGCAGGCGACCGTCCTCGCCGATCATGTCCGGCAGCGGCACGAGATACGTGTTGAGGAGCTTCGCGAGCTCGCGCCACTCCTCGATTACGGCCACGATCTCGTGCTCGGCGCGGATCGAGCGCAGCACCTTCGTGTCGGTCGAGTAGCCGGTCTTGCCCTTGCGGCCCGGCGTCAGCTCGAGCTTCTCGAACAGGATGCGCCCGAGCTGCTGCGGCGAGCCGAGCACGAACTCCTCATCCGCGAGCTCGTAGGCGAGCGCCCCGAGCTCCTCCACCCGGTCGGCGAGGCGAGCAGTGATCTCGCCCATCCGGTACGTGTCGATGCGGACTCCGGCCTCCTGCATCCGGCCGAGCACTCCGACGAGCGGCATCTCGACATCGCGGTAGAGCGGCTCGGCTCCGCGCTCGCGCACCCGGTTGAGCAGCGGGTCGCGCAGACGCAGCGTGACAGCGGCGTGGCGGACGAGGCGGGCCGTCTCCTCCTCGGCCTCCGGCTCGGCGACCGCCTCGACCGCGTACTCGGCGGCGAGGTCGTCGAGGAGGTATTCGCTGCGCGCCGGATCGATCAGGTAGGCGAGGATCATCGTGTCGTCGGCCGCCTCGACTCCAAGCGCTTTCGCGTCGTGCGCGACGAAGGTTCCCTCGAGCCTCGCGGGCCGCAGCGAGACGACGACCTCGTCGCCGTTGGCAACTGCGATGCGTCCCTCGTCTGCAGCAACTCCGCCCACGTTCGGCGGCTCCCCCTCGCGCCAGGCAACGGCCGTACCGGCCGAGATGCGCTCCCGCGCGGGCACCGCCTCGTCGAGCTCGTCGACGCGCGCGAGCAGCGCCCGGAACTCGAACTGCCGGAACGTCTCGCGCAGCTGCGCACGGTCGGGCGGCGCGAGCACGAGCTCGGCCGGGTCGGCGTCGAGATCGAGGTCTCTCCGCATCGTCGCCAGCACCTTGGCCGCCCGCGCCTGGTCGGCGAACTCCGTCAGGTTCTTCTTGCGCGCCGGCGACAGGTCCTCGACGTGGTCGAGCACGTCCTCGAGCGAGCCGTACTGCGCGACGAGCTGGCCGGCGGTCTTGTCGCCGATGCCCGGGACGCCGGGGATGTTGTCGGAGGAGTCTCCCTTGAGCCCGATGAAATCGGGGATCTGGTCGGGCCGGATCCCGTAGCGCGCCTCGACCCGCTCGGGCGTGTAGACGTTGACGTCGCTGACGCCGCGCGGCGTCATCATCAGGCAGATGTTCTCCGAGACGAGCTGGAACGCGTCGCGGTCGGTCGAGACGACGCACGTCTTGATCCCAGCTTCGTCGGCGCGCGTCGCGAGCGTTGCGATCACGTCGTCCGCCTCCCAGCCCTCGAACTCGAGATTGCGGTAGCCAAACGCCTGCACGATCGGCCGCAGGTGCGGGAACTGCTCGCGGAGGAGGTCCGGCATCGGCCGGCGGCCTTCCTTGTAGACGACGTCCGCGGCCTCGGCCTGCGCCGCGCGGTGCACCGGCCGTGTGTCCCAGGCGACCGCGACGCCCTTCGGCCGGTAGTCGGAGAGGAGCTTGAACAGCATGTTCGTGAAGCCGAGCAGCGCGTTGGTCGGGAAGCCCTCGCTCGTCGCGAGTTCCTCGGGCAACGCGAAGAACGCTCGATAGGCGAGGTTGTTGCCGTCGACGAGGAAGAGCTCCGACTCGCGCGCAGGCGCGTCGCTGAGGTCGAGCTCGGCGCCCGTGAGGGTCTTCGGCGACATCCGTCCGAGTGTATTCCGAGCACTGCTTGAATCCGCCGGTGCCGCGCGTCCCTCTCCTGTCCGGCAGCCGCCTCGTCGTGGCGTCGGCGCCCGACGACGCTCGCGTGCTGCGGCCGCCGCCACCCGGGCGCGCGACGGACGTGGTGGCGGCGACGCTCGAGGCGCTGCGTTTCCCGCTCGACGGGCCGCCGCTCGAGGCCCTCGCCGAAGGCACGAAAAGCGTGACGATCGTGGTGGAGCCGCCCGCACTGCCGGTCGGGAGCGTGCGGGGAAACCAGCGCGCACTGGCAACCGGGGCGGTGATCGACGCGCTCGAGGAGCTCGGCATCCCGACCGCCAAGCAGACCCTGCTCGTTGCCTGCGGACTCGGGCGCCGCGCGAGCCATGCGGAGATCGCAGCACTCGTGACTCCGGAGCTCCGGCGCCGCTTCCACGGCCGGGTAACGGTGCATGACGCCGCCGACCCCGAGCTCGCCGGACTTCCGGCCGACGCGCCGCGGGTCCGGGTCGCGCGTGAGCTGGTCGAGACGGATCTCGTCGTCTCGGTAACCGCTGCCGAGACCGTCCTGCACGGCGGCCCAGCGACGCTGCTCGCCGCCGCAGACGCCGAGACGCAGCGTCGCGCGACCGCCGAATCGCTGCTCGAGACCCGAGGGTCCGAAGGGTGGCGCCTCGCGACGCTCGTCGAACGCTCGCTCGCTGCCCGCGTCCCGCTCTTCGGAGTCTCGCTTGTCCTCAACCACCCTGTGTTCGGAGGGCTGCTGCGCGGCTACCCCTACGAACCGGAGGCGGCCGAGCGGATCGCGAACTCGCGCCTGAGGCTCGCTTTCTCTGCCGCGCCGGATTCGGTGCGCCGCCGCGTCCTCCGGACGCTGCGGGGAACGAGGACAACGGCGGCGGTGCTCGCGGGCCCTCCGTCGGTCGCGCACGCCGAGGCTCTGCTCCGGGCGATCGAGCTGCGGAGAGCGAGCCTCGACGAGCCGCTCGACGCGCTCGTGATCGGGATCCCCGGGACCACCCCTTTCCTGCCGCGCGAGAGGCCGAATCCGCTACTTGCCGCCTTCCTCGGTCTCGCGCACGCGCTTGGTCTGTGGCGAGACGGCTTTCCGGTTCGCGACGATGGGATCGTGATCCTCGTCCACGGCTTCCGACGGGTCTTCGCCCGGCCGACGCAGCAGCCGTACCACGTCTTCTTCCGCTCAGACCCGATCGCCCGCGACCCGGATCTGCTCGCCGCCGCAGAGGATGCTGTCGCCGCGGATGCGCGCGCCGTCGAGGAGTACCGCGCCGGCCACACGGTGCATCCCTTGCTGCCGTTCCGCGACTGGGAGGCGTGCCGGCCCGCGCTCGAGCGGCTCGGCGCCGTCTACGTTGCGGGAGCGCGCGACGCCTCCGCGGTGCGGCAGCTCGGCTTCGTCCCGATCGGCAGCATCGGCGCCGCTCTTCAGATGGCCCGCGGCCACCGCGGCCCCGACGCACGCGTCGGCTTTCTCCTCGCGCCGCCGTACTTCCCGCTTCGCGTCGGCTCAGGGGACGCGTAGACCGAGGACGTCCGCAGCCGAGACGATCTCCTCGTCTGCGCGGTCGAGCGCCCGCACCGAGGCGAGTCGCAGCGCGGATCTTGCGCGACCGAAGAGCGTCACGTTCAACCACTGCGATTCGAAGGTCGACCACCAGCGAAGCCCGGCCGCGTCGCGATGCCGCTCGTAGAGCGCCCGCGCTTGCGCTTGCGTCACCTCTCGCGCGCGCGTCGCGACCCGCGACGGCCGCAGCCGTTCGCGCCGCAACACCGCGGGATCGTCGAGGTCGACGAGCTCTGCGTCGTCGGGCAGCTCCAGCTCGGCGAGCGCGAGCGCGAGGCCGCGCCGCACGAGCAGCGCCGGTTGCAGCCGCTGGCCCCGAAAGCGCGCGAGCTGCTCGACGACGCATGACAGCGGTCGCTCGGAGAGATACAGGCAGCCGTAGAGGTCGGCGTTGTCGTGGCGCCCGTCGCCCTGGTACAGGCGCGGGAACCAGAGCGCCCCGTCAGGCCGATCGGAACGGGCGCGGGCGTTCCAGGCGAAGCAGCGGTACAGAATCACGCGAACGCGTCGAACCGCTCGGCCCGGATGGCACGCATCAGCTCCTCGGTGCGGCCCGCGCGGATGAGGTCGATCGGCCGCCGGTCGCCGAGGAACGGGTTGAGACCGAACAGCCAGGCGAGAGCCGCTTCAGGCTCGTAGAGACGTAGGAGATTCCCCCAAATGAGCTCGAGCAAGTCGACCTTCTCGGCGTTCAGCGGATCGATGCCCGAGCCGCGGAGCCAGCGCGTCACTTGGGCACGGCTGACACCGAGCATGTCGGCGAGCCGCGCCGCCGAACCGAAGTCCGTTCGCAGTGCGTCCACCTTCGTTGCGATTGCGACGGCCATCCTCCCGCAGACTAGCGCAACACTTTATGTTGCGCAACGAAATATGTTGCATAGAGCGGTCGCGTATCATGCACCGGCAGGCCGAAGTGGCGGAATTGGCAGACGCGCCGGACTCAAAATCCGGTGGCCTTCGGGCCGTGTGGGTTCGATTCCCACCTTCGGCATCGGTTCGCGCGCTAGGTGCTGCGCGAGCGAAGCGCCGCGAAGCTGACGACTCCCGCCGCGAAGAGCAACAGCCCAACCCCACCCCAGTAGTACGGGTTGGGCGTGCCGTCGCCTACGATTCGGTGCTGCCAGCTATCCCGCCGGAGCACGGCCACAGCCAACAGAGGCAAGCCGACGCCGGAGACGATTCCGAGCACGACGGTGCGCTCGTTCCAGGTGGAAAGCCGAGCCACCACGACGGCGAAGATGACGGCCGGAATCAGCAGCAGGAGCACGAGACTCACAAACCCGAGGACGAGCGCAGCGCCGACGAGCGCCCATAGCCAGAAGCCCGGCCACCCACCGAGGCGGGACTCCGGCCTCGCGGCGTGAGGCTCCACGGCCACGACTGAAGTGTACGTCCGCCCCTCCGAACCATCTAGGCTCGACCGCATGGCGAAAAGTGTCGGAATCCTCACCGGCGGCGGCGACTGCCCCGGCCTCAACGCGGTCATCCGCGCGGTAGTGCGCCGGGCCGATTCGGCCGGCTGGGACGTGGTCGCGGTGCGCGAGGGCTGGCGCGGCCTGGTGGAGCCGATCTTCGAGGACCTCGGCCCGTTGCAGGTGTCAGGGATCCTGCCGCGCGGCGGCACCATCATCGGCACGAGCCGCACGAACCCGTTCAACGTCGAGGGCGCAGTCGAGCGAGTCGTGCAGAACTTCTCCGATCGCGGGCTCGATGCGCTCGTCGCGATCGGCGGCGAGGACACCCTCGGCGTCGCGGCGCGCCTGCACGCCGAGCGTCAGTTCCCGGTCGTCGGCGTCCCGAAGACGATCGACAACGACCTCTCGGGCACCGACTACACGTTCGGTTTCGACACGGCGGTCTTTATCGCGACCGAGGCGATCGACCGGCTCCACACCACGGCCGAGTCGCACAACCGGGTCATGGTCGTCGAGGTGATGGGCCGCCACACAGGCTGGATCGCCGTGATGAGCGGAATCGCAGGCGGCGCCGACGTGATCCTCGTGCCCGAGATCCCCGTCGATTTCGACGAGGTGGCCGAGACGATCCGCAAGCGCCACGCGCGCGGCAAGAACTTCTCCATCGTCGTCGTCAGCGAAGGCTGCGAGCTACCCGGGCTCGAAGACGGCGGCGAGCAGGATCAGTTCGGGCACGTGATCCTCTCGAAGCGCGGCGTCGGCGAGGCGCTCGGCCGCGAGATCGAGCAGCGCACCGGCTACGAGACGCGCGTCACCGTGCTCGGCCACACGCAGCGCGGCGGCACGCCGACGCCGCGTGACCGCGTCCTTGCGACCCGGTTCGGCCTCAAGGCAGCAGACCTTGCCCTGTCCGGCGAGTTCGGCCAGATGGCGGCCCTGCGGGGGGACGACGTGGTCGCCGTCCCCCTCGCGGAAGCCACCGCGCAGCTGAAAGTCGTGCCGCGCGAGTGGTACGACGTTGCGCGCGCCTTCTTCGGCTAGAGCGTGCCGGGAACCGCCTCCGCCTCGGGAGCGGGTGCCTCGGTCTCGCCCCCCTCTGCCAGCACCGAGCCGAACTGTGCGACCTTCTCAGGAGACCGGAGGCGGAGCACCAGCAGGTACACCAGCCCGAGCCCGAGCCAGGCAAGCGCGACCCAGATCGAGTAGCTGATCGGCTTCGGGGGGCGCGGCGTGATCGACCAGTAGATGGTCATCCCGCAGACGACGATCGCCGCCACGGGCAAGAAGATGTCCCAGAAGACGTTGTAGGCGACCGCTGAGGTGGCTCTCGAGCGCCAGAAATAGACCATCCCGCCGAGCGCGACGAGGATGTACATGCCAAGAATCCCGAAGGTCGCGGTGGTCGCCATGAAGGCGAAGTAGGTGAACGGGTTGTTCCAGACGCCGTGCGCGAGCCAGCTGACGAGGATCACGGTGAGCGCGAGCGAGGCGATGATCGAGACCCACGGTGTCTTGAACCGCGGGTGCGTCCAGGCAAAAACCTTCGGCAGGCCGCCTTCGCGTCCCATGGCGAACGCGGTGCGGGACACGAGCGCAGTGCCCGCGAGCGCCGCGACGAAGGCGTCGACGACGACGGCGATGTCGACGAGGGTGGCGAACCAGCTGCCGACGTACTGCGTCGCGAGTGTGTCGAGCGCGGCGGGGTTGCTCGCCCAGGCCGCCGAGTTGTCGACACCGAAGCCGACCGACATCGCCCAGGTCACGAAGACGTAGAAGACGAGAGCGACGAGAACCGCCGAGAGAATCGCCTTCGGGATCACCTTCAGCGGCTCGGCTGACTCCTCGCCGAGTGACGCCGCCGCTTCGAAGCCGATGAAGCCCGTGAAGGCGAAGACCATGGCGTAGAAGAAGTCGTGGGCGGTGCCCGCGTGGTGGAAGTTGAACGGCTGGAGCGTCACGCCGTGCGCGCCGCCCTTGCCGAGAATCACGAACGAGAGGATGACCAGCAGAAGCACGCCCAGGCCGGCGAAGACGAGCTGCAGCCGAGTCGAGAGCTTGATGTCGAGCAGCGCGAAGACGGTCAGCAGCGCAACCAGGATCCAGAAGCACTGGAACCAGCTCAGGTTGAGCGACGTGTGCACCGTCAGCACGGTCGAGAGGAAGAACGACGAGATGATGAGGACGAACGAGATCCCGGCCGCGAAGCCCCAGGCATAGAGCCAGCCGCCGATGAAGCCGGCGTTGCAGTCGAGACCTCGCGCGGTGTAGGTGTAGAGGCCACCCGCGCTCGCCATCCGGCGCGTGAAGCGGATGATCACCGAGGCAAGACAGAGCGAGCCGAGGCCGGCGACGAGGTAGACGAGCGGAACGGTCGGGCCGGCGAAGCCGGCAGCGCTCGATGTCGCGAGCGAGCACGCCATCACGAGCGCGAGCAAGGCCAGGGAGAGCCCGAAGGTCTCACCCAGCCCGAGAATGCCCCGACGGAGAGATCCGACGTGGCTGAGCGATTCGAGCATCTTTCCCTCCCTGCTAGTCGGAAACGAAAGCGAGGACTCGAGCGGGGGCTCCGTTCGCCGCCCGCACCTTCAGCGGCGCGACGACGACGTGCGTCCGCGACGGCAGAAGGTCGAGGTTGGTGAGGTTCTCGAGGATCATTCGCCCTGCGCCGAGCCAGACCTTGTGCAGGTCGAACGTCTCGGTGTCGACGGGATCGGCCGAAGGCCCGTCGAAGCCGATGCCGACGATGCCGCGCTCGGTCAGGGCCTGCGACGCCTCGGCGTCCGGATACGACCAGCCGGTCCAGTAGTCGTCGGCGCCCCAGTTGCGGCCGTTGTCGGAGTAGAGGAAGAGCCAGTCACCCTCGCGCAGGTCTGCCGCGAGCGGCTCGAGCTCGCTCCACCCGACGGCACCCGGCTCGCGGCCGGAGAGGTCGAAGGTGACCGCGTCGGTGACGAACGACTCGAGCGGGATCTCGTCGAGCGTCGCGCCGTCCAAGATCTGGTGCGAGGGCAGGTCGACGTGGGTGCCGATGTGGTTGAGGAGCGTGTACTCCGACATCGCGTAGCCCTCGCGCGCGACCGCTGCGAAGTCGTGGAAGGACGGCGCCTGCAGGCCTGGATAGAGCGGCATGTCGTCCGAGTACGCGTGACTCAGGTCGACGATGCGCACGCCGGTCAGACCTCTAGAGGAGCGTCACCGACGAGCGGTGAGACGTCGGCGGCGTGGACGATGACGGCGTCGACACCGGCGCGTTCGAGCTCCTGCACCTCGTCCTCGGTCGTAACGGCGAGATCGGCGATCGCAAGCTTCCCGGCAGGCACCGCGGCGAGCAGCTCGAGCACCGACTCGAGACGCTCCTCGGCGTCGTGCGGCGGCGCGAGCAGGAAGATCTCGGGGTCGAGCACCTCGAGCGCCCGCTCGAGCTCTTCCTCGGTTCCCACCTCCACGGCGCAGTCGAGGCCGACCGCAAGCGCGTTCTCGTGCCTGCGCTGGATCGGCTCATGGTCGTCGTCCTCAGCGGGGAGCGTGAGGGTCACGGCGTCTGCGATCTCCGCGGCGCGGTCGAGCGAGCCGTCGGTGCGCCACAGGATCGGTAGGCGCGTCGCTTCACGTAAGTGCGTCGGGTCGCCGTCGACCACGAGCGCCTCGGCGCGCTGCGCCTCGGCGGCTCGAGCAGCGTCGGCGTCGGCGACGGCGGCGACGACGGAGATGCCGTCGCCCTCGGCGATCGCGTGACTGAAGCGGCGGCTCTCGTTCACGAGCGCCGATTCTTCCAGGTCACTGCCCCATCGGGTGCCAGACGGTCTTCAACTCGAGGAAGGAGGCGATCTCCCACGGACTCTGGACGTCGGCGCGACCGTGCACCACCCGCTTCACGTTGTCGGCGGCGAGGCGCTCGAGCTCCGGGCCGTCGCCGTCCGCACCGCAGAGGTCGATGGCGTTGACGTCCATGTGCGACGCGAGCACCGGCCCGAGCTCGCCGTGGTGCCCCGTGAGGAGGTTGACGACGCCGGCGGGCACATCGCTCGTGGCGAGCGCCTCGGCGAGCTCGATCGCCGCGAGGGGCCGCGTCTCGGAGGCGACAGCGACAACGGCGTTCCCTCCGACGAGCGGCGGCAGCAAGCGTGTGACGAGCCCGAGCAGCGGAGGCTCGTCGGGCGCGAGCACGGCGACGACTCCGGTCGGTTCGGGGACGGTGAAGTTGAAGTACGGGCCGGCGACCGGGTTCGACCCGCCGAGCACCTGCGACAGCTTGTCGGCCCAGCCCGCGTACCAGACGACGCGATCGATCGCGTGCTCGACCTCGTCGCGCCCGCTGCACAGTTCGGCGAACTCCGTGACGCGCGCCTCGATCATCTCGGCGAGCCGATAGAGGACCTGGCCGCGGTTGTACGCGGTCGCCTTCGCCCAGCCCGGCTGCGCGTCGCGCGCAATGCGGACGGCGTCGCGGACGTCCTTGCGCGAGGCGCGGGCGACGTTCTGACCCTCGGCGTCGTACGTCCGCCCCGACTCGCTGCGCGGGAAGGCTCCGCCGATGAAGAGCTTGTACGTCTTCTTGACAGGCAGGCGCTCGCTCATGGCCAGTCCCGCTCGACCTCGGCGGCGACGTCGACGTTGCCCGCCTGCAGCGCTTGCAACGCCTCGACACCTTGGGTGTTCCAGAGCCGTTCGGCCGCGATGATGAGCCGGCACTGGTACCAGACGTAGTTCGCAAAGCCCCCGACCTCGAAGCTGCTGGCCATGTCCACGAGCGCCGAGCAGCCGACCCGCGACGGCGGAACGTCGCAGCCGGCGCGCATGAACGTCATGTAGACCGGCAGCTCGTCCGGCTCCTCGCTCGCCAGGTAGCCGACGGCGCCGAGGTTGGCGAACAGCTCCTCGTGCCGCATCCTTGGCAACGACTGCCCTCGCGGCACGAGATGCAGGAGCTCGTGGACGAGTATCAGGTCGGCGAACCCTTCGAGCAATGGCGGGTTCCCGTAGACCTGGTGCATCGCGGCGCGCGATTCCACGCTGAAGTCCGGCCAGAACTGCGTGCACACCGAGTCGAAGAGCGTCGCGGGCTGCGAGCCGAGGACGATCTTGCCGCTGTCCGGATGCGCATGGGGTATTGCGTACATCGGGACCTCCGCGTGGTCCGCCCACTCGTCCTCGTCGAGAACGTAGAGGTCGAAGGAGAACGGCGCGTCGAGTTGCTCGGCGAGCCAGTCTCGCGCCCTTTCGGCGCGCGCGCCGAGCGCAGCCGCGCGTGCCTCGGCGCCGGGGCTGATAACGACGGTCACTCGTCGAACCTCAGATAGGGCTCGAGCCCGTGCAGCCCGCCCTCACGGCCGAAGCCGGACTCCTTGTAGCCGCCGAACGGCGACGTCGGGTCGAAGCGGTTGAACGTGTTCGCCCACACGACGCCGGCACGCAGGCGCTGCGCCATCCAGAGGATGCGCGAGCCCTTCTCCGTCCAGACGCCTGCGCTCAGGCCGTACGGCGTGTTGTTCGCCTTCTCGAGCGCTTCCTCCGGCGTGCGGAACGTGAGGACGGAGAGTACCGGCCCGAAGATCTCCTCCTGCGCGATCCGGTAGCTCTGCGCGACGTTCGTGAACACGGTCGGCGCGAACCAGTAGCCCTTCTCAGGCAGGACGCACGGCGGCTGGTAAATCTCGGCGCCTTCCTCGATTCCGGACGCGACGAGCTCCTGGATCCTCTCGAGCTGGGCCGCCGAGTTGATCGCTCCGACGTCGGTGTTCTTGTCGAGCGGATCGCCGACGCGGAGCGTCGAGAGCCGGCGCTCGAGCTTGGCGACCAGCGGCTCGTAGATCGACTCCTGCACGAAGAGGCGCGAGCCGGCACAGCAGACGTGTCCCTGGTTGAAGTAAATGCCGTTGACGATTCCTTCGACCGCCTGGTCGAGCGCCGCGTCGTCGAAGACGATGTTCGCCGCCTTGCCGCCGAGCTCGAGCGTCAGCTTCTTGCCGGTGCCGGCGAGCCGCCGCTGGATCTCCTTCCCGACCTCGGTCGAGCCCGTGAACGCGATCTTGTCGACGTCGTCGCTCTCGACGATCGCGGCGCCGGTGCGGCCGTCGCCGGTGACGATGTTGACGACGCCCGGGGGTAGCTCGGCCTGGCGGAGGATGTCGCAGAAGAGAAGCGCGGTGAGCGGGGTTGTCTCAGCCGGCTTGAGAACGACCGTGTTGCCGCAGGCGAGCGCGGGCGCCACCTTCCACGCGAGCATGAGGAGCGGGAAGTTCCAGGGGATGATCTGCCCCGCCACGCCGACGGGCCGCGGACGCCGGTTCGGGAAGGCGTACTCCAGCTTGTCCGCCCAGCCCGCGTAGTAGAAAAAGTGGGCGGCGGCGAGCGGTAGGTCGACGTCGCGCGATTCCTTGATCGGCTTGCCGCCGTTGAGCGACTCGAGGACGGCGAACTCGCGCGAGCGCTCCTGGAGGAGGCGCGCGATGCGGAAGAGGTACTTCGCGCGCTCGGAGCCAGGCAGAGACGACCAGCCGTCGGCGAAGGCGGCGCGCGCGGCGGCGACGGCGCGGCCGACGTCCTCGGGCGTGCCCTGCCCCACGGACGCGAGCGGCTCCTCGTCGCGGGGGGCGATCGTCTCGTACGTCTCGGCGGGCTCGAGCCACTCGCCGCCGATGAACTGCCCGTAGCGCTCGCGAATCTGGACGACGTCGCGCGACTCGGGCGCACTCGCATACGTCCAGTCGGCCTGGACGCCTACCTCGCTGTTCGGCTTGTCAAGCTCACCCACGAACCCACCCCCCACCCTCATGGGAGGGGAAAACGTTAGGGCCGAAAGAGCCGTGTGAGTGCGCTGCCTTGGTCACGAAACCGTGTCTCTTCAATCCTTGGTGAAGTAGTCGCCGCTCTGATAGGTGCCGGTCCGTTCCTTGCGCAGCTGCATCAGGATGTCGTTGAGCAGCGAGGACGCGCCGAGCCGGTACAGCTCCGGCGTCAGCCAGTCCGGCCCGAGGGTCTCGTGAACGAGCACGAGGTGCTGCACCGCCTGCTTCGCCTGCCGAATCCCGCCCGCTGCCTTGAAGCCGACGCGCCGGCCGGTTTCGCCGTACACGTCGCGGATCGCTTCGAGCATGCAGAGCGCGACCGGCAGCGTCGCGGCCGGCGAGATCTTCCCCGTCGACGTCTTGACGAAGTCCGCGCCTGCGGCGATGGCAAGCAGCGTCGCCCGCCGCACGTTGTCGTACGTACCGAGCTCGCCGGTCTCGAGGATCACCTTCAGATGGCAATCGCCGCAGGCCTCTTTCACCTGGACGATCTCGTCGTAGACCTTCGCGTAGCGACCGGAGAGGAAGGCCCCGCGGTCGATCACCATGTCGATCTCGTCGGCCCCCAGCTCGACCGTGGCGCGCACGTCCGCGACCTTGATCGCAGTCGGGTACTGGCCTGACGGGAACCCGGTGGCGACCGCCGCGATCTTCACGCCGCTGTCGGCGAGCCGCTCGCGCACGGCGGGGACGAGGTTCGGATAGACGCACACCGCTGCTACCGGAGGAACGGTGGGATCCGACGGGTCCGGCCGGAGCGCCTTCGAGGCGATCGCCGCCGCCTTGCCGGGCGTGTCGGCGCCCTCGAGCGTGGTCAGGTCGGTGGTCCGGATTGCGAGCAAGAGCGCCCAGACCTTCGCCTCGCGCTTGATCGAGCGCTTCGCGAGCGATGCCGCGCGCTCCTCGAGCGCAACCGCGTCGACTGCCCCGATCCGCGGCAGCCGCGCTTCGAGCGGTAGCTCGAACCCCGCCGGCAATGCAGGCGCCTGAGCCATGCGTTGAGTCTAGTCCCCGCCAAGTCCTCACAATTTCCCGCCGAAACGGGGGCTACCCTGACCGGATGCTGAGGGCGATTGCGGGGCTGGTGACAGTGGCGGCGGTTTCCCTCGTCTCGGGAACCGCCAAGCCGGCTGCCACGACCCGCGCAGCCACGGGCTTCTCCGACACCGCCGAGACCGTGATGGGGACGCTCGTCGGCCCACCCAACGCGAAGTTCCTCACCCGCATCCGCAACGGGAAGATGGGCGGCGTCGTGCTCCTCGGCAACGGCTGGCTCACGCGCGGCACAGCCGCGAAGGTCACGGCCGAACTGCAGCACGCCGCGTGCACGCGCGGCGAGCCGCTCCTCATCGCAGTCGACCAGGAAGGCGGCCTCGTCAGGCGTCTCGCCTGGGCGCCGCCGACCGAGGCGCCCGACCAGATGACGAGCCCGGCGGTCGCGCAGTCGCAAGCCGCCGGCGCGGCGGAGGCGCTGCGCTCGGTGGGAATCGATGTCGACTTCGCGCCGGTCGTCGACACGCCTGGCTCGGCCGAGAACTTCCTCGGCTCGCGCGCCTTCTCACACTCGCGCACCTGGAACGCGCAGATGGCCCGCGCCTTCGTCGACGGTCTGCAGACGAACGGGATCGCCGCGACCGCTAAGCACTTCCCCGGTCTCGGCCTCGCAGGAGGCAACACCGACGACGGGCGAATCGTGATCAAAGCCCCCGCCTGGAAGCTCCACCAGGGCCTGCTCCCGTTCCAGAGCGCAGTCAAAGCCGGGACGAAGCTCGTGATGATCTCGACTGCGATCTACCCGAAGCTCGACGGGTCGAAGAAACCCGCAGCGTTCTCGAGCACGATCATCAACGGCTTGCTGCGGAAGAAGCTCGGCTTCACGGGCGTCACGGTGACCGACACGCTCACCTCGCCGGCCGCCGAGAGGATCCCGCACACCGCAACGCAGGCGATGCTCGCCGGCTCCGACCTCCTCATCTTCGGCGCGGAGAGCGCAAGCGAGCTGGGCTACTCGACCCTCCTCGCCGACCAAGCCAGCTCCTCGCGGCTCCAGAACCGACTGACCCAGGCGGCCGCCCGGATCCGCGCGCTCAAAGAGTGGCTGGCCGTCCACGGCGGCACCACCTGCACCCCGTAGTAACTAGAGCCCGAGCCGCTCGAGCGTGGCCGCGTCGCGGCGCCACCGCGGCCGCACCTTGACCTTGAGCTCGAGAAAGACTGGATGGCCGAGTAGCGCCTCGATCTCCGGCCGTGCGCGCGTCCCGATGTCCTTCACGACCGCGCCGCCCTTCCCGACGACGATCTGCTTCTGCGATTCGGTCTCGACAAGAATCGAGGCCCGCACGACCTTCTCCTCGATCTCCTCCACCTCGACCGAGATCGAGTGCGGCACCTCGTCGCGGGTCAGCCAGAGGGCCTTCTCGCGCACGAGCTCGGCCAGCTGCTGCTCGACCGACAGGTCGGTGCGCTGCTCCGGGGGGAAGTAGAGCGGCCCCTCGGGCAGCAAGCCGACGAGCTCGCCGCGCAGCGCCTCGATCCCGTCGCCCGTCTTGGCGCTCACCGGATGGACCGCGTGGAAGGCGCCGAGCCTCGCCGCGACGTTCATCTGCTGGGCGATGTGCCCTGCCTTGAGCCGGTCGACCTTGTTCAGCGCGACCACGACCGGAACGCCCAGCCCGTAGACGCGCGAGGCGATGAAGCGGTCGCCGGCGCCGATCCGC
This sequence comes from uncultured Actinomycetes bacterium, assembly GCA_963819275.1. Classification (GTDB taxonomy): domain Bacteria; phylum Actinomycetota; class Thermoleophilia; order Gaiellales; family Gaiellaceae; genus Palsa-739. The sequence goes on along the minus strand of CAWFVH010000006.1, from coordinate 227,383 downwards.
TCCCGCGCCGACAGGACGAAGAGGACGGCCTCCACTTCCTCGAAGGCAGCGTCGACCGTCTTCTGCATGCGCTCGGTGAGCGCGTCGAGGGGCCGCTGGAAGCCCGGCAAATCGGCGAGGACGAGCTGGTAGTCGTCGCCGTTCGCGATCCCGAAGATGCGGCGGCGCGTCGTCTGCGGCTTGTCCGAGACGATCGCGACCTTGCCGCCGCAGAGCGCGTTGACGAGGGTGGACTTGCCGACGTTGGGCCGGCCGGCGACGGCGACGATGCCCGAGTTCATGCGTCCGGCAGATCCCAGGTCTCGGGCAGCAGCTCGTCGGCGCCGTACGTCGCGACCGTGCCGTCGGCACGGCGGAAGTGGACGCGTTCGAACCGCCATTCGTGCAGCCACTGGCGGCAGCCGCCGCACGGCGAGGCCGTGATCGCGATCGCATCCACATCACCCGGCCGCACGCCCTCGCTCGCGGCCTTGGCTATCGCCGCCTTCTCGGCGCAGACGCCGAGCGGATACGCCGCGTTCTCGACGTTCGCCGCCGCAAAGACACGGCCGTCGCGCGTGAGGACGGCGGCTCCGACCTGGTACGCCGAGTACGGAGCGTAGGCGTTCTCCGCAGCCGCGTCCGCGCGGGCGAGCAGCTCCTCCACGTTCATGCGAGATCTCCGCTGCCGTACAGGAAATGACCGTTCGACGTGTCGCGAAGGTCGAGCTCGAAGCCGAGCGGACGCACACGTTGCGCGAGCTCCTCGGGCGCCCAGCGCCGCTTGACGATGCGGAACGTGCGCCCGTCCGCCAGCGACCGCGTCTCCTCCCACTCGGCCTGGTCGGTGCCTGTGTGCGCGGAGTCGCCGGCTCCGCTGTCGACGAGGAAGACGCGGCCTCCCGGCGCAAGCGCCAACCGCACGAGGTTCCAGAACTCGTCGAACCGTTCCTCGGGAACGTGCGAGAGCCAGAAGGAGAAGAAGACGAGGTCGAAGCTCGCGGCCGCGCGCCATTCGAAGACGTCGGCCCGCACGAGCTCCGCGTCGGACGTGTTGAGCGCGAGCGTCTCGGCGTTCGCGTCGACGGCGACGACGCGCTCCGCGAGGTGGACGAGCTTACGCGTCCAGATCCCGGTGCCCGCCGCGAGCTCGAGAACGCTGTCCACGGGAGCAAGCGCCTCGAGCGCGTCCTCCGCCTCGGCCGCGTCGTCCCGCCAGCGTGCGAGCCGGTCGGGCTCCAGCTCGTAGCGGCCGCGCCGGTACCACCAGTCGTCGTACTCCGGCGCGCGCTCGGCGTAGTAGCGCTTCTGCTCGGCCACCCGGTCACTCACGCCGCGGCCGCCTTCTCGTCGAGGTAAGCCGGCACGCCCGCGAGCGAGTCCGCATAGCGCGCCGCGCGAGAGTCCGGCCGCCGCACGAGCACCGCCGGGATGCCGAGCTCCTCGGCGCCCAGCACGTCGGCGAGGACGTTGTCGCCGATCATCCAGGCCTGAGCCGGACGCAGCATGTCCAGCACCGAGGCATACGCCTGCGGATGCGGCTTCTCATACCCGGTCTCGGCCGAGCACGAGACGAGCTCGACGCGCTCGTCGAGACCGAGCGCCGTGACGATCTGCCGCAGCTCCGGAACGTGGTTCGAGAGGATCGCGTGCGTCCAACCCGCCTGCGTGAGCCGCGAGAGCGCCGGAAGCGTGTCCGCGAAGAGCTCCCAACCCACGCTCGGATCCACGTAGAGGCGCCGCGCCGCGTCCGCCAGCTCGAGCGCCCGCTCGGGCGGGTAGCCGGCGGCTTCGTACGCCCGGCCGAGCACGGGACGCACCGACGCCCACCAGGCCTCGGTCTCGCACAGCTCCGGGTGCGCGACCTCGGGGCTGTGCCACGGAAAACCCTCACGAAGGTGAGGCCTGAAGGTCTCGGCCGAGTGGGTGTGTCCCGGCTCCTCGGCATCGAGAGTCTCCGCGAGCAAGATGCTCCAGCCCGTCTCACCGCGCCGGTGCGCGAGCGTTCCGTCGAAGTCCCAGATCGCCAGGCGCATTCCGGTCACCTCAGCCGACCAGCTGGAAGAGGACGAGGGTGACGAGCGCCCCGAGCGCGCCGCCGTAGACGACCTCGAGCGTCGAGTGGATGCCCGACTCGACCCGGGTCTGCGCGACGAGCAGGGCCATGATCAGCGTCAGCGCCGAGACGACGAAGCGGTGCTCGTCGCCGACGAGGTACGTCACGGCGACCCAGACGGAGAAGGCAAGCGCAGCGTGACCCGACGGCAAGCCTCCGCGCAGCGGCGTGCCGCGACCCGTCCAGGCCTTCGTCGCGATGACAAGGAGGACGACGAGGACGAGCGCCACGAGCGTCAGGTCGGCCGGCGCGTCGCGAACCCGGTTCAGCACGTGAGTCGCGCGCTGCCCGATCGCGCTCTGGAAGACGAGGAAGCCCACGGCGACAGCCGTGATCGACGCGATCAGCACCGCGCCGGCGGCGATGTCCTTCGCGAGCTTCGCGTTCGGATCGAAGGACGTCGTCGAGACGTCGATCACGCCCTCGATCGCGGTGTTCAGCATCTCGGCCACCAGGACGAAAGCAATGGCGAGCACAAGCGCGATCAGCTGGAGCCGGGTGACGCCGACGGCAACCGCGGCGCCGAACACGAGAATCGCCGCGACGAAGTGGATGCGAAGGTTCCGCTGCGTGCGGAGCACGTGGATGATTCCTTCGAGGGCGTAGTTGAAGCTGTCGAGCAGGGACGGTGCGCGACCGGGGGCCGGCTGCGCCGGCGGACGCTGCGGCCGCTCGCGCTCGCCGTCCTCGGGGCCGCGCGGGAGCGGCGTGACGGTCACGCCGCGTACACCGCCTCACGCGCCTCCATCTCGGGGCCATGGTCGTAGCCGACGAGGTGCAGGAGCGCGTGGACGAGCGGGCCTCGCCACTCTTCCCCGACGACGTCGGGACACAGCACGACGTCGCCGAGCTGGCGCGGCACGCCGTCCGGCAGCGCTGCCAGACCGTCGATCGGGAAGGCGAGCGCGTCGGTCTCCTCGTCGATGCCGAGGTGCTCCCGCTTCAGGGAGCGGCTCTCGTCGGGCCCCACGAACGCGAGCCCGAGCTCTCCCGCGCCGACGCCTTCACCGGCGAGGACGACACGTGCGAGCTCGACTGCGGCCGCTTCGTCCACCTCCTCGCCCGAGCGGTTGACGACGTCTACCTCGATCACCGGCTCCGCTGGGTTCCGGTCTGCTCGGCGTGCGCCTTGTACGCCTCCACGATCCGCTGCACGAGCTTGTGTCGGACGACGTCCTGGTGGCTGAACTCGACGAAGGCGATCCCGTCGACCGAGCCGAGGATGTCGCGGACCTGGATCAACCCGGACGCCTGCTCCCGCGGCAGGTCGACCTGGGTCACGTCTCCGGTCACGACCATCTTCGAGCCGAAACCGAGCCGCGTCAGGAACATCTGCATCTGCTCGGGAGACGTGTTCTGCGCCTCGTCGAGGATGACGAAGCTGTCGTTGAGCGTGCGTCCGCGCATGAACGCAAGCGGCGCGACCTCGATCGTGCCGCGCTCCATGAAGGCGTTCAACTTCTCCGGGTCCATCGTGTCGTAGAGCGCGTCGAACAACGGCCGCATATACGGGTCGACCTTCGCGAGCACGTCGCCGGGCAGAAAGCCGAGCCGCTCACCGGCCTCCACGGCGGGCCGCGTGAGAATGATCCGCCCGACCTGGCGTTCTGAGAGCGCGGCGACGGCGAGCGCGATCGCGAGGTAGGTCTTGCCCGTCCCGGCCGGACCGATGCCGAACGTGACGGTGCACTCGCGGATGGCGTCGACGTAGCGCTTCTGCGTGACAGTCTTCGGCGTGATCCGCTTGCCGCGATGAGACCAGACGACGTCGGAGAGGATCTCGTGCACGTCCTCCGCCTGGTCGATCGCGCCGAGGATGGCGTCGACCGTGCCGGCACCGACTTCCTGGCCGCCCTCGACGAGCTCCACGAGCTCCTCCACCACCGCTTGCGCCTCGGCGACCTTTACGTCGTCCCCCGCCAGCGTGAGCCGATTCCCGCGCAGGTTGACCGTGCAGCCGAGCCGGTCCCGGAGGGCTTCGAGCACCGGATCGCCGATGCCCGCGAGCTCTGCCGCGACCTCGTTCGAAACGTCGAGAACCGTTTGCACAAGCCGCAGTGTAGGTGGCTCTGCGGGCGGCTTCCGGCCCCGGCGAATGACCGAACAAGGGTTCGTTGCGTGGGGCACGAACATGACTCCGTCGTCTCCATGCGCTACGGTCCGGGACTCGGGTTCCCCTTTGCAGCGCCGTTCCTATGCGACGTCACGGTCTCGCCCTCCTCTGCACGCTTTCCCTCGCCGCACTCGCGGCAGCCGTCGCTGCAACCGTGGCGCGCGGCGGCTCGACCCCTGAGATCCGCGCTCAGCAGGCCCACGAGCGCTCCGTCCTCGCCGAGGTCAACCAGATCGGCAGCGAGCTTCAGATCGCCGAGGACAGGGCCTGGAACGCGCAGCAGCGCCTCAACCAGGTCAAGCAGAACCTGCGGCAGAACGAGTACCGCCTGCACGTTGCGCGCACCAACCTCCACCGCTCGCAGAAGCGGCTCGAGTCGCGCATCTACTCGCTCTACGTGAACGGATCGCCGAGCGTGATCGAGGCCATCGCGGGCGCTCAAACCCTCGGGCAGATCATCAGCCGCGCCGAGGCGACGCGTGTGCTCTCGAATCAGGACGCAGCGCTCGGCGAGCAGGCGCTCCGGTTCGAGCGCTCCGTACAGACGCGGGAGTGGCAGCTGAAGTCCCTCGAGGCGAAGCGCGCAGCCGCCGCGAGAGAGCTCAACGCCGAAAAGCAGCAGAAGGCGTCGGAGCTCGGACACGAGAAGCGGCTGCTCGCGTCGATCCATACGACGATCGCGAATCTTCAGGCACAAGAGGCAGCACGCGAGCGGGCGGCACGGCTCGCAGCGGAGGCGCGCCTGCGCGCGCAGGAGGCCGCGCGTGCAGCGGCAGCGCGTGCAGCGGCTGCCACGGTGCAGCAAGCACCGCCGGCCCAGTCCTCCACGACGTCGGTCATTCCGCCGCCGATCAGCGTGCCGGTGGGCAACGGGGGCGCTGGACATCCCTCGGCCGCCTCGATCGCACTCCATTATCTCGGCGTCCCGTATGTCTGGGGCGGCGCGAGCCCGAGCGGGTTCGACTGCTCCGGTCTCGTGATGTACGTGTACGAGCAGCTCGGAATCTCGCTTCCCCATTACACGGTCGCCCAGTGGAACGCGACCGAGTCCGTCTCGTCACCGGCGCCCGGCGACCTCGTTTTCTTCAACGGCCTCGGCCATGTCGGGATCTACATCGGCGGCGGCCAGTTCGTCGACGCGCCGCACACCGGCTCGGTCGTCCGCATCGACAGCATCTCGAGCTTCGGCGGCTACGACGGCGCCCGCCGCGTTCCGTAGCGCGCGGCCCTACGCCAGCTTTTCGCGGACGAGCTGGCTCACCTGCGAGCCGTCGGCGCGGCCGGCGATCTGAGGCATCACGTCGGCCATCACGCGGCCGAGGTCGGCCATGCTCGTCGCCCCCACCTCGGCGATGACGTCGTCGACGATCTCCTCGACCTCGTCCTCCGAGAGCGGCTCGGGCATGAACTCCTCGAGCACGTCGAGCTCGCGCTCCTCGGCCGCGGCCTGCTCCTCGCGGCCGCCGTTCCGGAACGCGTCGGCCGCCTCTACCCGCCGCTTGCGCTCTCGCTGCAGCACCTGCAGCTCCTCCTCCTCGCTGAGCGGGCGCTGCAGCTCCTTCTCGGAGTTCTTGAGCGCGTTCAGGATCAGGCGCAGCGTGTCGCGACGCTCCGCGTCGCGCGCGCGCATCGCATCTTTCAGCTCGTCGTCGATCTCCTCGATCAAGCTCACGACCAACCGCCTTTGACGTGCCAGTGGAGATGGAACACCGTCTGACCCGCGCTCGAGCCGACATTGACTGCGACACGGTAATCCGTCAACCCCTCGCGTGCTGCGACGTCGGCGACGAACTCGAGCATCCGCTTCGCCACATCGGCCGGAAACTCCGAGATCTCGCGGAACGAGTCGACGTGGCGTTCGGGCAAAACGAGCAGATGCACCGGCGCCTGCGGGTTGATGTCGCGGATCGCGACGAAGCCGTCGGTCGCGGCCACGTGCTCGCCCTCGCGGTAGAGCTTGCAGAAGAGACAATCCTCGTTCACGCGGCGAGGATCCCCTCCTCCGAGACCGCACCGCCGCGAACACCGACGAGCTCGCCGACCGGCGACGCCTCCGGAACGAGCCACGGGGAGTAGTCGTCGCCGTAGCCCCGGCCTCGGCGGTCCACGAGCACGACGTCGTCGCGGCCGATCTTGGAGCGCCAGTGGGCGAGGCAGGCTTCGTGGGACGCCGCCCGCAGGCGCGCGCTCCGTTCCTTCTTCTCGCGCGGCGGCACCGGATCCTCGGCGGCGGTGCCGGTTCCCGGGCGCGGCGAATACGGGAAGACATGCACCTTCGTCAGCCCGGCCTCGCCGACGACGTGGAGTGTGCTCTCGAACGCGCGCTCGTCCTCGGTGGGGAAGCCGACGATGACGTCGCTCGTGAGATTGAACTCCTCGCGCAGCGGCTCGAGCCGGCGGAGGTAGGTGCGGACCGAGTAGCGGCGGCCCATCGCGCGCAGGACGGCGTCGTCGCCAGACTGCAGCGGCACGTGGAGGTGGCGGCTCGCGTTCGGCGTCTCGCGCAGCGCACGAACGAGCTCGTCGTCGACGTGGTTGATCTCGATCGAGGAGAGGCGCAGCCGCTCGAGGCCGGGCGTCGCGCCCGCCTCCCGGACCAGGCGCGCGAGGCGGTAGCCGGCAGCGCGGTCTCGGTAGCAGCCGAGGTTGATCCCCGTCAGGACGACCTCGCGGTGGCCCTGGGCGACCCGGCGCCGGATCTCGGCGAGCACTGCCTCGGCAGAGCGGCTCCGCGAGGCGCCGCGGACGAGCGGGATCACGCAGAACCGGCACGAGAACGAGCAGCCGTCCTGCACCTTGACGAACGCGCGGACGCGATCGAGCCGTGCATCGGCCTGGACGCAGCCGATCGCGCCGACGTCGCCGGCGACGAAAGCGGGCGTCTCCTCGCTGCGGCGCGCCACGACGACGACGTTGTCGGGCAGGCCGGCGAAGGCCTCGCCGGCGAGGTTCGCCCCGCAGCCCGTGACGTAGACGCTGCGGTGCGTCCGCGCCGCGCGTGCCGCCTCCTTGCGCGACTTCGCCACCGCCTCGTGGGTCACGCAGCACGTGTTCACGACGGCGACGTCGGCGTTGCCGTCACGCTCCTCGTGCCCGTCCGCGAGGAGCCGCTCGCGCACCGCGTGCGCGTCGACGTGCGAAACCTTGCAGCCCAGGAACCGGACGGAGAACGTCGTCACGGCCGGAATTCGAGCAGGTCCGCCGCCCAGCCGTCGCGGGCGCGCCGTTCCAGCCGGTGCCAACCTTCGGCACGCGGCTCGTCGCGCTCGAGATAACCGGATGTGATCGCGCGCTCGACGGGGAGCTGCAGGAGCATCGCCTCGACCACGTCGAGCGCGATGTTCATGACCGCGAGCCGGGCTGGCTCTAGCCCGGCTCCCACCTCGATCTCGACCTCGTTGGCAGCCGCGTTCGCGCGGGTCGTCTCGAGCGCCACGTCGTCGACGTCGACGGCCCTAATCGGCGCGAAGCCGAGCTTCGCCGCGGCAATCGAGAGGACTCCGGAGCCGCAGCCGACATCGAGCAGGCTCGCCGGCTCGACCTCCTGCAGGAGCTCGAGGCAAAGCCGCGTCGTCGCGTGCGCGCCGGTGCCAAAGGCCCGGCCCGGATCGACCACGACCGCAATCGCATCCGCGGGCGGTGCTTCCCAGGGCGGGCCGACCCAGAGACGGCCGATCGGGACGCCGTGGTGGAAGTCGCGCCACTTGTCCGGCCAGCCTTCGTCGACCTCGTCCACCGTGACGACGTCGAAGCCCAGCGGCGGCTCGTCCGCGTAGACGGCATACGCACCGTCCAGCTCCTCGACGCCCTCCGGGAAGATGTGGAGCAGGAGCACGAGCTCCGGTTCGCCGCCGACCACGACGTAGCGCTTGAGCACTAGCGGAACGCGCTCTTGAGCTTGTCGAAGAGCCCGCCGTCGCCCTTGCCGTACGTGCCCTCATCGGCGTGGTCGTCGAACTCCCGCAGGAGCCGGCGCTGCTCGTCGCTCAGCCGCCGCGGCACGAGGACGTTGACCAGGACTCGCTGGTCGCCCCGCCCACGGCCCTGGAGCACGGGCATTCCGCGCCCCCGCAGGACGACGATCTCGCCCGGTTGCGTTCCGGGCGGCAGCTCGAGCTCCTCGTCTCCGTCGAGAGTCGGGATCGCGACGGTCGCGCCGAGCGCAGCCTGCGTGAACGTGACGGCGGCGGTCGTGTAGATGTCGTCCCCCTCGCGCACGAACCGCTCGTCGGGCCGGATGTGCACCTCGACGTAGACATCGCCCGCCCGGCCGCCGACTACGCCGGCGTGTCCCTCTCCGCTGTGCCGGATCTGCTGGCCGTGATGGATTCCGGGTGGGATCTCGACGGCGAGCGTCCGAGTCTCGACGACGCGGCCCGCGCCGCGACACTCGACACACGGTTGCTCGATCCGGCGACCGGAGCCCGAGCAGGTCGGGCATGTCTGGGTGCGCACGAACTCGCCGAAGACGCTCCGGGACACCTGCTGGAGCCGCCCGGCGCCGCCGCAGGTCGCGCACGTAGTGATCGCGCTGCCCGGCTCCGCCCCTTCCCCGTCGCAGTGGGCGCACGTCACGGCCGCCTCGTACGGCACCTCCCGGGTGACGCCGTGAGCGGCCTCGACCAGGTCGATCTCGACCGCCGCGCCGAGGTCGGCGCCATGCGCCTGCCGACTCCCCGCTCGACCGCCGAAGAGGACGTCGTCTCCGAAGAAGGCCGAGAAGAGGTCGGCGAGATTGCCGAAGTCGACGTGTCCTGTTTGGAAGCCGCCGCTCCGCAGCCCCTCGTGGCCGAAGCGGTCGTAGAGGTCGCGCGTCTCGCTCTTCGACAGCACCTCGTACGCCTCGACCACCTCGCGGAAGCGCTCCTGTGCGTCCGGCGCGTCGGATACGTCCGGATGAAGCTCGCGCGCGAGCTGCCGGAACGCGCGCTTGATGTCGGCCTCGCTCGCGTTCCGCCCGACTCCGAGGAGCTCGTAGTAGTCGCGGTCGGTGGTCGCCATCGCCGGAATGTAGCGGCGGCGTCCGCGGTCTCAGCCTCAGGCTTCGTCGTAGATCGACTCGACGAAGCGCGACAGCTCGAGCGCGGCCGAGCGAACGGCGCCGAGCGCCTTCTCGTAGTCCATCCGGACGGGACCGACGAGGCTGACTGCGCCGAGCGCGCGATGGACGAGCCCGTAACACGCTCCGACGAGTGCGATCTCGGCGAGAGCCGGGTGCGCGAGCTCGTGCCCAAGGCGGACAAAGGGTCGCCGCGACGCGCTCGGTTCTCCGAGCACGTCGATCAGGTCGGCCCGGCGCTCGACGAGCTCGAACAGGCTGCGATACGCGTCCAGCTCGTCCGCGCGAACCTCTCCGAGCAGGTCGGCGGCACCGCCCACGTAGAGGCGCTGCTCGGCCGAAACGAGCTCCGTGAACGCCGGCCAGAGCGCGGCCAGGAATGCGCGCTCACCGGGGCTGAGGCCTGCCTCCTCGAAGCGCCTGCGGAGCAGCCCGGTGCCGAGCTGCAATCCGGCCACTGCCTCGTTGAGGTAGTCGTTCGCCCATTGCGCGAGGCCTGCGTCGACCGGCTCCTCGAAGTGGAAGAGCCGCTTCGATACGCCGCCCGCCGACGTGATGACGACGACCATCACGAGCTGTGGCTGCAGGAGGAGCACTTCCACGTGTCGCACGTGCGTCGCCTCGAGCGGCGGCGCCGAGACGAGCGCGAGCAGGCGCGTCACCTGCGAGAGCATCTCGGTCGTCGCCTGCAGCGCCGACTCGACCTCGGTGCTGGTGGTCGTCAGATCGAGCGGGAAGGCAGCCGGCTGCGGCTCGAGTCGCCCGAGCAGCTCGTCCGCGTAGAGGCGATAGCCACGCTCGGTCGGCACGCGGCCGGCCGAAGTGTGCGGATGCGTGAGGAGCCCGAGATGCTCGAGCTCCGCGAGCTCGGCCCGAACGGTCGACGGCGAGACCCGAAGGTCCGAACGCTCGACGAGCGTCTTCGAGCCGACCGGCTCTCCGGTACCGACGAACTCCTCGACGACGCGCCGCAAAACGGCCTGCTGCCGTTCGCTCAGCTGCACTGTTTCCAGCATTTGCAGGAGATTTTAGCCGGTCTCATCGAGCTCGACAGGCCGAGTCAGGCGAGGATCTCGGCCGTCACGCCGCCGCCCAGAAAGCGTCCGCGCCGGGTGAGCGCGAGGGTCTCGCCGCTGTCGACGGCGAGACCGAGCTCCTCGGCGCGCGCGAGGCCTGCGAGATCGAGCGCGGAGCGCAGGCCGCCGACCGCCACGGGCTCGTCGAGCCGAAGCCCGAGCATCAGGCGCTCGCGCGCACGGATGTCGGCGTCGAGCTCCTCGATCTCACGCTCGGGGCGCGAGCCGACCGCGAGCGCCTCCACGTAGCGCCCGAGCCGCGGCGCGTTCCGCCAACGCCGGTTCTCGATTGTGCTGACCGCGCCGATCCCAAGCCCGAGGTAGTTGCGGCCGAGCCAGTAGGCGAGGTTGTGCCGCGCACGGAGGTCCCGCCCGTCCGCGTCGACGCGGCAGAAGTTCGCCGTCTCGTACCACCGGTATCCGGCGCCCGTCAGCCGCTCGACGACGCGCTCGAAGTAGTCCTCCATCGCGTCGGCCTGGCGCCCGAGCTCGATTCCCCAGGTGTGGGTGAAGCGCGTCCCCGGCTTCGCCTCGAGCTCGTAGCAGGAGAGATGCTCCGGCTCGAGCGCGAGGGCGTCGTCGAGGTCGGCTTCGAGATCGGAGGTGCTCTGGCCGGGGATCCCGTAGATGAGGTCGAGCGAGATGTTGTCGAATCCGGCATCACGAAGATGATGCACCGCGCGTCGGACGTCGTCAGATTGGGCAACGCGTTCGAGCACCCGGAGGAGCTCGGGGCGGAACGTCTGGGCGCCGAGGGAGATGCGGGTCGCCCCCGCTGCTCGAAGCGCGCGGGCGAGCTCGGCCGTGACCGTTTCCGGGTTCGCCTCGACTGTCACGTCTGCGGCTACCGGCAGCGCCTCGAGTAGCCGCACGAGATCCGGCAGCGCGGTGAAGGTGGGCGTCCCGCCGCCGAGGAAGACCGTCTCGAGCTCGTCGGCAAGCACGTCGCGCTCGAGCTCGAGCTCCCGCAACAGCGCGTCCACATAGGCGGCGTGCTGGCCGCCGCGACCGACCACCGTGACGAAGTCGCAATACCCGCAGCGGTGCGCACAGAACGGGAGGTGGACGTAGAGGTGACGCGCCCCGCTCGTCACGCGCTCACCCGCTTCGGCCGCGTCACGAGCTCTCCCGTGCAGTTCGGGCAGACGTAGTCCAGCGCCTGCGCACACGCGCGGCAAAACGTGCACTCGAACGAGCAGATCGTCGCGTCGGAGCCCTCGGACAACTGCGCCCCGCAGCGCTCGCACTTCGTCCGCATCTCGAGTGCCATCAGCTCTTCTGGCCCTGCCCGATGTTGAGGACGGCGAGGAACGCCTCCTGCGGTACCTCGACGGCTCCCACCTGCTTCATCCGCTTCTTGCCGGCCTTCTGCTTCTCGAGCAGCTTTCGCTTGCGCGAGATGTCGCCGCCGTAGCACTTCGCGAGCACGTCTTTCCGCTTCGCCTTCACGGTCTCGCGCGCGATGACCCGAGACCCGACTGCGGCCTGGATCGGAATGTCGAACATCTGGCGCGGGATCTCCTCCCGCAGCTTGTCGACGAGCAGCCGACCGCGGTCGTACGCGAAGTCGCGGTGGACGATGAGGGACAAAGCATCGACCGGCTCGTTGCCGACGAGCACGTCTACCCGGACGAGCTGGCCCGGCTTGAATCCGGAGAGGTCATAGTCGAAGGAGGCATAGCCGCGCGTGCGCGACTTCAGCTGGTCGAAGTAGTCGAGGACGATCTCCGCCAGCGGGAGCTGGTACGTCAGGTGGACGCGTTCCGGCGAGAGGTACTCGAGCTTCCCGAAGGTGCCACGCCGATCGTTGTTCAACTCCATCACTGCTCCGACGTGCTCTTTCGGGACGATGATCGACGCGGCGACGTACGGCTCTTCGACTTCCTCGACCTCGCGCGGGAACTGGGCGGGGTTATGCACCTCGACCCAGTCTCCGTTCTTCTCTTTCACGCGGTACGCGACGTTCGGCGCGGTGACGAGCAGGTCGAGGTCGAACTCGCGCTCGAGGCGCTCGCGGACGATCTCCATGTGCAGGAGGCCGAGGAACCCGCAGCGGAAGCCGAATCCGAGCGCATTTGAGGTTTCGGGCTCGTAGACGAGCGCCGCGTCGTTGAGCTTGAGCCGCTCGAGCGCGTCGCGGAGCTCCGGGTAGTCGTCCGAGTCGGTTGGGAAAAGCCCGGCGAAGACCATCGGCTTGACGTCCTTGTAGCCCGGCAGCGCCGCGGCAGCGGGCCGACGGACGGACGTGAGCGTGTCGCCGACCCGCAGCCGCGAGACGTCCTTCAAGCCGGTGACGACGTAACCGACCTCGCCTACCGTGAGTTGCTCGACGGGGGTCATGGCCGGCGAGAAGAAGCCGAGCTCCTCCGCGTCGAAACGCGTGTCCGTGGCCATCGTTCGGAGCGGCTCGCGCGTCGAGAAGACGCCGTCGACGACACGTACGAAGGCGACGACTCCCCGATATTGGTCGTACGCGGAGTCGAAGACGAGCGCACGCGCCGCGGCGTCAGGGTCGCCATCCGGAGCCGGCACACGCTCGACGATCGCGTCCAGCACGTCGGCGGCTCCGTGACCGGTCTTGGCGGAGATGCGGAGCACGCGGCCCGGGTCGTCTCCGAGCAGATCAGCCACCTCGAGAGCCGTTCCGTCGGGGTCGGCCGCGGGGAGGTCGATCTTGTTGGCGACTGGGACGATCTCGAGCCCGCCCTCGATCGCGAGATATGCGTTGGCGAGCGTCTGCGCCTCTATCCCCTGCGCAGCGTCCACGACGAGGAGCGCCCCTTCGCAGGCCTGAAGCGAGCGCGAGACCTCGTACGTGAAGTCGACGTGCCCGGGCGTGTCGATGAGGTTGAGCTCGTGTCCCTTCCAGCTCACGCGGACGGCCTGGGCCTTGATCGTGATGCCCCGTTCCCGCTCGAGATCCATCGAGTCGAGAACCTGCGCCCGCATCTCGCGCGCGGAGACGGCGTCGGTCAGCTCGAGGATCCGGTCGGCGAGCGTCGACTTCCCGTGGTCGATGTGGGCGATGATCGAGAAGTTACGGATGCGGCTCTGGTCCACGAGCGGCGATGGTACTCACGCACCTCCGCCGCGGCCGTGGCCGTTTCGGCCGCAGCCGCAAGCGCTCCCCCACCCATGGGTGGGGTTCGCGTTCCCTCCGCCCTCGCGATCGAGGCTATCGATCGAGTCGTGCCGCCGGGCCAACGGCTCCGTCCCGATTGCGTGCCAGTTCGACCGGCCTTGGAATCGCAGATGCGACGACTCGCTGCTACGCGCCCCAGCCGTGATCGTCGTGCGAGTCGAGCTTCCTCCAGAAGATGGGGTGCGGCTCAGCCGTGACCCCGGCCGCCGCCATGATCGGCTGGATCTGCGCGCCCATGTGGCTGAAGAAGTCGCGGAAGCTCTGCTCGTCCGGCCACTCGTCGATCACGAGGATCTGGCCGTCGGTCCCGTAGAAGCGGTGCGCGATGAGCCCGTGCTCGGCGGCGTGGCCGACGATCTCTTGCATCTTCTCCGGGTTCTCGGCGGCGTATCTCTCCACCCCGGCCGGGTCTCCCGCGGCCATCAACGTCACGATCACGGACATCGGTTCCTCGCGTAGCTGTCCGCGCGAGTCTCGCCCAGTCGTGAGGCCCGGTCAAGCTCGGCTGTGGCGAAGTCGCATCAAGGTCTCGAGCTCGTGCACGTTGAGGAGTCGACAGGCGCCGAAGAAGCCCGCGTAGCCCAGAGCGAGCCCGGCTCCGAGCGAGACGATCTGCGCCGGCAGCGATTGGCCGAGCACCGAATCGAGCAGGTGCCAAACCCCCCACCCCAGGCCTGCGAGCAAGGCCGACGCCACCACGACAAGACCGAAGCTCCGGGCCGTCTCTCCAATCTCGAAGCCGGGCATTCGGCGGCGGAAGAAGAACAGAAGAGCCGCGGTACCCGCAATGTTCACGAGCGAGGTGGAGAACGGGATACCCCAGATCCCGAACCGGTAGAACACTGCGTCGAGTCCAGCGTTCACGACGAGATTCAAGACGGCGACGATGCTGGGAATCCACGGCAGCTGAAGCGAGAAGAAGCCGCGGTTCAGCATCAGCATCGTCCCGTTGAACGTGAGCCCCAGGGCGAATGCGGCGAGGCAGGGCGCGACGATCCTCGTGTCGTGAGCGCTGAAGTGCCGATGCTGGTAGAGAAGCCGCACGATCGGCGTCGCGAGCACCGCCGCGGCGACGCTCGCCGGGATGAGCAGGAACGAGATGAGCCGGAGCCCGGTGCCGACCGTGCTCTGGAACGCGCTCCAGTCCTGGCGCGACGCGTGCCGCGACAGGAGCGGGAAGAGGACGGTCGCAACCGCGACCGAGAACACTCCCTGCGGGAGCATGTAGAGCCGGAACGCCCGCACGATGGCGGCCGGCGCCTCGTTCGGGTTCAGGAAGTGCGTGGCGAACAACTGGTCGATCAGCGCGTTGATGTTGATCAGACCGAGTCCGATCGTGACCGGGACCATCAGCTTGAATATGCGCCCCACGGCCGGATCGCGGATGTCGATCACCATGTGCAGGCGGCCGTCAAGCCCGCGCAGCCAGGGCAACGGCAGCAGAAACTGCGCGACGGTCGCCACGAGGATCGCGGTGGCGTAGATGTAGAGCTTCTTCGAATCCGACCCGCCGTTCTGCACGCCCAGAGCGAGGCCGAGCAGGATGATCAGGTTCCAGAGGATCGGGCTCAGCGCGGGCACGGTGAAGTGGTCGTAGCTGTTGAGGATCCCGACCACGATCCCGGTCAGGCCCAGGACGAGCACGAGCGGGAAGAGGATTCGCGCGAGGTTGGTCGCGAGCGTCCCGAAGTTGTTCGGGCCGTAGCCGAAGATCTGCATGACCCACGGCGCGATGAGGATGAAGAACGCCGTCAGCCCGCCGAGGCCGAGGAGCATCAGCCAGAAGAGCGACGAGGCGACCCGCCAGGCGCGCTGGCGCTCTCCCTTCACGAGCAGGTCGCTGAAGACGGGAACGAACGCCGCCGACAGCGCCGAGTCGGCCACGAGCGCCCGAACCGTGTTCGGGATGAGGAACGCGATCTCGAAGGCGTTGATCGGGCCGCTGATCCCGAAGATCGCGGCCTGTGCGATCTCCCGCACCAGCCCGACGACCCGCGAGGCCGCGGTCGCGATCGCGAAGATCAATCCCGAACGCGCGAGGCCGCGGCCGGTCGCCGCCTCGGCTTCCGGCTGCGGTTCCTCGACGACGACCGGGGGAGCAAAGGCGCCTGCTTGCGCCGCCTGCCCTTCCTGGTCGAGCGCCCGTGCCTCGAGCTCGATCAGTTCACTACGATCGCGCCCCGGCCGAAGGATCGCTGTCGACCGCTCGGCCGGATCCTGAGCGACCGGCCACGACTCGAGCGTTGCGTCGTTCTCGAAGTACGTCGGCTTGCCCTGCTCTCGCCGGCGACGGTCGCGCGCCAGTCGCCGTTCCTGCCGCTGCCGCTCGGCGTCGTCCACGGGGGCAGCATAGGGAGAGGGGTTGCTACCATCGCCCGGCCCGCGAGCCGCGGGTCTTTTCCCGAAGATGCCGAATATCAAGCAGCAAGAGAAGCGCGTCCGCCAGGCGACGCGGCAGCGGCAGGAAAACCTCCGCTGGCGCTCGACCGCGAAGACGCTGATGCGCCGCCTGAACGAGGCGGTCGTCGACGACGACGCGACGGAGGTCGAGTCGCGACACCGCGAGCTCGTTCAATGGCTCGACCGCGCGGCGGCGAACGGCGCTCTTCACCGCAACACGGTCGCCCGGCGCAAGTCGCAGGCTGCCAAGCTCGCCGCCGGCGCGACCGCGGCGAAGTAACTCCTCTACTCGGCTCGCCGGGTGATCGCCACGAGCGTCCGCTCGAGCTGAACCTCGGGTGGAAGGCGGGAGCCGCCCTTCGCACCCGCGTCGAGCTCAGCGAGACGCACCGTCGCCTGGGCGAGCTCCTCCGGCGAGAAGTTGGCCGCCTGCTTGGTCGCCTTCTCGGCGACGAAAGGATGCATCTTCAAGCGGCTCGCGATCTCGCCCGAGCGGAAACCCTCGTCCGCGAGGCGCGACGCCTTCCGCACTCGGCCGACGTGTCCCACGAGCGACGCCACGAGCCGGATCAGCTCACCCGAGCGTGGCCGATGCGAGCGATCGAGCAGCGACTCGGACGCGCGTAACGTCGCCGCGACGTCTCGACGTCCCCAGGCATCGGTGACCGCGAAGATCGGCGTCTCGGCGCGTCCGACCGCGAGCTCCTCGACAGCCGCGCGCGTGACCTGCTCACCGCCCGCCCACGTCGCAAGTTTCTGGATCTCCGAGGCGAGGTCGCCGACGTCGTCTCCGACAGCCTCCACGAGCGCGCGGCAGGCCTCGCGATCCGCCGACGCTCCAAGCCGTGCGAACTGCTCGGCCGCCCACTCCGGAAGCTGCTTCTTCGTTACGTCGTACGCGAGGACCTGGCCCTTCTTGGCAACCGCCTTCGCGAGCGCGGAGTCGCGCTTGACCCCGGCGCCCACGAGTGCGAGGACGGTGGTCGGTGCGGGAGCTGCGAGATACGTCTCGAGCTCCTTCACGTCGGCCGCCTTCCAGGACTCGACGCCGTCGACCACGACGAGCCTGGCCTCACCCCCGAAGAGACCGAGGGCGTTGCAGGCGGCGACCGCGTCCTCGGCAGCCGCCTCGCCGGCGTGAAGCTGCTCGGTTGCGTCCTCACCGATCCGCTTTCGCAGCCGCTGGAGCGCGACGGCGATCTTCGGCCGATCCGTCCCCGTCAGGAGGTAGACGGGCTTCAGCTCTTGCTCGCTCGCCACGCTGCCAAGCATAAGCGGCTGCTCCGACCGCACTCAGACCGAGCACCGCGGCTACCCGTGGTGAGGTGATCTGCGCACCGGGCAGGCTCGCGAACCCGCGCGCACACGCGGCCACGAACCACGCTCCCCAGCCGTTGACCTGCGCCATCGCCGCCGCAAGGGACGGCGCGACCGGCGCAACGAGTGCGGTCAGAAGGGCCAGGCCGAGCACCTCGACGACGACCGGAACCACGACGACGTTCGCCGGGACAGTAACCAGCGAGATCTGGTGGAACTGGAACCAGGTGACAGGCGCCGTCGCAACCCCGCAGGCAGTCGAGACTCCGATCAGCTGCGCGAGCTCGCGCGGCACCGGATACCCCTCGAGCGCTCGCACGACGCGAGGCGTAACGACGAAGATCGAGGCGACGGCTGCAAACGAGAGCTGGAAGCCGGCGTCGAAGAGCAGATACGGGTTCCAGCCGAGGAGCACGGCGGCGCCCACCAGGAGCGCCTGCCACCGGTCGCGCTCGCGTCCGGCAAGCCACGCAAGCGAGCCGAGCCCGGCGGCGAGCGCGGCCCGTACGACCGACGGATGGAGCCCCACTGCCACCGCGTATCCCGAGACCGTCAAAAGCGCCGCGATCTGCGCGAAGTAGCTCCCGAAGCCCAAGAACAGGACCACCGCTGCAGCCCCGCCGCCAACCGCCGCGACCTTCAGCCCGTCGACCGCCAGACAGTGGTACAGACCCGTGGCCCGAAAATCGTCGAGCAACCCCGCGTCCACCTCGGACGAGCGGCCCAGCAGGACCGCCTCGATCACCTCGCGCCGCTCACCTTGCAGGCCTGGCGTACTGTCGCCCTCGAGCCACCTGCCGACGCGGTCGCCCACGCCGGATACTCCGCCACGGCGCCCGACGATCCGCCACGACTGGCCGCTCAGAACGGCGTGAATCCCCTGGCGGCCGAGCCATTTCGCCTCGTCGAAGCCGTTCGACGGTCCGGACGGAGCCCGCAGTTGGCCGACCAGCGCCAGAATCGCACCCTGAGGCGGTGCGCGGCCGAGCGGCAGCTCGAGATAGACGGGCTCATGGGGGCGCAAGGTCCCCCAGCGGAGCACCAGCGCCTTCATCCGTTGGTCGAAGCTCCCTGCGCGTGGCGGTTCCTGCACCTCGACGACCGCCCGCTCCGCCGTGCCGATCCGTGACGCGAGCACGCTCTGGTCGAGGTGCGAGACCCGGAGACTCCCCCAGCCCCAGGCAAGAGTCACGAGCGCCGAGGCGAGCAGAGCCCAACGAACCCGCGTCGTCGCGGCGGCAAGGCCTAGCGCGCCGAGGAGGACGGAACCGACGAGCGCGTGCACGGGCGTCAGGCGGCCGAGATTCGCCAGCGCGAAACCGACGCAGAGGCTGCCGACGGCCGCGTGGGGGAGGCGAACGCTCACCTCACGGGATCACTAGACCCTTCAGCTGCGCCATGTGCGCAGGCCCGATTCCGGGGACGCCCTGCAGTTCGGCGACCGAATGGAACGCGCCGTGCTGCTGCCGGTAGTCGAGGATCTTCTGCGCGGTCACCGGCCCGATCCCAGGGAGGTTCTCGAGCTCTTCGAGCGTCGCGGAGTTGAGGTCGAGCGGGGCTGACGGCGAGGAGCCGGCGGCCGGAGCGCTCGCCGCCGCAACGCCGCCCACACCTCGCCCGGGAACGACAATCTGCTCTCCGTCTGCGACAGGGGCAGCGAGATTGACGGTGTCCAGCTGCGCTTTCGCGGTCGCCCCGCCGGCCAGCGCGATCGCGTCGTCGATCCGCGAGCCCGAACGCAGCCGGTAGAGACCCGGATGACGCACCGCGCCGGCGACATCGATCACGAGCAGCTTCGCCGCCACGGCTTTCGGTTTCGTCGCCGGCTGCACGGGCGTCACGGCGGGCGCCGCGTCTCCGCCGCCGCCGAGGTGGCGGATCGCGAGCAGCAGCACGACGGCCACCGCAGCCGCTGCCCCGAAGAGCTGCCGTCTCGACAGCGCCGGAATCCGGACGTCCATGTCGTCCATCGTGGCAACGCGAACGAGACGCGGGTGTGTCGGCTTCGCGGCGGCTCCGTAAACTCGCACCGTGGCCGACTGGGTGACCATCTCCGCTCTCGCCTCCGCGGGCGGGACGCTCGTGCTCGCCGGAGTGACGGTGACATCCGTGCGCTCCGCGAACCGGGCGGCGCGAGTCGCCGAACAGTCGCTGCTGGCAGGCCAGCGCCCACTGCTCGTCCCTTCCCGCACCGAGGACCCTGCCGTCAAGGCCGGCTTTCAGGACGGCGTCTGGTTCAACGTTCCCGGCGGGCAGGGCGCCGCGAGCGTGACCGACCAGGCCGACTACTTCGTGATCTCCGTTCGCAACGTCGGCACCGGGATCGCCGTCCTCCACGGCTGGCAGCTCCTGCCGGACCTCGTCTTCACTCGCGAGGCCCACAGAACTCATCCTCCGCTCGAGGACTTCACGACGCTCACGCGCGATCTCTACGTCGCGCCCGGCGACGTCGGCTTCTGGCAGGGGTCGTTCCGCGACAGCTCGAGCGGGGAGTACCGCGAGGCCCGTCGCGCGGTCGAGGAGCAACAGAGCATCGGCGTCGACATCCTCTACGGAGACTTCGAGGGTGGCCAGCGCGTGATCAGCCGCTTCATGCTCACGCCGCGCGAGATCGACGGCGACGTGCGCTGGTACGCGTCAGTCGGTCGCCACTGGAACGTCGACCGGCCCGATCCGCGCGAGCGCGACTAGACCACGAAGTTCACGAGCTTGCGCGGGACGACGATCGTCTTGCGCGGCTCGCCGCCGTCGAGATGGCTCCGCACGCGCTCGCTGGCGCGTGCCCGCGCGACGAGCTCGTCCTCGCTGAGGCCGGCGTCGACCTCGAATCGGTCGCGCACCTTGCCGTTGACCTGGACGACGAGCTCGAATGTCTCGCGTACGAGCTGCGCCTCGTCGGCCTCCGGCCACGGCGCCTCCCAGAGGCGTTCGTGCCCGAGCACCGTCCACAGCTCCTCCCCCAGATGCGGCGCGTAGGGCTGGATCAGCGAGACGGCCGTCTCGGCCGCGAAGCGGGCGTCGGGAGCGTCGGCCGAGCCGCCGAGCTCGTTGACCAGCTCCATCAGCGCGGCAATCGGCGTGTGGAACTGGAACCGCCGCAGCACGTCGTCGGTGACGCGCGCGATGGTCTCGTTCGCCTTCCGCGCCAGCTCGCCCTCGCGCGCGCCGGGTGACGGCGCCTGCTCCGCGACCTCGTGCACGACGCGCCAGAGCCGGCGCAGGAAGCGGACCATGCCCTCGACGCCCTTGTCCGTCCACTCCATGTCCTGGTCGGCGGGGCCCATGAAGAGGATGTAGAGCCGCACGGCGTCGGCGCCGTACTCGTCCACCACCGCGTCCGGCCCTTCGACATTGCCCTTCGTCTTCGACATCTTCGTGCCGCCGAGGGTCACCCAGCCCTGGTGGAAGAGGCGCGCGAACGGCTCCCGGAAGCCGACCAGGCCCCAGTCGTTCATCGCCTTGACGAAGAAGCGCGAGTAGAGCAGGTGGCCCGTGGAGTGGTCGATCCCGCCGATGTACTGCGAGACGGGCAGCCAGTAGTCGACGACGAAGCGGTCGAACGGCGCCTCCTCGTTGTGCGAGTCGATGTAGCGGAGGAAGTACCAGGACGAGTCGACGAATGTGTCCATCGTGTCGGGATCGCGCCGCGCCGGGCCGCCGCACTGCGGACAGTCGACCGCCATGTACTCCTCGTTGGCGGCGAGCGGCGACCGGCCCTTCGGCGCGTAGTCCTCGATGTCGGGGAGGATCACCGGCAGCTCGTCCTCGGGCACCGCCACGACGCCGCAGCTCTCGCAGTGGATGAACGGGATCGGGCAGCCCCAGTAGCGCTGCCGCGAGACGCTCCAGTCGCGTAGCCGGTAGTGGACGGTCGCCTTGCCGCGTCCCTCCTGCTCGAGCGCGGCGACGATCTCGCGTGCGCCTTCGCCCGCCGGCAGGCCGTCGAAGCGGCCGGAGTTGACGAGCTTGCCGTCTTCTCCGATCACCTCGATCGCGGGGAGGCCGAACGTCTCGGCGAACTCGCCGTCGCGCTCGTCGTGGGCGGGGACGGCCATGATCGCGCCGGTCCCGTAGTCCATCAGGACGTAGTCGGCGACCCAGATCGGCAGCTTCTCGCCGTTGATCGGGTTGACGGCGTGCAGCCCGGTGAAGACGCCGGTCTTCTTCGTGTCGGCCGCGCGCTCCTCGACCGGGCGGGCGCCTGCGTGGCGCGCGTACGCCTTCGCCTCGTCGCTCGCGTGCATCTGGACGAACGGGTGCTCGGGCGCGAGGACGAAGAAGGTGGCGCCGTACAGCGTGTCGGCGCGGGTGGTGAAGACGGCGACGTCCTCCCCGGTCTCCTCGACCCGGAACAGGATCTCGGCTCCCTCCGAGCGGCCGATCCAGTTCCGCTGGATCGTCTTCGTCCGCTCCGGCCAGTCGGCGTCGGGATACTCGAGGAGCTCGTCCGCGTACTCGGTCGTCTTGAAGTACCACTGGGTCATGTTCCGCAGCTCGACCTCGGCGCCGCAGCGTTCGCAGTGGCCGTCGACGATGTACTCGTTGGCGATCACGGTCTGGTCGTTGGGGCACCAGTTGACCGGCCCTTCCTTGCGGTAGCCAAGGCCGTGCTTCACGAACTGCTGGAAGAGCCACTGCGTCCAGCGGTAGAAGGTCGGCTGGTGCGCGGCCACTTCGCGCTCCCAGTCGATCGCCCAGCCGAGGCGCTTCATCTGGGCGCGCATCGTCTCGATGTTCCGCTCGATGGTCTCTCGCGGATGGCGGCCCTCGCGGATCGCCGCGTTCTCGGCCGGCAGCCCGAACGCATCCCAGCCCATCGGCCGCACGACATGCCAGCCGCTGCGGCGCCGGACGTGCGTCTGGACGTCGCCCATCGTGTAGTTGAGGACGTGGCCCATGTGGAGGCTCGGCCCCGACGGGTACGGCAGCATCTCGAGCTGGTACCAGTGGTTCTCGGCGGTCGGCTCGCCCGCGCCAGCGGCGCCGAAGGCGCCTCGGTCTTCCGGCCGGGCGTCGGCGGCTTCGCCGCCGGCGCTTCCAGCCTGCGGGTTAGGGACGTTGAAGGCACGCTCGTCCTCCCAGACGCGCTGCCATTTCGGCTCGATCTCGTGCGGCTCGTATCTCGGTGTCATCGCAAACGTCCTCTAGAACGAAAAAACCTCTCCGAGGAGAGGTCGAGGGGAGCTGGCGCAGCGCCGCTGCGCGTGTCTCCCTGAACTAGGTAAGAAGCAGCTCCTGCATTGGGATCCCGATACTAGCAAGGTGCTCGAGCTCCTTCCCGAAACCGCGCTGGTCTCCGACGGCGAGCTGACGGTCGGCGGCGTGCGCGCAAGCGAGCTCGCCGATGAGCATGGCACGCCGCTCCTCGTCTACTGCGAGCGGACGATCCGGAGCCAGGTCCGCGCGTATCGCGAGGCCGCGCCGGGCGCGCTCGTCGTTTACGGTACGAAGGCGTTCGCGAACGTCGCGCTGCTGCGGCTGCTCGGCGAGGAGGGCGTCGGCGCCGACGTCTCGACGCTCGGCGAGCTCGCGTTCGCGCGGGCCGCGGGAGTTCCGGGCGAGCGGATCGTTTTCCACGGCAACAACAAGTCGGAGGAGGAGCTGCGCGCGGCGGCGGAGGCGGGTGCGCTCGTCGTCCTCGATGCGCCCGGTGAGGCGGAGGCGGCTGCGGCCGCCGGCGTGCGGCGCGTGCTCGTGCGCCTGACACCGGGCGTCGAGGCCGTCACGCACCGCTCGATCCAGACCGCCCACGAGGAGTCGAAGTTCGGCCTGGCTCCCGACGCCGCAGGGCTCGAGATCGAGCGGGCACGTGAGCTCGGGCTCGAGGTCGACGGCCTCCACGTCCACGTCGGCTCGCAGCTCGGCCGCGTCGACGAGAGCGTGCTCGCCCTCGAGCGGGTGCTCGCGTTCCTCGAACGGCTCGCCTGGACACCGCGTGTGCTCGACCTCGGTGGCGGGCTCGGCGTCCGGCACAACCGCGACGAGCAGCTGCCTACGGTCGCGGAGTTCGTCGGCCCGCTCGCCGAACTCGTGCCCGACGGCGTGTCGCTGATCCTCGAGCCGGGCCGGTCGCTCGTCGGCCGCGCCGGCGTGACGCTCTACCGCGTCGGCTCGGTCAAGGAATCGGGCGGTGTCACGTACGCGGCGATCGACGGCGGCATGTCCGACAACCCGCGTCCGCAGCTCTACGGAGCCCGCTACGAGGCGCTGCTCGCGAACCGCGCCGACGAGCCGTCGAGCGGCGTTTACCGGATCGCCGGCAAGCACTGCGAGTCGGGCGACGTCCTGATCGAAGCGGCCGAGCTGCCGGAGCCGAGGCCGGGCGACGTTCTCGCGGTGCCGGCGACCGGCGCGTACACGCTCGCACTCGGCTCGACGTACAACGGCGTCCCGCGGCCGGCGGTCGTGCTCGTCGCGAACGGCGAAGCGCAACTGATCCGCGCTCGGGAGAGCGTGGACGATCTTCTACGCTTCGAACGCGCATGAGTCGCCGCATGGCCGCCATCCCCGGAGTTCTCTTGATCGCGGTCGCAGCGGCGCTGTGGGGCACCGATCCGATCATCCGCAAGACGATGACCCCGTCGACGTCTGCGACGACGATCGTCTTCGGCGAGCACGTGATCCTCGTGCTCTGCACGCTGCCGTTTCTGCTCCCGGCGCTGCGCGCAGTCTTCCGCGCGGGCTGGCGCTACGTGACAGCCGCCGTCGTCGTCGGTGCCGGCGCATCCGCTGTCGCGACGATCCTCTTCACCGACGCGCTGATCGGGCATTCGGACTACATCACGCCGGTCGTGATCCAGAAGATCCAGCCGTTCATCGCAATCGGCGCAGCGGCAATCCTGCTCGGCGAGCGGCCGCGGCCCGGCTTCTGGTGGTTCTTCTTTCCCGCCGTCGCCGGCTTCTGGCTCGTCAATCAGGCGCATCCGCTCGACCCGTCGGCAAAAGGCCTCGTCGTCGTCGCGGAGGCGACGGGCGCGGCGGTGTTCTGGGGCCTGGGGACGGTGCTCGGCCGGTATCTCTCCCGCGAGCTCGAGTTCCAACACATCCTCTCGCTCCGCTTCTTCTTCGGGCTGCTCGCCAGCTCACTCGCGCTGCTCGTGATGCACTCGCCGGCGTACTCGAACCGACACGACGCGTCGCTGATCCTGTACCTCGCGCTCGTCACCGGGTTGCTCGCGCTCGGGCTCTACTACTACGGGCTGCAGCGGACTCCGGCGATGGTTGCGTCGGTGGCCGAGCTCACGTATCCCGCCGTGGCGATCGTCGCCGGCATCTACGCGTACGACCAGCAGCTGAGCTGGACGCAGTGGTTCGGCGTCGCGCTGATCATCGGATCGGTGACGCTGCTGCCGTTGCGGCGGCGTCGCGTCGTCGCCGAGCCGCCCCATACGCGGCAGAGCGAACTGGTTCCGGCGACCGCATCCGCGTAAGCTCGCGCCCGTGGATCTCCGCGACACGACCGAGGAAGCCCAGTTCCGCGCGGAGCTGCGCGCCTGGCTCGACGCGAACCTCCCGGACGACAAGCGCGGCAGCCGCGGCGGGGCGCAGCGCTTCGACGACCCATTCATGCGCGAGTGGAGCCGCAAGCTGTACGAAGGCGGCTACGCCGGGCTGACCTGGCCGAAGGAGTACGGCGGCAAGGGCGCGCCTCCGAGCTTCCAGGCGATGCTCTACGAGGAGCTCGCCGCCGCGCAGGCTCCCGCCCACATCGGCGTGATCGGCCTCGGCATGGCGGGGCCGACGATCGCCGCGCACGGGACGGAGGAGCAGAAGGCGCGTTACCTCCAGCCGATCCTCTCAGCCGACGAGATCTGGTGCCAGGGCTTCTCGGAGCCCGACGCGGGCTCCGACCTCGCCGCCGCGCGCACGCGCGCGGAGCGGCGCGGAGACGTCTACGTCGTCAACGGCCAGAAGGTCTGGTCGTCGTTCGCGCACATCGCCGACTTCTGCATCCTCGTCACGCAGAGCGACCCGGACGCGCCCCGCTACCGGAACCTCACGTACCTGCTGGTCGACATGCACGCGCCCGGCGTCGACGTGCGGCCGCTGCGCCAGATCACGGGCGAGGCCGAGTTCAACGAGATCTTCTTCGCGGACGTCGAAGTACCGGTCGAGAACCGTCTGGGCGACGAGGGCGACGGCTGGCAGGTGGCGATGACCACGCTCCTGCACGAGCGGGCGACGCTCGGTTTCGCGCTCACCGCCGCGCTCGACACGCTGTTCGGGCGGCTCCTCGACGAGGCGCGCGAGCGGGATCCCGCACCGCACGTCCGCGAGGCGCTCGGCCGCGAGTGGATCGAGCTGCAGGCGCTCCGCTTCACGAACTACCGCGCGCTCGGCGCCTACGAGCGCACCGGCATCCCCGGCCCGGAGGGCTCGGGCGTGAAGCTGCGCTGGTCGGAGTCGAACCAGCGGCTGACGAAGCTCGCGCGCGATCTGCGCGGGCCGGACGGCATCCTCGACGACGGCTGGTGGAACCATCAGCAGCTCCGCAGCCGCGGCAACACGATCGAGGCCGGCACGTCGGAAGTCCTGCGCAACATCATCGCCGAGCGCGTGCTCGGACTCCCGAGGTCGCGCTGATGGACTTCGCGCTCAGCGAGGAGCAGATCGAGCTGAAGGAGGCGGCGCGCGCCTGGCTCGCCGACCGCTTCCCGCTCGACCGCGAATGGGAGGCCTCGGACGACCGCTGGGCCGAGCTCGAGGAGCTCGGCTGGCTGGACGTCGCGGAGGCCGGGCTCGGCTTCGTCGAGGAGGCGCTGCTGCTCGAGGAGATGGGATACGCCTGCTATCCGGGCTTCTATCTCGGGCACGTCGCGGCGTTGCCCGGCGGGGGCGACGGCGCCACCGTCGATGCCACGCGCCCCTTCCGGCAGGTCACGGAGACCCCGCGCTTCCGTGCCGCTGCCGCAGCCGAGGCGCTCGGTGTCGCGCAGCGCGCGCTCGACCTCGGCGTCGAGCACGCCAAGACCCGTATGCAGTTCGGCAAGCCGATCGGCACGTACCAGGCCGTCTCGCACCCGCTCGCGCAGAGCTACACCGACGTCGAGCTCGCGCGCTCCCTCGTCTACCGGGCCGCGTGGTGCGTCGCCGAGGACGACGAGCGCGCGCCGCTCGCGGCCGCCGCTGCGAAGGCGTTCGCCACCGAGGCCGCGGTCGCCGCCTGCGAGCGCTCGATCCAGGTACACGGCGGCATCGGCTTCACCTGGGAGCACCCGCTCCATCGCTTCTACAAGCGCGCCATCTGGCTCGAGGGCTTCGGCGCCCGGCCGGCCGAGCTGCGCCTCGAAGTCGCGGACGCACTGCTCGCGTAGGAGAATGCGCCGGATGGAAGGCCTGATGATGGACTTCCCGCTGACGCTGACGCACCTGCTGCGCCGGGCGGAAGCGTTCTTCGGCGACGGCGAGATCGTCACGCGCCTCCCCGACAAGAGCTTCCATCGCACGAACCACGGCGAGGCGCTGCGCCGCTCGCGGCAGCTCGCCGTCGCACTCCAGAAGGCGGGCCTCGAGCGC
Source organism: uncultured Actinomycetes bacterium (assembly GCA_963819275.1). Lineage (GTDB taxonomy): Bacteria > Actinomycetota > Thermoleophilia > Gaiellales > Gaiellaceae > Palsa-739. The sequence goes on along the minus strand of CAWFVH010000006.1, from coordinate 200,665 downwards.
GGCGACCGCGTGGCGACGCTCTGCTGGAACCACTACCAGCACCACGAGGCGTACTTCGGGGTCCCGTGCGGCGGCTTCGTCCTCCACACGCTCAACCTCCGCCTGCACCCCAGCGACTTGAACTACATCGCGACTCATGCCGGCGACCGCGCCGTGATCGTCGACCGTGCGCTCCTGCCGCTGCTCGAGCAGTTCCGGGAAGGGACGCCGATCGAGCACGTCTTCGTGGTCGAGGACTCGTACGAGGAGCTGCTCGCGACCGCCGATCCGGACGAGTGGCAAGACCCTGAGCTCGACGAGAACGAGGCCGCTGCGATGTGTTACACGAGCGGCACGACCGGGCGGCCGCGCGGCGTTGTCTACTCGCACCGCTCGTCTGTTCTTCATGCGCTCGGGGTCGGGGCGAACAACCCGCTCGGGCTCGGCTTCGGCATCGACGACGCCGTGATGCCGGTGGTCCCGATGTTCCACGCGAACGCGTGGGGCTACCCGTATCTCGCGACGATGCAGGGCGCGAAGCTCGTCTACCCCGGCCCGCATCTCGACCCCGACAGCCTGCTCGAGAACATGGAGGTCGAGCGCGTCACGTGGGCGGCGGGCGTGCCGACCATCTGGATGGGGATCCTCGCACGGCTCGATGCCGAACCCGGCCACTGGGACCTGTCGGCGATGAAGGCGATGCTGGTGGGCGGCTCGGCGGTACCGCGCGCGATGATCGCGGCCTTCGAGGGGCGGCACGGCCTACGCATCTGCCAGGGCTGGGGGATGACCGAGACCTCGCCAGTCGCCTCGACGGTCGCGCTGCCGCCCGATCTCGCCGAGGCCGACGACGAGACCCGCTGGGACTACCAGGCGATGGTCGGCTTTCCGCTGCCGTTCGTCGAGGTTCGGGCGCGCGCCGGCGACGAGGACGTGCCGTGGGACGGCGAGGCGATGGGCGAGCTCGAGGTGCGCGGGCCGTGGGTCGCGGCGAGCTACTTCGACGCGCCCGACACGGCCGACCGCTGGAGCGCGGACGGCTGGTTCCGTACCGGCGACATCGTCTCGATCCATCCGCGCGGCTTCATCCAGATCAAGGACCGTTCGAAGGACGTGATCAAGTCGGGCGGCGAATGGATCTCGTCGGTCGAGCTCGAGAACGCGCTCATGGCGCATCCCGCGATCGCAGAGGCGGCCGTGATCGCCGTGCCTGACGACAAATGGGGCGAGCGGCCGCTCGCAGCGGTCGTATTGCGCGAGGGCGAGTCCGCGACGGCCGACGAGCTGCGCGAATTCCTCGTGCCGCAGTTCGCGAAGTGGTGGATCCCCGAGCGCGTGGAGTTCGTCGCCGAGATCCCCAAGACGAGCGTCGGCAAATTCCGCAAGATGGCGCTCCGCGAGCAGTTCGCCGGCGAGCCTGCGCAGACGCCGATCGCTTGAAAGCTGCCGTCCTCAGCGAGGTCGACGGGCCGTTCGAGCTGCGCGACGTTCCCGACCCGGTTCCTACGGACGGCGAGGCGCTCGTACGCGTGCGAGCAGCCGGGATCAACTTCCTCGACGTCCTGATCCGGCGCGGCCGCTATCCGCAGATGCCGGAGCTGCCCGCGGTGCTCGGAGTCGAGCTCGCCGGCGAGCTGGAGGACGGGACGCGCGTGATGGCGATGGCTCCGGCGAGCGCGTACGCGGAGCTGGTCGCAGTGCCGCGGGCCTCGCTCGTCCCGCTGCCCGCCGACGCGACGTTCGCCGAGGGCGCGGCTTTTCTCCTCACCTTCCTGACCGCCTACGTCCCGTTGACGCGGCAGGTGCGCTTCGAGGAGGAGGGGACGGTGCTCGTGCACGCCGCGGCCGGCGGCGTCGGCACCGCCGCGATCCAGGTCGCCCGCGCGCTCAACGCGCGCGTGGTCGCGGCTGTCGGGTCGCCCGAGAAGCTCGATCTTTGCCGCAAGCTGGGCGCCGAGGAGGCGTACGTCTACGACGAGCTTCCCGAGGACCTGCGCGTCGACGTGGTCATCGATCCGGTCGGCGGCGAGCTGTTCGAAGCTGCCGTCTCGCGGCTCCGCCCACTCGGCCAGCTGGTCGCGATCGGCTTCGCCGGCGGCCTCTGGCCGGAGCTGCAGCCGGCGCAGCTCGTCGGACGAAATGTTGGCGTCCAGGGTGTCTACATCGGCCGACTCCTCCGCCACGCGCCCGACGTGATCGCGGCTGCGACGCGGGAGCTGCTCGAGCTCTGGAGTGGACACAGGATCCGGCCGGTCGTCGGCGCGGAGTTCCCGCTCGCGGCGGTCGAGGACGCGCACGCGCTCGTCGAGTCTCGCCGCAGTGTCGGCAAGGTCGTGCTCGTTCCGTGAAGGCGCTCGTCACGGGCGGCCGCGGCGGGATCGGTGCGGCGATCGTCGAGGCGCTCGGCGACGCCGAGACGACGGTTCTCGACCTGCCCGAGTTCGACGTCGGCGAGCCGGACGCGTGGCGGTCGCTCGAGGGAGAGTTCGACGCCGCCTTCCTCAACGCCGGGATCGGGATCGGCCACCCCGATGTCGCCGAGCTCCCCGACGCCGAGTACCGGCGAATCGTCGGCGCCAATCTCGACGGCGTCGTCTACGGCACGCGCGAGCTCGCGGCGCGGCTGATGCCGAACGGCGGCTCGATCGTGGCCACCGCCTCGCTCGCCGGACTCACCGGAATGCCGTTCGATCCCGCGTACACCGCCACGAAGCACGCCGTCGTCGGCTGGGTCCGCGCGGCCGCGCCGGGGCTGGCGAGCCGGGGCATCCGGCTCAACGCGATCTGCCCCGGCTTCACCGACACGCCGATCGTGGAAGACGAGCTGCGCGGGCAGCTCGAGGTCCCGCTGATCGAGGCCTCCTTCGTCGCCGAGGCAGCGCTGCGCGTGCTCGAGGACGAGGAGACTGGCCGCGCGTGGGTCGTGCAGTCGAACCGCGTCGAGCCGTTCCGCTTCCCGGGAGTGCCGGGCCCCAGGTGAGGGTGCACCGTTGAGTCCGCGCTCGAGAAAGCCGTGGGGCGAGCATCCACCGCCCGATCCGCACGTCTGGAACACGCTCGCCTATCGCGGCCTCGCACAGGCCGACGGCGCCGCGGTGATCGAGTGGGACGCGCCCGTCGAGTACTGCTTCCACTCGCCGTCGGGACCGATCGTGCACGGCGGCATGGTCGCCGCGCTCCTCGACACCGCGATGGGAGGCGCCTGCTGGACGCTCATGACAGAGGACGAGGACTTCCTCACGGCCGACCTCCGCACGGAGTTCCACCGCTCGGCGCGGCCGGGAACCATGCGGGCCGAGGGCCGAGTCGTGCAGCGCAACCGCCGCGTCGTCTTCTGCGCGGCCGAGTTGTTCCAGGACGAGCAGTTGATCGCGAGCGCCCGCTGCACCCAGATCGTGCGGCAAGACGAGGGCGGGTAGCCGGCAATCGGCGCCATCTCGGGCCTGCACCTCCTGTGCGGCTGTCATTCTCACCCCATGGAACAGGTGTCGGTCTTCCGGTTGCGGCTCGGGGTGGCGCTGATCGGCATCTGGTGGATCCCCATCTGGCTTCTCGGTCCGCTTGTCTCCCGTCTCACCGGTCAGCCCGTCGGCTCGGTCACCGTCACGATCGCGATCGTGCAAACGGTCATCGGTCTCATCGGGGCGCTGCTCGCCGGACGGCAAACAGCCAAGATCGTTCGCCACTCCGGGTTCCGCGCCGTTCCCAGGAGGATCTGGCACGTTCTCTGGACCGGCAAGCTGGTCGAAGCGGAGCCGGCCGAGGCGACGGCCGCGACCGACCCGTCGCCCCCCTCCTTGCCGGAGACCTGAGCGAGGTCAGGAGATCAGGTCGTGCACGCCCCTCGCGATCAGGGCGGAGCCGATCACGACCAGCGCGATCAGACCGATCAGGCGCGAATTGCCGAGCAGCCAGCCGCGCCACGCAGCGAGTAACCGCGTCGACCGGTCCGGAGCGACGATGACGACCACGATCGGCGCGAGGATCGTGATCACCGAGGCGACGGCGAACACCGCAAACGCCAGGATGTCGTCCTCCGCCGAGACATTCGCCTTCAGGACCTCGGCCGCCGCCGCGATCGTCAGCGAGTACGTGAGCATGAACGCGCCCACGACTACGGCGATCACCCAGTGCGTGTCGTCGAGCCGAGCGAGCCACTTCGGCGTTCCGCCGCTCGCTCCCCGCTGCCCTCGCGACCGTAGGCCTCGGAAAGCCGCGAGCACGAGAATCACTCCCACGACGACCTCTGCGATCGACGCTGCACGCGACGGCGTCGTCTTGTTCGAGCTGAAGTCCTGGCCGTGTGCGAAGCCCACGACGACCACCGCGATGACCGCGATCGCCAGGAGCCAGCCGACGAGGAACGCGATGCCGCGGCGCCTGCCCGACGGCATCGTCAGCAGGACGATGACCGTCACGACGGAGACCGGGCTGCAGACGGCTATCGCGAGCCCGAGTCCGACGAGCGTCGGGATCAACGACTGCACCGCCGCACTCTCCGTCGCGGCAACCGGTGCCACATCGTCCGAAACGGGCGACGTGCCTTCCGCCATACTCCCCTGCATGGCCACCAAAGCTGACTTCACCGAAGAGGAATGGAAGACGCTGCAGGAGGGGCTTGCCGGTGCCGGGCTGTATGTCGCTCTCGTCGACCGCGGGTTCTTCGACAGCTTCAAGGAGGCGAACGCGCTCGCCCATCACCTGCGCGACGCGCACGAGCACAGCGACAGCTCGCTGATCCGCGACCTCGCGACCGGGCACGAGCGGCCGTTCGGAGCGACTGCCTCGCCCGAGGTGGTCGAGCAGAGCACGGTCACGACGCTCCAGCAGGCCGTCTCGTTGCTCGAGGCGAAATCGCCAGAGGATCTCCCTGCCTACAAGCAGCTCGTGCTGGACGTCGCCCAGTCCGTCGCGGAGGCGGCGAAGGGCGTCTCGGAGCAGGAGAACCAGGCAATCGAGCACATCCGCACGGCGCTCGGCTCCAGCTGACTCCGGCGCTACCCTGCCGCGCGTGAAGAAGACGCTCCTCGCGGCCGTCGCTGCCGCCGCCATGCTCGCCGGCGCCGCAGCGGCATCAGGTCCCTCGCTGCTTCATCCGGCTTCGCTCCATGCCACGGCGCCCGCGGTCTTCCGGGTGCGCTTCTCGACCACCAAGGGCCCCTTCGTCGTCACCGTCAACCGCAAGTGGGCGCCGCGCGGCGCCGACCGCTTCTACAACCTCGTGCACGCCGGGTTCTACAACGGCCAACGCCTGTTCCGCGTCATCCCCGGGTTCGTCGTCCAGTGGGGAATCAGCGGGACGCCGAAGATCGCGCAGGCGTGGCAACAGGCGACCATCCACGACGATCCCGTGCGGCATTCGAACAAGCGCGGGACGATCGTCTTCGCCGACGCCGGGCCGAACACGCGAACGACCCAGGTCTTCGTGAACCTCGGCTCGAACCCGACGCTTGACAAGGACGGCTTCGCCCCATTCGGGACGGTCACGAGCGGCTTCGCGACGCTCGAGCACCTCTACCACGGGTACGGCGAGCAGCCCAGCAACGCACAGGCGCAGATCACGCAGCACGGCGAGGCGTTCCTGAAGAAGCACTTCCCGAAGCTCGACCGCATCCTGAAGACGCGCCTGCTCGGCTAGCCCGCCAGCAGACGCTCGAGGCTCGCCTTCACCTCCGGCCAGTCGTCGTCGATCACCGCGTACCAGGCCGAGTCGCGCCGCTCGCCTCCGCGGACGAGCATGTGCTTGCGGGCGACCCCCTCGAACGTCGCGCCGACCTTCTCGAGCGCCGGCCGCGACCGCTCGTTCGCCGCGTCGGTCTTGAACTCGACGCGCAGATAGCCCTCGTCCTCGAACGCGTGCCGCATGAGGAGGTACTTCGCTTCCGTGTTCGCGTCAGTCCCCCAAGCGTCGGGATGGAGCCACGTGTTGCCGACCTCCACGACGCGATCGTCGGGCCGGTCGTTGAGGAAGCTCGTGTGTCCGACGAGCACGTCGTCGAGGTAGTGGGCGAACCCCATTTCGAGGCTCTCCCACCACTCGTGGAAGCGCTCGCGGCTCTCGTTTCCCCAGACGCGCATCCACCGCCAGGTACGCGGATCCTGCGCGACCTCCCACAGCGCCTCCTCGTGCCACGGCTCGAGCGGCTCGAGCCGGACGCGCCGGCCCTGGAGCGTCACGTGAAGCGCCAGCCGTCCCCCTCCGCGAACGAGCGCAGGATGCGACGCGCGACGACCGACTTGTGCACCTCGTCGGGGCCGTCGTAGATCCGCCCGGCGCGCGCCATCCGCCACATGAGCGCGAGCGGCGTGTCTTCGGTGAGGCCGAGGCCGCCGTGCACCTGGATTGCGCGGTCGAGCACCTCGCCGAGCACCCGCGCCGCGAAGAACTTGATCAGGGAGATCTCGACGCGCGCCTCGTCTCCGGCATCGAGCCGCTCGGCCGCCTGGACCGTCATCAGCCGGCAGGCCTGGATGTCGGCGGCCGACTCGGCGATCCAGTTCTGGATCGTCTGCTTCTCGGCGAGCGCGCCGCCGAACGCCTCCCGTTCGAGCGCGCGGGCACACATGAGCTCGAACGCGCGCTGCATCTGACCGAGCCAGCGCATGACGTGATGGATCCGGCCCGGCCCCAGCCGCTTCTGCGCTATCCGGAAACCGTCGCCAGGCTCGCCGAGCGTGTGCGCCGCGGGTACGCGGACGCCGGTGAAGCGCGTCTCGCAATGCGTCCCCCAGCCGCGCCCCTCGTGGCCCATCACCGGAATGCGCCGCACGAGCTCGTAACCGGGCGTGTCGGTCGGGACGAGGATCATCGAGGCGCGCCGGTGCGGCTCGGCTTCGAGCTCGGTCACGACCATGACGACACCGAACGCGGCACCGTCGGCTCCCGACGAGAACCACTTGTGCGCGTCGATCACCCACTCGTCGCCGTCGCGCACGGCGCGCCCACGCAGCAGCGTCGGGTCGGATCCGGCCACCTCCGGTTCGGTCATGCCGAAGAAGGACCTGACCTCGCCCGCGACGAGCGGCTGAAGAAAGCGCTCCTTCTGCTCGTCCGTCCCGTAGAGGTGAAGGATCTCGGCGTTCCCGGCGTCCGGCGCCTGGCACCCGAAGATCAGCTGCGCGACGTAGCTGCGGCCGATCTCCTCGTTGAGGTGCGCGTACTCGAGGAAGCCGCTGCCCGAGCCGCCTGCCTCCGGCGGCAGGTGCGGCGCCCAGAGGTCGGCATCCCGCGCCTTCTGCTGCAGGTCGCGGACGAGCGCGTCGGCCGCGTCGTCCTCCCGGATCAGCGCAGGTTCGTTCGGAAAGACGTGCTCTTCCATGAACGCACGCACGCGCTCGCGCTTGCCCTCCACAGCCGCGATGATCGCAGACATGCGCGAGGTACTCGAAGCGGTACTCGGACCGATCTCGGAGCCGGTGCTGCTGCCGGGCGGCGCGTCGAAGGAAGCGTGGGCCGTGGACGCGGGCGAACGGCGCCTGCTCGTCCGGCGCGCGGGCGGCGGCGTCATCCACCGTCACACGCTGTCCCTGCGGCACGAGTTTCAGGTGCTGCAGGCCGCGCACGCTGCGGGCGTCAAGGTGCCGGAGCCCCTTCTCTACATCGCGGATCTCGACGGGCGGGAGGCGTTCGTGATGGAGCGCATCCCCGGCGAGACGATCGGCCGGCGCATCGTGCGCATGAATGTCCCCGAGCGACTGCCGCTGCAGATGGCGGAGGAGCTGGCCAAGATCCACGCCCTCGCGGCGGCAGAGCTGCCGTTTCTCGAGGAGGCGACGATCGACCGCCTCGTGGACGAGTTCGACGAGGTCGGCGAGCCGCATCCGGCGATCGAGCTCGGGCTCTGGTGGCTACGCGAGCACCGGCCGCCCCCACGGGACCCGGTCGTCGTCCATGGGGACTTCCGGATCGGCAACCTCGCAATCGACGAGGACGGGCTCGTCGGTGTCCTCGACTGGGAGTTCGCGCACCTCGACGACCCTGCACGCGACATTTCGTTCGGCCTCGTCCGCGCGTGGCGATTCGGCACCGACGACTTGCGCCTCGGCGGGATCGGCAAGGTCGAGCCGTACCTCGAGCGCTACAACGAGCTGACCGGCTTCGACGTCCGTCCCGAGGAGCTCGACTACTGGGAACTCGCCGGCAACGTCGGCTGGGCGATCGGCTGCCTCACCCAGGCGCAACGGCACCTGAGGGCACAGGACCGGAGCGTCGAGCTCGCGATCCTCGGCCGGCTCGGCGCCGAGGTCGAATACGAGATCTGCCACCTGTTGGAACGGCAGGGCGTGACGTGAGCGACCGGCCGACAGCGCAAGAGCTCGCCGAGGCGATCGAGGAGTTCCTCGCCGGCGAGATCCTCCCCACGCTCACCGACCATCGCACGCGTTTCCGGATGCTCGTGGCGCTGAACGCGCTCGGCATCGTGCGGCGCGAGCTCGAGAACCTACCGCCCTCCGACGACGCCGAGCTCCGCGAGCTCGCCGCACAGATCCGGGCCGGCGACGTCCCCGCCGGGACACTGGCGCGCGTCAAGGCCGATGTCGCGGAGCGACTGCGGATTGCGAGTCCGCACTACCTCGACCGCTACCTCCCGGACGAATAAGCTCCGCGAATGCCGGATCTGAGCGGCAAGGTCGCGATCGTCACAGGCGCGGGGCGCGGGATCGGCCGCTCGCACGCGCTCGCCCTTGCGAACGCCGGGGCGAAGGTCGTCGTCAACGACCTCGGCGCGGGCGTCGCCGGTGAGGGAGCCGACCCCGGCCCGGCCGAGCAGGTCGTCGAGGAGATCCGCGCCGCCGGCGGCGAGGCATCGACCAACGGCGAGAACGTCGCGGACTTCGCCGGAGGCGAGCGGCTCGTGCAGCAGGCGATCGACGAGTTCGGGCGGCTCGACATCCTCGTCAACAACGCCGGAATCCTCCGCGACCGAATGCTCGTAAACATGACCGAGGACGAGTGGGATGCCGTGATCGCCGTCCACCTGAAAGGCCACTTCGCGCCGACCCGCGCTGCGGCGGCGTACTGGCGCGAACGGTCGAAGGCCGGCGACGAGGTGCGCGGCCGGGTCGTCAACACGTCGAGCCCGTCGGGCGTCTTCGGCAACGTCGGCCAGGCCAACTACGGCGCGGCGAAGGCGGGCATCGCAGGTTTCACGGTCATCGTCGCGCAGGAGTTGCAGCGCTACGGCGTCACGGTCAACTGCCTCGCGCCGAACGCGCGCACGCGCATGACCGAGGAGACGTTCCAGATGGACGCGCCGCCCGACGGGTTCGACCCGCTCGATCCGGCGAACGTCTCGGCCGTGGTGGTCGCGCTCTGCGCCGACGAGGCGCAGGCGATCACCGGTCAGGTGATCCACGTCTGGGGTGGCGCCGTCAACGTCCTGCGCGGCTGGAGCGCGAATGAGCTGCTCGATGCGCCGGAGGGCTGGGAGCCGGATGCGCTGCTGGGAGAGCTGCTCGCGCGCTTCCCGGAGGGAGCGTCTCCGCCCGGGATGCTCGCCGGGATGCAGTCGGCCGGCGGCCGCTCGCTCCAGGCGGCGGACTGAGCGTGCCGCTCCTCTCGCTCGACCGCGCTCGGCTGCGGTTCGGCGGGATCGTCGCGCTCGACGACGTCTCGCTCGCCGTCGATGAGGGCTCGATCGCCGGACTGATCGGACCGAACGGCGCCGGCAAGACGACCGCCTTCAACGCGATCACACGCCTCTACAAGCTCGACTCCGGAGACGTCGTCTTCGACGGACGTTCGCTCCGCCGCGTCCGGCCGAGCCGCATCATCCGGCTCGGGATCGCCCGCACCTTCCAGAACCTCGAGCTCTTCCCGCAGCTCACCGTGCTCGAGAACGTGCTCGTGGGAGCCCACATCTCGACGCGGCTGCGGCGCGAGCGCGAGCAGAAGCGCCAGGCGCTCGAGACGCTCGCCGACGTCGGGATCGCCGAGCATGCGGGTCGTCCGGCCGCGGGCCTGCCGTATGGAACCCTGAAGCGCGTCGAGCTCGCACGAGCACTCGCGAGCCGGCCGCGGCTGCTGCTCCTCGACGAGCCGGCCGGCGGCCTCAATCACGAGGAGGTCGACGCGCTCGTCGATCTCATTCGCCGCCTGCGCGACGAGCGCGAGCTGACCGTCCTCCTCGTCGAGCACCACATGCGGCTCGTGATGGAGGTCTGCGAGCACGTCCACGTGCTCGACTTCGGCCGGACGATCGCCGCCGGCTCTCCCGCCGACGTACAGCGCGACCCCGCGGTGATCGAGGCGTATCTCGGCGGAGAGATCGCGGCGTGACGGCGCTGCTCGAGCTCGAGGACGTCGAGGCGCGCTATGGCCCCGTTCATGTGCTGCACGGAATCTCGCTCGTCGCCGAGGAAGGATCGATCGTCGCCGTGCTCGGGCCGAACGGCGCCGGCAAGACGACGACGCTGCGCGCGATCTCGGGCATGGTGCGGCGGTCGGGCAGCATCCGGCTGGCCGGGAGGCCGCTCGGCCGGCTCGGCCCCGACGGCGTCGCCCGGCTGGGCGTGGCGCACGTGCCGGAAGGCCGAGGCACCTTCTCGGAGCTCACGGTCTGGGAGAACCTCAAGCTCGGCGCCTACACGCGCCGCGGCTCGATCCAACCCGAGCTCGAGCGCGTCTTCTCCTACTTCCCCTGGCTCTCGGAGCGACGGCGGCAGCAGGCGGGGACGCTGAGCGGCGGCGAGCAGCAGATGCTCGCGCTCGCCCGTGCATTCGTCCTGCGGCCGCGGCTCCTGCTCTTGGACGAGCCGTCGCTCGGGCTCGCGCCGGTGCTCGTCGCGGAGCTCTTCCGAATCGTCCGCGAGCTCAACGAGCGGGAGGGCCTGACCGTGCTCGTCGTGGAGCAGAACGCACACCTCGCGCTGCAGGCCGCCGAGGCCGGCTACGTCCTCGAGGCCGGCCGCGTCGCGCTCTCGGGGACGAGCGAGGAGCTCCGGTCCGATGACTCCGTCCGCCGCAGTTACCTCGGCTACTGATGGCGACAGCGGAGACATCCCGGCTCGACGGGCTGCGCAGTCGCGGCGCGGCCCTCGGCGGTGTCGTCTCACCCGTCGTGCTGGTTCTCATCCTCTGCGCGATCGGCCTCCTCATCGGGTGTCTACGGAGCTCGCTCTTCGCCCAGCTGACCGTCCAGGGGCTCGCGCTCGGCTCCGTCTACGGAAGCCTCGCCCTAGCGCTCGTCCTCGTCTACCGCGCCACCCACATCGTCAATTTCGCCCAGGGCGAGCTCGCGATGCTGACGACGTTCATCGCGTATCAGCTCATCCAGTGGGGCTTTTCGTACTGGGAGGCTTTCTTCGCGACGCTCGGCATCGCGTTCGTGCTCGGAACCGTGCTCGAGGTGACCCTCATCCGGCCGGTCCTGCACCGCTCGGCGATCGCCGCGGTCATCGTCACCGTCGGCCTCTTCATCCTGATCGACGGCGTCGTCAACTGGATCTGGGGAGGCAGCTTCAGGTACATGCCGTCGCCGTTCGGGACGAAGGTCTACCGAGTAGGCGAGGTCTCGATCTCGCGGCTGTACCCGGGGATGTTCGTCGTCGTGCTCATCTCGGTGGTGCTCGTCTGGGCGCTCTTCCGTTTCACGAAGCTCGGGCTCGCGATGCGTGCGGCGGCGTTCCGCCCGGCCGCGTCGGCGCTCGTCGGCGTGCGCGTCGACCGGATGCTGGCGATTGGCTGGGGGCTCGCCGCGGTGCTCGGCGCGGTGGCGGGGCTGATGGCCGAGCCGTCTCAGTTCTTCCTCGAGCCCACGCTGATGCAGCCGATCCTCGTCTACGCGTTCGCCGCGGCCGCGCTGGGTGGCCTCGAAAGCCCGGGCGGGGCGATCGTCGGCGGCCTGATCATCGGCGTCGCACTCAATCTCGTCGTCGAGTACGTGCCGGCGATCAGCACCGAGCTCCAGTTGCCGTTCGCGTTCGCGGTCATCCTCGCCGTGCTTCTGTTCAAGCCGTCCGGGCTCTTCGGCCGGCGCGAGGTGAGGCGGGTTTGACGCGCCGGCTCTTCGCCGTCGTCTCGATTGCCGTCGTCGTGGCGGTGCTCTGCGTCCTGCCGTTCGCCCTCAGCGACTACAACCTCGGGCTCGTCGCCCAGGTCGGGATCTTCTTCATCGCCGTGCTCGGCCTCAACATCCTGACCGGCTACACCGGCCAGATCTCGATCGGGCACGGCGCGTTCATGATGATCGGCGGCTACACGACGGCCGTCATGTCGCGCGACCACCACACCAACCTCATCCTGACGATGGTGATGGCCTTCGCGCTCTGCTTCGTCGTCGGCGTGCTCCTCGGCCTGCCGGCCCTGCGGCTCTCGGGCGTCTATCTCGCGCTGGCGACCTTCGCGTTCGCGGTCTCGGTACCGCAACTGCCGCTGGAATGGTCGACGTTCCTCGGCGGAAGGGACGGCGTCGAGACCTCGCAGACGGTGACCGACAGGTGGCTCTACGGCGTCTCCTGGGCGGCGTCGGCGATCCTGCTCGTGCTTGCCTGGCTGATCCTGCGCGGCCGGATCGGCCGCGCCTTCCGCGCCGTCCGCGACAGCGAGATCGCCGCAGTTGCCTCGGGAGTCGAGCTCCCCGTCTACAAGACGCTCGCCTTCGGCATCTCCGCCGCGTTCGCCGGTGTCGCCGGCTCGCTGTTCGTGCTCGCCACCAATGGGTTCGCCGAGCCGAGCGAGTTCGGGATCCTGCTCTCGCTCGAGCTCTTGATCGGCGTCGCGGTCGCCGGCCTCGGCTCGCTTTGGGGGATCCTCGTCGGCGCGGCATTCATCGGACTTCTGCCGAACGTCTCGAGCAGCGTCCCCGTCATCGGCTCCGCCCACGGCCAGGACGTCGTCTTCGGCGCGGCCGTCATCGTGGTCATGCTCCTGCTCCCCGGAGGGGCCGCCGGGCTCATCGCTCGGCTGCGGAATCCAGCCGATGCTTGAACCGCGAGTCAATCTCCATCAAACTGCCCGTGAATTCGTCTCTACGGAAACAATCGAAATCGGAGGGGGCGCCCATGGGTGTCAACCGTAGAACGCTGGGAGCGCTCGTCTGCGCTCTCCTCGCCACAGCAGCAATCGCAAGCGCGGCAGCTGCTTCGCACACAACAACGCCGGGAGTGTCGAAGAGTCAGATCACGATCGGCGGCACGTTCCCGTTCACCGGTCCTGCGTCGCTCTACAAGACGATCCCGGTGGCCGAGCAGGCGTACTACGCCTACGCCAACGCGCACGGCGGCGTGTTCCACCGCACGATCAAGGACATCGCACTCGACGACGCCTACGACCCGTCACAGACGGTGCCGCAGACCAAGAAGCTCGTCGAGCAGGATCACGTCTTCGCAATTGTGGGGAGCCTCGGGACGGCACCGATCCTCTCCACGTGGAAGTACCTCAACCAGAACAAGGTCCCGCAGGTGCTCGTCGCCACAGGCGATGCCTACTGGGGCCAGTGCGTCCACAAGGCATGCCCCGGTGCGGGCGCGACGACGCCGCGGCCGTGGACGGAGGGCTGGCAGCCCGACTATCCGGGTGAGGCGAAGGTGTACGCGAAGTACATCCTCAACAACAAGCCGGGGGCGAAGATCGGCGTTCTCTACCAGAACGACGCCTACGGCAAGAACTACCTCAACGGCCTGAAGAACGGCCTCGGCTCGCACGCGAACCAGATCGTCGACGCCGAGTCGTACAACGTGAGCGACTCCGCGCAGGTGATCGGGACGCACGTCGCGGTCCTGAAGGCGCACGGAGCCGACACGTTCGTGATCTTCGCGACGCCGGCACCGACGATCCAGGCGCTCGTCGCGAGGACGCTGATCGGCTGGAGCCCGCTGACGCTCGTCAACAACGTGTCCGCGAACCGTCTCTTCGCGCTGGCGGCCGGACAGAACGGAGCCAGCCTGAACGGCATCATCTCCTCGACCTACACGGCGAGCCAGACCGTGCAGGCGAACCTGAAGGGGATGCAGCTCGCCAAGTCGATCATCGCGAAGTACGCACCGGCCTTGAATCAGGACTTCGCCGAGGGCGACGGGAACATCATCTACGGGCTCGCGGTCGGCTGGACGTTCGTCGATGCGCTCAAGCACGCGGGCAACAACCCGACGCGCGCAAGCCTCATGAACGCACTGCGCAACCTCCACGAGACGGGCAAGAACAAGAACCCGTTCATCTACCCGGGGATGACCGTGCAGACGTCGAAGAGCCGCACCTTCCCGATGGAGCAGCTCAAGCTCATCAAGTGGAAGGGCGGAAACGCCGGCGACTGGCACTCAATCGGCAAGCTCTACACCGGCATCCACTAGAGGCGACGGAACCGAATCCGAGCATGCGAGGGGGGGCTCCGGCTCCCCCTCGTCGTTTCAGCTGAGCTCCGACGCGTCGGTGACGGGCGCGCGGCACGCAAAGCGCTCGCAGGCGTAGACCGCAGGCCTGCCGCCGACGAGCGTCTTGCCTTCGAGCAGCGGAACGCCGTCGGCCGGGCCGAAGGCGACGACGGTGTTCGGGGCGAAGCCGCGCAACGCGGCGCGAGCCACCTCCGAATCGGTGCCGCCGACGATGGCAAGCTCGCGCGGCGGCGAGAGGTGGAGGTCGATTGCACAGAGGGCCCAGCCGAACGCCGAAGGCGCCCGCGGCAGGAGGTCTCGCACGAGCCGCAGCGCCCCCACGGCCTGCCGTTCGAGCTCGTCGTCGCCCCAGATCCTCGCGAGGCGCAGCAGGACGAAGGCGAGCATCGAGCTCCCCGCCGGCGTCGGGTTGTCGTCGAACGCCTTCTGCCGCGCGACGAGCTGCTCGCCGTCGGCCGGCGCAAGGAAGAAGCCGCCGCGCTCGGGGTCGCCGAACCGCTCGACCGCGGCGAGCGCGACCCGCCGCGCCTCGTGCAGCCAACGCAGCTCGCCGGTCGCGACGTGCAGCTCGTAGAGGCCGTGCGCCACGTTCGCGTAGTCCTCGAGGAACGCCGGGTACTTGGCCTCGCCGTCGCGAAGCGTCCGCCAAAGGGGATCGACCGCCAGAAGCGTGCCGAGCTCTACCGCCGCGGCAAGCAGGTCCGCGCGCTCGAGCCGGCGCGCTCCCTCCGCGAGCGCCGCGAGTGCGAGGCCGTTCCAGGCCGCGATCACCTTGTCGTCGAGAGCGGGCTGCGGCCGGCGACCGCGGATCTCGAGCAGCTGCGCGCGCGTCTCCTCGGCCAAAGCGCCACGCAGAACCGAGCGCCCGTGCTCGAACGGCTGCAGCAGCTCCGCAGGCGCTTCCTCCTCCGCCGTCCACGTGTAGGTCAGCCCCTCGACCCCGTCCGTGTCCGCGTCCTGCGACGACGCGAAGCCGCCGTTCTCGAGGCGAAGATCGCGCACCATGTAGTCGAGCGTCTGCTCGGCGACGACGCGGTACCGCTCCTCGCCGGTGAGCAGCCACGCGTGCAGATACGGCGGAACGAGCAGCGCGTTGTCGTAAAGCATCTTCTCGAAGTGCGGCACGAGCCACTGCGCGTCGACCGAGTAGCGGTGGAAGCCGCCGCCCACCAGGTCGTACATCCCGCCGGCCGGCATCCCGTCGAGCGTGAGCCGAACGGGCTCGAGAACACCACGCCGCAACAGGAACTCGAGCGCGGACGCGGGTGGGAACTTCGGCGCGTACCCGAAGCCGCCCCAGCGTGGATCGAGCTGCGAGAGCAGACCGCGCTCGGCCTCGACGAGCAGCGCCTCGGTCAGCGGCTCGCGCGACTGCTCGGTCTCGGCCGAGCGGCGCAACGCCTCGACGAGCGCCTCGGCCTGCGCGGCGATGTCCTGCGGCCGCTCCCGGTACGCCTCGGCGACCGCGTGCAGCACCTGCCGAAACGCGGGCAGCCCGTGCCGCGGCTCGGGCGGAAAGTAGGTGCCGCCGTAGAAGGGCTCGCCGTCGGGCGTGAGGAAGACAGTGAGCGGCCAGCCGCCCTGCCCGGTGAGCGCGACGACCGCGTCCATGTAGACCGCGTCGACGTCCGGCCGCTCCTCACGATCAACCTTGATGTTTACGAAGAGCTCGTTCATCACCGCTGCGGTTCCCTCGTCGGCGAACGACTCGTGCTCCATCACATGACACCAGTGGCAGGCCGAGTAGCCGATCGAGACGAGCAGCGGCTTGCCCTCCGCGCGGGCGCGACCGAGCGCCTCCTCGCCCCACGGCTGCCAGTCGACCGGGTTGGCGGCGTGCTGGAGGAGGTAGGGGCTCGTCTCCTGCGCAAGCCGGTTCATCGGGGTAGCGTAGGGGCGATGTCACAGCTGCCCGGCGGCACCGTCACGTTCGTCTTCACCGACATCGAAGGCTCGACGCGCCTGTTGCAGGAGCTCGGCGACGAGAACTACGGGCGGGTGTCTGCCGACCACCGGCGCCTCGTGCGCGAGACGTTCGGCGCGCACGGCGGAACGGAGATCGACACGCAGGGCGACGCGTTCTTCTTCTCGTTCCCCCGGGCGCGCGACGCAGTCGCCGCGGCGGTCGACGCCCAGCGAGCTCTCCACGAGCACGACTGGCCCGGCGGTCAAGAGGTGCTCGTGCGCATGGGGATCCATACGGGCGAGCCGCACATCGGGGAGGAGGGCTACCTCGGCCTCGACGTCGTGCGCGCTGCGCGCATCTCCGCGGCCGGCCACGGCGGCCAGATCCTCGTCTCGGAGACGACCCGCGCGCTGATCGGCAACCAGCTCCCCGACGGCGTCGCCGTCCACGACCTGGGCCAGCAGCACCTCAAGGACGTGCAGCACGAGCACATCTACGAGCTGACGATCGACGGGCGCTCGCTGGCCGACAAGCCGCTGAAGACGGAGACCCCGAGCTCGCCCGAGGAGGACATGTCGAAGCGGTTCGAGCAGAAGATCAACGCCTTCGTCGAGAGTCGGCTCGACTCCGCGCTCGACGGCCTGCTCGACAAGAAGCGTCAGCGCGAGTAGCCGACGAGCGAGGCGTGGCGGCGGAAGCCGATCGCCTCGTAGAGCCCGCACGCCGGCTCCGTCATGCAACCGACGACAGCCTGGCGCAAGCCCTCCTCGTAGAGACGTCTAAGGGCGAAGGTGCAGACGGCAGCTCCGAGACCACGCCGCCGGAACTCTTCACGCGTGCCGACGGGCTCGAAGAGGCCGACGCGGTTCTCGTCGTCCGGCCAGGCGAGCACGTAAGCGGCGAAGCGCCCGTCTGGCGCCTCGACGACGCAGTCGAGCGAAGCGCGATACGGCCAGCCCGCTCTGACGTTCGCGTAGCTCGTCTCGGTGACGCGCGAAGGCGCCCAGACCTCACGGTGGATCGCGACACGCTCGGCCACGTCGCCCGGCTCGACCGTCCGTAGGCGGAAGCCGTCCGGGAGCGGCGCCTGCGCCGGCAGTTCGTCGAGGTTGCGTGCGTTGAGGTGCATCGACCATTCGGGCTGGACGAAACCGCGCCGCTCCAGCGCTGCACGCGTCTCGGCGTCGTCGTCGAAGCTGACGGCCAGCTCGGCCCGTGGCTCGTCGAGGATCTCATCGAGCAGATCCAGCCTTTCGCGACGGACGTCGAACTCGAGCCAACCCTTCGCGCCCTTCAGCCACGACCAGGCGACGGTCCTCTTCCCGTCCTTCCAGACCCTGATCGTCCACTCGTCCTCGCGCCCCTCGTGCTGGCGGAGCCCCCAGGTGACGTCGCCGACATGCCAGGGAGCGCGCACGCCGAGGTCGCGCCGCTGCTCGAGGGCGAGCTCGTGCATCGCTGCGATGATCTCAGGCGTGAGTCGCACGTTTGAGGAGCTGGAGGTCGGGGCCGTCTACACGAGCCGCTTCGGCCGCACCGTACTGGAGGCCGACAACGTCTGGTTCACGCTGCTCACGCTGAACACGAATCCGATCCACTTCGACGCCGAGTACGCCGCGATGACGGAGTGGGAGCGGCCGCTCGTCGACTCGACCTTTACGCTCGCGCTCGTCACGGGCCTGTCGGTCGCAGACGTGTCCGAGCGCGGCGTCAACCTCGGCTGGGACGAGGTGCGCCTTCTCAAGCCCGTCTTCCCGGGCGACACGATCCGGGCCGAGACCGAGTTGCTCTCGAAGCGCAAGTCGCAGTCGCGGCCGGATTCCGGGATCGTGCGGGTGCGCACGCGCGGCCTCAACCAGCGCGACGAGGTCGTGATCTCGTTCGAGCGCTCGATCATGTTGCCCCTGTGATCGAGACGGTGATCGAGACAGAGCGGCTGGTGCTGCGGAAACCGACGGAGACCGACGTCGAGTCGCCGCCGGCGTGGCTCTCCGATCCCGAGGTGATGGACTGGCTGGGCGGAGTCGCGGAGCCGCCGGCGGAGCTCGTCGGGCTGTGGATCGAGCAGTGGGAGCGCTTCCCGTCGGGCAAGTTCCTCGTCGAGCAGAAATCCGACGGTGCTGTCGTCGGCCGCGTCGGGGCGAACTACTACGACGTGCAGACCTGGCAGCGGTCGGCGGCCGGCGTGCCCGAGCTCGGCTGGGCGCTCGCGCGCGAGCACTGGGGGCACGGCTATGCGACCGAAGCGGCACTCGCCGTCCGCGAGTGGCTGCAAGCGCCGCGCATCATCTCGCTCATCGCGTCCGGCAACGCCCGCTCGCAGGGTGTCGCGGAGCGGCTCGGCGCCACTCCCGACCAGACGGTCGACCTGCCCGGATACGGCCCGCACGTCGTCTGGGAGCACCCGCGATGCTAGAGACCGAACGCCTGCTGCTCCGCAAGCCTCTCCCGGGGGATGCGCCGGCGTTGCTCGAGGCGTTCGCCGACCCCGAGTCGATGCGATACATCGGCGACGGCTCGACCAACGATCTCGCCGGTGCCGAGCGGGCCGTCGAGCGCTGGCTCGAGCGCTGGCAGAACTGGGGCATCGGCATGTTCGTCGTGGAGCGCAAGGAGGATGGACGCGTGCTCGGCCGGGTGGGCTTCCTGCGCTGGAATCCCGAGACCTGGGAGATCGGCGGCTCCGAGACCGAGATCGGCTGGGGGCTCGCGCGCGAGCACTGGGGCAACGGCTACGCCCCCGAGGCGGCTGGTGCACTGCGCGACTGGGCATTCGAAGAGCGCGGGCTGACGCGGCTGATCTCGCTCATCCAGCACGGCAACCTGGCCTCGGTCCGGGTGGCGGAGAAGCTCGGCGAACGCCTCGACCGCGACGTGGAGGTTCGCGGCAAGCCGACCTGGCTCTACGCACTCGAACGATGAGCGAACTGGCGCCGCTGAGGGGTATCCGCGTCGTCGATCTCACGGCGTCGGTCGCAGGCCCGTCGGCGTCCCAGCTTCTGGCGGCACTTGGTGCCGACGTCGTGAAGATCGAGCCGCTCGCCGGCGACCACTCCCGCGCCTGGGGACCGCCTTTTGTCGAAGGGGATGGCGCGCTGTTCCTCGCCTCGAACGCAGGCAAGCGCTCGCTCGCGCTCGACCTTGCCGACGACCGAGGTCGCGACATCGTGCTTCGCCTCGCCGACCGGGCCGACGTGTTCGTCCAGAGCCTCCGGCCGGGAGCGGCAGAGAAGCACGGCCTGGACGCCGCCACGCTCCGCGGGCGCAACCCTCGTCTCGTCCACTGCTCGATCGGCGCGTTCGGAGCTCACGGCCCCTTGAGCGACCAGCCGGGCTACGACCCGCTGCTGCAGGCCGCGTCGGGGATCATGAGCGTGACGGGCGAACCGGGCGGAGCGTCGGTACGTGTCGGCGTCTCGCTCATCGATCTCGGCACCGGCGTCTGGGCGGCGCTCGGCGTGCTCGCCGCACTGTACGAGCGCGAGCAAACCGGCACCGGGCGCACCCTGGAGCTCTCTCTCTACGAAACGGCGTTGTCGCTGCTCTCGTCCCAGCTCGTCGGCTATCTCGGCAGCGGCTTCGTGCCCGGTCGCGAGGGGAGCGCGTTCCCGCAGATCGTGCCGTACCAGGCGTTTCCGACCCAGGACGAAGACCTCATGGTCGTCGCCGGAAACGACAAGCTCTTCGCCGACTTGTGCCGCGCCCTCGGAGCGCCCGAGCTCGTCGACGACTCCCGCTTCCGCACGAATCCCGACCGCGTGGCGAACCGGACGGAACTCGTCGCCCTGCTCGAGGAGCGGACACGGGCGTGGGAGTCGGCCGAGCTGTTGGAAGCGCTCGTCGCGGCGGGCGTTCCGGCCTCGCCGGTCTACGACGTCGCCCAGGCGGCTCGCCATTCCCAGACCGAGGCGCTCGGGATCCTGCAGTCGCTCGGCGACCTCGTCACCGTCGCAGCGCCGCTTTCGGCCGACGGCGAACGCGTTCGCCACCACGCGCCGCCGCCGGCGCTGGGCGCGCATACACAGGAGATCCTCCGCGAGCTCGGCTATTCCGAGGACGAGATCGCCGGGCTCGCTGCAGCCGGCATCGTGCGGCTCGGCTGACGGGCCGCCGCGGCGTTACGCCGGGGGCCAGCTCCCGGCGCGGTAGACGTAGCCCTCGAGCGTGCGGCCGAGGACGCCTTCGAGCCATTGCGAGACGCCGACGAGTGTGTCGAGATCGACGCCCGTGTCGACGCCTTCGCCCTCGAGGAGGTAGACGAGATCCTCGGTCGCGACGTTCCCCGTCGCGCGCGGCGAGAAGGGACAGCCGCCGAGGCCGCCGACGGAGGCGTCGAGAACGCGTGCGCCGGCTTCGATCGCGGCGAGGCAGTTCGCGTAGCCGGTGTTGCGCGTGTTGTGGCCGTGGAACCCGGCCGCTCCCGCACGTTCGACGAGGGAGCGCACTGCAGACGGCGTGGCGACGCCGATCGTGTCGGCGAGAACGACCTCCGTCGCGTCGACGAACCGTGACGCGAGATCCGCCACGACACTCGGATCTACGCGCCCCTCGAACGGGCAGCCGAAGGAGCACGAGATCGTCACGGTCGCCGGGGTCTCCCCGGCTGCCACGAGAATCGCCTCCGTCCGCTCGACGGACTCGGCGAGCGTCGCGTTCCCGTTGCGCTGGTTGAAGCTCTCGGTGGCAGCGAAGGTCACGTTGACGCGGTCGAGCGGGGCGGCTGCGAAGCGCTCCCAGCCACGCTCGTTGAGAACGAGGCCCGAGAGCTCGACGTCCTCGCGGCGGCGCACCCGCGCGATCACGTCCTCGGCGTCGGCCATCTGCGGCACGCGGTCGCCGCGGACGAAGCTCACGGCCTCAATGCGGCGCAGCCCGGCCCCGGCGAGCCGGTCGACGAGCTCCGCGCGCGTCTCGACCGGGAGCACGTCAGGCTCGTTCTGGAGGCCGTCGCGCGGCCCGACGTCGCAGAGCAGCACCTCCGTCACCGGGCGAGCGTACTCCCTGGGCTAGCGGGTGCCGAGCTCCATTCCGAGCAGCCCGGGCAGCGCGGCTGCGGCACGAGCGGCGACCGGTGGGCGGCGACCGTCCTCCTCGGCCGCTTCGCAAGCCATGACCGCCCAGCGGACGAGCCCGCCGCCGACCCGGCGGAACGGCTCCCGCGGCAGGCGCGGCACCTCGCGCGCGGCGAGCGGCAGCCTCGTCCACTCGTCGTCGGCACCGAGGACGAGCGAAGCGAGGATCTGGCCGCCGAGCCAGCTCGGCCCGGCTCCGTTACCCGAGTAGCCGGCGCCGTAATGGATCCGCGTCCAAGGCTTGGTGCGGAAGAACGGGAGGTGGTCGGCCGAGACGTCGATCGGCCCGCCCCACGCCCTCTCGACGCGGACGTCGCGCAGCCCGGGCAGCAGCCGCCGCAGCCCAGCCTCGGCGCGGGCTGCCGTAGGACGGTCGCGCGAGAAGCGATCGTCGATGCGCCCGCCGAACCCGATCGGCCCGGTGCCGCTGCCCATGAGGACGCGCCCGTCCTCGGTCGTGCGGAAGTAGTGGAGGAACATCCGCCCGTCGATGACGGCTTCGCCGCCCGTCCAGCAGAGCTCGGCGAGCCGCTCGGGTGCCGGCTCTGTCAGGACGACGTACGAGCCGAAGTTCGTGAGATTGCGCGAGGCCGGCGCCCAGCCGGTCAGGGCGGCGTTCGTCGCGAGCACGACGTCCGGCGCACGAAGGATCCCACCCGGCGTGACGAGCTCGTTCGGTGAGCCGGCGTGCACAGCCGTGACCGGCGTCCCTTCGTGCAGCGTGACGCCGGCGTCGAGCGCCGCCCGCCGCAGCGCCCGGACGAGCAACCCGGGATGGACCGTCGCGCCGTCGGGGAAGAAGACGCCGCCGCGGAAGACCGGCGAGGTGAGCCGACGCGCGACCTCTTCCGGCGTCAGCGAGACCGCCTGGTCCTCGCGGCTCACCCGGGCCGCGGCGTCGACGGCCTTGTCGACGGCGGAGTCCTGTGCGGGCGCAGCGGACACCTCGAGCATCCCTGCCTCGCGCAGCCAGACGTCCTCCCCACGCGACTCGGCCCAGCCCCGGATGCCCGGCACGATCCGCTCGCCCGCGTGCGCCAGCTCGAGCGCCTGCTCCTCGCCGAGCAGCGGCAGCAGGGAGGAGAGCACCGCCCAGTAGCCGTGGACGAAGCCGCCGTTGCGGCCGCTCGGCCCATCTCCGCAGATCTCCGCCTCGAGCAGCGTGACTCGCAGCTCGGGCGCCCGCTCGCGCAGCGCGAGCGCCGTCCACAGACCCGTGTAGCCGCCGCCGACGATCACCACGTCCGCGGTCGCATCTGCGGACAGAGCGGGCGCCGGCGGCGGATTCCCCTCCGCCGCCAGCGCCTGCTCCAGCCACCAAGCCGGGAGCCGCGGCTCGACCGTCAAATGAGCCCCGGCGGGGCCACCTCCGTCTTGCGGCGGAAGAACTGCCGGAACTTGGTCGCCGTGATCAGCATGATCGGGACGCCGAGCAGCAACGAGCCGATCCCGATCAGGATCGGCATCTGGATGCCGAGGACGGGCGCCGAGTAGTTGTAACTCGAACTGCTCTCGGCGATCCATGCCTTGACGAAGACGAAGCCCATCATCAAGCCCCCGAGCACGGGCACAAGCCCTGCGAGGATGAACCCACGCACGCTGTTGAACAGCTCGCGTCTGAAGTACCAGCCACAAGCGAGGCCCGTGAAGCCGTAGTAGAAACAGACAGAGAAGCCCAGGGCCGTGATCGAGTCGTTGAGGACGTTCCCGCTCGTGTCGACCTTGATCAGGAACACCGTCCACACGGCCGAGAGCGCACCCATCCCGAGCGTAGAGACGGACGGCGTCAGGTAGCGCGGGTGAATGTCCCCGAACACCGATGGGATGGCCCTCCATTTCGCCATCGACAGCGTCGTCCGCGCGGTCGGCAGGATCGTCGTCTGCGTCGAGGCCGACGCCGACGTGAGGACGGCGATGATCAGGAGCTTGTTCCAGGGCGAACCGAAGACGCTCGAACCCAGCGCATTGACCACGTCGTTCGAGTGGACCCCGAGGAAGTGCGTGCCGCCATACGCGATGGCCGCCGTCGAGACGACGAGGTAGATCAGCACGAGGAGAATCGTCGAGAGCACCGCCGCCTTGCCGGGCCCCTCGGCCGAGTCACGCGATTCCTCGTTGACGGCAACCCCCGAGTCCCAGCCCCAGTAGATGAAGATCCCGAGCAGCACGCCGGCGATGAGACCCGTGAAGGGCACGTCGAAGGGGTTGAACCACGACGCGCTCACGTGCAGCGATCCCGGCAGTGCGTTGCCGTTGTAGACCTTCACGAACGCGACGATCGAGAAGGCAGTGAGGATGGCGATCTCGGCGCTGAGCAGGAACACCTGTGTCTCGGCGGAGAGCTCGATCCCGCGGTAGCAGATCCAGGTCATGAGCGCGATCCAGACGACCGAGCCGATGGCGAGCCATGTCGTCGAGGTAGCTCCATGGTTCCAACCGAAGAGCAGGTATGTGTACTGCGAGGCGATGTAGGAAAGCGACGCCATCACGATCACGTCCGCAACGAAGATCGCCCACCCGTTCATCCAGCCGATCCAGGGACCGAAGGCGCGGGTCGTCCAGGCGAACGTCGTGCCCGCGTCAGGGTCCGCCTTGTTCAGGTAGCGGTAGCCGAGCGAGACAAACAGGATCGGCACGAACGAGACGATCAGGACCGCCGGCGCCCTCACGCCGACGCCGGTGATCACGACGATGAAGCCGAGCGTCGCCGCGAGGGAATATGCGGGCGCCGTCGAGGCGATCCCGATGACGAGGTTCGACATGTAGCCCAGCGCGTCGGCCTTGAGACCCTTGTCGCCCGTCGCGACGTGGCCTTCGACGAGAACCGGTGCGTCTGCTTCGGATGCCATGGAAACCCCCTCAGCCTGCCGGCTGCGTCGCGATGGCCTCGGCGGCCGCCCCGCCGAGATCCGTCGTCACGGTCTGGCTCCGCACGGACACTGCGGCGAGATAGCCGAGCATGCCGACGAAGACGATGACCAACAGCGTCCCGAGTGTCAGGTACTCGAACGTGAAGCGCGAGACGCCCCAGGCCCCCTGGAAGTGGTTGGGGGTCAATGCACTTGCTCCCAGGCCTCGGCGAGCACGTCGCCGAGAATCCCGGTCATCTCGTCGAACTCCGCCTGCGTCGCGATCAGCGGAGGCGAGATCTGCACCACCGGGTCGCCGCGGTCGTCGGCCCGACAGATGAGCCCTCGCTCGAAGAGCTGCGGCGAGAGGAACCCGCGCAACAGCGTGTCGCACTCCTCGTCCGAGAACGACTCGCGCGTTTCTTTGTCTTTCACGAGCTCGATCGCGTAGAAGAATCCGGTCCCGCGCAGGTCGCCGACGATCGGCAGGTCGAGCAGCTGCCCGAGCGTCGAGCGGAACGCGTCCTCGTTGGCGAGGACGTGCTCCATGATCCGCTCCCGCTTCATGATCTCGATGTTCTT
Organism: uncultured Actinomycetes bacterium; assembly: GCA_963819275.1. Taxonomy (GTDB): domain Bacteria; phylum Actinomycetota; class Thermoleophilia; order Gaiellales; family Gaiellaceae; genus Palsa-739. The sequence goes on along the minus strand of CAWFVH010000006.1, from coordinate 175,946 downwards.
GAGCGCGATGGCGCTCATCACGGGATGCCCGCCGAACGTGATCCCGTGCGTGTACATCGAGGTGGCCTCGAGGAACGGCTGCATCACGCGGTCGGTGGCGACGACCGCCCCGATCGCCGCGTAGGAGGAGGAGAGCCCCTTCGCGCAGGTGACGATGTCGGGCCGGATGTCGTAGCGCTCGGACGCGAACCAGTGACCCACCCGCCCGAAGCCGGTGATCACCTCGTCGGCCGAGAGGAGGATGTCGTAGCGGTCGCAGAGCTCGCGGACGCCCTTCCAGTAACCCGCCGGCGCGATGAACGAGCCGCCCGCGTTCTGGATCGGCTCCATGTGGACGAGGCAGACCGTCTCGGGGTCCATCTCGACGATCGTCCGCTCGAGCTCGTCGAGCAGGAAGGCCGTGAACTCCTCTTCCGTCTCCTCCGGCGGCCGGTGATAGCGGTTCGTGTTGCTGACATGCCCCACCTCGGGCACCAGCGGTTCGAACGGCGCTCGGAGAGCTTCGACTCCGTTGATGGAAAGAGCCCCGAACGTCGTGCCGTGGTACGCGATGTTGCGGGCGATCGCCTTGTATTTGCGGCCCGGCGGGAGGCCGTCGCGGGCCTGGAAGTACTGACGCGCCAGCTTCCACGCCGACTCGACCGCCTCGGAACCGCCAGAGCAGAAGAAGACGCGGTTGAGGTCGCCGGGGGCTAGGGACGCGACCTCAGCCGCGAGCTCGATCGCGCGCGGGTGCGCGTACGTCCAGTTGGTGTAGAAGGGCAGCTCGCGCATCTGCTCGAGCGCCGCCTGACCGATCTCCTCGCCGTAGCCGTAGCCGAGGTTGACCGAGAACAGCCCGGCGAGCGCGTCGAGATACCGCTTGCCGTTGGAGTCCTCGAGATAGCAGCCGTCACCGCGGACGATGATCGGCGTCTCCTGGCCACTCCCCATCTTCGTGAAGTGGAGCCAGAGATGGTCGTCGGCCAGTTGCCTGAGGCCGTCGGCGGATGTCGCGCCCTGCGTAATGCTCATCTCGTCGTGTCCTCCTTTGGCATTCCACTCCCCCAGTCGTAGAGCTGTTTCCACATCTCCAGGTAGACGAATGTCTCGGTCGAGACGACGTCCGGCAGCGCGCGCAGCCGGTTCGTCAGCTCGAGCAGATGGCGTCGGTCGACGGCCAAGAGTTCGACGACGAGGTCGAACTGCCCTGCCGTCGCGACGACGTAGTCGGCCTCCGGCCAGCGCGCGATCTCGTCGGCGGCGTGCTCTGGCGAGCCCGACGTCTTGACGCCCACCAGCGCCTGCTCGTAGCCGAGCCCGAGCGGATTCGTGACGGCGACGACCTGCAGGATCCCCTCCGCCGTCAACCGTCCGTAGCGCGCGCGAACCGTCGCCTCCGAGACGCCGACGCGCGCGGCGATGGCGCGGAACGACTCGCGCCCGTTCGCCTGCAGTGCCTCGATGATGCTGCGGTCGAGCGCGTCCGTCCGGCGCGCCGGGGCGACGGGACCGCGCTCCGAGCCGCTGGCGCGGAGTCGGAGCGGCTGGACGTCCTCACTGCGCATCGCGCGGGATTCCTACCACTCTGCCGCGCATTTCGCCACCCGAAGTGCAATATCGCCCCGCTTCGCGCGGTTCTTCAGCAGAGCGCGCGGTGAGCGCGGGCGATGGCGCGGGACGTCGCCGCCCCGGGATCTGGCAGAGCCGGACCGTGCCCGACCGCGAGCAGGCGCGGCTCGAGCGCCTGCAGCGAGCGAGCCGACTCCAGGTTGAGCTGCTTGTTCCAGGTGGCCATCGCGGCGAGCGGGAACGGGAACGTGAAGTGGCTCGTCACCGCGGCCCCGCCGATCGTCGTGAAGACGTCGCCGGCGATCAGGCTGCGATCTCGCGAGTCGAGGAACGCAACGTGACCCGGCGTGTGGCCGGGCGCAGCGACGACCTCGAGGCTGCCGACGCGATCGCCGGGTTCGAGCAGCACGTCGGGACGTGTCTCGACCGTCGGCCAGGAGCCTGGGAGCTTGCCCTCCACGACCTTCTCGCCGGCGTGGATACGCGCGTCGATCTCCGGCATCGAGACCTCCACCTCGCCTTCCAGCCGCGCGTGTAGCTCGTCGAGCGAGCCGACATGGTCGCCGTGGCCGTGGGTGAGCGCGATGCGCCGGATCGGCGCACCTGCCTCGGTCGCCGCCGCGAGGAGCGCGCCGGCACCGCGCGGAAGAGTCGTGTCGACGAGCGTGAACCCGTCGTCCTCGCGCACGAGATAGGCGTTCACAAAGCGCAGCCTCGTGAGCTGGATGAGGTTCGGAGTGAGTTGACGCGCGAGCATTGGGGCCCTAACCTGCGTTCGTCCGTCCCCGGCGAGAGGAGGTTCGAAACAAATGATGCTTGCGTTTGTCGCCTCCCCGGTCTTCCTGACCTAAAGCGCCGGACGCTCCTTTCGCGGGACGCGTGTGGCGTCCCAACTCTTGCTAAGGAGCTTTGCGTTGCCTGGATTCGATCTGCACGAGCTCGGTTGGAACGACGAGCTCGCCGAAAACCTGGAGCCCGGCCTCGTACCGGGCCGCGTCGCGGCCGCTCATCGCGGCGCCTACGACGTCTGGACGGCGGACGCCGCCGTTCGCTCCCGCCTGCCCGGCCGGCAGATGCACGACGGCCTCGACGTCGCGGTCGGCGACTGGGTCGGCCTCGGCGACGGACTGGTGCGGACGGTGCTGCCGCGCCGGAGCGCGCTCGTGCGCAACGCGGCCGGCCTGGCCACGACCGCACAGACCCTCGCCGCCAACGTCGACGTGGCCTTCGTCGTCTCGTCGCTTGGGCCCGACCTCGAGCCGCGCCGCATCGAGCGCTATCTCGTCACGATCTGGGAGAGCGGTGCGTTGCCCGAGATCGTGCTGACGAAGGCCGACCGGCTCGAGGATCCGTGGGCGCTGGTCGCCGAGGTCGAGGCGGTCGCCCTCGGTGTTCCCGTCCATGTCGTCTCGGCGCTGACCGGCCAGGGCTGCGAGGCACTCCGCGGGCGTGTTCACGACGCCACGACGGCTGTCCTGATCGGCTCCTCGGGAGTCGGCAAGTCGACGCTCGTGAACCGCTGGCTCGGCGAGGAGAGGATGGCGACCACCGAAATCCGCGAGGACGACGACGAAGGACGCCACACGACGACGCACCGACAGCTGCTGATCCTGCCCGGAGGCGGAATGGTGATCGACACGCCCGGCCTGCGCGAGCTGCAGCTCTGGGACGCCGGCGCCGCGGCGTTCGACGCGACGTTTGCGGACGTCGAGGAGCTCGCCGGAAGCTGCCGCTTCGCCGACTGCACGCACGTGCACGAGCCGGACTGCGCGGTGCTAGCCGCAGTCGAGTCCGGGGAGCTCGCGGCCGACCGTCTCCACAGCTGGCGGAAGCTGCAGCGCGAGCTGCGCGCGATCGCGATGCGCCACGACGTTCGCCTCCGCAAGGAGGAGGCCCGCAAGTGGAGGCTGCGAGCGCGCGAGGGCCGCGCACGGGCACGGCCGCGCTAGGCGGTTCCGACTACGGCTTCGGCGCGGCCGCCGCGACCTCGGGAGGCGCGTCCGCATGCGCCCGCTCGAAGTTGTCGGCGAACATCTGCGCGAGCTCACGCGCCTTCAGGTCGTACGCGTCGGGGTCCGCCCAGGTGGAGCGCGGCTCGAGCAGCGATACGTCGACGCCGGGCGCGGCCACGGGAACCTCGAAGCCGAAGACCGGATCCGTCCGGAACTCGACATTCGCGAGCTCACCCGAAAGCACCGCCCCGAGCAGCGCCCGCGTCGCCTCGATCGGCATGCGGTGGCCCTCGCCGAACGGGCCGCCCGTCCACCCGGTGTTGATCAGCCAGACCGTGGCGTCGTGGCGAGCGAGCTTCTCGCCGAGGAGCTTCGCGTAGACGGTCGGAGGCTGCGGCCAGAACGGAGCGCCGAAGCACGTCGAGAAGGTCGGCTGCGGCTCGGTCACACCGAGCTCCGTGCCGGCGAGCTTCGACGTGTAGCCCGAGAGGAAGAAGAAGAGCGCCTGCTCGCGGCTGAGTCGAGCGATCGGCGGGAGGATCCCGAAGGCGTCGGCGGCGAGGAAGATCACGTTGGCCGGATGGCCGGCGCGCTTCGTCGGCAACGTGTTCGCGATTCGCTCGAGCTTGTACGCCGCGCGATTGTTCTCGGTCTTGGAGTCGTCGTCGAGGTCTAGGACGCCGCGTTCGTCGACGGCGACGTTCTCGAGCACCGTGCCGAAGCTGTGCACCGCGTTCCAGATCTCGGGCTCGGCCTCGGACGAGAGCCGGATCGTCTTGGCGTAGCAGCCGCCTTCGAAGTTGAAGACGCCGTCGTCACCCCAGCCGTGCTCGTCGTCTCCGATCAGGAGCCGTTCGGGATCGGCCGAGAGCGTCGTCTTGCCCGTGCCGGAGAGGCCGAAGAAGACTGCGACGTCCTGCCCGTCCTGCGAGACGTTCGCCGAGCAGTGCATCGGCATGACGCCCTCGAGCGGCAGGTGGTCGTTCATCAGCGTGAAGACGGACTTCTTGATCTCACCGCCGTAGAAGGTCCCGCCGATCAGGATCTCGCCACGCGTCGGATGGAGGCAGATGAAGACCTCGGTGCGCGTTCCGTCCTGCGCCGGGTACGCCTCGACTTCGGGCTCGTGCAGAACGAGCACGTCCGGCTCGAAGCCATCGAGCTCCGCCTCGGTGGGATCTATGAACATCGTCTTCGCGAAGAGCGCGTGGTACGGGTGCGTCGTGAGGACGCGCACCGCGAGGCGGTGCCTGGGATCGGCGCCGCAGAAGGCGTCGATCACGTAGAGGTCGCTCTTCTCGAGGTGCGCGACGACCTTCCCGCGCAGCCCGTCGAAGTGCTCCTCGGAAATCTCGGCGTTCGTGTCGCTCCACCAGATGCGGTCCTGGGAGCCGGGTTCGCGCACGATGAACTTGTCCTTGGGCGAGCGGCCGGTGAAGCGTCCCGTGTCGACGGCCAGCGGCCCGTCCTCAGCGAGAACGGCTTCGCCGCGGTCGAGCGCAGCCGTATAGAGCTGCGACGTCGACGGGTTGCGGAGCACGCGACCCCTGACGCGCAATCCGTGGGCGGCGAGGCTGTCTTCCGGCCGATCGGTGATCGTCACGCGCTCCTCCTCTTCGCTGGCGGTGCAGGTCTCAGATGGTAGTTGTCCCCAGCCGGGAGGCGTTTCACCCATCCGGGGTGAGTCCACCGGTCGGCCCGTCTCCTGCGATGCTGATGCGATGGCCAAGGTGCGCGAGCGTGTTGCCGCCGTCTCCGATCGAACGCAGACGTGGATCGACGAGCAGGACCCGACCTCCCGGAAGGGCGTGGCAATCGACGCGTGGCGGCGCTACCGAGTCGTGGAGGGACCGTTGCAGTCCGCGTTGCTGTCGCTCTACATGCTCGTCGCGGTGCTGCCGGCGCTCCTCGTGATCGAGGAGTACTTCGACTCCCACCCCGCCGCGCTCGCGAACCGGCTCGTCAGCAATTACGGGCTCAACGCGGCCACGGCGACTGTGTTGCGCAGCGTCCTCGCAGACAATCGCGTGCACGAGCTCGGCTCGGCGCTCTTCGCGATAGCGGGAGCGCTGTTCTTCGGGCTCGGATTCGGACGAGTGCTGCAACTCGTCCACATGCGCGCCTGGCGGGTGTCGGTGCCGACCCGGGCGACAGATCAGGGCCTCTACGCCGGCGTCCTGCTCGCGCTCTACGGCCTGATCGTCCTGTTCCTGTTCCAGCTGAACGAGCTCAGCGGAAACCCGTGGGCCAGCCGAGTGCTTGCCCTGGGCTGGCTGGCGCTGCTCGTCCTGTTCTTCACCTGGGCTCCATCGTTCCTGCTGCACGGGCAGATCAGCCAGAGGAATCTGCTTCCCGGAGCTGTGCTCACCGCCTTGGGGCTGATCGTGATCACGGTCGTCTCTCGGTTCGTCATGGAGACCTGGATCAACCTCTACGCCAGCGACTACGGCGGCCTGGGAGTCGTCCTGGCGATCTACTTCTGGATCGCGTTCTACTCCTTCGTCATCGTCGGAGCGGCCAGCCTCGCCCCGGCGCTCGCGCAGCGGCGCAACGCACCCTCGAACGGCCGATCGCGAGTGTAGGGTCGGGCGCCGACATACAGGCGCGTACTTCGCCGGGCCGGTGCCGTCGCGGCGCTGGTACTGATCACCACGTTGCTGACGAGTTCGACTGCGTACGGGCGCAGCCGCTGGGAGTCCTGACGCAGCTGTCGGGCACTGCGGGCTGCTTCACGCACAACGGCGCGAGCGAGGACGGAGCGGGCACGTGCTCGGCGGCTCGGGGACTTGCCGACGGCGAAAGTGCAGTCGTCAGTCCCGACGGCGCCAACGTGTACGTCGGGAGCTAGCCGAACAGCGCCGCAACGCTGGGCGCCGGGTATGCGATCTTCTCCCGCAACGCCTCTTCCGGCGCGCTCACGCAGCTGGCGGGAAAGCCCGGCTGCCTGACCACGGACGGGTCGAGCAGCGCAGGCGCGGCGACGTGCACCGAGGCGCGCGGGCTACTGACCAGCTCCGGCGACGGTCACGACATGGTCTTCAGCTCCGATGGAAGGTGGGCCTACGCGGCGGCCGATGACTCTCCCGCCTCGCTCATGATCTTCCAGCGCGACACGTCCACGGGGGCGCTGACCCAGCTCTCGGGAGCCGCGGGCTGCATCACCACCGACGGATCCAGCCAGGACGGCCCAGGGACCTGCCAGACAGACTCGCACCTCCTCGACGCCAGCGGGCTCACGCTCAGCTCGGACGACAAGTTCCTCTACGTGACGGGCACCGGCGGCTCCTCGCAGATCGAGGTCTTCTCGCGTGACGCCACGACAGGTGCGCTCACCCAGATCGAATGCATCGCACAGGCGCCCGCTCCGTCCGGATGCAGCGCGGGCCGCGTCGTCGGCGACTCGGAATTCGTCGCGCTCACGCCCGACGGCCTGCATGCCTACGCCGGCCAGTACCAGGACGGCATCTCGGTGTTCGACCGGAACCCAACGACCGGCTTGCTGACGCAGAAGTCCGGGACGAGCGGCTGCATCACGAACACCGGCAAGGACGATACGGGTACGAGCACGTGTGCGATCGGCCGCGAGACACAGGGCACCTTCCCGCTGCTGGTCGCTCCGAACGGGAAGACGCTCTACGTCAGCGGCTTCGTGGGCTTCTCGGCGTTCCGCATCAACAGCGACGGAACGCTGACGCAACTCTCGGGAACGAGCGGGTGCACAACGCCCGACGGCAAGGACAACACCGGAGCAAGCACGTGTGCGATCGGTCGGGCGATCGACGCTCCGTACGGAGGCGCGATCTCCCCGGATGGCAACACGCTGTACATCAGCAACGACAGCTCGTCGACCGGCGGCATGGCTGTCTTCTCGCTCGATCCCACGACCGGCACCGCGACCCAGCGCAGCGGGCTCGCGGGCTGCATCAGCGCAGACGGCAGCTCCGACGGCACGCCAGGCGTATGCACCAACGGCAGGGCCATGGGAGACGGGTACGGCGTGGCGGTCAGCCCGAACGGCACCTCCGTCTATCAGGCCACCGACGCCAACACCAACGCCGGGCTCGCGATCTACCACGCCGAGACAGCGCCGGTGTGCAAGGCCGCGTCTGCCGCGACACCGTTTGACAAGCCGGTGGCCGTTTCCCTCGTCTGCTCGGATGCTGACGGAGACGCCGTGACGCCCTCGATCGTTGCGAGCCCCGCTCACGGGACGCTTTCCGCCGTCAGCAGCGGCCAGGTGACCTACACGCCGTCCAACTTCAGCGGAACGGACACCTTCACGTTCAGGGCGAGCGACGGGACCAATCTCGGGCCGGCCGCGACCGCCACGATCACCATCGGGCCGCAGCCGGTCGTATCCGGCCTGCGCATCTCTCCCTCCAAGTTCTCGCTGACAGGACGCAAGGCAGGGCGGCACTGCGTCAAGCAGACGAAAAAGAACGCACACAAGAAGCAGTGCCGGCTCGTGGCCAGCCTGCGGATCAGCTACACGCTGAACGTCGCGGACAAGGTGACCTTCACGGTGAAGCGGAAGGGCCATCTCCTGCACGGCAAGATCGCCAAGAGCGGCGCGGCCGGAGCCAACCGGTTCACCTTCGCCGGCAGGGTCGGAGGGCACGCCCTCCGCGCGGGCAAGTACCAGCTCATCGCTACTCCGGCTCATGGGAAGGTCACGAGCAAGACGTTCACCCTTAGGAAGTGAGTGCGTGGGCGCGATCCTTTAGGATCGCGCCCGTGACTCCGGCGACGTATTAGCGGTTCTCGATCTCGGGCGAGGCGTACCGGCCGCCGGCTGCGGCCGATCGTCTTGCGTAACCGCTAGCGCAACGGAGGTACAACCGATGAATCGCCAGAATCTGTTCGCCGACCACCCCTGGGACGACGAGGGCACCCCGACCGGCTTGCGGCGCCGCGTCTTCTGGAGGCCGGATCACGCACGGATGGGCGCGACGCTCTACGAGCTCGGCGCCGGTTACGACGGCGACAGAGTGCACATGCACTACGGCAGGGAGGAGATGTTCTTCGTCCTCGACGGGCGGGTCATTTTCCGCAATCTCGAGGGTGAGGAGGTGCTCGCTCCCGGCGACTTCCTCTTCTGTCCCGAGGGACGAGCTGGCCTGCACGCCTTCAGCAACCCGCACGACTCGCCGGCCCGGATCCTCGCCATGAGCGCGGCCAGCTACCCCGAAGTCGTCGCCTATCCGGAGCAGGAATACGCCTGGGTCGCGACGCGGGTGCCCGAGCTTCCACCCGGCAACGATCCCGGGCTCATCGCCCGATTCGAGTTCCAGATGGAGCGGCCGGATCAGAGAGTCAGTTGAGCCTGAAACGCTGCGACACGAGCCGGACATGTCTCGGCTGTGCACGATGACGTGATGGATCGGGGGGTCGGCGACCGCCGCGAGCGCTTCGAAGCCGTCTACCGGGAGCTGTACGCACCGATCTGCGGCTACACGCTCCGTCGGGTTCGCGCCCCCGAGGACGCCGCCGAGGCGATCGCCGAGACCTTCGCGACCCTGTGGCGCCGGTTCGACCGGTGCCCGCAGGGCGCGGAGCTGCGGCCGTGGCTGTTCGGAGTGGCGCGGCGAGTGATCGCGAATCAGCGCCGCGGCGAGCGCCGGCGCAGCGCACTCGGCGAGCGGATGGCGGCGAACGTCGACTACGCCGCGATCGAAGCTGTTCCGGTGGAAACGACGAGTGACCTCGCCCGCGCCTTCGCGACCCTCAGCGAGCCAGATCGCGAGCTGCTCTCGCTCGTCGCCTGGGAAGGCCTGACGAGAGAGGAGCTCGCGATTGCGCTCGGCACGAGTCGAGCCGCCGTCCGGCTGCGCCTGCACCGCGCGCGCAAACGGCTCCGCGACGCGCTCCCCCAGACGCAAGTCCGACTCTCCGGAGGTCAAGAGCATGAGTGGACATAGCCCGATCGATTCGCTGCGGGACCTGGCGCCCGTTTCCGACATTCAAGCGGCCGAGACCTTCGGCGCCGCAGGCCGTGAAGAGCTGCTCGACGACGTGACCCGCGAGCCAGGCGGACGTGGAGCTCGGCACCGTCCAGCGCGGCGCCGGCGGCTCGTGCTTGCCGTCGCGGTCTTGATCGCCGCCGCGACCGCAACCACGGCGTGGGCCGTTCTGCGCGGTTCGGCGGCGCACGAGACGACGAGCGTCCAGTGCCTGATCGGGAGCAGCGACGCGATCATCCCCTCGACCTCCGGCAACCCCGCGCACGACTGCGCCGTCGACTACCGGCGGGAGTTCGGAACCGCCGCGCCGCAACTCGCCGCTTACGACAACGGCCGCGGCGGCGTCACGGTCATCCCGCGCAGCGCGAAGCCGCAGGCCCACTGGACCCGGCTCGTCTCCGGGCAGGACGTCGACCTGATCCAGCTCCAGGACTCGCTGGACGACTACATCAACGGCCTCAACTCGAGCTGCCTGGGCAGCGCAGCGGCGACGAGCCTCACCGAGTCGAAGCTCGCCCAGTTCGGCTTCGCGGGCTGGACGGTCGCCGTACGCAACGCCAGTTCCTCGGCAACGACTCTCCCGACCCCGACCGTGACGACGCCGGCCGGCGGAGCGAAGTCGGCACCGAGCGAGTCCACGTCGGGCACGCAGACGTGTGTCGGCGGCGCCCTCGTCGACCCGACGACGGAGTCGGTCACGCTGGGTTCAAGTCCTGTTGCGACCGGGCCGAAGACCGTGTTCGAGAAGCTCGCCGTCAAGCTGCAGCCGGTAACGAAGAGCTGCAAATCCCTACCGGCCGCCGTGTCGTCGGTGCGCGCGACCGCGAGCAGCCTGGGACTCTCCGAGTCTGCCCGGGGTTACGACCTCAATACGGTCACGGACAACTCGATGCGCTGCGCCTCGATCTACGAGACGGTCGGCGGGACGATCTTCCTCACGGTCCGCGGGCCGCACGGCTGAGCTGCCGCAGCCGGTCTGCGCTCGCTTGTAAGGTGACCCTTACATGGTGAAGCGTCACTGCCCGACCGCCGAAGAGCTCGCTGCCCGTCGGCGACGGCGGCGCCGGGCAGCGTGGAGCGTCGTTGCCCTGGCCGTGATCGGCGTCCTCACCTGGAAGGCCGTCACTGCCCCCGGCGGTGTGCCTGACCCGACTGCGGCCGACACGAACCTCAGCCACGGAGCAGTCGTCTTGGACAGCGGGCTGCTCGTGTTCCGCGAGGGCCTCGAGGCGATCCTCGTGCTCGCCGCGCTCACGGCGAGCTTCGTCGGCGTCAACTCGGGTCTGCGCCGGCCGGTAGCCGCGGGAGCCGGAGTCGCCCTCAGTGCGTCGGCGGCGACGTGGTTCCTCGCGATCCTGCTCATCGGCGCGCTCGGCGGGCCTGGCCTGGACGTCCAGGCCGCCACCGGCGTCCTCGCAGTCGCCGTCCTGCTTGTGGTCATGAACTGGTTCTTTCACAAGATCTACTGGACGGGCTGGATCTCGGCGCACAACCGCGTCCGTCGCCGCATCGCGACTCCCGAGGCCGGCCGGCGCGCCCTGCTCGGCCTCGCGATCCTCGGCTTCACGTCCGTCTACCGCGAAGGCTTCGCTTCCTCCAGGCCCTCCGGATCAAGGCCGCTGACGCTCGCCGTGACCGTCGCGGTGAGCAGCTGGAGCTAGCTCGCCACCGCGACGTCGCCGGCCGTTTCGCTCCGGTGCCGCAGCAGCACGCCGGCGAAGACGAGGCCGCCGAGCAAGAGCAACGCGGGCAACACGACGAAGAACGAGCCGATGCTCTCGTGCCGTAGCGCGTAGCCGGCGGCGATGAAGCCGAAGGGGCCGGCCATCGTCGCGACGGTCATGAAGGCCGTCATCACCTTCGGCCGGAGCTCGGCCGGCGTGCGGATGGTGAGGATGCCGACCACCGGCGCGTTGACGAGCGGGACGAAGAAGGCGAACGCGGCGAGGATGAGCACCGCGACCGGCCACGACGTCGTCGGCGAGAGGAGGAATAGCGGCAGCGGCAACGCGACGATCCCGAAGGCCGCGAGCTTCAGCAGCGGCACCTTCTGCGTCGCCTGCTGCGCGACGATCGCGCCCGCGAGCGCTCCAACGCCGAAACCGGCGAAGAGGAAGCCGAGCACGTATGCGTTCGCGTCGTAACGGAAAAACGCAATGCCCTGGACGCCGAGCACGATCCCCTGAGCGACGAAATTGATCACGCAGGCTGCGATGACGATCGGGCCGAGCAGAGAGTCGCCGAGCAGGAACTTCACGCCCGAGAACACGCCCTTCTGCCGCGCGGCTGCCTCGACGCGCTTGCCGGCTCGGACGACCGTCGCGATCACGAGGAAGGAGAAGAGGTACGTGCAGCCGTCGACGACGAGCACCGTCGAAGGCGTCGTCGCGGCGATCAGGAGACCGGCCAGGACCGGCCCGGCGAGCTGCGTCAGCTGGTTCGCGCCCGAGAGGACGGCGCTGACGCTCGCGACCGCCTGCTCGTCCTCCCCCGCGACCTCCGGGATGATGAGCCGGGAGGAGGCCATGTACGGCGCCGCGAAGGTTCCGATGGCAAACGTCGTCACCAGGAGCGCCGCAAACGAGAGGTGGCCCGTGCTGTGCAGGATCGGGATGACGAGCATCAACGGCCCGCGCGCGGCGTCCGAGATCAGCATCGTCTTCTTGCCGCCGAGCTTCGAGATGACTGTGCCCGCCGGAATCCCGAAGATGGCGATCGGCAGCATCTCCGCTGCGAGAACCCAGCCCATCTTCGCGGTCGAGCCCGTCGTGGCGAGCACGAACCACGGCAGCGCGACGAAGGTCATCGCCGAGCCCGTCAACGAGACGAGCTCGGCGGTAACCAGTCCGATCAGAGAGCGGTTCCTGAACATCCGCGCAGTAAAATAAAACGTACGTACGGTTTTGTCAAGTCGTTAGGATTCCCGACCGTGCCGAAAGTGACGCAGGAGCATGTCGAGGCTCGCCGTGCCGAGATCCTCGACGGCGCTCGCCGAGCGTTCGCCGACCTCGGCTACGAAGGCGCGACGGTGGCGAAGCTCGAGGAAGCCACAGGCCTCTCGCGTGGCGCGATCTTTCACTACTTCGGAAGCAAGGCCGACCTGTTCGTGGCGCTCGCAGTCGAGATGAACGAGCGCTTCGCCGACCTCGTCGTCGGGTCCGGCTTGCACGAAGCCTTCCGCGCCTTGACCTCGGAAAGCCCTGAGTGGCTTGCCGTCCTGATCGAGACCGAAAGCCGGATGCGCCACGACGACGACTTCGTACGGAAGTTCGAGGAGCAGGCAGCGGAGCTCGGTCCACGCGTGCGCGACTGGTTCGAGCGGCAACAATCCGAGGGAAAGCTCCGCGCCGACGTGTCGGCGGTCGAGCTCGGCCGTTTCACCACCTCCCTCCTCAACGGCCTCGCGTTGCGCGTCGCCGGCGGCGACCCATTTCAGATCGACGCGATGCTGCAGCTGCTCGACGACGCGATCGCCCCGAAGCGAAGGCCTGTCCGCAAGGTCAAGCCGCCGGCAGCCGCGCGGCCGCGGCGCGCCTGACGTCAACCACGCCGACCGCGACTGACGACGAGCGCGACCTTGGTGCCGCCGGCGAGCCGGCCGCCGCGTAGCGGCGCGGTCGAGATCACACGGCCACGCGCGATCCTGTTCGAGAACAGCCTCGAGATGCTGCCGATGCCGCAATGCGACGTCGCGAGCGCAGCCCGGGCGGTCGAGACGCTTTTCCCGCGAAGTCCCGGGACGACGCAGTTGTTGCCGCCGACCACCCGCACGAGCGTCGACCCGTCGATTCCCCCGCCGACAAGCACCTTTCCATCCGTCTCCACGTCGAGTGAGGTCGAGCCGGAGCTCCGCAGCAACGCGGTCCCTGCCGTGCCGAAGCTCGGGTCGACGCGTCCGCTGGGCGTGAAGCGAACGAGCGCATCCATCGCCTCGGTCCCCCCTGTCGCGCCCGGCAGGTCGAGGAGGATCGCCCCGTCCTTCTGCACAAAAACGGCGGGCGGCGTCGACGCGACGAGCGGCCCCGAGGTCGTCGCGAAGCCGTGATCGCCAAAGGTCGCGTCGAGGCGACCGTTGATCCCGTAGCGGGCGAGCACGGGGAGTTCCGTGTCGTCCTCGCCTGCGACGACGATCTTTCCGTTCTGGAGAGCCGGCGGCCCGCCCTGATAGTCGAGCGCGTGTGCGGTCGTCACCTTCCCCGCGGTTCCGAAGGTGGAATCAAGCGAACCGTTCGGCTTGTAGCGCGCGAGCAGCATCGCATTGAAGTCATTCCCGTTGCCCGAGCCGACGCCCCAGCCGCTGGCGACGATCTTGCCGTCCGACTGGACGGCGATGCCGGCGAGTTGGGCATTCGCCTTGGCAAACGCCGTTTGCGCCACCCCACCTTTGCCGAATGCCGTATCCAGCGAGCCCGCGGACGTGTACCGGGCGAGGGCGAAGGAGGACGAGAACTTGTCCCCGTCGCTCCACGACGCCGAGCCCGCAGCCAGGATGTTCCCGCCGGGAAGAATGGCGAGCGCGGCCGCGACGGCGTTCGAGTACGGGTGCCCCTCCTCGGGGATGACCGTGATGGCGATCCCGTCGGTTCCGAAGCTCGTGTCCAGACTGCCGTTCGCGTCGTAGCGAAGGAGCGCGAACTCGGGGCCGACCTTGGTGCCCAGAGCCCCGGTCGTTCCGGCGACGACGATTTTCCCGTCGGGCTGTATCGCAACGGCCGCTGCGCTCGCGAACTTCGCCGTCCTGGGCAGGCTGGTTTCCGCGTAGCCGCCGTTACCGAAGCTCGAATCGAGCGAACCGTTCGGCAGGTACCGCGCGACGAGAGAGTCTCCGGCCACGTCCCCGGCGGCGACGATCTTGCCGTCGGGCTGGACGGCGAGCGCCCCGACGAAGCCGCGGGCTTGCGTCACGGATCCACCGCTGCCGAAGGACGGATCGAGGGTGCCCGCGAGCGGAACACTGGCGGCCGAGGCCACGCCGAGGAGGCCTAGAGCAACGAGAGCGAGGCCGAAAAGGGTCAGGAGGCGCTTCATCGCGCCTCAGAGGGTAGATCCGCGCCCGGCTTACCGTGCGCGACTTACGGTCAGGATCGTCTGCCGTAGCTGACGCCGACTCATTGCCGTCTCATCCGAAGGGGGCCAGATTCGCAAACTGCAGGTTAGCCTCAACCTCCGAGAACGGCGCCTTTGCGGGCGCCGTTTTCGTTAGTCACTCATGGAGCTAGCCGGGCTCGAACCGGCGACCTCCTGGGTGCGATCCAGAATCTGGGGAATCCAGTCCGATCCGGGATCTCCACGAATTCGCCTGCTTTGCAGGAACTTTGTCCCGTCTCGTCACCCGGGTGACAATGCGTTTTCACCCGTCTCCGTGCACGGCGGGGTTGCATATGGGTTGCACGGCTTGTTGTCCGTTCATACAACCGTCGAAGACTCGCCGAGCGTCCCGCAGTGGCTGCCTCGCAGAGGTCGAAGGTCGCGGCTCCTTCATTACGAGGGCTGATCAGCTGTCGTCCGAAGACGCCCAGAGTCGCGCGAAGCCGCATGGCTCCGAGGGATTCACGCCGCGGCGATGGCGGCCGAAGACCCCAAACGACAGAGGCGTGGACCCCGCGTAGACCCCGAGCTCGAAGCGGCTCGTGTCACGTTGCGCGGCACTTCGGCCTTGCCGTGTTGTCGAGGGCGCTAGTGCTGAGCCGAGGTGGTGCGAAGCTCCGCCACTCTTCCTCAGCTACCGCGCACAGCGGTAGCGGTCGTATGCACGTTTACCAAGCCACGCGGCAACGGCCAACGTGGCCAAGCCAGCGTACTGGCCCGAGAAGAGCATCAAGACACTCAGGACTGCGATGCTTCCGGAAAAAGACACCAACCACCCGGTCCAAGCGCGCTGCCGCCGAGTCTCCTCAAGATCCGAGCGCGAATGGGGTGGCGTGGGTGGGGTTTCCGGAGGGCTGGTTATGGCGCGTCTTCCGGTAGCGCGACCTTTCCGATCCTGTATCCGTCGGCGCTGATCTGGATTGCCGCTCCGACGTGCGGATAGCCGTGCTGTTCGACCGAGGTCGCGGTCACCTCTTCAACGCATCCGCCGACTATGCCCTCTGAGGCAGCGCCGGCGGTCAGTACGGCCCCGATCAATCCCGCGCCAGCACCCTTGGCGCAAGCGGAGACGTACGGTGCGGCTACCTGCTTGCCCCAGCACCAGATCGAGCCGCAGGTGTTGCCGATCGCACCCATACCAGTGGGGTCGGTGAGGAGAGTCGGCACGTCGTCGGCGTAGAGGTAACTGGACATGAGGGGCTGTTTGAGTGGAGTCGGCTTGGGATCGGTGCTCGTGAAGCGCCCGATCGAGGGGTCGTATTGGCGGGCGCCAAGGTGGTAGAGCCCTGTTGGGTCAAGGTATTCGCCGGCGAACTTGATCGGGTTGGCCGGTGCGTGACGGTCGTTCAGGGTCTCTGAGTGGACGGCTCCGTTGGGCTCGTAGCTGTCCGTGGTTTCGGTCGACCCGGTCGAGCTTGTGAGGTTGATGACGGAGCCGAGCGGGTCGTAGTGATAGTAGAAGGCGCTGCCGTTGTTCATTGAGATCAGCTGGTGGCCGTAGAGGTATCGGCGGATCAGGGTGTTCGAGCCATCCCGCTCGAGAGCAAGCTCGGGCAGGGCCCCGCTGATATCCCAGAGGTAGTTGGTCTTCTTCGAAGCTTGAGTCCCCGTGGACGCTTGTAGGCGCTTGCCGAGGCCGTCGTAGCTGTAGGTGGTTGTCGTTGAGCCCGAGCTGGTCGAGATCAGACGGTTGGCGAGGTCGTAGGTGAAAGTCGTTGAGCCGGCGCTCGTCTCGTTCCCGTTCGCGTCGTAACCGTAGGCTGTGGGGCCGGTCTGGGTGAGCTGGTCGGCGGCGTTGTAGGTGTAGTTGGTTGTGCCCGAGGGGCGTGTTTCGGTCAGTCGGTTGCCGACGGTGTCGTAGGTCCAGCGGATGTAGGGGTCGGTTTGGCCGGGGCAGCTTGTTTGGAAGCAGACGCTGGTCAGCCGGTCGAGGCTGTCGTAGGTATAGGTGTCGGTCTCCGAGGTTGCGCCGCTTCGGACGCTTGTGGTCGGGTTGCCGTCCGCATCGTGGGTGAGGGCGAAGGCCGAGAGCGTCGTGCTGCCTTTCTTGTTGGTCAGGCCGGTCAGTCGTCCGGCGCGGTCGTAGCTGCGGGTCTCGACGTAGCCGTTGCCGGCGGGAAGTGTGGTCGTCGTGAGGTCTCCGGCCGCGTCGTACGCGTAGCTGGTCGTCTGGCCGCCACTGGCGACGCTGGCAAGCCGTTCGTCGTCGTCGTAAGTCCGGCTGATCACGGTCCCGTCCGGATACGTCATCTGATTCAGGTTGCCGGCGGAGTCATAGCCGTACGCGAAGGTGTTCGAGCCGCGTACGACGCTCGTAAATTCGTTCAGGAGGTCGTAGGTGTAAGTCTCGGTCCCGGAGCCGTCCTGCATTTGCGTCAGGTTGTTGTCACCGTCATAGGTGAACGCGACGGCAGGCGTCGAATCCGAGTAGCTGATCGAGCTCACACGGCCGAGATTGTCGTAGCCGTACGTCGTGACGCCGCTCGTCGGATCAGTCTGGCTCGTACGGTCACCGTTCGCGTCGTAGCCAAAGCCCCAGATCTTCTGGAGCGGCGTGGTCACACTCGTCAGCCGATTGGCATTGTCGTAGCCGTAGGTGGTCGCATGATTGTTCGCGTCCGTGCGCGTGGTGAGGTTGCCGACAGCGTCGTAGCCGTACTGGGTGACAGGGCGGCCGGTCCCCGAGTCGGGAGCGCTGACCGAGGTGAGGCGGTTTGCGCTGTCGTATCCGTAGAGAGTTGAGTTCCCCCGCGGATTGGTGGTGCTCTGCAGGTTGCCTGCGGGGTCGTACAACCACTGCGTCACGAGGGGCTGTTGTGGTCCGGTGCCGTCTGGATCGGGCGACGTGACTTTGACCAGGTGGTCGGCGTTGTCGTAGGTGTACGCGGTGGTGTAGTCGGCCGGGTTACCGCCAGTCTGGTTTCCTCGTGGGTCGACGCTACTGGTCAGGCGCCCCGTGCTGTCGTAGGCGAACGTTGTCTCCTCGCCCAGCGGGGTCTTCTCCGAGGTGAGCTGGTGAGTAGTGGGGTCGTACGCTAGGTGGGTCGTCTTTCCGCGCGGGTCGGTCATCGCGGTGACCAGTCCGGTCTCGGGGTCGCGCGTGTAGGAGGTGACGACATTCCCCGGTTTCGTGACGGAGGTCAGATTGCCCGCGGCGTCGTAGCCGTAGTCGGTCTCGTTGCCGCGGCCATCCTTGTAGGAGAGCCGATCGTTGAAGGAGTCGTACGTCCAATGCTCGGTGTACGAGAGTGGCGCTGGCGCAGTGCGACTGGTCATGTTGTGGCGGCTGTCGTACCCGTAGGTCTCCAGGTTGCCCAGAGCGTCCTGGTAGCCCGCCAGGTCTCCGGCGGCGTCGTAGAAGTAAGAGTCTGTGTGTCCGTACGGGTCGGTCCTGCTGGTTAGGAGGGTCCCGCGGAAGGTGTACGTCCAGACGTGGCTCCGGGCGTCGGTAACCGTGGCCGTGGAGGTATCCGTATCCCATGCGAACTGCGTGACGTTGCCGTCGCCATCCTGTTGTTGGCTGATGCGCCCGTCAGCCCCGTAGGTGTTCGTAACGACCGGATGGTTGTTCTGATCGACCTCGGTGGCGAGTCGACCTTGCCCGTCGTAGCCATAGGCGTAGGTGTTTCCGCGCAGGTCGGTGACCGAGGTCAGATGGCCGTTCGTGTAGCCATAGGAGACATAGCGGCCGTCCGGCAAATCCATCCGCGTGAGCAGTCCATTCGCGTCGTGGGTAAAGGTGACGACGCGGCCGGCGCTGTCCGTCAAGCTCGAGCGATTGCCGTTCGCGTCGTACGCGAGAGTGACTCCCTGGCCGTTGCGGTCCTGAACCGATGTGAGCCTCCCCTGGCCGTCGAAGTGATAATGCGTCTGATACGCCGTAACGATCGCGTAGCCTCCGCCTGAGGTGGTGAGGGTGACGGTCGCGAACGAAGGTGCCTGGTACGAACCGTCGGGCTGCTGCGCGAACACGATTTGCGCGCCGCCGCCAGAACGCCAAGTGATCGTCCCGTTGCCGAATGTGAGCGCGTCGGCGTACGAGTCGGTCCACCCGACGCCGAGCTCACCCGTAGTCGGGTCGAGTGACGTATAGCTGCGCGTGAACGCAAACGACTCACCGATCGACGGCATACTCGCGTCGGTCACGGAGCTCGTCACCGCTCCGGTCGCGAGATTGACCGGGTCAGCTGCCATCTGGGCGCAGGCCGCCTGCACAAGCAACGTCAGCGCGGAACGAGGGTCCCCGCAGGGGCCGTAGGTCGACTCGGGCGTCGGCGCGCCCGGAGGCGGCGGGCCAGTCAGCGGAACCAGGAGGACGGCTCTTCCGATTCCGTTCTTTACCGTGTTCGCGACGATGTCGCCAGCGTCGTCGACCCCCACAGCCTCGGTGATTGTGTACCCAGTGCCAGCCGGAATAAGGTCGTTCAGATCGTACATCTCTCCGCCGATGTAGACGAAGCCGCGACCTGGGGCCGAAGCTTGGCTAGCGTTATTGGACGTACCAACCACAACTCCAGAGTTGTTGATCGCCAACGCAGCACTATTCGCGTCTCCAGGAAGGGTCCCGAGCGACAAGCCGCCGGCGACCGACCAAACGGTCGCAATGCCAGGTGCCGTCCCGTCGTTATTTTGGGGTCCGGTGTAACCGACTTCCGTCCCGGAGTCATTAATGGCATCTACTATCGTCGACGCGGTGTTAGGGTCTTCTAACGGCTGCCACGAACCATTTGTCCAAATCGCAGGAGCCCCTCGCCCGCATTCACCTCCCACGGTGTTGAGATTGTCATTTAAGAGATTGCCTGAACAGCCAAAGCCGGGGTATGGCGAACCAGATGTCCCCTCAGTATTAGTGAATGTCGACCCGTTATAGATTCCGCCGCCGAAAGAGATATCGCCACTGTTGTTGATCTCACCCGCGACCCCCCAAAGTCCTCCGTTCGTCGTCGGTGGCTGGCCTGCAGCCAGGGTCAAGTCGGTAAATCCGGCGCCATCACTTGAATAAGGTGCCCTAGCCGAATAAGCATGCCAATACAGATTCGTGCCTGATCCGTATTCATAGGAGCCGACAACCTCACCGCTGTCGTTCACTCCGAAAGCATTAGCCCAAGTGCCGGACGGAACCGACGCGATCTCCTGCATCCCTCCGGAAAGCGTCCAGACGAACGGATACCTGACGCCAAAAGCCCGATACGCATTGCCCGCAACTATTCCCCCCGGGCTGATGCGGTTAGCCACAGCAGCAGCGGTCCCCGTTGGGTCAAGTCCGCCCATATCGCCGAGATCCACCAACTCATACGAAGGCGGAGATCCCCCCGAACCAGAAGCCGTAGGGACGACCGACCCGGCCGTGGCTCCGATCAAACACAAAGCAAGAGCGAAAGACGCACTAACAACGCACCGACGCAACATCTACTAGTAGACCCACTCCCCTCAAGAGCCGTTCTGCTCCTGCGATGCCCGCACCGACCCCGTTCGCTCGGACGCCTAGAAACTACGACCGACGTCGGACGGACGCACCGGGCCCGATCCACCGCGCCGCCCTTCCTCGCGGACCAGCTCCGCGCGCAGGTCAGCCCGCGACCCTCCTTCTCGTCCTACCCCGCGCTCATACGCCCGCCACCGCGACGACCGTCACACACGAGACCGTGGCTGTGTGACTTCAGTGGAGGTGATACGTACAGCCGTCCGCGAGGCCAAGACCGCGAACGTCGACCTGTACGGCGGCATCATCCGTCTGGGCGGTCGGCCAGTCGCCTCGAAGCGCGGCATTCTCGCTCGCCTGGAGCTTCGCCAACCAATCGGAAAAGAGCGCCTGCTGCGGTGCGGGCGCCGTGAGGACCGATAGACGCAACCGCATCTCGCGTGCGCGTGACAGCGCCGTCTGGAAGTCGGGCGCGTCCGCGATGGCTGGCTCCTCTTGGCGACAGATCGCCTTGGCCTGCTGTGGGAATGAAGACCGGTTCCCCTCGAGTCGGCTCCAAGCGAAGACAAGCGCGACGGTTGCCACGGTAATCGCGAGGAGGTACGCGAGTAGGCGTCCGACGGTGATGGTCATCGAGGAGTGCAATCGGCAGATTCGGATGGTCGCTTGAGTCGCTCGCGATTAGCGGTCGCGCCTGCCCACGACCCGAAAGTCAAGATCTCCCGCTCGAAAAGGGGGCGAGCCGCAGATGCATCCTGATGCTCGCGTTGCCTCGCGTGACAGGGCGCACTTCAGAGTGCATCTGTGTCTCCGCTGGCTAGTGCTTGTACGCACGAGGTATGGGCGGCGCTCGCCGGTGGGTCAGAGCTCGATGCCGGGGCTGTGGCGAGGCTCGTGGCTGAGGGAGTGCTCGAGGTTTATGAGGCGGCGGAGGCGGAGGAGTCGCTCGAGGTCCTGTTCGCGGTCGAGCGCTCCGAGCATGCGCGCGAGGTCGTCGGTCGACGCAACCTCGGGGCGGAGGCCGTGGCCGAGCGGCTCCCGTTGGGCGCGGCGGCGGAGGTCGTCGTAGCCGCGTGTGCCGGCTGGCTGGGGTACGAGCTTGAGTTGGCCGGCGTGTGTCTCGAGTTCCACGACCGGCTGGTCGAGGTTGCGAAGCTCAAGTGTCCCGCCGTCGGTACGACGTGCGTCGAGATCGGTCAGCGCGGCCTCGAGGCGGTTGAGGTTCTCCTCACGCATGGCGGGCGTGATATCGATCCCGTCGGTCAGCTCGCGGGTGCCGTGCACGACGCGGGCGAACGCGCCGATTACGACGAAGCTCACGCTTCGCCCCTGGAGGGCGCCGAGCAGTTCGTGGGGGTCGAAGTCGATGGGTGCCCGACCGGCCATGATCTTCCCCTTAGCGCCCGGGCCGACCACGGTCCTGCCCGACCTGCTCGAGCAGCCAGTCGACGCGCTCGCTCGGCGTGGCGAGCAGCGCCTCCCGGAGCTCTTGGTCGGCGCTCTTGTCGATCGGGAGCAGCGTCAGGGGCAGGTCGAAGCCGCAGGCGTGGATGATTTCCATCAGGCTGTCGATCGGTGGCGAGATGACGCCCTGCTCCCAGCGGGCGATCACGGAGCGGTCGCGGCCGGTCCGCTCCGATAGTTCGGTCTGGGTGAGGCCGGCGCGCAGGCGCGCCTCGCGGACCAGCTCGCCGCCACGCACATGGCTGATTCTATCCGTTTCCGCTACGTGCGCTCTCAGCGCCTCTGACTCATATTTGCTATCTTCCCTCGTCGATCCGAGGAGGAGAGCAGCGATGGAGTCGATGATGACCGTCCGCCAGGTCGCCGAGCTGCTCGGGGTACACGAGAACTGGGTCTACGACCAGGCCGCCTCCGGCGGGCTGCCCAGCTACAAGATCGGCGGCAGCCGCCGCTTCGACCCCGACGAGCTCCGCAGCTGGATCGCCCAGCACCACGAGCCGGAGAACGGACGGCAGCCTCGGCGCCCCTCGGCGCGTCGGGCGACCGCAGCGTCCGCCCCCCGGCGCCACGCTCAAGATGAGGAACCCCAGTCGGCCGAGCGGTCGACGCGCCCAGAGCGTCGGCGTACCGGCACAGCCGCTCGCGCCCGCGAGGAAGCGCAGCCGCGGCTGTTCGAGATCTGAAACCGGGGAGGTCGACGGTGAGGAAGAAGGCATGCATCGTCAGACGCGGCAACAGCTGGGCGGTGAAGCAGCCACTTCCCGACGGGCGCTACCGCTGGCAGACGGTCGGGCCCAGGAAGCGCGACGCCGAGATCCTGCGCGACGAGATCAACCGGCGAGTCGCGCTCGGCATCCTCTACCCGTCGGAGCCGCAGACGTTCGCGGAGTTCGTCGAGGGATGGCTCCAGCGCTACGCGCAGCGTGTGCGGCCGGCGACGCTCGCGAGTTGCCGCGACTCGCTACGGCGGCTTGCCATCTTCGACGAGTGGCAGCTCGAGACGATCCGCGCTGCAGAGGTCGAGGACCACGTCTTCGCCGTCGCGCAGCAGGCACCACGAGCCGCCGAGATGATGCTCGACACGCTCAAGATGATCCTGCGCAGCGCGAAGGAGCGCGGCCAAACGATCGACGAAAGTGTCCTGCGCGTGCGGGCACCGCGCCGGGAGCGCAAGGAGATGCGGTTTCTCGATTGGCGCGAGGTCGAGCTCCTCGCCTCCGAGACGATCGAGCCCTACGGCAACCTCGTCCGCTTCGCCTGCCTCACGGGGATGCGGCAGGGCGAGCTGTTCGCCCTGCGCGACCGCGCGCTCGACCTCGGGAACGGCACCGTCCTCGTCGAAGCTGGAGCGCGCGAGGGGAAGCTAGTCCCGACGAAGACGGCTGCCGGTCGCCGTCGAGTTCGCCTGTCCGGCGAGGCGCAGCAGGTGCTCCGCGAGCAGCTCCTCGCGCGCGCTCCAAACGAGCTCGGCCTCGCGTTCCCGACGCCCCGCGGCACGGTGTGGCGCAAAGACAACTTCATGGCCCGCGTCTTCCGCCCTGCGGTGCGACGCGCGAACCTTGCGCCCCTGCGCTTCCACGACCTGCGGCACACGTACGCGGCGCTCATGATCGCCGCCGGCGCGCATCCGAAGCTCTTGCAAGCGCAGCTCGGTCACACCTCGATCAACGTCACGCTCAACACCTACGGGCACCTCTTCCCCGATGCGTTCACCGATGTCGGCGAGGCGCTCGACCGGCTCGTCCGCGCGACAGCGGCACGCGCCTCGTGAAGGTCCGCGAGGTTCTCGAGCTGCTCGCGGAGGAAGGCTGGGAGGTTGTGAGAACGCGGGGCAGTCATCGGCAGCTGAAGCATCCGGCGAAGCCTGGACGGGTCACCGTTGCGGGCAAGCCGTCGGACGACTTGCACCCGAAGACCACCGCGAGCATCCTTCGTCAGGCAGGCTTGAGGCAATGACCGACTTAGAGGAACAGGCCAAGCGCTATCTGATCCTGATCGAAGGCGAGCCGCCGTCGAACTACTCGGCCTGGTCGCCCGATCTGCCTGGATGCGTCGCAACGGGTAGCACGCTCGAGGAAGTCGAGCGGGAGATGCGGGCAGCGATCGCCCTCCACCTCGAGGGGCTCGCCGAGGACGACGAACCGATTCCGGAGCCGACTGGTCCCGGCGTCTACGTCGAGCGCGCCGCCGCAGTCGCGTAAGCCGCTGCCGACCCCGCGACGGCTCGACCGAGCCCGGCGATCCACGATCTTCCAGCCGCAGCCGACGCACGGCCAAAGGCGTCCGTTTTCGCGCCTTTCGGCGTCGCCTCGTGAACGCGCGGGTTGCATATGGGTTGCAAGAAAAGGGCGGCCTCTGGCCGCCCTCGAAAAATCCCTGCAAATAGTCATGGAGCTAGCCGGGCTCGAACCGGCGACCTCCTGGGTGCGATCCAGGCGCTCTCCCAACTGAGCTATAGCCCCGCGGCGGGCTCAGTGTAGCTCGGCCGCTCCGCGCTTCTCGTCCAGTTTTCCGGCCCGGATGGTCTCGGCCATCTCTTTCGATTCCTCGCGGTACCAGCTCCCGTCCTCGAGCTGGATAGCCGGGTACTTGGTCTGGCCGGTCCCCTCGAGGATGACATCCCGCTTGCCGCGCGAGTGCGGGCCTGGGATTCGTTCGTATTCGATCCCCGTCTCGATGAGCGCTTTCTCCACGCGCCAGCACGGGTGCCCCTCGAGCTTCACCCACTGCCAGCCGCAGCGATGCAGCTTCACCGCCATCAGGGTCCTACGATACGGGTATGCGCGCGATTTACGAAATCCGGCCGCCGGCCTGGGGCGAGACACTGGCGGTTCTCCAGTCGGTGAGCCTGCCCGACGGACCCGAGCGTGTGCGCGCGCGGGTGGTCGACGTCGAAGAAGAGCGCGTGACCGTGGACTTCCCCGCCCTCGATGGCGAGACGAGCGCCGAGCAGCTGCTCGCGACGTGCGTCGCAGGCGAGTGGGCCGATCGCGGTGACTTCGAGTCGTGCCGGCTCGTCGAGGTGGAATGGCCGGACGGGCTGCCCAGGCCTGCATTCCCCGCTTCGGTCGGCGTCTCGGTCGGGGCGATCGTCAAGCCTGCGCTCGGGTTGACGACCGGGGAAGCGGCGGCGGTCGCGGCGGAGCTCGCCGCAGGGGGCGCCGTCCTCGTCAAGGACGACGAGTTGCAGCGGTCTTCTCCGGAGCGCGTGCGGGCGATCCACGACGCGATTCCGGAGCACGTCCTCTACGCGGCGAACGTGACCGGCGGTGACGCCCGCGCGATCGTCGAGGCCGGAGCGCGGGCGCTGATGGTGAACGCCTTCCTCGCCGGGCTCGGCTCGATTGCCCAGCTACGGGAGTACGGACTGCCGATCTTCGTCCATCGGGTCGGCTCGGCATTCCTGCGACGGGGCGGCCCGGTGTCCGTTTCGGCGGGCGTGCTCGCGGAGCTGACGCGGCTGCTCGGCGGCGATTACGTCCAGGTCGGGTCGTTCTCGGCGCGCACGTTCGACACCGACGACGAGGTGCGGGCGCAGATCGCGGCTGCCCGACCCGCGACGGCGGTGATCGGCGGCGGCGTCGGGGCAGCGAACGCCCGCGAACAGCTCGAACGAGCGGGAACCGACGACGGCGTGATGCTCCTGCTCGGCTCGGCCGCCTACGCGCATCCCGACGGCGTGCGCGCCGGGGTCGCGGCCGCGGTCGACGCGATCCGTTAGGCGGCGAAGAGCGTCAGGTCGGGCTCGCGCTCGCCGCGCAGGACCGCGAGCTCGACCGCGACGGAACGGATTCCGCGCGACTCCGCGAGCGCCACGGCCTGCGGCTTCAACCGCTCGGCGACGAGGATCCCGCGGCACGCAGCCTTCGCAGGATCGCGGCGGATGAAGTCGAGGTACCGCGTCAGTTGCTCCACCGCCTCGATCGTCCCGACGCGCTTGACCTCGACCGCGACCCACTCGCCGGCCTCGTCGCGACACATCAGGTCGACCGGGCCAATCTCGGTCTGCCACTCGCGCCGCACGAGGCTCAGCGGTTCGCCGAGCGCCTCGGGCGCGGCCGCGAGTGCCTCCTGCAGGTCGCGCTCGACCCCGTCCTTCTGCAGCGCGGCCGACTCCCCCATGTCGTGCTCCACGTCGCTCAGCACCTCGAGCAGGCTGATCTCGAGCCCGTCGTCGCTCTTCGGCTTGGTCACGACAAGCTTGTCGCCCTCATCCGCCAGGAAGGTGGGCGCGGTCATCCAGTTGAGCGGCTTGTAGCCGCCTGCGTCGTCGTGCACCAGCACCGAGCCGTCGCCCTTCAGGATGAGGAGTCGCACGGCCTCGGGCAGGACGGCCGAGACGCGACCGGAGTACCTGACCTCGCAGCGGGCGACGATGAGACGCACGCGAGCAACGTACTGTCCGTTTCGGACAGGTCCGTTCAGGCGTTGCGTTCGACGCGCGAGCCGCCGACGATGGCGTCGCTGCCGTCGTCGTAGCGCACCCACGCCTTGCCGTTGCCGTCGTAGTCGGGCGACCAGACGATCAGGGTCGCGTCGCGACCTCCGACCTGGACGCGCTCGCTGCCTTCCGGCTCCGCTCCGCTCCACACGCGGACGAACGGGTTCGACTGCCGCTCCCGGCCGATGGTCGTCTCCTTGGTGTGCCCAGGCAGAACGCGCATCTCGTCGGGCAGCGCGAGGAGGACTTCCATCACGGAATGCCGCACCGTCGCCAGGTCGCCGCCGCCGACCGCGTCGAGGAACAGCGTGTCGCCGGTGACGACCAGTTCGTCGTTGACGACGAACGCGAGCCCGTCGTCGGAGTGTCCGGGCGTCGCGAGGCCACGCACGCGCAGCCCGTCCCATTCCCACTCGCCAGGCTCGGCTACGACCGGGATCGAGTACCGCTGCACGAGCTCGTCCTCATTCTCGACGTGGTCGTGATGGGAGTGGGTCCGCAGAAGCGCGACCGGAGTCACGCCCCAGCGTTCCGCCGCCTCGACCAGCGGCGCGACGTCGGCGCCCGAGTCGACAAAGAGCGCCGACCCGCCTTCGACGGCGAGCAGATAGGAGTTGCTCAGCCAGCTGGGATGCATGCTCCTCTCGACAAGCATGGCGCTAGGCTAACCGCTCGGTATCGACGAGGAGGATTGATGGCAGGCCTGATGTCCCGGACGGCGACGATCGTCAAGGCGAAGTACTCGAAGCTCCTGAACCGGGCGGAGAACCCGACAGAGACGCTCGACTACTCGTACGAGCAGATGCTCCAGCAACTGCAGAACGTCAAGCGCGGCGTCGCCGATGTCGTCACCTCCAAGAAGCGGATCGAGCTGCAGCAGCAGAAGCTCGAGCAGAACGTCGTCAAGCTCGACACGCAGGCCCGCCAGGCGGTTGCGGCGAACCGCGAGGACCTCGCCAAGCAGGCGCTCGAGCGGAAGGTCGTCGCCCAGCAGCAGCTGCAGGACATGGACGGGCAGGTCAAGCAGCTCGCCGACCAGCAGGAGAAGCTCGTCGCGGCCCAGCAGCAGCTCGAGACCAAGATCGAGTCGTTCCGGTCGCAGAAGGAGATCCTCAAGGCGCAGTACTCGGCCGCCGAGGCCCAGGTCAAGGTCGGCGAGGCCGCGACCGGGATCGGCGAGCACATGCAGGACACGGGGCTCGCCATCCAGCGCGCCAAGGACAAGACCGAGGAGATGCAGGCGCGCGCCTCGGCGATCGACGAGCTCACCTCGACCGGCGCGCTCGAGGACTTCACCGCAGGTGACCAGACGCAGCTCGACCGCGAGCTCGCCCAGATCTCCTCCGCGTCGCAGGTGGACGACGAGCTCGCGAAGCTCAAGGCGCAGGTCGGCTCGGGCGAGCCGCAGAAGGAGATTCCCGCGGGCGACGCGGATGCTCCTCCGGCCGCGCCCGACGCGCAACCGGCAGCAGCCGCCGAGCCGGCGCAACCGGTCGAGGAAACCACCGAGTCCTGACCCGGTTCGGCAACATCCTCTTCGGCCGCAAGAAGCTGCAGGAGCCGGCGGCCGAGAAGCTCTTCGCGCTCTCGACCGCGGCTGTGACACTCGACACCGAGTGCTCGCTCAAGACGGCCGGCGACGCCGCTCTCATCTTCAAGCCGCTCTCGGCAGGAGAGTTCAGCTCGAGCGAGAGCGACGCGGAAGAGCTGCTCCGCGGGATCGCGCACGACTCCGGTTCCACGATCGACCGTATGACCGACTCCTTCGGCTTCGAGTGGGTGATCGTCCACGACGCACAGCTCGAAAACCAGGTCGCAGGCATCCACACGCTTGCCTCGGAGCTCGAGCAGAACGGCTTCGGTGGCCAGCTGCTCGCGGCGGCGTTCCGCTTCGACGGCGGGACGTTCGATCCCGACGAGCCGGTGTACTGGATCTACGGCTTCAAGACGGGCACGTGGTGGCCGTTCGTCCCGACGGGCAAGGAGCACGAGCGAGACAACGCCCGGGAGCTCGAGTTGAAGGCGAAGCTCGAGCCCGAGCTGCCGATCGAGCCCGACCTCAGCAAGTGGCTCGCGCTGTTCGGCGCGCCGATCTAGTCAGGCGACAGGACACTCGGCCAGGCGAGCGCCCTCGTTCCTGGCGGCCGGGGCTAGAGTTCCGGCATGAGACGATCACTCGACATCTCGCTCATCCTCGGGTTTCTCGCGGTCGACTTCTTGTTCTTCCACGACCTCCTAAAGGCCGGAGAGGTAACCACCATCCCTCAGTACATGACCGGCATGCTCAGCATCCTCGTCTTCGCTATCTGCGGCCAGTCGCTGCTGACTCAGCGCCGCTAACAAGCCCGGCCGCGCCGAAGTTCCGCAGGGCTTGCTCGGGGGTCGTTCCGGAACAGTGGCCGAGCCGACGGCACCGTCACCCGAGGTCGCCGTAGACCTCGCGGGGCGTTCCGCTAACCGGATCTACCTCCGTCGGATGCTGTCTTTCGAAGTTCGGGCCGTTTGTGGTCGGATCAACGCCCCCGAGCCAGTGGAGAACCTCACGGTCTCCCATCGAGGTCACCGCGTACAGCGTGTACATGGCCGACCGGGCTTGTCCCTCCTTCTCCGCCCAGGCGATCACCTCGTGCACATCGGCTGCCGCGCGAACGTACTGCTCGGTCGCCGCCCACATCTGGCTCTCCCGTGTCGAACCGGGCCGAAGATCCGGCTCAGGAATCCGGGGCTGCCGCCAAAAGACAACGAAGTAGTCATGAACAGGCGCAACCGCGGTCGCTCCGTCGGCCAGACCCGGCTCGATCCTCACCTCCGGAAGTCTGACTGACGCTCAACGGCTGCGCCTTGGTGCAGGTCCGCTTCAGGCGTCTGTGAGAGTCGTTTGGTCGGTCCGTCAGGGGCCGTTGCCAGGGTGGTGTCGTCCGTGCTGCTTGTGACTCGTCAGGCGTTAGGCCGCGTTTTGCGTGCCTTGGGAATGAATCGTCCGAGTGTGCACGGCGACGCCGGTCTGGCACCCGCTGTTGGCTTGATCAGGAGCCTGTCCGCCTTGTCGGCGTGACTCATCACAGACCTGCCACGCGGTTTCCCTGGATCAGACCGGCGTCATCGGACCCTACGAGCAAACGGAGGATCGGTCGGGATGCTTGCAGACGAGTTGGACTACGTGATTGGTGTTGACACGCACCGCGATCAGCACACGCTCGCGGTCGTTGCCGGGGGGACGGGGGCGGTACTGGCGCAGACCGTTGTGCAGACGAACGCTCGTGGCTACGCCGACGCGCGTCGTTTCGCAGACCGGCACGCGGCCGGCGCTCGCCTGTGGGCGGTCGAGGGCGCCGGTCACTACGGCGCTGGCCTGAGCCGCTTCCTTGCCGAGCGCGACGAGATGGTGCTCGAGGTCGGCCGCCAGCCCCGCGGCGAGCGGCGGCTGCGCGGCAAGGACGATGGGCTGGATGCGATCCGGGCCGCTCGCAGCATGCTCGGGAGCGGAACGCTCACCCTGCCTCGGGCAGGCGAGCACCAGGAGGCATTGCGGGTGCTGCTCCTGGCCCGCCGCAGCGCCGTCGACGTCCGCCGCGTCGCGCTCGTCCAGCTGCGCAGCTTGATCGTGACCGCGCCTGAGCAGCTGCGTGAGGAGCTGCGACGGCTACCGCTGGGACAGCTGCTCCGCCGCTGCAGCCGCTTCCGACACTCCGACTCGCGTCCGGTCGATCAGCTGGCGATCGTCCTGACCCTGCGCTCGCTGGCCCGACGGATCGAAGCCGCGACCGCGGAGGCAGACGAGCTCGAGCGCGAAATCGTTAAGCACGTCCGTGCGCTCGTGCCCGACTTGCTCGACGAGAGCGGCGTCGGCCCGATCGTCGCAGCGCAGCTAATCGTGACCTGGTCGCACCGTGACCGCGTCCGCTCCGAAGCCTGCTTTGCCAGGCTCGCCGGCGTCGCACCGCTGCCGGCCTCGAGCGGACAAACGGTCCGGCACCGCCTCAATCGCGGCGGCGACCGGCAGCTCAACCGCGCGTTGCACACCGTCATCCTCCATCGCCGCCAGCACGACCCCGCCACGCGCGACTACATCGCACGGCGCATCGCCGAAGGCAAAAGCGCTCGCGACGCGACCCGCATCCTCAAGCGCTACCTCGCCCGCCACCTCTACCGCATCATGCAGAACGCCGGTCCCGCCATGACTTGACAGTCATAGGAGATTCATTCCCGAACACTGGCCCAGGCGAGATTCCTTACACCGCAGCGCCGATCTATTGTTTGCCTATGAGTTTCAGGGATCGGATCCGACGCTGGTGGAGCCCTGCGAAGTGGCGCGATGAGCATCCAGAGGTGTCCGACGGCGAGGGCTTCGCACTCGGCGCCGAGCAGAGGCTCATCGACACGGTCGGGAAGGGTGGTGCAACCGCGATGGCGACGGATACGAGGACCATCACGCCGACTTCGACTAATTAGCGTTCTCCGCTCGGGGGGCATTCCGGAACACTGATCCAGGCGAGCAGCCCGCCACACGGGTGCCGTCGTCGCTCTATGCTCGCGGCCGTGTCGAGTCGCGCCACGGTCGAGTCGTTCTGGACTGCCATGCAGGAGAACGACTGGCACCGTGCGGCCGGCCACTTCACGGAGAGCTGCGAAATCGACTGGCCGTGCTCGGGCGAACGCATCGTCGGGCGAGAGAACTTCGCAGCGATTCAAGCGCAGTATCCGACGAACACCGGCCGCTGGAGCTTCGATGTGCACCGGATAGTTGCGGAGGAAGACATCGTGGTCAGCGAGGTAACGGTCACTGACGGAGAGCGGACTGCCCGCGTCGTTGCTTTTTCGATTTTCGACGGCTCGCAGATCGTGCGCCAGATCGAGTACTGGCTGATGGCGTACGACCCGCAGCCTGGTCGCGAGGGTTTGACGCAACCCATCGCTCGCGTCCCGTGAAGACTTAGCCGGCTCCCAGCAGTTCAGGGGTCATCGCGGAACACTGGCCCAGGCCAGCGGCTCGTCACCTGCGGATGCCTGGCTGATTTGCCTGGCCCGCTTGAATCGTCTTGATCAGAGCGCCGTCTTGCTCGGAGCCGTCGAGCGAGGATGTCCCATCGCCGACCGTTTCGGTATGACCGGCAGGGCCAAGATCGATCCAGAAACCGCGGCCAAGCAGCACCGACGTTACGAGGCGCGGGAGTGCCACCGGAATCGATGGCGGAGAGCACGCGAAGGCAGCCGTCCCGCCGGCACGGATGCTGAACGTTGCCACAGCGCTTCTTCTCCTGGCCGAATAGGAGAGCTCGAGTGTGTGGGCACCCGGCCTGATCTCGATCTCGACGCTTTCGCCGCGCGCGACGGTGCCGACCTCTCCGCCGTCGAGCACGATCGTGTAGCGCCCGAGGTCAACCATCCGAGGCAGCCGCGAGATCCTGAGCCTTGCATTCAAAGAGCGTCAGCGTCGCGAGCTACGAGACGGGCTTGCCCATCTCGCGGGCGATCTCGGAGAGGGCCGCGAGGCGCTTCTCGAGCGGCGGGTGATCCATCATCCACTCGCTCATGTTCGACTTCCAGTTGGTCGGGATGATGAAGAACGCGTTCATCCCCTGCACCTCGCGCAGATCTTGCTGCGGGATCTGCGTGATGCCGCTCGAGATCTTCTGGAGTGCGCTCATCAGATTCTCCGGCGCGCCCGTCATGATCGCCGAGCCGCGATCGGCCGCGTACTCGCGGTAGCGCGAGATGGTGCGGATCAGGATGAAGCTGATCGCGTACACGACGATCGAGACGAGCAGGACGATCAGCCAGACCGGCGTCTGGTTGTTGTTGCTGCTCCGGTTGCCGCCGCCGAAGCCGCCGAACATGCCGGCGTAGAGGCCGAAGCGCGTCAGCAGCGCGGCGAGCATCGCGAAGAAGCTCGCGACCGTCATGACGAGCACGTCTCGGTTCGCGATGTGTGAGAGCTCGTGCCCGAGAACCGCCTCGACCTCCTGCTCGTCGAGCCGCTGCCAGAGCCCGCTCGTCACCGCGACCGCGGCGTGCTTCGGGTTTCGGCCCGTCGCGAACGCGTTCGGGACGTTCGAGTCCACGATCGCGATGCGCGGCTTCGGGAGGTTCGCCATCGCGCAGAGCCGCTCGACCATGGCGTGTAGATCGGGCTCCTCTTCGGCGGTGACGATCCTGGCCCCCGATG
This sequence comes from uncultured Actinomycetes bacterium, assembly GCA_963819275.1. GTDB lineage: Bacteria > Actinomycetota > Thermoleophilia > Gaiellales > Gaiellaceae > Palsa-739. The sequence continues at coordinate 143,902 of CAWFVH010000006.1, read as the reverse complement.
CGCGCAGCGCGATCTTGTCCGAGGTGTAGTACTGGAAGAAGGCCAGGCCGAGCACGATCAGGAGCATCGGCGCGAGGCCGACGTTGAGGACGCTGAAGAGGACGACCGCGAAGACGACGTAGAGCAGACCGAGCAGGCCGGTCGTGAAGAGCATCCGTAGGGAGAGCCCGCGGTCCCGTCCAAAGTTTTTGCGTTTCATGGCGCGAATGGTACTCCGGGGGAACATCTCGACCGGTTATCGCACCGGTGGTCTTACGGCTTCATTAGAGTCCTGCGCGGTGCCTCGCCGTGCACTCATCGCAGCCGCCGCCGTGCTCGGCGCCGTCGCGCTCGCGGGCTGCGGCTCGCAGGGCGTCGCGTCTCCGACGCCGGAGACCATCATCGGCACCGTGTCGACCACCGCGAACCAGCTCCCGATCGTTCCGGCCACGCTTCTCAAGGGCGACTCGACGAAGGGGAAGCCCGTGTTCGCGAGTGCCGGCTGCGGAAGCTGCCACACGCTCGCCGCCGCGCACTCGACCGGCACGATCGGGCCGAATCTCGACCAGCTCAAGCCGAACTACCGCACTGTCACCTCGCAGGTCACGAACGGCGGCGGCGCGATGCCCGCGTTCAAGAGCCGGCTCAGCACGCAGCAGATCGCCGACGTCTCGGCCTACGTCGTCGACTCGACCGGCGGCACGGCGCCGTAGAGCTCCCTCCCGCGTTTCCGGCGCCCGTCGCCGCTTTCGCGCTCGACCTCGACCGCACGCTCATCGCCGAGGACGGCGTGCTGCGGCCGCGGACCCGGGAGGCTCTCGCGCGGACGCGCGCCACCGGCACGCACGTCGTCGTCGTGACGGGACGGATGTTCAGGGCGGTGCGTCCGTATCTCGAACAGGCGGGCCTCGACGATCTCGTCGTCTGCTACCAGGGTGCCGTGGTCGCCGACCCGGCGACAGGCGAGTTCCTCCTCCACGTCCCGATCCCGTTGGCCGAGGCGCGCAAGGCGATGGATGCCGTGGTCGAGGCCGGCTTCCATCTCAACTGCTACCTCGACGATCTGCTCTACGTCGCCGAAGTGACGCCGGAGGCGCGACGCTACGCCGACTTCCAGAAGCTCGATATCCATGCGGTCGGCGATCTCCGCACCTGGCTCGTGCGCGAGCCGACCAAGCTCGTTGCGGTCGGCGACCCCGGCGCGCTCGACGAGCTCCAGGCCGAGCTCGGGCCGCGCTTCGCCGGACGCCTCTTCATCTCGAAGTCGCTCCCGTACTTCCTCGAGTTCGCACACCCGGACGTGAGCAAGGGGAGCGGGCTCGCGTTCGTCGCCGACCGTCTCGGCTTCGGCCCCGAGGAGACGGTTGCCGGCGGTGACGGCGAGAACGACCGTGAGCTGCTCGACTGGGCCGGCTTCGGCGTCGCCGTCGCGAACGCGCATCCCGACGTGCTCGCGCGCGCCGATCTCGTCGTTCCCTGCGTACAGGAAGAAGGCATCGCTGCTCTGCTCGAGGCGTACCTAGACTCCGTCGCGTGATCGACGCGCGCGCAGCCCGGAACGAGCCCGACGAGTACCGTCGCCGCCTCGCGCGCAAGGGTGCGGCGGAGGCGTTCGATTCCTGGCTCGCCGCGGACGAGCGGTGGCGCGAGCTCGTGCCGCGCGTCGACGAGCTCCGAGCCAGAACGAAGGTGAAGGGCAAGCCGACGCCGGATCAGCTCGAAGAGCTGCGCGGCGTGAAGGAGGAGCTGCAGCGCGTCGAGCAGGAGTTGACGCAGGCGGAGGCCTCGCGAGACGACGTCGGCCTGCGCATCCCGAACCCGCCGGCCGACGACGTCCCCGACGGCGCGACAGAGAACGACGTCCGCGTGGAGCGAGTCGTCGGTGACCCGCCACAGCTCGCCGGCGCGAGGGAGAGCCTCGAGCTCGGCCGCTTCGACATGGAGCGCGCGGCCCGCATGAGCGGCGCCCGCTTCGGCTACTGGGTCGGCGACACGGGCCGGCTGGCGCTCGCGCTCTACCGGTACGCGCTCGACCGTCTCGCCGACAAAGGTTTCGTCACCGTCCTGCCGCCGGTGCTCGTGCGCGAGGAGGCGCTGATCGGCACGGGCGCCTTCCCGTCCGACGAGCAGAACGTCTACGCGATCCCCGAGGACGGCCTCTACCTGTCGGCCACCGCCGAGATCCCGCTGGCGAGCCTGCACGCCGGCGAGATCCTCGAGTCCGAGGCGCTGCCGCTCCGCTACGTCGCGTTCTCGCCGTGCTTCCGCCGCGAGGCGGGTGCGGCCGGCAAGGACACCCGCGGGATGATCCGCGTCCACCAGTTCAACAAGGTCGAGCAGTTCGCGCTCACTGTGCCCGCGCAGTCGTGGGACGAGCACGAGTACCTGCTCGCGAACACCGAGGAGCTCGTGCGCGACCTCGGTGTTCCCTACCGCGTCGTCGTGCTGCCTGCGGGAGACATGTCGGCCGCGTCGGCGAAGACGTACGACGTCGAGATCTGGTTCCCGAGCCAGGATCGCTACCGCGAGACGGCGTCGATCTCGAACACGACCGACTTCCAGGCGCGGCGGCTCGGGATCCGCTACCGCGACGGCAAGAGCCCGGAGCCGCTGCACATGCTCAACGGCACGGCGATCGTCGACCGCATGGCGCTCGCCGTTCTCGAGAACTTCCAGGGCGAGGTGCCTGACGTCCTGCGCGAGTACGGCGCACCCGAGCGCATCACTCCGTAGCGCCGCGCGCCAGCCACTCCTTCGCGAGCCGTTTCTGCGCTCGGGTCAGCCACGCCTCTTCGACGAGGTCGCCCAGCTCGTCCCGGTCGAGCTGGTCGAGGTCGCGGATGCGCATCAGCACGGCCGCATAGCCCGTCCAGTGCGGCGTCGTGAAGTAGATGCCGCGCGCGTCCGAGAGCAGCAGTTCCTTCACGCCGAGGTCGGCGACGCGGAAGACGAGCACGTCGTCGAGTCGCTCACCGGTCTCCGGATCGACTGCGTCCGGGCGCGGATTGCGGTGGAAGCAGAACATCTTCCTGTGCACGAGGTACGTGGGGCGACCGTCCCCGACCTCCTTCGTCGCCTCCGGCATCGCGAGCGCGAGCTCGTCGAGATCCTTCATCGTGGCCACGCCGCGAGACTAGTTGCGGCGTGAAGGCGGGAACTGACCTCAGGTGACTCGGCGGCGAAGCCCAGCGTCGGCTTCGGCCGGCGTCAAGGCATCGGTGCCGGAAGCCGTGCAGAGACGACGGTCGCCGGCAGGGCCGTCCGGGAAGTGGCGCCGGTACGTGCCGAAGATCGTCACCTGCACCTTCTTACCGCAGGTGCGGCAGTAGCGGGGTTCGTACAGCCTCATCGCTCCCGGACGGTATGGCCGTCCCGGGCGCGTCCGGCTGACCCATGTTTGTCATGTTGTCGGTCGAGTCGACAAGCTCCTACTGTCTCCCGGCTGCGACACTGATGCGCGCGGCGGGGTGCCGGAGCGGTCGAACGGGGCGGTCTTGAAAACCGTTGAGCCTTACGGCTCCGTGAGTTCGAATCTCACCCCCGCCGCCTGACTGTCCCGCGCAGGCTTGCCCAGTGCTCTACCTCCGAGCACGGCCACGGCCACCAGAGCCACAACGAGCAGGGCAAGCGTTTGAGGTAATCCCACTTGGTCGGAGAGGACACCGATCACGGGCGGCCCGACGATGAAACCCGTGTAGCCGAGGGTGAAGGCAGCTGCGAGCGACGGGCCCGGCGGATTGACTCGGCCGGCCGCGCTGAAGAGCAGAGGAACCGCGTTGGCAATCCCGAGGCCACAGAAGACGAAGCCGACCACGGACGGAACGGTCTGCCCGACGAGGAGCACCGCACCGAGCGCGATCGCAACGAGCGCCGAGCCGAACCGAAGCAGCCGAGTCGCGCCGATCCACTCGTTGACGACATCGCCGCCGAGTCGCGCGATCGCCATCCCGAGCGAGAACCCGGTGAATGCCAGCGCGGCTCCTGCTGGGCTTGCTCCCGTGTTGTGCCTGAGGTAGATGCCGCTCCAGTCGCCGATGGCGCCCTCGGCCAGCATCACGAGGAAGCAAAGGCCGCCAATGAGAATCACCGGACGGGTGGGGAGCGACAGCACGTGTCCTTCGGAGGAATGCGTGAACGACGCTCCCAGCCGCCGAGTGATCCAGAGGCTGAGTCCGAACAAGCCCAGGCCGACGATCAGGCTTTCAACACGGGGGTCGAGCGCGGCGGCGGCTGCGAGTGCGGCGAGTCCGGCGGCAGTGAACCCGCCTACGCTCCAGCCGCCGTGAAGTGACGACATGATCGGCCGGCCGAGAGACTCCTGGAGCCCCACGCCGTGAGCGTTCATCGCGACGTCCATCGCGCCGTTGCTCGCCCCGAACACGAACAGGATCGCGGCGAGCATGTAGGGACTCGTCGCGAGCAGCGGGAGCGGCAGCATCAGACAGAACGCGAGCGCCGTCCACCGCACGACCGACGCGCTGGGGAGCCGATCGAGGATGTGCCCCGTAAGCGGCATCGAGACGAGCGCGCCGGCCGCCATGCACAGCAGGCACAACCCGAGGGTCGCCTTCGAGATCCCGAGCCGATCCTGGAGCCACGGAAGATGGGCGACCCAGGTGCCGACCATCGCCCCGTTGACGGAGAAGACGAGAAACGTCGCGAGGCGCGGGCTCAAACCATCACCACATCGACTCCGGCCTCGGCAAACGCGCTCGTCACGTCCTCGCGACCGTCGGTGACCAGACGGTCGACCTCCTGGATCGGGGCAACCACCCAGGGATACGACGTGTGCAGCTTGTCCTGTGTCGCAAGCGCGAAGACGGTTGCCGAGCAGGCCACCATCTCGCGCTTCACCTGGGCCTCCTCGCTGCTCGACGCTGTCGCGCCCACCACCGGATCGAGGGCGCAGATTCCGAGGAGGCAGACGTCGGCGTGGAGCGCGCGGAAGGCATCGACAGCGACCGGCCCGACCGCGACCTGTTCGTCTTTCAGTAGTCGGCCGCCGACGAGCACGACCTCGGCTCTCGGGTGGCCGGCCAACGCTGCCGCGACCGGTGGCGCGTTGGTGACAACCACGCCACCCCAAGCCGGCGGGAGTCGACGCGCGACCTCGACAGCGGTCGTTCCACCGTCGATCACAAGCGTTCGAGTCGATTCCAGAAGTGGGACGGTCGCCTCGGCCAGCGCGACCTTCGCCTGTGGCGCAACCTCCAAGCGGCGCTCGAACGGCAGAACCTCCGGACCCGCGGGAAGCGCACCGCCGTGAACCCGATGCAGAAGCCCCAGCTCCGCCAATTCGTGGAGATCGCGACGGACCGTGTCCTCCGAAACGCTCAGCCCGGACACGAGCTCGGCGACCACGACTCGGCCGTCGCGCTGTAGTCGAGCAAGTATTTCGTCTCGGCGTTCCGCGGCCAGCATCTCTGCGGCTTATAGCAGGTTCTTGCGGGATTGTGCCGGTGTGCCGCATCCACGCGCCGCTCTGTAGCGTTAGCAGCCATGACGACGGGAGAGGATCTTCGCGGCTTGATGCGGCTCTGGCCGCACGGCGTCTCGATCCTCAGCGTCGACGTAAACGGCGACCGGATGGGCGTGACCGTCTCGTCCCTCGTCTCGCTCTCGCTCGAGCCGCCGCTCATCGGAGTCTCGATCGGCAAGGACGCGTCCTGCTACGAACTCCTCCGAGGCGCGGGGCGCTTCGCCATCAGCCTGTTGGGCGCCGAGCAGGAGGAGCTTGCCCGCCGGTTCGCGGCCGGCTACCCGCCGATCGTCCACTGGCAGGGCGTCCCGACGCGCGAAGGGCAGATCGCGCCGCTGATCGAGGGCGCGCTCGGCTGGATCGAGGCCACCACTCTCTCGGAGGCCGACGCCGGCGACCACACGTTCTTCATCGCCGACGTCCTCTCGATCGAGCACGGCCCCTCGCACCACGCGCTCGTCTACCGCGAAAGCGCGTACCACTCCGTTTGATCGCCGCCGTCGTCTTCGACCTCGACGGCGTCCTGATCGAGTCGGAGGAGGTCTGGGACGCGGTGCGCGAGCGGTACGTCGTCGAGCGCGGCGGTCGCTACGACGGCGAGGTGCAGAGGGCGATGATGGGCATGTCCGCGCCCGAGTGGTCTCGCTACCTCCACAAAGAAGCGGGAGTCCCGGAAGCCCCGGAGGACATCAACCGCGACGTCGTCGAGTTGATGCTCGAGGCGTACCGGCGCGAGTTGCCGCTGTTACCGGGCGCGCAGGAGACGGTGCGGCAGACTGCCGCCGCGTTTCCGCTCGCGCTCGCTTCATCCTCGAACCGCGAGATCTTCGAGGCGGTGCTCGAGCTCGCCGGGCTCGCCGACTGCTTTCAGGCGACCGTCTCCTCCGAAGAGGTCGCGCGCGGAAAGCCGGCGCCGGACGTGTACCTCGAGGCTGCCAGGAGGCTCGGCGTCGCACCGGAACGGTGCGCGGCGGTCGAGGACTCGCACGCCGGGATCCGCTCTGCGAAAGCCGCCGGAATGCGCGTGCTCGCCATTCCAAATCCGAGCTATCCACCCGACGAGGAGACGCTCGCCCTCGCCGACGAGACCCTCGCCTCGCTAGAGGAGCTGACTCCCGAGCGCATCGGAGGCGCGTAGCGCCGGAGCGATCGCGGGGTCGAAGTCCTCGCGGAACATCGTGAAGATCGTGAGATCGCGGAGGGGGCCGCCGCGGTGCCCGGGCAGCCGCCGGCGCAGCGTCGCCTCTTCGGCGAAGCCGAGCTTGCGCGGCACGCCGAAGCTCGCCTCGTTCCGAGGCTCGATCCGGATCTCGATTCGGTCGGCCTCGCAGACCTCGAAGCCGACGCGCGTGAGCGCTGCCGACACCTCCGTCGCGATGCCCTGACGCGTCGCGCTCGCACGCACCCAGTAGCCGATCTCGAGCCCGCCCGGCCCGATGCGTGGATGGAGGCCGGTGCCGCCGAGCACCTGATCCTCAGTGCGGTCGAAGATGCCCATCACGAACGACGCCCCTGTGTGGAAGGCCGCGCGAAAGCCGCGCAGGAGCTCGGCCTTCGCCTCGACGGCCTGCGGCTCGTCGTGCGCCCAGTCCATGAAGGGCTGCAGATGCTCGAGACTCGAGTCGAGCGCGTCCTTGAGCAGCGGCGCATCGGCCGGATCCCAGCAGCGAAGGACGAGCCGTTCCGTCTCGATCCGGTACGGAGCGGGCGGACCTTCCCAGCTCACGTGACGCGGCCGACCAGAACGCAGCCGTTGTGCCCGCCGAGGCCCATCGCGTTTGAAAGGGCAACGTCGACCTGCGTCCGCCGGGCCTCGTTCGGCACGTAATCGAGGTCGCAGTCGGGATCCGGGTGCACGTAGTTCATCGTCGGCGGAAGGACTCCGTTGCGGAGCGCGAGGACACACATCATCGCCTCGATGGCGCCGGCCGCTCCGAAGCAGTGGCCGGTGACCGACTTCGTCGAGGAGACCGCGAGCTCGTACGCGTGCTTGCCGAAGACCTCCTTGATCGCCCGCGTCTCGGCTGCGTCGCCGAGCGGCGTCGAGGTGCCGTGCGCGTTGATGTAGCCGACCTGCTCGGGCTCGACGCCTGCCCGCGCGAGCGCGCGCCGCATCATCTCGCCAACGCCGACTGACTCCGGGTCCGGCTGCGCGAGATGGTGCGCGTCGTTCGACATCCCGTAGCCGAGGATCTCGGCGTACACCGTCGCGCCGCGCCGCTCGGCCGCCTCGAGTTCCTCCAGCACGAGCGCGCAGGCACCCTCGCCCATCACGAAGCCGGCCCGCGTCGCATCGAACGGACGCGACGCTCGGGGTGGGTGCTCCTCCTCGGGCGCGAGCCCGCGCATCGCGCAGAACCCGGCGAGGCAGAGCGGGTGGATGCAGGCCTCGGCGCCGCCCGCGAGGACGGCGTCGGCGTCGCCGCGCTTGATCACCTCTGCTGCTTCGCCGATCGCGGTCGAGCCGGTCGCGCAGGCCGAGACCGGCGCGTAGTTCGGGCCGCGGAAGCCGAGCGCGATCGCCAGTTGGCCGCTCGCCGTGTCGACAAGGACGTTCGGGAGGAACAGCGGCGACACACGGCTCGGCCCGCGGTCGCGCAGCACGTCGGCCTCGTGCATGAGGCTGATGAACCCCCCGATCGCGGTGCCGAAGAGGATCCCAATCCGGTCCGGCGAGTACACGCCGTCGAGGCCCGAGTCGGCCACCGCCTCGCGGGCGGCGCCGAGCGAGAGGAGGACGTTCCGGTCGAGCCTCCGCGCGTCCTTGGGCCCGGCGACCTGGCTGGGGTCGAAGTCCTTCACCTCCGCGGCGATCCGCACCGGGAACTCGCTCGCGTCGAAGGCGCTGATGAAATCGATGCCGCTCTCGCCCGCGACAGCCGCGCGCCACGTCGACGGCGCATCGCCGCCGATAGGCGTCACGGCGCCGAGCCCGGTCACTACCACCCTCCTCATCCCGCGAGGTTAGACGCGCCCTGGCCGGCCAGGTTGCGGTGGATAGGGTCACGGGATGCCCGACGCGCCAGGCCCGAACGTTCCGTTCCCGCCGATGGAGGCGGAACTCGTCAAGGAACTCCCGACAGGCGGCTGGCGCTACGAGCCGAAGTGGGACGGCTTCCGCGGAGTGCTGGAGAACGACGGCGGCGAGCTTGCGCTCTGGTCGCGCAACGGACGACCGCTGCTGCGCTACTTCCCCGAGCTGCGGCCGCTCGGCGAGCTCATGCCGCCGCACTCGGCGCTCGACGGCGAGATCGTGATTACGCGCGACGGCGCGCTCGACTTCGACGCGATGCAGATGCGCCTGCACCCGGCCGAGAGCCGCGTCCGCAAGCTCGCGGCCGAGATCCCGGCCACCTTCGTCGCGTTCGACCTCCTCCTCTGGAAGAGCAAGCCGCTGCACGAGCGCCCGATCGAGAAGCGGCGTGCCGAGCTCGAGAAGATCGGCGACGGCTTCGAGCTCTCTCCCGTCTCGGACGACGTCGAGCAGGGGAACGAGTGGCTGCAGACCTTGCAGGCGGCGGGCTTCGACGGGGTCGTCGCGAAGCGCCTCGGCCTCGCGTATCTCCCGGGCTCGCGCGACGGCGTTGTCAAGGTCAAGCCGCACAAGACCGCGGACTGCGTCGTCGCCGGCATCCGCTGGAAGAAAGGCGGCCGCGAGACGATTGCCACGCTCCTGCTCGGCCTCTACGCCGACGACGGTCACCTCGACTACGTCGGCTCGGCCGCGGTCGGCGCGAAGAACCAGGCCGAGATCGCCGCGAAAGTCCTGCCGCTCGTCGACAAGAAGAACGACCGGCGCTTCAGCGAGCCGAACCGCTGGGGAAGCGGGGAACTCGAGGAGACGGCACTCGAGCCCAGGCTCGTCGTCGAGGTGCGCTTCGACAAGCTCGAGAAACATCGCTTCCGCCACGGCACGCGCCTCCTCCGCTTCCGTCCGGACAAGGAGGCAAAGGACTGCACGTGGCGCGAGGTGCGTCCGGCGCGCAGCCCCGACGACCTCGCCGTCGAGGACTTGCTCCGCAGCTAGTTCTTCTTCGCGCGTGACGGCTGCACGCGCTTCGGCTCGCCCGGCATCTTCGGGAAGTTCGGCGGGTACGGCGCCTCGCCGGCGCCGTCGGCCTCCTCGCGCTCGACCCACTCGAGCAGCTTGCGCAGGTCGCAGACGGCGTCGTCGATACCGGCCTGGACGTCGCCGAGCTCGGCGTAGCGGGCCGGCATCGTGGCCATGCTGAAGTCCTCGGTCTCGAGCGCGTCCAGCTCCTCCCAGCGGAACGGCCCCGAGACGGTTGCGTCGGGGCGGGCGCGAACCGAATAGGCCGAGGCGATCGTCCGGTCGCGCGCGTTCTGGTTGTAGTCGATGAAGACGCGCTCGCCGCGCTCCTCCTTCCACCACGCGGTCGTGACGAGCTTCGGCGCGCGCCGCTCGACCTCGCGCGCGAAGGCGAGCGCGCAGCGGCGAACCTCGCGGAAACCCCAGTTCGGCTCGATCCGGCACGCGACGTGGATGCCCCGGTTGCCCGACGTCTTCGGCCAGCCGACGAAGCCAAGCTCGTCGAGCGTCTCCTTGACGACGGCCGCAACCTCCTTTGCCTCCGCGAAGCCGGTGCCGGGCTGGGGATCGACGTCGATGCGGAGCTCGTCGGGATGCTCGACGTCGCGGCGTCGCGACGGCCAGGGATGGAAGTCGATCGTGGCGAGATTCGCCGCCCAGGCGACCTGGGCGAGCTCGGTCACGCAGAGCTCGTCCGCGGTGCGACCCGAGGGGAACGTGACCGTCGCCGTCTCGATCCAGTCGGGGCGGTGCTTCGGGACGCGCTTCTGGTAGATCGCCTCGTCCTCGGCGCCGTCGGGATGACGCTTCAACTGTGTCGGCCGCTCGTAGAGGACGCGCACGATCCCTTCCCCGACGGCCAGGTAGTACTGGACGAGGTCGAGCTTCGTCTCGCCGCGCGTGCGGAAGAAGACCTTGTCCGGGTTCGTCACCTTGACGGTGCGCGACCCCACCTCGAGCTCTACGAACGGCGATTCCGGCATTTCCGGGGAGTATCGTGGAGGACGTGCTCGAGGATTCGCATCCCCTGACGCTGGCTCTGGAGCCTCTCGACGACTACGTCGTCGTCGAGTACGCCGATGAGGAGGCGGAGACCCGCGCCGGGCTCATCCTCCCCGCGAATCTCGAGGCGCAGTGCCGTAGCGGCATCGTGATCGCCGCAGGACCGGCAACCGACGGTCTGACGCCCGGCGACAAGGTGCTGTTTCCGAAGGCCTCGGGCTACGACGTCCGCCTCGCAGGCACTGCGCAAAAGGTGCTGCGACGCGGCGAGCTGATCGCTCGCATTCACGACTGAAGCGAGAGTGGCCCGGACGAACCGGGCCGCCCACGAACTGCCGGCCGCGCGCCGACGGCTTTGCCGCCGGCGTTTGCAGCCTCGAGACGGAGAGGGCGGGATTTGAACCCGCGATGCACCTTTCAGCACATACGCGATTTCCAGTCGCGCTCCTTAGACCGCTCGGACACCTCTCCCAGGTCGCCCAGTTTGGGCAGCCCAGCGTAACCGTCACGATAGGAGCGTGGAACTGAGTCGCGGCGTCCTCGTCACCGGTGCGAACGGCCAGCTCGGGAGAGCCCTGTGCGAGGAATTCGGCGCGGTCACGCGGGTCTTCCCCCTGACCCGCGCGGAGTGGGACGTGACGCTGCCGCCGCCGGCCGGACTCCCAGATGTCGACCTCGTCCTGCATGCGGCGGCCCGGACGGACGTCGACGGCGCCGAGGAGTCTCCCCAGGACGCGGCGGCGGTGAACGTCGGCGGGACGCAGCACGTGCGGGAGCTGGGCGTGCCGCTGGTGCTCTTCTCGACCGACTACGTCTTCGACGGGCGCAAGCGCGAGCCGTACGTCGAGTCCGACGCACCGGGTCCGCTCTCGATCTACGGCCGCACGAAGCTGCAGTCCGAGGCCGTCGCCGGAGACGAGGCCTGGGTCGTCCGCACCTCCTGGCTTCACGGCTGGGCGGGCACGAACTTCGTGCGGACGATGCTGCGGCTCGGGGCTGAGCGAGACGAGGTCGCGATCGTCGACGACCAGCGCGGCTCACCGACCTACGTGGGTCACCTGGCGGCGGCGGTGCGCGAGCTCCTCGATCTGCCGCAGGGCCTCTGGCACCTGTCGGGCGGCGGCGACTGCACGTGGGCCGAATTCACGGAGGCGATCTTCGAGGACGCGAGACTCGATTGCCGCGTCAGGAGGATCTCGAGCGCCGAGCTCGGGCGGCCGGCGCAGCGTCCTGCGTACTCGGTGCTGCAGAGCGAGCAGCCCGACGCGCCGGAGCTGCCGCACTGGCGCGAGGGGCTACGCGCCTGTTTGAAGCGGCTCGGCTAGCCGCAGGGAGAATCTGGCTCTAATCTGAGCGGTCTGTGCCCCGTCGCCCCTCACACCACGTCGACGACCCGGTGGCGGTCGGTCAGCGCCTGCGCCGAGCCCGCGAAGCGGCAGGACTGACGCAACGAGAGCTGTCGTTCGAGGGATGCACACCGGCCTACGTGTCGCGCATCGAGGCGGGGGCCCGCGTTCCATCGCTGCAGATCCTCCGCGAATTCGGGAAACGACTCGGCGTCAGCGGAGACTTCCTGGCCACGGGAGGCCCCGAGGACGCCGACCTGAGCTCAGAGCTCCTCGAGGCTGAAGTTGCCCTACGGCTCGGAGACGAAGAGCAGGCGACCCGGCTCTATGAAGCGGCTCGCCGGGCTGCGGACTCCCCTGCCGGACTTGCCCGGGCACAGCTTGGTCTCGGCCGGGTCGCTCTGAATCGCGCCGACATTCCGGATGCGATCGGCCTCCTCGAGCAGGCCCTCGATTCGGGTGCGCTCGGCGAAGGTGACGCGGCTACAGCTGCCGGCGCCCTGGGCCGCGGCTACGCAAGCCGGGGTCGCTACGACGAGGCCTTGGCCATCTTCGAGCGCCATCTCGATGAGGCGCGCACCCGCAGAGACCGTTTCGATCAGGTCCGATTCGGGAGGCTGCTCGCCGACGCCTACGTCGACCACGGCGACTACGGCCGCGCGCAGGCGACTCTGAGCGAGATTATCGACCTCGCGCGGCAGATGGTCGATCCGATGCTGCGGGCGAGCGTCTACTGGTCGCAGTCACAGGTCCACCTTTCCCAGGGAGACCCCGACCGCGCGGCCGAATACGCCCAGCTCGCACTCGCCACGCTGCGAGCAAGCGAGCAGACGCTGGAGGCAGCGCGTGCGCTGCTGCTCCTCGCCTTGATCGAGAACGACCGAGGCAATGCTGGAGCGGCACTCGAGCTGGTCGACGAGGGTGAGCAGGTCGTGAGCGCAGCCGGAGAGGCCGAGGACGCTGCGATGTTCACGATCGAGCGAGCCCGCGCCCTCTGTGGCCTGGGTGAGGGAGATGAAGCCGTGGCACTCGTCCGGGGCATCGCGCCTCGGCTTGCTTCAGCGACCCCCGACGACGCGGCGCGTGCATACGTCGCCGCCGCCGACATCTTCCGGACGCAAGGCGACTCCGCTCGCGCACTGGAGCTGTACGAGCTCGCGGTGGAGCAAGCGCCGGTCGCCAACAGGCACGTGGCCGCCGCTCTGGCGGCGATGGCCGAGATCTACGAGGAGCGGGGCGAGGCCGAGCTGGCGCTCGAACTCCTCAAGCGCGCGCTCGCGGCGCGCACCGGCTCTCCGGCTTAGAGCGATACCGGAGCGGTACTGGGCGATGCGAACGGCGGCCCCCGACGCCGTCGGTCACGTCCGGGTTACGACTCCTCCAGCGGTGCGACGCCGAGCCCGTAGATGACCGCGATTGCCAGTGCGATCGAGGCCGCGGCGAACCACGGCGCGTAGCCGATGATCACGAGCGACTGGACGATTACGAGGGCTCCCCAGAAGTAGCCGATCAGTCGTCCGAACACGCCGCCTTTGAGCACCGAGGAAGCGGCCATGATCGCGACGACGGCGATCAGGAGGTCCCACAGCCCCCAAGCCCAGTTCTGCCCGCCGAACAGGCCGCCCGTCAGGTTGTTGATCTTGTGGCTGTTGGCGAAATACGAGATCGCCTCGATGATCCGGAAGAACCCGACCGCGTACAACACGACTGCGGCGAAGCCCGTCCAGCCCGAAGTGTTGTTGACACTTTTGGCATACGACTGCGTCGACATTTCCTGCGTCCTCCTGTGTGGTTGCCTCCCCCGCCCACACGCAGTCTGCACGGGAAGGGAACTTGGCGCGGCCAGAGGCGTCGTCGGGTCCGACAGCACATAACCTCTGATCGTGTCGAGCCTGGTCGGGCGCGAATCGGAGCTGGGGGCCGTCGACCTCTTCCTGGCCTCCGAGCGGCCCTGTGCGCTCGCGATCAGCGGCGAGCCGGGAATCGGCAAGACGACGTTGTGGCAGGCGGCGGTCGAGCGTGCTCGTGCGGGCGGCGCCCGCGTGTTGGTCGCACGGCCGACCGAGTCGGAAGCCCGTCTTGCCTTCGCGGGGCTCGCGGATCTGCTCGCCGACGTGCCGGACCAGCTCTTCGCAGGACTGCCCGAGCCGCAGCGGGTGGGTCTCGATGCCGCGCTCTTGCGTGCCGCTTCGGAACGGCCGCCCGAACGTCGTGTCGTAGGGGCCGGATTTCTCACGCTCTTGCGCACGCTGGCCGGCGAATCGGAGGTCGTGTGCGCCATCGACGACCTCCAGTGGCTCGATGCTTCGTCGGCCGGTGTGGTCGAGTTTGCGCTTCGCCGGCTCGGCGAGGAACCCGTCCGGGGCATCGTCTCGGTGCGCGCAACGGAGCTTGCGCGAGCGCCGCTTCCCGCGCTCGAACGCGACCACCAGGTCGAGCTCCTCGAACTGGGACCGCTGTCGGTCGCCGCCCTGCACCGCGTTCTCACACAGGAGCTCGGGAGTGCGTTCCCGCGACCTACGCTCGTGCGGATCGCGGAGGCCGCGGGCGGCAACCCGCTCTATGCGATCGAGATCGCGCGCGAGCTCAACCGCCAAGGCGAGCACGACCTCTCGGGCCGCGTTCCGGTCCCGCAGGATCTCGACGCACTCGTCCGGGCACGCGTCCGCGCCCTTCCGGCGACGGCGCGTGACGCGCTGCTGCGCGCCGCGACCCTGGCGCGACCCGACACGGAGACGGTCGATCCGGTCGAGCTCGCTCCTGCGGAGGAGGCGGGGCTCGTCCGCGTGGAGGTGGACGGGCGGATCGAGTTCGTCCATCCGCTCTTCGCCTCGGCGGTCTACTCGGCCGCTCCTGCTGCCCGGCTCCGCGAAGCACATCGTGCCGCCGCCGACCTCGCGCGCGACCCGGAGGAGCGCGCACGGCATCTCGCGCTCGCGGCGCCCGGGCCGGACGCCGAAGTCGTGCAGGAGCTCCAGGCGGCCGCCCGGCACGCACGCATGCGCGGCTCCCCTGACTCCGCGGCAGAACTCACCAGGCTCGCGCTCCGGCTGCTTCCGCCGAACGATCCGGCCCGGCTGGAGCTCCAGATCGAGCTGGCCGAGCAACTCCATCTCGCGAGCGACTTCCCGGCTGCGAAGGCGCTTCTCGAAGAGTTGCGGACGACGCTCCCACCCGGTGACCTGCGCGCGCGTGCGCTTCTGACGCTCGTCGAGATCGAGTACTGGCGCAGCGGCGAGTCCGCGGCGACGGCGCTTGCCGAGGAGGCGCTCGCCGACGCGCGCGATCCCGTCCTCGTGGCCCGATGCCACGCCTCCGTCGCGCTGTATGCCGGAACCGTCGACCTCCCCAAGGCCGCGGCCTCCGCGCGGGAAGCGCTGGCGATCCTCGAGAACGTTCCGGACGCCGACCCCGGCCTCGTCGCGGCGGCGTTGAGCGCGCGCGTGCGTGCTGACCTCTTCCTCGGCGACGGCTTCGACCGGGAGACGGCGATGCGGGCACTCGCGCTCGAGGAGAGCGGACCACCGGCGACAGTCGACACGCGCGTCGTCTTCAAGCTCGGCCAGTGGCTTCGCTACATCGACGATCTCGACGGCGCGCGGGCGCGCCTCGAGCAGGCGGAGCAGCAGGCGCGCGACGAGGGCGACGAGTCGTCGCTCGCCAACATCCTGCTCAACCGCGTGATCGTCGCGACCTGGGCCGGCGACCTCGCCGAGGCCGCGGAGCTTGCGGAACGCATGGTCGACGCCTTCGGCCAGCACGGGGTCGGCCCGGAAGCCGGTGACCTCTGGCGCGCGTACGTGGACGCGTATGCAGGGCGTGTCGACTCGGTCCGGGAGGCCGCAGCCAAATCGGACCCCGGAGAGCCGATGGTGGCGGCGCTTTGGAGCCGCTGCGTCGGGCTGGCCGAGCTCGCGGCCGGCGAGACTGTCTCCGCCGATCGATACCTGACGGAGGCGCTCGAGGTGTTCGACCGCGTAGCGTTTCGCGAGCCGGCGATCTGGCGGATCGACGGCGACGCGATCGAAGCGGCGCTGGCGGCCGGTGATCTCGATCGCGCGCAGGAACGAGTCGCCCGCTTCGAGGAGTACGCGGCGCGTTCGCGCATCCCCTGGAGTCTCGCGGTCTCGGCGCGCTGCCGAGGTCTCGTGCTCGCTGCACAGGGCGAGCTCGACGCGGCCGCAGAGGCTCTCGACCGCTCGCTCGCCGAGCACGAACGCTGCCCGATGCCCTTTGAGCAGGCCCGCACGCTTCTCGTCCACGGTCGGCTGCAGCGGCGGATGAAGCGAAAGCGTGAGGCAAGACTCGCGCTGGACGCAGCGCGTGAGATCTTTGCCCGCGAAGGCGCCGAGACGTGGCTCGCCCGAGTAGACGAGGAGCTCGACCGCGTCGCGGTCCGGCGTGCGCCCGAGGAGCTGAGCGCGACCGAGCTTCGCATTGCGCGACTGGCAGCCGACGGTCTGAGCAACCAGGCGATCGCCGAGCAGGTGTTCGTGAGCGTCAAGACGGTCGAGTCGAATCTGAAGCGCGCGTACCGCAAACTCGATATCTCCTCGCGTGCGCAGCTCGCCCGCGCTCTCGACCGCGGCGACGCGCAGCCGATTCCGTAGGGTCTTCAGGTCTTTCTCCGAGCCGCCCGACGGGTCATGTTGCGGCCATGGCAGAACAAAAGGAGGAAGCATGCGCAAGGCCCTGATACCGGCGTTCCTGCTCGTGGTAACCGCGATCGTGCTCGGTTCGACCGTGTTCCGCGAGCAGGTCGTCAGCGCGGCGACGACGCCGTTCCAGAACGTCGTGGTCACGAACACGAGCACCAATCCGATCCCGGTCACGCAGGTCGGTACGTCGACGACGAGCGTGAGCGGAACGGTCGGCATCGACCCGAGCAAGAACACTGTGAAGCTCGACTCGGGCGGCAACACGGTAAAGCTCGACTCCAACGGAAATACGGTCAACCTCGACTCGACAGACGCCGCGAACCTCGCGAACGTCGAGAGCAAGCTCGCGAACCTCAACTTCGACAGCGGCGGCAACCTCGAAACAGCCGCACAGACGGCGTCCCCCGGCGCGGTCACGGAGCAGTGCCTCGACAGCGGCGGCAGCGGCTGGAGCGTGAACAACGACGACGTGCTCCAGACCCTCTGCACCGACGACGTCTACGCCACAGACCTCACCGCCACCCGCATGGACGACTCTCTCTCGCTGGACTTCTACCTCAACGACAACGTCGTCCTCGACCTCGAGGGGTCGGGCTTCGGCGGGGCGGACTCGTACCAGTTCGATCTCACCCATCCCCTCCACTTCGACAAGATCACCGCCCAGTGCGACAACGGCAGCACGTCCTGCGACTTCAACCTCGTCGTGCTCGGCAACTCGACCGGCAACTGACGACCTGACCCCGCACACGTCCGTAGAGAAAGCCCCCCGCAGATGCTGGGGCTTTCTCGTTGCGGCCTTCAAGCCGCGCGCAATTTCGTAGGGTCTTCAGGTCTTTCTCCGATCCCTCCGACGCGTCATGTTGCCGCCATGGCGGAACATGCCGCGAGCTTCGTCGCCGAGTGCTACTGGCCGGACGTGCACGAGGAGGAAGTGCGCACGCTCGATCAACGGATCGCTGCCTCGCTCTCCGACGACGTTCGCTACCTCGGATCGGTGCTGATTCGCGAGGACGAGGTCGTCCTCTTCCACTTCGAGGGAACCGCCGACGCGATCCGCCGGGTTGCGACGCGGGCTCACGTGCCCTACGAGCGCCTGCTCGCCGCCACCGTCCAGTTCACCGAGGAAAGGACGCAGCGATGAAGGGAAAGCTGGTCAGACCCGCGGTCGTAACGGTTGCGATCGTCGGAGCACTCGTGGCAGGCGGAATCGCCTACGCGACGGTTGATTCCGAGGTCGACTTCAACACGCTCGTTGCGACGAAGGTCGACGCGGTCAACTAACTCACGGAAAGGAACCCAAAATGAAAATCGTTCAGCCTCTACGCCGTCGGCTTCCCGTTCTTTGGGTGGCCGCAGTCCTTGCCCTCGCCTGCTCCGGCACGGCGCTCGCCGCGAGTAGCACATCGAGTGTCCACCACCCTCCGAAGCCCAAGTCGAGGCTCGCCGGCAAGTGGACAGGTAGCTACGGCGGCGCCGTTTCGGGTCACTTCACCATCCACTGGAAGCAGAACGGCTCGACACTCACTGGGACCATCACGCTCTCCAACCCGAGCGGGAAGTACGGCATCGGCGGCAGCGTGAAGAAGGGGAAAATCAAGTTCGGGGCCGTCAGCGTCGGCGCCAAGTACAAGGGCACCTTCAAGGGAACGTCGATGTCCGGCACCTGGACGAGCCCTGAAGGCGGCGGCAGTTGGAGCGCCACCAAGGGCTGACGGCGATGCGCAGGCTCGCCACCTGGGGAGCGACCGTCGTGACCATGGTCTCGGTCGCGACGGTCGCGCTGCTGATCACCGGCTGGGGGTCGGCCGTTGCCGCCAACGTGAACTCGGTCTTCGTCACGAACCAGGCAGCGAACCCGGTCCCGGTCCGTCAGCAGGGGATCGCGGAGGTCAAGGTCACAAACGCAGCACCAATGCCGGTGAAGGAGACGAACACCGACGGAAACGGGAACATCAAAGTCCACGAGCAAGGCACCGCCAAGGTCTCCTAGTCAGGGACCTGGAACGTGGGCATCACCGGCACGCCGACCGTCAAGAGCGGCGACGTCGCCGGCGTCCTCGACCAGAGCGGTGGATGTAGCACGGTCGGCCCCGGCCAACGCCCGACGCTCAATCCCGACAACGAAGACGTCAGCGCCTACCGCGAGGTCACCCTCTACCTCCAGTTCTGCGGCGGCGACTTCAACACCGACGCGCAACTGGTGTCCTTGACCGACGACGGGAGCCCGATCCTCTTCGCCTTCGACAACCTCGACCCTCAGGGCGCCCAAGTCGTCAAGACCTACGACCCCGCCCCGGCCAAGCTCGTGATCCAGCTGTGGAACAACTCGACCACGTCGGAAACCGACATCGAGTACGCGATCGTCGGGAGAACGAACTAGCTGGAAGCGAATGACGGCGGGGCCGGCCTCAGCTTTGAGCCGTGGCCGTTCGCTCGCGCTTGGCGCGTGATGTCAGCGTCTGCCGCTTCTGTGCCGACAGCTCGACCTTCCTGAGCCGAATCGACTGCGGCGTGACCTCGACCGCTTCGTCCTCCCGGATGAACTCGAGCGCCAGCTCGAGCGACAACGGGCGCGGCGGGATGAGGCGCACGAGCTCGTCGCTCGCGGCGGCGCGCATGTTCGTCAGCTTCTTCGGCTTCGACGCGTTCACGTCGAGATCGTTGTCGCGCGCGTTCTCGCCGACGACCATCCCCTCGTACAACTCCTCGCCGGGCGCGACGAACAGCGACCCGCGCTCCTGCAGGTTGGCGATCGCAAACCCGGTCGCCTGGCCGCGCCGGTCGGCGACGAGGCTGCCGGTCGGCCGCGTGCGGAGCTCGCCGTGCCACGGCTCCCACGCCTCGAACACGTGGTGCAGGATCCCGGTACCGCGCGACTCGGTGAGGAACTCGGTGCGAAA
This sequence comes from uncultured Actinomycetes bacterium, assembly GCA_963819275.1. Lineage (GTDB taxonomy): Bacteria > Actinomycetota > Thermoleophilia > Gaiellales > Gaiellaceae > Palsa-739. Next base: position 124,487 of record CAWFVH010000006.1, on the reverse strand, counting down.
GCCGATCAGGGCGCGGGCGGGCACGAGATACTCCATGCGCGCCCAGCCGGTGCCGTGATTCACCATCTCCTGCAGCCTGCCCTTGCGCAGCGCGAGCAGTTGCGTGACGACGCCGATGAACTCCTCCGGGATGTCGATTGCGACGCGCTCGACGGGCTCGTGCCGCTTGCCGTCGACCTCCTTCGTCAGCACCTCCGGCTTGCCGACCGTCAGCTCGAAACCCTCGCGCCGCATCAGCTCGACGAGGATCGCGAGCTGCAGTTCGCCGCGTCCCTGTACCTCCCAGGCGTCGGGGCGCGTCGTCGGCAGCACGCGTAGAGAAACGTTGCCGACCAGCTCCGCATCGAGACGCTGCTTCACCTGGCTCGCGGTCAACCGCGTCCCCTCGGTGCCGGCGAGCGGGCTTGTGTTGATCCCGATCGTCACCGACAGGCTCGGCTCGTCGACCGTCGTCACCGGCAACGGCCGCGGATCGTCGGGGTCGGCGATCGTCTCGCCGATCGTCACGTCGGGCAGTCCGGCAAGCGCGACGATCTCGCCAGGCCCGGCTTCGTCGGCGGGCACGCGGTCGAGTGCTTCGGTGATGTACAGCTCGGTCACGCGTGCCGGCTGGATCGTCCCGTCGGCACGGCACCACGCAATCGGCGCACCCTTGCGCAACGTCCCGTGGCGAATCCGCAATAGCGCGAGCCGGCCGACGTACGGGCTGGCGTCGAGATTCGTGACCAGCGCCTGCAATGGATGCTCGGGGTCGTAGGTGGGAGCCGGGATCGCGTCGAGGAGCGTCGTGAACAGCGGCTCCAGATCAGGTGCGAGCTCATCGGCGGTGAGCCCCGCGCGACCAGCGCGTGCGTTCGCGTACACGATCGGAAACTCGATCTGCGAACTGTCCGCGTCGAGATCGAGGAACAGCTCGTACACCTCGTTCACGACCTCGGCCGGCCGCGCGTCGCTCCGATCGACCTTGTTGATCACGAGCACGACCGGCAACTTCTTCTCCAACGCCTTGCGCAAGACGAACCGGGTCTGCGGCAGCGGCCCCTCGGACGCGTCGACGAGCAGCAGCACGCCGTCGACCATCGTCAGAGCCCGCTCCACCTCGCCGCCGAAGTCGGCGTGGCCCGGCGTGTCGACGATGTTGATCCTCGTGTCGCCGAGCGAGACCGCCGTGTTCTTGGCGAGGATCGTGATGCCCTTCTCGCGCTCGAGATCCATCGAGTCCATCACGCGCTCCGCGACGTCCTGGTTCTCGCGGAACGAGCCCGACTGCCAGAGCATCGCGTCGACCAGCGTCGTCTTCCCGTGGTCGACGTGCGCGATGATCGCGACGTTGCGCAGGTCATTGCGACGAGCGAGCACGACTAGCGCCTGCGACGCTGGAGGGAAAGGGCGTACATAAGAAGGTGCGAGCCGCGAACTCGCCCGCGCGTCCACCGTAGCAGGCGGTTCCGCGCTTTCGGCTCAGGGAGCGGAGGGGGAGCGACGCCCGGGCTGGTCAGCGTGAGTGCTCGAAGAACTGTGCGAGGCCCGGTCTGGAACGGCGCCGATCCGACCGAGAGATCACCGGTGCGAACGGCGACACTTCGTCCTGACGGGATGAGCCACGGCGCACCAAGCCCGCCAGATTCGCTTAACCATGGGGCCCACAAGGCGAACGAGCGGCGGGGGACTACATCCCGGTCATACCGCCGCCCGGGATGACGAAGCCGGGAACGGAGCCGGGTGCGGCAAGGATGCCGGCGGCGAGGGCGACGAGGAGTAGCGCAGTCGACCAGACGGCCACCCGTCGCCACGGCATCACCTTCTCGATGGTGATCAGGGCGGCGACGACGGCCATCCAGAGGATGCTCATCACGCCGAGGGCGAACAGCGCGGCCATCAGCGCCCAGCAGCATCCCAGACACCACGCTGCGTGCCTGGAGCCCATTGCGAAGGCGCCTCCGACACCGTCCCGCCAGGCTCCCAGCAGGAAGCCGAACGGGCTCCGGCATTTGCTCAGGCACACGTCCTTCAGCGGTGTGAGCTCATAGACGGCCGCGACCACGAGCACTATCCCCACGAGCCACCGGCCGCCGACATGCCAGGCGAGCTGACCTCCAAACGCGTGGCGGCCGAGGGCATAGAGCGCGTAGGCGACGACGCCGGCCGCGCCCCACACGACGAGATAGCCGCCCGTGAACGCCATGGGACGAGCGACGCTGTGCCGCTCTGTCATCCGCGCGTAGAGGGCGACCGTCGGCGAAACCGCCGGCAGCATCATCGCGGCCATCATTACCACCCAGACGCCTATGAACCAGCCGAGCGCGCCGACGTCGGCTCCTGGGCTCGCGCCCATGCCTGCCATTGCTCGGATGGTCGACCACCAGGCGAGCGCGGCAACGCCAACCAGGAACGCGACCAGGCCGAGCCGCGCGCGCGCCGCGGAGAGGGCCTGCAACTCCGGCGAGCTCACGCTGCCCAGGCGAACCCGTGCGAGAAGGCGGACTTCCCCTCGTAGGAGATGCCGAAGGCATCGATCCGCGACCGCGTGGCATGGGCGATCGTCAACTCGGGCCCCGCCGGATGGAATATCCCGACAAGCCGCGCCGGTTGACCGCTCTCGACACCGAACGGTACGACGTCTTCGATCTCGAAATCGACGGAGTCGCCGATCTTCACCGAGTGCGTCAGCCCATCTTCGCGCACCTCGATCGACGCCCGCTCGACGCCGAGATTCTCGCCGATCAGCGGACCGAGCGCTTCCATCGGCCCGCCGAGCGCGCCCGAGAACACGCCGCCGAGCTTCTCCGCCTGCTCGTCGGACGCGTCTGCGTCGATGAACACGCCCAAGCGCCAGTTGCCGTCGGTCATCACCTTCGGCGTGTCGGCGACCGCAGCGACCGTAAGACCGCTCACGTCGACACCCTCGACCTCGCCCTCCTTGACGCCGAAGACGAGCACCACACGGCAGTAGTCGTTAGTCGCCCCCAACGAAAGCGACGCAGTGCACGGGCACACGACATCGCACGAACAGGTCTCAAAGTACGAGCCTGCGATCCTCCACGACATGGGATCCTCCCCGCTTGCTGTTGAGTGGGGTGATTCTCTCGTCCGGTCGTGCGCGAGTCAACGCCCCCGTGCGCCTTTTCGTCGAGGCTGCGGCACCGAGCCGGAACCCCGCGACTCGATCGCCCGCATCGGTTTCGGCTGGGTCGAGCGGAGGGGGAGGGATTTGAACCCTCGATCCGCCTAACGACGGATAACGGTTTTCGAGACCGCCGCATTCGACCGCTCTGCCACCCCTCCGCGGGTGGGCGCAGAACCGCGGTGGCGCTGCGCTAGCGGAGAAGGAGGGATTCGAACCCTCGATGGAGCCATTCAGCCCCATAACGCCTTAGCAGGGCGCCGCCTTCAGCCACTCGGCCACTTCTCCGAAGTCCAACAGGGTACAGCTAGCCGAAGAAATTCACGGCCGCGATCATCAGCACGAAGAAGGCGACCGACGCGATCACGAAGACGCCCATTCCCTGTGGGCCGGGGTAGTCAGGCTTGTAGCGCGGGATGAGAAACGACGACGCAAGCGCGAACGAGATGAAGAGGGCCGCGACCAGGATCAGGCCGATCTCGTGGCCAACCGGAATCTCCCCGCCGAGCAGCACGCCGCTTATCTACCAGATCACGCGCGGGCGAGGAGCCGCTCCTCGCGCCGCCGCCGCTCGCGCAGGATCCACCAGCCGAGCGCGACGAGCAGGATGACGGGGGCGAGCACGATCAGCGCGTAGAGGACGATGATTCCCTCGAGCGCGAGGAAGCGCGCTGCGTCGCCGAGCAGGCGGCCGAGGCGGCCCTCCTTGTGATGCGTCAGGACGGCCGCGCCGTTCTGCGTGGTGAGGAGGAGCGAGATGTCCGCGTTGGCGCCCGAGGCGACGGTGCCCTTGCGCGCGTGCTCGAGCCGAGAGAGCGCCCGCCGCGCGTTGTTGAGGCGGATCTGGAGAATCGCGCGCTGGGATGCAGGCAGCGTCGGGCTCTGAAGCGCGGTCACGTAGACGGCGATCGCCCGCTTCAATGAGCCGATCTGGCTCGTCTGGGACGTCAGCTTCGCCTGCAAGTCCTGGGTCGAGACCTGCTGCGAGAGGAGCGTGCCGAGGCCGCCGAGCTTGCCGATCGCGGTCTGCGCTTTCTGCACCGGGACGCGGAACGACAGCACCGCGCTGCCGCCGCCGTCGTGCGACGCCTGGTAGTGGACGGACTGGGCGTAGCCGCCGAGCGCCGCAACGTCCTGCGTCGCCTGGTTGGTGGCCTTCGAGAGCTCCGACCGGCCGGGCACGCTCACCTCGAGCGAAGCGGTGGCATGCACGAGCCGGCTCCTCGGGATCACGAGCGACTGGAGGGCGGTGCCCGAGCCGACCGCGGCCGGGGCCCCGTTCTGCAATGCATTCTCATCAGCCGAGTACTTGCCGGCGAGCGTCTTGCTCTGCTGCTGTAGCTTGCTCTGCTGCTGTAGCGGACCAAGCGCCACCGCTCGCTTCGCTGACGACGGGGTCGTAGTCGTGTTCAGCCCATGTGCGGCGCCGTGGACCACCTCGGGCACGGCCGCATATGACGCTACCGCGCCACTCCCGTTCGAGCCCGACTTCACGACGCCGTGGACGACCGCGGCCCCGACCGCGAGCACGACTGCGAGCGGCACGACGACGAGCGCGAGCCTCCGCTTCCTCGACCTCCGCACACGGGGCGCGGGCGCGCCTTCCAGCACGCGCTCGCGCAGGCTCTCGGGAGCAACGGGAGCAGTGGCCCGCAACTCGGAGACGAGCGCCTCGTATCCCTCGAACTCAATTCCGGACATCGCTCATCTCCTCCTCGAGTCGTTGCAAAGCCCGGCTGAGCCGGGTCGAACAAGCTGTTGCACTGATGCCGAGCACGCGCGCCGCGCTCGAGCCGTCGAGCTCGAGCAGCACGCGCAGCGCGACCACCTCGCGCTCGGCCGGTGTCAGCCGCCGCAGGGCTCGCTCGAGCTCGGGCGACAGGCCCTCGGCGAAAACGGATTCCTCGATCTGCACGTCGTCGCGGCTGTACGTCTCCTCGCGCCGCTGCCGCCGCGCCTCGGCGCGGAACCAGTCGACGGCGGCGGAGTGGGCGATGCGGCAGAGCCAGGTGCGCGGAGCGCCGCGGCGCGGGTCGAAGCGTCGCCAGCTGCGGAACGCACGCTCGAACGTCTCGGCCGCGAGATCCTCGGCTGTCGAGCGATCACCGGTGAGATAGACGAGATAGCGGTAGACGGCGTCGAGGTCTTCGGCGACGACGTCCGCGAAAGTCGGTGCGGTCATCCGACTCGGCGGTCGGATGGCTGCCGGTAGCGCGTTCACGTCGCTCATACGGCGCCGAGGCCTCGAAGTGTCACACCGGAACGGTAGGCCTGCCTACGCTGCGTGGCAATGCGCCGCCTGCTGATCCTCGTCTCAGCGCTCGTCTGCGTGGACACGATGCTCTACGCGGCGCTCACGCCGCTCCTCCCCCACTTCGCGCACACGCTGCATCTCTCGAAGGCGGGAGCGGGCATCCTCGTCGCCGCGTACGCGGCGGGCGCGCTCGTGGGCGGCCTGCCCGGAGGAGCCGCCGCCGCCCGGCTCGGCGCGCGGCGCGCCGTCCTCGTCGGCCTCACGCTGATGGGCCTTGCGAGTCTCGGCTTCGCGTTCGCTCACGGTTACTGGCCGCTCGCCGGGGCCCGCTTCCTGCAGGGCGTGGGCAGCGGCTTCACCTGGGCAGGTGCGTTCGCGTGGCTGCTCGCGGCGGCCCCGCGCGAGCGCCGCGGCCAGCTGATCGGAACCGCGATGGGCGCGGCCGTCTTCGGAGCGCTGTTCGGTCCTGTGCTGGGTGCGGCGGCTGCGCTCATCGGCCGCGACGTGGTGTTCACTGCGCTGGCCGGCGTCGCCGTCCTCCTTGCGATCTGGACGCTGCAGATCGAGTCGATCCCGCCGGACGCTCCCTCCTGGTCGGCGATGCGACGCGCGCTGCACAACCCGTACTTCGTCGGCGGGCTCGTCCTGATGGCGTTGCCGTCGTTCCTCTTCGGCGTCCTCTCGACGCTCGCGCCGCTCCACCTTGCCGCCTCCGGCTGGGAAGCGGCCGCCATCGGCGCCGTCTGGCTCGTCAGCGCAGCGCTCGAGACCGCGATCTCGCCGCTCTCGGGCCGGCTGCTCGACCGGCGCGGCGTGCTGCTGCCCATCCAGGTCGCGCTCGCCGCCGCCGTTCCCGTCTCGATCGGGCTCGCACTCGGCCCTCGCCCCCTCGCGTACGTGCCGCTGGTCATCCTGGCCGGCGGAGCGTACGGCGCGCTCTTCACCCCCGCCTTCGCCCTGATCGCGGAGGGTGCCGAGCGGAGCGCGCTGCCGCAGGGAATGGCCTTCGGCCTGATGAACGCCGCGTGGGCGACCGGAGCCCTGATCGGCCCGGCCGCCGGAGGCGCCGTCGCCGCCGCGACGGGCGACGTCGTCCCCTTCCTCGTCTCGGCGGGATTCTGTGCGAGCGCGTTGGTGGCGGTGCGGCGCGCTCGCCACCGCACCGTTGCCCGTCTGGCGTCGTCGGATCTCGCGCGCTAGCGGGCTAGAATCCGGCTCCTCAGGGCGCGTAGCTCAGCGGGAGAGCACTCGCTTCACACGCGAGGGGTCGCTGGTTCGATCCCAGCCGCGCCCATGAACCTCTTCCGCTTCTTCCCCGGGTACGAAGCCCACATCTACGGCGGCGGCCGCGAGCCCGCGTTCCTGATGCTGCTGGCCTTCGTCCTCACGCTCGTGGGGACGCGCTTCTACACCCGGATGGCGCGGGTCCGGGGCTGGGGGAGCGCCCACGTCGGCGACGTGCACGTCCACCACCTCGTGCCGGGCCTCGTGATGAGCCTCGTCGCCGGCGGGCTCGCCATCGCGCTCGAGCCGCGCGAGGTCTGGGTGGCGTTCCTCGCGATCGTCTTTGGCGCGGGCGCGGCACTCGTCCTCGACGAGTTCGCGATGCTCCTCCACCTCGACGACGTCTACTGGACGACCGAGGGGCGGCTCTCGATCGACGCCTGCCTGGCTGCGGTCGCGTTCCTCGGGCTTGCGATCGTGGCGACGTTCCCGCTCCCGTCCGACACGGCGAACGACCGCCTCGGCCGGATCCTCGGCGACGGGCTGATCGTGCTCATTGCCTGCCTCGTCGTCGTGACCCTGCTGAAGGGGAAGCTCAAGCTCGGCCTGTTCGGGATCGTGTTTCCGCCGCTGGCGGTCGTCGGGACAGCGCGGCTCGCAAAGCCGAGCTCGGTCTGGGCGCGGCGCTTCTATTCGCAAGGCGGCCGCAGGCTGCGGGAGAGCGAGGAGCGCGCACTCACTCGCGAGCAGCGCTGGGCAGAGCGCCGCAACCGTTTCTACGACCTGATCGGCGGCGCGCCGCATCTCGGCTCGAAGCGAGACACGGACGCTCTGCCGAAGTAGCTACACCGAGTCGAGGTACTCGCGAATTTGCCGCTCGCCGCGGCGCATGGCCCAGCTGTGATTCGAGCGGAAGAGAGGACGCAGCACCGGCGTCAGGCGCCTGATGAGTGCGTGGTTGACCGACGGGCGCCAGTCGAGTGTCGCGGTCGTGGTGCCGTCGGTCTCCTCCAGCGTCCACTCGCCCGAACCGTCGAAGTCCTTCGAGAGCCGCGAGAGGATCCGCCGCGGCCGCTCGGCCTCGACGACCTCGAGCCCGAAGTTGACCTTGTACGGCAGGTACGCCTTGACGAGCAGCTCGTTCTTCTTGCCGGCTTCCGGAGGGGCCTCGTCCCCCGTCGCGCGGATGGCAAAGTCCGTCCACCAGCGCTCATAGCCGAGCACGTCGCCGATCGTGTCGTAGACACGGTCGATCGGAGCCGGCACGACCCAGCGGTCGAGGAAGCGGTAGGCCGGCGGCATCGCGCGATATTCGCACGACGGCGCCGCGTGGTTCTAGAGGCGGGCCGGCACGACGCGCCCGCGCACGTCGCCCAGCTCGAGGCCGTTCGCGGCGCGGCCGCGCAGCACGACCTCGTCGCCGTCCTCGAGGAAGCGCTCGCCGCGGAACAGCTCGATCATCGAGCCCTCTGAGCCTGGGTCCGAGCCCGAGATCGTGCCCGACGCCATCAGGTCGCCGGTGCGCAAACGCGCCCCGTTCGACGTCGCATGCGCGAGCTGCTGCGGCAGCGTCCAGTAGAGCGTCCGTGCGTTGCCTTGCGAGAGCGTCTCGCCGTTCAGCTCGACCTCGAGCGCGACGTCGAGTCCCCAGTCGCGACCGCCGGCGAGATGCGGCAACGGCGGCGGCTCCTGGGGCGGCGCCTCGACGCGCACCTCTTCGAGCAAGGCGAGCGGCGTCACCCAGGCTGACACCGAGGTCTGAAACGACTTGCCGAGGTTCGGCCCGAGCGGCACGTACTCCCACGCCTGGATGTCGCGCGCGCTCCAGTCGTTGACGAGCACCACGCCGAAGACGTAGTCGGCGAACTCCGCGACCGAGACGGACTCGCCGAGCCAGGTCGGAACGCCGACGACGAATCCGAGCTCGAGCTCGAAGTCGAGCCGGCGACTGGGGCCGTAGGTCGGCGCGTCCTCGCTCGGTGCCTTCCGCTGTCCGCGCGGCCGCACGACGTCGGTACCGCTGACCACCACGCTTGCGGCACGGCCGTGGTACGCGACGGGAAGCCAGCGCCAGTTCGGCAGCAGGGGCTCCTGGTCGGGCCGGAACATACGACCGAGATTCGTGGCGTGCTCGAGGGAGGAATAGAAGTCGACGTAGTCGGCGACCTCGAAGGGGAGTCGAAGGCCGGCTTCTTCGACGGGGACGCGCGGCCCGTCGTGCGCGCGCGCAATGCCGATCGCCTCGCGCCACGCCGGACGCCCCGCCGCGAGCAGCCCGTTCAGCGTCGGCCTGGCGAAGAGGTCACCCAGGCCCGAGAGGTCGATCGCCTCGTCGCCGTCGCGCCAGAGCAGTCCGTTCGGCCCCGCCCCGAAGCTCACAGGATCCCCAGCCCCTCGAGCTCTCCCGCCGGCTCGAAGAACGAGCAGGTGCCGATCGAGTGGAAGAGCGAAGCGCGGACGTCCGCGAGCTTGGCGGGAAGCGCTTCCTGGTCGCGCCAACGAAACGACGTGGCGTCGAGCGCGAAGGCAGGCGACCGCTCACGCAGCGCCTCCTCCTCGGCGCCGAAGACGGACGCCGCGAGGAGGTTGAGAAAACCGTGCTCGCCTGCGCCGGTCGGGTAGGCGTGATGGAGGCCGGCGGTCGCCTTGAAGACGAGACCCCTGGAACGGCAGCCACGGATGAGCTCCGCGAGCTCCTCGACCGACGGCACCCGCGCGCCGCCGCAGCGGATCTTTGCGCGCAACCCGCGCGCCGCTACCTCGTCGAGCGAGACGCCTTCGAGGTAGACCGCATCGTCCTGATGCTCGCTCCCGGCCTCGACGACTGCGAGCGCACGCGCCTCCTCCTGCGGGAGCTCAGAGAGCTCTCCGGCCGGCCACACGAGACGGCCGAGCATCCACGCATGCCCGCTCTCCCGCGCGCGGCGGTCTTCGGCGAGCGCCTCGGCGGGCGGCAGGCTCGCCGGCGGGAACATAGGCGCGTGGTCGAAGAACCTCGTCAGGAGTGCGCGGCGGGCATCGTCGGGCATGAAGGCCAGGCTACACTGGCCGCCGGGCCAGGCCCCGTGCAGTGGGAGCCTGCGAACCGCGTCAGATCCGGGAGGAAGCAGCGCTAAGTAGTTACTCCCAGGTGTGCGACAGGTCTGGCCCTTTCTCCACCTTCGGCGCTCGCTTGTGGGCGACGCAGAACCACAGGCGCGGTTCTGCTTGAATCGAGTCGTGGCTGCGCTTTACCGGAAGTACCGCCCGCAGAGCTTCGCCGAGGTCGTCGGGCAGGAGGCGGTCGTCCGGACGCTGAGCAACGCGATCGGAGCCGACTCCGTCCGCCAGGCCTACCTCTTCGCAGGCCCTCGTGGCACCGGCAAGACGTCGATGGCACGCATCCTCGCCAAGTGCCTCAACTGCGCACAGGGCCCGACGACGACGCCCGACGGCACCTGCCACGCGTGCCGCGCGATCGCCGCCGGCACCTCGCTCGACGTGATCGAGATGGACGCTGCCTCGCAGCGCGGCATCGACGACATCCGCGAGATCCGCGACCGCGTGGTGCTCCAGCCGGTCGAGGGCCGCTACAAGATCTACATCCTCGACGAGGCGCACCAGCTCACGGACGCCGCCTGGAACGCACTGCTGAAGCTGATCGAGGAGCCGCCGCCCCACCTCGTCTTCGTCTTCTGCACCACCGACCTCTCGAAGGTGCTGCCGACCGTCCGCTCGCGCTGCCAGACGTTCGTCTTCCAGCGGCCGAGCCTGCAGGACCTCGTCAAAGTGCTGCGCCAGATCGCGGACGCGGAGGGGATCGACGCCCCGGACCAGGCTCTCGCCCTCGTCGCCCGCAGCGGACGCGGCGCGTACCGCGACGCGGTCTCGACGCTCGACCAGCTCGGATCCGCGACGGCGAACGAGATCACGGTGCAGGCGGTGCTCGAACTCCTCGGGACGATCGAGGAAGAGGCGCTCTTCCGGCTCTGCGACCTCGTGATCGATCGCGACACCGCCGGCGCGCTGACGTACGTGGAGGAGCTCTCGGAGCGCGGCTACGACCTCGGCCGTCTCGTTCTCGACCTGATCGAACACCTGCGCCAGCTCATGCTCGCCCAGCACCTCGGCGACGTGCCGGAGGCAGCGGCGACGAGCCAGGAGTCGCGCGAGCGGCTGGGCGCGCAGGCGAACCAGCTCGAAGAGGCCACCGTCTTGCGCCTCGTCGATCTGCTCGCGGTCGCGGTCGACGACATGCGCCAGGGCGGCGACCCGCGCCTGCCGCTCGAGCTCGCGCTGGTCAAGGTGACGCGGCCCGCGAGCGACCTTTCGCGCGAGTCGATCGCCTTCCGCCTCGAGCGGCTCGAGCAGGGCGCAACGCCACCGCCGGCCCCGCCGCAGCCACCGGCGCCTGCACGGGACACCGCGGAATTGACCGCCGAGCCGCAACATGCGCCTGAGCCGCAGCTGCAGCCGCAGCCGGTTCCCGTTCCGGTCGGCGCACCGGCAATCGAGCTTTCCCAGCTGCAGGAGGCCTGGGCGCGCACGGTCCTCCCCGCCGTCGAGGAGCGCGGCGGAATCCCGACTGCGTCGCTGCTCCGCGAGGCGCACCCGGCCGAACTGGACGGCGAGACGCTGACGCTTGAGTTCCCGCCGAGCGCGCAGTTCCACCTCGACCTCGCCCGCGATCCCAAGAACGCGACCCTGCTCGCCGACGCCCTCTACGACGTCACCGGCCGCCGACTCGAGCTCGTCTTCGCGCTCGGCGAGGCGCGCGAGGCCCCGGTCGCCGACGACGAGCCGGCGGGCGAGGATCGGATCCTCGAGCTCCTGAAAGAGACATTCGACGCGCGAGAGACGGAGGGTTAGGCGATGGCTTCGTTCGACATGGAAAAGCTCATGCAGCAGGCCGCGCAGATGCAGGAACAGGTCGCGCGCATGCAGGACGAGGCGGAAAAGGAGACCGCGCAGTCGTCGGTAGGCGGTGGCCTTGTCAAGGTGACCGCGAACGGCGCCGGCGAAGTGTTGTCGATCGAGATCTCGCCCGACGCGATCGACAAGGACGATCCGGAGGCGCTCGCCGACCTCGTCCTGGCCGGCGTGAACGAGGCACTGCGGTCGGCGCGAGCCGGTGTCGAGGCGAAGGCGGAGCAGATGCTCGGCGACATGGGCCTCGGCGGGCTCGGGCTCCCCGGGCTCGGCGAGTGACCACGCCGGAGCCGTCCCCGAAACGCAGGCTCCGCGGCCGCTATCTCCTCTCGAACTGGCTCTGGGCAATCATCGTGCTCGCCCTGATCGGCGTCGTGATCTGGGGCTGGGCCTTCGACTTCAGTCCGAACTAGGAGAACTAGCCCCGCTCGCGGTGGAACCAGAGGGAGATGCGGCGGACGAGCCCGACCGGTTTCTGATGCTCGACCGGGTGGATCGCCTTTCCCTCCACCTTGCGCACGTCGGCGCCGATCGTCTCGCCGATGCCATGGTGGTCGCTGGGCTCGATCTCCGCCGAGGTGGCTGGCTCGAGGAACTCGCTTGCGCCCTCGAAGTCGGCGCCCGACAGCGAAAGATCGACGCGCCCCTCGGTGATGGTCGTGACGTTCTCGGCCGCGACGTACTTCGGCTTGCCGAGAGCGGTCGCCGCCACCGCGAGCCCGTCGAAAATGTCAACGTTCTCGTCACCGGCGACCTCGTCGACCGCGCCGACCTCGGTCCCGTCGGAGGCGTAGACCTTCCAGCCGGGCCTGATCATGAGCCAGGAAACGGGGTCGCCCACGGGCAGATCTTGCCAGGACTCGTCCGAAGGAGACGAGTACCCTCAGTGCGCATGCTGAGCCCCGCCGTCGACAACCTCGTCGCGCAGCTGACGCGCCTGCCGGGCATCGGCAGCCGCACCGCTCAGCGACTCGCATTCCACATCCTCCAGACACCGAAGGAGGAGGCGATCGCGCTCGCCTCGGCGATCGTGGAGGTGAAGGAGCGCGTCCGCTTCTGCCGCGACTGCGGCAACCTCACCGAGGACGAGCTGTGCGCGATCTGCCTCGACGCACGTCGCGACCGCACGACAATCTGCGTGGTCGAGCAGCCGGTCGATCTCGTCTCGCTCGAGCGGACAGCGGAGTATCGCGGCCTCTACCACGTGCTGGGTGGCGCGCTCTCGCCGCTCGACGGCGTCGAGCCCGAGCATCTCCGCATAGACGAGTTGATGCACCGCGTCCAGAGCGACGGCGTGGTCGAAGTCGTCCTCGCCACGAACCCGAACGCGACCGGCGAGGCGACCGCGTCGTACCTTGCGGGCCGGCTGCGCGACCGCGTCCGCGTGACGCGCCTCGCGAGCGGGCTGCCGGTGGGCGGCGACCTCGAGTACGCGGATGAGGTCACGCTCGGCCGCGCGCTCTCGGGCCGCCGGGAGATGTGACGATGGCGCCGACGTCCTACGAGACCGTTCCGGAGGTCGCGGCCGACTCCGCCGCGCGCGCCCCCGACCTCGTCGTGATGAAGTTCGGCGGCTCCTCGGTCGCCGACACGGAGAAGATCAAGGACGTCGCGCGCAGACTCGTGCGGGCACGCGAGGAGGGGCGCCGCGTGGTCGCCGTCCTCTCGGCGATGGGCGACACGACCGACGAGCTGATCCGGCTCGCCCACGAGATCTCACGGCGCCCGCAGCCGCGCGAGTACGACATGCTGATCTCCGTCGGCGAGCGCATCTCGAACGCGCTCTGCGCGATGGCCGTCCACGACCTCGGCCACGAGGCGATCTCGCTCACGGGCTCGCAGGCGGGCATCGTCACCGACACCGTCCACGGCAAGGCGAAGATCGCGGAGGTTCGCGCAACCCGGATCAACGAGGCACTCGACGCCGGCAGGATCGTGCTGGTCGCAGGGTTCCAGGGCGTCTCTGCCGACTCCCACGACGTGACGACGCTCGGCCGCGGCGGCTCGAACCTGACCGCCGTCGCCCTCGCCGCCGCTCTCGGCGCAGACTCCTGCGAGATGTACACCGACGTCGAGGGCGTCTTCACCGCCGATCCGCGTCTTGTCCCGCACGCCCGCCGGCTCGACGCCGTCACGTACGAGGAGATGCTCGAGCTCTCCGCGAGCGGCGCCAAGGTGCTCCAGCTACGCTCGGTCGAGTTCGCGCGCAACCACGACGTGCGGCTGCACGTGCGCTCCACGTTCTCCGACGCCGAGGGCACGTGGATCGTCGACGAGGAGGATCCGGTGCTCGAGAAGGCGATCATCAGCGGCGTCGCGCACACCGACTGCGAGCCTCTCTTCCGCGTCCGCCGGATCGGCGCGGCGCGGCTGTTCGAGCGGCTGGCCGCATCGAACGTCAACGTCGACACGATCCTCCAGGTGTCGAGCGACGAGATCGTCTTCAGCGCGCCGGTTGATGATCGCGGAGCGTGTGAGGAGCTGCTCGCGGAGCTCGACGTCGAGTGGTCGATGCGCGACGACCTGGGCAAGGTGAGCCTCGTCGGCGCCGGCATGAAAAGCCATCCTGGGATCGCGGCGCAGGCGTTCGCGACGCTCGGTGGGATCGGAGTCGAGCCCGAGGTCATCTCCACGTCGCCGATCAAGATCGCCTGCCACGTCCGCACCGAGGACGTGCCGAAGGCCGTCTCCGCGCTCCACGACGCATTCGAGCTCGGAGCGTCATGAGCGCGACCGGTGCCCGCATCGGCGTCGTCGGCGCGACCGGCGCGGTCGGCACCGTGACGCTCCGGCTCCTGCGCGAGCGCGGGTACGCGAACGTGCGCGCCTTCGCCTCCGCCCGCTCCGCGGGCCGGCAGCTCGAGGGATTGACTGTCGAAGAGGCCACCGCGGAGACGCTCGCCTCGGATGGGCTCGATCTCGTCCTCTTCTCGTGTGGCACGAGCGCCTCGCGGGAGCTCGTCCCGCCCGCCGTCGAGGGAGGCGCGCTCGTCGTGGACAAGTCGAGCGCGTACCGGCTGGAGGACGGCTACCCGCTGGTAGTGCCCGAGGTGAACGGCGACCGGGCACTCGAGGCGATCGAGACCACGCGAGTCGTGGCGAACCCCAACTGCTCGGCGATCCCGCTCACCTGCGTCCTCAAACCGCTGCACGACGCCGCCGGGCTCCGCAGCGTGCGCGTCTCGACCTATCAGGCCGTGTCCGGCGCGGGTGCGCAACGGATGGAGCAGCTGCGGGCCGAGTCGCCGGAGGAGCACGACCTCGCGTTCGACTGGACGTGGGAGGGCGACGAGACCGAGGAGGAGTCGAAGATCCGCGCCGAGTCGCGCAAGATCCTGGAGCTGCCCGACCTGCCGCTCAGCGCAACGACCGTGCGCGTCCCTGTCCTCGTCGGCCATGCCCAGTCCGTCTGGATCGAGACCGAGGACGAGCTCTCACCGGAGCAGGCCGAAACGCTGCTGTCAGCCGCTCCGAGCGTGCGTCTCGTCGAGACGCCGACCCCGCACGCGGCGACGCAGACCGAGGACGTTCTCGTCGGCCGGATCCGCCCGGATCAGGCCACGGAAGGCAACGGGCTCGTCCTCTTCCTCGCCTGCGACAACCTCGTCAAGGGCGCAGCGCTCAACGCGCTGCAGATCGCCGAGCTCCTGCTGGAGCCGGCGCTAGCGGAGCCGCAGATCCAGTAACAGGCCCTGCGTGCCGCCTGAGCGTGCGTTGTAGTAGCCGCCCGCGGTGCACGCGGTCTTCGACGGACACGTGACGGTGAGGAGGAAGGTGTGCGACCTGCCCGCGGGTGCCGCGTCCTTGGGCACTGCCGCGTTGATGGCGCGCTGCCATTTCCCTCCACGCTCGCGGACGATCAGCCCGTGGGTCCCCTTGCCACCGTCGTAGAAGCCGACCGCGATGCAGTTGCCGCTCGACGGACACGCCACGGATGTGAGATCAACGCCCTCGCCGGCGTCGGCGCCTTTGGGGAGCCGGATCGAGCTCGCCTTCCACGTTCCCCGGTGTTCGGCGAGGAGAAGGCCGCGCTGGAGCTCGGAGTCTTGCTTGACGAAGAACCCGACGGCGGCGCAGTCCCCCGGCGTCGCGCAGGAGACAGAGCTCAACGGGTTGAAGAGCTCCATCGCGTCGGTGTTGTGGCCGGCGCCGGGCGGCACCGCTGCCTTGATCCCCTGCGACCAGGTGCCGTCGCGCTCCGTGAAAATCACGCCCTGAAAGTCGCTGTGCTTGTCGACGTAGCCGCCGACCGCCGTGCAGTTACCCGCCGACAGGCACGAGAGTCCGCTGAAACCCAGGAAGGGCGAGTCCCCGCCACGAGAGTCCACGGTCGTCGCCGCATCGGCCGGGAGCTGCAACGCAGCGCCGGAGGCCCACTGCCCGCCATGCTCGTCGAGATCCCACGGATACGCGCCACCGGTGCCCTGTCTCGCATAGCTGCCCAGCGTCGTGCAGTTCCCGGCCGAGGGGCAGGAGGCAGATGAAAGGAAGCCTCCTGCGGACGACACTCCGTCCGGCGGCGGAAACGTCGTCGACGCATCGGGGGGAAGCGGGACATCCGACGCGGCGCCCCACGTCCCGCCGTTCTCGCTGACCAGCAGAGCATGCACGGTGTGGTCGGTGGCAACGTAGTGGCCGACCGCGGTGCAGTCACCTGCAGCTGCACACGCGATGGTGGTCCCCGGAAACGGACCGCTCGGCGGATTGATCGGCGCGGCGTTGGCCGGCAAGGCGAACTCTGCGCTGCGCCAAGCCCGGCCGTTCTCGGTCAGGTGCATTGCGTGGTTCACGCCTCCGATACCGACCGCCTCGCAGTGGCCTGCCGCCGGACAGGCGAGTGACATAAGCGTGGGAGTACCGCCGGTGTGCGCGAGCGTCGGCGTCTGGGTCGCACTCCATTTGCCGCCCTGCTCGGTGTAGAGCGAAGTGCCGATCGCAGCGCAGCTCTTCGCCGAGGTGCACGCGACCTGTTCCACCAGGCCTGTTTTCTTCGCCGGGGCTCCCGCTGGCCGCGGCGCCCGGAGCGCGTTCTGCGATGTCGCCTGCTGGGAGCCATAGGCCGCCGCGACAAAGAGAAGAGAGACTGCGGCCGCCCCGATCGCGATCGTGCGCACGGCGAGAATCTAGGCCGGACTTGTTACGGACCTGAGCGAATCTCGTAAATTCTTTGCTCAGAACCGCTGCGGCGCAGGTGCGGGCATGAACGCCTCTCGCACCTTGGCGAGCACGACCTCGCGCTTCCCCTCCTCGGCCGGTTGCAGGCCGCCGAGCTCGAGGCGCGCAAGCTCGACGCGGCCCTTCGCGCGCACCGCCAGGAAGCCGAAGTCGGCGAGGAAGTCCGCCGGGAAGATCGTCTTGTGCACGTGAAAGCGCTCGTAGGTCGTCTCGCCCTCCGGATACCGATAGGCGAACGCCTCGAGCGCTCTGGCTCCGCGCTCGCGCGCGTCGCCGATCGCTGTGAGGAAGAGCGACTGCATCACCCACGGCCGGGTCGGGTCGGTGAGGTACGCGCAGGTGACGAGGACGGCGTCGTCGCTCGCCGGCCCGGCGGGGAGCTCACGCGAGCGCGGAAAGAGCTCGGCCGGCCCGTACTGCATCGAGCCGAGCAGCCGTCCGTCGTCGTCGTGGTAGACCGTCCCCCACGCGCCCCAGACGTCCTCGGCATCGTGAATCCACTTGCGCTTGTCGGCGCTGCGCCCGTTCCGCGTCTGCCACCAGATGCACTCGTGGCAGACGCTCGGCGCCGTTTCGAGCGTTGCCCCTGTCAGGCCGGAGATCCGCGTAGTCATTTCTCCGGTCCCACAGCGTCGACGACGACCTCGACCGCAGCAGGCTCGACGTCGGCCATGCTGCGGAGATATTCGCGCACGCGTGCCTGGACACGCCTGCCGACCGCGGGAATCGACGCTCCCCACTCCGTCACGAGGTGTAGCTCGACCCGAACCGCCCCGTTCTCGCCGGAGACGCGCACGGCATGCCGGCGCGGCAGAGGACTGTCCGCGAGCCCTCGCACTCCGTCGACTCCCCGCGCCGCGTCCGCGGCGTAACGGGCGAGGATCTCGGTCGAGATCGACGCCTGACCGGCCATAGCCGAGTCAGCCTACCGCCGGTCTGAGGATGAGCTCGGTCGCCTCCGGCCGGGCCGCGAAGCGAAACGGGACGAAGGTGGTGCCGAGCCCGGCGGAGACGTGCATCGTCGCGGCGGCGGTGCGGTAGACGCCGGAGTTGTACGGGGCGTTCGGATGCGCGAAGCGGAACTTCCCGCCCGGCAGCGGCAGCGCGATCTGCCCGTCGTGCATGTGTCCTGCGAGGACAAGGTCGAAGCGGCCCGGCTCGAGCACGTCCAGCACGCGCGGGTAGTGGCAGAGCAGGATCGAGAAGTCGGCCTTGCGCGCGAGCCGGTTCGGATCGAGCCGAGGGCGTCCGCGGACGATCAGATGCGGCTCCGCGCCCGCGATCCAGACCGACCGCCCCCGCAACTCGAGCAGCCGGCCCTCGTCCCGAAGCAACGTCGCGGGCTCAAGATCGCGCAGGTCGGAGCGGCGCGCCTGCGGATCACGGCTGATGGCGATGTCGTGATTCCCCAGCACGGCGAACACCGGCCGCGGCAGGATCCGCACGAGCCGCCGCAGCATCGGCTCGCCGCGCGGATGCGTGAGCAGATCGCCGCTGATTGCGACGAGGTCCGGCTTGCGCTCGTGCACCCACTCGGCTGCTTCCCACGAGGCGCCGATTCCCGGCGAGGGGACGCCGAAATGAAAGTCCGAGAGGTGCGCGATCCGCAGGCCCTCGAGCTCTTCGGGCAGTCCCGGCAGTTCCAGGTCGAGCACCCGCCGCCGCAGCCAGCCCGCCTCGAGCAGGCCCCAGCCGAGGCCCGCCGCGACAGCGGCTCCGAAGGGCCTCAGGCCTGTAGCCGTTCGAGCGCCGGCCGCGGATCGACGATGTGGCGCTTGAACTTCAGCTCCGAGTCCTCGAGCCCGGCTGCGACGCCGACCAGCTGTGCGAGATGCAGAATCGGCAGCTGGAACTTGCGCCCCGTCGACGCTTCGAGCTTCGACTGCCAGGCGTCGAGCGAGAGATGGCAGAGCGGGCACGGCGTCACCATCACGTCCGCCCCGGCCTCGAGCGCCTGCTCGATCGGTTGGATGAGCTCGCCCATCGCCGTCTCCTCGCGCGCCTGGATGATCGGGAAGCCGCAGCACTTGATCTTCGCCGGGTAGTCGATCGCCTCGCCGCCGCACGCCTCAATGATCCGCTCGAGCGACCACGGCCGGTCGGGATCCTCGAAGCCGAGGATCTTCGACGGGCGCAGGATCTGGCAGCCGTAGAACGGCGCGACCTTGAGCCCCTTGAGCCCGCGGTGCGCGACCTCCTTCAGCTTCTCGTAGCCGTCGCCCTCGGCGATCTCCCAGAGCAGATGCCGTACCTCGACATTCCCCGAGTACGGCGGCACGCCGACGGTCTCGAGGTTCTCGTTCACCCGCGCGAGCAGGTCGGAATCGCCCTGCAGCATGTAGTTGGCCTGCCGGAGGTTGAGCGTGCAGACGTTGCAAACCGTGAGGAGCATGTCCGCCCCGGTCGCCTCGGCGTAGGCGAGGATCCGCGCGTTGAGGTGGAGGTAGTAGTCGGGCTCCGCCTCGTGGATGTCGCCGGCGCCACAGCACGTCACCGACTCGAGCTCGACGAGCTCGAGCCCCACCTGCGGCGCGAGAGCCTGCGTCGACGTGTCGAGCTCCTTCGCCGACAGCGAGGCCAGGCAGCCCTTGTAGTACGCGACTCTCTTCAGCGGCGTCTCGGTGGTGCTCACTCTGTCGATGCCTCCTCTTCGGGTAGCCACGGCCTCGGCGCCGCGCCTTCGCGAGCGTAGATCTCCTCGAGCGACTCCGCCTGGTAGCCGTGATCGAGCTTCGCCAGCGCGTGCTCGCCCTGCACGATCCCCATCGCGCCGCCGCGGTCCTGCTCCTGCGTGAGCTTGTGGAGATCACGCGCCTCTTTCACGTCCTTCGCGACGTGCGGCGGGAAGGGCGGCGGCACCTTGCCGTGCTTGAGGAGCCCCATGGCGAACTTCGTCTGCTTGATCGCGGCGACGACGCCCTGCGTCTTCGGCACGAGTTCCGTCTCACGCAGCCAGCCCGTCGTCTCGGCCGACTTCACGAACCATTGCGCGTGCTTCGCGCCCATGTCGCGGTCGATCCCGCGCTCGACCGATTCGGCGCCGAGCTTCGCAATCGCGTCGCGCGGGTCGACGCCCTTCGGGCAGCGCTCGTTGCAGAAGAAGCAGCGCGTGCAGTCCCAGATTCCGTGCTCGGAGTTGTACGACTCGAGCCGCTCGATCGTCGCGCCGTCACGCGGGTCGCCGACGAAGCGCATCCCCTTCGCCAGCGCCTGCGGGCCGAGGAACTCGGGGTCGGACTCCATCGCGTTGCACTCGGAGACGCAGCAGCCGCAGTTGATGCAGAGCGACTCCTTGTGGATGACGTTCATCCGCTCCTGCGAGATCCGGTATTCGCGTCGGTCGTCCGGACGGTCGTAGCCGGGCTGCAGCCACGGCTTCATGGCCATGAACTTGGCCCAGAACGGATTCATGTCCACGACGAGGTCCTTGCGGATCGGGAGGTTCCCCATGGCCGAGATGACCGGCACCTGGCCCGCCTGCGCGATGTCGTACATCCGCGTCTTGCAGGCGAGCACGGCGGCGCCGTCCATCCGCATGCCGCATGAGCCGCAGATCATCATCCGGCAGCTCTTGCGGAACGAAAGGGAGCCGTCGTGCTGGTCTTTGACGATGTCGAGGCAGTCGAGAAGCGTCGCCCATTCGGGCGCCTCGATCTCGTATTCCTTGAGCGCCCGGTCGCCGGTCGACGAGTCGTAGCGCCAGATCTTTAGGCCGACTTGCATCAGTGGTCCTCCCGGTGGCACTGGTGGATGTCTGGGTCGCGAGCACCAAGCGATGGAAGGACGCAGGGAGTGTTCGGGCCGCCTGGCCCGGGCGCGACCGAGGACGCCGCAGCGCGCCGCGTGATCGCGGGCCAGACGCCGCCGTGTGTCGCCGGGCGGGCCACTAATACTTCCTCTCCTGCGGCGTCCATTTCGTCATCCGCACGTCCTCCCACGAAAGCTCGGGCGTGCCGTCGACCAGCCTGACCATCGTGTGCTTCATGAAGTTCTCGTCGTCGCGCACCGGAAAATCATCAGGCCGCGCGTGGGCGCCTCGGCTCTCTTTCCGCTCGATGCCTGCGACAACCATGCACTCGGCGAGATCAAGCAGGAAGCCGAGCTCGATCGCCTGCGTCAGGTCGCTGTTGAAGACCTCGCCCTTGTCCTCCACCAGCACGCGCTCGTAGCGCTCGCGGAGCCCCGCGACGATCTGGCCCTGCTCCTCCATCTGGCGCTCGCGCCGGAAGACGCCGAAGTTCTCGTGCATCGTGGAGGCGAGCTCGTCGCGGATGCCGAACGGACGCTCGCCGTCGTTGCGCCCGAGCAGCGCGGCCAGCTCCTTCTCCGCGTCGCGCTCGGCCGAGTCGGGGACGTCGACCGTCGTGTGCGTGAGCGCCCACTCGGCCGCGTGCGCGCCGGAGCGCTTCCCGTACGTGATCGTCTCCATCAGCGCGTTGCCGCCGAGGCGGTTGGCGCCGTGCACGGAGACGCATGCGCATTCGCCGGCGGCATACAGGCCCTCGAGCTCGGTCTGCCCCCAGACGTCGGTCGCGACGCCGCCCATGTGGTAGTGGGCACCGGGCCGCACGGGGATCGGGTCGTAGATCGGGTCGACGCCGAGGAACGTCATGGCGAGCTCGCGCGACCCCGGCAGCCGCTCGATGATGCGCTCGGCGCCGAGGTGCCGGAGATCGAGCAGGACGTTGCCGTCGACGTCGCGGCCGGCGTCGATCTCCATCTGCTCGGCGCGCGAGATGACGTCGCGCGACGCCAGCTCCATCGTGTTCGGCGCGTAGCGCTTGAGAAAGCGCTCGCCGTCCTTGTTGAGCAGATACGCGCCCTCGCCGCGGCAGCCCTCGGTGATGAGCACGCCCGTCGGCGCGAGCGTGGTGGGATGGAACTGCATCATCTCCATGTCCTTGAGCGGCAGGCCGATGCGGAGCGCCATCGCCATCCCGTCGCCAGTGCACGAGTAGGCATTCGTCGTCCCGGTGTAGAGCCGGCCCGCGCCACCGGTAGCGAGGATCACGGTCTTCGCACCGATCGTCTTCAGGCCACCGTCGAGCAGGTCCCAGCAGACGACCCCCTGGCAGCGCCCGTCGTTCTCGACGAGGTGCCACGCGAAGTACTCCTCGTAGGTGGGGATGTCGCGCTTGCAGATCTGCTCCCAGAGCACCTGGATGAGGACGTGGCCGGTGATGTCGGCGGCGTACGCGGTGCGCGGCGCACCGGCGGCGCCGAACGGCCGCTGTGCGATGCGGCCGTCGTCGGTGCGCGAGAAGACCGCACCCCAGTTCTCGAGTTGGTAGACGTCGGCGGGCGCCTCGTCGCAGAGGATCTGGATCGCGTCCTGGTCGCCGAGGTAGTCGGACCCCTTGACGGTGTCGAAGGCGTGGATCTCGGGGTTGTCCTCCGAGGCATTCCCGAGTGCGGCGTTGATCCCGCCCTCGGCCGCGCCGGAGTGAGAGCGCGTCGGGTGGATCTTCGAGATCATCGCCACGTCCGCGCCCGCGTCGAAGGCCTCGATCGTGGCGCGCATCCCTGCGCAGCCCGCCCCGACGACGAGCACGTCGTGCTTCGCGATCACACAAGTGACCGTAACGAAAAGGGAAGCTCCCGTAGCCGAGGAACCGTGCGGGATGGACGCGCACGCGGCGGCCGACCGCTTCCTTGCCTCGCCGACGCTGAGTTCGGCCACCCGCCGTGCCTACGGCAGCGACGTTGGGGAGTTCTGCGCGTGGCTCGAGGAGCGCGGCACCGACCTCGACGCCGTCGACGTCCGCGTGCTCGCCGACTACGTCGCCTGGCTCGGCGGCGCACGACGCGGGAAGAAGCTCGCTCCCGCGACGATCAGCCGAAAGCTCGCGGCCGTGCGCGCGTTCCTGAGAAACGCGCTCGGAGCCGAGCGCGTGCCCGACGCTCGCCTGGCGCCGCGCAGAGGACGGCGCCTGCCCGACGCTCCGGCGGCGGCCGAGGTCGAGCACACGCTCGAGGCGCTCGAGGGGGACGAGCCGCTCGCGCTGCGAAACCGCACGCTCGTCGAAGTCGTCTACTCGGCCGGCCTGCGCAGCGCCGAGGCCGTCGGACTCGACCTGGCAGACGTCGATTTCGAGCAGGAACTCGTGCACATCCGACGCGGCAAGGGCGGCAAGGAGCGTGTCGTGCCGCTCGGCGAGGAGGCGGCGCTCTGGCTCGGCCGCTACCTGCGTGACGGACGACCCGCGCTGGCGAAAGGCGCGAACGACGCGCTCTTCCTCTCGGCGCGCGGGCGTCGCCTCGACACGAGCACCCTGCGGCGGATCGTTCCCCACCCGCATCGCCTGCGCCACGCGTTCGCCACCCACCTGCTCGACGGCGGCGCCGACCTCCGCACGATCCAGGAGCTGCTCGGGCACAGCTCGCTGTCGACCACGCAGATCTACAGCCACGTCGACCCGCGCCACCTGCGCCGCGTGTACGACCGCTCGCATCCGCGCTCGTAGCGCCAGAATGCCCTGATGCGCATCTCGGCCAAGGTCGACTACGCGATCCGGGCGCTGGCGGAGCTCGCGGCGACGCCCGGGCTCGTGACCGCCGAGCAGTTGGCCTCCGCCCAGAGGATCCCGCCGAAGTTCCTCGAGAGCATCCTCTCCCAGCTGCGCAGCGGCGGGCTGGTGTCGAGCCAGCGCGGCTCGGCCGGCGGCTATCAGCTCGCGCGCCCGGCGAACGAGATCTCGATCGCCGAGGTCATACGCGAGCTCGAGGGTCCGATCGCCACCGTGCGAGGCGTCCGGCCCGACGAGCTCGAGTACGCGGGCGCGGCTGCCGGCCTGCGGGACGTCTGGCTCGAGCTGCGCACGCAGATCCGCGGCGTGCTCGAGCAGACGACGCTTGCAGACGTCGTTCACAAAAAGCTAAACAGCTAGCGCTTGCCATGCGCTCTTGCTTATGGCAATAATCAGCGCAGCAAATACCTACTAGACCTGTAGGTCATCCACGAAAGGATTCGCCCACATGCGGAGATCTGTCTTCGTTGCACTGATTCTGCCCGCCCTTCTCCTTTGCGTGACCAGCGCTGCGCAGGCACGCAGGGCCGGAACGACCGTGGCGCTCGTCGCCTACTCGACCCCGAAGCCGATCATGGCGAAGCTGATCACGCGCTTCGAGCACCAGCCCGCCGGCCAGGGCGTCTCTTTCTCGCAGTCGTACGGCCCGTCAGGCTCGCAGGCCAGGGCGATCGCCGCCGGCCAGCCCGCGGACATCGCATTCCTCTCGACCGGCCTCGACGTCGACACGGTCGCCGACGCCGGCGTCGTCTCGAAGAGCTGGACGAAGGCGCCGAACCAGGGGATCGTGGCCGACTCGGTCGTCGCCTTCGTCGTGCGGCCGGGCAACCCGAAGCACATCCACAACTGGAAGGACCTGATCAAGCCGGGCGTCCAGGTCGTGACGCCGGATCCGTTCCCCTCCGGCTCGGCAAAGTGGAACGTGCTCGCCGCCTACGGCGCGATGCGTAAGACGGGCGAGAGCAACAAGCAGGCGATCCAGTTCGTGACGAAGCTCTTCAAGAACGTCGTCTCGCAGGACTCGTCCGGCTCGAACGCCGCGAGCACGTTCTTCTCCGGGAAGGGCGACGTGCTGATCACGTACGAGAGCGAGGCCTACGCCGCCTTCGCCGCCGGCAAGCAGGGCGCGCTCGTCGTCCCAAAGCCGACGATGCTGATCCAGCTGCCGATGGTTCCGACGACGCACGCGTCGTCCGCCGCCAAGGCGTTCATCAAGTACGCACACGCGCCGAAGCAGCAGAAGATCTTCGCTGCCAACGGCTATCGCCCGGTCGTGAAGTCGGTCCTGAAGAGCCCCGACCTCGCAAGCTGGAAGAAGAAGTACAACACCGGCCCGGCATTCAACATCCGGGACAAGCTGTTCGGCGGCTGGCTCAACGCCAACAAGGTCTGGTTCGACCTCGACAGCGGCCGGATGGTCTCCATCGAGCGCTCGGTCGGAGGCCCCACCCATTAGCACCTTCGCCGCTCGCGCCGCAGCGCCGGCGCGCCGGGTCACCGCCGACGGACGGGCCAGCACAGGCCTGTCCGTCGGCGTCATCTCGACGTACCTGCTCGTAATCGTGGTGCTGCCGCTCGCCGCGCTCCTGTGGGAGGCGAAGAAGACCGGCAAGGAGGGCTTCTGGCAGGCGATCTCCAACCCCGACGCAGTCGCAGCACTGAAACTGACGTTCGGGGCGGCCTTCGTCGTCGTCCTGATCAACGGCGTGCTCGGCACCGTCACGGCGTGGGTGCTCGTTCGTGACGACTTCCGCGGCAAGTCGCTCATCAACTCCGTCATCGACCTGCCGTTCGCGCTGCCGACGATCGTGGCGGGCCTGACGTTGCTCGCGCTCTACGGCCCGAACTCGGTGGTCGGGATCCACCTCGCTTTCACGCGGGCGGCGATCGTGCTCGCACTCTGCTTCGTCACGCTCCCGTTCGTCATCCGGACCGTGCAACCCGTGCTGATCGAGCTCGACGTCGAGATGGAGGAGGCTGCGCGCTCGCTCGGCGCGGGCCAGTTGACGGTCTTCCGGAAGATCGTCCTACCGAACATCCTGCCTGGGATCCTCTCGGGCTCCGTCCTTGCCCTCGCCCGCGCGCTCGGCGAGATCGGCTCGCTCATCCTCATCGCAGGGGCCACCGTCCACACAACTGTCGCCTCGATCTACGTCTTCCAGCTGATCCAGGACGGCGACTCCGCCGGAGCCGCCGCAGTCGCGATGGTGCTCCTGGCCGCAGCCTTCGTGCTGCTGCTCGTCGTCGGAACGTTGCGCTTTTACGTGACGAGGTTCGAACGTGCCTAGGCGGCTCGTCCTGCGCGGGGTGGCGCTCCTCTATCTATTCGTCATCCTGCTCGCGCCGCTCGGGATGGTCTTCTACCGGACCTTCCAGCACGGGCTCGAGCCGATCTGGCAGACCCTGTCGGATCCCTTCACGGTGCACGCCTTCGAGATCACGCTGATCGCAGCGGCCATCGCCGTGCCGCTCAACACGGTCTTCGGCATCCTCTGCGCGCTCGCGATCGTGCGCCGCCGCTTCCGCGGCAAGGGGCTGCTGAACGCGTTCATCGACCTGCCGCTCGCCGTCTCGCCGGTGGTCGTCGGCTTGGCGCTCTACCTCCTCTACGACAACACCGGCTGGTTCGGGCCGTGGCTCGGAGCTCACGGGATCCAGGTGCTCTTCGCCCTCCCCGCGATCGTGCTCGCGACGATCTTCGTCTCGGTTCCGTTCGTCGCGCGCGAGGTGATCCCGACGCTGCGCGAGCTCGGCAACGAGCAGGAGCAGGCCGCCGCGACGCTCGGCGCGACCCGCTGGCAGCGGTTCTGGCGCATCACGCTGCCGTCGATCCGCTGGGCCGTGATCTACGGCGTGATCCTCACCACGGCACGCTGCCTCGGCGAGTTCGGAGCAGTAGCCGTCGTGTCGGGGCGGATCGAGGGGCAGACCGAGACCGCGACGACACGCGTCGACGATCTCGTCCAGAACTTCCAGACCTCGGGCGCCTACGCCATCTCGGTCGTTCTCGCCGGCATCGCGATCGTCGTGCTCGCTCTGATGATGCTCATCAAGCCCAAGGAGGCCGTCTAGGTGTCAATCGAGGTCCGCACCGTAAGCAAGCGCTTCGGCACGTTCACCGCCCTCGACGACGTCTCGCTCGAGATCCCCGACGGCTCGCTCACCGCGGTGCTCGGTCCCAGCGGATCCGGCAAGTCGACCCTGCTGCGGATCGTCGCCGGTCTCGAGCGCCCCGACTCCGGCGAGATCCGCCTCTCGGGCGAGGATGCGACCCGGCTCGCACCGCAACGGCGGAACGTCGGCTTCGTCTTCCAGCACTACGCGGCGTTCAAGCACATGACCGTCCGCGACAACGTCGGCTTCGCTCTCTCGATCCGCAGGCGGCCGAAGGCGGAGATCAGGGAGCGCGTCGACGAGCTGCTCGACCTCGTGCAGCTCCAGGGCTTCGCCGACCGGTATCCCTCCAAGCTCTCGGGCGGGCAGCGGCAGCGCATGGCGCTGGCGCGCGCCCTCGCAGCGAAGCCGCGCGTCCTCCTGCTCGACGAGCCGTTCGGGGCGCTCGACGCCCGCGTGCGCGCCGAGCTGCGCGACTGGCTGCGCCGCCTGCACGAGGAGGTGCATGTGACGACGGTCTTCGTCACGCACGACCAGGAGGAGGCGATGGAGGTCGCCGACCGTGTCGCCGTCTTCGACCACGGCCGTCTCGAGCAGGTCGGTGCTCCGGCCGAGCTCTACGACTCGCCCGCGTCGGAGTTCGTCCTGCGCTTCGTCGGCGATGCCGTCCGCCTCGGCTCGCACCTCGTCCGTCCGCACGAGATCGTGCTGCGGCGCTGGGCGAGCGACGGAGCGGTCGAAGTCGAGATCGAGCGTATCGCCGTCCTCGGCGCCGACGTACGCGTCGACCTGGTCGACGGCGAGGGCGAGCGCATCGCCGCCCGCTTGCACCGGGAACAGCTCGAGGATCTCGACCTCGTCCGCGGCGAGATCGTCTGGGCCGGCACCGAGCCGTTCCTAACCCGTGACGCGGAAGCCGACGAGCTCTTCAGGAGCCTCGGCAATGACGTCGACACGCTCGACGTCGGCGCCGCGCGGACCGCGGCGACAGAAGTCGACGAGGGCCTCGACGGCCTCGGTCTCCCCCTCGAAGACGGCCTCGACAGTGCCGTCGGGACGATTCCGCACCCAACCGGAGACGCCGTGCGCTCGGGCGACGCCCTCGACGGCGAAGCGGAACCCGACGCCCTGGACGAAGCCGTGCACGACGACGCGTAACCGCTCCACCCGGCGTATTCGAGCAGGCGTCGCGTCTCACGAGCCGAAGTCAGGCGGGTGGCAGGCTCCGATCGCAGTTCCGACCCCGCCGTCGAAGGCTTCCTCGCCCTCTCGGCGGCCCGTCTCGCGCCCCGCACGGTCGAGGCTTACCGGCGCGACCTCGCCGACCTGACCGAATGGCTCGGTCGCTCGCCGGCGGACGCGAGCGCGGACGACCTCGCCCGCTATGTCGCACAGCTCCGCGCCGACGGCCTCGCCGCCACCACGATCGCGCGCAGGCTCGCCGCGGTCCGCTCCTTCTTCCGGCACCAGGTACTGCTCGGCGCGCGCACCGACAACCCCGCGGCGAACGTCGAGCTGCCCAAGCGCCGCCGAACGCTGCCGCGCACATTGTCCCCGTCCGAGGTCGAACGCCTGCTCGACGCCGCAGCAGGGACGACGCCGCTCGACCATCGCAACCGCGCGCTCGGCGAACTCCTGTACGGCGCGGGATTGCGCGTGAGCGAGGCCGTCGGGCTCGACCGGCAGTCCGTCGATCTCGAGAACCGGCTCGTGCGCGCGTTCGGCAAG
Organism: uncultured Actinomycetes bacterium; assembly: GCA_963819275.1. GTDB lineage: Bacteria > Actinomycetota > Thermoleophilia > Gaiellales > Gaiellaceae > Palsa-739. Next base: position 96,433 of record CAWFVH010000006.1, on the reverse strand, counting down.
GGAAGCAAGGAGCGGGTCGTGCCGATCGGCCGCGAGGCCGCGGATGCGGTACGCCGCTATCTCTCCCGCGGACGCCCATACCTCGACCGGCGGCACCGGCAGGAACTCTTCCTCAACGCCCGCGGTGGCCCGCTCACGCGAGCCGGCGCCTTCTTCATCCTGCGGAAGCTCGCCGCGAAGGCCGGCCTCGAGCCGGAGCGCATGCACCCGCACCTCCTGCGCCACTCCTTCGCGACGCACCTGCTGGAGGGCGGCGCCGACCTACGCGCCGTTCAGGAGATGCTCGGACACGCAGATCTCGCCACGACGGAGCTCTACACGCACGTATCCGATCGCCGGAGACGCGAGCTGTACTTCCAGGCGCACCCGCACGCCCGCCGTTTGAAGCAGGCACCAAAAGCAAAGAAGTAGGGCATGCATCTCGATCCGCACGTCGCAATCGCCGCCGTCTCCACGCTCGCGGCCGCCTGGCTCATGATCACCGCGGGCCTCGAGAAGAGCGCTCTGGAGCGCCGCCGGCACAAGCGCATCTGCCCGTCCTGCGGTCGCGAGATCCAGGCCCGCGTCTGCACGACCTGCGCGGGCTAGAGCCTCCTCAGTGCTTCTCGGCCGCCTTGCGCTTCAGGCCTTGCGCGACGGTTCCAGCCGCGCGACGCAGGTCGCCGTCGGCGTCGTCGTCGACTGACAGCCCCTCGAGCAGCACGATCGTGTCGCGCTGCGCCGAGCCGTTCTTCAGCGCGAGCACCGCGAGCCGGCGCACCGCGGCGTTCTCGTCCTCGTCCGAGAGCAGCTTGTGCAGCAGCGGCCGCACCGAGTTGACCGTGCTCGGGTGATCGCGGGAAAGCAGCTCGACCGAGAGAAGTGCGGAGCCGCGCGCCGCGGGGCTCCCGTCGTCGAGGCCGCGCCGCAGCAGCTCCTCCTTCGCGCGCCAGCGGAAGAGGCCGACCGCCCGGAAGGCGAGGGCCCGCTCGCGGAAGTCGGAGCTGCGCGCCGAGGACTCGAGCTCGTCGTCCCACTCCGTCCGCAGCGTCGCGAGCTCTTGCGCCGATCCGCTCTCGGCCAGCTCGTCCGCCTGCGCCGCTGCTTCTGCGAGGTTCACCGCCCGAGCCTAACTACCGCTCCGCTACGCTCGCGCCCGTGGCGCACAGGGTCGTCCTCATCCCCGGCGACGGAACGGGGCCCGAGCTGACAGAGGCGACGCGGCGCGTTCTCGAGGCGAGCGGCGCCGAGTTCGAATGGGACGTGCGCGAGGCCGGCGCCGACGTGATGGACAAGCACGGCGGCAACCCGCTGCCGCCCGACGTCCTCGACACGATCCGCGAGACCGGGGTCGCGCTCAAGGGCCCGATCACAACGCCCATCGGCGGCGGCTTCCGGTCGGTCAACGTCGCGCTCCGCAAGGAACTCGACATGTACGCGCAGGTGCGTCCGTGCAAGAGCTACGCCGGCGTGCGCAGCCGTTTCGACGACGTCGACCTGATCATCGTGCGCGAGAACACCGAAGACCTGTACGCCGGCATCGAGTACGAGCAGGGCACGCCGGAGGCCGCCGAGCTGATCCAGTGGATCGAGGCTCACGGCGGCACGCTCCGTCACAACGACGCCGGCATCTCGATCAAGCCGATCTCGGTGACCGGCACGCGCCGCATCTTCGAGTTCGCCTTCGACTATGCGCGTCGCAACGAGCGCCGCAAGGTCACGGCCGTGCACAAGGCGAACATCATGAAGTTCACCGACGGCCTCTGGCTGCACGTCGCGCGCGAGGTCGCCGCCGAGAATTCCGACATCGAGTTCGACGACCGGATCGTGGACAACATGTGCATGCAGCTCGTGCAGCGGCCCGAGGAATACGACGTGCTAGTGCTGCCGAATCTGTACGGCGACGTCCTCTCCGACCTCGCCGCGGGGATGATCGGCGGGCTCGGGGTCGCGCCCGGCGCAAACTTCGGCGAGTCCTCCGCGGTCTTCGAGCCGACGCACGGCTCGGCGCCCAAGTACACGGGCCAGAACAAGGTCAACCCGATCGCGCAGATGCTGTCGGGCGTCCTCATGCTCCGCCACCTCGACGAGGGCAGCGCGGCCGACCGGGTCGAAGCCGCGATCGCCGCCGTCATCGCCGAGGGCAAGAGCGTCACCTACGACATGAAGCCGAACCGCGACGACCCGACGGCCGTAGGAACGAGCGAGGTCGCGGACGCGGTCATCGAGAAACTGGAGGCAGAGGTAACCGCATGAGAAGGAAAGTGACCATCGTCGGCGCCGGCGCCACGGGCGCGACCGCCGCGCACCTGCTCGCGGAGCGCGACTACGCGGACGTCGTCCTCACGGACATCAAGGAAGGGCTGCCGCAGGGCAAGGCGCTCGACCTGAACCAGATGGGGCCGATCCTCGGCTTCGAGCCGAACATCACCGGCGCGAACGACTACGAGGCGACCGCAGGCTCGGACGTCGTCGTGATCACCGCAGGCCTGCCGCGCTCGCCCGGGATGTCGCGCGACGACCTCGTGACCACGAACGAGAAGATCGTCGGCTCGGTGACCGAGCAGATCATCGGCCAGAGCCCCGACTGCGCGATCGTCATCCTCTCGAACCCGTTGGACGCGATGTGTCACGTCGCCAAGAGCGTCTCCAGCTTCCCCAAGGAGCGGGTCTTCGGCCAGGCCGGGATCCTCGACACGGCGCGCTTCCGCACCTTCATCGCCTGGGAGACGGGAGCCAGCGTCCGCGACGTGCAGGCGCTCGTGCTGGGCGGCCACGGCGACCAGATGGTTCCGGTCGCCTCGGCGGCGACGGTGGGCGGCGTGCCGCTCCGCAAGCTCGTCTCCGAGGAACGGATCCAGTCGATGGTCGAGCGCACCGCCAAGGGCGGCGGCGAGATCGTGCAGCTGCTCGGAACGTCCGCCTGGTACGCGCCGGGTGCAGCGGTCGCGGAGATGGTGGACGCCATCCTGCTCGACCAGAAGCGCGTCCTGCCCTGCACGGCGCTGCTCGAAGGCGAATACGGGGTCGACGGCCTCTACATCGGCGTCCCCGTCAAGCTCGGCGCCGGCGGGATCGAAGAGATCGTCGAGCTCGACCTCTCGGACGACGAGCGCGAGGCGCTCGAGCGCAGCGCCGAAGCGGTGCGCGACGTCGTCGGCGTACTGTCGTCCTGAGCCTGCATTGCTCGAGACGATCGAGAACCGGTTCCACGGGCGCGACTACCTCGTCGAGCTGGGCGCGCCGGAGTTCACCTCGATCTGTCCGCTCACCGACGCACCCGACTTCGGCGAGCTCACGATCCGCTACGTCCCCGACGCCAAGCTCTACGAGCTCAAGTCGCTCCGCGACTACCTGACGTCGTTCCGCGAGCGGAAGATCTTCCAGGAAGAGGTGGTGAACGAGGTGCTCGAGCGGCTCGTCGCCGACGGTGCGCCGCGGTTCGTCGAGGTCGAGGGTGAGTTCGTCGCCCGCGGCGGAATGACAACGCGAGTGGTCGCGAGCTCGGGGGAGCTTCCGCAAGCGTGGATCTCGGACTGAGCGGCCGCACGGCGCTCGTCTGCGGCGCCTCGTCGGGTCTCGGCCTGGCGAGCGCCGAGGCGCTGGCCGAGGAGGGAGCCAACGTCGTCCTCTTCGCGCGCCGGGCCGAGGACCTCGAAGAGCACGCGACGCGGCTCGGCGGCGTCGCGGTCGCCGGGGACGTGAAAGACGACAGCGACCTCGAGGCCGCGGTCGCGACCGCGGTCGACCGGTTCGGCGAACTCGACGTGCTCGTCTGGAACGGCGGCGGGCCGCCGCCCGGGACCGCGCGAGAGGCCGACGAAGCGTCCCTCGAGTCCGCCTACCGCCTGCTCCTCCGGCCCGCGGTGACGCTCGTACGCCTCTGCCTCGAGCACCTCGAGCGGAGCCCCGGCGGCCGGATCGTCGCAATCACGTCGCTCGCCGCCCAGGAGCCGACCGGGCATCTCGCCCTCTCGAACACCTTCCGGCCGGCGCTCACGGGCTGGCTCAAGACGCTGAGCCGCGAGGTCGGCCCCAAGGGGGTCACGGTCAACTGTGTCGCGCCGGGCCGCATCGACACCGCGAGGCTCGGCGAGCTCTATCCGGACGGCCCGAGCGAGGAGCAGCTCGAGGAGATCGACCTGCGCCGGTGGGGCACGCCGCGCGAGTTCGGCGACGTCGTCTGCTTCCTCGCCTCCGAGCGAGCGCGCTACGTGACCGGCCAGACCCTCGTCGTCGACGGCGGATTGAAGCGGTTCCTGTTTTGAGACGCCTTCTTACTCCGTGGTGGCGTGCACTGGCCGTGGTCGTCGCAGCTCTCGTCGTCACCGGAGTGATCCTGTTCAGCATCCCCTCGGGGAAGTACATCCTCCTGCCCGACGTCGCCCACCCCGTTGCGGCGCTCGTGAAGGTGCAGGGCTCCCGGGCCGAGAAGCCGGGGACGCTCTACTTCGTCGACGTCGTCGAGCGGCGCGCAAGCGAGCTCGAGTCCCTCTTCCCGTGGATCCATCCGCACGGCACGCTCGTCCCCGCGGGCGACATCGTCGCTCCCTGTGCGACGGCGGGCCAGACGCAGGCCTCAGAGCTGCAACAGATGGCCTTCTCGCAGCGCGTTGCGGCCGCCGTCGCGCTGCGAAAACTCGGCTACCACGTCGTCGTCAAGCCGACCGGAGTCGTCGTCTCCCAGCTGATCTCCGGCACGGACGCGCCGTGCAACCTCCAGCCGGAGGACATCATCGTCTCGGTCAACGGCACGCCGACGCCGACGATCGCCGCCCTCCGCGGTGCCCTCGACAAGGTGAAGCCCGGGAGCGTGGCCACGCTGGGCGTCCACCGCGGCGCCAAGGATCTGACGGTGCGCATCCGCACCATCCCCACCCCGGGTGACCCGAGTCGTGCGCTGGTGGGATTCGCGCCCGACCAGGCAGCCACGATCAAGCTTCCGCTCCATGTCTTGATCGACGCGAACGGCATCGGTGGCCCTTCGGCCGGCCTGGCCTTCACGCTCGAGGTGATGCAGAAGCTCGGCTACAACGTCCTCCACGGACACAGGGTGGCCGCGACGGGCGAGATGGAGCTGAACGGAGCGGTTGGCCCGATCGGTGGCATCAAGCAGAAGACCTACGGTGTCCGTCAGGCCGGAGCCGACGTCTTCCTCGTTCCGGCCGGTCAGAACGCGAGGGATGCGCGTCGCTATGCGGGGCCGGTTCGCATCATTCCGGTCCGCTCCCTCACCCAGGCGTTGCACGCTCTGGCAACGTTGCCGCCGGCGCAGTAGAACGCATCGTTTTCCGACGGTCCGAAACTCCCGGAAATTCGTCAGTTTTCGTCCGCGACAACGCTTGCGTCCGCGGATTCTGCACCTATCATCGCACCTCGAGAGCGGCCTCTACTTTTTAGAACAAGGACGACCATGAGCAAACGTTCCAAACCAACGTGTGCTGATTGCTACTTCCGGCGCCAGGGTCTTTGCGCCCTTCCCGGGGAGACAATCTGCCCGACGTTCCGCGTCCAGTCTTTCGGGACGCTTGCTCCACCGCCGCAGCCGCGCCTCGTTCCGCGGGCGCTGGCCGTGCACGCCGCCGCGTAGTCCATAGGCTTCGGGCGTGCGCCTCCGCCGCCCCAAGATCGACACCGACGAAGTTTCCGACCGCTGGCAGCCGCGGCTCTGGTTGCGGCTGATCCTCCTCGGCCTGCTCGTCGCGTACGCGATCGCGTTCGTGCTCGAGAACCGCAGGCAGGTGAACGTCCACTTCGTGCTCGCGACCGCGAGCGTGTCGCTCGTCTGGCTGATCCTGCTCGCGCTCGGCGTCGGCCTGCTCGGCGGGACTCTGCTCGCGCAGCTAGAGCGCCGCAGGCGTCGCCGCTCGCACGAGCGACCCGAGCACTGAGACGCCCTCCGCGATCTCGTCGGGCGAGACGAAGCTGAAGGCCAGCCGAAGGGCCTGTTCGCCGCCCGCGCCCCCGGCGTAGAAGTCGGTGCCCTTGACGAAGGTGACGCCGGCCTTCTCGGCCTCGACGAGCAGCTCGGCCGCCGGCGGACCCGACGGGAGCTCGACCCAGACGAAATAACCGCCGTCGGGACGTGTCCAGCTCGCGTCCTCCGGCATCGAGCGCGCGAGAGCGTCGAGCATGGCATCGCGGCGCCCCCGCAGGAGGCCGTTCACACGCTGGAGATTCGGGCCGAACGTGCCACGCTCCATGAACTCGAGCACCGTCGCCTGCGAGAGATACGGCGGCGAGATGTAGGTCGAGACCGCGAGTGCCTCGATCTCGGCTGCGAGCTGCGCGGGCAGGACGAACCAGCCGACCCTCAGTCCCGGGGCGACCGTTTTCGAGAAGGACGAGCAGTACGCGATCTGCTCGCTGCCTGCGAGCTCGAACATGCTCGGCACGGGCTCGCCGTCGTAGCGGACGAGGCCGTACGGATCGTCCTCGAGCACGAGCAGCTCCCGCTCACGCGCCAGGTCGACGATCCGGCGGCGCCGCTCGACGGAGAGCGTCCGCCCGCTCGGGTTCTGGAAGGTCGGGATCGTGTAGAGGAAGGCGAAGTCGCCGTCCGGAAGCTCGTCCGGGATCAACCCCTCCTCGTCCATCGGTACGCCGACAACCTCGGCGCCGAGCCGATCGAGGATCTTGAGGGGCCGGTCGTACGTCGGCGCCTCGACGAGAACCCGTGTTCCCGGCCGCACGAGCTGTTCGGCGAGGAAGGCGAAGCCCTGAAGCGAGCCGCTCGTGATCACGACCCGCGAGGGCTCGACGCCGTGCTGCTCGGCGAGCCGTTCCCGCAGCGGGCCGTAGCCGCCGCCGGGGCCGTAGCTGAGGATCGCGTGGCCGTCGCGCTCGAGTGCCGCACGCGCGCAGTCGGCGAGGTCCTCGACAGCCAGACACTCGGGCGCAGGCACACCGCGGGCAAACGAGATCATGGTTCGAGCCTAGCGCCCGCCTCGGCGCGCGGCCGCTACTACTTCATGCGCTCGGCGACCATCTGCGCGACCTCGGTCGGCGTCGTGCCGACCTCGATCCCGCGGGCCTCGAGCGCCTCCTTCTTGCCCTGCGCCGTTCCCGACGAGCCGGAGATGATCGCGCCCGCGTGGCCCATGGTCTTGCCGGGCGGCGCCGAGAAGCCCGCGATGTACGCGAGCACCGGCTTCGTCACGTGCTCGGCGACATACGCGGCGGCCTTCTCCTCCTCGTCACCGCCGATCTCGCCCACCAGCACGATCAGCTCGGTCTGGTCGTCCGCCTGGAACTTCTCGAGCACGTCGACGAAGGAGGAGCCGACGACGGGGTCGCCGCCGATCCCGACGATCGTGGAGTTGCCGAGCCCGAGCTGCGTGAGCTCGTGGCCGATCTGGTACGTGAGCGTGCCCGAGCGCGAGACGAGCCCGACGCCGCCCTCGCTGAAGATCTCGGCCGGGATGATCCCTGCGTTCGCCTTGCCCGGTGAGAGCACCCCCGGACAGTTCGGCCCGATCATCGTCGTGCCCTGGCCGCGGAAGTAGGTGTACGCGCGCAGCATGTCGTGCGCAGGGATGTGCTCGGTGATGCAGATCACGGTGCCGACGCCCGCGTCCACCGCCTCGTAGATCGCGTCGACGGCGAAGCGTGCCGGAACGAAGATGAGCGAGGTGTTCGCGCCGACCTGGTCGACGGCCTCGGCGACGGTGTCGAAGATCGGGACGCCCTCGACGTCCTGGCCTCCCTTGCCGGGCGTGACGCCGGCGACGAGATTCGTGCCGTACGCCCGGTTGCGCAGGCCGTGGAAGCGTCCTTCCGACCCGGTCAGGCCGGCGACGACGAGTCGCGTGTCGTTGTCGAGAATGATCGCCATCTACGCGGCCCTGGTTCCCTTGAGGACGACGGTCGGCAGCTCGAGCCGACCGTCGCGGATCCGGCTCTCGAGCAGCTCGCAGATGCGCGGCCGGTCTTCGTCCGGCGTCTCGGTGCGGTCGAGCCAGTCGGCGAGGTCGGTATCGCGCACCATGATCTCCTCGTCGGCGACCTCGAGCCCTGCGAGTTCGAAGAACGTGCGCCACTCCGGCTCGGCGTAGTTGCGGACATGGCTCGGATCGCGGAGCCGGTCCGCCTCCTCCGCCGCCTCGCTCGTGAACGTGTTGTCGCAGATCACGACGCGGTCTCGAGCAACGCGCGCCATCTCCTTCACGGCGGCGAGCGCGTCCGGGAAGTGATGCGCGGCGATGCGGCAGGCCACGGCGTCGAAGCTCGCGTCGGCGAACGGGAGATGATCGGCGGGGGCTATCGCGTCGGGCTCCATGCCGGGCGCCGCGTCGGTCGTGACCACGGTCGCTCCCGCCTCGCGCAGCCGACGTGCGACGTGACCGCCGCCGGTGGCGACGTCGAGCACCGTCACGCCAGGAGCCGGCTCGCACCATTCGACGACGAGGTCGAGGTCGTCTCCGGTGGCGTGCGTCTGGCTCGTGCGATAGGCCTCGGCACGCTCGTTCCAGATGTCCGTCATGCCGCCAGCTCCACCGCGCGCCGCGCGCCGTCGAGCATCGTCGCCTCGGGATGGATGTTCTCGCGCCCCGCATCGGCGAGGATCTTCCGGCCCTCTTCGGCATTCGTCCCGTCGAGCCGCACCACGATCGGATACTTGGACATGTCCAGCCGGTCGAGTGCCGCGAGGATCCCGCGAGCCACCTCGTCGCAGCGCGTGATGCCGCCGAAGATGTTGAAGAAGATCGAGCGCACCTGCTCGTCGCGCGTGATCACCTCGAGCGCGTCGACGACTCCTTCCGCGCTGCCACCACCGCCGAGGTCGCAGAAGTTGGCCGGTCGCCCACCTGCGTGCGCCACGACGTCGACCGTCGACATGCCGAGGCCGGCGCCGTTCGCAAGCACGCCGACGTCGCCGTCGAGCTTCACGTAGGTGACGTGCTTCTCGCGCGCGAACGTCTCGATCGGATCTGCGGCGGTCGGGTCGCGCCACTCCGCGACGTCCGGGTGGCGGAAGAGCCCGCTGTCGTCGACCGTGAACTTCGAGTCGAGCGCCTTCACCTCGCCGTCGGGCGTGACGATGAGCGGGTTGATCTCGCAGAGCATCGCGTCGAACTCGACGAACGCTCGGTAGAGCTTTTCGACGATCTCGGCGATCTGCTTCTGCTCGGAGGGATCTTCGACTCCCCCGCCGTAGACGAGCCGCCGCGCAACCCAGGGCTGGAAACCTTCGAGCGGATCGACGTGCAGCCGGACGAGCGCGTCCGGATTCTCCTCCGCGACCTGCTCGATCTCGACGCCGCCCTGCGTCGTGAACATGAAGAGCGGCTTCTTCGCGCCACGGTCGAACGTGATGGAGAGGTAGTACTCGCGCTCGATGTCCGAGGCCTGCTCGATCCAGAGCGTGCGAACGACGTGCCCATTGATGTCGAGCCCGAGGATGTCGCGCGCCTTTGCCTCCGCGTCTGCGGGATCGTCGGCGAGCTTGACGCCGCCGGCCTTGCCGCGGCCTCCCGTCAGCACCTGCGCCTTGACGACGACGGGGCCGCCGATCTCCGCCGCCGCAGCGCGGGCCTCTTCCGGTGTCTTGGCGACGCGTCCGTCGGAGACCGGAATGCCGACGCGCCGGAAGAGATCCTTGCCCTGGTACTCGTAGAGGTCCACCGGCGCCGGACACTATCGACGCGACGCCGGTGGACCGCGCAGTTCAGGTCTGCGCGCTGCTTCTGTTAGGGGCAGCCGTAAACGCCGCAGTTAGTGGTGCCCGTCGAGGTCGAGGTCGAGTTCGTCCCGCCCGACGGAGGCGCGGCCTTGTTGGCGCCGCCCGCCGCGGAGACGACGTACCACTTGCCGCCGAAGAACTTCAGGCCCTGACCCGCAATCTGCCCGGCACCGTGGTCGAGCTTGAACAGGTAGAGCGGGTGTCCCTTGTACGTCACCTGGAGTGCCCCGTTCTTCCGCGTCGTGGTGCCCAGCAGCGCGGCCTTGACTCCAGCCGAGGCGCTCACCTTGCCCTTCTTCATGAGCGGCGGCCAGTTGGTGGCGCACTTGCCGTAGCAGGCGCTCTTGCCGTGCTTGTCCGCCATGAAGAGATAGAGCGTCCTGCCCGAGCTCGTCGCGAGCACTTTGCCGACCTTCGTCGAGTGCAGCGTGACGCGCCCGGCGGTCGCGTTGCTCGCGGCGGACGAGCTGGAACTCTGGTGTGTGACGGCCGCTGCTGCGGCGACGCCGGCCGCGGCGAGCGCGACTGCGAACGTTGCGGCCAGGACGGTCTTTCTCAGCATCTCTCTCCTCCTACTGGGTTCGCCTGTGTCTACGCGCACCGGCGAGCTGCGGATTTCGGAGGGAGCTAGTCCGCGTCGATCGTGCAGATGACCTGGCCGGTCGTGACGGACTGGCCGGGCTCGACGGAGAGCGTGCGGATGGTTCCGGCGCGGGGAGCGTGCACCTCGTTCTCCATCTTCATCGCCTCGACGACGCAGATCACCTGGCCCGGCTCCACCTCGTCGCCGTCCGAGACGGGAACGGCGAGGACCGTGCCCTGCATCGGCGAGACGACCGCGTCGCCGCCGGCAGCGCCGCTGCCGCTCGAACGCACCCGCTCGCGCCGCAGTCGCGCCAGCGCGCGCCACTCGGGCTCGGGGTCGGACACGCGCACTTCGAATCGCCGCCCGTCGACCTCGACGGTGCGAACGCGCTCGACCATCGTCCTATCCGGACCCGTCTTTCCTTGTAACAGACTGTTACTTGGGGGTCTTGGCGGCGTCCCGCCCAGCTCGGCGGCGCGCGCGGCGAGTTCCTCCGACTCGACGACGCCGTGACACGTCTCGCCGGCGACGAAGCACGGGTGCTCCAGCAGCGCTTTGTGGAAGCCGATCAGCGTGGTCGGTCCCTCGATCCAGAACTCGTCGAGCGCACGGAGCATGCGTCGTCGTGCGTGCTCGCGATCGACGCCGTGCACGATGAGCTTCGCGACCATCGGGTCGTACGCGCCCGAGACCTCGTAGCCGGCGGCGACGCCCGAGTCGACCCGCACACCCGGTCCGGCCGGCTCGCGGTAGCCCGTGACGGCAGCCGGCGCCGGGAGAAAGCCCTGCGTCGCGTCCTCCGCGTTGATCCGGCACTCGATCGCGTGCCCGCGCAGTTCGATGTCCTCCTGCCGCACCGAGAGAGGCTCGCCGAGCGCGACGAGGATCTGCTCGCGCACGAGATCGAGGCCGGTCACCATCTCCGTCACCGTGTGCTCGACCTGGATGCGCGTGTTCATCTCCATGAAGAAGTAGTCGCCGTCGCGCGTGAGCAGGCCCTCGATCGTCCCGGCGGAGCGGTAGCCGCACGCGCGAGCCGCCTCGACGCCGATCGCGCCGATCCGCTGCCGCAGCTCCTCGTCGACTGCCGGCGACGGCGTCTCCTCGATCAGCTTCTGGTGGCGGCGCTGGATCGTGCAGTCGCGTTCGCCGAGGTGGACGACATTGCCGTGCGCGTCGGCGAGCACCTGCACCTCGACGTGCCGCGGGTCGACGATCAGCTTCTCGACGTAGACGTCGGGGTTGGCGAAGTACGACTGCCCCTGTCGTCGCGCGCGCTCGAACGCCTGCTCGGCCTGCGCCGGGTCGTGCACCTCCTCCATGCCCTTGCCGCCGCCGCCGGCCGCGGCCTTGATCAGAAGCGGGTAGCCGAGCTCGTCGCCCAGCGCGCAAAGCTCCTCCACCGAGCCGACCGGGTCCGTCGTTCCCGGGATGATCGGGACGCCGGCCGCCTGCATCGCGGTACGGGCGGCCGTCTTCGATCCCATCAGCTCGATCGCGGCCGGTGGCGGCCCGATCCAGGCGAGGCCAGCCTCCTCGACGGCCGCCGCGAACGCCGCATTCTCGGCGAGGAAGCCGTAGCCGGGGTGGATTGCCTCGGCACCGGAGCGCTGCGCGGCGTCGAGGATCCGCTCTACGGCGAGGTAGCTCTCGGCTGCCGGCGTCGGCCCCAGCAGGAACGCCTCGTCGGCGTACGCGACATGCAGCGCGGCGCGATCTCCCTCGGAGTAGACGCCGATCGCGCCGATCCCGAGCTCGCGGAGAGTGCGGAAGACGCGGATCGCGATCTCCCCTCGATTGACGACGAGAACCTTCTCGAACATGAGCGGGCCGTATTCTCCACGCCGTGGACCTCACACCGGCCGACAAGCTCACCGTGGCGCGCGCGGCAGCGGTCCCGATCGTCGTCGTGCTCTTCGCCTGGAACTTCCCCAACCACGACTACTGGGCGACGGCGGTCTTCTGCGTGGCGATGAGCACCGACTGGTTCGACGGCAGGCTCGCGCGCCGGCACGGGTACTCGTCCACGGTCGGATCGCTGCTCGATCCGATCGCCGACAAGATCCTCGTGCTCGCCGCCCTCGTGATGCTGATCGAGCAGGGCGTGATCCCGGCGTGGATGGTCGCTGCGATCGTCGTGCGCGAGGTGCTGGTCACCGGACTGCGGCAAGCAGCGATCGAGCGTGGCGTCGTTCTCGCAGCTCGCGACCTCGGGAAGCTGAAGACGTGGGCTCAGGCCGTGGCCGCTGCGGTCGCCGGGTTCGCGGCCGCCGGCGCCTGGACCGACCGAGCCGCATATTGGACACTGCTCGTCGCCGTCATCCTCACCTGGGTGTCAGGGCTCGACTACGCGCGTAGCGCGCCGCGGCTGCTGAGCAGAGCGCAGCCCGAGTAGCCGCTCCGGTCAGGCCGCGATGCCGCGGATCTCGCACCACTCGTCGAAACGGGCCCACGCGCGCAAGTACTCGCGCAGCGCGTAGAACCCCTCCTCGACCTCGGCCCGAACGGCCCAGTGACAGTGGCCGCAGTAGCCCTGGTCGTCGACGGCCGGCGCCTCGTTGCAGCGGATGCACTCCTCCCACATGTGGGGGGAACGCGCGGCTGCTCGGCGCGGTTACGGCTCGCCGTCGTCGTGGCCGGGGAGAAGCGCGTCTGCCCAGGCGGACCCGCCAGGCTCGTCGGCGTCTTCCTCGGCGAGCGCCGCGAGGATCGCCTTGCGCTCCGCCTCGTCGGGCTCCGGAGTGATCTCGACCAGCTTCACCCAAAGAGGGTAATGCCCTACCCACTCGCGGTCGATGGAGAACTCGTGGGTCAGCGTCTCGCCATGCTTGCGGCTGCGTGTGCAATCGCCGGGGTCTCTACGGCCGCGGCGGCCGGATCGTCCAAGACCATCCCCAACTGGGCCGCTCCGCAGATCGCCACCGTCGTGGCGCACAAGCTGATGGACGCGAAGAGCGTGAAGAAGTTCCGGCCGAACGCCGCGCTCACCCAACAGACGCTCGCGAATCTCTCCACCGAGTTGAAGGCGCAGCTGGGAGCGCCGCAGACCTCGTCGGGCTCGGACACAGGGACCACGACGACCGGCACGACGACGACCGGGACGACGACCACATCGTCCGTCTCCAATCCGACCGGAGCGGAGACGATGGCGCAGCTCGACCGCAGCCTCGTACAGGCGCTCGGGCTCGGCAAGGCGGCGAAGGAGTTCGTGGCGGGCGCACAGGCGTCTGGCCTCGTGGTGCCCGGTCGCTTCGGCACCGAGGTCGTTGCCCGCCTGCTCGACCTGCGTCTCAATCACCCCGCTGCCCAGGACTTTCTCGAACTGCGGCCGCAGGACCCCGCCACCCGCGCCGAGGCCGCCTACTCGGCCGCGCAGATCCTCGGCTTCGGCTCGCTCGACAACAGCTGGCAGATCGCCCAGGTGAAGAGCCTCGCCGCCGCCTTCGCGCTTCCGCTTGTGCTCAACGCCTGGCAGCGGCAGATCCTGACGACGGCGTTCTCGAAGATCGGGATGCCGTACATCTGGGGCGGAACGAACGACAACACCGAGACCGAGTTCGGCGTGACGTCACGCGGCGGCTACGACTGCTCGGGCTTCGTCTGGCGCGTCTACAAGCTCCAGAGCTATCCGAACGAGGGCACGCTCGCCTCGACGATCGCAGGCCGGACGACGTACCAGATGAGCGTCGAGGTCCCGCGCTCGGAGCGGATCGGCATCAAGAACCTGCAGCCCGCGGACGTGATCTTCTTCGGCGACAACGGGACGAAGTCGAAGGGATCGCAGGTCATCCACACGGGCATCTACATCGGCAACGGCTGGTTCATCCACTCGTCCGACGAAGGCGTCGCCCTCAACCAGCTCACAGGCTGGTACAAGCAGAAGTTCGCCTGGGGCCGCCGGCCGCTGCGCGAGGCCGGTCTCGAGCCCTAGATGAGGCCATTTGGCCCCGCAATTACCCCCTTTTAGGGACGCCGCTACCCCCATCGGGTGATTCCCGATCCCGAGAACCGCACCCACAATTCGTTTCGTCTGGCGTCCTTAAACGATCTCCGTCCCTGGAGGCACAATGCTTGAGTGGAAATTTCGTCTCGTGACTCTCCTGGCGTTCGCCGCGGTTCTCGCAGTGGCGTTCGGCTCGAGTGTCGGCGGCGCGCTCAACTTCGGCTGGTAAACACCCGCCCACCTCGTAGGGGAGGATTTGGTGGCGGGTAACCAGCAGGAGGCTGTCGGGAACGTTGCCTCGGCAGGAGTTCCGCCCAAGGTCTTAGCAGTAGTGGCGCCCGTGATCGTCGCGGGCGCCTTGACTGTTGCGCTCGCGATCTTCCGCTACGTCGACACACCGAAGTCGGCATCGGACGTCGCGGCGCTCCTCGGGCTCATGGCGAGCATGGCGCTCGCCGAGCGTTTCCCGGTCCCGGTGGAGGGAGTGAGCGCCGGCGGCGTCACGCTGGGGTTCGTCTTCTCTGTCTCGGCGATCATCCTGCTCGGCTGGCCCGCCGGCGTGATCGTCGCCGCAGGCGGCCCCACGTTCACCCACTTGCTGCAGCGCCGTCCGCCGCTCCGCGTCGCCTACAACGGCTCGATGTTCGCGCTCTCGGCGCTCGTCGCGGGGGTCGCGATCGAGCATGTCGAAGGCAGCTCGACCGGAGCCCTCGTCGGACGAGTGGTGCTCTGTGGGTTCATCTACTACTGGGTCGTCAACCTCGTGCTGATCAGCGCGGTGCTCGCGGCCAGCTCCGGCCGATCGTTCTTCACGATCGCCTGGGAGAACATCAGGCAGACGACGGCGCCGTTCGCCTTCATGGCCTCGGCGGCGCTGACGCTCATCGTGCTCTGGCAGCGAGATCCCTGGCTATCGATCGCGCTCGTCGGGCCGCTGCTCGCAATTGCTCTCTACCAGCGCTCGACACACAAGGCGATGCGCGCGATGCGTCTCGCGCTGACCGATCCGCTGACCGGTCTCGGCAATCACCGCAGCTTCCACGAGCGGCTCCAACGAGAGCTCGTGATCGCCGAGGAGAAGCACACGTCGCTCGCACTCTGCCTCGTCGACTTCGACGACCTGAAGAGCGTCAACGACCAGTTCGGGCACCCCGTCGGAGATCTCGTGCTCGGCCAGGTTGCATCGCGCCTGCGCGCAGGCGGCGAGGCGTTCCGGCTAGGCGGCGACGAGTTCGCGGTCCTCCTCCCCAGGCAGGACGAACGGCAGGCGACTGCCGTCGCCCGCTCGATCGTCGAGAGGGTGGCCGGACTCGACATCGAGGGCGTCGGCCCGGTGACGGTGAGCGCCGGCGTTGCGATGTACCCGACGCATGGCACCGGGCGCGACGAGCTGATCCGCCTCGCTGACAGCGCCCTGTACTGGGCAAAGACGGACGGCAAGAACCGCGTGCGCGCCTACGCGGCCGAGTCGGTCGTCCGCGCCAACCTCGAGCAACTCGCGGACACGCCCGACCGCGCGGCGCAGTACCGCGCTGCGGAGAGCCTGGCGAAAGCGGTCGACGAGCGCGACGCGTACACGGGCAGCCATTCGCAGCGCGTCGGCGAGTACTCCGCGCGCATCGCGCGGCGCCTCGGCGCCGATGACTCGGCGGTAGAGCTGACCCGGCTTGCGGGCAATCTCCACGATCTCGGCAAGCTCGCGATCCCCGAGGAGGTGCTACGCAAGCCGGACTCCCTGAGCGACGCCGAGCGGCTGATCCTCGAACGGCACCCACAGATCGGCTACCGCATGCTCGAGAGCCTGGGCGTGCAACCCGTTGCGGAGTGGGTTCTCCACCACCACGAGCGCTGGGATGGCGCGGGCTACCCGAACCGGCTAACCGGCGACCAGATCCCGCTCGGCGCACGCATCATCTTTGTCGCCGACGCCTACGACGCGATGACGTCGGATCGGGCGTACAGCCGCGCGATGCCGCCGCAGGAGGCTCTCGCCGAGCTCGAGCGCTGCGCGGGGACGCAATTCGATCCCGCGGTCGTCAAGGCACTCGCCGAGGAGCTCTTGCCAGCGGGCCCCGAGGCCGTCGCCGTCTAGCCCAGGTCTTCGATGAGCTGGATCAGCTCGTCGCGCCGGTAGCCCTGCTGGCGAGCGAAGCTCACGAGCTCGCGGGCGCGCGCGATCACGGCACCGCGTTCCGGCGTGCCGGCGACGGTGACGCCGCGACCGCGCCGGAACTCGAGCATCCCCTCGTCCCGCAGCAGGCGGAGTGAGCGGAGCACGGTGTTCGTGTTCACGCCGAGGACGGCAGCAAGATCGCGCGCCGGAGGCAGCCGCTCGCCCGGTTTCGCCTCGCCGTCGGCAATCGCGCGCCGGATCTCGGCAGCGACCTGCTCGAAGAGCTCGGTCGGTTCCTGCTTGTCGATCTTGACCTTGAGCATCGTGCCAGTCACAATAGCACCAGATGATTGCGCCGCCGAAACCACCGGCGCCGGACGAGCTCGAGGCCCTGATCAAGGAGGCCCGCGAGCGGCAGCTGCGGCGACGCTTGCTTGGTGCGGCAGGCGTTGCGGTCGCGGCCGCGCTGGGTCTCGGCATCTACGCCTTCCTCGCCGGCGGCGGCTCTCAGCAGAACGACACGGCCTCGCGCAACCGCCCACGAGCGGCCGCCGCGCCCTGTAGCTCGGCAGCGGGCTGGCGCTTGAGGATCCACGAAACGTGGTCCGAGCCGACCGAGTCGAACACCGCGCCGCTCGCGGTGACCCGGATCGGAGCGCAAGCATGCACGCTCCGCGGCTATCCACAGATCGTCCTCCTCGGCGCGAGCGGCCACAGGCTCAACTTCCCGTACACCCACCGCGGAGATCTCGTAGTCGCTGCAAGGACACCGCGCGCCGTGCACGTCGCCGGCGGCGGCTCGGCGTTCTTTTTGCTGAACAAGAGCAGCTGCGTCGTCCGGAACGCCAAGCTCGCACGTCGGCTGCAACTACGGCTCCCCGGTGTCCGCGGCCCGCTGACCCTTCGGTTGCCGCACTATCCGATGCTCGGCTATTGCCCGACCGGACTGATGACGGTCGCCGTCTCTCCGATCGTCGCGAACCTCGGCCAGGCTGCCGCCGAGCTCCCGTAGAAATGGACACGCTCACCCCATCGAAGTCGCCGCCGCAGGACGAGCAAGAGGCCCTGATCAAGGAGGCTCGGGAGCGGCAGCTGCGGCGGCGGTTGCTCAGCGCCGCCGTGGTCGCGATCGGGGCGGCAATCGGCCTCGCGATCTACGCGCTCGCGATCGGCGGCGGTGAGGGCGTGACGACCAGCGGCTCGCCCATTTCGGCACCACGACTTTGCCGATCGTCGCAACTCTCGACTTCCGCAGAGTTCGCCGCGGCAGCAGGAACGACGTTCGCGCCTGTGTCGCTGAAGAACACGAGCAGCCGGGCGTGCGCGCTTCCCACGGCAAGGCCGGTTGTGCAGATTCTGTTTCGTGCGAGGGGTTTCCCGATCAAGCAGCAACTGTGGTCTTCGCTTAGCGGCTTCGGCCGCCCGGCCGGACGAGCCCTCGCAGCGGGAAGGACGGCGTACGTCGAGCTCTCTTGGCGTGACTGGTGTCCCCACCCAGCGACCGCACCGACGACCGGAAAGGTGACGTTCGTTCTCCGCTTCCCCGGCGGGCTTCGGATCACGGCGTTGGAGTCGTCGCCCGACGTGCCGGGGCCGGTGCTTCCCGCCTGTGACGAGGTCGTCGATCCGCCGCAGGCCGTCGCCGTGAGCGAGCTCCTCCGCGACGGCTAGAGCGGGATGTTGCCGTGCTTGCGGCGGGGCCGGGGCTCCGCCTTCGTCAGCGACGTCTCGAGCGCGTCGATGAGCACCGGCCGCGTGCGCCGCGGCTCGATCACGTCGTCGACGTAGCCGCGCTCGGCCGCGCTGTACGGGTTCGCGAACTTCTCCTTGTAGTCGGCGATCAATCCGGCCCGCTCGTCGTCCGGCCGGTCGCGGTAGATGATGTTGACGGCGCCGTCCGGCCCCATCACAGCCACCTCTGCGGTCGGCCAGGCGAAGTTGAAGTCGGCGCGGATGTGCTTGGAGCTCATGACGTCGTACGCGCCGCCGTAGGCCTTGCGCGTGATCACGGTCAGCTTCGGCACCGTCGCCTCGCAGTACGCGTAGAGGAGCTTCGCGCCGTGGCGGATGATCCCGCCCCACTCTTGCTCTGTCCCCGGCAGGAAGCCCGGGACGTCGACGAACGTGACGAGCGGGACGTTGAAGGCGTCGCATGTCCGCACGAACCGCGCCGCCTTGTTCGAGGCGTCGATGTCGAGAACGCCCGCGAGCGAGCTCGGCTGGTTGCCCACGACGCCGACCGGATGGCCGCCGAGCCGGGCGAACCCCGTCACGATGTTCTCGGCCCAGCGCTCGCTGACCTCGAGGAACTCGCCGTCGTCTACCACGCGCCGAATCACCTCGTGCATGTCGTACGGCTTGTTCGGATTGTCGGGAACGAGCGTGTCGAGCTCGGCATCCTCTCGGTCGGCGGGATCGGTCGGCGCGCTCCACAGAGGCTGCTCGGCGTTGTTCTGCGGCAGGAACGACAGGAGGTAGCGCGCGTCCTCGAGGCACGCTGCCTCGTCGGCCGCGGTGAACTGGGCCACGCCCGATTTCGTTGCGTGGGTCGTGGCTCCGCCGAGCTCCTCGAACGTGACTTCCTCCCCCGTCACCGTCTTCACCACGTCGGGGCCGGTGATGAACATGTACGAGGAGCCCTCGACCATGAAGACGAAGTCGGTCATCGCGGGCGAGTACACGGCGCCGCCGGCGCACGGGCCCATCACGAGCGAGATCTGCGGGATCACGCCCGATGCCTGGACGTTGCGCCAGAAGATCTCGGCGTAGCCGGCGAGCGAGACGACGCCCTCCTGGATCCGCGCGCCGCCCGAGTCGTTGATCCCGATCACCGGGCAGCCGTACTTGACGGCCAGGTCCATGACCTTGCAGATCTTCTCGGCGAAGACCTCGCTCAGCGAGCCGCCGAAGACCGTGAAGTCCTGGGAGAAGACGAAGACCTTGCGGCCGAAGATCGAGCCGTATCCGGTGACCACCGCGTCGCCGTACGGGCGGCGATCCATCATCCCGAAGTTCGCTTCGCGGTGGCGGACGTAGCGGTCGAGCTCGACGAAGGAGCCGGGATCGCAGAGCTGCTCGGCGCGCTCGCGGGCCAGGAGCCGGCCCTCGTCGCGGCGGCGCGCGACGGCCTTCTCGCTGCCGGCGTGCAGTGCCTCTCCGCGCAGCTCTTCCAGCCACTCGAGCTTGCCCGCCGTCGTCTCGTGCCTCTCAGCCACCGCCGCGGAGCCTAACGTTCGCGCTCGTGAGGCAACGCCTGCCCCCCGCCCTGCGCGTGCGCTCGTTCGCGTTTCTCTGGACGTCGTCGCTCGCGAGCGGGTTCGCACTCCAGATGATCGTGGTCGCGATCGGCGTGCAGGTCTACCTGATTCACCAGGATCCGCTCGACCTCGGGCTGGTCGGACTCGCGGAGTTCCTACCCCTGCTGATCCTCGCGCTGCCCGCGGGACAGATCGCCGACCGGTTCTCCCGGCGCACAGTCGTCGCCATCGGTCTGGTCTTCCAGCTCGTGATCGCAACGATCCTCGTACTGATCACCCTCTCCGGCGCCGACCAGCTCTGGCCCTTCCTCACGGTTGGCGCCCTGGCAGGCACCGCCTCGGCACTCACCAATCCGGCCGGTCGCGCCCTGACGCCGGAGATCGTGCCGACCGAGCTCTTGCCCGGTGCGATCGCCCTCCGCAGCGTGGCGAACCAGCTCGGGATCGTCGTCGGCCCGGCGATCGGCGCCGTGATCTTCAAATTCGAGCCGGTTGCCGTCTACATCACCGCTGGCGCCCTGTTCCTGGTCGGCCTCGTCGCCATCCTCGGCGTCGAATCGGTGCGTGCGACCGCGCCGGCGATGGAGCTGACGTGGAAGAACGTGTCGGCCGGGATCGACTTCATCGTCCATACGCGCAGGCTCCTCGGCGCGATCTCGCTCGACCTCGTTGCGGTGCTGTTCGGAGACTCGATCGCGCTCGCGCCGGTGTTCGCGCTCACGATTCTCCACGTCGGCCCCATCGGCGTCGGCCTGCTGCGAGCTGCACCCGCAGCCGGAGCACTCCTCGCGGGTCTCATCCTCGCGAAGCGCCCTCTCCGCCACCGCGCCGGGCCGACGCTGCTCGTGGTCGTCGCCATCTTCGGGGCGATGATGATCGTCTTCGGACTGTCGAAGTCTCTGTGGCTCTCGCTCGCCGCGCTCGCGGTCGCCGGCTTCGCCGACATGATCAGCATGAACATCCGGTCCACGACGGTGCTCCTCGTGACGCCGCCCGAGCTGCAAGGCCGCGTCAGCGCCGTCGAATGGGTCTTCATCAGCGCCTCGAACGAACTTGGCGCGTTCGAGTCGGGCCTGGCCGCCTCACTCATGGGGACGGTGGCAGCTGTCGTCGCGGGGGGCGCCGTAATGATCGGCGTCGCTGCCTCGTGGGGAAGTTTGTTCCCCGAGCTCGCACACATGGGCCGACTCGAAGAGCTCGAGCCCGAGCCGGTGTAGGTTCCACCCGTGGAGCCCCTCGACCGGTCGACGATCTGGCCGTACGACGAGCGGGGCGAGGCTGGCGGCTTCTACTACCAGCGCTTCGGCAGTCCGACTGTCGCAAGCGCCGAGGCCGCGCTTGGCGAGCTCGACGGAGGCACCGCGCTCCTCTTTCCGTCAGGCGCCGGAGCGACGACCGCGCTCGTCCTCTCCCTGCTGGAGCCCGGCGACACGATCGCGCTGGCGGGCGGCGGATACTTCGGCACCGGCGTCACCTTCGCCACGCTCGCGCCGTGGGGCCTTCGCGTCGTCGAGTTCGACCAGACCGGGCCGCCGCCGGAGGACGTCCAACTCGTTTGGCTCGAGGCTCCGTCGAATCCGTACCTCACGATGCCGGATCTGGAGGCGGCGGTCGCGCATCCGGCTCCCGTCGTCGTCGACGCGACCGTGGCCACGCCCGTGCACCTGCGGCCGCTCGAGCACGGCGCCGACTTCGTCCTGCACAGCGCGACGAAGTACCTCGTGGGGCACGACGACGCCCTGCTCGGCGCCGTCGTCTGCCGCGACGCGGCAGCTGCCGAGGAGCTGCGTAGCTTCCGCAGCCGCACCGGGATCGTCGCGGCCCCCGACGCCGCGTGGCTTTTGCTGCGCAGCCTCAAGACGCTCGACACCCGCGTGCGGCGACAGACCGAGACGGCCGCGTTTCTCGCCGAGCGGCTACGGACGCATCCCGCGGTTGAGATCGTCCGCTACCCCGGACTCGGCGGCTTGCTCTCCTTCGACGTCGCCGACGCCGACACGGCGCGGAAGGTCGAGACGTCGACCCGCGTGATCGTCAACGCCACCTCGCTCGGCGGCGCGACGAGCCTGATCGAGAGCCGGCGCCGCTGGGAAGGCGAACGCGTGCCGCCGGGACTGCTCCGCCTCAGCGCCGGCCTCGAGGATCCCGGGCTGCTCTGGGACGATCTCGAGCAAGCGCTCTCGTGACAAAGGCGCAGATCCTCGAGGCGGTACGCGAGATCTGCCTCGATCTCCCGGAGACGAGCGAGCGGCTGTCGCACGGTGCGCCGACCTTCTTCGTGCGCGGCAAGCGCTCGTTCGCGACGGTCTGGAACGACCACCACGGCGACGGCCGCTTCGCGCTCATCTGCGCGGCTCCGGCGGGGATGCAGACAGCGCTGATCGAGGCCGACGCGGAACGCTTCTACGTCCCGCCGTACGTCGGGCATCGCGGCTGGATCGGCGTGCGGCTCGACCGCGGCTTCGATCGCGACGAGATCACGGGAATCATCGAGGATGCCTTCGCCGAGGTGGCACCGCCGAAACTGGTGGAGGCAGCCCAGCAGGATTAGGCGAAGCCGGAGGTCGGACTCGAACCGACGACCGCCTGATTACAAATCAGGTGCTCTACCAGCTGAGCTACTCCGGCGCGGCGACCAGCGTAGCGACCGTTACTGCAGGACTTCGCGACCCTTCTGATGCGCGAGGATCTTGCGCTTGACCCGCTGCAGGGCGTTGTCGATCGTCTTCGTGTCGCAGCCCAGCTCCTCGGCCATGTCCTCGTACGACGAGCCCTCGAGATAGAAGCGCAACGCGTCGGCCTCGAGCGGCGAGAGGCCCGAGCCGAGGTTGAAGACGAGGCTCTGCAGCTCCTCGGTCGAGATCACGACGAGGGGCGGCTCGTGCACCGCCGGGCCTGGCAAGGCGTCGCCAAGGGTGCAGTCGCCCTCGCCGTCCTGCCCCGCCGGCGTGTGGCTGAACGAGACGTATGTGTTGAGCGGCGCGTGCTTGAAGCGGGTCGCGGTCTTGATCGCAGTGATGATCTGGCGCGTGACGCAGAGCTCGGCGAAGCTGCGGAACGACGTCTCCTTGTCGGCGCGGAAGTCCCGCACCGCCTTGTAGAGGCCGATCAACCCCTCCTGCAGGAGATCGTCGTTGTCTCCGCCCGCGAGGAAGTACGAGCTCGCCTTGAGACGGACGAAGCCCGTGTAGCGGCGGATCAGCGCGTCCATCGCGACGCTGTCGCCATTCCGCGCCTTGATGACGAGCTGAAGATCCTCTAGCTCTCGTTGAGCTTTTTGCGGCGAGCGTGCTGTCGCAGCGCGAGCAGCCATGGCGCCTCCCGGCCTCTCGAGGGTGAAGTCTCACCCTGTGGTCGAGGCGAAGATAGCAAGGGGTCCAAGGTTTTACAAGTCCAATTGCTATGGACCCAGCTTGCCTTGGACCCAGGAAGCTAGCGCCAGCTAGCGCTCGCCGCGACGTAACCGCTCGAGCTCGGCGAGCGTGTCGGGGTCGAGACGGTCGCGCAGATCGCCGCGAACAGCGGGCGGCTGGCTCGGACGCGAGAGCTCGGCAAGGAACGTCTGCGAGGCCAGCTTCCGCACTTCGGCGCCGGCCGTGCCTCGTACCGCGGTGTCGGAGGAGACGATCGCCACCTGCTCCCTGCTCCGGTGCTCGGCGGCGAGCCGTTCGAGCAACGTGTCCGCGTCCTCGGCCCAGCGCACCTCGAGCGGACCGCGCCGCTCGCTCGGTCCCTGGCCATCGAACACGAGCACGCCACGCGCGCCTTGCGCCGCTACCCAACTCGCCAAAAGGTCGCGGAGCTCGTCCGGGGAACCAAAGCCGCCGGCGTGCAGGAGGTTGAAGCCGTCGAAGAGGTAGAGGGTCGGCTCGGACACGTCTTTCCTTGTAACAGTCTGTTACTAGCTACGTTGGCGGCGCGCCTCGTAGAGAAGCAAAGCAGCGGCGACGCTGACGTTGAGGGACTCGACGCGCCCCAGCTGCGGAATCGAGACTTCAAGGTCGCAGGTGCGCCGCACAAGTGGACGCAGGCCCTTTCCCTCGGCCCCGAAGACGAAGGCGATGCCCCCGGATAGGTCGGCTTTCCACATCGGCGTTCCCGACTCGCCCACCGCGCCGGCGATCCACAGCGTGCCACTCTTGATCTCGGCCAGGTAGCGGGCGAGGTTCGGCACGACGGCTACCGGAAGGTGCTCCACCGCACCAGCCGAGGAGCGGCAAACGGCAGCCGTAACGTGCGCGGAGCCATGCGCCGGGACGACGACCCCGCTCGCCCCGGCTCCCTCGGCGCTCCGGATCACCGCACCGAGGTTCCTCGGGTCGCTGACCTGGTCGAGGCAGGCGAGCAGCGGAGATTGGCCGGCGGCAAGCTCGAACGCGTCGGCGTAGCGAAAAGGCTCGCACCACGCCACGACGCCCTGGTGGTCGCGCGTCCCCGCGGCCTCCGACAGGTCGCGCTCGAGCTTGGTCTGGACACGCGGCCGCTCGACCTGGCGCAACCAGGCCTCGCTCCGCACCGCCCGCTCGCTCGCCCACAGCTCGAGCACTTCACGCGACCCGCGCAGCGCCTCGCGCACCGGTCGGCGTCCGTAGACGAGCTCCCGCGTCACGAGCGACGGACGAGCCGGTAGCCGGGAGGCTCGGCGACGTCGCGCACCTCCCAGCCCTCGGCCGCGATCTCGTCGCGCAGGCGATCAGCGCCGGAGAAATCCTTCGCGTCGCGCGCCGCGCGCCGCTGCTCGGCGAGCGCTGCAACCTCCGCCGGGGCCGCCTCGACCTCGGCGAGCGAGCCGAGCCCGAACAGGCCAAGCCCCCAGCGCAGCGACGCCCACTCCTCCCGGTCGCGCCATGCATGGAAGAGCGCGAGCGCCTCGGGCGTGTTGAAGTCGTCGTCGAGCACGGCGGCCAACTCCTCCTCGAGGATCGTCTCGCCGGCCTCGTCTCCGGGCTGCTCGTCGAGGAAGAAGTTGCGGAACGCGTCCGCCTGAGCGCGCGCCTGGACGAGCACGTCGTCGCCGAACTCGACCGGCTTTCGCCAGTGCGCGCCGAGGAAGAAGAGCAGCACGACGTCGCGACCCCAGGTGTCGAGCACATTGCGCAGCGAAACGTCGTTGCCGAGCGACTTCGACATCTTCTCGCCGTCCATGCCGCCGATCATCCCGTTGTGCATCCAGATGCGGGCGAAGTCGTGGCCTAGCGCGAGCGACTGCGCCAGCTCGTTCTCGTGGTGCGGGAAAACGAGGTCGAGCCCACCGCCGTGAATCTCGAAGACAGGCCCGAACGCGTCCTCGGCCATCACGGAGCACTCGATGTGCCAGCCCGGCCGTCCTTTCCCCCACGGCGAGTCCCAGGAGGTGTCCTCGCCGGGCTTGTTTGCCTTCCACAGCGCGAAATCACGAGGGTCCTCCTTGAGCGCGCTCGGCTCCTGCTCCTCGACCTGGTCGGGGCGTTGCCGCGAGAGGCGTCCGTAACCGGGATCGCTGCCGACGCGGAAGTAGACGTCTCCCCCGGCCGGATACGCGTGCCCGCTGTCGACGAGCTGCCCGATGAAGCGGACGATCGACTCGACGCTCTCCGTCGCCTTCGGGAGGCCATCGGGCATGCCGAGGCCGAGATCGGCCGTGTCCTGCAGGTACCAGGCGGTCGCCTGGGCGGCGAGCTCGGCGCTGGCGCCGGGTGACGCGTCGTAGATCTTGTCGTTGATGTCCGTGATGTTGTGGACGAGCGACGCGTCGTACCCGCGGTCGCGCAGCCAGGCGCGCAGCCACATCCCGAGCACGAACGGCCGCGCGTTGCCGATATGCGCCCGCTGGTAGACCGTCGGGCCGCAGAAGTACATGCGGATCGGGCCTGGCGGCTCAGGCAGCTCCTCGACCTTCCGGCTGAGCGTGCTGTACAGGCGCATGGTTTTCTAGCCTACGTGGCTCGCCGCAGCAGCTCTTCGCGCGGGAGAGCTGCAATCACGGCGGCGAGCTCGGGCCCGCGCTGGGCTCCGGTGAGGGCGAGGCGAACGGCTTTCAGATCGCCGCCGACAGCCTTCAGCTCGCGGAGCAGCGCTCGCGGCTCGAGCCCGGCCTCGACGAGCTCGCGAAAGCGCGCGAGGGTCTCGGGCGAGTCGACCGCGACGGTTGCCGGCTCGAGCACGAGCTCCGCGTAGCCGCGCGCTTCCACCAGATCCCGCGCGCCGTGCAGCACCGGCGCGACCGAGACGGGCACTCCGACGCGTGCCGCGAGCTCCTCGTCGCTCAGTCCCGCGAGCGTCTCGGTGGAGAGCCGCCTCAGCCGTGCGGGATCGAGATGGACGTCGTGACGGGGCAGCCCCAGCTCCTCGAGGTAGGCGCGCACCGCCTCCGCCGGAATCCCCTCGTCGCGCAGCGAATCGACGGTCGCGCCCGGAGCGCGTTTGGCGAGCTTGCGCCCATCGGAGCCGAGGATTAGCCCGTGGTGGACGAACTCGGGCGGCGTCGCGCCGAGCGCCTCGAACAGACGCCGGTGGAGCGCCTCGTTGGGCCGGTGGTCGTTGCCGCGCACGACGTGCGTGATGCCGAAGTCGATGTCGTCCACGACCGACGCGAGGTGATAGGTGGGCGAGCCGTCCTCGCGCAGCAACGTCAGGCCGTCGAACCGGTCTCCCAGTGGGGCACCGGCCTCGCGATGGCGCTCCACCCGCTCGCTCTGCCGCACCGGCCCCTCGTCCCACGCGATCCCGAGCCACTCGAGGTCGCCGAGAATCGCCTCCTCGCCGCCCGGGACGTTGCGCGCAGCGTCGGTGTCGTCGATCCGCAGCAACATCCAGTCGCCCAGCCGGCGGTTTCCGACCGCGCTCAGGGCATTGCCGAGGTGGAGCGAGCCCGTCGGGCTCGGCGCAAAACGGACTCGAACCGGCATGCGTCGAGTGTAAGGTTCCGCCCGCGATGGAGTCGTGGCGCGCAACAGTTCTCTGCCAAAACGGCTAGTCCGCCGCTTCCCACTCAAGCGTCTTAGGGAAGCGGCGGGACGCGACGCGTTCCGCCCCGAAAACGGAGGTGCACGTCGCGATGCCGATGCCACATCGGACCCAGCAGCAACTGATCAAGCGCCGTCTCGTGGGCAAGGAAGGCGCCGAGCGGATCCGCGAGCTCCGCGCGATCCTCACCGAGCTGCCCGGCTACCGCAACGGGCCGTACGCCGACCTCAGGAAGTGGGTCGAGGGCGAGATCGAGGCGGCACGCACGCGGAAGAAGGTCGTCCACCGCGACTCGCTCGCAGTGCGGCGGGAAGGCGCCGCACAGATCGCGCTCGTGGGTCCGCCAAACGCCGGCAAGTCCTCGCTTCTGCAGGCGCTGTCCGCGATCCAGATCCGCACGGGCGACTACGCGTTCACGACGACCCGGCCGGTCGCCGCGACGACGCGGCTCGGCGGCGTCCTCGTCCAGCTGGTGGAGATCCCGGGCCTGATCGAGGGAGCCGCCGACGACCGCGGCGGCGGGCGCGCTCTGCTCGGCGTGCTCCGCAACGCGGACGCGATCGCGTGGTGCCACGCCTGCGACCGTCCCCTCGCGGAGCTCGAGACAATCCGCGCCGAAGTGGCCGCCGCCGGGATCGAGCTGCCCGGTCTCCTCGCCGCAACCAAGGCCGACGAGGCTCCGGCGCCGGAGCACCCCGAACTGCGCGTCGTTCCAGTGTCGGTGCTCGACGACGCAGGCGTCGAGCGGTTGCGCGACGAGCTCTGGGCGCTGACGGGCCTCGTCCGGATCCACTTGCGCGACGGCGGCGACCCGGTCGCGCTGGAACCGCCGGCGACGGTGCTCGACGTCGCCGACACGATCCACCACGAGCTGCGCGAGAGCTGTAGCGGCGGGCGGATCTGGGGCCCGTCGGCCAGGTTCCCGGGACAGCAGGTCGGAAGAGAGTTCGAACTGAGCGACGGCGACACGGTGGAGATCCTCGACCGGTAGGAAGGTTTGGCATCCCCACGCGGCCGGAAGATCAGGACGGTGAGCGACGTCGTCGTCATCACCGGCGCTTCCGGCGGGATCGGCCGGGCGACCGCTCGACGATTCGCGCAGGACGGCGCGAAGATCGCGCTGCTCGCCCGCGGCGAAGCGGGCCTCGAGGCGGCAGCGCGTGAAGTCGAGGAGCGAGGCGGCAAGGCGCTCGTACTCCCCACCGACGTTGCCTACGCCGAGCAGGTCGAGGCGGCTGCGCAGGCGGCAGAGAGCGAGCTCGGCGCGATCGACGTCTGGATCAACAACGCGATGGCGACGATCTACGCGGAGTTCCTCGACGTCGAGCCGTACGAGTATCGGCGCGCGACCGACGTCACGTATCACGGCATGGTGTGGGGAACGCGGGCCGCGCTGAAGCAGATGGCGGCGAGGAATCGCGGCACGATCGTCCAGGTCGGCTCGGCGCTCGCGTTCCGTGGCATCCCGCTCCAGGCGCCCTACTGCGGCGCGAAGCACGCCTGCAAGGGATTCACGGAGTCGGTGCTCACGGAGATCGAGCATCACGGCTGGGACATCCACCTCACGATGGTTCACCTCGCGGGCTTCAACACGACCCAGTTCACCTGGGGCCGGACGAAGCTCCGCAAGCAGACGCAGCCGGTTCCGCCGATCTACCAGCCGGAGGTCGCGGCCGACGCAATCCACTGGGCGGCGTACCACCGGCGACGCCAGGTCTACGTCGGCTTTCCGACCGTGCTCAACCTCCTCGGGGAGAACCTCGTCCCGTCCTTCCTCGACTGGTACCTCGCGAAGACGGGCTACAGCTCGCAGATGACCAAGCAGCCACTCCACGGCGGCCCGAGCCACGACAACCTCTACGAGCCGGTCGATGCCGAGGAGGATCACGGCTCCCACGGGCCGTTCGACGACGAGGCGCACACGCACAGCCTCCAGACGACGCTCACGAAGCCGGCGGCTCGCCGGCACGCTCGCTGTCGGAGTCAGCGCGGCGGCGACGGGCGCCGCGCTGCTGCGGAAGCGCTAGCGTCCAGGCCGAACTTCGACTACCGATCGGGAGAGGAGTGGCCTCTCATGCCCGAGGCGACACCTCTTCGCATCCTCGTGCTGGGTGGAACGCAATTCGTCGGACGAGCCGTCGTCGAGGCGGCGCTCGCCCGAGGTCACGAGATCACGCTCTTCAACCGCGGGCAGACGAATCCCGACTTGTTCCCGGGCGTCGAGAAGCTCCGTGGCGACCGCTCGCGCGACCTGTCGAGGCTGGAGGGCCGCCGGTGGGATGCCGCTATCGACGTGGCGGCCTACGTCTCACGAGTCGTCGAGCTGGCCGTGCAACAACTGGAATCGCAGGTCGAGCGATACGTGTTCGTCTCGAGTGTCTCGGTGTACGCGGATCAAAGCGTCCCGCAGTTCGAGGAATCAGAGCTCGAAGTGCTCGCAGACCCGGAGGACGTGACCCCGACGTCGTACGGCGCGCGCAAGGCCGCCTGCGAGGAGCTCGTTCGTTCGGCGTTCGGCGAGCGTGCGACGATCGTCCGTCCGGGAATGATCGTCGGTCCGCACGACGCAACCGACCGGTTCTCGTACTGGCCGAAGCGCATCGCGGAAGGCGGCCGCGTGCTGGCCCCGGGAGATCCTGACGATCCGGCGCAGTTCATCGACGTCCGGGATCTCGGCGACTTCATCGTCCATCTGACGGAGACGGGTCGCGGCGGCGTCTTCAACGCGACCGGCCGGGCGATTTCGCTCTCCACCTTCCTCGCTGCCTGCCGCACCGTGACCGGCGGGAATGCCGAGCTCGTGTGGGTTCCGACGGACGAGCTCCTCGAGGCGGGGCTCGATCCGTGGATGGACGTTCCGCTGTGGATCGCGGCGCCCGGCTGGGAGGCGGCGAACCGCGTGCCGATCGATCGTGCCCTCCGAGCCGGGCTGGAGTTCCGCCCCCTCGAGGACACGATCGGCGTCGCGTGGCAGGACCGGACCGAGGCGAAGCTCATAACCGCCTTGCCCCGAGAACGCGAAGCCGAACTGCTACAGAAGCGCTAGGCGACCGCCCGCCGCAACTCGGCGGCCGCAGGGCCGAAGCGGTCGGGATGCGTTTCCTCGAGCACCGCGCGAAGAGTGCGCACTTCCGCAAGCCCGAGAGTCGCGCGCCGCGATTCGAGGGCGCGATTCAGCAGTAACGAGAGGTCGCGATGCCGGCCCGAGATCCCGGCCCGGGCGGCTGCGGCCGCGGCGAGCGCGCCGACGACGTCGCCCGGCACGGGAACGACTTTCCCCGCGAGGTCGACCTCGACCATCTCCTCCGTCTGCATACGGTGGTTTATGACCGCTACTTCGCAGGGCTGAACGCGTAGAGCTTGCCCCAGCCGACGACGTAGAGCCGCTTTCCGTCCGTGACGACGGGCGTGAACGCCCCGTCGGGATACGTCCAGACCTGCTTCCCGGTGAGCGCGTCGAGCCCGTACGTGCGGCGCTTGAGGGTCGCGAAGTAGACGATGCCGTCGACGACGGACGCCGAGCCCGAGATCGGGCCGTTCGCGTGGAACTTCCAGAGCACGGCTCCCGTCGCCGCGTCGAGCGCGTAGAAGTAGCGGTCGTACGAGCCGATGAAGACGCGCTGGTGCCAGATCGCAGGCGAGCCGTAGACGAAGCCGCCCGTCTTGTGCGACCAGCGCAGCTTCCCGCTCTGCTCGCCGTAGGAGTAGACGTGTCCGTCGGTCGAGCCGAGGTAGACGCGCGAGTAGGCGACCGCAGGCGTCGAGTAGAACTGGCCGTGGCCGCCGAGCCAGTCACGGTTCGACTGGGCGCGCCAGATGAGCTTGCCGTCGCTCGCCCTCAGCGCGTAGAGACGCCCGTCGTAGGCGCCGAAGAAGACCCGGCCACGGTCGTACGCGATCGCTCCTTTCACGTCTCCGCCGGCCTGGTACGTCCAGATCGTGCTCCCGTCGAGGCTGCGCACGGCGTAGACGCGGCCCGCGTAATCGCCGACGTAGATCCGGTTCCCCACCATGAGCGGCGACGTCTCGGACGCCGCTGCGAGGGTCTTGCGCCAGCGCACGGTGTGCGACCGCCCGGCGGCGACGGCCAGCAGCTCGCCGGTGCCCGGTTGCGCGGGAGTGCACGGGACCCGGTTCAGGAACGTCTCGAAGACCGAGCCACGGCCGAGGCGGTTGACTGCCGGAGAGGCTGCTTCGCACCTGCCGACGTGCACGGTCCACAGCCGCCGCCCGTTCGCGGCCGAGACGGCGATCAGGTTCCCGTTGAGGCTCGCGTAGTAGAGGTAGTGGAAGCCGATAGCCGGCGGAAACTCGACGAGCGACGTGCCGCCGGTGACCCAGTCGCGTTTGAACGGCGGTCTGAGCTTTCCGACCCCGACGTGCAGGTGCTGCGGCACGCCGCCGAACATCGGCGAGACGAGAGAGGTCGTGCTCGGCTGCGGCGCAGCGACGGTCTGGGTCGGGTCGAACTCTGCAGTCGTCCCCAGAACACTGCCCCCGAAGCGGTGCGTCGACTCGTAGTACGCGGCCCCGATCGCGCCTCCGAGCAGGATCAGGGCCACCAGGAGGATGCCGGCGCGCATCCGCCGATGATGCCTGCGGTGGTCGACAGCCCGGCGCGCTACGGTCGCGCCGTGGAGGATCTCCTGCTGGCCTGGTTCGGCGAGAACGGACGCGATCTGCCGTGGCGGAAGACGCGCGACCCGTACGCGATCCTCGTCAGCGAGGTTATGTCGCAGCAGACGCAGGTGGAACGCGTGGCGCCGCGCTGGCAGAGCTGGCTCGAGCGCTGGCCGACCGTCGAAGCGCTCGCCGCGGCGTCGGCCGGCGACGTGATCCGGGAGTGGCAAGGGCTCGGCTACAACCGACGAGCGCTCTCGCTCCATCGAGCCGCGCAGCAGGTCGCAGCTCAGGGCTGGCCCGACGACCTGACCGAGCTGCCCGGCGTCGGGCGCTATACCGCGGATGCGGTGGCGTGCTTCGCGTTCGGTCGCCCGGTCCTCCCGATCGACGTCAACGTGCGCCGCGTCTCAGAGCGCACGGGCTGGGTCTTCTCCCCCGCCGCCGCCCAGGCGCTGATGGATCTCGGCAAGGCGATCTGTCTTGCGCGGATCCCGCGCTGCGACGCTTGTCCGCTCGCGGCCTCCTGTCCTTCGCGCGGCCGCCGCTTCGAGCCGCTCCGGCGGCAGGGACCCTTCGAGGGCTCGTTCCGGCAGCGGCGCGCCACGGCGCTTCGTGCCGTCCTCGCCGGCTCACGACCGGAAGACACCGAGGCCGTCGACTCGCTTGCCCGCGACGGGCTCGTGCGAGTGGACGGAGACGCTGTGTCGCTCCCCGACTAGGCGGGTACCATCCGGCCGATGCTGATTGCCGACATCACGACGCTGCTGATCCCGCTCTGGATCCTCCTCGGGCTGCTCGTGGTGCTCGGGATCCTCGCGCTGCTGGGACGCATCCAGAATGGTCGCTACCTGAAGCCGCTGTTCACGCTGATGGCGAAGGTGCCGTTCCTCAGGCGCCAGCTCGAGAAGGCATCGAAGGCGGCGATCGAGCGCTCGAACCCGGATCTCGCGAGCGCGATGCGAAAGCTCGAGCCACACGCGAAGCAGCTTCACGATCCCCAGCAAGCGCAGAAGGCGATGTCGCGCCTGACACGCGACGAGCGCGCCGCGCTGCTCGAGATGCAGGAGCAGCAGGGCGGTCCCGAGTTAGAGGCGATGAACCGCCAGATGCGCCGCCGGCTCGAGAAGCAGCAGAAGCGCCGCTAGAACGCGTGTCGAACCCAGACGTTGGGTTCGACGTAGACGCCCCGGTCGTTCTTGAAGTGGACCGGGACGAGCGCGCCGGGCACGACGTAGTTGCCGTCCTCGGGGAACACCATTCCCGTCCACTCCTCCCACTCGGCGCGGCTGCCCGAGATCGTCATCGAGCGCGTCGCCGTCGTCAGCAGCTCGCCGCCGAGCCGCTCGTGTGTGCGCAGCCAAGGGTCGTACGGGAGCCCGTCGCCCCGGCGCCAACCGGCGTATTGCTCGAGCGCGACGAGCGGATAGCGGTCCTTCCACGTCGGCCGCACCGGCGCCACGAGTGCGTCGAGGCCATGGCCCGCGCCGACCGCGGCGAGCCGCCGCAGGATCGTCTCGGCGATGCCGAGACCGCGGTACTCCGGGATCACCCCGGCCACGACCGCGCATAGGGTCGTCGGCGTCCCCTCGACGCCGTCAGTCAGTGCCCAGTCGAGGCCTCGCGGCGACGGCGTCCCGTTCCAGCCGACAGGCACGCTGCACGCGTAGCCGACCGTGTGACGCCGCCCGGCCTCGCGGTCGACGACCCAGATCTGGAAGTCCGGGTACTGGTCGTAGAGCTGCGGCCAGAAAGACGCGACAACGGGGTCGTGCGCCATGAACTCCGGCCAGATGCTCGGGAGCGTCCCCTGCAGCTTCGGATGCTCCGCATGGGTGACGAACGCGAGCTTCATCGGACGAGCAGAGCCACCGCCTGTGCGGCGAGACCTTCGCGACGCCCGGCGAAGCCGAGGCCGTCGGTGGTGGTGGCCCGGACCGCGACGAGCTCCGGGTCGACGCCGAGGGCCTCCGCCAGCCGCCCCCGCATCTCGTCCCGGTGCGGCGCGAGTCGCGGTTCCTCGCCGATGAGGACGACATCGGCGTTCGCGAGCTTCCAGCCCCGATCCTGGATGCGTTTCCAGGCCTCGGTGAGCAGGTCGAGGGAGTCGGCGCCGGCGAGCTGCGGATCGGTGGACGGGAAGAGCGCGCCGATGTCCTCGAGACCGGCGGCTCCGAGCAGCGCGTCGGTGAGCGCGTGCGCGAGCACGTCGCCGTCCGAGTGGCCGGCGAGCCCGCGTGGATGCTCGATCGCAACGCCGCCGAGCACCAGCGGCACGCCGTCCTCCAGCGCGTGCGCGTCGAAGCCGGTACCGACGCGGTACTCAGACACGGCTGACCACCGACTCGCCGACGCCGCTCAGAGCCATCCCGCCACCGTCGCGAGATCAGCTTCCGTGGTCACCTTGAGCAGGAGCGGATCGCCGACGACGACTTTGACACGGCCGCCCGCAGCCTCCACAAGCCCGGCGCAGTCTGTCGCTTGTAACAGACTGTTACTTGCAAAGGCATGTCGGAATCGGTCCGCCGCGAACGCCTGAGGCGTCTGGACCGCCCAGAGAGCGTCGCGCGAGACGGTCTCCTCCACGCCGCCGTCCGAGCCGACCCGCTTCAACGTGTCCCCCACGGGCAGGCCGGGGACGGCTCCGTCCCAGCCCTCCGAGAGCGGCGCGAGCACCCGCTCCACCACCTCGTCCGAGAGGAGCGGGCGCGCGGCGTCGTGGACGAGAACGACGAGGGCGTCCTCGGGCACCTCTCCCAGGCCCGCCCGCACAGAGTCGCTTCTCGTCTCACCGCCCGCCACACACGCGTGCACCTTTCCGCAGCCCTCCTCTTCCGCGACGAGGATCGCAGGTTCTTCCCAGCCCGGCGGAGCTACGAGGACGATGCCGTCGACCCAGGGGCAAGCCTCGAGGCGGCGCAGCGGCTCGGCGAGGAGCGGCTCGTCTCCGAGCTTCGCGAACGCCTTCGGCCGGTCCAGCCCGAGCCGCTCCCCGCGCCCCGCAGCGACGAGGATGGCCCAGACGGACATATGGGTCCGACTACCCCCGGACTAGGCCGTTGCGGCCGCGGCGGTCTTCTTCTTGGCCGCCGGCTTGCGCTTCGGCGGGCCGTCGGAGGCAAGAACCTCCTCGAGCCACTCGGCGCAGGTCTCCTCGTCCATGCCCTTCGCGTACATCAGCTCGGAGGCGAGGATCTTCTTCGCCTTCACGAACATCTGCTTCTCGCCGGTCGAAAGTCCCTTCTCCCGGTCGCGCAGGGCAAGGTTCCGGACGACCTCGGCGAGCTCGAGAATGTCGCCGGTCTTCATCTTGTCGCGGTTGTGCTTGAAGCGCCGGTTCCAGTTCTTCGGCATCTCGGTCGAGACACCCGTCAGCGCCTTGAGAACAACGGCGACGTCCTTCTCACCGATCACACGCCGCAGACCGACCTTGTCGGCATTCTCGGACGGGACTTGCACCGTCATGTCGTTGTGCAGGATCTTGATCGTCAGGTACTCGCGCTGTTCGCCGAGAACCTCGCGCTTCTCCTTCTTGACGACCGTCCCCGCCCCATGGTGGGGATACACCACCTTGTCGCCGACGTCGTACAAGCCCGACCTCCCCTTACTCAAAGCTGCTCAGCCTAAAAGCCGCTATTCCGCGAAGAAAGCCGGCACGCACTGATGCGCCGGCCACAGGACGCCAGTGTAGCAGAAACGGCCTGGCTAAGCCAAATCTGGGGCAAAAAGAGGCGATCCGGCTACAACTGGAGGTAGCGGTCGACCAGGTTGTGTTCCTGCAGCCGGCGCAGCCCCTCGCGGATTTCGCGAGCCCGCACCGCGCCGACTCCCTCGACCGACTCGAGCTCACGCTGCGTCGCGCGGATCACAGCGTCGAGGCTGCCGAGATCCGACACGACCCGGCGAACGAGCGGCTCCGGCAGCCGTGGCAGGTGGGAGAGGATCCGATAGCCGCGCGGTACCGCCGTCTGGTCGAGCGGATTGACGCCGCGCTCGTACCCGAGCACCTCTGCCAGCCTCCCGAACTCGAGCAGCTCCTGGTAGCTCAGACCGCTGAGATCGGTGAGGCCCTCGGTCGCCTCCTCGTCGGCGCCCAGGAGGTGGTAGTCGCGGACGATCGCGTCCCGCTCGCCCGGCACGTCGCCGACGAACTCCTGGAGCTGGAGCCTGATCAGGCGACCCTCGGTGCCGAGCTCGATGCAGTCGCGCGTGATGCGCTGCGCCATTCGCGCGATCATCTCGGCCCGCTGCAGGACGACGAGAACGTCGTCGAGCACGACGGCATTCTGGAACTCGAGCGCCGTGAGGCGGGTCAAAACTTGCTCGAGCCGCTGCCGGTACGTATCGAGCGTGCCGAGGGCCTGGTTCGTCTTCGCGAGGACGTCTGCGACCGGGTCGAGCTGATACCGCGCCGGGCCGACGAAGATCGTGACCGTCTCCCGCTGCTGCGAGACCGAGACGACGAGTGCGCCTGTCTGTTTCGCCACGCGCTCGGCCGTGCGATGCCGCGTACCGGTCTCGTTCGACGGGATGGTCGGGTCCGGCATGAGCTGGACGTTGGCCCACGCGAGCCGCTTGATCGCCTCGTCGACGATGATCGCGCCATCCATCTTCGCCAGCTCGTAGAGGAGCTGCGGCCGGAACGGCGCGTCGAGCCGGATGCCGCCCGAGTAGAGGAACGAGAGCTCGTCCGGATCGCCGACGACGATGAGCGCGCCTTCGTGCGAGCGAATCACGTCGTCGACGGACTCGCGGAGTCCCGTGCCGGGCGCGATCTTGGCGATCGCCGCCAGGAGCTCGGGGTTCTTGCGGCGCGGATCTTCCTCCGCAGGAATGCGCGTAACGCCGAGATCGCCCAGGCGATGCTCGCTCCTGCCCTCAGTCGTCTCCTTCGGATCGATCGCCATCGAGCCCTGCCTTGATCGCCTGCCGCAGCGTCTCTGCGGCTTCGATCACGATTTTGCCAGTCGCCGACGCCCCGGAAGTCGCTGACGCTGTCCCGGCCGGGGCGACCACGGCGGAGATCCCGAGCTTGCGGCACTCCTCGAGGCGCCGTTCGGCCTGTGCGGCCGTGCGGAGGCGGCCGGTAAGGCCGATCTCGCCGAAGGCCGCGACGCCGGTCTTGACCGGCACGCGCCGCGCGGCGGAGGCGATTGCGAGCGCGACGGCGAGGTCTGCGCCCGGCTCGTCGATCCGAACACCGCCGGCAACGTTGACGAAGACGTCCGCCTGCCCGAGCGGCACGCGCGCGTGGCGCGACAGAACGGCGACGATCATCGCGAGACGCTTGGGGTCGATCCCGGTAGCAACACGTCGGGGCATCGCGAGCTCGCTCTGCGCGACGAGCGACTGGATCTCGAGCAGGATCGGCCGGGTCCCTTCGAGCGCGCACGCGACGGCGGCGCCCGACTCACCGGGAACCGTGCGGCCGAAGACCTCGGACGGATCGGGAACGCCGACCAGGCCGGCACCGGTCATCTCGAAGACGCCGAGCTCGTTCGTCGAGCCGAAGCGGTTCTTCACCGCCCGCAGCACGCGATGCGCGTGGTAGCGGTCACCTTCGAACTGCAGCACGCAGTCGACGAGATGCTCGAGCACGCGCGGCCCGGCGACCGAGCCGTCCTTCGTGACGTGGCCGACGAGGATCGTCGCCACGCCGGACTCCTTCGAGACGCGCAACAGGCGTCCCGCGGCTTCGCGCACCTGCGCCACGGAGCCGGGCGCCGAACCGAGCTCCGACGCGTAGAGCGTCTGGACGGAGTCGATCACGCAGACGTCGGGCCGCTCCGCCCGGAGGGTCTCGCAGACCGTCTCGAGCTCCGTCTCGGCGAGGATCTCGACGGACTCCGCTCCGCCCAGCCTCTCGGCGCGCAGCTTCACCTGAGCGACCGACTCTTCGCCGGTCACGAGCAGCGCCCGCCGCCCTTGCGAGATGGCCGCGAGCGCGCTGAGGAGGAGCGTCGACTTTCCCACGCCGGGCTCGCCGCCGAGCAGGACGACAGAGGCTGGGACGAGCCCACCGCCCAGCACGCGGTCGAGCTCCGGCACCCCGGTCGAAATCCGGGCCGCCTCGCTGACCTGTACGTCGACGAGCCGGAGCAGCGGCTTCGGCGGCACCTGGGCCTGCGTGACCTGACCGACGACCTCTTCGACGAGCGTGCCGAACGCCGAGCAGCCTGGACACTTGCCGAACCAGCGCCCGGCGGTGTAGCCGCACTCCGTGCAGCTGAACTGGACGGCCGCCGTCTTCGCCATTCGTTCACCCTAGGGACGAAGGCGGACGCGAACCGTCACGAGATCTGAGCGGTTTCGTGCCGAAACGAAAAGCGGCCCCGCCGAGTGGGGCCGCTCTCCGTGCTTCCGAGGGAGGGACTCGGGAGCCCCCGCCGCATCGGGGCTCACCGAGGATGTGCTCTACGTCGAGCATCTTGCTGCGGGAACCTCGGTTGACTCGTCCCCTTTCCGGTGGTTCATCAACGCACTTCACACCCCGAACGAGGGATAGGTGATCACCCACCGCGGGCGATTCGCGTCACGCAGGTCAGTGAATCGGCACGGATTGCCACCCGCCAGAGCGAGGGCCAGTGCGATTCGCATCGACCGGAGATTACTCCGGCCGATGCGCTTATTCCTCTTCGCCGGCCTGCTCTGCTGCGTCGTCGCCCGCCGCGACAGGCTCCACGGGCGGAACCGTCACCTGCTCGGGCGTGACGTCGCCCGGGATGAAGGTGATGTCCACCTCGTCGCCCGGCTCGCCGTCCTCGTTGCGGGTGCGTCCGACGAGGATCGTCGAGCCCGGCTCGAGCTCGCGCCCGAGCACGAAGTCGGCCAGCGGATCCTCGATCTCGCGCTGGATCGCGCGGCGCAGCGGCCGGGCGCCCATCGCAGGGTCGTAGCCCTTGTCGACGAGCAACTCCTTCGCGTCCTCGGTGAGCTCGATCGAGACATCGTGCACCGCCATCTGCTCGCGCAGTCGCCGGAGCTGGAGGTCGACGATCGACATGATCTCTTCCTTCGAGAGCTTGTGGAAGACGATGATCTCGTCGATCCGGTTGAGCAGCTCGGGCCGGAAGACCTTCTTCAGCTCGCCCATCACGCGGCCCTTCATCTCGTCGTACGAGAGGCCGGACTCGTCGCCGACGGTGAAGCCGAAGCCGGTGTTCTTCGAGATCTGCGCAGCCCCGAGATTCGAGGTCATGATCACGATCGCGTTCCGGAAGTCGACGCGGCGCCCCTGGGCGTCGGTCAGCTTCCCCTCCTCGAGGATCTGCAGGAGGATGTTGAACACGTCGGGATGCGCCTTCTCGATCTCGTCGAGCAGGAGCACCGAGTACGGCTTGCGCCGCACAGCCTCGGTCAGCTGGCCGCCTTCGTCGTAGCCGATGTAGCCCGGAGGCGAACCGACGAGCCGGGACACGGAGTGCTTTTCCATGTACTCCGACATGTCGACCTGGATCATCGCGTCCTCGTCGCCGAAGAGGAACTCGGCGAGGGTGCGCGCGAGCTCGGTCTTGCCGACGCCGGACGGGCCGAGGAAGATGAAGCTGCCGGTCGGGCGCTTCGGATCCTTGATCCCGGCGCGAGCGCGGCGGATCGACTTCGCAACGGCGACGATCGCCTCTTCCTGGCCGACGACGCGCTTGTGCAGCTCCTCCTCCATGCGGACGAGGCGCGCGGACTCGGCTTCGGTGAGCTTGAAGACGGGGATGCCCGTCCACATCGAGACGATGTCGGCGATCTCCTCCTCACCGACCTGCGGCTGCTCTTCCTGGTTCTCGGACGAGCGCCACTGCTCCTCGAGCTCCCGCTTCTTCTGCGTGAGCTTTCGCTCCTTGTCGCGGAGCGAAGCAGCCTTCTCGAACTCCTGGTTCTCGATCGAGGCTTCCTTCTCTTTACGGACGCGCTCGATCTCGTCCTCGAGCTCGCGATAGCGAGGCGGCGCGGACATCGACTTGATGCGCAGCCGCGAGGCGGCCTCGTCGATCAGGTCGATCGCCTTGTCGGGCAGATGGCGATCCTGGATGTAGCGGTCAGAGAGCTCGGCCGCCGCCTTGAGCGCGTCGTCGGTGATCGTTACGCGGTGGTGTGCCTCGTAGCGATCGCGTAGCCCGCGCAGGATCTGCACCGAGTCGTCGACCGTGGGCTCCTCGACGCGGACCTGCTGGAAGCGGCGCTCGAGGGCGGCGTCGCGCTCGAGATACTTGCGGTACTCGTCGAGCGTCGTGGCGCCGATCGTCTGCAGCTCGCCGCGTGCGAGGGCAGGCTTGAGAATCGAGGCCGCGTCGATCGCGCCCTCGGCCGCGCCCGCGCCGACGAGGTTGTGCAGCTCGTCGATGAACAGGACGATGTCGCCGCGCTGCTGGATCTCCTTCATGACCTTCTTCAGCCGCTCTTCGAACTCGCCGCGGTACTTCGAGCCGGCGACGAGCGCTGCGAGGTCGAGGCTGTAGATCTGCTTGCCCTTGAGGATCTCGGGCACCTGGTTGGAGGAGATGCGCTGGGCGAGGCCCTCGACGATGGCGGTCTTGCCGACGCCGGGCTCGCCGATCAAAACGGGGTTGTTCTTCTGGCGGCGCGCGAGGATCTGCATGATCCGCTCGATCTCGGTCTGGCGTCCGACCACCGGATCGAGCTTGCCCTCCTGCGCCTGCTTCGTGAAGTTCCGCCCGAACTGGTCGAGCAGCTTCGAGGACTTGTTCTTCTCGCCGCTCGGACCGCCCGCGCCTGCTTGGCGACGGCCGGGACCGGAGAGCATGCGGATGATCTCGTTGCGGATCTTCTCCGCGTCGGCGTCGAAGTCGAGCAGGATCCGCGCGGCGACGCCCTCGTTCTCGCGGACGAGGCCGAGCAGGATGTGCTCCGTGCCGATGTAGTTGTGGCCGAGGGACAGCGCTTCGCGCAGCGCGAGCTCGAGCACCTTCTTCGCGCGCGGCGTGAACGGGATCTGGCCGGTCGTGACCTCGTCGCCCTGGCCGACGATCCGCGCGACCTGCGCCCGCACTTCCTCCACCGTGATGTCGAGAGACTCGAGAACCCGCGCCGCGAGACCCTCCTCCTCGCGGAGCAGCCCGAGCAGGATGTGCTCGGTACCGATGTAGTTGTGCTTGAGCGCCCGCGCCTCGTCCTGGGCGAGGACGACGACCTGGCGAGCCCGTTCAGTGAAGCGTTCGAACAATTCCCTCGACTCTCCTCTCCTTAGTCGTACCCGCCGTCAGACGGTCGAAGGTGAGTCCATCGTAGCCGACCCCCCTGCCGCCGCAGAGCGTCCAAATGGGTCGTATCCGTCGCGGACGCGCTAGTCGCGCGCCCTGAGCGTCGGGAAGAGGATCACGTCGCGGATCGAATCCTTGCCGAGCAGGACCATGGCGAGCCGGTCGATCCCGATGCCGCAGCCCCCGTTCGGCGCCATCCCGTAGGACATCGCCTCGACGTAGTCAGGGTCGCCGGGCTCGGCCTCGGCGTCGCCGGCCTCCCGCTCGGAAGCCTGCATGCCGAACCGTTGCTCCTGCTGCTCGGAGTCGTTCAGCTCGCTGAACGCGTTCGCGATCTCCATCCCGCTCACGACGGCCTCGAAGCGCTCGACGAGCGTCTCGTCGGCGTCGGTCGTGCGGGCGAACGGCGACAGCTCGAGCGGCCAGTCGTAGACGATCGACGGCTGCGTCAACTCGGGCTCGACGAAATGGGAATACGCGTGGTCCGCGAGCTGGGCCCAGCTGCGGTCGCTCGAGACGTCGACTCCCGCCTCGGTCAGCTTGGCGCGGAGCTCGGCCTCGTCGCGCGTCCACACACCGTGCGCGTCGAGCGCCTCGACGAACCGCACCTCCTGCCATTGCGCGAGGTCGACGTCATGGCCGCGAAACGTCGTCTTCGTCCCGCCGAGCGTCGCCTCCGCAGCGTGCCGCACGAGCTTCTTCAGACGCTCTGCCGTGTCCATGTAGTCCGCGTACGCCTCGTACCACTCGAGCTGCGTGAACTCCGGCGAGTGCTTGTACGAGTAGCTCTCGTTGCGGAAGTCCTTCGAGATCTCGTACACCCGCTCGAGCCCGCCGACGATGAGCCGCTTGAGATAGAGCTCGTCGGCGATGCGGAGGTAGAGCTCGGCATCGAGGAGCTCGGAATGCGTGACAAACGGCTCGGCGAAGCCGCCGCCGTAGCGCGGCTGAAGGATCGGGGTCTCCACCTCGATGAAGTCCTCGCCGTCGAGGTAGGCGCGAATCGCCGAGACCATCCGCGCGCGCTTGATCGCCTCGTCGCGCGAGTCGTCGCTCATCAGCAGATCGAGGTAGCGCTTGCGGTAGCGAAGCTCGACGTCCTCGATGCCGTGGAACGTGTCGGGCAGCGGCGCCCGTATCCGCGCCAGGACCTCGAGCTCGTCGACCTGGAGCGAGGCCTCGCCGCGACGGGAACGCGCCGGCGAGCCCGTCACGCCCACGACGTCGCCGAGATGGATATCGATCTCCCCTGTCCGCTCCGTCGGGCAGATCAGCTGGATGCGACCCGAGCGGTCGACGAGGTCGAGGAAGACGAGCTTCCCCATGTCGCGGCGCGCCATGACCCGGCCGGCCAGCCGCCGCTTGGTCGCGTCGTCGGTCGCGCCGGGCTCGAGCTGCTCGGCTTCGGCGCGAACGCCCGCGATCTCGTTGCGGTCCGGAAACCGCTTGGGGAGAGACATAGCCGCGCGAGTCTACGCGGCCTTGACTTCCATGATCTTGAACTTCTTGGCGCCTCGCGGCGTCGGCGCCTCGACCACGTCGCCCTTCTTGTGGCCCATGATCGCCTTGCCGACCGGAGACTCGTTCGAGAGCTTCAGCTCCGCCGGGTTCGCTTCCGCGGAACCGACGACGTGGTACTCGACCGTCTTGTTCGAGCCCATGTCCTTGAGCCGAACCTTCGTGCCGACCGAGACCTCGCCCGAGCGCATCTCCTTCCTCGTGACCACGCGTGCGTTCTTGAGCCGCTCCTCGAGCGTGGCGATGCGGGCCTCGAGATGGGCCTGGTCGTTCTTCGCCGAGTCGTATTCGGCGTTTTCGGCAATGTCGCCGAACTCGCGCGCGATGCGGATGCGGTCCGCAACGTCGCGCCGCCGTACGGTCGACAGCTCTTCGATCTCAGCCTGGAGCTTCTTGTACCCCTCAGGCGTGAGGATGACTTCCTTCACCGGCGTCCTCCTGGAGCCCAGAACATGAAACGGCCGGCGGCGACCGGCCGTCGGCGGGGGCGGATGGTACCCCCGCGACCAACCCCCGTCAAACCGGCACCGATACCCTTCCCGCGATGCCGGTGAGCCTCCAGGAGCCATGGGCGATCGGCGGGGTCGAAGTGCCGACGCGGATCGTGCTCGCGCCGATGGCCGGAGTCAGCATTCAGGCGTTTCGGCGCCAGGGACGCCGCTTCGGCGCCGGTCTCGTCTGTTCGGAGATGGTCTCCGCCGCCGGGATCGAGCACCGAAACGAGCGCACCTTCGGCTACCTGCGGGTCGCTGCCGACGAGCACCCGCTCGCGATCCAGATCTTCGGCGCTGACCCGACCGCGATGGCCGATGCGGC
This sequence comes from uncultured Actinomycetes bacterium, assembly GCA_963819275.1. GTDB lineage: Bacteria > Actinomycetota > Thermoleophilia > Gaiellales > Gaiellaceae > Palsa-739. The sequence continues at coordinate 53,762 of CAWFVH010000006.1, read as the reverse complement.
GCGCATGGTCGAGGCTGCCGGCGCGGACATCGTCGACATGAACTTCGGTTGCCCGGTGCGCAAGGTGACGAAGACCGGCGCCGGTGCGCACCTGATGGAGGACAAGACGCTCGCCTGCCGCGTCGTCGAGGCGGTCGCCGGGGCGGTCGAGGCGCCCGTGACCGTGAAGATGAGGCGCGGCGTCGCGAACGGCTCGCGCACCTGCCTCGAGCTCGGCCCGCGGCTGGTCGAGGCGGGAGCCGCAGCGCTGACGCTCCACCCTCGCTCTGCCCAGCAGATGTACACCGGCGAGGCCGACCATGCACTGACGGCCGAGCTCGTCGAGCTCGTCGGCGTTCCCGTGATCGCGTCGGGCGACGTGATCTCACGCGAGAAGGCACTCGCCGTGCTCGAGCTGACGGGAGCAGCAGCCGTGATGGTCGCGCGCGGTGCGCAGGGGAACCCCTGGGCGCTCCGCGAGATTGCCGAGGGCAAGTCGTTCCACCCGACGCGCGACGAGGTGGCGGCGGAGCTCGTCGTCTTCATCCGCGAGGCGGTGCGCGAGCTGGGCGAGCAGCGGGCAGTCGGCTTCCTCAAGAAGTTCTACGGCTGGTACCTCGGCCACGGCCGCTTCCCGAAGCCGTTCAAGCAGGAAGTCGTCGAGCTCAAGACGACGGACGAAGTCGTAACCCGGCTCTTCGCTGCCGCTCCGGGCGCGGCGCCGCTCGTGGAGCGGCTCGAGGCAGAGCTTCCCGCGGTCGAGGACGAAGTGTTGCTCGACGCGCTGCCGATCTCGGTCTACGGCGGCGGTTGAGCTACTCGCCCCGGTTCCTGTCCCAGACGATGCGGAGGCCGTCGAGCGTGAGAAACGGCTCGACGTGGCCGATCGTCCGCGAGTGCGGGGCGATCAAAGCGACCAGCCCGCCCGTCCCGATCACCGGCGCCTCGACACCGAGCTCGCCGCGGATCGCGTCGACGATGCCGTCGACTTGGCCCGCGAAGCCGTAGACGAGACCCGACTGCAGCGCGCCGGCGGTCGTCTTGCCGATCACCCGCGGCGGCTCGACGTAGTCGACCTTCACGAGCCGCGCAGCGCGCTCGAACAGCGCCTCCATCGAGACCTCGATCCCCGGAGCAAGGACTCCGCCGACGTAGGCGCCCTCCGGCGATACGACATCGAAGTTCGTGGACGTGCCGAAGTCGGCCACGATCGCCGGCGCGCCGTAGCGCTCCTTCGCGGCGACTGCATTGACGATGCGGTCGGGGCCGACGTCCCGCGGGGCATCGTGCTCGATGGGGATTCCCGTGCGCACGCCCGGGCCGATGACGAGCAGCTCCGCCTTCGCCCAGCGCCACGCGACGTGTTCGTACTCCGACACGAGCCTTGGAACGGTCGAGGAGAGACAGATTCCGTCGATCGCGCCGAGGTCGAGGAAGTCGGCGAGCAACGCGCCGAGCTCGTCTCCGGTGCGGTGCGCCTCGGTCGCGATCCGCCACCGGTCGCCGAGCTCCTCGCCCTCGAAGAGGCCGAAGACCGTCTGCGTGTTGCCTACGTCGACCGCGAGCAGCATCGCGGCGGGGAGGCTACTCGTCTTCCAGCCGGAACGGCTCGCCGATGCGCTCGGCGAGCGCCTCGGCCGTCAGCTGCGGCTCGTCGCCCTCGCCGCGCAGCTCTTCAATCGTGACGTCGCCCGAGGTGAAGACCTTGGCCCGCGGGATCATCCGCGTCGGGCGGTTCTTGTCCCAGACCCACACGTCCTCGAGGTCGAGCTGGAAGAAGGGAAGCCCACCCGCCGCGTTCGGCGCCGCCTGCTGCACGTCGAGCCGGTTGCAGAGGTAGGTCGCGTCCTGCGTCAGCACGCAGAAGCGGAAGAGCGCGAAGACCGCCTGGTACTCCTTCTTCAGCGCGAGCTCGAGCTCGGCCTCGTGCTCGTCGAGATCGTCGAGGTGGGACATGCCGGGTCAGTGTACCCCGCTGAGCAGGGATTCCACCTCTCCGCGACCGGGGACGACGAGGCCCGGAGCCAGCTCGGCGAGCGGCTCGAGGACGAAGCGGCGCTCGTGCAGGCGCGAGTGCGGAACGGTGAGACCGGGCTCGTCCAGCTGCGCTTCGCCGTAGAGGAGAAGGTCGAGATCGAGCGTGCGCGGGCCATGCTCCCCGGGGACTCGGACGCGGCCGAAACGCTGCTCGACCGCCAGCAGCCGGTCGAGCAGCTCGCGCGCCGTGAGCGTCGTGTCGAGCTCGGCGACGCCGTTGAGGAAGCGAGGCTGGTCGCCGACTCCGACCGGATCCGTCTCGCGCAGGGCCGAGACGGCGACGACCTCGACTTCGTCCTCGGTGCCGAGGGCTTCGACGGCCGCGCGCAGCGTGCGCTCGCGGTCGCCGAGGTTCGCGCCGAGACCGACGTAGGCGCGGGTCATGGCCTCGTGACCGTGACGCCGACCGTGCCTTCGAGTCCGGCCGGCCGGACTTCGGGCTTGCGGACGCGCACCCGCAAGCGGTCCGGCGAGAAGCGCCGCTCGAGCTCGTCGGCGACTGCAGAAGCAAGCGCCTCGAGCAACGCGTACTGCGTCAAATCCGACACCTCCCGCACCAAACGCGCAACCGCGACGTAGTCGACGGCGTCCTCGAGCCGGTCGCTCGTCCCCCGTTCCCCCACCTCGAGCTCGACGTCGAAGAGAAAGTCCTGCCCGCGCTCGCGCTCCTCCTCGTGCACCCCGTGGCGGCCGAAGACGCGCAGATCGCGGACCTCGACCGTGATCATGCGACTGCGGCGGCCACGGTCAAGGCGTCGACGGTCGGCTTGACGTCGTGGACGCGCAGGATCGTCGCGCCGCGCTCGAACGCGGTGACCGCCGCCGCGACGCTCGCCCCGAGCAGGTCTTCGGAGCCCGTCAGCTTGCGAAGAGAGCTCTTGCGCGAGAACCCGACGAGCACCGGTCTCCCCAGCGCCACGAGCACGTCGAGGCGCCGCACGAGCTCGAGGTTGTGCTCCAACGTCTTGCCGAAGCCGATCCCAGGGTCGAGGCAGATCCGCTCCTCGGGGATGCCCGCCGCGACCGCGAACGCGAGCCGGTCCTCGAGGAACGACGCCACCTCGTCCGCGACGTCGTCGTACCGCGGCTCGGCCTGCATCGTCCGCGGCTCGCCCCGCATGTGCATGAGGCAGAGATAGGCGCCGGAGCCGGCGACGACGCCCGCCAGCTCGGGATCGCCGCGGAGCGCCGTGACGTCGTTGACGAGGACCGCTCCGCGCTCGAGCGCCGCGCGCGCGACGGCCGCCTTCGTCGTGTCGATCGAGAGCGGGAGGTCGCCTCCCAGACGGTCGAGAACCGGGACCACGCGCCGCAGCTCGTCGTCGGCCGAGACGCCGCCCGAGCCTGGCCGCGTCGACTCGCCGCCGATGTCGACGACGGCCGCCCCCTCCTCGACCATGCGACGCGCCGCCGCAGCAGCGACGTCGGGATCGAGATGGACGCCACCGTCGGAGAACGAGTCGGGCGTGACGTTCACGACACCCATCACAGAAGGGCGCGGAAAGCGTTCCTCGAGCGAAACTGTCTCTGTAGCCATGCGGAGAACTAAAGCAGCCCTCCTCCGCTGCCGACATACCCGCTGCGATGATCGACGACCGCCTGCTGGGCCACTGGGAGCGTGAAACCGCCGCACGAGAGCGGCTGCGCGACTCGCTGCCGGCTTCGTGGCGAAACGACCCGCGGCCGGACATGGACGTCGTGCGCGAGCTCTATATCGAGGCGATGCTCAGACTGAAGCAGCAGCCCTCGGTGAGCCCGGTCGCGATCGGCGACGACGATCGCTAGCACCGGTTTCGTAAGACTCATCCAACGCTCACCAATTAACGCTACTTTGCGGCCGGTCGTGCGGAGGGTCGTGTGGATCTGGGTGACGGGTGCAGTGCTGCTCGTCTTCGGCGTCGTGGGCGCGTCCGCGGCGCGGTCCAGCACGGGCGGCAAGCACATCACCGACAAACGGCTGAACGTCGTCCTGATCCTGAGCGACGACGAGCGCTCCGACGGGACGATGGTGATGAAGAACGTCCGTGACCTGCTCGCGAACCACGGCACCACGTTCACGGACATGCACGTCACGACGTCGATGTGCGGTCCGTCGCGGGCGAGCATCCTCACCGGTCAGTACGCGCACCACACCGGCGTCCTCGAGAACTTCGGCCCGCACAGCTACCCCGCCTTCACGGAGGAGTCCGACGACCTCCCGGTCTGGATGCACGACGCCGGCTACCAGACCGCGCTGGTCGGCAAGTACGTGAACTCCTACACCGACGCGTACGTCGACCACCGGGTCCCGCCGGGCTGGGACGAGTGGCAGGTGATGGACAGCAGCCCGATGGAGGCGTACTACAACTACTCGCTCAACGAGAACGGCACCCTCGTCCACTACGGCAACAAGCCGTCGGACTACTCGACCTCGGTGCTGACCCACAAGGCCGTCAACTTCATCCACGGGGCGCGACACCCGTTCTTCCTCTACTTCGCGCCCGTCGCACCGCATCTGCCTGCGATCCCGGCGCCGAAGGACCGCGGCAAGCTCGAGAACATCGCGCCCATCCACGACCCGGCCTTCAACCAGCGCAACATCGGCAAGGAGCCGTGGCGCTACTGGCACAAGGACATGCTGAGCGCGGCCGCGCAGCTCTACATCAACCACATCCGGATCAAGCAGGAGGAGTCGCTGCTCGCGCTCGACCGCAGCGTCGGCAGCGTCGTGCAGGCGCTCAAATCGCGTCACGAGCTGAAGAACACCGTCATCCTCTACACGAGCGACAACGGCTTTCTCTGGGGCGAGCACCGGCTTGGCGGCAAGGTCTGGCCGTACGAGGAGTCCACCCACGTGCCTCTCATCGTCCGCACGCCGTGGACGCACTCGGCCCGGCGAAACAACCAGCCCGTGCTCAACGTGGATCTCGCTTCGACGATCAGCGCGCTGGCCGGGGTCAGGCCCACACTGCCGCAGGACGGCCATAGCTTCGTGCCGTTTCTCCACGACGAGCAGGTTCCCTGGCGGCACGCGTTCCTCGTCGAGTATCTCGGCCACGACCTGCTCAAGGCCGGCGGTCCGCCTCCGTACGAGGCTGTCCAGACTCGACGAAACCTCTACGTCGAGTACCAGAACGGCTGGCGCGAGCTCTACAACCTCAGGAGGGATCCGTGGGAGCTGAACAATCTGTCCGGCGACCCGGCCATGGATCTGCAGCAGGACAAGCTCGGCCTGATTCTGCAGCGCCTCTACACCGCACCGCCGACGTTGCCCCCGCCGAGCTAGGGCTCAGAAGACGAAGGGCACGAGCATCTTCGACGAGCTCTTGTACGCCGGATAGGCGTCAGGGAACTGCCGGCTCAGATACTGCTCCTCGACGGTCGCGCTGTAGATGAAGTAGGCCCCCGCCAGGCCGACTGCGATCAACCAGAACCAACTCAGCGCCACCGCGGTGCCGATCCCGGCGACGAGGATCCCCGAGTAGATCGGGTGCCGGACGAATCGGTACGGCCCGCTCGTGACGAGCTCGGGCTCCTCCTTCTGCGTCATCGGCGTGCCCCAGTTGCGGCCGATGTGGAGGCGAGCCCAGATCGCGAACGCGAGGCCCGCGGCGAAAAGGACGAGCCCGATCCCGGCGAGCCACAGATTCGAGTTGACGCCGTGGTGCCGAAAGGCGCCGAGGCGGAAAAGGACGAACACCGCAACGATGATCGGAACCCGGATCCGCAGTGTGCGAGACCACGGCACGTGGCCGCGCTTGATCCAGAAGGCCGCTGTCAGCCAGTAAGCCCAGAACGCGCCCCAGCCGACCACGAAGACGAGCTCAACGATCCGCATATACGTCTGGTCGAGAGGGAAGCCCCGGCAGTTGCCGGGGCTCCTCCCGTTTCCCTTCGCTTGGTTAGGTCGCTAGGGCCTTAGCTTTGAGCTGGTCGAACTCGGCCTGCGTGATCGTGCCGGAGTCGAGGAGCTCCTTGCCCTTGGCGATCTGATCGGCGCTGGTGTCCGATGAGGCGACGGTGCGCACGTAGTCGTCCATCTGGGCCTGCTGCGCTTGTGCCCGCGCTTGAGCCCGCTCAGCCATGCCGTGACCGTTGGCGATGAGGTAGATGAACACGCCGAGGTACGGCAGGATGATGACCAGGATGATCCAGGCGGCCTTTCCAAATCCGCTGACGTCGTGCCGGCTGAATAGATCACCGAATACGGTGATCAGCAGCCAGAACCAGATGACGAACGCGAAGATAACCAGCATGTCCCATAGGAAGCTGGCGAAGTTGAAGTTAGCGAGAACCAAAGCACCCTCCTAGTTCGCATTAGCGGTAGTCGGTAGTGGTTGGCTCAGTAGTCAACCACGGCGGATGCGCGCGCGCTGTCCGGCACGAAACCTAACTGGCGCCGCCGCTTCCGCCGGCTCCGGGGTTGGTCTGCTCAATGAAGTCGAGTCGAGTCCGCCGTGGGGTCATGGAGACTCGGGGGTGAGCGGATTGAACTGCCGGGGCTGGCTAGCGAACGCCGTCGCGCTTCCCACCTCACCCCGGCACCCTCACGCTAACCGTTTGCTTACTTTTCCTTAGGACTCATTTAGGTCAATCTTCGCCGCGGAGAGGGCCTGGATCCGCGGTCCGCCGCCCTGGCTAGCGGAGGGCGAACCAGGTTGCGCGGGGAGCGGCCAGTGTCCCCGAGCCGAAGAAGAGCTCGAGGCTGCTTGCATCCTTCGCGGCAATCGTCCAGCAGACGTATCCGGTCCGGGACTCGCCGGGCTCGAACGGGTCGGAAGTGTCCAGGGGCGGCTGCGGGCCTGGGTCGGAGCATTCGTGACCGTCCTGGTTGTCGTAGCGCGCGTGGCTTCCTGCCGCGTGGGGGCCGCCCCAGACGAAGCTCAGATTCGACAGACGACCGCCGGTGTTGGTCGCGGTCAGGTTCGCGTCGAAGTATTCGTCGCCGGCTGGTGGGGGCGTCCCGAGCTGCACGTTTGCGTTCGCCGAGTTGACCCGCACCACGAACCCGTCAATGATCTTCGCGGCGCTCCCGAGCGGGATCGGGTGCGCGCTGGTGAGCCCGGCCGCGACGGGAACGAACCTGGCCTTGGCGTGGACGCCGCGCCCCCCGAAGATGTCCTTGCGGCCTTGGGAGGCGTCGAGCGCGCATTGCGGCGTCTTCTTGCTTTTGCACGCGCCGCGCCAGCCGATGAACTTCCAGCCCTTGTACGGCTTCTCGGTCAGGACGACGCGAGGGCTCTTCAGCAGAACGTTGGTGCCGCGGCACGGGGCGCCGGCGCAGCGGGCCGTGGGGTGACCGATGGCGCCCTTGGTGACTTTGACGCTGCCCCATCCTTTGATCACGACCCAGACGTGGCCGCTGAACGACTGAGGCTGGGAACGGGCACCGGCCGCCGCCCCTAGTAGTCCGAGCGAAGCAGTCAACAAGACCGCCGCCAGCATTATCATCGCCCTGAATGTGGCACCAAGGAGTTCAGCCGTCAATCAGTCTTCAAGAAGACTTCACAGCCGAAACGCTCGGCTGGGCCAGTGTTCTTACGCCTGAACGGCGGCTTCCACTTCACGTCGACCCATCCTTGTCGGCTAGATGTGTTCGGGAAGACCGAAGCGGCCGGGCAGTGCGGGGTCGGTGAAGAGGGTGATCTCGTCGACCTTGCTTCCGCTCAAGGTGAGCACCATCATGCCCCAGGGCTGCGAGCGCAGGTAGCAGCCGAGGGCCGGCTGGCCGTTGGCGCGGGTCGGGCGTACCTGTAGCGGGGCGCCGCGGACCTCGGCGCCGTGGTCGAGGTACACGCCGATCGCTTCGTGTCCGATGAGCTCGCCCGGGGTCGGCGGCATGGTCACACGAGCGTCGGAGCTCAGCAGAGTTAGGAGGCGCGCCGTGTCGCCGGCTTCGACGGCGTCGCTGAAGGTGGCGAGAAGGTTCCGTTCGGTCGGCGAGTCGGGAAGCGGCGCCTGCTGGCGTTCGACGGTGTACGAGTCGAGCGTTGCGCGTGCGCGTTGGAGCGCTGCTTTGACGGACTGCGGCGTCGTCTCGAGGATCGAAGCGGCTTCGTCGGTGCGGAAGCCGAGCACGTCGCGCAGCACGAGCGCTGCGCGCTGCTTCGCAGGCAACTGCTGCAGCGCGACGATGAACGAGAGCTGGATCGCTTCGCGCTGCTCGTAGCGTGCTTCAGGGCCGGGAGCGGGATCCGGAAGCGTGCTGTCCGCGTAAGGCTCGAGCCAGCTGGGCTCGACGGCGCGGCGGGTTCTTGACGGTCTCATGGTGTTCTCCGTGGCGGGGCGGCGCCCGCGTTCGCGAATTGCGTTGAGACTCCGGTTGGTTGCGATCCGGTAGAGCCAGGAGCGCAGCGACGCCCGCTCCTCGAAGCCGTTGAGCCCGTGCCAGGCGGCGAGCAGTGTTTCCTGGACGAGATCCTCGGCGTCCTGCACGGAGCCGAGTAGCCGGTAGCAATGCAGTTGAAGCTCGCGCCGGAACGGCTCGACGAGCGACGCGAACGCGCGCTCGTCACCTGCCTTGGCCCGCTCGAGATCGACGGTCATCGCATCAATGACACCAGGTCCGTCGGAAACGGACCGCGGTCCGTTTCGCGGCATCGCGGTGTCTTTGACCTCCGATGTACCCCGAGCTGATTCATCAGATAGTGCTCGAGCGGACGGCCCGCTTCCAGCGCGATGCCGATCGGTACCGCCTGGCCCGGGAGGCCCACATCCACCCGCCCCAGCCCGTGCGGGCCGCGATCGAGCTGCGGCTGCTGAGCGCTTGCCGCGAGGAGCTCGAGCGCCTCGCTCGCCGTCGTGGAGCGGCCGGTCGCCCAACAGAGTGAGCAGCGCGCTCGCACGTGTGTTCGCCGTTTGGCGTACGGGCCTACCGAGGCCTGTCCTCGTTCTTCAGGGCGGGAACGCGCTCAACTACTTCGGCACCGGACTGATCCTTCCCTTCGAGATCATCTACCTCCACGCGGTCCGCGGCTTCTCGACGGCGACCGCGGGGCTGGTGCTGGCGACGGTCATGGGCACTGCCGCAGTGGTAACGCTCCCCTCGGGTGCGCTCCTCGATCGTTTCAGTGCGAAACGGATCCTCATCGCGGGCAATGTTTTGAACGCAGTCGGCTACGGGGGCTTGGCGTTTGTCGACCGTCCTTGGCAAGGCTTCGTCTGCTCGGCCGTCGGCGGCGCCGGCTTCGGATTGGTGGGGACCGCCGGCCAGGTCCTGACCTTGACCCTGGTCCCGGCGGAGCAGCGCGCCGCATCGACCGCGCTGCGACGAGTCGCAGGCAACTTCGGTCTCGGTCTCGGCGCGACGGTTGCGGGCCTCATCGTCGCGGCCACCCATCATCACCTCCAGGCGTTCCAGGCCCTCTACCTCTTTGACGCAGTCACCTTCGTCGCCTTCGCGCTGGTCGTGCTGGTCTTGATCCCGGACCCTGGCCTCGCGGATGCTCCGTCGACGGGCGAGGGCGCACCGGGTTTCCGAGCTGTTGCTCGTGATCGGCTCTTGCTCGCCTTGATCGCCGGCAACCTCGCGCTTGTGATGATCGGCGGCGCGTTCTTCTCCTTCATCCTCCCGCCGTTTGCGGTGGCGCATACACCTGTCGGGCCCGTGGGGATCGGTGTCGTCGTCTTCATCAACACCTTCTTCATCGTCGTAGCGCAGGTACCGGCGACACGGGTGGTGGCGCGGATGCGCCGCACTCACGCTTTGTTCGCCACCAGCGCCACATTCGCAGTCGGCCTGCTCGCGGTCCCGCTCGCAACGCTCACGCACTCGACGCTCGCCGCTACCACCGTCTTGGCCGGCGTCGCGATCCTGATCGCGATCGCTGAGTGTGGCCAGTTCATCGTGCTCGGCCCGCTAGTCGCGGAAATCGCGCCGCCGCATCTGCTCGGCCGCTACATGTCGCTCTACCAGCTCAGCTTCCTGGTCGGCGTGGCTCTCGGCCAGGCGGTCGGCGGCGTGCTGCTCGGAACGTCACCCGACACCATCTGGTGGGGCGGCGCGCTGGCGCTGGCACTGACGGGAGCCGGCTTCCTCCGACTCGGAAACCGGATACCCGACCCCCTCCTGCCGACGAAATCCCGGCCGCTGGCCCCGTCAGAGGCGACCTGATGCGCCGAGGAATGGCGAGGATCCTCTGACCGGCCGCCCGTCGCGGTGACGCAGCGCGGCGAAGCCGATGTCGACACAACGTGGCGATTCGTCACTGATCGGGCGACAGGACGGAGGACTGGGCCTGTGTTCCGGAATGACCCCCGAAGCGGGCGCCTCGCGTAGCGCTTACGCAGGGGGTCGGCGACGGCGGGTCGCTGCCAAGACACCCGCTGCTCCGGCGAGTCCGACCAAACCGATGGCAAACCCGGTCGGGAGGACCCAGCCGGACCTGGGGGGATAGAAGCAGTTGCGCGACCCGTAGGGGCAAGAGTGGGGAAGCCCCTGGAGTTGATTCCAAGGAAGGGCGGCAGCACCTACGAGGGCCGCACCGAGAATGAGTGCGGCCACGACGGCTGCTGCCAGTCTCACGGCTGCAAACCTGACCACTGCAGGGACTCTAAGACGCCCGGCGAGTCAACGCTGGCCTGCGCCAGCGATCGGGAATGTCACCTGAGGACGTCGGGCGTCTCTACGGTCGGTTCAAGCCGAGGCGATTTCTCCGACGAGCATCTCCCACCGATAAATCGCCGCGGTCTCGAGCACGTGATGCTTGCTCCAAGGGTCGTCGTCCAGCAGCTTCCCCAGCTCTTCTTCTGTGTCGGCCTCGAGGACGATCAATGCCCTATACGTCCGGTTCGGGCCGACAGCGTCGGTGGGGTCGACCGGCTCGCCGCTCCGGTCGAGCTCGCTGAGCGGCCCGCCGAGGAGCATCGACCCCTGATCGACGATGCCGTTGACGAACGTGACGTGATCAGGCCAATGCTCCTGTTGGCGCATCGCCCGGGACGGGTCCCATCCGCGCCCCTGTTCGCGAATGACGACGAAACGCATCGACGCTCAGATTACCGGGGAGTCGAATTCGATCGAGTGCGCAGCTCGAGGTCGTGCGTACGTGGCTAGACCGAGGCGGCCGCCGCCGGCGCCCACAGCGCTACCTTCGCTGACGCCGATCGCCTCGAACGGGCGCCCCACCTCATCACCGAGAAGCAGCTCTTCGGAACTCGCCCATAACTCGCCGCCCATCCAGACGCTCGCCTGAGCCAGCGTCCTTACGCCTGAGCGGAAGGAAGCAGGTTCGCGCTAGCTGTTCGCCGGATCCGGGTCCGGGCCCTGCATGGCCGAGCCCGGCAACGGGAACGGCCGTGGGCGCGGGCGTTCGCGCTTCGGCTCGGGCTGCGGCTCCGGCAGCTCCGGCTGCGCGGGCGCCTCGTCGGGGAACACCGTCGACTCGTCCTCGCCGGCGAGCAGGCGCTCGTACTGATCCCGGTCGATCGTCTCGCGCTCGATCAGGATCGCCGAGATCTTGTGCAGGTCGTCCATGTGCTCACGCAGCACCGCGAGAGCGAGCTCGTGGGACTCCTCGATCACGCGCCGGATCTCGTCGTCGATCTCGCGCGCGATCTCCTCGGAGTAGTCGGCCTCGGCGCCGTAGTCGCGCCCGAGGAACGGCTGGTCGTGGCCGCGGCCGAGCACGCGCGGGCCGAGCTTCTCGCTCATCCCGAAGCGCATGATCATCTGCTTCGACGTCGCGGTGACCTTCTCGAGGTCGTTCGCGGCGCCGGTCGTGACCTCGTGGAAGACGATCTCCTCCGCGGCGCGGCCACCGAGCGTCATCGCCATCTGGTGCATCAGCGCGCTGCGCGTCGTGAGGTAGCGGTCCTCGGTCGGCAGCGAGATCGTGAGCCCGAGCGCCTGGCCGCGCGAGACGATCGTGATCTTGTGCACCGGATCGGTGTGCTCGAGGAAGTGGCCCACAAGCGCGTGGCCCATCTCGTGGTAGGCCGTGATCTTGCGCTCGTGCTCCGAGAGGAGCCGCGCCTTCTTCTCCGGGCCGGCGACGACGCGCATGATCCCCTCCTCCAGCTCTTCCTGCTCGATGATCTTCTTGCCGCGGCGCGCCGCGAGCAGCGCTGCCTCATTGACGAGGTTCGAGAGGTCGGCGCCGGTGAAGCCGGGCGTCCCCGCCGCGAGCGTGCTCAGATCGATCTCCGGCGCGAGCGGCTTGCCCTTCGTGTGCACCTCGAGGATGCGCTGGCGACCCACGCGGTCGGGCCGATCGACGACGATCTGACGGTCGAAGCGCCCCGGGCGCAGCAGCGCCGGGTCGAGGATGTCGGGCCGGTTCGTCGCGGCGATGAGGATGATGTTGTCCTTCATCTCGAAGCCGTCCATCTCGACGAGCAGCTGGTTGAGCGTCTGCTCGCGCTCGTCGTGGCCGCCGCCGAGACCGGCGCCGCGATGGCGGCCGACGGCGTCGATCTCGTCCATGAAGATGATGCAGGGGTTCGCCTGCTTCGCCTGCTCGAACAGGTCGCGCACACGCGAGGCGCCGACGCCGACGAACATCTCGACGAAGTCCGAGCCCGAGATCGAGAAGAACGGGACACCCGCCTCGCCTGCGACTGCGCGCGCGAGCAGCGTCTTACCCGTGCCGGGCGGCCCGTAGAGCAGGACGCCCTTCGGGATCCGCGCGCCGAGCGCCTGGAACTTCTTCGGGTTCTCGAGGAACTCCTTGATCTCTTGCAGCTCCTCGACCGCCTCGTCGACGCCGGCGACGTCCTTGAAGCCGATCTTCGGCGCGTCGGGCGTCATCCGCTTCGCCCGCGACTTGCCGAAGCTCATCACCTTCGAGCCACCGCCCTGCACCTGGTTCATGAGGAAGATCCAGAAGCCGAACAGGAGGACGAACGGCAGCAGGCTGCTGAGGATCGACCACCACGGCGACGAGCCGACGCCTTTCGAGCCGTATTTGAGGTCCGACGCCTTGCCGCTCGAGATGGCGTTCTGCAGGACCTGCTGCAGCGAATGCTGGTCCTGATCCGACGCATAATGGGCGACCCACGTGGCCTTGCCGACCTCGGCGGTGACCTCCTGCTTCGACGGATCGAAGGTGACCAACGAGATCTGCGCCGGATTGTTCTGGGCCTTGCTGTAGAGCTGGGAGAACGTCATCGACTGGGTCGACGACCCGCCATGGCCCAGCGTCGTGATCGCGAGCCAGACGAGGGCCGCGATGATGACGAGCGGGAAGAGTGCGCTACGGAAGAAGCGATTCACGGGATCTCCCGCTTGAGGGTACCAGCGGCATGCCCCTGTAACGGGGTGGCGGGCCTTCGCGCTACGCGCGGTCGAGCACGAGTGACTCGTCCAGCACGCCGACGTACGGGAGGTTTCGGTAGCGCTCGGCGAAGTCGAGCCCGTATCCGATGACGAAGCGGTTCGGGATCTCGAAGCCCGTGTAGCGCACGGGGACGTCGATCTCGCGGCGCTCCGGCTTCGTGAGGAGCGCGCAGACCTCGAGGCTCGCAGGCTCTCGCGCCTCGAGGTTACGGACGAGATACGAGAGCGTCAGGCCCGAGTCGATGATGTCCTCCACGACGAGCACGTGCCGGCCCTCGATGTTGATGTCGAGGTCCTTGAGGATCCGCACGACGCCCGAGGAGTCGGTCGAGGCGCCGTAGCTCGAGATCGCCATGAAGTCGATCTCGCACGGCACGGTCAGGTGGCGCATCAGGTCGGCGAGGAAGAAGACTGCTCCCTTGAGGACGCCGACGAGCAGGAGGTCGCGACCCTCGTAGTCGGCCGAGATCTCGGCGCCGAGCTCCGCGATCCGCCGCTGCAGCTCCTCCTCGTCGATCAGGACCTCGGTCACCGCCCGTTCGAGCTCAGTCGCGGACAGCTTGCACCTCCGGATGCTCGACGATGCCGGGCACGGCCACGACCTCGTCGCCGCGCACGACGAGCGGCCACGCCTCGCGCTCCGAGCGCGGCACCTTCGCATCGACGAACACGTCCTGAATCTTCCGCCTCCTACCCGCCAACCGGTCGCCCGGCCTCCAGCCACGCACTCTAAGCCCTTCCAGCTGCGAGCGGATAGTCCAGTCGCCCCAGCGGATCTCGCCGGACAGGTCCACCGGGCCCCGTTCGAGCCAGAGGCGCTCGTGCTCGCGCACGGCCTGGACGCCGCCGCCGAGATCGACGCGCTTCGAGCCGACCGGCGCCGCGAGCAGCTCGGCGAGCGCGGGCGGCAGCGTCGCACGCGCGTCGAGTGCGCGCAGCAGGTTCTCGTCGGCGGCCGGATGGAGCCCGCGGAGCAGCGGGAGGATCTCTTCCCGGATCAACCCGCGCTTCGTGTCGGCGTTCGAGGAGTCGAGGCGGAACTCGAGCCCGGCGGCGCGGCAGTACGTCTCGGTCTCCTCGCGCCAGACGGGCAGGAGCGGGTGCACCACTCCGTCGTCGCTCCGCGGCGCGATGCCGGTCGCCACGCCGCGCGAGACGAGCCGGTACAGAATCGTCTCCACCTGATCCGAGGCCGTGTGCCCGGTGGCACGGAGCCGGTCGCGAGCCACCGAGCGCCGTTGGTCGCGCAGCGCTGCTTCCGAGAGGCCGCGGCCGTCGAGCTCCACGACTTCAGCGCCGAACGTCTCAGCGCAGACCCGCGCGTCCTCGTCGGACTCGGCGCCGCGCAGCTTGTGGTTCACGTGCAGCGCCGAGACGCGATAGCCGAGCGAGCCGAGCAGATGCCAGAGACAGGTCGAGTCGGCGCCGCCCGAGACCAGGCATGTGACCTCGCCGCCCGGCGGAATCAGCTCGTGCTCGCGAACGAAGCGCTCGACCCGGTCGCGCAGCTCCTCCATCGCCCCAGTCTGCCGCTCAGAAGACGAGGGAGCGGTACATGAGCTCGCGCGTCATCCCGATCGAGTCGTACAGGCCCAGCGCCGGCGCGTTCTCGGGCCGCACGAAGAGACAGACGGCCGGCACGCGCTCGAGCAGCACGCGGCAGAGGTCGCAGAGCGCCCGGCGCGCGTAGCCGCGACGGCGGGCCTGCGGATCGACCCAGACCTGTTGCAGCTGTACCGCCGCCGGCGTCCAGGCCGACGCCTCGGCCTTGAACCGGATCACTCCCTCCTCGACCCAGATCCACGAGCGCCTTTCCTCGATCTGCTGGCGCGTCCGCCAGCGAAAGCCGTCGGCATCACGCTTGAGCGGATCGACCCCGATCTCCTCGCGGTGCGCCGCGGCGCAGGCGGGCACGAGCAGATCCAGGTCGAAGGGGCGTGCCGGACGAAGGCCTGTCCCACCCGGCTCGGGCGCTTCGCGCAGCGCGTAAACCGGCTGCCCCGGACGGTCGTCACGGGGTCGCGGCATCCGCCGCCGCGCGGCGTCCCACAACTCCCCCACCGCCTGCTCCTCACCGATCACCATGCGAGCGCCGCTTCGCGCGGCCGCGTCGGCGAAGACCGCGCAGCCGCTTCCCGAGGGGACGACGTTGGCGCCTACATGGCAAAGCGCCTCGACTCGCCGATCTGGACCGACGACCGCCGAGAAGCGGCCGAGCCCTCGCCGCGCGATGTCCTCGAGGAAGACGCGTTCGACCGGCTCAGCGGCGCAGAACGCGAGCACCTGGTCGAGCGTCGGCGTGACGGTGTCGGTCACGTCCGGATTGTTCCACCCCGTTAGAGTCGACCAATGCCCATTCATCTCCGAGCCGAGCCCGGCGACTACGCAGACGCCGTCCTTCTTCCCGGCGACCCGCTGCGAGCGAAGTACATCGCCGAGACGTACTTCGACGACGTGACGCAGGTGAACGAGGAGCGCGGCCTGCTGGGCTACACCGGCACCTGGGAGGGGAAGCGCGTCTCGGTGCAGGGAACCGGCATGGGCTGTCCCGGCGCGACAATCGTCTTCGAGGAGCTGATCCAGCTCGGCAGCACGAAGCTCATGCGCATCGGCACCTGCGGCGGTCTTCAGCCGCACCACGCGCTCGGGGATCTCGTGGTGGCGCTGACGGCGGTTCCCGCCGACGCGACGGCACGACATCTCGTCAACGACGAGCCGCATTGCCCAACGGCGTCGTGGGAGCTCGTTCACGGAGCCGTGCACGCGGCGAAGCAGCTCGAGCAGCCCATGCACGTCGGCCCGATCGTCTCGAGCGACGTGTTCTACAACCCGGACGCGGGGCAGTACGAACGCTGGTCGAGCCGCGGCGTCCTCGCGGTCGAGATGGAGGCGGCGGCGCTCTTCACCGTCGCGGCGCTCGGCGGCATCGGCAAAGTGCAGGGCATCCACGGCGGCTGCCTCCTCACCGTGTCGGACATCGTCGTCGAAGGCGAGTTCAAGCGGATTTCAGACGACGAGCTCCGCGCCGCAGTCGACCGGATGACGCGCGTCGCGCTCATGACCGTCACCTCCGATTAGCGCGCAGCGCGAGATCGTCTTTCTCGTCAACCCGGCGTCGGGGAACGGCACGACCGGGAAGCGCTGGCCGGAGCTCGAGCGGAGAGCCGCCAAGCTGGGGCTGCGCGGCGAGACCGTCTTGTCGGAGTTCCCAGGGCATCTCGCGCAGGCTGCGAGCGAGGCTCGGGACTCGCTGCTCGTCGTGATCGGCGGCGACGGCACGGTGAACGAGGTCGCCAACGGGGTCGCCGGAACAGACGCCGAGATCGCCGTGCTCCCCTGCGGAACGGGCCAGGACTTCGGTCGCACCCACGGCATCCCGAGCCAGTTCGACGACGCCGTGCGCGTGGCGCTGGAAGGCGAGACGCGGACGATCGACCTCGGCCGCGTCGAGCTCGGCGACGGGACGAACCGCTTCTTCGCCAATGTCGGCTCGGCAGGGATGAGCGGCTCCGTCGCGCGGCGAGCGAACGCGATGACGAAGCGGTTCGGTGGCCGCGCGACGTTCTTCTACGCGCTCACGCGCGAGTTCCTCGCCTGGCAGAACACACAGGTCGTGGTCGAACTCGACGATGGCGCCCGGCGCGAAGGCCCGATGCACGACGTGATCGTGGCCAACGGCCGCTACCACGGAGGCGGCATGCAGCTCGCCCCGGAGGCGAAGCAGGACGACGGCGCCTTCGACGTGGTGACGATCGGCGACGTCTCGAAGCTCGACTTCGTGACCACGGCGCCGAAGCTGTACAGCGGCCGTTATCTCTCGCACTCGAAGGTGGAGCTCCTGCGGTCTTCGCTGGTGTCGATCGACGCGGCCGAGCCGCTTCCGCTCGAGGTCGACGGGGAGCCGATCGGAACGACGCCGGCGCGCTTCGAGGTGGTTCCGTCGGCGCTGCGGCTACGGGTGTCGGCTGCGTAGGCTCGGCATAGCGGCGGCCGTGGCGTTCGCCGCCCTCGCCGGCCTCGTCGCCGCAGGAGCCGCGACGGGCCTCGATCGCTGGGCCGTCGGACATGCGATGCCGTTTGCCGGCGCACCCGGCCTGGCGCCCACGCTGGCCGACTCGATCGTCCCGCTGCTGCACGTCTCGTTCCATCCGCTCGGCCACGCCGTCGCCGAGATCGTGACCCTGCCGGGACAGGTGGTCGTCTCGTTCCTACTCGTCGCCGCCGCGAGCCGGCACCTCTGGACGCGCGGACGCGTCGAGGCCGCGGTCTTCTGGCTCTCGACGTGGTTCCTTGCGGTGGCGGTGGAGATCGTGTTCCGCCACACGCTGACGCGGCCACCGCTCTACCACGACGGCGTGCACATCGTCGCCTTCGACGACTCCTGGCCGAGCGGGCACACCCTCCGCGCAGCCATCGCGGCGGCCGCGCTCGCGGTTGCCTGGCCGCGGCTCCGCCCGCTCCTCGCGCTCTGGCTCGTGGCGGTGATGGCGCTGCTCGAGCTCGCCGGCTTTCATACGCCGACGGACATCCTCGGCGGATTGCTCCTCGCAGTCGCCGCGGCGGCGGCCGCTATCGAGTGCGAACGGTCAGGCCTTCTTCGCCGGCGGGCTCTTCGCCGTATGCGAACGACCGCCTGAAGGCGCCCGCGACGGCTTCGCGAGCCCATCGACGCGCTTCTCGAGCTTCGTCAGCCTCTTCTCGAGCTCCTCGAAGCCACGCGTGCGCCGCTGCAGCTCGTCGACCCTGTCGGCAAGCCCCTTGAGCGCCTGGACGGCACGGTCCGCGCCGGGAGCCTCGGAGAGCCGCTGCAACGCCCCCTCGCTCAAATCCGCGAACCGGCCCAGCAGATCCTGTTGTTTCGTGTCAGCCATCGCTCCTCCTCGTCAAGTCGGCTCCGACGATATCGGGCGCAGCTGCCGGCGCGCCCGACGCCGAGCCTAGCCGCCCAGCCTCGAAGCGAAGGCGACTGCGTCGAGGAAGAGCAACCCACCGACGGCAAACGAGCAACACAGCACGGCCTCCGCCCAACCCGTGTGCCCTCGGCCCAGCCCTCTCAACCGCCACAGGGCGAGGAGGCACAACACAGCCGCGAAACCGGCTGCGGTGCCGGCGCCCTCATGGTGCGGGTCGAGGCTCTGGGTCGGATCGCCACTCTCCAGCCACGTAGCGAAGCTGCCTGCGAGGACAGCGAGAGCGACAATGACCACCCCGGCCCCGATTGCGAGCCGGCGATTCACACTCGTCTCCCCGAGCAGCTAAGCATAGCAGTCCTGCTATGTATCCATAGCACGTTTGCTATGCGTGTCAACCCTCGATAGGCTCGCGCACCGTGGACGGCTTCTCCTTCTCGACTCCGGTCCGGGTTCGCTTCGCCGACACCGACGCCCAGGGCGTCGCGCACAACTCCGCCTACGTCGTCTGGTTCGAGATCGCCCGCGTCGAGTACCTGCGCGAGTTCGCCGGGGGCTACCAGGCGCTGCGCGACCAGGGAATCGAGGCGCTCGTCCTCGAGTCGCTCTGCCGCTACCGGATCCCGGCTCGGTTCGACGACGAGCTCGTCGTTCACACGCGTTGCGTCGGGCCGCGGGGCGCCCGCTTCCGCTACGAGTACGCGATCGTGCGGGGAAACGAGCTCCTCGCCGACGGCCACACGGAGCACGCCTGCGTCGACGCGCAGACCTTCCGGCCGACGCGCGTGCCGGAGTGGCTCGCAGAGGCGATCCGCGCCGCCGAAGCAGCCGCTAGCTCTTCGGCGTGAAGATCTCGCGCGCGATCACGAGCCGCTGGATCTGCGACGTGCCCTCGTAGATCTGGAACAGCTTCGCGTCGCGCATCAGCTTTTCGACCGGGTACTCCTTGATGTAGCCGTAGCCGCCGAAAACCTGAACGGCATCGGTGGCGACCTTCATCGCGGCGTCGGCGGCGAACCGCTTCGCAAAGGAGGAGTAGAGCGTCGCGTCCCGGCCGAAGCCCTGGTCGAGCATCCAGGCGGCCTGCCAGCAAAGAAGGCGCGCAGCCTCGATCTCGGTCGCCATGTCGGCGATCATGAAGCTGACTCCCTGGTGCAAGGCGATCGGGACGTCGAAGGTCACGCGCTCCTTCGCGTAGGCGACCGAATGCTCGTACGCCGCCTGGGCGACGCCGACGGCGCCGATCGCGGTGCCCGGACGCGTGGCGTCGAGCGTCGCCATCGCGATCTTGAAGCCGTCGCCCTCCTCGCCGATCCGGTTCTCCACCGGGACACGGACGTCGTGCAGCGCGAATGCCGACGTGTCGGTCGCGCGCTGCCCCATCTTGTCGAGGTGCTTCTCGATCGTGACGCCGGGAGTCTCCATCGGGACGATGAACGCCGACATGCCGCTGCTCCCGCCCCGCGGATCGGTCTTCGCGAACACGACGGTCCACGCCGCATAGCCCGCGTTCGTGATGAACGTCTTCGAGCCGTTCAGGACGTACTCGTCGCCCTCGCGGACGGCCGTCGTCTTGAGCGCCGCAACGTCGGATCCCGCCCCCGGTTCCGAGAGTCCGAACGAGCAGAGGATCGGCTGTTCGAGCAACGGCGTCAGCCAGCGGCGTTTCTGCTCGTCCGAGCCGAAGCCGATGACCGGCCCGGCCCCGAGGCCGTTCGCGGTGATCGAGGTGCCGATGCCCGAGCAGCCCCAATAGAGCTCCTCGCTGATCAGCAAGCCGTCGAACGCGGGAAGGCCGAGACCGCCGTACTCGGTCGGTACGTGGAGGTTCATCAGACCGAGCTCGTGGGCCTGCGCGATCAACTCCTCCGGGTGCCGCATGTCGGCATCGCACTCGGCCTCGCGTGGGCGGATCTCCCGCTCCGCGAAGCTCCGAGCGAGCCGGCGCAACCCTCTCTGCTCCTCCGTCGGCGCGAAGGAGACACCCACCGTTGTCTCTTGATCCATTGCAACCATCAGAGCCTCCACGACCGCCTGATTGACTAGTCAGTCAACGATACTCGGAAGAGCCGCAGACGGCTAGATCCGTAGGATGGAGCCATGGCGACGACCGCAAAGAAGACCGAGCTCGACCCGCACGACTTCCTCGCACTCGACGCGCTTCTCTCCGACGAGGAGCGGGCGATTCGCGACACCGTCCGCCAGTTCGTCTCGGAGCAGATCAAGCCGTACGTCGGCGACTGGTTCGAGCGCGGCGAGCTTCCGCTGGAGCTGATCCCGGAGCTTGCGCGGCTCGGCCTCTTCGGCATGCATCTGGAGGGCTACGGCCTGCCGGAAGCAAGCTCGGTGATGTACGGGCTTGTCTGCCAGGAGCTCGAGGCGGGCGATGCCGGCATCCGCAGCCTCGTCTCGGTGCAGGGGTCGCTCTCGATGTTCGCGATCTGGAGATGGGGCTCCGAGGAGCAGAAGCAGCGCTGGCTGCCCGCCATGCACACGGGCGAGAAGATCGGCTGCTTCGGGTTGACCGAACCGGACGCCGGCTCGGACCCCGGCTCGATGCGCACGACCGCAAAGCGCGACGGCTCCGACTGGATCCTCAACGGGTCGAAGATGTGGATCACGAACGGCTCGATCGCGGACGTCGCGGTCGTCTGGGCTCGCACCGAGGGCGGCGAGATCAACGGCTTCCTCGTCGAGAAAGACATGCCCGGCTTCGAGGCTCCGCTGATGCACCACAAGATGTCGCTGCGGGCCTCGGTCACGTCCGAGCTCGTCCTGCACGACGTGCGCGTTCCCGAGGAGAGCCGCTTCCCGGAGATCAACTCACTGCGCGGGCCGCTCTCGTGCCTCAACGAAGCGCGCTTCGGAATCGTGTTCGGCGTGGTGGGCTCGGCGCGTACGTGCCTCGAGACGGCGCTCGACTACTCCAAGGAGCGGATCGTCTTCGAGAAGCCGATCGCCGGCTACCAGCTGACCCAGCAGAAGCTCGCGGAGATGGCACTCGAGGTGAACCGCGGCGGGCTGGTCGCGCTCCATCTCGGTCGCATGAAGGACGAAGGCACGCTGCGTCCCGAGCACGTCTCGATGGGGAAGATGGGCAACGTCCGCGGCGCGCTCGAGGTGGCCCGCACCGCACGCTCGATCCTCGGCGGCAACGGAATCACGCTCGAGTATCCGGTCATCCGGCACATGAACAACCTCGAGACCGTCCTCACCTACGAGGGAACGCACGAGGTGCACACGCTCTCGGTCGGCAAGGCGCTTACCGGCGAGAACGCCTTCCGCTAGGCCTTCGAGTCCTCTCCGTCCCAGTAACCAACCGCGTCGGAGCGGCGGAACACCCGCCCGCCGGCCGCGATCTTGTCGCTGTCGGGATACGTGGTGTAGCCGCGCCGCAGCGTCGAGAAGATGACGATGCGCGACGGCTCGGAGCTGCGATTGTAGAACGTGTGCGCGCCCTCTTCGCCCTGCTGGAAGCCGACGACGTCGCCGGCCCGTAGCTCTCGCTCGCCCTCCGGCGAGCGCAGCGTCGGCGTGCCCGAGACGACGATCAGCCACTCCTCGTTCCCGGTGTGAAAGTGGTACGGCCAGAGCTGGTTACCGGGCTCGAACTCGTAGAGCGTCGCGCCGATCAGCTCCTTCCCGGTCCGCTCGCTCGCCGACACCTCGCTGAAGGCGAAGCCAGGCGGTGTCTCGTCCGCGGGCGGGATGGTCGCGTCGTGGAGGTTCACTTCGGCTCGACCCAGCCGCGGATGATCTCGATGTCCGGGCTAGTGAAGCCCGCGATCATGCCCATCTTGTCGATGTCCGGGTAGACGGCGAGCTCCGGATCGGAGACGGTCGAGAAGAAGGCGACGCGCGCGGTCTCGTCGGTGTCGTTGCGCAGACCGTGCGTCCCGGCCGGCCCGCGGTGGAACCAGGCGATGTCCCACGGCTTCAGCAGGCGCTCTCCGTCTTTCGTCCGCAGCGTCGGCGTGCCGGCGATCACGACGCAGCACTCCTCCTCGCCGATCTGCCAGTGGTAAGGCGACGAATCTCCGGGTGCGAGCTCGTAGAGCGTCCCACCCCAGAGCGTCGCCCCCAACTCGTCGCCGAAGCGACGCGGCTCGTCGTCGAACAGATTCAGAAGCCGACCCCTTCGAACGCCGGCAGCGGGCTCTGCGGGAGTCCCTTGCGCGGCTCGCCCTCGTTGTAGGCGGACGGCGCGACGTCGTTCGGCCCCTCCGGATAGAAGACACCGGCGAGCCGCTGTACCTGGAGACGGCCTCTCCCGAGCTCGTACTGCCCGCCGCCATACATCTTGATCCCGCGGTCCTCGCACGCCTCGATCGTCTGGAGCAGCTCGCGCACGCTGCCGAAGCGCGACGGCTTGATGTTCAACCAGTGCGGCTCGAGCGGGAGGCCGTCGAGGTCCGCGAGGGAGTGGACCGGCGCGTCGAAGCTGAGGCGATCCTCGGCGCCGGCGAGCGCTTCGCGGCAGCCGTCCTCGAGCCATGCGTCCTCGATGATCGCGTCCGGCAGCTCCTCGACGATCGCGCGGTAGAGCTCGGGATCGGGGGCAAGGTCGACCGCCGTGCCGCGGTAGTACGCCTTGAGATCCACGACACGGACGCGACCGAGCTCGCGCAGGCGCTGGAGCAGCGACCGATCCCAGTCCGTTTCGGCGTCGAGCTTGAACTCGAGCCCCGGCGCGAACTCGAGCCACCGCTCGGGCTCAGCGCGCGTCGAGACGGCGAAGCGGACGGGCAGCTCCTGGCGCTCGAACGCCTCGCCGAAGGCGAGCTCGTTCTGGCGAAGCGCAAGATCGAGAATGGCGCTCTCGAAGGCCCAGCGCCGGAAGCCCTCGGCGAGCTCAGGCTCGCCGTCGAGGCGGCGGGAGAGGTCGTCGATGGTCCACGTCCCGGCCAGCATCAGCTCGCTGGGAACGCCGTCGTGCAGCTCGGCCTCGTACGTGACGTCCTCGCCCTCGCCCGTCGCGCCGTCCCCCTCGAGGACGACCGTCGTCGTCACGCGCGTCCAGCCGGACGGCGTCGACGACTCGCGACGTTGAAGCGTGTAGCCGTCGACCTTGACCGACAGTTCCGCGACCGAATCCCAGAGCGACATACTGCGAGCATATGAGGCGCGGCCTCCTGACCAGTGCAGTCGCTGCCCTCGCTCTCGCCGCGCCGGCGACAGCAGGGCTGCCACAGGCCGGCGCGCTCGTGCCCGGACGCTCGCTCGGTGGGGTCTCTCTCGGGGAGTCCCCGCGAGCCGTGCGCACCGCGCTCGGCACGTTCTACGGGGCGTGTCGCGATTGTGCGCACAAGACGTGGTACTTCACCTACCGGCCCTTCGACCGGCACGGCCTCGCAGTCGAGTTCTCGCGCGATCGTGTCTCGGGCGTCTACACGCTCTGGCGACCGGCGCGCTGGCACGGGCCGCACAGGCTCGTGGTCGGCGCACCGGTGCTCGCGGTGCATCGACTGACGGGCGCGAGCCGCACGGTCGTCTGTCCCGGTGGCTACGAGGCGCTCGTCCGCGACTCCGCGCGCGCCCGCACGGCTTACTACCTCTACCGCGGCAAGCTCTGGGGATTCGGTCTCTTCGCTCGCGGCGGAAACCCCTGTAGATGACCATCGAGCTCGACGACGTCGAACGCGCCGCGCAACGACTTGCCGGCGTTGCACACCGCACGCCGGTCGTCACCTCCCGCACGCTCGACGAGCGGGTCGGCGCGCAGGTCCACATCAAGGCCGAGTGCTTTCAGCGCGGCGGCGCCTTCAAGTTCCGCGGCGCGTTCAACCAGATCTCGTCACTCGACGAGGCAGCGCTGCAGCGGGGCGTTCTCGCCTACTCCTCGGGGAACCACGCCCAGGCCGTCGCCATCGCCGCCGCGCTGCTCGGCTCGCGGGCGACGATCGTGATGCCGCGGGATGCGCCTGCCGCGAAGCTCGACGCGACGCGCGGCTACGGCGCCGAGATCGTGCCGTACGACCGCTGGACCGAGAGCCGCGAGGAGATCGGCGTGCGCCTGGCGGATGAGCGAGGGCTCGAGCTCGTGAAACCGTACGACGACCCGAGCGTCATGGCGGGACAGGGAACCGTCGCGCTCGAGCTGCTCGAGGAGGCACCCGATCTCGACGTGCTGCTCGTGCCCGTCAGCGGCGGCGGCCTCATGGCGGGCTGCGCGACCGCTGCCAAGGCGCTGCGCCCGGGCGTCCACATGGTCGGGGTCGAGCCGGCAGCCGGCGACGACACGCGCCGTTCCCTCGCGGCCGGCGAGCGGGTCCGAATCGACGTGCCGGTGACGATCGCCGACGGGCTGCAGGCGACCGAACCCGGCGAACTGACGTTCGAGGTGAACCGGCGCTTGGTGGACGAGATCGTCACGGTCACCGACGACGAGATCGTCGAGGCCATGGTCTTCCTCTTCGACCGTCTAAAGCTTGTCGCAGAACCGAGCGGCACCGTCGGCGTCGCGGCGCTACTGAGCGGGAAGCTCGACGCGCACGACCGCTCGGTCGGCGTCGTCCTCTCGGGCGGCAACGTCGGCGCCGCGCGATTCGCCGAGTTGCTCGCTACGGGTTCTGCAAACCGAGCAAGCTGACCTCGATGAGGGTCTGCTCGGCCGCGGCGACGTCTTCTTCACCGGCTGGTAGGCGTCCGAGCACCCAGCCCGTCAGGAGCTCGTCGATCGAGCCGTAGACGACCGTCGCAGCGAAGCGCGGGTCGACCTCCTTGCGGAACTCGCCGCGCTCGATTCCCCGCGCGATCACCCGCTGGATTGCGTCGATCGGCAGTGTCAGCTCGCCGATCCGCTCGGCGAGCTCCGGGCTCCGGCCGAACTCCTGGATCACGACGCGAACGACATCCGGTAGATGGAGCCAGGTGCGGAGGATGATCGCCGAGATGTGGCGGAGCTGGTCGGCGGCCGGCTCGTCCGTCTCTTCCACGCTTTCGATCCGCGCGATGAGGAGGCTCCAGTTCTCGCGGAACACCGCTTCGAGCACCTCGTCCTTGGAGCGGAAGTAGTGATAGAGGAGCCCGTGCGCGACGCCGGCCTCCTCGGCGATGTCGCCGACGCGGCTCGCATGGAAACCCTTGCGCGCGAAGACGCGCACGGCCGCGTCGAGGAGCTGCCGCCGTTTGTCCTCTAGCGCCTGCGTACGTCCCGCCAAGGCGGCAGCACCCTACTCCGGCTTCTTCCCGTCCGTCACCGGCGGAGCCGGCGCAGCAGCGAGATCCGTGATCGTGCCGGCGACCTTGCCGACCATCTGTTGCAGCTCGCTCGGGATGATCCAGAGCTTGTTGGACTCGCCCTGCGCGATCTGCGGCAGCGTCTGGAGATACTGGTACGCGAGCAGCTCGGCGTCCGGCTTGCCCTCGTGGATGGCCGCGAAGACGGTCTCGATCGCCTTCGCCTGACCCTCGGCACGCAGGACGGCGGCCTGCTTCTCACCCTCGGCCTGGAGGATCGCCGACTGCTTCTGGCCCTCTGCCTGGAGGATCTGCGATTGTCGCGCACCCTCCGCCTGGAGGATCGTGGCCCGCTTCTCCCGGTCGGCCCGCATCTGCTTCTCCATCGAGTCCTGGATCGAGGCCGGCGGGTCGATGGCCTTCAGCTCGACGCGGTTGACGCGGATGCCCCACTTGCCGGTCGCGTCGTCCAGCACGCCGCGCAACTGGCCGTTGATCTCGTCGCGCGAGGTGAGCGTCTTCTCGAGCGCCAGCCCGCCGATCACGTTGCGGAGGGTCGTGACGGTGAGCTGCTCGATCGCCTGGATGTAGTTCGCGATCTCGTAGGTCGCAGCCTTCGCGTCAGTGACCTGGAAGTAGATGACCGAGTCGATGCTGACGACGAGGTTGTCCTCGGTGATGACCGGCTGAGGCGGGAACGAGACAACCTGCTCACGCAGGTCGATGGTCGACCGGACGCGGTCGATGAACGGAACGACCAGCGTGAGGCCGGGCGAGAGCGTGCGCGAGTACCGGCCGAAACGCTCGACCACGCCGGCACGGGCCTGCGGGACGACGCGGATCGTCCGCGCGAGGACGATAAGCACGAGGACGAAGACGATGATTGGGACGATCACGGCGGCGAGCATGGGCGTTCACTGCTCCTATCTGTAGACGAGGGCGGTGGCGCCCTGGATCTGTACGACCTCGACCTCCGCGCCGACGTCGAACTTCTCGTCGGGCATGTAGGAGCGTGCGCTCCACTCCTCTCCCCCGATCTTGACCCGCCCGCCGCGGCCGTCGACGGGCTGCAGCACGATCGCCTTGGCGCCCTCGAGCGCGGCTGAGCCCGTGCGGATCGCGCGCGGCATCGTGAGGTGTGCGCGCGCGATCGGACGCAGAAGCCCGACCGCTGCGGCCGAGCCAACCGCGAAGACGACGACCTGAAGCCAGACGGCTCCGCCCAGCGCAGCTGTAGCCGTGGCGGCCGCCGCGGCGAGCGCGATCGGGCCGAGAAAGAAGAGCCCCGGCGTGAAGATCTCGCCGATGGCGAGGAGCACGGCGACGATGGCCCAGATGACCCAATCGGCCATACCCGAAGACTACGCCGCGCGTATCCTGAATCCCACTATGAAGCGGACGCTGCTCCTGCTCGTCGTAGCGTTTGCGTCGCTCGTCCTCGTCGGCGGCGCCCCGGGAGCGAGCTCCGGCAGCTCCCGGCCGCGGGTGCTCGCGATCACCTTCGGGCCGGATCTAGAGATCAACCCGGTCACTCAGGACTACCTCACGAGCGAGCTCTCGCACGCGGCGAACGACGGCTACGACGCCGCGGTGATCCTCCTCGACACGCCCGGCGGGCTCTCGACCTCGATGAAGACGATCTACCAGGCGGAGCTCGCCTCGAAGATCCCGGTGATCGTCTACGTGTCGCCGGAAGGCTCCCGCGCCGCCTCGGCCGGCGTCTGGGTCTCACAGGCGGCGGACGTCCTCGCCATGGCGCCGACCACGAACATCGGCTCCTCGACGCCGATCGACTCGAGCGGCGCGAACCTCGGCTCGGACCTGCGACGCAAGGTGATCAACGACTCCGTGGCCTCGCTCACCGCCCTCGCGGTTGCGCATCACCGCAACGGGAGGTGGCCGGCGAAGGCCGTGCGCGTGGCCTCGAACCTGACCGCAGAGGAAGCGCTGAAGATGAATGTGATCGACGTCATCGCGCCGACGCTGCCGGACCTGCTCACGAAGCTCGACGGCTACCACACGAAGTACGCACAGCGACCGTTCACCCTTCACCTGGGGGGAGCCGAGATCGACACGGTCAAGCCCGGCTTCGTCACGCGTTTCCTCAACACGCTCATCGACCCGAACCTGATCAGCATCCTCTTCCTGGTCGGGATCATCGGCCTGATCTTCGAGGTGCTCCATCCCGGCGTCGTGCTGCCGGGCGTTCTCGGCGCCGTCTGCCTGGTGCTGGCCCTCTACGGGTTCTCGGTGCTCAGGCCGAGTTGGGGAGGCGTCGCGCTCGTCCTGCTCGGCGTGGCTCTGCTGGTCATCGACCTGCACGCTCCGACGCACGGGGTGCTCACGATCGGCGGGCTGATATCGCTCCTCATCGGTCTTGCGCTCCTGTTCCAGAACGAACCGGGGGCTTATCGCGTCAACCTCTGGCTGATCCTCGGGATCGGCGGCGCCATCGCCATCTTCTGGGCCTTCGCGACGGGGAAAGCGTTCGCGGCCAGACGCTTGCCGGTGACGACCGGCGTCCAGACGATGATCGGGCGGATCGCCGAGGTGCGCGCCCCGGGGCTCGTATTCGTGGACGGTGCCCTCTGGCAGGCACGCACGGCGGACAACTCCGAGCTGATGCCGGGTGAGAAGGTCAAGGTGCAGGAGGTCAACGGGTTGCGCCTGACTGTGCGGAGATAGGATCGAGCCATGCTCGGCTTCGTCAAGGTGTTGAGGGAGTACGAGCGGGCGGTCTTCTTCCGTTTCGGCCGGTTGCTCGATCCGCCGCGCGGTCCAGGCCTGGTCTGGAAGATCCCGATCGTCGACCAGCTCGTGAAGGTCGACCTCCGCACGATCACGCTCAACGTCCCGCCGCAGGACGTGATCACGAAGGACAACGTCCCGGTCCGGGTCAACGCGGTCGCCTATTTCAAAATCATCAACCCGAGGGACGCGATCGTCGAGGTCGAGAACTACATGTCCGCGACCTCCCAGATCTCGCAGACGACGCTCCGCGCCGTGCTCGGCCAGCATGTCCTCGACGAGCTGCTCTCCGAGCGCGAGAAGATCAACACGATCCTGCAGGAGATCATCGACCAGGCCACCGGCCCGTGGGGGATCAAGGTCTCGATCGTCGAGGTGAAGGACGTCGAGATCCCGGCGGGGATGCAGAAGGCGATGGCGCGTCAGGCCGAGGCCGAGCGCGAGCGCCGCGCCAAGATCATCAGCTCCGAAGGCGAGTTCCAGGCGGCCGAGAAGCTGAAGGACGCCGCGATCGTGCTCGAGCAGCATCCGATGGCGCTACAGCTGCGCTACCTGCAGACGCTGATCGAGGTCAGCGGCACGCCGTCGTCGACGATCATCTTCCCCGCGCCGATCGACATCATCAAGCCGTTCCTCGAGAGCGCCGAGAAGAAGCTGAGCTAGAGCCCGAGCAGCGGCGGGAGCTCGCTCAGCCTCTCGATCCGCGGCTCGAAGTCCGCCTTCGTGCCCTCGCGGTCGAGCAGGATCGCCCGCATACCGAGCGCGAGCGCACCTTCGACGTCGTCGGCGATCGTGTCCCCGACCATCACCGCCTCGACCGGCTCGACCTCGAGCAGGTCGAGCACGGCGCGGAAGATCGACGCGTGCGGCTTGGTGTGACCGTGGTGGAAGGAGCTGATGCCGGCGTCCACCTCGAGGCCGTGGTGGAGGGCGAAATCGCGCACGTCGCGGGAGGCGTTCGAGACCAGGCCGATGCGGAGCCCGGCGGCCCGGAGCGCCGCCAGCGAGTCAACCACGTCGTCGTAGAGCTCGAAGTTCTCGTGCCGTTCCCAGCCGCGCGTGATCTCGACCGCGCAGGCGTAGGCCGAATCGGCGTCGCCGCCCATGCCGCGCACGATCCGCTCCGTGAAGCGGAACCAGATCTCGTCGTCGTGCTCGAGCTCGGGATGGCGGCGAAGATCGACGAGGGCGGCATCGCGAGCCGCTTCGTACCGGCCGGGCTCGAGCGTGAGCCCGTGGCGCTCGCCTGCGCGCACGTAACCCTCGGGCCCGAGCTCGGGGCCTGGCCGCGCAAGCGTGAAGTCGACGTCGAAGAGGACAGCCCTCAGCTCATGCGGCTCGGACATCCCCGCTACCCTATGGCCGGTTTCGGGGTGTGGCGCAGCCTGGTAGCGCGCTCCGTTCGGGTCGGAGAGGTCCCCAGTTCGAATCTGGGCACCCCGATTCCTCCTCTCACTCTGAGGCCCGAGCAAAAGATAGGTAAGACGTCGACTTCGCCCTTGTGCCCCGCCTGGGCGATGCGGATGATTCGACCATGCAAGTGGGGTCGGTAAGAGGTCTCGTCTTGGCGTCGGTTGCGGTCTGTGCGCTCGTGGCGTTGGGCACATCGAGCGCGGCGGCGACGCCGACGCCGAGCTGGGGGAACGGGGTCGAGGCTGCCCTGCCTGCCAACGATCTGGTGAACAGCGGCGCGTCCATCGAGTCGATTTCCTGTTCCTCGGCCGGAAACTGCAGTGCCGTGGGGAGCTACGACGACAGCTCGGGGCTCGGGCAGGGAGTGCTCCTGACCGAGACCGGAGGTCAGTGGGCGGACGGAGTGGAGGCGGTCCTACCCGCGAACGCGATCACGACTTATTCGCCGGGAACGCCTGGCGCGTACCTCCGATTCGTCTCGTGCGCCTCGGCTGGGAACTGCACTGCTATCGGCACCTATGACGACAACTCGGGCAACCAACAGGGGCTGCTGCTGACCGAGACGGCAGGTAGTTGGTCGGGCGGGGTCGAGGCGGTTCTGCCTCCGGACGCAGCCACGAGCCAATTCGTGCAGTGGGGCGGCTTGTCGTGCGCTTCGGCCGGAAACTGCGCGGCCGTCGGGCTGTACAGCCCCGTCGGCCACCCTTTTGGTGGAGGGCTGATGTTGACCGAGACGAACGGGAGCTGGTCGGCCGGAGTAGCGGCAGTCTCGCCCGCGCCAGACTCGAACGCGGAGCTCAATTCGGTCTCGTGCGGGTCGGCCGGAAACTGCGTCGCGGTAGGCACCTATGACGACAGCTCGAACGTCGCGCAGGCTCTGGTGTTGACCGAGACGGCGGGCAGCTGGGCACCCGGAGTGGAGGCGGCGCTGCCCGTCGACAGTACGAACCAAGGGGCCGAGCTCGACTCGGTTTCCTGTGCCTCGGCCGGGAATTGCACGGCGGTGGGCTTGTATGACGCTTCGAGCGTGGCCGTGGGTAGCGAGAGCGAGTGGTCGGGCAAAGGTCTGCTGCTGACGGAGACCGGGGGCAGCTGGGCTACCGGGGTCGAGGCGGCCCTACCCGCCGACGCCGATGGGCCGAATGCGGTGAACCGCTTGTACCCCCCGACGGTTTCCTGCTCGTCCCCCGGGAACCGCAGCGTGGCCGGCAGCTACTACGACAACAACTTGGGCGTGCAGGGTGTGCTGCTAACCGAGACTGGCGGTAGTTGGACAACCGGAGTGGAGGCCATGCCCACAAACGTCGCCAACGCCGGGAGTGCGGGCTTTCTCAACTCGATCTCGTGTGCCTCGCCTGGAAACTGCGGCGCTCTGGTTGCCGGAGAGCACCTTCTGACCGAGACTGCAGACAGTTGGTCGACCGGAGTGGACCCGCCGCTGCCCGCCAACGGCGTCGGGGGCCTGCTCTACTCGGTTTCCTGCGACCCAGCCGGTGACTGCAGTGCCGTGGGCGAATACACGGACACCTCGGGCGATGGGCCCGGCCTGCTGATCGGCGGTCGCCCGGCGAAGGTCAAGGTGGACATCTCGGAGGCCGGCACCGGGACCGGGACGGTCTCCAGCGCACCGTCAGGAATCGACTGTGCCGCGACCTGCTCGGCCTCGTTCGACGCCGGGACTTCGCTGACGCTTACCGCTACTGCATCCCCGGGCTCCGGATTCATCGGCTGGTCGGGAGGCGGTTGCACGGGAACCGGAACGTG
The DNA here is from genome assembly GCA_963819275.1 of uncultured Actinomycetes bacterium. Taxonomy (GTDB): domain Bacteria; phylum Actinomycetota; class Thermoleophilia; order Gaiellales; family Gaiellaceae; genus Palsa-739. Next base: position 22,478 of record CAWFVH010000006.1, on the reverse strand, counting down.
CCAGGTGAACACCGGTATCAGCGAGCAGGCGATCACCGCAAGATTCAGCCTTCCTGTCAAGGTCGTGGTCTCGAAGGACGGCAACGGATCCGGGGTCGTCTCCAGCGTCCCCGCCGGGATTCACTGCGGATCGACCTGCTCGGCCTCGTTCACCGCCGGAAGCTCGCTCACCCTCATTGCGACGCCCTCGCGCGGATCGCGATTCACCGGCTGGTCGAGCGACGGCTGCTCGGGGACCCGCCGCAACTGTGAACTAACCGACGTATCCGCCGAACAGGCGGTGTTTGGCCACCTTCAAGCTGCTCCCAAAATGTGTCGTGCCCAAACTGAAGGGCAAGCCTGTGAAGGCCGCCGAGCACGCCATCAGAACCAACAACTGCACGGTCGGCAAGATCACGTACGCCACCTCCCGGACGATCGAGAAGAAACACGTGATCTCTCAGAAGCCCAACGCGGGCAGACGGCTGAGCCACGGAACAAGGGTGAACCTGATCGTCAGCAAGGGACGACGCTAGGGCTCGCGCCGTTCAGGCGTAGTTCGAGCGGAGCCAGGCGAGGCGCTCGCCGAGCAGCGGCCCGAGCTCCGGCCGGCGCGGCAACGCAACCATGAACGAGGCGTAGATCCAGGCCGCGTACACGGGGAGGCACTCCTCCATCAGACTCTCGTCGTAGTCGCCGTAGGCCTCCAACGCGATCCGGGACGGCTCGTCGCCACTCACGCGCGCCGACAGAACCAGCGCAGCGAGGTCGAACTCGCGCGGGCCGCGGCACGCGGTCTCGAAGTCGTGCCAGAGCGGCCCGGGCAGGCAATTGGCGAGATGCGCGTCGCCGTGCAATGCCTGCGGGCGGCCGGCAGGCTCCCGCAATCCGAGCTCGCGCAACAGGTCGACGTCGCGGGACGGTTCGAGGCTGTCGACGATCCTCGCGCAGTCGTCGGTGTGGAGAGACGAGAGCTCGCCGTCGTAGTCGACCAGCGCCTCGTGGATCGCTCGGAGCGCCTCGCCTGCGGCCACCGGCTCCACCTCGCGCGGCTGCCCGGCGTAGCGCCAGAAGGCAACGACGTGGCCGCCGTGCCGATACGGACCGGGATCGAGAAGGTCGGAAGGCGGGACGACCGGAGCGCCGGCTCGGAACGCGTGGGACGCGACCGCCAGCTCGCGGACCACGTCCTCGGAGTCCGGCCCCTCGGGAAACGGCCGCCCGCTCGAGACACGCGCGACAATCGGCAGCGGACGCAAATGGACGAGTACGTGCCATGCGTCCCGCAGCACCACCGGCTCGTCGCTGCGCAGCCCATGCTCCGCCGCCACCTCGACGGCCGCCCTGACCGCGCTCTCGCTCATCCGAACCCGTACGTGCCCGGAAAGCGCTCGGCGAGGAGCCGGACGAGCACGGACACCGGCAGGCCTACGACGTTGAGGTAGTCGCCTTCGATCCGCTCGACGAGAGCCGCGCCGTCGCCCTGGATCGCGTAGCCGCCGGCGCGTCCCTCCCACTCGCCGCTCGCGACGTACCTGCCGATGTCGCGAGGAGTCAGCCCGCGAAAGGTCACCCGTGTCACTTCGTGTCGCACCTCTTCCCACATCGGCGTGAGCAGCACCAGGCCGGACACCACTTCGTGCGTCTGTCCGGCCAGGCTCTCGAGCATCTGCTCGGCGTCCTCGGGCCCGGCGGGCTTGCCGTAGACGCGGCCTCCACAGACGACCTCCGTGTCGCAACCGAGCACCGGACGCCCGTCCGCCTCGGCGAGCACCGACCGCGCCTTGCCGAGCGCGTGCGCCACCGCATCGTCTTCCGTCTCTTCGTACTGCGGGGCGACGACGTCGAACGGGATCCGCAGCTGCTCGAGGATCTGCCACCGCCGCGGCGAGGTCGAGGCTAGGAGGAGCGGGGGCGCAGGCGGGCTCGCCATATCTCTTCCGCGGGCCACTTGCGCGCCCAGTCGGCTGTCACGTAGGCGTAGTGCTCGTGCGTCTCGCCGTCGGCGGGAGCCTGGATCTCGATCAGGTCGAGGAGCTCGAAGCCGTTCGCGCGCAGCAGCCGGATCCAGTCTCCGTGCGAGAGGTGGTACTCGACGCCCTGATCCGGCCACTCGAAGCGGTGCATCCCGAACTGCGGACGCTGAAGCGACTCCACCGCGGCGACGTCTTCGTCGGGCGAGCAGAGGATGACGAGCGTCGAATTGCGCAGGAATACGAGGTCACCGCCCGGACGCAGCAGCCGAGCCGCCTCGGGGATCCAGCGGTACGGATCGGCCCAGATCGAGGCGCCGTACTCCGAGACCACCAGATCGAACGACTCGTCCAGCAGCGGAACATCCTCTCCGAAGGCTTCCACGAACTCGAGTCCGAGCCCGAACCGCTCCTCACAGCGACGAGCCGTCTCGAGCTGCGCCGGAGTCGGGTCGATGCCGACGACCCGGGCAGCCCCCGCCTTCTTCAGCCAGGCGCCGAAGTACGCGGTGCCGCAGCCGAGCTCGACAACCGCCTTGCCGGCGAGGTCCGGCAGGGCATGCAGCTCGGACTCCGGGACGTTCCAGATTCCCCACGTAATCTCCTCGGCCGCCCATGCCTGCTCGGCACGCGCGTCGGTGTACCTCGCGTTCTCGCGCGTCCAAGCCTCGACGGTCGGATCAGACACCGAACCAGAGCGCGATCTCGCGCTCCGCAGACTCCGGGGAGTCGGACCCGTGGACAAGGTTGTCGGGCATCGAGGAGGCGAGGTCGCCCCGAATCGTCCCCGGGGCCGCGTTCGCCGGATCGGTGGCGCCGATCGTCATCCGCATCGTCGCGATCGCCCCTTCGCCCTCGACGACGAGCGCCCACGTCGGGCCCGAGGTGATGAACTCGACGAGCTCGCCGAAGAACGGCTTCTCGCGATGCTCGCCGTAGTGCTCCTCCCCGAGCTCACGGCCGGCCGTAACGAGCTTCCCTTCCCCGATCTCGAAGCCGCGCGCCTCGATGCGGCCGAGGATCTCGCCGGCGAGCCGGCGGCGCACGGCGTCGGGCTTGATCAGGATGAGGGTGCGTTCCACGGCCACGGCGGGCGCCACTTTATCGGTCGCGGGACTGTGCGGTCAGCGGCTGCTTGCGCGCCGCACCCGGCGCGTGCCGAGCGCCGGCGGCGCTCCCGGCGCCGGGGCTTCGATCGCCGTCTCGCAGTACGGGCACACCTGCCAGATCGGCTCGAGCGGCGCGCCGCAGCTCACGCAGGCCTGCTTGAGCTTCGTCGTGCAAACCGGACATATGAGATAGCTCGGATCTGCCTCGGCATGGCAGACCGGGCAGCGAAGGTCGCCGGCCGCGATCCGATCCTCCATCGCCTTGATCTCGAGCTCCCGCTCGCGCACGTCCTCCAGGTACTCGGGCGGGCGGAAGAGCATGTAGATGAACGGGCCGACGAACGGGATCACGAGCGCGAGCAACACCGAGAGCCCGATGAAGAGCGGATCCACGATCCGCCGCCGCGCATCCTTGTATGTCCAGTAGCCGAGGCAGAGCCAGAGCACGAACGCGAAGAACACGAAGCCGTTGATGATCGCGTGCTGGACGCCGGAACTGATGAAACTCGCGAGGGTCACAGGAGAATCTTGCCGATCATGAAGCCTCTCGCAAAGGCGGTACCCACCACGTCGGCGAGGACACACGCGGCCGGCACGAACATCGAGAGCTTCTCTTTGGGGTCATTGGGCGCGATCTTCGGCACAGAGCTCCGCGAGAAGGTACAAGGAGCCCGTGACGAGCAGCGCGCCGTTCGGCTTCGCGAGCTCAAGTGCTCGGGCGTGCGCGGCCTCGGGCTCGGACTCGGACTCGACCCGCTCGAAGTGGGCCGACGCGAGCGCGGCGAGCTCGGCGGCCGGGAGCACGCGACCGTTGCGACTCTCCGTGGCGACGAGGGTCGAGCCGAGAACCGAGAGGGCCTCGAGCATCATCCCGGGGCGCTTGTCGCGCAGGATCGAGCAGACGATCGTCCAGCCGCCGGCAGGCGGCGAGGGTAGGCGCGGCAGCAGCCAGCCGACGCCGGCGAGGTTGTGTGCGCCGTCCCAGATCTCGAGCGGACGCTCGCCGCGACGTTCGAGGCGCCCGGGCAACAAGACGCCGTCGGCGGCGTGCGGGTCGACGGAGCGGCCGAGGAACGACTCGGCGGACGCGACGGCGAGCGCCAGGTTGCTGTGGGCCGTGACGACGACCGCGGCGGCGCCGTTCTCCTCGGCGAGCGCGCTCCACTCGGGCTCCGCGAGCACGACGGTGCTACCCGGCTGTACGACCGCGAGCTTCTCGGCGGCGATCGCCTCTCTCGTGTCGCCAAGCACGTCCATGTGGTCGAGCGCGACGCTCGTGAGGACCACCACACGGCTGCGGAGGACGTTGGTGGCATCGTGGCGTCCGCCGAGCCCGGCTTCGACCACCGCGACGTCGACCTCGGCCTCCGCGAACGCGAGCAGCGCGGCGGCTGTGAGCACCTCGAACTGGGTCGCGCCGAGCCTTTCCGCCGAGGGGCGGACGGCTGCGACGGCCGTCTCGAAGTCGGCCGCCTCTCCACCTACGCGGATCCGCTCGTTCCAGCCGCTCACATGCGGTGAGAGATAGGCCCCAACCGAGAGGCCGGCGTCGGCGACGAGCGCCTCCGTCAGCCGAGTCGTCGTCGACTTCCCGTTCGTGCCGACGACGTGGATCGCCTCGAAACGCTCCTGCGGGTCGCCGAGCTCGCGCAGCAGCGCACGCATGCGCTCGGTGCCGAAGCCGTCCACCGGCCACGGCGAGAGCGACTCAAGCCAGCGCGTCGCGCTCGGCAAGGTATTGCGCGAGCTTCTCGCGCTCGGCGGCGACCGCTTCGGGGGCGGCGTTCGCGACGAACTTCTCGTTCGCGAGCATCCGCTCGGCCCGGTCGATCTCTTTCTGGACGCGCGCGCGCTCGGCGTCGAGGTTCCCCTGCCCGTCGTCGGTGGGGCGTACGACCGCCTCGAAGATCCGCGTCGACTCGTCCGCCAGCTTGATACGAACACCGCTGCGCCGGTAGATGCGGGCGGCCGTCTGTGCGTTCTCGATCGTCTCGAACTCGCCCTCCCAGGTCTGCGGCTCCGGCCACGGCGCGACGATCAGCCGCGACTCGCGGGCCGGCAGGTTCGTCCAGATCTCCTCCGTCACGTGCGGCATCACCGGGTGGAGCAGCTTGAGGAGGCGCTCGAGGGCCGCGAAGGCTGTCGCGCGGACGTCCTCCTCGGCGAGCCGCGGCTTGATCGACTCGAGGTACCAGTCGCAGAGGTCGTCGAAGGTGAGGTGGTAGAGCCGCTGCACGGCATGCGCGAAGTCGAAGGCAGCCAGGTCGGCCTCGAACTCCGCCCGCGTCGCCTCGATACGCGAGAGGATCCAACGCTCCTCGACCGACGACGGCCGCGCCTCCGGCTCCACCGCGCCGGCCATCAGCAAGAGCCGGCTCGCGTTCCAGAGCTTGTTGGCGAGCTTCCGCCCCTCTTCGATCGCGCCCTCCGAGAACGCGACGTCCTGCGAGGACGCCATCTTCATCAGTCCGTACCGGGTCGCGTCGGCCCCGTGCTGCTCGATCAGCGCGAGCGGGTTCATCCCGGTGCCGAGGCTCTTCGACATGCGCCCGCCGGTCGGCGCATGCACGAGGGAGTGGATGACGACGTCGCGAAACGGCACGTCGCCCATGAGTTCGAGGCCGCAGAAGATCATGCGGTTCTCCCAGAGACGGATGATGTCGCGCGCCGTCGTGTTCAGGTCGCCCGGGTAGAAGGCACGCAGGTCCTCGGTCTCCTCCGGCCAGCCGAGCGTCGCGAACGGCCACAGCGCGGACGAGAACCACGTGTCGAGGACGTCCTCGCTGCGCGTGAGCTCGCCCGAGCCGCACTCCGCACACGCTTGCGGCTCGTTCTCGGCGCACGTCCAGTGGCCGTCCGGGCACTCCCACAACGGCAGCTGGTGGCCCCACCAGATCTGCCGGGAGATGTTCCAGTCCGGTGCCTCCTCGAGCGACGAGATCGCAAAACGGTGCTGGGACTCCGGATGGAACCGCACGCGCCCGGAGCGAAGGGCGTCGAGCGCGGGTCGCTTCAGCTCGTCCATCGAGCAGAACCACTGTGGCGAGATCCGCGGCTCGATCCGACTCTTGCACCGGTCGCAGAGCGAGACGCTGTGGCGGTACGACTCCCGCTTCTCGAGCTGGTCGTGTTCGCGCAGCCAGGCGAGGATCCGTTCCTCGGCCTCTTCCTGCGTGAGGCCCGCGAGCTCGCCCGCCTCGTCGTTCATGCGGCCGTCCGGGCCGATCACGGTCGGCTCGGGCAGACCGTGGTCGCGGCCGATCTCGAAGTCGAGCTGATCGTGGCCGGGGGTGATCTTGAGCGCTCCGGTGCCAAAGCCGATCTCCACCCGCTCGTCGGCGATGACGGGCACGCGCCGCTCGACCCAGGGCACGACCACCTCGCGGCCGACCGCCTCGCGGTAGCGCTCGTCGCCCGGATGCACCGCGACGGCGACGTCGGCCGGGATCGTCGCGGGCCGCGCCGTCGCGATCGTCACGTAGCCGTCGCCGTCGGCGAACGGGTAGCGCACGTACGTGAGCGCGTCGTCGACCTCGCGATGCTCGAGCTCGAGATCCGACAGCGACGTGAGGTGGAACGGGCACCAGTTGATGATCCGGTTCGCGCGGTAGATCCAGCCCTTGTCCCAGACGTGGACGAAGAACCGCATCACGGACCGGACGTAGGCGTCGTCCATCGTGAAGCGCTCGCGCCGGTAGTCGAGCGAAGCCCCGATCCGCCGGAACTGGAACATGATCTTGCCGCCGTACTCGCGCAGCCACTCCCAGACGAGCTCGACGAACGCCTCGCGCCCGAGATCCTGCCGTGTCTTTCCCTCGGTCGCGAGGTGTTTCTCGACCGCGCTCTGGGTCGAGATGCCGGCATGGTCGTAGCCGGGCTGGAAGAGGACGTTGTAACCCTGCATCCGCCGCGTGCGAACGATCGTGTCGGCGAGCGAGAGTTGGAGGGCGTGGCCTAGGTGCAGGTCGCCGGTGACGTTCGGCGGCGGGTGCGCGATCGCGAAGCTCTCGCGACTCGGGTCCGGGTCGGCCGCGTAGAGACCTTCCTCCTCCCAGGTCTGCTGCCAGCGCTGCTCGACGCCCTGCGGTCTGTAGAGCGGATCCATGCGCGAAGTGTCGTCAGGCAGCGACTATGCCGGGAGCTTAGCGGTGGCGTGCTTCGACTGTGGCCAGGAGCCTCCGACCTGCTCTAGCACGGCCTCGAGCAGGTGGAACGACGAGAGGACGTGCTCGCGCGCCAGTGCCCGACCCCCCTCGCCGCTGCCCGCCGCGAGCGCCTGGCGGATCGCGCGGTGCTGCTCGGCGTTCTTCGCGTACAGGCCGTCGATCGAGTGGTCGCCCGGCGCCCAGACGGCCGGGCCGGAGAAGGAGCGGCGCGCGCTCTTCGCGAGCTGTTCGACGAGCGGCAGGTCGGCGACGCGGAAGATCACGTCGTGGAAGGCGTGATTGGCGCGCACCCAGTCGGCCATGATCGAACGGCGCGCCTCGCCGGGCTCGCGCGAGCGAAGCTCCCGGGAGATGCTTGCGAAGTGCAGCTCGGCGGCCTCGAGCTCCCCGAGTTCGTCGGGCGTGACCTTCGCGGCGGCGACCTCGGTGGCGAGCCCCTCGAGCTCGGCGCGCACCATGAACGCCTCGTGCAACTCCTCCCGCGAGATCGTGCGCACGCGCACGCCGCGGTTCGGGACGAAGGAGACGAGCCCGAGCGCCGCGAGTCGGCGCAGCGCCTCACGGATCGGCGTGCGCGAGACGTCGAACTGCTCGGAGAGATGCTCCTGGCGCAGAACCGTTCCCGGCGCGAGCTCGCCCGAGACGATCGCCTCCTCGATCACGAGCGCGATGTCGTCGGCCTTGGTGGAGTCGAGGCTCATGCGCCCGAGTCTACGCGGCCTTTGCCGAAGCTCCCGCCCTAGAGCCGGTAGTAGCGGAACACGACCTCGGCCACGCAGACGGGCTTGTCGCCGCCGTCGCGCTCGACCGTCGCCGTCATGGTCACCTGGCGGCCCCAGTCCTGCTCGTCGACGGTGTCGACGCGGAACGAGCCACGGACGCGCGAGCCCGACGGCACGGGTGCCGGGAAGCGCATGCGGTTGAGCCCGTAGTTGAGGCCCATGCCGTCCCCCTCCTCGTGCGGGATGACCTCGTACGACATCGCCGGCAGGAGCGAGAGCGTCAGATAGCCGTGCGCGATGGTGCCGCCGAACGGCGTCTGTGCTGCGCGCTCGGGGTCGACGTGGATGAACTGGTGGTCGCCGGTCGCATCGGCGAACGCCTGGATCTTCTCCTGCGGGACGTCGATCCACGACGACGGCCCGAACTCCGCACCAACCTCGATCGCGCTCATGGAGAAGAGCCTACGCGGTCTGCTCGACGGGCTCGTCGGGCTCGTCGGCGGCGCCGGCGCTCGTGACGAGCGTCGGGCGGATGCCCTGCGAGATCGTCTCCTTCGTGATCACGCACTTCGTCACGTCGCGGCGCGACGGCAACTCGAACATCACGTCGAGCAGCGCGGCCTCGATGATCGAGCGAAGCCCGCGGGCGCCGGTCTCGCGCTCGAGCGCGCGGTCGGCGATCTCCCACATGGCGTCGTCCGTGAAGACGAGCTCGATGCCGTCGTAGCCGAAGAACCGCTGGTATTGCTTGATGAGCGCGTTCTTGGGCTCCTCGAGAATCTGGACGAGATCCTCGCGGCGCAGCTGGTGCACCGCGGAGATGACCGGTAGCCGGCCGATGAACTCCGGGATCAGCCCGAAGTTGAGGAGATCCTCGGGCATGACGTCCGCGAGCAGCTCCGACGCCTCGACGTCGTGCTTCGAGCGGATGTCGGCGCCGAAGCCGAGGGCGTTCTTGCCCACGCGGCGCGCGATGATCTTGTCGAGGCCGGCGAATGCTCCGCCGCAGATGAAGAGGATGTTGGTGGTGTCGATCGAGAGGAACTCCTGGTGCGGATGCTTGCGCCCGCCCTGCGGCGGCACCGACGCCACCGTCCCCTCGAGGATCTTGAGGAGCGCCTGCTGCACGCCCTCGCCCGACACGTCGCGGGTGATCGACGGGTTGTCCGCCTTCCGCGCGACCTTGTCCACCTCGTCGATGTAGATGATCCCCGTCTCGGCCTTCTTGATGTCGAAGTCCGCGGCCTGAATCAGCTTGAGGAGAATGTTCTCGACGTCCTCGCCGACGTAGCCCGCCTCGGTCAGCGCGGTGGCGTCGGCGATCGCGAACGGAACGTTGAGGATCCGCGCGAGTGTCTGCGCGAGCAGCGTCTTGCCGCAGCCCGTGGGGCCGAGCAGCAGGATGTTCGACTTCTGGAGCTCGACTTCGTCGTCCTCCTGGCCCATCTGGACGCGCTTGTAGTGGTTGTAGACGGCGACGGAGAGCGTCCGCTTCGCCTCTTCCTGCGAGACGACGTAGTCGTTGAGAACGGCGTAGATATCGCGCGGACGGGGCAGGTTCTCGAGGTCGAGCTGAGCCGGAGTCGTCAGCTCCTCGTCGATGATCTCGTTGCAGAGATCGATGCACTCGTCGCAGATGTAGACGCCTGGGCCGGCGATCAGCTTCTTGACCTGCCGCTGGCTCTTGCCGCAGAAGCTGCAGAGGAGCTGCTCGTTGCCGTCGGTTGCGCGCGCCATTTCTCTTCTTCTACCTCGATTTGGGGATTTCGTCTATGCCCCGGAGGCTTACCGGTGCGCGATCACCTGGTCGACGATGCCGTACTGCTCAGCTTCGTTCGCGGCCATGTAGTAGTCGCGCTCCATGTCCTTCGAGACCTTTTCGATGGGCTGATTTGTGTGCAGGGCGATGATCTCCTCCAGGCGCCGCTTCAAGTTGATGGTCTCCCGGGCCTGGATCTCGATGTCGGTGCCCTGGCCTTGGAAGCCGCCCGAGACCTGGTGGATCAGGATCTTGGCATTCGGCAAGGCGGTGCGCTTTCCCTCCGCGCCCGACGCAAGGAGCAGCGCGCCCATCGACATCGCGATGCCGACGCAGGTCGTCGCGACGTCCGGCTTGATGAACTGGATCGTGTCGTAGATCGCAAGCCCGGCGTAGACCGAACCACCCGGCGAGTTGATGTAGATGTTGATGTCCTTGTCCGGGTCCTCGGACTCGAGATGGATCATCTGCGCGACGACGAGGTTTGCGACGTTGTCGTCGATCGGCGTGCCGAGGAAGATGATCCGCTCGTTGAGCAGGCGCGAGTAGATGTCGAAGAAGCGCTCCCCGCGCGAAGTCTGCTCGATGACGGACGGAATGATGAGATTCGAGGGCGGGTACGGCGGGTTCATGATCGGGCTCCTTCGGTGTGCTGCTGATCGGGGGGCGGCTGGTCGGGGGTCCAGAGTTTCGTCTCGGTCGGGGGATTCTCCTTGTCGGGCGTCCAGATCGCTTCGCGCGCTTCGGCCTGCGCGAGCGGGATGCGCTTGACCTCGGCGGCCACTCGGTCTAGCGCCTGGCGCAGGCGGAGGTCGTCGCGCAGCGACTCGAAGCGGCCGTTCTCGCGCAGGGCCACGAGCATCTCGTCGGCGTCGTCGCCGATCGCATCAGCCTGCTCGCGGATGAGCTCCTCGACCTCGGAATCCGGCACGTCGAGGCCGAGCTGCTCGGCGACCGCCTCGAGCACGAGCTCGCGCGCGACCGAGCGCTGGGCTTCGTCGCTGAGGCGGGCCACGAGCTCCTCGGGCTGCTGGCCCGTCATCGCGAGGAACGTGTCGAGCGAGACGCCCCGCGCCTCGACCTGGCGAACGACACCGCGCAGCAGCTCCCGCGTGCGCGACTCGACGAGCGGGCCGGCCGCCTCGACCTTCGACGCAGCGACGAGCCCGTCGGCGACGTCGGCGCGGAACCGCGTCTCGACCTCCTCCTCGATCTGCTCGCGCAGGCGCGACTCGACGTCGGCGCGCAGCTCGGCGAACGTCTCGAACTCGCTAGCCGCACGCGCGAGGTCGTCGTCGAGCGGCGGTAGAACCTTCTCCTTGATCTCCTTGACCGTCGCCGCGAGCGACTGCGTCGAGCCGTCGGCCAGCTCGAACGAGATCTCCCTCGTCTCGCCGGCGCTCAGCCCGACGAGGCCCTGCTCGATCTCCTCGACGACGGCGCCGCGGCCGAGCTCGACGACGTAGTCGCGCCGCGTCTCGTCCTCGGCGACGAGGTCCACGATGACCGTGTCGTCGGGAGCAACCGGACGACCCTCGACCGGTACGAGCTCCGCGACCGTCGAGCGCAGCGCGTCGAGCTCGTGTTGCACGAGATCCTCGGGCACCTCGACCTCGGCGACGCCGACCTCGAGCTCCTTCCAGTCGGACAGCTCGGGCTTCGCCTGCACCGCGACCGTCGCGGTGAACTCCCAGTCCTCGTCAGCCGAAGCGGGAAGCTCGAAGTCGTACTCCGGCTGCTCGACCGGACGCACCCGCGTGCGAGCCGCGGCGTTCCAGAACCAGCTTCCGATATGGCTCTCGACGGCCTCGGTCATCAACCGCTCGCGACCCACTCGCTGCAGCAGCACCTGACGCGGAACCTTCCCCTTGCGGAAGCCAGGCACCTTGACGCTCTGCGCGAGGTCGTCGGCGGCGTGCTCGACGGCGTGGTGGACGTCGTGCGACGGAACCTGCACCGTCAGACGGACGCGGTTCTCCGCGAGCTCCTCGACTTGGGTCTGCACGCGGTTCATTCAAGCAGGGAGCCGCCGGGCGAGGTCGAACGATCGAGGCACATGAGCGCGTGGAACCTGAGCCTCCTCGGGCTGGCCGGAGCAATCTGGCTCGCGATGTTCTCCGCCATGGTCTACGCCGTTCGCGTCCGGGCGTAGTCCAAAAGTGCGGGCGGAGGGATTCGAACCCACAAGCTCCGAAGAGCACCGGCCCCTAAAACCGGCGTGTTTACCAGTTCCACCACGCCCGCAGGCCGTCACAGTTTAAAGTCGTACGCGCGTGACGGGAATGCGGTCCGAGGACGTCTATGCGCTGACGAGCGTCGGCGATCCGCGCATATCTCCGGACGGACGCCGCGTCGCCTACGTCGTCACGCGAATCGACGAGGAGGCGAACGCCTACCGCACCGCGATCTGGGTGTCGGCGCTCGACGGCTCGCAGGACCCCAAACAGCTCACCGCCGGCACGCGCGCCGACCACTCACCGCGCTGGTCTCCCGACGGGCGCTGGCTCGCGTTCGTCTCGAATCGCGACGGCGAGGACGAGAAGAAGGCGCACGGAGAGCTGTACGTGCTGCCGGCCGACGGCGGTGAGGCGCGCCGGCTGACCGAGGGCAAGGAAGGCGTCGACGAGGCCGCCTGGTCTCCCGACTCGAGCCGACTGGCATTCACCCGCCGCGACCGAGACGAGGCATACGACGAGGAGGACGACCGCCGGCGGGCACCGCGCCGATTCACGCGGGTCTTCTTCAAGCTCAACGGCGTTGGCTGGATCGGCGACCGCCGCAACCACGTCTTCGTCGTCGGCGTCGACGGCGCCGACGAGCGGCAGCTCACCCAAGGCGACAGCGAGAACAGCCAGCCGAGCTGGTCCGGCGACGGCAGGCACATCGTCTTCACCTCGATGCGCGGCGACCGCTGGGACGTCGAGTTCGCCGAGGCGCTCTACGACCTGGACGTCGACGCCGACGGCAACGAGCCGAAGCGATTGAGTCAGCCCGACGAGTCCGCAAACAGCGCGTCGCTCTCTCCCGACGGATCGCTCATCGCGTACATCCACACGCCCGAGGACGGCACGTATCCGCACCACAGCCAGATCGCCGTGATGCGCGCCGACGGGAGCGATCGCCGCATCCTCACGGCCTCGCTCGACCGGAATTGCGCCCCGTACCCGCTCGGGCGCGAGCCGGTCTGGGACGGCGACCGCATCGCGTTCGGGGTCGAGGACGGCGGCAACGTCCACGTCTACACCGTGTCGGCGGACGGCTCGGGCAAGCCCGAGGTCCTCGTCGGCGGCGAGCAGTCGACCGGTCTGTACGACCTCGTCGACGGAGTGGTCGCCTACACGGCGAGCACCCACACTCGCCCAGCGGAACTGTTCACGGGAGACGGCAAGCGCATCACGTCGGTCTGCGACGACTTCGTCGCCGGACGCGAGCTCTCCGACGTCGAGCGGTTCACGGCCGTCTCGGCCGACGGAACCGAGGTCGACACGTGGCTGGTGCGCCCACCCGACTTCGACGAGTCGCGGCGCTACCCGGTGCTGCTCACGATTCACGGCGGCCCGTTCTCGCAGTACGGGACAGGCTTCTTCGACGAGGTGCAGGTCTACGCGGGCGCGGGCTACTGCGTTCTGTTCTCGAACCCGCGCGGCGGCTCGGGTTACTCCGAGGAGTGGGGACGCGCGATCCGCGGCTCGGGGAACAACGGCAGTGGGCCGGGCTGGGGCTCGGTCGACTACGAGGATGTGATGGGCGTCGTCGACACGGCGCTCGAGAAGTACCCATTCCTCGACTCGGAGCGGCTCGGCGTCCTGGGCGGCTCCTACGGCGGCTACCTGACGTCCTGGGTCGTCGGTCACACGAAGCGCTTCAAGGCGGCGCTCTCGGAGCGCGCGGTCAACCAACTCGTGAGCGCCTTCGGCTCGAGCGACCTGTTCTGGGTCTTCGAGCGCCAGTTCGGCGGCCCGATGTGGGAGAACGTCGACGAGTGGATGCGGATGTCCCCCACGACCTACGCCCACGAGATCGAGACGCCGGTCCTAGTCGTCCATTCGGAGAACGACCTCCGCTGCAACATCGAGCAGGGCGAGCATCTGTTCACGCTGCTGCGCCTCCACGGCAAGGAAGTCGAGATGCTCCGCTTCCCGGCCGAGAGCCACGAACTGTCGCGCTCGGGCTCGCCGATCCACCGCGTGCAGCGGTTCGACGCGATCCTGGAGTGGTTCGGCCGCTACCTCAGCCCAGGCGAAGGCTGATCCCTATTGAGCTTGCTCGAGCGCCGCGATCCGGCGCTTGAGGCGCGCAATCTGTGCCTGGGTGCGCATGCGGCTCCAGCTGAACGGTCTAGGCGCCGCGAGTTGGCGATAGAGCTCTTGCAGCTCCCGGCGCGCAGCTTCGAGCTCGGCGTTCGGCGTCTCCTCCACAGTGGCCCCGGGTGGAGTCGAACCACCGCGCGCAGCTTCGAAGGCTGCCGCTCTATCCGCTGAGCTACGGGGCCGAGCGGACGAAAGCGTAGCCCCGCCCGAGTCCGGCGTCAGCCGCCGCTACCCTGTGCGGGCTCGGTGGCGGTAGCTCAGTTGGTAGAGCTCCGGGTTGTGGTCCCGGTGGCCGCGGGTTCGAGTCCCGTCCGCCACCCTTCAAAGCGAGCTTACGACGCTTCTCAGGCTCGTTCGAGCCAGGCCTCGACCTCGTCCACGGTCAGGTCGTGCCGATCGTCGACTGCCTTACGGGCCTGGTTGATCAGGGCGTATCCGGCGGCCGAGTGGCGAAGCTGGATGCCCTGGGTGCGAGCGCGGCGCTCGAGGCTTCTCACCCTCAGCTTCGACGTCTTCTCGTCGTTGGCGCCGCTCCAGCTTTCCTCGGGCCTTGCTCCACCCAGCGGGGCGGCCAAGGTGGCGCGGGTGTGTGGGATGCCGTCGTTGACGCGAGGAGGACTCACTCCGCCCCCTCCGAGACAACTGCGGTCTCCAGCGGCGCGTCGGTGTCTGCCGCGTCGGTGTCTGCCGCGTCGGTGTCCAGTGCGGCGTCTTCGTCCGCGACGGGCCACTCGCCTGCGGCGCGCATTGCCTTCTTAACTCGCTTTCGCTCCCGGCGCTCCTTTACCGCGAGCTCGCGCGCCCTCTTGGCGTGCGTCTGCTGCTTCTTTGCCGCCATCCGCCTGCTCCCCTCTCGTGGATGAGTGAGCGGCAGCCGCAGGATCCGGAGACCACCGCAGCTGCCGACTCGGTGCTAGGCGGACACAGGCGCGACGTTCGTCGCCTGCGGCCCCTTCTGGCCCTGCTCGGCCTCGAACTGCACCTTCGCGTTCTCGGCGAGCGTCTTGTAGCCGTCGCCAGCGATCGCGCTGTGATGAACGAACAGGTCTTCTCCGCCGTCGTCAGGGGTGATGAACCCATACCCCTTGTCGGCGTTGAACCACTTCACGGTTCCGGTTGCCATTGATGAAACACCTCCTCTGCCTTCTCAAGAACGGGCAGAGGAAGCGCACTGCGCGCCACCGGTACTCGCTCAAACAGTCAACGGAGCCTAGCAGCGAATCGGGCAGGGAAGGGGTATCGTGGGCGTGTGGCAGTCTCTTCACAGGCGTTGCCACCGCTTCCCAAGCCGCTACTTCGGGGAGTGCTTCATCAGGCCGCGTTCACGGTCTCGCTCGTGGTCGGAACGCTCTTGATCGTCGGCGCTGACGGAGCCTCCCGCCACGTAGCGGCAGCGGTGTTCGCAAGCTCCGTCGCTGCCTGCTTCGGCCTCAGCGCCATTTATCACCGCGTCACCTGGACGGCACGGTTTCGGCTCTGGATGCGGCGCCTCGACCACGCGGGCATCTACCTGCTGATCGCCGGCACCTATACACCTGTCTGCCTACTCGTCCTGACCGGCGCGTGGCGGCTGGGCGTACTCGTCGGCGTCTGCGTCGGAGCAGGCGTCGGAATCGCGGCCAAGTTCATCTGGGTCGACGCACCGAAGTGGGTCGCCGTCGCAATCGCGCTGGCACTCGGGTGGACGGCCGTCCTGGTCTTGCCCCAGCTCGCCACCCGGCTCAACCCTGCGGCGATCGTTCTGCTCGGGGCCGGTGGTCTCGCCTACACGGCGGGCGCGATCATCTACGCGCGCCGCCGGCCGGATCCGCTACCGGCCGTGTTCGGTTACCACGAGCTCTTCCACGCGCTCACGATCGTCGCCGTCGCCTGCCAGTACGTCGCGATCGCCTTCTTCATCATCCGCGCCGGCTGACGCCGCAGCGCGCGCCGCGCGGCGAGATCTATGCGTACGTCGTGCGGAGGTAGTCGAGGTACGGCTGCGCGGCGATGGGCGAGCCGGTCGCACGACGCAACGTCTCCTGGGGCGAGTACTTGCGGCCGAGCGCGTGCACGTATTCGCCGAGCCACTCGCGAAGCGGCGCGAACTCGCCGCTGCCGACCTGCTCGTCGAGGTCGGGCAGGTCGCGTTGCGCTGCCTGCCAGATCTGCACCGAGGCGACGCTCCCGATCAGGTACGTCGAGAAGTAGCCGATCATCCCGCCGGACCAGTGGACGTCCTGGAGGACGCCGTGGCCGTCGTCGGGCACCTCGACGCCGAGGTAATCCCACATCTTCTCGTTCCAGCGCTGCGGGAGATCCCGCAACTCGACGCGCCCCTCGACGATGTCTTGCTCGAGCTCGAAACGGAGCATCACGTGCATCCCGTAGGCCACCTCGTCGGCCTCGATCCGGATCAGGCCGGGCTTGACGGCATGGATCGCGGCCTGGAACTGCTCGAGGTCGACGCCGGCCAGCTGCTCCGGATACGTCTCCTGCAGACGCGGGTAGAAGAGCTGCCAGAACGGACGGCTGCGGCCGACGAGATTCTCCCAGAGGCGGCTCTGCGACTCGTGGATCCCGAGCGAGCACGGGCCGCCGGTGGGCAGCCGCTCGAGGTGCTTGGGCTGCTGGTGCGAGTAGAGGCCGTGGCCGTACTCGTGCATCGTCGAGAAGAGCGAGTGGAGCGAGTCCGGGTGGTAGTTCGTCGTGATCCGGACGTCGTCGCGGCCCGGGCCCGACGCGAAGGGGTGCTCGGTCGGGTCGATCCGCCAGCTGTCGGGCCGGTGGCCGAAGAGGTCGGTCACCGCATACGCGAGCGTGCGCTGGCGGTCGGGCGGAAAGTCTCCGTGGAGGAACGAGTCGTCCACCTCCCGCTGGCGCAGCTCGGCGATGAGCTCGACCAGCGGTGGCTTCAACTCTTCAAACAGCGTCCGCACCTCGGGCGTGGTCGTCTGCGGCTCGAAGTCGTCGAGCAGCACGTCGTACCGCTCGGCGGCACCGTCCGCGACGCAGTCGACGTACTCGAGCTTCAGCTCGACGATTCGCTCGAGCGCGGGCAGAAATGACGCGAAGTCCGACTCGGCCTTGGCCTTCACCCAGAGCGGCCGCGCCTCGGCCGCAGCGCGAGCCGTTGCGGCGCGCAGCTCGGCCGGGACCTTGACCGACTTCTCGTAGTCGCGTCGGGTGAGCCGGATAAGCGCGGCGTCGTCGGAGTCGGGATCGAGCGAGTCCTCGAGCGGCCGCAACTCGTCGAGGAGCCGGCCGACTTCAGGGTCGGTGAACCTCTCGTGCGCGATCCGCATCAGGGTCGAGAACTGCTCGGCACGGTGCTGTGTGCCGGCCGGCGGCATCATCGTCTGCTGGTCCCACGAGAGGAGCCGAGCGACCTTGCCGAGGTCGGTGACCTGGGCCAGCCGCTCCTTCAGACGCTTCAGCGCATCCGCCATCCGGCTGAGCCTACCCGCGCCGCTCTGCGCTCTACTCTGTTCAACGCGCGCCCGTAGCTCAGTGGACAGAGCGGCGGACTTCTAATCCGCGGGTCGGAGGTTCGAATCCTCCCGGGCGCATCATTCCCGTGGAGCAGAGGAAGAAGCAGCCATGACGCGAGCGCCCGCCTGGGGTCTTCGCCAACGGGGGCCGTTCAAGCTGCTGATGGCGCACCATCGCGAGCACGAGGCGCATCACGTCGTGATGCTGATGATCGTCGCCGCCGCGCTCTCGGTCATCGCGACGATCTTCGTCGCGGGCGCGGCGGGCTACGTCGCGGTCGCCTCGCACATCCGGCACGCGGACTGGAAGTGGATTCCGCTGGCGATGGCGGGAGCCGTCGCGGCCCACGTGGGCTACACGTTCGCGTACCGCGAGGTCGCCCACGTCGACCGCGGCGTCCGGCTCGGCGCGCTGCGTGCCGGCGCGATCGTCGCCGCGGGCTTCGGGGTGTTCACTCCGCGCGGCGGATTCGCGGTCGACATCGAGGCGCTCGAGGATCTCGGAGTCCCGCGCGACGAGGCGCGTGTGCGGGTGCTCGGCCTTGGCTCGCTCGAGTACGCGGTCCTCGCTACCGGCGCCTTCATCTGCGCGATCTTGCTGCTCGACGACCCCCACGTACAGCGTGGGGTGACGCTCTCGTGGGCGATCGGCGTTCCCGTCGGCACCGCGCTCGCCCTCGTAGCCGTCCGCTACCGCAAGTGGATCTGCCGCGGCCGGCTGGCTGGGATCCTGGGTCCGCCGCTCGAGTCGATAGGGATCGTCGGCCAGATCGTCGCCGCGCCGCGCCGCCACGGCGCGGCGGCCTTCTCCGGAATGGCCGTCTACTGGGCCGGAGAGGTGTTCGTCCTCTGGGTCTGCCTCGCCGCCTTTGAAGGCCACACGCCCTCGGTGACGGCAGTCGTCGTCGGCTACGCGACGGGCTATGCGCTGACGCGGCGGACGCTGCCGCTCGGCGGTGCCGGCGCCGTCGAGGCCCTGATGCCGTTCGCGCTCGTCTGGGTCGGCTACGGCCTGGCCCCCGCGGTCCTCGCGGTCTTCGCTTACCGCATCTTCAACCTCTGGCTGCCGCTCGGCCCTGCGATCGTGGCGCTCTACCACCTGCAGCGGCGAGCGCCTGAGGGCGCGACCGCGCTAGCGACGGACGCCGAAGTCGGTGGTGATGATCGTGACGCGCCGGTTGTCGTAGACGCCCGGCGCGGCCGCGACGGTGACCGCTGAGACGCCGATCTGGCGCCACTGCCGGCTCAAGAGATTCTTGAGATGCGGCGGACTCGCGATCCACATCTTCATCGCAGCGCCTGCACTCACGCTCGGTGACGACCAGACCAGGTTCTCCCCCACCGACCAGTACGAATAGCCGTCTGCGGGGTAGTAGTGCTGGATCCGCGTCCAGAACGCGGTCCCATCGGCCGACGGATGGTCGAAGTAGCCGACTCGCCCCATCTCGAGCGAGTGCTGGCGCGCCGAGCGGTCGAGCGCCGACGACTCCCGCAGCGCCACGAGGCCGTGGGCGACGCGGAACTTTTTGACCGCAGCCAGCACCTGGCGGTTCAGCGCCGGCAGGTTCCTCTCCGAGCTACCGGTCGCGAGGGCCGAGGCGGCAAAAAGCGCGGCTACGGCGAGCGCGGCGACCACGATCGCCGACCGAAGTGCTCTCGCTCCGCTCACGCGCACACACTTGCTGTAGCCAGGGAGGAGTGCCATGGGCCGTTTGGTGGAAATTCGGTGAGCGGAGGTCCTACTCCTCCCATGGCCTCGACCCGATAGCGTTCCGCTCCGATGAGCACAGCAACCCTGCATACCAATCACGGCCCGATCGAGATCGAGTTGTTCGAGGGCGAGGCGCCGAAGACGGTCGAGAATTTCCGCAAGCTCGCCGGCGACGGCTTCTACAGCGGTGTGATCTTCCACCGTGTGATCCCCGACTTCATGATCCAGGGCGGCGACCCGACCGGCACCGGCACGGGAGGCCCCGGCTACACCTTCGAGGACGAGTTCAACGACCACCCGGTCGAGCGCGGCGCGCTCGCAATGGCGAACGCCGGCCCGAACACCAACGGCAGCCAGTTCTTCATCGTCACCGCCGACTCGTGCCCGTGGCTCGACGGGAAGCACACGGTCTTCGGCCGCGTCACCGACGGGATGGACGTCGTGGACACGATCGAAAAGGTGCAGACCGGCGGCGCCGATCGTCCGGTCGACGACGTCGTCATCGAGCGGATCGATCTCTGAACGACGCCCAGAGCGGCAGCACGTACCAGAGGGACAAGACGACCACGAAGAGCGAAGCGGCAGCGGCGATCGCGACTCCGCGCGACAGCACGAAGTCGGTCACGAGCAGCACGACGGCCTCGAGCGAGACAGCCGAGGCGGCGATTCCCGCGATCGAGAGCCGGTTGCCGAACTTGACCACCTTCGCCTTGTCGCCGTGCTGGAAGCGGAGGCGGTGGTACGAGCTCGGCGCGGTGAGGAGCGCGACCGAGAGGGCCGTCGAGAGAAAAGCGACGATGAACACGTCGCGCTGGAACTCGGTCACGCGCGTCCAGCCCTTGGCGAACGGCACGGCCAGGAGAAAGCCGAGCAGCACGGTGGTGCCCGGCAGCACGACGCGCAGCTCGGTGAGCAGCTCGATCAGCTCGCGGTCGGCGCGCTCCTTCGGCGTCTCTTCTTCGAGCGGGCGATCCTCGTGCATGTGCGGAAGCTACTGCCTTGCGTCCGTCCCGTTAAAGGTCTGTCGGAGTTTGGCCGAACCAAGGCCCAGAAGTGCGCTTACAGCCTGCTTTCAGATCCCTTAGATCTGCCTCATTCATGCTTGCTCTGATGCTCACGTGCCCGGACTGACGCGACGCCTCTTGCTCGCCGTCCTGGCGACGCTGGCGTCGGCCGTAGCCGCCTCTCCGGCCGGCGCCTCCGGGCACACCCTGCACACGGGGGTGAAGCCGGGGCCGAACGCCGGGATCGTCGACATCTACACCACGCTCGGCTACGAGGACGGCGTCGCGGCGGGCACCGGGATGATCATCTCCCGCTCAGGCGAAGTCCTGACGAACAACCACGTGATCAGCGGGGCCACGAGTTTCAAGGTCGTCAACGTCTCGACCCACCGCAAGTACACGGCGACCGTCGTCGGCTATTCGGTCTCGCGCGACATCGCCGTGCTCCAGCTGGCGAACGCTCCGAACCTGCGGAGGATCAAGCTCGACCGCTCCTTTCCCCTGAAGGTGGGCCAACCCGTCGTCGCGCGCGGGAACGCGGAAGGCCGCGGCGGAACACCGAAGACGGCAAGCGGCCAGATCATCGCCCTTCATCAGCAGATCGTCGCGAAAGACGAAAGCGGCGACTCCGAGACACTGAACAACACGATCGCGACCGACGCGCCGGTGGTGCCCGGCTACTCGGGCGGGCCGCTCGAAGATGTGCGCGGC
This sequence comes from uncultured Actinomycetes bacterium, assembly GCA_963819275.1. GTDB lineage: Bacteria > Actinomycetota > Thermoleophilia > Gaiellales > Gaiellaceae > Palsa-739. Next base: position 1,564 of record CAWFVH010000006.1, on the reverse strand, counting down.
CGTGCCATCGGCATCGTGACCGCCGGCTCGACGTCTGGGCCTCACCGCGGCTTCGCGATCCCGATCAAGCAGGCACTCCAGCTCGCACATCGGATCACGACCGGGAAGTCGAACTCCGTCGTCCATGTCGGGCCAACAGCCTTCCTCGGCGTCAAACTCGACAATGTCGCCGGCGAGGCGAGAATCAACTCGGTGGTCGCAGGGCAGGCAGCCGATGAAGCGGGACTCGCGGCAGGTGACGTGATCACGTCACTCAACGGCAAGGCGATTTCGTCGACCCCCGACCTACGCCAGGCGGTCCTCGGGCTCGTGCCGGGCAAGGCGGTGTCGATCGGCTGGACGGACGCGAACGGCGTTTCGCAGACCGGCACCATCACGCCGACGAGCGGACCGCCGCAGTAACCTCGCGCGGCCAATGGCCGCGCTGCGCACAAGACTCGTGTGCGGTTGCGCGAGCCTCGCGCGGTTGCCGTCCCTAAGGCCGCCGATCGTCGATGCCGCGACCGAAGCGAGATTTGCCGTAGCCGCGGACGATCTGCTCGCCGGCGAGGCGATCGCCGTTCCCGAGCCGCGCCTCGACTTCCTCCGCTGGCTGGCGCAGAGCCGTGCTGTCGTCTTTCACGGCTCGCCGCACCACGACCTGCTCGAACTGTCGACCGAACGGCGGTCTCGCGACTCGACAGCCTGGGGCAATCAGCAGGCCGTGTATGCCTCGACGGATCCCGTGTGGGCGATCTACTTCGCCTGTCTCCGTCGCGACCGGGGCTGGACAGGGACGAAGAACGGCAGCATGGGCCAGGCCGGCGGGGTCGCTCTACCCGCGCCGCTACTTCTTCCTGCACAACCGCGGCTCAGCCTCGTCGGATCGATTCGGGCCTGGCTCCCTCTATCTCCTGTCGCCGGCAGGCTTCGTCGCGGACAAGCCGCTGGCGGGCGCGATCGACACGGCCCACCTCGTCTCCCGCGAGCCGGTCAAGCCGCTCGCCCGGCTCGACGTCACCCCGGAGGACTTCCCCTTCCGCGACCGCGTTGGCTACTACCGCGACGGCGAGGCGAACTGGATCTCCCTCCTCCGCGCCTAGTAGGAACTCGTCCAGCTCAAGCTTCGGCAGGGCCGAGCGCCACCTTCAGATCGAGGATCGGAGTGCCGTCGATTGCTTCCAGCGCGGCGACGTGGACGCGCCCGGGCGGCTCGATCGCAGTGACGGTGACGCGGTGGATGCCGATCGGATTCGGCCGATCGGGAGAGCGGGTGGCGAACACTCCTGTCAGCGGCCGGGCCCGCTCACGCCCGGGACGGACCTGCAGGACGTCGCGAACGCCTTCGTGAAGCCACGTGACCGCGATGAGGTCCATCCCCGGCCGCACACCCTCGAGCGCAGCCGAGAAGCGCTCCTCTATCTCGAGGACGGCCTCGGGTGCCCCATCGGCCGCGCGCCGCGGGGCGTTCTTACGAAAGCGGAGCGGAGACCGCACGACCCCGATCGGTTCTGCGACGAAGGCACGGCCGGCAGCCACGAGAGCGGGTGGCGGGAATCGAACCCGCGTAGCTAGCTTGGAAGGC
>CAWFVH010000005.1:0-300280 GCA_963819275.1 uncultured Actinomycetes bacterium | reverse complement strand
TCGATCAGATCGACGCCTACCGTATCGCTGGTCTCACCGAGCCGGAGCTGCTTCCCGTCGACTGATCAGCCGGGCCGGTGACCGTTCGAGCGGTGGCCGTTCGCCTTGAAGACGCGCTCCTCGTCGTCGTAGCGCACGCGTGCCCACTGGAGCTTGTGCTCGTGGAAGCCCTGTGACACGGCCTCGATGAATCCCTCGGTCTCCTCTCGGCTCTTCGCGGCGAGGCGGATGACGCCGAGTCCTCGCCACGACTCTGCCCGTGCCTTGACCGGCAGCCGTCGAGCGATGAGTTCTGCCTCCCCCTTCGAGGAGGCCTCGATGGTGACGCGAACGGACATGACCCCTTCCCTGGTCGTGCGATCAACGCGGGCGGCACCCTCACAGAGGCGACTTGCCGCCGCTGCCGCCGTGAGACCTGGTACCGGTGGGACTAGCGGCTCAGCCGCCGGCTGCGGACGCGCATGTACGCGAAGAGCAGGACGACGAAGATGACTGCCAGGATGACGTAGAGAATCATTGGGCCTCCAGTTCTAACCGAAACGATGCTTTCCTGCGAAGTATCTTCGGGTTTCGGGGCAATGTCCTACCCGTCCGGGGGGTCCGAATCCGACGATGGGGGAGAAGCGCCGGGCGGCTATTGCCGGAGCGCACTCTGAACCGCAGATTCCACGATCTCCCGCGGCGCCGTGTCCTCCGCACTCACCCGGTGGCTGAGCACGAACGGTGCGAGCCAGGTCACGTCCTCGATCTCGACCGAGTTACGGCCCTGAGCCGCCGCCCGCGCCTTCGCCGCCGTCATCAGATGCCGTGAGGCACGTGGGCTCGCGCCCAGCTCGATGCCATCCGTGGAACGCGTATGGCGAACGATACGCACGCACATCCGTGACGCTTCCTCGCTCACGTGCACCTCGTCCACGACCTCCTGGGCGACGAGGAAGGCCCGCGATCCGAGGAGCGGGGAGATGTCGCCGAGCATGTCCGGAATGACCCCGCGGTGTGGAAGGTCGAGCGTGCTCAGCTCCGCATCCTCGTCGCCGTACCCGAGCTCGACCTTGACAAGGAACCGGTCGAGCTGCGACTCGGTGATCGGGAAGACGCCCTCGTGCTCGTACGGGTTCTGGGTCGCCATGACGAAGAACGGCGGGTCGATGAAGTAGGTGCGACCGCGTAGCGTGACGTGGCGCTCCTGCATCGCCTCGAGCAGACCGGCCTGGACGCGTGGCGGCGTGCGGTTGATCTCGTCGGCGAGGAGGACGTTGGTGAAGATCGCGCCGCGCTCGAGTACGAGTTCGCCGCCGCGCATCTCCATCGTCCCGATCAGCTCGCTCGGGGTTGTGTCCGGGGTGAACTGGACGCGCTGGAAGTGCGCGCCGAGCACGCGCGCCATCGCTTGCGCGAGCAGTGTCTTCGCGGTTCCTGGCGGCCCTTCGAGGAGGATGTGGCCGCGAGCGAGCGCCGAGATCAGCATCAGGTCGACGGCCTCCTCGTAGCCGATGACAGCCTTGGAGACCTCGGCCCGTGCGCTCGCGAGCAGCTCGCTCAGCCGCTCGGCTGCGTCCTCCTCGCGGATGAGATCGGGGTTCTCAGCGATCACGTCTGCCATCGAAGCTCCTTAGCCGAGGAAGAAAGCGAGGATCCCGCCGAGAGCGAGGAACGGCCCGAAGGGAATCGAGTCCTTGCGCCCGGAGATCCCGCGGGTGGCGAGCACGTATAACGCGGCGACGAGGAGGCCGGCGAAGGCGATCAAGGTCGCGCCGAGGGTCTTCGCCCCGAGCGCGAGCCCGAGCAGGAAGCCGAGCTTCGCGTCGCCCATGCCGAGGCTTCCTGGGAAGATGGCGGCGAACGCGAAGAAGAATCCACCGAGAGCGAGGCCGGCGAGGAAGTGCGCGAGAAAGTCCCCAGGGTTGCTCACGGCGACGATCAGCGCGACCGCGACGCACGCCGGGAAAACGATTGCGTTCGGCAGCAGCCTGTGCTTGAGGTCGATTACCGCGAGCAGTACGAGCGCCGGGCAGAAGACTGCTCCCACGAGTGCTTGCCCACTTAGGCCGTACCTGACGAAGCTTCCGACGATGAGGGCGACCATCCCTCCGGCCACGGCCACGCGCAATGTGCCGGTGGGCAGGAGGTCGCGGAGCGGCGCCCGTTCGACCTTCGCAGGCGCCTCGGAAGCGGGCTCGGGTTGCGCCGCGGGCTCGGACATGGGAACGGTCGGGACGCTCATCCGGCCTTGAGCGCGTGGAAGATGGACACGATTGCCGGGCCGAGGATGACGACGAACAGCGCGGGGAAGATCATGAAGACGAGCGGGAAGAGCATCTTGATCGGTGCCTTCTGTGCCTGCTGTTCGACCAGGGCCCGGCGCCGTTTGCGCATCTCGATCGCGAGATTGCGCAGGATCTGCCCGACCGAGACGCCAAGTAGCGCGCCCTGCATCATTGCCCGGGCGAACGACTCGACGGCGGGCGTCGGGCAGCGGGTGGTCATGTTCTCGAGTGCCTGCACCGGAGTGAGCCCCATCCGCTGCTCCTGGAGCACGATGCGCAGCTCTTCGCCTAGTGGGCCTTTCATCCGGTCGCCTGAGAGCTGAAGGGACGCGCTGAGGCTGAGTCCGGCCTCGACGGTGACCACGAGCAGATCGATCAGCTCTGGCATGCTGCGGTCGATCCGGTGGAGACGCGACTCGGCCCGACGCTGGACGACTAAGCCGGGCGCGTACCAGCCGATGAAGGCGAAGAAGATCGCCGCGAGGATCGCCAGCGCGGTGGAGGTACCGGCGCCGAGTGCGAAGAAGAGCCACATCGTCGGCAGTGCGAGCGCGAATAGGAGCTGGTAGCCGATTACCGTCCGGGGCGAGGTCCGGTACATCCCGGCCGAGATCAGCGTCTTCCGTAGCCGCTCTTCGTTGATCAGGTGCAGGTCATCGGTGAAGAGACGGCCGATCGCCGCGGCGACGGACTCGATATAGCCGCGTAGGCCGCCGATCGGATTGAGGTCCGGCGTGCCGGCGAAGCCGTAGTGTCCGATCTGGCCGAGGTTGTCGGCCGTCCGAAGCCGTGCGGCGATGACGCCCCGTGTGATGAGCGCGACGGCCGTGGCGAACAGCACCAGGCCGATGAGTAGGAAGATGATCATTTCGCCTCAGACCTCGATCTCGACGATTCGCTTGATCACGAACGACCCGGCGACGGCCCAGGCTGCGGCCAAAATGAGGACGATCCTGCCGAACAGCGTGGCCGTGAGCGGGTGGAAGTAGGTCGGGTTCTCGAGGTAGACGACGATGACCACGAAGATGGGCAGCGCCGTCACGATCCAGCGCGACATACGCCCCTGCATCGTCAGGGTATGGATCAGCCTCTTCAGGTCGAAGCGCTCCCGAACTGTCGCGGCCACCGTGTCGATCACCTCGGCGGCATCGCCGCCGGCCTCACGCTGTAGCTCGGCGACGAGCGCCAACTGCTCCACGTCGCGGCTGGCCATGCGCTTGGCGACGACGTTGAGCGAGTCCTGGATCGGGACGCCCAGCTGTTCGTCGGCGACGACCCGCTGCATCTCGCTTTTCATCGGCTCGGACGCGCTCTCCACGACGACCGCCAGAGCTCCGGCGAAGCTGTGCCCTGAGCGGAGGGCAGACCCGATCACCTGTAGGGCGTCGGGAAGCTGCTCGGCGAACTTGTTGCGCCGCCGGGCAAGCGTGCGAAGCACCCAGTCGCGCGAGAGGTATGGGATGACCAACGCGAGGAGTGCCCACCACGCCGAGCCTGTTGCCAGATAGATGAGCAGGAAGGTAAGGCCTGTCGCGGCGATGGTTCCCGCGACGATCCACTCGGGCTCGATCTTGATGTCGGCGATCTCGAGCGTCTCCTCGAATCGAGTCCACCAGTCGTTCTGGTCGGGCTCGTCCTGCGCCGTTGCTGCGGCTCCCTCGCCCTTGTCTTTCTGTAGGTCTCGGATCGAGACGAACTCGGCCATCCGCGCGGGCAGTGTGCTTCGCTTCGGTCGTAGCAGCCCGATGACGAGCAGCGCGACGACGGCAGCGGCGAAGAGCGCGAGCAGGATCATCGTGATCGTGGAGCTCAAGATGCGGTCGCCGATCGAAGGCTTGTACGGCGGAGTCGGGGTGGTCGAGACCGTTAGTGGAGGCGTCGAGTAAGCCGTGGTCGCGGTACCGACCCCCTTCACTTGCACCTTGACGCGCGCCGTCTTGCTCGGGCCGGTGGGCGACGTGTACTGGAGCAGGTACTGGCTCGAGATCTGCTGGCTCAACTGCTTGAAGAGCGGCGTGAGCTGTTTCGTGTTCGCCTCGACGTACTCGCCGCGGCCGGCCGCTGCAAGCGCCTTGAGCGTGCCGGGCTTGTACGTCTGGTCGTGCAGCCCGATCGTGTAGATCTGGATGTGAGCGGCTCGTGCTGCCTTGGTGACCCCGGCGAGGTTGTGTGTGCCGCCGGTGTTAGCGCCGTCAGAGAGAACGACGATCGAGCCGGAGCTGATGTTGGCGTCCTTGAGCATTGCCTCGGCTCGCGCGACGGCGTCGTAGATGAAGGTGCCTCCGCCGACCGCGGGGGTGGTGATAAGCGCGGTGTGAATCGTGGAATCCGAGGTCGTGAGCGGGAACACCATCGTGGTCTTGTGGTTGAAGTCGATCGCGCCGAGCTGCTCCTTCGCGTTCCGCTGAGCTGCGAACGCCCGCTCGGCTCCAAGAGCAGCGGCCAGAGGTGCTCCGTTCATGCTGTAGCTCGTGTCGACCACGAGCACGACCCCCAACGTCTTATTCGACGCCTGGCTGGCCGGGACGAGCGTCGTATTCAGGACGGCGTTGCCGTTCTCGGTCACCGTCACGTCGTTCACGGTCAACCGTTGGCTGCTTGGCAGCTTGAGCAGGTAGCTCTGCACAGGGAAGGCGGGGCCTTTGGCCTCGATCAGGGTCGGCTCGGCCGACGACGAACCCGCTCCCATGGCCGTTCCGGCGAGGACACCGACGACGAGGACGAGCGAAACGATGAGCGGGAGTCGCCTCACCGGCCCGCCGTCCCCAGCGCTGCCGCCGTCCCGAACTCGGGCTCGCGCCCCTGGAAGAGCCCGAGCGGCAGCGCGATGCCGCGCTTCTCGAACTTCTCGAGGAACGCCGGCCGCAGACCAGTGGCCCGCAGACCGCCCACGATCGTGCCGTCGCGCGTCACCTCGTCGATCTCGAACTTGAACAGCTCCTGGAGCGTGATCACGTCGGTCTCCATCCCCTGCACCTCGGTGATCGAGGTGACGCGGCGGGAGCCGTCCTCGAGTCGTTCTAGGTGGATGATGCACTCGAGCGCAGACGAGACCTGCTCGCGGATCGCGCGCACCGGCAGGTCGTAGCCGGCCATCAGCACCATCGTCTCGACGCGGGCGAGCGCATCGCGCGGGGTGTTCGAGTGGATCGTCGACAGCGACCCGTCGTGGCCCGTGTTCATCGCCTGGAGCATGTCGAGCGCCTCGGCGCCGCGAACCTCGCCGACGATGATCCGGTCGGGCCGCATGCGCAGCGAGTTGCGGACGAGCATCCGGATCGGGATCTCGTTCTCGCCCGCAAGGTCCTTCGGCCGCGACTCGAGCCGCAGCACGTGGTCCTGGTTCAGCCGGAGCTCGGCCGCGTCCTCGATCGTGACGATCCGCTCCTCGTTCGGGATCGCGGTCGAGAGCGCGTTCATGAGCGTCGTCTTGCCCGAGCCGGTTCCGCCCGAGATGAGCATGTTCAGCTGCGCACGGATGCAGCGCTGGAGGAACTCGACCGTCTCCTGGCTGAGCGTGCCGAGCTTGATCATGTCGTCGAGCGTCAGCCGCTTGCGGCTGAACTTCCGGATCGTGATCAGCGGACCGCTGAGCGAGAGCGGCGGGATGACGGCGTTGACGCGGCTGCCGTCGGGAAGGCGAGCGTCCACCATCGGCGACGACTCGTCGATGCGCCGCCCGACCTGGGCGACCATCTTGTTGATGATCCGGCGCAGGTGCCACTCGTCGTTGAACACGACATCGGTCGGGGAAAGCCGACCGCCACGCTCGATCCAGATGTCGTACGGGCCGTTGACCATGATCTCGGTCACGCTCTCGTCGGCGAGGAGCCGCTCGAGCGGGCCGTGGCCGAGGATGTCGTCGGTGACCTCGAGCGCGATCCGCTGCCGGTCGTCGCGCGAGATCCCCGTCTCCTGAGCGAGCTGATCGCGGACGTCCGCGAGCACCCGCTCGCGGAGATCCTCCGGATCCATGCTGACGTTGTAGAGCTGCGGCCCGAGGTCCCCGATCACGGTGAAGTGGACGCGGCTCTTGACCTCCGCGAACGGGTCGTTCGCGCCCGTGGGCTGGCTTCGAGGTGTTCAGGCGCTCGTGGAGCTCCATCTAGCGCCTCCTCCCGATCAGCGCCCGGACGCCGGTCGACGAGCTGGGCAGTGGCGCCGGCTTCGGCGCCGGCGTCTTCGCGTAGCGGTCCGCAAGGGCGCGGAACGCCTTCGCTGCCCCCGACCCCTGCTTCGCCGCCACGATCGGGGTCCCCTCGTTGACCGAGCGCGGGATCTCGCGGTCGCTCGGGATCGAGACGTCCGGACCACGGCCGACGATCGTCGAGACGTCGTCCGGGGTGATCCCGACCTGGGAGTCGGCCCGGTTGAGCACGAGCGAGACGTGGTCGGTCTCGTAGCCCATGAGGTCGAGCGTTTCGAGGCCGAGCTTCGTGTTCTTCAACGAGAGCGAGTCGAGCATCCCGACCATGCAGATCTCGGACGAGACGTCGATCGTCGCGATCACCTCGGGCGTGAAGCCAGGCGGGGTGTCGACGATCACCGCGTCGCACATCGTCCGCAGCGATGCGTAGATGTCGCGCAGGAAGTCGATCGAAACGGCGCTCGCCTGGTCGGGCCGCGTCGGCGCGATCAGCACCTTGACGCCGGAGGAGTGGCGGATCAGGTGCCGGTCGAGCTTCTCGTGGTCGAACGGCGGGCCGGCCTTCATCAGGTCGTACATCGTCCGCTCGGGCGAGAGCCCGAGGGCGAGGCCGATGTCGCCGAACTGAAGGTCGAGGTCGACGAGCACGACGTTCGCGTCGCGCTGGGCAAGCGCCACCGCGAGGTTCGTCGCGATGAGCGTCTTCCCGGTGCCGCCCTTCGGCCCGAGGATGGCGATCAGCGGGGCAGCCGCCTTGCCGGGAACCGCGAGCCCCTTCCGTCTCGCGATCACCTTCTCGAGCGTGAACGCGATCTGCTCCGACGACTGCGGGAGCGTGATCACGTCGTCGGCGCCCGCCTCGAACGCCTGCCGGAGGAAGCCGTTGGGCGACGCCTCGCTCATCACGACGACCGGCCGGTCGGGCCGGTGTTTCACGGCGTGGTCGACCATGCGCGTCACGGCGTCGTCGTGGCCGTAACAACCGACGACGACGAGGTCGCTGGGCTGCTCGAGCAACCCGTTCCAGTCTTCGAGGTAGTCGGCGTCACCGATGACCTCGAGCGACGGCTCGTTCTCGAGTGCCGACTCGACGAGCTGCCGGTCGGCGTGCTCGGCGAGGATGACGATGATCCGAATCGTGTCCGCCATCTCAGCCTCCCGTCACGCTGCCGGCGCTGATGACCGGCGGCTTGGTCCTTCGTGCCGACCGTCGGCCTTAGCGCGAGCCAGATCTGGGCGTTCGTCGAGGCGTAGATGATCTGTCCCGCTTGCGCCGGCGTCTCCGCCCGCAGCGTGACGTTGCCGCCGTTCACTCCGAGCACGTCCATGTTCTGGAAGAGCAGCTTGGCGATCGCCCGCGAGACACCGTTTCCGCCCTGGCCACTCGTCGTTACCCAGAAGTCGACGTGACTGCCTGCCGCGATCTGCCCGCCTACCAACTGCGGCGAGCCCAGGTCGACGACGACGGCCCGCTCGTTAGGGGTGAGTTGATACTGGACGCCTGACGCGGCACCGAACTGGGCCGCCGTCAGCTGCGAATTAGGATTGATGTCCGCCAGCGCGACTTTGCCGGTGAGCGTGGACGCGTCGGTGATGGCGCCGCTAAGCACCTTGTTCCCCGGAATCTTCGCCACCTCGTAGAAGCTCGTCGACTTTGCGAGGACGTCGCCCGACATCCCTTGCGGGATCGTCTTCGTGGCCACGAGCACGCTGACCGGTGGCGGGCTGACGCTGTTCCGGTAGTTGTTCAGGTACACGATCAGCGCGATGGCCGCGACGATCGCTGCGATCACGCCGAGCAAGACGGTGCCCTGCCGCGTCGTGAACAGCTTGCTCGACATGATGTTTTCCACTGTTCTTCCTCCTCTTTCTTTCTAGCGCGTTAGCGCCGGAACGCAGTTCGTTGGTGAGGTGCTAATGACGCAGAGTTTCCCGTTCGGGGTTCCGGCTGTGTCCTCGTAGTTGATCCAATGGCCCCAGACGGCGCCGTTCTGCGAATTCCGCTTCCCCTTTACGGGATATGGATCGTTTCCTCCATTCCCCGTGCAGCCGCGGATTGATCTTGCTGTCCCAGCCGGTACGTAGAAGGTTGCGAACTTGTCGGATCGGGAGCCAGGCCTGCGGCTGGCCCGCACCCGCCGCGAAGTCGGCGACCGAGGTGATGATCATCTGGACCGCGCGCGGATCTCCCGGCATGATGTTCTTCGACCCGAAGGTGTTCGACCATTTGTTGGCTGGACACGTGCCGGAGGCCCCGCCCTGGCAGTTGCCGCCGAACGGCGCCCCGACGATCCGCTCGACGAGCGGGCAGATGATCCCCTGCCGGCGCTGGCCGGGAGTCGTCTGAACACAGTCCTGCTGGTTGCCGTTCGGCCAGCCCGTGGTATTGCCGTCGGTCGCCGGACTGCAGTCGCTGCCGGGCGGGCGTGAATAGACGAAGAGCGGATTCAGACCCGGAACGACGGGATTGCCTGGACCACAGCCGTAGTAGACGACCGCGGAGTCGTTGCTCGTCGAGTTCCCCTGCCCGCAATCGACGAGCCCGGTTTGATGGTTCGTCGAGGTCGCGAAACGGAGGACGGTGTCGGGGTCGCCGGGCGCCGCCGTGTTGACACCTGAGAGCTTGAGCGTGAACACGAGATTGTGGGTCGATCCGCCGGCGAGGCTATTCGTGTCGTTCGACACGACGCCGTTATTGACCTCGCTGACGCGGGCGAAGACGACCGGGCCCGAGTCGTCCGGCTGATCGCAGCCGTTACAGGCGCCGAAAACCTGTTGCAGGATGGCGCCGTTGCTGATCTGCCCCGTGCAGGGCGGCGGCTGCTGCCCGTTGCCGGTTCCGCACTGGGTGCCCCCGATCGAGCCGGCGGTTTGGCTCCAGTTCAACGAGAACTGGTCGATGCCGCTCGTGTCGCCGATCAGGACGTTCGTGCAGTAGGCAGCGGTGTTCGCGCAACTTTTCGCGCCGTTCCCCTGCGAGGCATGCATTGGGTTCTGCGTGGTGGTCCCAGACATTGTTCGTGTTGTCCCATTCGTGCTGGACGAGAGTGAGGCTGCCGTTGTTTCCGACGTTCGGCGCGAACGTGACGAGCGCGTCGACTTCGACGCTGCAGTCCGCCCCCGACTGCGAGAAGTACTGGGTCGCGTTCGGGCAACTGCCGTTCACGGTTACTCCGCCGGTATCGAGTTGCGGAGGGTTGTCGTTGTTGACCGTCGGCGAGGGCGACGGGTACTTGTTGATCATCAGCAAGCCCGTGTTTGTGCTGTCGTCAAAGGTCTCGCCGCTGCCGTTGCAGTCGCTGAGGAAGGGCTGGACGTAGACGTTCGAGGAGCCGGGCATCGTGAAAGATAGGGGCGAGCCTGTGTTGTCCCACTGCACCGGCGCCGTCGGATTGTTCGGGTCCGTGGGCTCCTTCGAAAGTGCGACCGTCTGGATCACCGTATTCGTGTCTCCGTTGACGAGATTGACGGAGACGCACGGCGTGAAGCCGGTGTCTCCGACGGCGATCGGAGTCGCATTGCTGCTGGCCTCCCCCTCGAGCGCGGCCCGCGCATGAGCGCTGATCGTCGGCTTGAAGCCGAACAGCGGGAAGAAAAGTGGGAGGTTCGCCTGCGTGAGACGCACGTCCACCATCGCGCCGACATTTCCGTCCTCGTCCTTCGAACTGCAGAGGGCCGTACTGTCGGTGTGGCCGGTGGTCCCCATGCTCCAGTTCGCGCCTGTGGGATAGTTCTGTGTCGAGTTCAGCAGCATGTGGAAGTCCGTCGGGGCGCCCTTGGTGAGATTCGGCTGGTTCTGGTAGTTCGCGACCGAACCAAACGGGTACGGAAGATTCCCGGCCGTCGTGTCTCCGTTCGGCGGGCCGGCGTACTGCTGAGCCACCTTGCCGATCACATCGGTCTGGGCGCTCGTCGCGCTCCCCGAGCAGGTATTCCCGTACTCCACCGCGGCCGCGAGCGCAGCAGCGTCCGCACGGTTCTGCAGGTTGCGGCTGTAGTCGAACCAGTGCCCAACCTCGATTCCGAACGCCACGAAGAGGATGAGGACCGGAAGCATGACGGCAACCAGGACCAACGCCGCCCCGCGCTCGTCGCGCGTCTCAAAGGTTCGCCTGTGAAGGAATTTGCGCATCACGAGCACAGCGGGTTGCTGGTTGATGGGGCGCCGGTCTGGTCGTCAGCGGCGTAGCTCGCCGGGACGACTTCGGCGCGCTCGGTCTCCGTCGCGCTCAACGTGAGGCCACCCAAGGCGTTTGCTGCGGCCGCGACAAACGGCAGAAAGTGGAACTGGTAGCTGACCTTGACGGTCACCGGATTGCCGACATTCGTCGGTACCTGCGTGATACAGACCGCGATTCCCTTCTTCAGCTCCGGCTGCGCGGTGTACGTCGTCGCGAGCTGGTTCTGAATCGAGGAGCCACTCGTGACTGCGGTGCCATCGGGATTTCGGTTGACAGCCGCGGCTCGCGCGCCTTGCCCCGCGAGCTGCGTCACCTGATTGTAGTAGTTGAGCGCACGACCGAAATCGATGATCCCGAAGAGCAGCAGAAAAAGGAACGGCGCGATCAGCGCGAACTCGACGAGTGCCGTACCGCGTTCGTCGCGGCCGAACAGGCGTAGTCGCCCGCGCGGCCGAGGGCGCCGCTCGGGAGCCGGTTCCATCACCGGACGACCCCTGAGAGCTCCCTCGACCACGCGATGCTCCTTACCGACCTGGTCTAGAGGTCGTTGTTGATCTCGTTGAAGATCGACGAGACCGAATGACCGAGCGTGCTCAGGATGGCCACAGCCGCGACGGAGACGAGCGCCAGGATGAGCGCATACTCCACCATTGCCTGACCCTCTTCGCGGTCGCGAAGGGCCGTGAGCGCGAGGTACATCCGCATAGGGATCTGCTTCGCTCTCTCCACTTGGTGCCTCCTTTTCGGGCTCCCACTAGCCTCAATCTGACGCCGGGCCGGGAGTCCCGCTCGATTCCCGCCACGCGATTCGTGGCGCTTACCATGGATAGACCTTCACGGTAGGTGGTGCTTCCGCTGGAAGGCTTGGTCCTTTCAGGTCCTTCGTCCCGACTACAGGTCGTTGTTGATCTCGTTGAAGATCGAGGAGACCGAGTTGCCGAGCGTGCTCAGGATGGCCACGGCTGCGACGGAGACGAGCGCCAGGATGAGCGCATACTCCACCATTGCCTGACCCTCTTCGCGGTCGCGAAGAGCCGTGAACGCGAGGTACAGCCGCATAGGGATCTGCTTCGCCCTCTCCATCTGGTGCCTCCTTCCAGGCTCCCCACGCGCCTTATTTCGACGCCGGAGCGAGGAGCCCCATTCGATTCCCGCCACGCAATTCGTGGCTTACGCGACTCATAGACCTCTAGGCTCGTAGCTACTTCCGCTGGAAGGCTGGGTCGCTTAGGTCCTTCGTCCCGACTAGAAGTCGGCGTTGACCTTGCTGAAAACCGACGTGGGGAAGCCGCCGACCGCACTCAGGAGCGTGAACGCGGCCGTCGAGACGAGGACGAGGATGAGGGCGTATTCGACGAGCGTCTGCCCCTCTTCGTTGTGACGGAGGCGCAAGTACGCGCGCATGAGTAGTGGATTAATCAAAGTGCACTCCTGTTCGAGACGTTGAGTCTGTTGATAGCCCCGGACGGGGGCCGCACGGAACGGCAGGACGGGTGGCTCATCCAGTCCGTTCGGCTCTGCCTCGCGCACGGCTCTACGCCTGATCGGTGGGTCTGGACCAGTCCTTGGTCGGCGGCGTGGCCCGCCGCGGATCGCTTCAATTCGACGCGTGCACCGGCTAGACGCCTTCGGCGATCGCCTACGCTCGTTCGCGCAGCCGTGGGAGTTCGCGTGCTTCATCTGCGTGCCGGCGATTGGCATCGCGTTCGCGGCCTGGGAGGAGCTGCATGTTCGGGTGGCCTTGGAAGACTTCGGCATCTTCCGGACGGCCGCCCTGGCGGTCGTTCATGGCCGCTCCCCATACGTCGCCCCGAATCCCTCCGCGTACCTCCACTTCGACAGGTTCGTCTATCCGCCCGTCGCCGCCCTGCTCTTCGCACCGTTCGCGGCCGTGCCGTCGGGGCCGTCCCGCGTCTTGATGTTCGTGCTCGGTCTGATCGCCATCGTTGTCGCGCTACGCGTACTGCGCGTCCAGGACTGGCGCTGCTACGGCATTGCGCTCATCTCGGCGCCGGCCATCAATTCCGTCGCCCTCGGCACCCTCACGTCATTTCTTCTTCTCGGCACGGCGCTTTGCTGGCGTTACCGCGACAACCCGACGGTGGCGGGGGCAGCCACTGCCGTCACAGCACTCCTCAAGCTCTTCCTCTGGCCGCTCGCCGTTTGGCTCCTGGTCACGAGACGCTGGCGGGCGGCGATTTTCTGCGCCGCCTTGGGCATCGTGCTCCTGATAGGAGGCTGGGCGGTTATCGATTTTGCCGGGCTGCGCAGCTACCCGACCATCCTGCATGTGCTCGAGCAGGTCGAGGTCCCTGTGAGCTACTCGCTCGTAGGGCTCTTCGGTCTGAGCGGGAGTGCCGAGACTGCCGTGACAGTCGTGCTCTCGCTGGCCGCGGTTGTCGCCATCTGGTGGGCGGCCAGGGGCGACGACGGTGATCGCCGTGCCTTCGCCGTAGCGGTCATAGCTTCGCTCGTGACGACGCCGCTCCTCTGGATGCATTATCTCCTGCTGCTTTTCGTGCCGATCGCCTTCTACCGTCCGCGGCTGTCGGGCCTCTGGTTCCTGCCGCTGCTGCTCTGGCTGACGCCGTCGAGCAACTCGCACGGGGAGACCTGGCGGATCGCCCTGGCTCTCTCCGTCCTCGCTGTCGTCGCGGTGCGGACGCTGTTCGTGTCCGACAAGCCGGCGCTCAGCCGCGCCGGCGTAGCACCACGACCTGTGGAGAGCTGAAGACCACCTGGGCCGGCAGGTCGCGATGGAGCGACCGCTCGAGCGCGCCGTCTGAGCGCGGGTCGAGTACGAAGACGTTGAAGCCGCGCGCGGTCGGCAGCCAGTTCCCTACCCGGCCCTGGAAACGCGCGATCCGCTCGAGTTGCGCGGCCGAGAGGAGTTCGAAGCGGGCGTCGTACGCGACCCGGCCTGAGAGTTCCGGGCGGCTCCAGAGCAGCCAGTCGGCGAAGGGGCTTGAGGCGTACACGCGTCCGTGCGGCCCAGCTGCGGCGGATGCGGCCTTCGCTGCCGCCGTCGGGAACCCGCTGGTGAACCAGCTGGTCGGTTTCGCCGCCACCCCGGCGACGGCGATGAGGAGCGCGGCGAGGATCGTCACGGAGAGGATCCGGTTCAGGCGCGCCGGCTCTTCGGCCGGAGCGCTGCGCAGCCGGTCGACGACGGGTGGAAGCACCGCGAGGGCGACAAGCCCGATCCACGCTGTGTTGCGCACCGCCTCGAACGCGAGCACGGAGGTGAGTACGAATGCGAGCTGGTCGAGCAGTGGGGCGCTGCGGCCGGCTCGGCCGAGCAGCCACAACCCACCGAGTACGAGCAGATAGACGGCCGCCGTCTGTGCGGTGAGCGTGGTCGGGCGCCACTCGGTCACGAACTGTTTGAAGTCGCCGCCGACGAGGATCTTCTCGTAGTACGCGGGAAGGTGAGGGCCGTAGGGTGAGGCGAATACGCAGGCCCATGGCGCGAGCAGGAGCGCGAGCCCACGCCCGCTCGGACGCCGCTGCTGGACCATGCTGACGAGGCCGTCGAGCGAGACGAGCATCGCGCCGAGCACGACCGAGCCGTGGAGATTCGTCCACAGCACGAGCAAAGGGAGGGTCAGGAAGACGCGGCGCGAGGGTTGCCGGGCGTCGGCGAGTACGAGCCACAGCACGGCCGCGAAGAGTGGGAAGGCGAACGACTGCGGCCGCATCACGGACGCAACCGGGTAGTAGGCGATGAGAACCGGAATGGCGATCCAGGTCACCGAGCGCGCCGTCGCCCCGCGGGTGCGCGCGAACAGCGCCGCGCCGGCGAGCCCGCTGGTCACGAGCAGGGCGTGGACGAAAAGCGCGAGCTTCACGCCGCCGAGGCGCCACAACCCGTAGAGGCCGAGCTGTGCGAGCCATTGCTGGTCGGTCCAGCGGCGTCCGCGCGCAAAAACGGTGAGTGCGTCGTGCGAGGGAAGGCCGTGCTGCACGATCCAGCGGCCCGAGACGATTGCCATCCAGCCGTCCACGACCAGCTGCTTGCGCAGCGAGAGGACGAACACGATCGCGAACGCCCCCAGGACGATGACGATCAGACCGTTGTCCTCGAGCAGACTCGCGAGTCTGCTGCCGACAGGCCGCTCGGCCGTCGCCTGGGCGCTGTTCATCCGTCGCATCGAAGTAGAGCGTCGGTGATCTCGCAAGCCTCCATCGGCTAGGCGCCTTCCACGAGATCGTCTAGTGCATCAGTAGAGCTCACTCGCGAGGATGAGACGCGTGAGTGCCGCCCTGCGTCGCTTTCGGCATCCCTTCGAGCTCGGCGTCTTCGCGCAGGTGCCGGCGATCGTGGTTCTCTGGTTGGCGTGGTTCGTTTACGGCCATGGGGGCGGCGGAGACTTCGCAGTCTTTCGCCGCGCGGGTCGGGAAGTCCTCCACGGCCACAGCCCGTACGTGCATCCGACCGTCAAACTCCTTGCCGCGAATGACCGCTTCGTCTATCCGACGCCGTTTGCTCTGCCGTTCATCCCCTTCGCGGTGGCGCCCGAGCGAGCCACGGCGGTCGCCTTTCTGATCCTTTCGGTGGCGGCGGTGCTCGCTTCGATTTGGCTCCTCGGCGTCCGCGACTGGCGCTGCTATGGGGCCGCGCTGCTCGGGGTTTCCGTGATCGGAGCACTCGGCGTGGGCTCGATCGGTCCTTTCCTCCTCCTGCTGTGTGCGCTCGGGTGGCGCTTCCGAGATCGCACCGTCGCGGGTGTGCCGCTCGCGGTCGCGGCGGCGGCGAAGCTGTTTCTCTGGCCGGTGCTCGTGTGGCTGCTTGTCACTCGTCGCTTCCGCGCCTTCGCTGCCTCGCTCGCGACGATCGGTGCGACCCTCGCACTCTGGGCCAGCATCGACCCGGGCGGCATGCGCCGCTACCCACAAACGGTCCGGCTGCTGAACGAGGTACAGCGGTGGAAGTCGTACTCGGTGCAGAGCCTCTTGATCTCGCTCCATGTCACGGCATCGACGAGCGAGCTGGTGGCCGCGGCGACAGCGATCGCTGCCGTCGCTGCGCTGGTGCTGCTTCGCCGCCGCGGCGACGAGGTCACCTTCGCCGCCGCGGTCATCTCAGCGCTGATCGCGACGCCAATCCTCTGGAACCACTACCTCGTTCTTTTGCTCGCGCCGATCGCGCTGGCGAGGCCGCGACTCGCGCCGCTCTGGCTACTGCCGCTCGTGCTCTGGGCGACACCGCACCCGGAGTCTGCTCGGCGTCGTCTGGCGGATCGCCCTCGTGCTCGCCGTGATCGACTGTCGTGGCGATCCAGACCGTGCGCCGAAGCTCGCCGCGGCCCCTCGCCGAAGGGCTGGCCGGGTTAGCTCGTTCGGGCGCCGACGCGCCGCCGCGCCCGATATAGCGTCCGGCTGTGGAGACGGACGGCGGCACGATGCCGCAGCAACGAGACCCGCTGAAGAAGGCGCTGACCCACGGACTGGCGTTCTGGGCGATCGTCGCACCGCTCTGGGTTCTGGTCTACGCGGCGCTCGGCGGCAAGTTCGCGCTCGACTTCCACTAGGCGTACCTGCGGGCTGCGCATGCAGTCGTGCACGGAGCGTCTCCGTACGGCCCGCTCTCGGCAACAGCGCTCGCCCAGCGAGCCCTTCATCTACCCACCGCTCAGCGCGTACCTGTTTGTTCCGTTCACGCTGCTCCCCACGGTCGCCGCCGAGGTGATCATCGTCGCGCTCGTTATCGCGGCGGTTCCGGCGACGCTGCTGGTGCTCGGCGTACGCGACTGGCGCTGCTACGCGATCGCGTTCCTCTGGTGGCCGACGATCATCGCAATCCAAACCGCGAACGTGACGCTGCCGCTGTTGCTCGGCCTGGCGCTCGTCTGGCGCTACCGCGACCGGAGGGTCGTCGCAGCGCTGGTACTGCGGCCTCGTCATCGCGCTGAAGCTCTTCTTCTGGCCGGTGCTCGTCTGGCTGGTGGCGACCCGCCGCTACCGGACCGCCGCGCTCGCCGCGGCAACGTCGGCGCTGTTGGTCTTCCTGCCGTGGGCCGGCATCGGATTCGCGGGGCTCCGTCAGCTACCCGCACCTCCTGTCGACCGTCTCGAGCAGGGAAGGGCCGGGCGGCTACTCGATCGCGGCGCTGCTCCATCCGGTGCTGCCGAACTGGACCGCGGACACCGCGCTCGAGACACTGCTCGGGGCCGCTCTCCTCGGGGTCGTGCTCATCGCGGGCAGGCGTGGCCGCGATCGGGACGCGTTCGGGCTGGCGATCCTCGCCATCCTCGTGCTGTCGCCGCTGCTCGAGATGCATTACGTCTCGCCGTCCTGCTCGTCGTCGTCGCCCTCTACCGGCAGGAGTTCAGTGCTCGCCTGGGCCGCGCCGCTGCTCATCTGGGGCGCGTCCGCGAACGCGGCCGGATCGCCGGCACAGGTCGTTCACGTGCTCGCGGTCGTAGCGAGTCGCGTCGCGTACTGGAACTGGCAGCCACGATCTTGTCCGAGCTCTTCGCCGGGCGGCGCAATGCCGCCGATCCGGCTCCGCTGGCACTGATCGAACGGCGGGAGCGACCTGAGCCGTGCGGGGGGTGTAGCCGGCTCGGCCAGCACTTAAGTCCGAGTGTGGCGATTAGCGTCCTTTCGGAGCGCACGCAGTGTTCCGGCGCCGGACACAGTCCTGCGTCTCCGTCGTCATCCCCTGCCTGAACGAGGCCGAGAGCATCGGCCAGTGCGTGACCGCGGCGCAGCGGGTCCTCGACGAGCATGGTCTCGACGGCGAAGTGATCGTCGTCGACAACGGCTCCGACGACGGCAGCGGCGTCCTCGCGCGCCTCGCCGGTGCGCGGGTCGTGGACGAGCCGCGGCGCGGCTACGGGAGCGCCTACCTCGCCGGCTTCGCGGAGGCCCGCGGCGATTACATCGTGATGATCGACGCCGACCTCACGTACGACTTCGAGGAGATCCCGCGCTTCATCCGTGAGCTCGACGACGGCGCAGAGCTCGTGATGGGGAACCGGATGCAGGCCGTCGAGCCGGGCGCGATGTCTGCGCTCAGCCGCGATCGGCAACCCGATCCTGTCCGGCTTCCTGAATCTGCTCTTCCGCACGCCGGTCGGCGACGCCCACTGCGGCATGCGCGCGGTGCGCCGGACGTGCTCCCGACGCTCGCGCTGCAGGCGACCGGGATGGAGTTCGCCTCGGAGATGGTTATCCGGGCGGCGCGCGCGAGCCTCGACATCCGCGAGCTGCCGATCGCGCTCCACCCGCGGGAGGGCGAGTCGAAGCTCTCGCCGTTCAGCGACGGCTGGCGCCACCTACGCCTGATGCTCGTCTACCACCCGAACTTCCTCTTCTTCGTGCCCGGGCTCGTCGTCGGGCGCGCTCGGCGTCGTGCTGATGGCGCTCGTGTTCGCGCATGCCTCGCTCTTCGGGCACGCCTTCTACATCCACACGCTGATCGGCGGCTCGCTGCTCGTCGTCGTCGGCACGCAGCTGTTCGGCTTCGGCCTCTGCGGCCGCTCCTACGCCGTCTACCAGCTGGGCGACCGCGACCCGCTGTTCGAGCGCCTCGGCCGCCGGATCCGGCTCGAGCACGGGCTCCTGCTCGGGCTGGCGCTGTGCATCGCCGGGCTGGCGCTCGGCGCCGTCATCGTCGGCCACTGGGTCGCGCAGCGGCCTCGGCAGTCTCGCCGAGGAGCGCTGACGATCCTGGCGGCGACGCTGGTCATCGTCGGCGTGCAGGTCTTCTTCACGTCGTTCCTGCTCTCGCTGATCGGGTTGCGGCGTCGCGGGCGCGACGCCTGAGCGTCAGCTCGTGCAGCGCCGGCGGTCGGCGCGCGGGACAGTCAACGTGCCGCCGGGCGGCGCGATCGAGGACTAGCCGTCCCGGCCTGATCCCGAGCGAGCACGCGACCGGGATACGTGGAACTCGGCAGGCACGACTGCGTACCGCGTCCGGATCGCGCCATTGAACCGCTCCTCGCCGAAGCTCGGCCCGAGCGCACATGGAGCACGTGTAGTAGACGCGGGCTATCGAGCGTGTTCCAGAAGGCGGTGTCCAGGACCGTGATCTGGGACGTCCGTTCGCCACTCACGAAGGCTGACCGCGCCACGGCCCCCGGTCGCTCGATCGACCCAGTCGTTGTGCGCAGGGCAGCCCGACGGCCGCGCGAGTGAGCGGAGTCATCTGCCTGCCCAGCTCGAGAGTAAGACAGTCCGAGGAACACCAGACGGCACCGTGATCGCGAGCGACGGCAGCGGACGCACAGCAGCCCGAAAATAGGAGAACGCCAGGATGGCCGCAGAGCGACGGCTGCGGTCGTCGCGTGCGGAGCCGCAACGATGTACCCGTGTACGCCGTGCCGAACGGCTGCAGCGAGAAGGAATCGGACACGCTCGTGCTGTTGATGACCGTGCCGAACGGGATCAGCGCCGGAAGCAACGCGACGACGGCTGCGATCACGAGATGGCGGCGGGTGGCGACCTTGCCGGCTCGGAAAAGCGGCAATGCTCCGAACGAGCGCGACGAGGAAGAACGGCACGAGATAGATCAGGTAGCGCTCGTGGATTCTCGGCGGGTCCATCAAGCCCGAGCCGTTCGTGGGAGCTGGTGGCATCGAAGGCGGCTGCGTCGAAGGCGACCTCGAGCAGGATCCAGAAGATCGACGCTACGGCGACCGATGCGAAAATCGAGCGCCCGCGCGGGAAGCCGGCGCGGACGAGGACGTAGCAGCCGAGCAGCGCGGCCGCGAACGGAATCACGCCGACCGCCCAATCGAGCCCGGCGAGATGCTGGAAGAAGAGCTCGAACACCCGCACCGGGCTTGCGTGCGCGGTGCCGACATTCGAGTAGCGGCCCGCGAGCGGCAGCGCGCCACCGTTCATCGCTCTGCGCGACGAGGACGGCCAGGAGCGCGACGCCCGACGACCCCGAACAGAAGCCAGTGCTCCAAGACTGCACGGAGCAACGGCGCGGACGCGAGTCCGTTCACCGGGTGCGGGCCGGAGCAGCGCGACGAGCACGACGGCCGTCAGGGCTGCCGGCAGCAGCACGACGAGCTGAAGCCTCGCCGCCGAAGCGAGCGCGATCGCAACAAGCAGCAACGCGTCGTTCCCCACCGTTGGGCGGCGGACAGCCCGCAGCATCGTCCAGATCGCGACCAGGCAGAGGGGATAGGCGAGGCTCTCGCTCATTTCGAAGCCGCTGTAGAGCATCAACGGCGCGACGAGAGAAATCGCGGCAACTCCGACCGAGCGGCCGCGCGACAGCACGGAGCGGGCGATCCCGTAAATCGGGAAGACCGAGAGCGAGAGCAGTACAGCGTTCTCGACCTTCGCCCACTCGTAGGCGGTCTGCATGGAAGAGGTCAGCGCGTAGATCGGGGAGAGGACGACCGGATAGAGGGGCGAGTAGGCCAGGCCGCTCTTGCCGAGGACCGAGAAATGCCCCGTGTGAGCGAAGCTCCGCGCCATCTCCTCGTAACCGAGCTCGTCCAACCTGATCCAGACACCGCTGATCCGACCGACGATGACGACGCGGAGGAAGACGGAAGCTACGGCGAGCCCGATGAGCGCCGCAGTCGCGAAGAGCCGAGGATGCGAACGTACGGCGGACAGGCCCGCTTGCCTCCACCGCCTGTCGCCCGCGCCTACCGCGGGGAGCTCGCGAGGCTCAGCCTCACCCAGCACGGAACCGACCTCCCCTTCCACAAGCGAAGTGTGACCCAGTCGGCCGAGGGAGTACTCCCCCGTACGAGGGGTCGTAGCCGGTCACACGGCTGGCCCGGAAGCGCCCGCCGTCTGCGCAAACCGGCACCGTGAGGCCTGCGGACGGAACATCCCCCGTACGAGGGGTCGAATCCGTTCACACGGCTGGCCGGTCGATGTTGGACCTAAGACGAGGGGACAGAACGCCGGATCCGGGGACGATTAACCGGTGCCCTCTCACGTCGAGATACTCAGCGCCCTCGAGTCATCGGGAGACCAGTGGCAGTTCCAGAGCCGCGTCGGATCGCACCAGTATTTGCGGCTCTACGAGTTGACGCGTAGATACGTCACACCGGGGTCGAGCGTCTTGGACTGGGGAGCCGCGAGCGGCCACTTCTCGTACTTTCTTCAGAGCTCTGGATACCGGGCCACGGGCTTCTCCCTCTACGAGGAGCATGTGCCTAAGGCGCTCCTTGGCGACGGCTACCGGCTTGTGCTCGGTGACCCTTCAGATCCGGTGACGCTTCCCTTCGCCGACGACTCCTTCGACGCGGTCGCATCGATCGGTGTGCTCGAGCACGTCCGCGAAACCGGCGGTGACGAGGAAGCGAGTCTGCGGGAGATCGGCCGCGTGCTCCGTCGGGGCGGCGTTCTCCCTCTGCTTCCATCTACCGAATCGCTACAGCTGGATCAATGCGGTCGTTCGCGCGAGCCGCCGCGCCGCTGGTCACCGCTATCGGTACACGCGCCGAGACATCGGCGACCTTGTGTGCGGCGCTCGTCTCGAGCTGCTCGATGCTGGTCGATACGCGCTGTTACCGCGGAATCCGATGCACGCACTGCTCCCGGCCAGGCTTGCGCAATCGGAACGGTTCGCCGACGTCTACGACGCCGTCGACGTCGGCCTTGGTCGACTCGCGCCATGGATCTGCACGAACTACTACTTCGTTGCGCGTGCTCCCTAACCCAATCCCTGAGCTCGAGGCGTCTTCGCGATTTCCGTCTTTGCTCGCTGCTACCGTCGAAGCGTGTTACAGCCGCGTTTCGTGCGCGCGATTGCGAAGCTCGGGAGCGGCAGGCTTCGGCGGCTCGAAAGCCTTACGCAGATCGCCCAAGGAAAGGGCTGGGGAACCGGGACAGTCGTCGAAGAGGTCGCAGCAGTTCGCCAGCTTTTGGGCAACGCCGCCTTCGACGAGTTGGTGGTGCTCGATGTCGGGGCGAACGTCGGTAGCTGGACTCTTCAAGCATTGAGGCAACTTCCGCATGCTCGGGTTTACGCGTTTGAGCCGAGCACGGCGGCATTCGATGAGCTCTCGCTCGCGGTGGAGGGAAATACGAGTGTCTCAACCGACTCGCTCTTGCAGCTGAAGACCGAGAAGCAGTGCTCTATGCGGATGTCCCTGGCAGCGGACTAGCGAGTCTGACAAAGCGTCGTCTGGATCACTTTGGTCTGGACCTCTCCCATGAAGAGCCAGTCCCAGTAAAGCGCCTGGAGTCCTGGGCCCGCGCCGCGAACATCAGCACGGTAGACGTTCTGAAGATCGATGTTGAGGGTCATGAATTGGATGTGCTAAAGGGCGCGGGTGACCTGTTGGGGAATGCTCGAGTCGTCCAATTTGAGTTCGGCGGCTGCAACATCGACACGAGAACATATTTTCAGGACTTCTGGTACCTCCTTAGTAGGGACTTTCAAATCCACCGCCTTGGGCCAGGGGGGACTTCCGCAATAACCTCCTACACCGAGCACGACGAAACGTTCACCACGACGAATTACATCGCTGTTCGAGATCTCACGTAATGGGTGGTCCTTGCTCGCGGAACGGCGTCTGGGGCACGCGTCGCCGTCATCGTCACCTGCTTTAACGATGGCGCAACGCTCGCCCAGACGGTTGCCACTATCCCGGACAGCGGCTCCGCCGTCGAGTTGGTGATCGTCAACGACGGTTCGACGGACGCCCAAACCCTGAGTGTTCTGTCGGACCTTGAGCGAGAGGGTGTGCACGTTCTCCATCAGTCCAACGAGGGGCAGGCCAGGGCAGCAATGGTCGGGGCAGACCAGACATCGGCTCCTTACGTCATGCGTTTCGATGCGGATGACCTTCTCGAGCCTGGAGCGGTCGAGTCCTTGGCTGATGCTCTCGACCACTCGCCGAAAGCGGCGGCGGCTCGGGGCGACGTCGCCACGACCGGCCTTACGACCTTTCGAATCCCAGGCATTCCCGCCCTCGACCCTTGGCTCGTCACGTACACGAACTGCATTACGGGAAGCGGGTGTCTCTTCCGCCGCAGCGCCCTTACGGCGGTGGGCGGCTGGCAGCTGCGCGAGGGCTTTGAAGATTGGGACCTCTGGATGTCCCTCGCAGACTCCGCCTTGGAAGGCGTGTACGTGCCACGCGTCATCTTCCGATATCGGCGCGACGAGGGCGGTCAACTGGCCGCGTGGCTCGGCGACACCGCCGAGCACTACAGCGAGCTTCGGCGGCGTCACGAGCACCTCTTTTCAGGACGCTCTCAGAATCGGCGGAGATCGCCTGCTCCCCGTCTCCTGAAGCTCCTGGTGCCGTTGACGGAGCTCCTCCCCGGGTGTCACGGCTGACCCGGGTCAATCTCTGTGAGCTCCTTGCCCGGCTTCTCTGGGGAGGAGGGCTACGCGCGACTTTGCCGATGGTCCAGCACGGAGCAGCTATCCGTATTCGCCGAAGGGTCGATCGCCGCCATGACTCACCCTGAACAGGAACCGCGCGTCAGCATCGTGATGCCCGTCTTCAATGGCGGCGCCTATCTGCCGGCAGCCCTTGAGAGCCTTCTCGATCACGTTCTTAGTGACTTCGAACTCATTGCGGTCGATGACGGATCGCAAGACGAAATCGGTTTGATGCTCGAGGACTTCCAGGAGCGTGACTCTCGGATCAGGCTGATCTTGACCGGCCATCAGGGGATCGCTGCGGCGCTGAATGTTGGCTGGCAGAAGGCGCGCGCCGAATACGTGGCGATCGCGCATGCCGACGATCTCTCCCGGCCCGACCGCCTAGCGCACCAGGCGAGGTACCTTGACGCGCACGATCGAGTGGCAGTCGTTGGCGCTTACGTCGAGACGATTGATGAGTTTGGCAACCGCGGGCGTCTGCTGCGGTTCCCGACGAAGGCGGAAGTAGTCAGGGCGACGCTACGCAGGCGGAACTGCCTTGCGCACCCTTCGGTGATGTTGCGCCGTTCGACGGTGGCAGCCGTTGGCGGCTACCGCTTGGACTACTTTGGAGGACTACGACCTCTGGCTTCGGATCTCAGAGCAGTTCGACCTGACGAATCTGCCGGAGGTCCTCGTGGGCTATCGCATTCACGCGGGCCAGCTATCACTCTCGCGGATCGACGAGATCGAACGGCTTCGCCTGGCAGTGCAGGCAGCCGCCGATGCCCGAGCTGCCGGCGCGCCAGACCCGTTGGATGGAGCGAGCGAGATCACGCCGGAACTTCTTCAACGGCTCGGAATCCGTGAAAAGCGTTGTGGCGCGCGCCGTCAAAGCGGAGTGGCTCTCGCGGACAGCGATCCTCGCTGAGCTAGACAGCGATCAGGCGAAAGACCTCATCAGGCAGGCATCAGATGTCGTTAGTCCCTCGCGCCACGCAGTCTCTCGAAGCCGCCCGGGAACTGCTTTGTGCCGAGTCGTGCCTCAATGCTCGCCAACGAATCCGAGCTCTGGCATATGTGATCCGAGCCTCTTCGATGTGCCGGGTTACACCTCGTCGCGACTTGGAGCGTGGCTCGCCGATCGGCTTCCTCGAGTCGCCGAGTCGTGACCAACGCGCAACGATTGAGTGCGCGAATCCGGCTGCGCACGCGTGGGCTGCGGGCCGTTTGGGGAACGTTCGCCGGGTCGCACGGCGACCTGAGCGAAGGGCGCCGTTTTCGATCCCGCGTCGTGTCGTCAAAGTTCCCGTCCGCTGCATCGTCTTCTCGGAGGACCGGCCGATGCAGCTCCACGCTTGCCTTCGGAGCATCGAACGGTTCGCACCGTATGACGGACGAGTTGCAGTCCTCTTCAAAGCATCGACTCCGGAGTTCTCCAGGGCTACACCGTCGTCGCGGACGAGACGTCGGGCGAGTCGGTCCCGCAGTCGGAGGACTTCCAGCGGGACGTGGTCGGGTTGATCGATCGGGGATTCGAATACACGGTTTTTCACACCGACGACGACGTGTTCTTTCGACGGTCGTCAGCGGTTCCGCTTCCGACCGGCGCTTCGGCGTGCTTCAGCTTCAGGCTCGGTCTGAACACGACCTACTCGTACTCGGTCGGGAACTCGCAGGTTGTGCCCGAGTTAGTCGAAGGCGGTGAGGTCGTCGCGTGGGACTGGACCCGGGCAGAACATGATTTCGGCTATCCGTTGTCGCTGGATGGCCACCTGATGGCAACGCAGCTCGTACCAAGCTCCCCGTCGCAGCCGATTCGCGATCCAAACGAGCTTGAGGAGGAGCTGGCCCTCAAACGATATCTCCGCCCTGGATGATGTCGTTCAGTCAGAGCTGTCTGGTGTCGATCCCAGTGAACATCGTGAGGACGACGTATAAGAACCGTGCCGGCGCGGCTCCCGAGATGTCGCCGGAGGCGCTCAATGCGCGCTTCCTCGCGGGCGAGCGGATCGATCTCGACGCAATGGACTTCCGGGCGGTGCGCGGCGCGCACCAAGAGATTCCACTCGTCTTCGAGCGCAGGAGTGTCTAACGTGTCGCTTCGCCGAAACCGGTGCCGCGCCACTGACAGGCCGGCCGTTGAGTTTCGCCGCGCGTTCCCTCCACAGACTCTCGGCGACCCCGGAATACATCCGAACCTGGCGTCGGTACACGCGGCTTGCGGGCTCGGAGCGCTTGAAGGTTCGAGACGCGGATCCCCGCCTCGGCGATCGCCTTCCGGCATCGCCGTTTGACCCTCACTACCTCCACCAAGCGGTTTGGGCGGCCGAACGGATTTTCGCCGACGCCCCGACGGAGCACGTGGACGTGGGGTCGCAGCTGATGTTCGTCGGCATGCTCGCCGCGAAGCTCCCCGTCATCTTCGTCGATATCCGGCCTCTTGAGCTCGAGGTCGCGAACCTTCGTCCGCTCGCCGGAGATATCCTCGCGCTCCCGTTCGCTGACCATTCCGTTGCTTCACTCTCGTTCTCCACGTAGTCGAGCACATTGGTCTCGGCCGCGATGGGGACGGATTGAACCCGTCAGGCACGTGGCAAGCTCTCGCGGAACTGGAGCGCGTGTTAGCCCCCGGCGGGAACCTTTTCCTCTCGCTACCGGTAGGAGTGCCACGTGTTTGTTCAATGCGCACCGGATCCACGATCCGCATGCGGTCGTCGAACGGATGTGTGGCCTCGAGCTTGTGGAGTTCGCCGGCGGTCAGACGACCACGGCCACCTCGACCGGACTGGATCACTTGAGCATGCCGCAGGGTTTCGCTACGGCTGTGGGCTGTTCGGATTCCGCCGACTTCTATAGCCCAACACCGCATCCCAGTACCTCGCGGGGACTCCGCCTTTGTCAGGATCGACATGGCGACGTAAACAACCGTCGCGGCGACGGCAGCAGCTGCTGGGGGAAGTCCAGTCGGGAACGCGACACAGGCCCCGAGGGTCGAGGCGATTGCAGGCTTCCACAGGAACCGGAAATCGGGCAGTGGCGTCCCAGGCTCGCGCGATAGGACGACGACGAGGCAAAGCGTGCATGCGACTTCAGCGGCGACTGCTGCGATCGCGCCACCTTTTGCCCCATACGTGGGGATGAGGGCGAGTCCGGACGCGAGTCCGACAGCTAGGGCGAGGCCATTCGACACCATCATCGCCGACTGACGCCGGATCGATATGAGTGCGAGCTGCCAGACATAGGTGACAAAGATTGGGATGAGCGCAAAGAGCTGGATCTGCAGGATCGGCGCGGCGGCACGGTACTGGGGGGCCTCCCAAGAGTGCGAGTAGAGGTCCGGCGAGTACGGCAACCAGCAACACGAGGTAGCACGCCGCGATCACGGCTGTCTCGGTCATCCGCTGGAGGATGTAGCCCAGCCTCTATGCGGTCAGCGCCGGCAACGGCGAGCACCGGAAGCGCCGTGGTCGCGATCAATCCTGCAAGGCCGTAAAGCATGTCGACGATCCGGAAGGAAGTTGCGAATAGGCCGGTGGCGACGGCCGATGCCAATAGCGACATCAGTACGACCAGTAACCTGAAGTAGAGGACGCCGAGCGCCACGACGCGCTGAGCGGGAGCGCCTCTCGAAGTAGCGTCCGCCACTGAGCGCGATAAACCTGGGTCGCCAAACGAAATCAGCACCAACAAGGGTCGGGGTCACCGCCATTCCAATGGCGGCAACAGCGATCGTGGCTCCGAAAAATGGCAGGAGCCCTGCTCCGGCCACAACGAGTACGGCGATTGCGGCGAAAGCGGCCGACTGCTTCACCAGATCTAAGGAAGTTAGTCGTCCGATCCTAGATCGATCGACAGAGGAAGCGTCGCTGTCATTTGGTAGATCGCGATGGTCGCTCCCGCGCCAGCGAGCACAGTCCCGGCGACGAGAATTTGCCCGTAGCCCGCCGCTACTGCAAACGCCACAGCTGCTATGCAGCCGACAGGCGTCAGTAGAAGTCGAAGCCCGAGAAGGCTGGCGAGAAGCCCATTCCGCCGCTCGCCACGCGGCCGCAGCGTGAGATCGCGTCCGGCAATCGCCGTTAGACCTGCGTCGGTTAAACCACCGGCAATTGCAACGAGGGATGTGACGGTCACGTA
Source organism: uncultured Actinomycetes bacterium (assembly GCA_963819275.1). GTDB lineage: Bacteria > Actinomycetota > Thermoleophilia > Gaiellales > Gaiellaceae > Palsa-739. The sequence goes on along the minus strand of CAWFVH010000005.1, from coordinate 273,246 downwards.
GCGGCCGAAGCCGACGACGCCGAGGTGCCGGAGAAGCAGAACGGACGCCCCCGCCGTCAGCAGCATGCCTACGCCGTAGCCGCCACCGCGGATGCCCGCACCACGGACGACTTTGAGACCGACGTCGGGGCTGGCGAGGTACCTCTTCTTGGAGGTATTCCGCGCCAGAGAGGTCGGATCCAGCGTCGAGTGTCATCGAGCGAACCCGAGCACATCGCCGTACACCTCGCGGGTCTCCTCGATCATCGTGTCCCTGCTGAATCGGTCGGCCACTCTTCGACGGGCGCGCTCGCTGAGCTGCTCACGCCCGGCTGTGTCCAGCGCAAGGCGCTCGAACGCCGCGCGGAAACCCTCGGTGTCACCCTGGCGCACGACGATCCCGGAATCTCCGACTGCATCCGGATTGCCTGGAGCGTCCGAAACGACAGGCGCGAGCCCTGCGGACATCGCTTCGAGTAACGCGAACGAGAGCCCTTCACGCCGCGACGGCAAGACGAAGAAGTCCGCGGCGGCAAGGAGGGGGCGTGTATCTGATTGAAAGCCCATGACCCGCAGTGCAGGGCTCTGGTCGGCGCGGGCTTCAAGCTCGCCGCGCAGTGGGCCGTCGCCAGCGAAAAGGAGAACGATGGGCACTCCTTCTGCGGCGGCCTCAGTCGCCGCATCCGCAGCGATGATCGGCTCTTTGTGCGGGTCGAGGGCGGCTAGGTATAGGCCGACCGTCGCCGTTGCCGGCAGCCCTAGTGCCGCACGGGCAGCCGAACGTTCCTCCGCAGTCGTGCGGGCAGCGGATCGACGCCGTTGCGTATGAGCGCTAGTCGGTGCCCACCGCCAAGAAGTGACTCGATCTCTGCGAACTCCGCGTCGCCGACGCAGATGGTCCTTGTGGCCGCCCGGACGATCAGCCGAAGGTTCGTCAGGGCCAGCGCCCTCCTCCAACCAACGAGGCGACGCACGAGATGTAGGCCGTGGATCGTCACGACTGAAGGGATAAGGGCCAACCCCGGGAGTGAAAGGCCCGCCGCGACCTCTCCGTGGACGTGTATCAGGTCAGATCTGCGCCCCAACAGCTGAGCACGCGCCCCGCCGACGAGCACCGCCGGACTGTGGGCCGCCCCCGGCGTGATGAATGTCCGTTCGAACTCGTAACCGTCCATCGGGCCTAGTCGGTTGACGTAGGACTCGCCACCGCCGCCCGGGTACGGGAGGAGTGAAGGACAGACCGCACGGGCTCACTCATTGTGGCCGGATTCTTCTCCGGGGAGTCGGCGTCCTGCGAAGTCCTCAGACGTAGTGCTCTTCGGTCTGCCGGCGCTCGCGGTCGGCGTCGACCATCATCCGCACGAGCTCGGGGAAGCGGACCTTCGGCTTCCAGCCGAGCTTCTCGCTTCGCCTTGCGACGCGTCGCCGAGCAGGAGGTCGACCTCGGCCGGGCGGAAGTAGCGCTCGTCGATCTCGACGTGCTCGCTTCCAGTCGAGGCCGGCGTGGCCGAACGCGACTCGAGGAACTCGCGCACCGAGTGCGTCTCGCCGGTGGCGACGACGTAGTCGTCGGGCTCGTCCTGCCTGCAGCATCCGCCACATCGCCTCGACGTAGTCGCGCGGCGTAGCCCCAGTCGCGCTTGGCGTCGAGGTTGCCGAGGTAGAGCTCGTCCTGCATGCCGGCGCTTGATCGCGGCCGACCGCGCGCGTGATCTTGCGGGTGACGAACGTCTCGCCGCGGCGCGGCGACTCGTGGTTGAAGAGGATGCCGTTGCACGGCGAACATGCCGTACGCCTCGCGGTAGTTGACGCGTGATCCAGTAGGCGTACACCTTGGCGACGCCGTACGGGCTGCGCGGGTGGAACGGCGTCGTCTCGCTCTGCGGCGTCCGGCGACCTGCCGTACATCTCGCGACGAGCTCGCCTGGTAGAAGCGGCGGCTCACGTCCGCGCTCGCGGATCGCCTCGAGCAGCCGCAGCGTGCCGAGCGCCGGTGACGTCGGCCGTGTACTCGGGCATGTCGAAGCTGACACGCGCACGTGGCTCTGCGCGCCGAGGTTGTAGACCTCGTCGGGCTGGATCTCGATGAGCAGGTTGACGAGCGCGAGCGCGTCGGTCGAGGTCGCCGTAGTGGAGGAACAGCCGACGCCCGGCTCGTGCGGGTCGTGGTAGATGTGGTCGATCCGCGTCGGTGTTGAACGAGCTCGAGCGGCGGATGATCCCGTGCACCTCGTAGCCCTTCGCGAGCAGGAGCTCGGCGAGGTACGAGCCGTCCTGGCCGGTGATGCCGGTGATGAGCGCCTTCCGTTGGCCACGGGCCTCTACCAGGGCGCGATACGCTTGCTGCATGCGCGTGCTCGTGACGGGGGAGGCGGGTTTCTCGGCTCCCACCTGGTGGAGCGACTGCGCGCTGAAGGGCTCGACCCGTTCGTAGCCCGTCGGAGGACTACGACCTCACGCGCGAGGGACGCCGAGCGCCTCTTCGCCGACGCCCGACCGGAGCTCGTCTTCCACCTCGCCGCCGAGGTCGGCGGGATCGGCGCGAACCGGGCGAACCCGGGCCGCTACTGGTACGCGAACCTCGTGATGGGCGCGCACGTCCTCGAGCAGGCGCGCCCGCACGGCGTCGGGAAGTTGGTCCTGCTCGGCACGATCTGCGCCTACCCGAAGTTCGCCCCGGTGCCGTTCCGCGAGGAGGAACTCTGGAACGGCTATCCGGAGGAGACGAACGCGCCGTACGGCATCGCGAAGAAAGCGCTGCTCGTCGGCGCGCAGGCCTACCGCGAGCAGTACGGCCTGAACGCGATCTACCTCCTGCCGGTCAACCTCTACGGGCCGGGCGACAACTTCGACCTCGAGACCTCGCATGTCATCCCGGCGCTGATCCGCAAGATGGTCGAGGCGCACGAGCGCGGCGACGAGGAGATCGTGGTCTGGGGCGACGGCAGCGCCGACGCGCGAGTTCCTCTACGTCGACGACTGCGTCGAGGCTCTCTGGCTCGCCGCGCGACACTACGACGGAGCCGATCCCGTCAACCTCGGCACCGGCGACGAGATCACGATCCGCGATCTGGCCGAGCTCATCGCGAGCTGACCGGCTTCCAGGGCCAGATCGTCTGGGACACGGCGAAGCCGAATGGACAACCGCGGCGCGCGCTCGATGTCTCGCGCGCGGAGAGCTATTCGGTTTCCGGGCCGGACGGGCCTGCGCGATGGGCTCGAGCGGACGATCGCCTGGTATCGCGCCGCCGCGCCCGAGCCGCTGCGGTCACGCTCTTAGGCTCCACGGGCCAGTCGGGAGCTACTCGCCGGCGTACGCGGCTGAGACAGCCTCGAGCGAAGAGGCGGCCCGCATTGCGCGCGAACCAGGCACGAGTGGACTCGCGGTAGCCAACGCCGCCGTCCTGGACTCTGACAATGGCCGTCGCGAGCGCTGGCCCCGAGGCGCGCGCCGCGGCCAACCCGGAAGCGGGGGGTAGACCGCTCGAATGGGGGGATCCCGCGAGCTGAGCAAGACCCTACAGTCGGTCTCGTGTCATCTCTGAATGCCGGTGAGCAGGTTCGGACCCAGCCAGACCCGGCGGCGACACCCGAATTTCGTCACGTCGCCGTGAGCGCGTTCGGCGCGGTCTTTTGGCTGCTGTTCGCCATCGTCAACATCCGTTATTCGATCGAATCCGGTCGTGTAATCGGACTGGGTGTCGGGGTCCTTGGGCTTTGGGAGGCGGTGCTCTTTTGCGTTCGCCGGCCTCCGACACTGGTGAGTACGAGCGTTCCTATCTGGGTCGCCGCTTATGTGGGCACGTTCGGTTCTTCGCTGCTTCGTCCGGGCGGTCCCCACTCCGGGTGGCTGGATGTTGGCGGGCTCTTCCTCCAGGGGCTCGGGATCGTGGTTGGAGGTTTAGGCTTGGCGGCGCTGGGGCGATCGCTCGGACTGGTGCCAGCGCATCGCGGGCTGGTCACCTCTGGCGCCTACCGGTTCCTGCGCCATCCCCTCTATGCCTCATACCTACTCGCCGGTCTTGGCTACCTCGTGCAAAGTCCGCGCCTGTGGAACGTCGCGGTCTTGATCGTCGTCTGGGCGTGTCAGGTGGCGCGCATAGTCAGCGAGGAGAGGCTCCTTGGGACGGACGCGGCCTACGGTGCATACGCGTTACAAACCCGGTGGCGCCTGATTCCGCGGGTTTGGTAGGCCCACGTACGACGTCTGCGCCACGCGGGACGTCGGGAGCGTAGTACCCGGTCACTGGACTAGATCTTGTTTCTTGCCGCGTCGGAACAGGATGGCGGCTCCGACGCCCACGGCGGCCATCACGATCGCGACAGGAATCTGCCAGGCCGCACGATCCGCGACCCAGTACGACTGGGACAGGTTGCATTTGAAGCCCGGCAGGGCGCCGCGCGGGTCGCAGTGGTAGTGGCCGTGAAGAGTCAGGTTCGCGGTAGCGAGGAACGCGGCTCCTGAGAGAGCGATTCCGACCACAACGACTAGGATCGCCCGCCTCACCACGACCCACGGTAGGTCGCGAGTCGGCCGGTGTTGAGGAATGCAGCAGATCGGCAGGTGCGGGCTGGGATACACAGCCGGAGCGCGGGTTCTCTTGTTCCGGTTATGCAGGCTCAGCAGTGTTTTCGGCTCGGCTCGCCTGAAGCACCGAGGCAGGGGGTCGTGGGAGACGCCGTAGTCGGCTGCAAGCTGGCGTAGCTCGCCAGCACTCCGGCGGGTGATCAAGACTGCGTGGGCTCGCTCGAACTGTGTGGAGAGCCGGTCGTCGAACCGAGCATCCCGAAAGTCCAGCCTGGAGTTCGGACGCGCGGCGCCAGATTTCACGGCACGTATGGCGTCCCCATTAGGCTCCGGCTCGTGGCCGAAGTGTCGGACTTTCGATACCTGGTTGTTCCCCACACGCACTGGGATCGGGAGTGGTACCTGCCGTTCGAGCAGTTCCGGCTGCGCCTCGGCATGGTCGTCGACGGCGTCCTCGATACGCTAGAACGTGACCCTTCCTTCACGTCGTTCACGCTCGACGGACAGGCGATCGTGCTGGAGGACTACGTCGAGGTGCGACCGGAGAACGAGGGACGGCTGCGAGCCCTGCTCGATGCAGGACGGCTTGAGGTCGGCCCGTCGTACGTACTACCGGACGAGATCCTGGTAGGCGGGGAGTCGCTCGTGCGCAACCTTCTGTTGGGACGACGCGTGTGCCGACGCTTTAGCGTCGAGCCGAGCGGCGCCGGTTACCTGCCCGACAGCTTCGGTCATCCCGCGCAGCTGCCGCAGATCCTGGCCGGCTTCGGGATCCACACCCTCCTCTTCACGCGCGGGATGGGTGACGAGATCGACGACGTCGGCATCACCTTCCGCTGGCGTGCCGGCTCAGATGAGGTCGTCGCGTGTCAGATGCTTCCGCACTACAGCAGCTTCGCCGGCTTGACCTGGCACCATGACGCCGAGCAGCGGGTGCGCGGGATCGTGGATGCGTTCGGCGACCTCGTTCTCGCGGCCGGGAGCGACGAGATCCTCCTCGCGAACGGCTCCGACCATCTGCCGATCGAACCGGAACTGCCCCAGATCCTCGCCGGGCTGTCGGGCACCTTCGGCACCGAGTTCAGGATCGGCCGCTACGACGACCACGAGCCCCCGAGCAAGGAGCTGCCGATCTACGAGGGCGAGCTCGTGGGCAGCCGCCTCCAGAACGTCCTGCGAGGCGTCAACTCTGCCCGGATCTACCTCAAGCAGGCGAACGAGCGCGCCGAGCGGCGGCTGCTCTCGGTCGAGACGGCAGCCGCGCTGCGGAGGCTGCGCGGCGACGCGCCATATCCGGCGGCCGACCTGCGGCTCGCGTGGCGCGACCTGCTGCGCAACCACCCGCACGACTCGATCTGCGGCTGCTCGTGTGACGAAGTACACCGAGACATGCTCGTCCGTTACGAGCAGCTCGACCGGACGCTCGACTATGTCGAACGCGAGGCCCTCGGGGGTGGCGGCGCGCTCGTGAACACCCTGCCGTTCGGCCGGCGTCGCGTGGTGGATGGCGACCTCGTCGAGATCGAAGGCTTTTCGGGCGGCCAGCCCGAGCCGCTGATCCTCCGAGGGAAGCGGATCGACCTCGAGCCGATCGCAGAGCTGCTCGTTTTCGAGGACGAGCCAGACATCGGCGACCTCTACACGTTCTGTCCAGGTGGCAAGACCACGTCAGCGCGGCTGGTCAACAGCCGCCGCAGCGGCAACGAGATGGTGCTCGAGCACGAGTTCCCGGGAGTCCGGATCGAGACCACGATCTCTGCCCGCCTCGGCCTTGGTCGTATCGACCTGACCAGCGTCGTGGAGAACGAAGCGGACGATCATCGCCTTCGCGTCCTCATCCGCTCCGACACCGGCACGGACGAGGTGCGGGCGGAAAGCCAGTTCGTCGTCGTCCGCCGCCCGCTCGAGCCCTCGCCGCCGCGTGTCGACTGGGTCGAGCCGCCGGTACCAACCGCGCATACGCTAGGTGCCGTCTCGCTCGGCTCGCTGGTGCTGCTCACCAAAGGGCTACCGGAGTACCAGGCTTCGGTTGACGGGCTGCGGCTGACGCTGCTGCGCTGCGTCGGCACGATTTCGCGGCCGGCTGGCCTGCCGACCCGCCCCGACGGCGCAGGCCCCGACATCGCGACTCCGGAGGGCCAGTGCCGCGGGCGCCACGTCCTCGAGTACGCGCTCCGCTTCGATGGCGACGATCTGTCGAACGCGGCGCTCGTCCGGGCGAGCCAGGATTACCGCACCGACTTCCTCCGCGGCGATCCGTTCCAATCTCCGCTCGAGCTCACAGGCGACGTCGTCTGCTCATGCCTCAAGCAAGCAGAGGAGGGGAGTGGACTCGTCCTGCGCGTCTTCAACCCGAACCCGAAGCCCGAGTCGCTCAGCCTAAGCATGCCTGCGCGACGCATCCGCCTCGACGAGGAGGCGAGCGTCGAGGGCGGCCTCGAGCTCGCACCGGGCGAGATCGTGACGCTCCAACTTGCTCCCGGCTAGACGACGTCCCCGAGCATCTCTCGAGACCGGCGCCTACGCTGGAATGCCTGGACACGAGCATCGGGTTCCGGGAAGAGCTTGCGTCTTCGGCGCGAGAGTTATCGGGCCTCGTAGGCCGAAACTACGCGCTCCAGCGAGCCGGCCAGCCCGAGGCGCTCTGCGTTTCCCCGGAACCACTCGAGCGTCGAGGCGCGGAGCGCCGGCCCAGCCGTATGTACTCGATTGACGGCTGCGGCAAGTGCGTCGGGTCTCGCGCTCGACACCACGAAGCCGTTCGTCTCCTCCTCGACTAGCTCGGTGGCGGCGTTGTCTTCGCCGCGAACAAGTACTACAGGAGTCCCCTTCGAGAGCGTCTCGACCACGACCAGGCCGTAGCCCTCCCGCCGCGAGGGGAGAACGAGGCAGAGCGCATGGGCGAGTGCGTCCTCGATCACCTCCTCGTCGACGAAGCCGGGCGCCTCGACAATGCCCTCGAGTCCGTGCTCGGCGATCGCAGCGAGTACCTTCGGTCGCTCGGGGCCATCGCCGTAGATCGCGCCACGCAGATCCGGGATCGTCTCCCGCGCCTTCGCGACCGCCCGCACGACGGCCACCGGATCCTTCTCCGGAATGTGGCGTCCCGCGAAGACGACGACGAGGTCGGCGGGCTGCGGTGTCGTCGACGGTGTTCCTTCGAACTGCCCCTCGAGCAAGGTAACCCCGCCGCGGACTCCCTCGGCGAGGAGCCGCCGCTCGACGAGCCGCGAGAAGCAGAAGGCGCGCTGCGGCACGCGCAGACAGCGCTGCTGCACCTTCCAGCCGAACCAGCCGCCGAGCGGGCCGAGGTACTCGCGCCAGTAGCGGCGCGTCCAGAGCTCGTGCCAGTCGACGACGACGCGGTATCCAGCGACCGGCCGCACGAAGGCCGCGGCCAGGAGTGAGAAGTACGGGAACGACGCGGTGTGGACGACGTCGTAGCGTCGGCCATGTCGGATCAAGTGCCACAGCAGGCCGAGCCCGAACGCGAGCGGCGGCAGGATCCGGCGACGACCGTTTGCATAAAGAGGCATGCGTCCCGTGACCGCGATGACGCGCACGCCGGGTAGATTCGGCTCCTCCGTGATGTCCCAGTTGCGCATCGTCACGTAGGTGACGTCGTGACCTTCGTCCGCTAGGCGCAGCGCGAGGTTGCGGTACCAGCGTTCGGCGCCTCCCACGGTGTGTGGGTAGAGGAGGTCGTAGACGATGCAAACCCGCACGCCCGGAACCTAGCTCGACGCCCGTCACCGCCTCGGAAGGAGCGAGAGCACTGCGGCTCTGCTCGGTTGCTGTCAGACGACGTCTCCGAGCATCTCTTGCAGCATCTCCCGTGTTCGGCGGGCCTGTTCTTCACGGTCGAGGAGGTGGGCGTAGACGCCGAGGGTGATCTGGCTGGAGGTGTGGCCGAGTTGGCGTGAGACGAAGGTGATGTTTGCCCCGCCGGCGATCAGGAGGCTGGCGAAGGTGTGCCGAAGGTCATGCCACCGGACCGGCTGCAGCCCAGCTTTCTCGAGAGCGGGCTTCAACGCTCGCTGGCCGATGTGCGCGGCGTGGTGTGGCGTTCCGGTTCGGGTCGTGAAGACGTAGTCGTCGGGATGGTTGAACCTTGTCTCCGTCTTGTGCTGCCGGAGGGCATCCGCGAGCGCGGGCATGAGAATGACGTCACGCACCGCGCGTTGCGTCTTCGGTGGGACGTCCCGTCGCTTTCGATCTAGCGCTGTTCGGACGCGGATCAGTTCATTGTTGAAGTCGACGTCCCGCCAGTGCAGGCCCAACAGTTCCCCCTGGCGCAGTCCGCTGAGGATCGCTGTGGCAAGGAGAGCACGGAAGCGAGGTGCCGCCGCTTCGAGAAGGCGTCCGATCTCCTCGGGGTTGAGGACAGGCCGTTCTTGCCGCGAGACGCGTGGCCGTTCGCTGCGATCGAGTTTGCTAACCGGGTTGACCTCGATCAGGCCGCGACGCACCGCATGGTTGAACAGCCGGGAAAGCGGAGTCAGCGTCGCGACGATCGTCGTACCCGAATAGCCCTGCTTCCGCAGGTCGCTGATCAAGGCCAGGATGTCGTCGACGTCGATCTCGTCAAGCCGACGCTCCCCGAGCCGGGGCAAGACATGACGCTGGAGTCTTCCCGCGTACGCCTCGACCGTGCTGGGCTGGACGAGTCCTTCGAGGCCCTCGAGCCAACTGGCTGCATATTGGGCCAGTAGCGGGACGGGCGCCGACGCTGCGTCGCGGGACGCGGCGTACGACAGCGAGCCGAACGTGCATGTCGACACGCCAGTCGAGAGGCGGAGGTGTGAAGATCCCGTCTGCATAGGAGCGATTTCTCCTGTGCCGGGCCCGGGGCGTTCCAGCGCCGCCGGGCCATAGCTTGTCTACAAGCCAGTATACAGACAGCTCGCGCACCCTCCGCTGCAGGCGAGGGCGGCGCCGGTCGGCTGACGCTGGCGCCGCAGCACTCGGCGCAGCGAAGCTGGCGCTGGCGCGGTCAGCTTTGCCCCAGCACACGCGCTGCTGGCCGAGGCGCATGCGGGGCGCACTTGGTAGCGTTGCTCGCGGGAGCCACTCGGGGGAGGCACTCACAGGTTGACTCGGCTGAAGGCCGTACAGCTCGAGAACCTGCGGCAGGAATCGAGACGCGTCAAGTCCAGTAAGCGCGCTAGTGCTGCGCGTGCGCGGGGCCGTCTCTCTTCGCCGGTCCTGGTCGGGCGGACGGACGTTTCGGTTCGCTCGTTCGGGCAGCGTCCGATTCGCCCGCGCTCGTGATCGTGGAGGGCGAGGCCGGCGTCGGCAAGACACGGCTGGTCGAGGAACTTCTCGACGCGCGTGGCATCGACATGCCGCGTTGCTACGTCGGCAGCTGCCAGTCCCTCGACGAACCGTTCCCACTAGGTCCGATCCTGGAGGCGCTGCGGAACGCGAGGCCGGGGAGGACCGGGTTGAGCCCGGTCACGGGTGTGCTGCGACCGCTACTTCCCGAGCTTGCGCCGCTCCTACCCGAGTCACCCGAGCCGCTCCCAGATCGCGTCGCCGCGCGGCATCGGCTCTTTCGGGCGCTGCGGGAGCTTCTTGCTGCGCTCGGCCACAGCGTTCTCGTGCTCGAGGATCTGCATTGGGCGGATAAACAAACGTCGGAGTTCCTGCGCTTCCTCTGCCCGCAGCTGCCCTCGGAGCTGACGCTCGTCTGCACCTATCGCCGTGAGGAAGTGCCTGCGAGCTCGGGACTCGTTTCGCTCGCCGCGCATCTCCCGCGCCAGGTGACCCGTCTAGATCTGGAGCTCCTTCCGCTGGACAGAGAGGAGGTCCGGGCACTCGCCGAAGAGATCCTCGGAGCCGAGGAGATCTCCGACGAATTCGCCGACTATCTGTTCCAGGGCAGCGGTGGCCTTCCGTTCGCGGTCGAGGAGGTGCTGCGGTTGCTTGAGAACCGGAACGATCTGATTCGGCACGGAGGCGCGTGGGTTCGCCGCTCGCTTGAAGACCTCGCCGTTCCGGGACCCGTCCGGGATTTCGTCCTCGAGCGGCTCGGGACGCTCGAGCCGAGCGCGCGCGCCCTCGTTCGCGCGTCCGCCGTTCTCGGCGTGCCGGCAGGCGAGGACCTCCTCGCCGAGGTCGCGCATCTGCCAAACGGGCAGATCGACGCCGCCCTTCGAAGGCCCTCTCCGCGGTCTTGCTTGTCGAGGTGGGCGAGGATCGGTTCAGTCTCCGACACGACCTCGCTCGCCAGGCGGTCGAGGAGGCTCTCCCCTCGCCGCTGCGCCGGCGATTGCATCTGCGGGCGGCCAGAGCTCTAGAGAGAGAGCGGCCGAAGCCTCTCGCGCGCCTTGCCCACCACTACCGAGCGGCGGCCAAGACCGAGGAATGGACGTTCTACGCAGAAGCGACGGCGGACCGCGCACAGTCCCTCGACGACGCGGTCACCGCGTACCGATTCCTCCGCGAGGCTCTCAAGTCAAGACCCTCCCGCCGGCAAGACGGGCCCAACTCGCGATCAAGTTCCTGATCGGCGCTTTCGACTCGTTCGGCCAGAAGGACGCGGCAGAGCTCGTGCGGCCATTGCTTGACGAGAAGACTCTGCCGCCCGAAGTCCGTGGCGAACTCCGACTGCACCTCGGTCGCTTTCTCTGCCAGGCGGGTGAGGACCACGAGGGCTATGCGCTGATCAGAGACGCTGTCGACCTTCTCCATTCGCGGCCAGCCCTCTCCGCCACCGCCATGGCGTTCCTCGCGCAGCCGTCCTTCCGTGCCGGGAGGTTCGACGAGTACCTCGACTGGGTCGATCGCGCAGCGCAGGAAGCCGCACGCTCCGAGGACAGGGCATTGCAAATCAGATTGTCGGCGGACCGCGCATGCACGTTGCTCATCCTCGGGGACTCGAGAGCGTGGCGGGCAATCAACGAGATCCCTCCCGCGGGTCGTGGGATCGAGGAGGTCAGACAGTTTGCGCGGGCCTCCGGAAACCTTGCGGACGCTCTCCTCCATCTCGGCTACCACGAGCATGCGCGGGAGCTGATCGAGAAGGATCTTGCTACGAGTCCGGGGTGCTTTCGCGAGCACACGATTGCCAGGGTGACGTCGGCACAGCTCGACTTCGCCGCCGGGGGCTGGGACGGTCTGGACGAGCGCATCCGCGCCCTGCACGAAGAGAGCGAGGGCCGGCTGCCGCACCATGCGGACTTGGAAGCGGTTCTCGGGCTACTGCAGCTCGCCCGTGGAGACGTGCGGACAGCAGCACAGAACTTCGAACACCTCTCCGCGGAGGGGTTGTGCGACATCGCGATCGTGCCGTGGGTGTGCGGCGGGCTCGCCCGGATCAAGCTCGCGGAGGCCGACCCTCGATCGGCCCTCGCTGCGGCGACGCAGCTCTCGACGTCGATCGAGGAGCAGGGCGTCTGGACCTGGGCGACGGACGTTGCGCCGGTGGCCGTCGAAGCACTCATCGCCCGACGGAGACGCACGCAGGCGAAGGGGCTCGTCGATCGCTTCGCCCGCGGCCTCGCAGGACGTGACGCACCCGCTCCCTCCGCCGCACTCCGCGTCTGCAACGGCCTCGTCGCAGAAGCTGTGGGAGACGTTGAGCAGGCGACCCGCGAATACGCAGCGGCCGAGCGCTGCTGGCGGGCGCTGCCTCGCCCCTACGACGCCGCCAGGGCACGCGAATACCGTGGCCGATCGCTGCTTGCCGGCAATCCGGATGAGGGACGGAGACTGATCGTCGGGGCAATGGACCGATATCGGGGCCTCGGAGCCACCTGGGATGCAGGCCGCGTCAGGGCAACCCTCCGTAAGAGCGGTCTCATCCCTCCGCATCGAGGGGGGCGGAAGGGGTACGGCACCGAGCTCTCTCCACGCGAGCACGAAGTGGTTCAGCTCGCCAGCGACGGGCTGAGCAACCGCGAGATCGCTATGTCCCTCACGGTCTCCCGGAGCACGGTCGAGCATCACATGACCTCGGCGATGCGGAAGCTGGGGGCGAGGTCGAGACATGAGGTCGGGGAGTTACTCGAGAACGAATCCGAGAGCCCGGGAAGCAAATAGTTTGGGGTAGGCACCCCGTTTACAAGTCCTACGGCTCCTCCTAGCGTGCCCGCGTCGATGCCGGTTCCGTCCAGGAAACGCAAGCGGCAGCCGCATGAGGGGGTTTCGAATCGCAAGACCGAAGACCCGACCACTGCGGCCCCCGAGGCTGCCGGGACGGACGACGAGAAGACACCTCGCGACGGCCCTTCCCGAGCGAGGAGCAAGCACCGAGGCGCGGGCCCTGAGGAGTACCGGCCTCTCTGAGCGTCCCGGAGTGATCCGGAACACGAGACAACGAGACAAGTAGGGGGGAAGGCACATGCGCAGACTCAGACAGTCAGCCTCCGGGAGGCGTCTTTGGCGCTCATCTCGGACGCTGTTCGTCGCTTCGCTGATCTTGGCCGTGGCGGTGGTCGCCTCGATAGCCGCGGCCGCGACCGGCGGGACAGGCCAGACCGGTCCGAGCGCCTGGACCTGGGGGCCGACACATCACGGCTCTGGCTCTGCGGCATCAGCCGCGCTGAGCTCCGAGACCTCGGCCGCGACAGCGGCGACCGCCTCGGCCGGGCCTACGGGCACGACCTTGACCGGCCCGACGGGGAACCACGTCGTCGTTGGTCAGTCGTCGAAGAACGACACCTCGGCGGCTCTTCGCAGCATCACGCCGATCCCGGTTACGCCGAGCACCGGAAAGCAGACGATTCCGGTCCTTCCGCTTGGCAAGCAGCTCACGAACACGCACCGGACGAACGCCGCACACGTCCAGACCAAGCTGGCGGCGTCGAACATGCCGGCTACGCAGCGGAACTTCGAGGGGATTGACTACCCGGGCGTCAACTGCGGGTGCGCCCCGCCGGACACGAACGGCGCGGTCGGGGCCACGCAGTACGTCCAGATCGTGAACACGGCGTTCCAGGTCTTCGACAAGAGCACAGGCAACTCCGTGCTCGGGCCGGTGAGCATCGAGTCGGTCTGGAGCGGCTTCGGCGGCGTCTGCCAGAACAACGGCGAGGGCGACCCGGTCGTCGCTCTACGACAAGATCGCCAATCGCTGGGTCATCAGTCAGTTCGCCGGGACGGCGCAGCCGACTCACGATGCGTCGCGGTCTCGACCTCGCCCGACGCGACGGGGTCGTGGAACCGCTACGACTTCGACCTCGGCTCGACCTTCGGGAACAACTTCTACGACTACCCGAAGCTCAGCACTTGGCCGGACGCGTACTACATGAGCGCGAACGTCTTCAACGCGGGTGGTACCGCCTTCCTCGGGTCCGCAGCCGTTCGCAATCGACCGGAACTCGATGCTGGCCGGGCAGCCCGCCACGATCATCAGCACCGGCATGCTCGGTCCCATCCGACGACCAGCTCATGCCGGCGGACTTCGACGGGATCGATCCTGCCTCCGGCGGGAGCGCCGAACCCGTTCACCGAGATCGGGACGAACCCGACCTGGAAGGTCTGGCGCTTCCACGTCGACTTCACCAACCCGTCGAACTCGACGTTCACCCAGGCCGGAACGCTCACACCGGATCCGCTTCAACGTGGTCTGCGGCGGTTCGGCGGGTGCCTGCGTGCCGCAGGCGGGTGTCCCTGACCAGCTCGACACCCTCGGGGACCGCAGCATGTTCCGGAACGACTACCGCCGCTTCGCCAACGGCCACGAGGCGCTCGTCGGGAACATGACCGTCGACTCGAACGGCGTCGCGGGAATCCGCTGGTGGCAGATCAACAACGCCACCTCCGGGACCCCCGGCTTCGTCCAGCAGAGCACCTACCAGCCCGACAACACGTACCGCTGGATGGGGAGCGCGGCCATGGACGCGTCGGGCGACATCGCCTTGGCTTCAGCGCATCGTCCTCCAGTATCAACCCGCAGATCCGCTACGCGGGTCGGCTGGCGGGCGATCCACCGAACACGCTCAGCCAGGGGGAGGCGACGCTCTTCTCCGGGACGGGCAGCCAGACGGCCACCAACAGCCGCTGGGGCGACTACTCCGACCTCACGGTCGACCCGTCGGACGACTGCACGTTCTGGTACACGAACGAGTACTACCAGACGACCAGCTCGTTCAATTGGCGCACGCGGATCGGGAGCTTCAAGTTCCCGAGCTGCACCCAGGGCCCGAGCGGCACGCTCGCGGGAACAGTTACGGATGCGAGCACCAACAGTCCGATCGCCGGCGCCACGGTGACCGCGTCCTCCGGTGGGCAATCCCTCGGGAGCACGACCACAGACGCCAACGGCCACTACTCGATGTCGCTGCCGGTCGGGACGTACGACGTCACCTATTCGGACTTCGGCTATGCGACGGACGACGAGTCCGGCGTCCAGATCACGGACAGCACCACGACAACGAAGAACGTGGCTCTACAGCCGTCGCCCTCGGTGACGCTGAGCGGCACCGTGACGGACGGGTCAGGTCACGGCTGGCCGCTGTACACACGAATCGATGTGGCCGGCGACCCCGCGTCGCCGTTCTTCACCGATCCGATCACGGGCCACTACAGCATCCAGATACCGGCGAACGCGACCTACGACGTGACCTTCACCTCGAAGATCTCCGGGTACCAGCAGAACGAGCAGTCGATCGTCGTCGGCGGGTCTGACACGACGCAGAACGTGCAGCTCGCCGTGACGACGGACTGCACCGCGCCCGGGTACACGCAGGGCGCTGCCCCGCTCCAGGAGAACTTCGACGGCGGCAACGGGTTCCCGCCGACGGGGTGGACCGTCGTGGACAACCAGGGCAACGGCCAGGTCTGGCAGGTCAACGACCCGGAGGGCCAGCCGAACAACACCGGCGGTAGCGGCAACTTCGCCGACATCAACTCGGACTTCTACGGTCCGAGTAGCTCGCAGGACACATCGCTCGTCACGCCGACGCTCGACCTGTCCGGCGCGCCTGCACCGAAGTTGACGTTCCAGAACGACTACTTCGGGTTCCCAGGTCAGGTCGGGGACGTCGACGTGTCGACCGACGGCGGAACGACGTGGACGAACGTCTGGGAGCACACGAGCGACAGCGTGCGTGGTCCGAGCCTGCAGACAGTGCAACTGCCACAGGCTGCGAACCAGGCCAACGTGAAGCTGCGCTTCCACTTCACGGCCACGTTCGGGTTCTGGTGGGAGGTCGACGACGTCACGGTGCAATCCGGCTCGTGCAACCCGGTCCCCGGCGGCCTCGTCGAGGGCAACGTGTCCGACCTCACGACCGGTAACCCCATTAGCGGCGCGAAGGTCACGAGCAACGATGTGCCGAGTGACACGGCGACGACGGCAGCCGTGCCGGACGACCCGAACAACCCCGGCGGGTTCTACTACCTGTTCTCGTCGGTGACGGGATCGCATCCGTTCACGGCGAGTGCATCCCAGCACTCGTCGGATACGGAGACGGTGAACGTGACCGGCGACAACACGGTCAGGCAGGACTTCAAGCTCGGCTCGGGTCATCTGGTGATCACGCCGACGTCGGTCACGAGCACTCAAGTGCTTGGCTCGACGACGACCCAGACGCTGTCGTTCAAGAACGACGGCACGGGGGCCGCAAACGTGACGCTGAACGAGGCGGGCGGCGGGTTCCAGATCCTGCACGCGCAGGGAGCACCGCTCTCCAACCTCAAGCTCCCCGACGACAACCCGGCCAGCCCGGCCTGGCTCGGCGACAACACGAACGGCAACGCGCCGCCTGTTGACGCCGGAGCACCGAAGGATCCGACGTGGGCGACGATCGCCAACTACCCGACGGCCGTCATGGACAACGGCTGCGATTTCATCAACGGAAAGGAGTACTGCGTCGGCGGCATCAACGGCAGCCTCTCGATCACGAATCAGGGCTGGTTCTACGACTCGACGAACAACGCGTGGACGCCGATCGCGAACATGGCAAACGCGCGCGAAAAGCCGGGCGTGGCGGCCGTCAACGGGAAGCTGTACGTGACCGGCGGCTGGGATTCCACCGGCACGCCGATCGCCGCGACCGAGGTCTACGACCCGGCCAGCAACACCTGGAGCACCGTGGCTCCGAACCCGAGCCCGGCGGCTGCTCCTGGCATCGCGGTCGCCAACGGCAAGATCTACGTCGTCGGCGGCTGTGCCGACGGTGCGTGCACTCCGTCGAACAAGACGGAGGTCTACGACCCGTCCAGCAACACCTGGTCGACTGCCGCGAACTACCCGGCCCCGGACTCGTGGGAAGGGTGCGGAGGTGTCAACGGCAAGGTGTATTGCGCCGGCGGCATCAGCGGATCGTCGACGACCAACAGCGCGAACGTGTACGACCCGAGTTCGGACTCGTGGAGCTCGATCGCGAACATGCCGACCGACCTCTGGGGCGGCGTGTCCGGTGCGCCAACCGGGGAGCTCGTCATCTCGGGCGGCGTGATCAACCAGTCCAGCACGGTTACCAACGAGGGGTTCGCATACGACCCGTCGAGCGATAGTTGGAGTTCGATCCCGAACGCGCAGTTCCCGCGCTATCGCGCCGGCGGCGGATGCGGCTACTACAAGATCGGTGGGTCGTCCGGAGGCTTCTCTCCGACGGCCGACTCCGAGCTCCTCGGGCCGGGTCTCGACCAGTGCGGCACGACGGACGTGCCGTGGCTGTCCGAGAGCCCGACTCAGTTCACCGTCCCGGCAGTGCCACGGCCAACGTCACCGTCACGCTGACGGCGACGACGGCCGACGGCGTCGCGCAGCCGGGCGCCTACACCGCGGAGCTGCTGGTCAACGCCGACACCCCGCAGACGATCAGCCCGATCAACGTCACGATGAACGTCACGCCTCCAAAGAGCTGGGGCAAGCTGCAAGGGACGATCACCGGGACGGACTGCAATAACGTCACGAAGGGCCTCTCGGCCGTCGTCTTCGCGGACGGCACGGGATCAGGCTTCTCGTGGACGGCAAAAACGGACAAGAGCGGGAACTACGCCTTCTGGGGACCGAAGGACACGTACTCGCTGATCGCAACCGCGAATGGCTGGATCGCTCAGACGAAGAGCGCCAAGATCCAGCAAGGCAAGACAACGACGGTCAACTTCAACTTGCGGCCGACGGGCTGCTAGTAGACCGTGGAGAGCGGCGGGGTCGGTTAGACCTCGCCGCTCTCCGGCAACAAAGGAAGACATGAAGGTTCTCCTCCTGATCTTGGTAGTTGCGCTTCTGTTGACGGCCGACGCCTCGGGCGCTACAGCGTCACGAAGCGGGCTCCGCGGCACGGTGCTCGTCGATCCTGCGTCTCCGCTGTGCAAGCCGGGTTCGCCCTGCGCCCGGCCGGCGGCCCACACTCTCCTCAGGTTCTGGCGCAAGGGTCGCCTGGTAGCCCAAACGCGCACCGACCGTAGAGGCCAGTATCGGATCGCGCTTCGGCCGCGAACCTACTCCGTGACCTCCACCGGGGCAGCCCTGCTCAAGCCGGCGCGCGTCACGGTCGCGACCGGCCGCTATCGCCGCGTGACGTTCAGGATCGACACGGGTATTCGCTAGCTCGCGCGCAGTTCTCGGCCACCCGGCACACTCTCGGGGCGGGGATACCCGAGCCGCATCGGGCAGCTCCCGTAAACCGGGCCATCGACGACCCCCAGCTGCGACCCCTTGTGGTTGCGCGGACGCGCTGGCGGCTTCGCCTCCCGCGGCGGTCACTGTGGTTTTGGGCGTCGTGGCCCATGGCGTCGTTGTTGCGCACGGAGTTGCTCCGCGACCTTTGGCCGTTTGAAGTAGTGAGAGAGGGTTGTGTGAGAGACGTTGTAGTCGACGGCGAGGGAACGGAGGGTTTCGCCCGCCGCGCGCCGGCGGATCAGCTCGGAATCGGGGCGAAGCTTGCGAAGGCCGACATCATCCGGGCGAGAGTTCGCCGCGAACTTGGCGTCGTTTGCCCGTGCGCGCTTCAGGATCTGGGGATCGATGTTGTTGACGACATTCTTCCGGGTGCGTAAGCCCGTGGCGTCGATGAGCTGCTCCACGCCCCCGCCGGCCTCGACCACCTCCTGTGCCAAGTCATTGTTCTCGCTGTAACGCTCCCGGCTACTCAATCCCCGCGGGGCACCACGCTCATCGAGCCACCCCCTATAGCCCGACCGGCGAGGCCCCTTGCGCAGCGTCCAAGCCTCGTACTCGCGGTCACGCTCCCGCTCCTCCCGAGCTCGCCTCCGCACCTCTTGCACCTGCTCTCGCTCCTCCGCTCGGCGCGCCTTGCGCGCGGCCTGGAGACGGCGGCGTGCTTCCCGCAACTCGACCACCGCCTCAGGCTTGCGGAAATGACGAGAGAGACTGCTATGCACGACCCCATAGTCGGGAGCAAGCGCTCGCTCGGACTCACCGGCGGCCCGCCGGTCGTAGAGCGACTGGTCGGGGACGAGACGGCGCAGACGACGCGACTTCGACATGCCAATGACCCTATCCCGTAAGCGCACCACGAACGCACCATCGACCAATGCGGACGCGTCGGACTTGTCGGGCAGAAAGCGACGCATGTCGGGCCAGGAAGCGGAAAGCGACAACCTCGCACCCGTCGGGAAGCGCCGCCGATTGTCGGCCCGTCGTGTGCAAAAAAGGCCCGCAAAAACGAGCCCCAAATGGGCGGTACTGGGCTCGAACCAGTGACACCCCCAGCTTGTCGAGCGGGGCTCGGGTACACATCGTCCCGATCCGTATGCAGGAGCTACTCATGGTGGCGTGCCAGGCTCGGTATCGGATCACGCCGCTGAAGGAGACCTTCACGCTCCCGATCGTTCTGTCAAAAACTGCCTCTGAATGACAGGCGCCCGCGAGCGCCGGCGAACGCTTCGGCCCCGCCGGTCACAGTCGCTGTTCCCGAGAAGCTGATTTCGGCCTTCGACCCCGCCGCTTGACAACGCGACCGCCGAACCTCTCGCCTCAGCACCTGAGACATCTGGCCCCGATGGACGAAAGAGGCCCCGCCGAAACGGGGCCTCTCTATTGTCGGATTTCAGCTACTGGCTAGCCGAACGCTGTCGATCAGGAAACCCTTCCCCTGATCGGCTGCATCGCCAGCCCCGCGTGCCTGGAAGATCAGGCTGTTGGTCACCGGCACTTGATTCGCTGGAGCCTGCTCAGGATCGAACCGGTAGTAGTTCTTCCACGTCGTGCCGGTCGCGTCCAGCTTGCCGTCGATGGTGATCTTCGCCTGGTTCGCGGCAAGGTCGAGGTCGAACTGCACCACGTGCTTCACACCGGGGGCGAGCGTGGCGATGTCGGTCTCGTTGAAGTCCGCCACCGTGCCCACCGGACCTGGATCAGTCACGTCATCGAAGAAGACGTGGACGCCGTCCGGGTGGTTCTCGAACCGGAGGTAGCTCATCCGCCCGCCGTTGCCGTCGTCCGGGCTGACACTGATGTGGTTCCACTGCCCGGCGTTATCGGTGTCACGTGCGCCTGGCGCTGTCGTGATGTCGAATGAAGCTTCGAACTTCGTCTGCGCGTCTGGCACCTTGGGCGAGAACAGCCAGTCGCCGAAGCTGCCGCTGGTCACGTCGTCGGAGATCTGGAGGAAATTATTGTCCACAACCTGGGCGTCGTACGGGCCGGTCATGCGCCACCCGCTGACCCCGTCGTTGAGGGTCGTGCCGAACGGGGCCAGAACACCGCCCTGGCCAGCGGGCCCCTGTGCGCCGGTGTCGCCCTTGGCTCCGGTATCACCCTTCGGCCCCTGTGAGCCGGTAGCGCCGGTGGCTCCAGTTGCGCCAGTAGCTCCGGTAGCGCCCCTCGCTCCGGGTGCACCCTTGTGGCCGCGCAGACGATGGATCGCTCGGTGTGTCAGTTTGGACAGCGCGACCGAGTGGTTCTTGATCTGCTTGCCAGAGATGAGAGTGCCTGCAACAGCAGCCCCACCTCCAAGTGCAATGAACAATGCCAGCACCGCGATTACCAGCGCCGGGTTCCTGAACAGCTTCGTCATTTCCGCCCTTTTTGAGGTTGAAGTTTGAACTCTTCCAAGATGAACGCGGCGCTTGGCACGAGTGCCTGGCCGCCCGCTCTTAGCCCCGGAGCACGGTCTCGGGGCGGCCCAGGGTAGCGCCGATTCGATAACCCGCAAGGGGCCGAAAGACCTAATTGTCGAAGCGCTGCGGCCCACCGCCCTGGCAACAGCCGGAAACAGAAAGCGGAGGAGCACGATGACCAGAGGCTCCGCGAACTCGGGCATCCGCCGACGCTCGACACCACCCCGAGGTGTTGCCGCGCTCATCCAGGGCGATCCCGAGCACCTGATCAAGCGCCGGGATGCTGGGATGACCTGCCTGCTCGTCGAGCACAAGCGCGAATGGCTGCACTGGCAGCGGCCCGTGTTGGGCTACGTCGATATCTCGATGTCTGCCGCGATTCAACCACTCGGAGTGACAAGCTCAACGGGTCGAGATCTGGATCGGGGCTGCGGTTCCGCGAACGCGCACGGATTGCGCTACGTGCACATCATCTTGATCCGCACGCACGGAACCGACTCTCGCGGCGTGTCAGGCTCGGTACTGGATCACGCCGCTGAGGGAGACCTTCACGCCCCCGGTTGCTCGGTCGAAGCTGCCGCTGAACGACAACTGCCCGCGTGCGCCGGCGAACGCGCCGGCGCCGCCGGTGACTGTCGCTGTCCCTGAGAAGGAGACGCTGTTGCCGCTGCCCGCCGCGCACGCGTGGGCACTTCGCGTTCTTAGCCGGAGCGAACCCGCCACGCCCCTGAGCACCGCCCCACCACTGAACGTCACGCATGTCTGACTCGTGAAGGTTCCGTGTGCGGATCCGCTCATCGTCCCTCGCCCGATCAGCCTTCCGCGGCCGCGGAGCGTGGCACTCCCTGATGCACGTGTTCCGCTGGTCTCGCCTCTCCCGTGACCGGCGTAGTTGGCGGTGAAGCGATGGTCCCGTCCCGCGAAGCCGCGAGACGTAGCGGATGCGGTCGCGGTAGTGCCAAGGAACGCTGCGAGCGCGCAGAGCGTCGCGAGCGTCCGACGGAGCGTGTTCCTCAGCATGGGCATCGCTGATGAGCGGGTTGCGCCGGGTCGAGAAACGAGCTCTGACTGGAGGCACCAATCGGAGAGGAATCTCTTTGGCGCAACCCGCACTCGACAAGGTACCCCGGTCCTGCGTGGTTGGGATGTTCGAGCCTCACGTCGACTGCGGTGGAGCTCGGGAGGGGCAGCGTAGAGCCAGGTCCGGTATGAACCCGGCCTCTAGCGATCGGCGGCGCGGATGACGATCTGGGCGGCTTGCTCGGTCGAGAGGAGATCGGTGTTGACGACCAGGTCGTAGTCGGTAGGTGCCTCGCGATCGACCGAATAGAAGCGCTTGAGGTAGTCGCGCCGGCCGGCGTCCGAGTCCTTGACCGCGCGTGCCGCCTGCGGTCGGTCGAGCCGCTCAGTCGCGCCGACCCGCTGTTCTCGGGTCGCCGCTGACGACGTGACGAAGACGCGTAACGTTCTCGCTCCGCGCTCGAGTGCGTACGAGGCCGCATGGGCGACGATCACGACGTTGCCGCGGGCCGCCGTCTGCGCCACGGTTTCTCTGATCAAGGCGCGGACGTCCTCGGGCCGGATGCTCTCCGTGCTGGCGGCAACGCCTGCGCCCAGCATCCAGCCATCTCCGCCGCCTTCGGCGAGCGTTTGGAGGAAGCGGGTCGCCAACGACTTCCGGCGCTCTTCGTCCGCGACGTCTCGTGGCTCGAGTCCACCCTGGGCGGCCGCCCGGGCCACGATCTCCTCGTCCACGTAGAGGTAGCCGAGCTGCTCTGCGACCCGCTTCCCGACCTCGCCACCGCCCGAGCCGCTCGTATGGGACACACACACCACGCTGCAGGCCACGGAGGCGACGCTAGAGCCGACCATCGTCGAAGTCAAGCGGAAGCCCCGTCGAGCAGGGTCGGATGCTTGACCGGAAGCGTCGTCCGGCTGATTCGGACAGAAGGTGGCGGGTGGTTCTGGGCCAGGCGTTTGCCTTGGTGTTTGATCCGCGTAACAATCCGCGGCCTTCAATCGCAACTGAAGGGGGATGGCATGAATTTCCGGGTCTTGTGCGCGGCCGGGTTCGCGCTGGTGGCGGTCGGAGTTTTGATGGCGTCGGCCTCGGTGGGAGGTGCGCACGCGGCTGCGGGTGGCCAGTCGCTCTGTATCGGCCACCATCCGCAGGAATATGTCTGGTACACGGGAAGCTGCACCGGCCATGACGAACCGGAGATCGACCCGCTCTCGACTGCACCCGGGTCGGCGCAGAACCTGACGTGGAAGCTCGTGCTGCCCACGAACGAAGCCGGAACGTCGGAGGCTCAGGTGGGGCAGGTCGACTCGGTCGGACCGACGTTCTGGATCGGGGGCGCGGTCACCGATCCGAATAGCCTCTTCGGCCAGGCGTTCCTCGAGCTCCAGTTCTATCCGAACAGCATCACGACAAACTGCGCCGCGGGCGGCGGCTACAACGTCGTCTACTCGGCAAACACCTACACCGCCTGCTCACCGGTCTGGGAAGTCTCGCAGCACGGCAATGCAGAGTCGGCGGCGTTCAACGCAATGCTCACCGACAGCGCCACGGGTGGTCCCCTGGTCATGCACGCCGGCGACACAATCACTGACCACCAGTACACGACCTCGGCGGCCGACGGCATGCACATCACCGTCACCGACCTCACGACCCGCCACTCGGGGACGATCATCCTCGATAGCAAGGTCGACGGCCCACTGATGCCTGCCTTCGGCGTCCAGAAACTCGGAAACTCGCTCGGTTGGGGTCTCGTGCACGATGCGCCCAACGCGCTCGTCTGGGAGATCGGCCACACCGGTAACTACACGACTCCCGCCGGCAAGTACTGCATCCCAGGAGACACGACGAAGCCGCCCTGCTACTCGTTCAACGTCCCCGACTGGCTCCTCTTCAAGCCGCTCCAGATCAAGGGAGTCACCTTCGGCGATGGCACCACCGCGAAGTCCTGGGCAACCGTCACCGACACCGGCGGCGCCGCCGAGGTCCTCGGCAACTCCTTCGTCGGCTCCACGACCTGTTCAGGGTACGGCGGGCCGTTCTGCACCTACCCCTGGTACACCTGGAACGGGACACTCAACGCCTTCACTTTCGGCGGCGACTACCCCGGCACAACCAAAGATTTCGGCAGCGTGGCGCAGTTCCAACAGGACGAAAACTGCGCGAGTCCGGCCGACGGCTCCCCACAGTACTGCGCCACCGTCCTCAAGTAGAACCGAACAGCCGGCAGGGGCAGACCACGCATGAGCGCTGCCCCTGCCTGCCACCCGGTGCCTTGCTGGACGAAAGCCCGGCGGAGACAGACGCCGTAGAGAGGGCGGGATCGGACTGTCGGCGACCTCGTTCGTCTTCCTGGTCATCAGCGAGCACCAGCCGGTGTTCGGCTTCCAGGAGCACGGCTACCGGACCGCGATCATGATCGCGCTTGCAGCCGAAGCATCGCCGTAGTCACGCTCGCTGCATACCTCGCCACTCACAGGTGGAGCCGAGCCTGGGGGTCCCGGGCCTAGCTTGCCCGCGCGCTCGACGCGAGGGAGGACAGGGCGATTTCGTAGGGTTTCCCCGCTTTCGTCGCGCGTCCGCGGCTACTAGCGTCGGACGCATGGTCGAGCAACTAACGGGCGGCTTGGTAGCTGAGTGCTATTGGCCCGACGTCGACGAGCGAGCCATGCGTGTGGCGGACGCACGCATCACAGCGTGCGTGGCGGCGTTGAATGTTCGCTTTCTGCGCTCGATCTCGCTGCGCAGGGACCAACGGGCGGCGGCCGCGGTCCGTGAGGTCGTTACGTGCGCCGAGGTCGCGTTCGAACGGATCCTCGAGAGCACGACACACCGAGCCCAAGGGAGGGCCAAGACATGATCCGCAGAGGGAAGATGCTGGCTGTCGTCGGCGCGATCGTCTTCTCAGTCGCCCTCGCCGTTGGCGGAGGCGAAAGCAAGGCGAGCCCGGTCGGCGGGTTCCAGCGGCTCGCGACCGTGAGCGCGACGGCCGCTGCAGCTGTCGCCATGGCGCGAACGTCTGACGGGAACCTGCATCTCTTCTACCAGACCTTCGCCGGCCGCTCCTTCAATGGTCTCGCGTCGCTTTCGATCAGCGCCTCCGGCGCTGCAGGGCCGCAGGTGCAGGCGCTCTCGGGATGGCAGGGCGGGCAGCCCGGGCTCCTGGCGCTGCCGAACGGCACGCTCGAGGCTGTCTTCGGCGCGATCTCGCCAAGCAGCTTCCTCTCGACCGTCTGGGGGACCACCTCGAACGACGGCGGCGCGACGTGGTCGGCCCCCGCAGACGTCCGGGGAGGCGGCCCGAACGAGGCATTGGCGTACGGCTCGGATATCACCGCCGCGATGACAGGCACCTCCCCGGTGCTCTCGCTCCCACAGGCCGGCAATCTCGTCGTCCAGACAGGCCTCGGCAGCGGGTCGCCGAGCATCATGGTCACGAACAGCACCGACGGGTCGACGACCGACGCCGACCTCGCGGTCGATGCGGCGACGGGCGAGGTCGTCGCGAGCTGGCCGTCGAACGCGCACAACCCGAGCCTCTACGTGCAGGGCGTCGCGCCGACAATCGGATCGCCGCAGCTTGTTCCCGGCCAGAGCCGCAACGCGCTGGTCCTAGCCGGCCGCGATACGGGTCCCGGCGTGTACGGGGCGTACACGACCGACGGCAGGCACGTGCGCCTGTTCCGCTACGGCGGCGGCACGATCGCGGTCGGCTCACGCAGCCATACCGCCGCAAAGGTGCTCGGCGTCGCCACCAGTCTTCAGGGCCGCGTCTGGGTGATGTGGGGCGACGACTCGGGCGGCGGCGTCGCAGTCACCCGCTCGAACAAGGCAGTGACCCGCTTCGAGCCGATCCAGCACGTCAAGTCGAACGCGGGCAGTCTCTATCGGATCCAGGGCGACGGCCGCCTTGGCCCGCTCGATCTGCTCGTCGACGAGATCCCTAACGGCACCGGACCCGTGCAGCCCGCGGGGATCTACCACGCGCGCGTGCTGCCCGTCCTCTCGGCCGCCGTGTCGGTGACCAAGGTGTCGGTGACCAAGGTGAAGAAGGTCTACAAACTGACCGCCACGGTCACGGACGCCGGCGACCCGGTCGTAGGTGCGAGCGTGTCCGTCAAGGGCCAGAAGAAGACGACGAACGCGAAGGGCGTCGCCACCTTCACTCTTCCAAGCTCCGCCGGCGGCACCGCGACTGTCACCGTCACGAGGCCCGGCTACAAGATTCTCACGGAGACCGTCCACATCTAACGGACTGTCTTCTACACGTGCTCGTCCTGCGCCTTGCTCCTCCGGCCGCGGGGCCGGATTCGACTGCAACCGCACGGCCCATGGGAACCCTCTGCGCTCAACCGATTCGGGTACGTGCTCGTGGCCGTCGCGGTCGCGCTGGCGCTTGTCGTTGAGCGGCGGCCGTCCGCGCTGGCGTGGCTGGCGCAGGTTGCGGCTGCTGTGGTCTCGATCGGGTTTGTGGTCGTCGCGCTCGTAAAGCTGTACACAGCTGCGGGTGCTTTTGCCTCGATTCAAGCTTCCAGTGGGGTGACGAAGCCCTGGCCATCGCGGTGGGCGCTCTCGCGTTCGGTCTGATTGGCTCACGTGTGCAAGCCGCCGCGGCGAAGCTGGGTTTCGCGGTCGCAGGATTGATCGCTCTCGGCACTGCGAGTTATTCGCTCTCGTGGAAGCTGGATTTTGGGGGAGAGGTCTGGTACCTGGTTGCGGCAACGGCAGCATTCCTTGCCAGTTCGGCTGCGGCGCGAATGCAGGCGCTCGAGCAGACCGCCGCGTAGGCGGCGTTACTTCCCGACCTTCAGCGCGACCTTCGAGCCCTTCCTGAGGTGCTTGCCGGGCTTCGGGCTCTGCGAGATGACCTTGCCCTTGTGCGTCTTCGTCGACTTGACCTTTGTGATATTGCCGACGCCGCAGTGAGCCTTTGCGATTGCGGTCTTGGCCGCTGCGAGTTTCTTGCCCGTCACCTTCGGCACGACGCACTTCGTCGGCGGCGCGGGCGGCGAGTTTGAGGAGAACTCCGCGGTGACGACCACGTCGCCGCTCGGCGTCAGCGTGCAGGTGCCTACGCCCGTGCAGCCACCGCCCGACCAGCCGACGAAGTTCGACCCCGACTCGGGGCTAGCGGTCAAGGTCACCTTCTCGCCTCCCAGGAACTGCGCCGAGCAGGCCGAGTCGGCGGAGCTACAGTCGATTTCCCCGGGGCTGCCGATCCCCTCGGGACTGCTTGTGACGGTGCCTGAACCGTTTCCGGCGAGCTCCACGATGATCGTGCTAAACGGGAGCTCGTTGAACGTCGCCGCGACGTCCGCCTCGACGGTCGTGCCCGGTATCGTGCAGGTTCCGGTGCCCGAACAGGACCCGGACCAGCCTGAAAATGCGAAGCCCGGTGCTGGTGTCGCCGTCAGTGTCACCGCCGTTCCCGGTCGGAAAGACAGGGTGCATACGGGGTTGCCTTCGCCGCAAGCGATTCCCGCGGGAGTGCTCGTAACGATTCCCGAATAAGCGTTTCCTTCCACATTGACCGTCACGGTTTCTCCGGGTCCCTGCGTCCACTGCACTTGACCGCCGGTGGCCTGACCGGAGCTGTTTGTCGCCACAAGCTGGGCGCAGTAGTCATTCCCTATCGTCAAGTCGGTGATCGGGAAAGAGACACCCCCGGCGGTAGAGATGGGGCCTGCGGGGCCGATCGTGATCGGGAAGCCTGATGCGCCGCCGCTCGTGCACCAGTCGGAGCTTGCGACGTCGTACTCCAGAGAGTAGGTCGTGCTCTCGCCTCCGGGGTCGACCTGTCCCTTGACGATCGCCGTAGTCGCGCTCGTCGAGTATGCGTCGGAGGTGAAAACGGCAGGTGCTGCCGCCGTTGCTGCAGAGGGCGAGCCGAGTATCGCGGCGACCCCGGCGAGCGCGATGATCGTGAGAGCCCTGCGCATTGCTATTTCCCGACCTTCAGCGCGACACCGGTCAGCGCTGCGGGTGTCAGTGCCCGGCGGGCTGCTGCAGGCTGGCGTGGCCTTTCGCCGTGCTGCCTGCGACGCTGAGTTTTGGCCCTGTGCTGACGTGCGCTCATGCTTCACCCGGGTTGCGTCTTAGGCGGCCCAGCTCAGGCCCTCAAAGGCCGCCCGACGGTAGCACCGCCAGTGCGAACAATTCAAGTAGGCGGGCGGCAGGCTGGACCGCACCCGCCCGCGAGCAGGACGAACTCCGCCGCGCCGAGCAGCTGCACCGCGCCACGACCGCCCCCTCGGGGTACTTCGCAGCGAGGAGCTGCGCCACACCCTCCTCGTAATCCTCGGGCGTCAGGGTCGAGGCGGACGGGCATCCCAGGAGCGTACGCGAGTGTCATTGGGTCGCAAGAACAGCCCAGGAGGGGCCGGGTGGCTAGCCGAACGCCATGCGCTGCACCCCAACCCGGCCCGTGCCGACGCTACAGCCGACCAGGCGCGTGCCGTGATCGTCGCAACACGTCACACCTAGCGAGGCTCCGCGTCAGGTGAAAGGACCATGCGCTGGGCCAGTGTTCCGGAATGACTCCTGAGCGTTACGTCGAGTACTTCGCGAACGTGGGCCGGTGAGAATGTTGCGAGGGTTTCATCCGGGCTGGATGTGATGATGTCGGCGTGAACGGAGCCGTTCAATCGGATGGCGTCATGACCACCAACTGAAGGAGATTCCGGTGCTCGCTGCCTATTCGTTCGGCGACGTGATGTGGACGATGCTCGTGTTCTTCATGTGGATCCTGTGGTTCTGGCTCCTTTTCACGGTCTTCGGTGACTTGTTCAGCCGCCACGACATCGGCGGATGGGGGAAAGCAGGCTGGACGGTCTTCGTGATCATTCTCCCCTTCCTAGGCGTCTTCATTTACCTGATCGCCGAGGGAAAGAGCATGGGCGAGCGGGCGGCGAGGCGGGCGCAAGGGCAGCAGGCGCAGATGGACAACTACGTGCGTTCGGTCGCCTCAGCCGACTCCGGCGCGGATCAGATCGCCAAGGGCAAGCAACTTCTCGACGCCGGCACCATCACCCAGGCCGAGTTCGACCAACTCAAAGCCAAAGCACTCGCGACGTAGCCTCCTGCGAGAAGCCCCTCGCCTGGCCAGTGTTCCGAAATGACCCTGAGGCTGCGCGGCCGGGCACGGCCTAAGCTCCTGAGGTGGCGCGTTGGACGGTAAGCCCGATCATGTCCGTCCCGACAGTTTCTGACGGGGACGCGGACGATCCGGTCTGGTATCCGCTCCAGCACGCGCTCGGAATCAACACGTTCGGGGTCAACCTCTTCGTCGCGAGCAGCGCCGATCAGACGCTGGTCGAAGAACACGACGAACGCGGGAGCGGTCAACAAGAGCTCTACCTGCTTCTCGAGGGAGAAGCGGTCTTCGACCTCGACGACGAGCACGTTCACCTCAACCGGGGCACAGCCCTCGCGATCACCGACCCAGCTGTTCGACGTAGCGCGAAAGCCGCGACCTCGGGGACCGCGCTCCTGATCGTCGGCGCAAGCAGCGAGCCGTTCGAGTCAACCTGGAATTCAGACCACTTCAGCGACATCCGCCGTCCTGGCTAGAGGACCGTGGCCTGGGCCAGTGTTCCGGAATGACCCCTGAGCGCCGGGCGGACGCTGGTAGGAGTTGGCTCGGCGATCAGTGATGACCCCGATGTTGTTGTTCAGTGCTCGCGCGAGTCTTCCAACGCCTAGGACTACGACCGCGAGATGCGAGCGACGTTACCCGGGCGCGTGCCTCACCGGCGGTGGCGCCCCGCGGGAGGGCGAGGCGCCATCGGCGATTGGTGCTATCGCACTAGTGAGCGAAGCGGAAGGCGACCACGCGGCTGGAAGACACCCCCGCAGTCGGGGGTTCACCCTGCTTCCACGCGCGCACAAACACCGTCAGGAGTCGCTGGTGCGTGCTCGCCGGAAAGCCGTTCCGTCGCCCTTGCGTCAGGGTGACCGTTCCCGTCGCGCCCGTCGTGCCCTGCGTGACAGTGAATTGATTGAACGGGATCGCCGCGGCATAGACGCTGGCCCCCTCCACGGGACGGCCGTTGCACGCCGTGATCTGGAAGTGGAGCTGAATCGTCCGCGTCCCCCGTCTGACGGCCGGTGAGACCGTCGCGCCTGAGATCACCAGACGTGCCGGCAGCGCGAGTTGGGCAATCGGGATAGCGCCGCTTCCGGTGGGGCAACCGCTGGGAGGCACGATCGCCGTCGGTGCGGATGAGGCGTCGGCGCTGCCAGAGGCATTACGTGCCGTCACCGTCATACGGAGCGTGTGGCCCACGTCGACCACCCGGACTCTGTAGCTCTTTCCGGTTGCCCCTGAGATTGCCAGGCATCCCCCACCGCTGGTGTCGCATTGAGCCCACTGGTACCGGAACGACGTCGGGCTTCCTGACCATGTCCCGTGCGCGGCGGTGAGTAGCTCGCCCACGAGCCCGCTACCACTGATGGTCGGTGCCGTCTTGTTCGTAGGAACCGCGTCGGTTGCAGCGCGGCCGCTGCTCGGCTGGCCCGCGACGGCGCCGATCACGACGCCGGCGGCGACCGCCACCACGACTCCTAGTCTTGTTCGTGTCAGATGGCCTCGTAGCATGCTCGACTCCCCTCCATGGATTCGAAATGTGCGGAGAAAGACGTACCTGTTCCCAGCTCGTTCATAACCTGAAGGGCCGCCAACTTGCGACGTCTTTGCAGAGCCCTTTCAGAGAGGCAACGAACTTGCCGCGTGCTCCGCGAGGCCGATCA
Source organism: uncultured Actinomycetes bacterium (assembly GCA_963819275.1). GTDB lineage: Bacteria > Actinomycetota > Thermoleophilia > Gaiellales > Gaiellaceae > Palsa-739. Next base: position 242,992 of record CAWFVH010000005.1, on the reverse strand, counting down.
GCGCCTAGACGACGAATAGCAAGCCGAACGAGACCACGAACGCGCCCCCACGGCCACCTGGAGGAGCGTCCCGCGAGCGAGGCGACAACAGCGTCAGGTGTGGAACAAGTCCGCTGGCCTGGGCCAGTGTTCCGGAATGAATCTCCTATGACTGTCAAGTCATGGCGGGACCGGCGTTCTGCATGATGCGGTAGAGGTGGCGGGCGAGGTAGCGCTTGAGGATGCGGGTCGCGTCGCGAGCGCTTTTGCCTTCGGCGATGCGCCGTGCGATGTAGTCGCGCGTGGCGGGGTCGTGCTGGCGGCGATGGAGGATGACGGTGTGCAACGCGCGGTTGAGCTGCCGGTCGCCGCCGCGATTGAGGCGGTGCCGGACCGTTTGTCCGCTCGAGGCCGGCAGCGGTGCGACGCCGGCGAGCCTGGCAAAGCAGGCTTCGCAGCGGACGCGGTCACGGTGCGACCAGGTCACGATTAGCTGCGCTGCGACGATCGGGCCGACGCCGCTCTCGTCGAGCAAGTCGGGCACGAGCGCACGGACGTGCTTAACGATTTCGCGCTCGAGCTCGTCTGCCTCCGCGGTCGCGGCTTCGATCCGTCGGGCCAGCGAGCGCAGGGTCAGGACGATCGCCAGCTGATCGACCGGACGCGAGTCGGAGTGTCGGAAGCGGCTGCAGCGGCGGAGCAGCTGTCCCAGCGGTAGCCGTCGCAGCTCCTCACGCAGCTGCTCAGGCGCGGTCACGATCAAGCTGCGCAGCTGGACGAGCGCGACGCGGCGGACGTCGACGGCGCTGCGGCGGGCCAGGAGCAGCACCCGCAATGCCTCCTGGTGCTCGCCTGCCCGAGGCAGGGTGAGCGTTCCGCTCCCGAGCATGCTGCGAGCGGCCCGGATCGCATCCAGCCCATCGTCCTTGCCGCGCAGCCGCCGCTCGCCGCGGGGCTGGCGGCCGACCTCGAGCACCATCTCGTCGCGCTCGGCAAGGAAGCGGCTCAGGCCAGCGCCGTAGTGACCGGCGCCCTCGACCGCCCACAGGCGAGCGCCGGCCGCGTGCCGGTCTGCGAAACGACGCGCGTCGGCGTAGCCACGAGCGTTCGTCTGCACAACGGTCTGCGCCAGTACCGCCCCCGTCCCCCCGGCAACGACCGCGAGCGTGTGCTGATCGCGGTGCGTGTCAACACCAATCACGTAGTCCAACTCGTCTGCAAGCATCCCGACCGATCCTCCGTTTGCTCGTAGGGTCCGATGACGCCGGTCTGATCCAGGGAAACCGCGTGGCAGGTCTGTGATGAGTCACGCCGACAAGGCGGACAGGCTCCTGATCAAGCCAACAGCGGGTGCCAGACCGGCGTCGCCGTGCACACTCGGACGATTCATTCCCAAGGCACGCAAAACGCGGCCTAACGCCTGACGAGTCACAAGCAGCACGGACGACACCACCCTGGCAACGGCCCCTGACGGACCGACCAAACGACTCTCACAGACCCCTGAGCGGGCGAGGGTTGAAACATCGAGGGGGCCGCGACGGACCCCTCGATGGTGGTGCTTGCTGTGTGTGCGTCGGCTAGTTGCCGATGCAGACGTAGTCGAACGTGGTGCTGTTTAGCGTGCTCTTGAACGTGAACCCGGTGCTGGTCTTGCTGGCGATGAACGTGCCGTTGGTTGCAGACGGCCCAGTGCTCTCCGCTGTCAAGGTGCACACGTAGCTCGTGGCGCTGGTGAACGCAGCGGACCCTGTGAACGCGACTGAGCCATTGCCGGCCACGTTCGTGGCCGCCGTGCCTTCAGCGATGTGGGCACTCGTCTGAGATGTGCCACCGGCGCTGTAGACCGCGGTCGTTCCGGCGGGACCCTGAGAGCCATCGGCACCGTCAGAACCGTTCGCGCCCGGAACGCCCTGGTCGCCCTGCAACCCCTGTAGGCCCTGATCTCCTTGGGCGCCCTGGAGGCCAGCCGGCCCCTGCTGCCCAACGTCTCCCTGAGGGCCGGGAAGGCCCTGCGGGCCAGAAGCACCCGTTGCGCCTGGGCCGCCGGCAGGACCTTGCGGCCCGGCCGCACCAGCGAATCCGACCTTCCGGCTCTCGCCCTTATGACATGCCCGCTTTAGACCAACTTGCCGCACTACGCCGGTCTTCTTCGAAACGCAGAAAGGGCCAGCCAATGATGCATTCCCGCGATGAGATGCCTGACTCGCGGATGCGATCCCGGCGATCACGAACAGCGCGATTAGACCCGCGAGCAGCGGGATCCAGCGTCCCTTCTTCAAGGGATCACCTCCTGTGTAGGCGCCCAAGACGGTGCGAGGCGGCGACCCGGCTTCTCACCGAGACACAGACTCCGAATGCGCTGTTTTGGCCGCAGTTAGCTACTTGATTTACGCCCAGAAGTGATCGTCCCTCGAAAGAGCGAATCTCAGCCCCCAAAGGCGTGATATTCCCCAAGAGAAGTAACCCTCGCCTGGGCCAGTGTTCCGGAATGACCCCTGAACGAACTCGGGAACCGTTGAGCTCCACCGAGTGCGGCGGGGCCGGTGTGGCGACCGGCCCCGCTGATTCGGCTCTTCAGATCATCGAGCGCGCGTTATGGCGCGATCGTCTCCTCCCCCTTGGCACCGAGGAAGCTGATGCTGTAATGGCCAGGGGTGGCTGGGACGGGCGGTATACCCATCGCCACGGAGTTGGCGTCGGTGAAGACGAGGTAATTCCCGTTCGGATCGACCGGCGTGATCGGGCTTGGGGGGCCGTCTGGCGAGGAGATCTCCGTCCATGTCCCGTCGAACCCGCTGTGTCCGGCACCCGCCGAATGGGGACCACCCCCAGGGCCGGTGTGGCCGCATCCGGTTACTTGCGCGTTCGTCGTTCCGTCGGGCATTACGGCGATCCAGCCCCAGAGACCGCCTAGCCCGAAGACTTGGGCGCAGGCGGGCGGATTGGCGGCAGATCCGTTGCAGTTGAGCGAGAAGGTGACCTGTAACGCGGCGTGGCTGTAGTCACTGCTCGCCTGCGCCGGGCCGGCGACGGCGAAGATTGCCGCTGTTGCCGCAGCGGCAACGGCCACCGAAGCCGTGAGCTTGAAGCGCTTCATAGAAAAGCCCTTTCCGTCGAGAATCGACGCGGGATCCCCTGATGACGCAACCCGCGCTGTCGAGATCAGTTTTAGGTCGAATCCCGGCCTGCGCCTAGTCCCCAGGAGCTAGAGAGCGCTCGACTTTCGCAGCGCTCCCGTTCCAGAAGCAACTGATCGGCAACCCAAGACCCGAGCGATGGGACGCTCGCCTGGGCGAGCGTCCTTACGCCTGAACCCCGGCAAGTGTTTCCGGCCAGCGCCCGCTCGCGCCAGAGGCCGAGTTTTTCTCCCAGCCACAGACCCCACCGGGCTGCCGGCGCGCACGTCGGGCGTCCCCCGCCCACCTAGAGGGGGGACGATGACTGCGCGTACATAGGCGATGTCCGCGATGCACCCTACGCTCGAAGGGGATGGACACTCTCGGCTTCGGTCAGTTCGTCGACATGCTGCGCGAGCGCATCGGCGCAGCCGACGCGGTCAAGGACAGCCACGAGCTCCATAGCTTCCGCGAGCTCATGGCCGACTACGCCGACGTGACGCCTGACAAGTGGTATCGGGACGCCTTCAAGGATCTCGACGCGCAAGGGCATCTAAGTCCGACGTCGAGGGTGGCGAAAGGCGGCGACGCGAAGGGGCGCCTTTCGGCCGACGGGCGCCTCTACCTGCGCGAAGTCGGCGCCGCCGAGTAGGGGGCTTCGCTTCCCGGGGGGTCACGCTCGGCGGGGTCGTGATTCGCACGACGAACGTGGGGACTCCGGTCGTCACCGTTGCCCCCTCCGGTCGTCCACGCTGACACCCCCTCCGGTCACCGGCACCCCCCGGGTGGCCGGTCGCGACGACCCCCCAGCACGAGGTACCCCCGCGGGCGTTCATCGGACTAATCCTGCAATCCGCTGTTCGCGGTGCCTGCGGTGACCACGACTTAGCGCAACAACTCGCGCAACCGCCAGCTGAGGCCCTGTACGAGGTGAGGCCCGGCGCTTCGCCGGGCCTCACTGACGTACGCGTCTTTGGTAAGGGTTAGGAGATGCTGCTCTGGTGGTCAACGACCAAGTACTGGCTGCCGGCCCAGGGAACCGTGTTGCCGCTGTAGGTGACGTTGCCCTTGACGTGGACGTTGAACGGGCCCTCGACGAAGAGCGACACGAAGTTGCCGATGTAGTTGAGGTTGCCGTCGATCGTCACATCGTTGTACTCGGCCTTGAGCCCGTTGCCGGTACGCCCGTCACCTTGTCCAGCGGTTTCAGCGTCTACCGGCCACTGCTGCGGGGTGCTTGAGAGGGTGAAGAGCCGCTCCGCCGTCAGGCCGCCGCTGTAGCTCTAACCCGCCCCGCCTTGGGTGCGTCAAGACAGGGTTTGACGCCTACCGCCGTCCTTCAAGCAATCGAGCGCGGCAACGTCTGGTCGAGGAGGCACCTCGCTTGAGTTTGGCCGGCTGACCCTCGGGGAAACGCTGGAGCATGCCTGCGTCGCGAGCGGCTACGGGGAGTCGTGGCTTCTCCTGGCCCAACAGGCGTGAAGTAGCTCCCTCTGGAGCCAGAGAGTTGGGTCGGCGAGCGCCGTGGTCATCACCTCGACCTCACGCCGTGACGCCTTGTCGCCACCGCCGAGCTCGTTGATGACCTCGAGGGTCGGGATCCACCATCTCGCCCAGAGCGAGCCTCCGCGCACCACTTCCGTGGACGCCTCATTGCGTATGTCCTCCAGCCCGCAGCGCTCGAACAGCGCGGGCAGCTTCTGACCAAATGCCTTGTCGTATCCACGAGGCACCCACCAGTCTCCATCTCGCCAGACAGCCTGGTAGTCGTTGTACAGCGGGTGCTCAGGATCGACGGGAGCGGCTGTCCCCCAATCGGCGTCCTCGTCGAAGAGCCAGCCACCGGGGCGTAGGCATTCGGCCATCTGCCTGATCGCCTGTTCCTGGCGCCCCTTGAGATGGAACAGCATCAATCGCGAGCAGACGAGATCGAACGAACGAGGCCGGAGCGCGTCGATTGGGTCCTCGAGGATGTTGTGCTCGATTACTTCGAGATTCGGGAGCTCGAGCCTCGACAGATAGCGAGTGTCGACGTCGGTCGCGACCACGTGGCCGGTCGCGCCGACCTGCTCGGCCAGCCATGCCGCCATTGAGCCACGCCCTGCTCCAACCTCGAGACATCGCCAGCCAGGCTGAACCAACCCGCGCCGCCGGCGCGAGATCGGATCGTAAATCTGCTCGAGAAGATCTAGCCGCTCATCCTCCGCGGCCTCGCGGCCTGCGGCGGCAAGACGATAGTCAAGAGTCTCTGCGCGTGCAGCCAACCGCTCCGACTCTGCCACGCTCGAGAACGTACGCTCCGGGACAGGTCGGCGCAACCGGTTCTTCGTGCAGTGGAGGCGGCAGGAATCGAACCACCCGCGTCGTCAGCCGCACTTGCTGCCTAGCGAACTGAGTCAATCGGCCCTCCCCCGAGGGCTGGATATCGGTCCGCTTGCCCCAGCTACGACCGCGGGCTGAGCCCCAGCTGCGCAGAGAGGTTCACGGCGTTCCGGTCCCGATTGACGATGAAGGTTCGGCTTGCTGAGGGATCGCCTAGTCGATCGCGCGCACGCCAGCGGAAGAGATGGTCGCGCTCGCACTACTCCATGGCAGCGGCCGCGTACTCGCGCTCGCGCAGTTCGATTCGGCGGATCTTGCCGGTCAACGTCTTCGGCAGTTCGTCGACGAACTCGATGCGCCGGGGGTACGCGTACTGGGAGAGCCGCATTCGTACGAAGTCCGCGATTTCTCGTGCGAGCTCGTCACTCGCCTCGTTGCCGGCCGCGAGAATGATGAATGCCTTGACGACGGCGCCCCGACGCTCGTCGGGCGAGGCGACCGCTGCTGCCTCGCGGACGGCGGGATGCTCGATGCAGGCCGACTCGACTTCGAACGGCCCAATCCGATAGCCCGCCGAGATGATCACATCGTCGCTGCGCCCGGCGTACCACACATAGCCGTCCTCGTCCATCACGGCGGCGTCCTTGCTGTGGAACCACTCGCCGTCGAACGTCTCACGGGCGGCCTTCTCGTTCCGCCAGTAGCCGAGCGGGTAGTGGGGGTTCGAGCGCGCGCGGAGGCAGATCTCTCCCCGCTCACCGTGGGGCACCCATTGTTCGTCCTCGTCGAGGATGCGGACGTCCCAGCCGGGCATGGGCCGTCCCATCGAGCCCTCGCGTACCTCCATCCAGGGGTAGTTCGCGACCAGCGGGTACGACTCGGTCAAGCCGTAGTAGTCGAGGACGGTGACGTCGTATTCGCGGCGGAACCAACGGATGGCCTCGGGGTTGAGCGGCTCCCCGGCCGAGCAGACGCGGCGGAATGCGCAGGGGTAGCGGGTGCCGGCATCGTCGACGGCCATCATCGACCGCATCGCCGTCGGTGTCGTGAAGACGTTCGTCACGCGGTGGCGTGAAAGGAAGTCAAGCTGTCGGTGCGGGTCGAAACCGCCTTCGCGCTGATAGACGCACTGCACCGCGCCGAGGCGCCAAGGCCCGAGCAGGGGCGCGATCCCCGCCGCCCACGCCCACTCGCCCATGCCGTGAAAGCGCTCGCCTTCCTCGACCTCGTGGCAGTAGACGAACTCTTCGTGCCCCAGCAGGTAACGGTGTGCGTGGACGATCCCCTTCGCAAGCCCCGTCGTGCCCGACGTGTAATAGAGCTGTGCGGGATCGTCCGCCGCGGTGTCGGCCGTCACGTGCTCAGCGGAGTGCGCGGCGAGTAGGTCGGCGGAGAGCACGACAAGGGGAACGCCGCTCGCTTCGAAGCGCGGCGCGTTCGTCTCGTCCGTGACGAGCACGGCGGGCTCGGAGTCGCGAAGCCGATGCGCGATCCCCTCGTCGCCGTACAGGACCGACATCGAGAGGAGCAACGCCCCAAGCTTCCACGTGCCGAAGAAGATTGCCGCCGTCTCGGGCGTCGCGGGCAGGACGACGGCGACCCGGTCGCCGCGGGCGACCCCGCGCGCCTCGAGGAGGTTGGCGGCCCGGCTCGAGAGGTCTTGGAGTTCGCCCCATGTCAGCTCCCGCTGCACGCCGTCGAACCGCTCGTGGATCATTGCGAGCTTGTCAGGGGGGTGCTTGTCGCAGCAGTCGTCGGCGATGTTGTAGCGCTGCGGGACGCGCCACTTGTGCGCTGCACAAATCTCGTCGTAACGACCCACGATCGACAATCGAGTCTCGCGCGAATCGCGCGCAGGCGCAACCCCAGCTCACGACGACCGCGATCCCTTTCCCTTATGTCGAAGGGGGCCGGTGGGCTCGCCCAAGCCAGTGTCGCCCTTACGGAGGGGTGAGCCTCAGGGGCGAAAGTACCCGGTGGCGAGGTCGTGGATGACAGCGTCGATTGGGTGGCCACTAACGACGATTGGTCCGCGCCACGGGGTGCCAAGTGCGAACAGAAGAGCAATGCTGAGCCCGATCACGATGGTGAGCCCGCCGATGAGAAGGGCAACGCGACGCCTCGCGCGGATCGTCAGGGCGCTTGCGTTTGCGATCAGGGCCGCTCCGCTTATCACGAGGGTGATCACGTAGAGAACGGGTGGCTCGCGGGATGCAGCCGCAAGGCGGGCGCGGCGATCGCTTCCGAGGGCGTCGACAGCACCGAGCAGTTCGCTGCTGCTCGGCGTTCCCAACGCAGTGCGAGCCGCCTGCGCGCGGACGACCCGCTCGAGCTTGCCTATTGCACGGGCCGTGGCGGGGTCATTACCGTTGGCCGCGCTCGCGCCGTGCCACTCGTATCTGCGCACGGCACGCAGATAGCTGCCCAGAGCGGCCTGGATCGGCGTCCGCCGGACGCCCGGCATGGTCGCGGCCCAGGCAACCCGGGAGCTGTCTGCGGCTTCGTTGCTCACGATCTGCTGCGCGGAGGTGAGGTATCCAGCTTCGTTTGCGAGAGTCAGCGCAATCAGGATCGCGAACGCGGCGCCCAGCGCGGGCATCAGCGGCGCAGCCACGGCGTGCGCAGCGTCACGCTCGGAGTCCGGCACCAATGCGCGAAGCGCCAGTCGGCTGCCGATCGCGACCAGTAACGCGATCGCCAGACAGCCGGGGACCAGCAATCCAAGGGATTGGGATGTCAGCCAAACGATCACCCGACTCTACGTAACCGACCCTGCGGGAACGAAGCGGAGCGGCGGAGACCCCAGCTTACGACCTTGGTGGCGCCTCAGGCCGACTAGTCGCTTGGTTATCTGTTTGCCTTGAGGCGGGGGTCGGCGCCGATCCGGGCATCGACGAACGCGGTCAGCGACTCGCTCGTGAGGTACGCGACCGCGACGGCAACGACGATCAGCGGGGCGACCGAGAGCCCCGCCTTGGCGCAGAGGAGGGAGGCGATCATGACCGAGGCGAGCGGGAGCCTGAGGACGGAGACGCAGGCGGCGCCGATGAGCGCGGCCACCGCTTGTGTCTCGGCATAGCCGGGCAGGTGCTGGGCCATCAGCCCGGCGACGACGCCGAGGAAGATCGCCGGGAATGTCGGGCCGCCGCGGAAGTTCCCTAACGAGATCGACCAGGCGAGCCCTTTGAACAGCAGCAGCAGCGTGAGCGTCGAGAGCGAGATGGTCGCGGCCTGTCCGAACAGCGAGCCGAACGACTCCTGGCCCGAGAACAGCACCGCATCGGGCGACTTGCCGGTCGCCTCGGCGAACGCGATCGCGAGACCGCCGACGACGAGTCCGGCGGCGACCGTGAAGGGGAACGGATGCTCGTCTACCAGCCGCTTTGCCCACCGGGCAAGCTCCATGATCACGAAGACGGTGACCGCGGTGGCGACGGCCAGCAGGATCGTCCAGGCGAAATCGCCCCAGCCGGGGCCGTCGAACGGGGGCAGCGGGAACGGGCTCAACGACCAGGCGGCGGTGCTGAAGCCCGAGAACGACCCCAGCCCGATGAAGACAAGCGACCCGACTCCGGCGGCGAGCAGACCGGGAAGGAGCACGAGTGGCAGAGTCGCGCCGCCCAGCCCCATAGCCTCGATGATCAGCACGGCGCCGATCACGGGCGAGCCGAAGATCGACGACACTGCCGCGAAGCTCCCCGCCGCCGCCATCAGCCCGACAGCCTGGTCGGGTGCGTCGCGTTTGACCAGACGCATGGCGATCGTGCCGAGCCCGATTCCGACCGCGATCAGCGGCCCCTCAGGCCCGAGCACGAGTCCGAGACCGAGTGTCGCAAGCGCCGCGAGCAGCACTCCGGGCAGGTCGATCGGACGGATCTGCGGGCCACCGGTCTTAAGCCCGTCGGCGGGAACGTGACCCCCGTGCCCGGGGAGACGTGTGACCGCGAACGCGGTCAGGAGCCCGGCCACGGCCACCCAGGGAAGAGGCCACCACACCGGGACGACGTGATAGCCGACCTCGCCCGGCAGCTTCTCGTACACCCATACCTGCAGCTCGTGAACCCCCTCCAAGAAGCACCAGGATGCCGCCGAAACGAGCAGACCAACCAACGCCGCCAGCACCAGCAGGACGCGGTACTGACGACTGCGGATCATCTCGGCAGGATCGAGCTGAGGTGCCTGAACCGCGTTCGCTGGTTGACTCATCCTCGTCCCCAGTAGAGATCGCCGGTAACTGGCCGGCCCGCCGTCGTCAGGCGCGGGTCATCTGGTCGATGCAGACCGTCACCGCGAGGATGAGCGCATCCTTCTGACCGGGTGCGATCTCGATCCCGTAGGTGTCCCGAACCCGGAACCAGCGCTTCGACACCTCCGCCACCCGATCGCCGCCACGCTCGATCGCGTACTCGTGGTCGACGACGTTCCCCTTCGCCTCCATGTTCTGGCCGCCCTCGACCTCGATCGAGAACCGGTCACGCAGCGGGGTGATCAGCGCCTTCTTCACTGTCGCAACCGTGCTCCCGTCGTGCTCGATCTCCATCGTGTCGCGAACGTGCAGCTTCTTCTCCTGAATCTTCAGCAACTCGACCCCAGCCGCGTCCTCGAGCACGAACGTGTCACGGATCCGCAACGCCTTGCCGTCGACCTTGAACGCGCGCTCCCCGTCCTCGTTCTCCACCCAGAAGTCGTCGCCGATCGCGAACACCTTCTCGCGCATCCGGTACTTCGTCCCGCCGACCGAACCCCGCCCACGCAACAGGCCCATCGAAGCCTCCTCCACCCGTTCGCAGCAACCATATCGCCGCGCAGCCCGCGCCACTTCGAGCAGCAACCTCCGCTACCGGCCCGCCGTCCGTCAGGGCGAGACGGTCGACACGACGACAAGCCACACCGGCTTTCGGTGGGTCGTTCGGATCAACTGACGCCGACCCACGCGGCGAGCAGACTGACCTTTAAGTCGGCGGTCCTGACACGAACCCAATGACCCCCAGCTACCACGGCTGGCGCAGCGCTGACCCCCACCTACGCAAGCTAGACGAACGGGCATCCGTGCGGCCGCCGCTTACGAAGCTCACGCGAAGTGGAGTGCCGGCATGGGGCTCATGCTCCGCCCCGGCACTCCCCGCACCGAGACCTCCGGGGATCCCCTCGCGCGCGCCTGCAGCGTTAGCGACGGCGACAGCAATTGCGGCGGCGGCGGCGAATCGTCGACCGAACGATTGGCAGGGTATGCGGAGGGCCGCGGCTCGTGAGCCGCGGCCCTCTCTCGGGTGGCGTCTCCCCCACCCGATGCTGCTTCCGTTCGCTACGGCGTGATCTTGACCGGACCGCTCACGTTGTTGCCCTGCGCGTGCACCGATCCCGTATCGGGTGGTGGCAGCGTTCCGGTCGTGTTCTTGATGGTCAGCGGTCCGCTGACCGTGTTGCCGTTGAACTCGACCCCGGCTGTGTTCGATTCGAGGTCTACGGGGCCACCGAACTTGTTCCCGGCGCATGGGCCTGTTGCTGCGTCACCGCCGGCGAGCAAGAGTCCGGTGCCGCCGGTGGCGGTGAACGGTCCGGAGATCGTCGCTCCGCAGAGCCGGATCACTCCGGCCCCGGTCGACTTGAGGGGTCCGCCGACCGTGCCGCCCTCGACGTCGAGCAGCCCACCGGCGTTGACCGTGAGCGGGCCGGTCACGTTCCCCCCGGCGCCGATGCAGATCACCTGGCCGAATGTGACCGTGAGGGCACCGTTGTGCTTCGTCGTGATGCACGGTGCCGTGTAGGTCACCGTCAACGTTCCCGGCACGAACGGCCCAAAGCTGTAATTGCCCGCAGCGAGGGTGCCGACCGTGCAGGTGATCGGGTACGGACCGCCGGCGCTGAAGACCATCGCGGTGGTCGTGCAGGACGCGCTACCCGTGACGCCCGAGGTGCCTAGCGTCTGCCCCAGCACGTAGCCCGAGAGCGTCGCGGTGAGGGGCGGGTTCGCCGCACCGAAGAGGCGGGACTGGGGATCCGTCGTGACGGTCAGCGGAGCCTTCGTGACGTGGTAGCTCGAGTCGCTGTAGTCGTAGACCATCGTCGAGCCTGTGTCGTCCAGCCCGCTGCAGTCGCTGACCGGATACGTGCCAACATCGCTCGTCATCACGGCCGTCGTGCTGCAGGTCAGAGTGCCCGTCACGTTCCCGGCCTCGCTCGAGGGCGAGTACGAGATCGCGGACGATCCGGGCGCCAGGCTGAAGCTCGACGCCGCCGACCCGTATTGAACGCTCTCGTTGACGGTGACCGTCACGAGCGGGGAGGTCATGATGTCGCCGCTCGAGCCGGTGCCGAGTGCGCACCGGACGCTCGTGCACGCGGCCGCGTCGATCCCGACGATGGCCGAGGTCGTGGCGTTGAGGGAACTCGTCGGTCCGCTGAGCGGATTCCCGGTCTGCGTCCAGTTCGTGCCGTCGCCCGTGGTCACGACCGTGCCCGCGGTACCGCCGGCGACGCAGTTCGAGTCGTCGACGCAGGCCACCGCGGCCAGCGGCTGGGCCGAGTTAGTCGCCTGCGAAGCCCATGTGGCGCCGTCCGACGTCTTGAGGATCGTTGAGACTCCGGCGGCGCCGCCGACTGCGTAGCACGTGACCGACGGGCAGGCTACGCCGCTCAGGGCGTTGGTGGTGCCGCTTGTCTGCGGCGTCCACGTCCCCCCGCCGTTGGTGCTCGTAACGATCGTCCCGAGCGCGCCGACGGCGGTACAGGTCCCTCCCGTGCAGGCCACCCCGTTTAGGGCGTTCGCGGTTCCGCTCGTCCCGGACTGCCACGTCGAGCCGTCGGTCGTGAAGCGCGCCACTGCCGCTCCTGCCGACACGGCGCCGATCGCCGCACAGGCAGTCGAGGAGGTGCACGAGATGCCGTTGAGATTGGCTGTGGTTGCGCTTGTCTGCGGCAGCCAGGTCTGGCCGCCGTTCGTCGTCACGAGGATGGTGCCCGCGTTGCCGACGGCGTAGCAGGTAGAGGTCGATGTGCAGGAGATGGAGTTCATCTGCTGCGTGGTGCCGCCGCCGGCCAGCCGCACCGTGCTCGCGGCGACGTTCGTCGGGTCGAACGAGATGGTTGCACCCTGTTTGCCGGCCGCGAAGCACGTGGTGCCGGGGCAGGAGACACTCGCGAGATAGTTGCCGCCCGCAAGAGCTGTCGTGGGCGTCCAGGTATCGCCTGAGAGCACATCGACCGTGCCGCCCTGGCCGGTCGCGACGCACGAGGTCGTGCTCGAACACTGGATCCCGCTCAACGAGACCGTCGTGTTCGACGTCATCTTCGTCCAGTTGACCATGTCGGTCGTCGTGACGATCGTGCCGCCACGGCCGACCGCGTAGCAGGTGCCGCTCGTCGGGCCGGTGGGCTTGCAGGCGACGCCGTTCAGGTAGTCGCCGGTACCGGCGTCGCTCGTGTCGAGGGTCCAGGTGTTGCCGCCGTTCGTCGTCGCGACGATCGGCGGGTCCGTGCCTGCCGGCGGGAAACCGCCGACCGCGACGCAGTTGTTGATGTTGATGCACGACACCCCGAAGAGGCCGGCGAACGGATTGGGCCCACCGGAGCCGGGTACCGCGACGCCCGGAGTCGTGACCGGCGTCGTCTCGGACAACCACGTAGCCCCACCGTCGTTCGTTTTGAAGATGTGGGCATAGATGTCGGTGACATAGCAGACGTTCACGCTCGCGCACGTCAGCCCGTAGATCGGGTTGCCGTCGGTGCTGTGCAGGTAGGACCAGGTCTGACCTCCGTCGGTCGACTTGATCACGATCCCGCGGTCACCGGCTGCGTAGCAGACCGACGAGCTCGGACAGCTCACCTGTGTGAGCGCCTTGTCGGTCGGACTCTGGACGGCCGACCAGGTCGTGCCGCCGTCGGACGAGGTCTTGATCACCCCGCCGTCGCCGACCTCCACGCACGAGCTCGTGCTCGGGCACGCGATCGACATCATGTCGCTGTTCGACGGAACCCAGGTCTGCCCGCCGTTGGTCGTCTTGAAGAACGTGTTCGTCGCTCCCCACGAGCCGCCGGGAAGGAACTTCGCCGGCCACGGCGTCCCGCCCGAGGCGGTGCCTACCGCGTACCCGACCGACGAGCTCGGGAACGAGATCCCGCGCTCGGTCGAGTTGCTCGGCGTCTTCGCGCAGGTCCAGTTGTAGCCCGGCGACGTGGACGAGGGCGGCGAGAGGCTCTCGGCGCCGAGCGCCATCGCGTAGCCAGTCGCGAAGTGGAACCAGTCCGGTGCTCCCCAACCGGTGGCCGGGTCCCAGCCGGGCTGGGCTGCGTCGCCGTCGGGGCCGGCCGACGGGCTGGCCGTGTTCCCGCAAAGCACGTCGCGGAAGTAGGCATTCGAGTTCTCCGCGCCCAGCTGATAGATGATGGGCGCCTCGAAGCCTATTTGCGGCGTGGCGCCCGGATAGGTCTGCGCCTTGATGAAGTTCTCGGTCACCGCCTCAAGGCCGTTCATCTCCGGCGCCGCAACGCTGGTGCCGCCGACGCCGCCGCTCGCAAACCCGCCCGTTGTGTTCGAGCTGGCGACGACCAGCACTGACGAGTTCGTGTCGGCGATGGCCGAGACGTCGGGGATGACGCGACCCGGGCACGGAGCCGCGTTGTCGACCGCCGGGATGTCCTGCCACGACGGCCGCGAGATGATGTTCGAGCACCAGCTGCCAGCGGCAGCCCACGTGTCCTCGGTGCTGAGACTCGCGGTACCCGTAGCAGCGGTTCCCGGGACAATTACGCCGACACCGGAGGCGTGCGCGAACCCGAGCGCCGGACTGATGCCCACGCCCGTGCCGACCGAGCCGGCCGTGCCGACGCTCGTGACCGTCACGGTCTCAGGATTGGCTCCGTTCGGATCGACCGTGAGCACCTGACCCACCGAGATGCCGGTCACGCTCGCGACCTTGATGTTCATGTCGCCTGCGCTGGCCGCAGCGGCCAGGGTCGTGCTTCTCGCGCTCGTGCCCGCCGGCAGCGCCTGCGTCGAGAAGAGCGTCGTGCCGCCGACGCCGACGACGTACTGGCTGTCGGACGGGTAGCCCGACTGATACGTGCCGGAGTCACCGGTCGAGAAGTAGAAGGTCGTCCCGGCGGCCGCGGCGATCGCGAGGCTGTTCTCAGAGACGAGGTAGAACGGGTCGTTGGTGCCCCACTCCGGCTCGCCGCCGAACGCCCAACTGTTCGAGACGGTGTGCAGCGTCGGATCGTTCGCGGCGTCCTCGATCGCCTCTTCCATGCCGACGTCGCTGCCGTTGCAGTTGTTGCCGTTAGAGAGGCCTGAGCCGGGTGGCGGGGCGGTCGTGCAGTCGGAGTCGTAGTACTTCATCGCGGCACCGTTCGCGATGCCATGGGCCTGCTCGATGTCGAGCGCTGTCTCGGTGTTGCCGCCGAAGTTGTTGTTCGTGTTGCCGTTCTCGAGAATTGTCAGCAGGTGGTTGCCAGCGACCGGTTGGGTCGTGCACGTGCTTGGGTCGGTCGGGTCGTTACCGGTCGCGACGCACGGCTGGTCGACGGTGATCGGCGTGTCACCGGTGTCCTGCGCGTAGGCGGTCATCGCCGCCTGCCGCTCGCCGGCACCCCAGAGGGTGAAGCCGAGGGTCTGACCTGTGCCGTCGAAACCGTGGCCGGCGACGTCGTACATCGAGCGGATGTCGTTCGGGTAGTAGCCGCTGCCCCCGCGGGTGTCCGTGCACTGCGTTCCGCCATTGTCGTCTGAACCGTCATCACCGGATCCGCATGAGCCGACCGGCACGGGCGTCACTCCACCCGCGGCCTTCCCGGCAGCCTTGTTGAGCTGGATCTGGGTGAAGAACCGGTCGATGTCCGAGAGGCCCGAGACGGTCTGCAGTCCGAACCGCGCCGGAACCTTCGGGCTCCCCGTGTTCGCGTAGAACACGTACGGCTTCACCTTGATCGCCCGGTAGCTGTACGGCTTGCTGACGTAGTCGTTGATCTGCACGTGCAGCGCCCGCTCCACCTGAGCCGTGGTTCCGCTCACTGAGAGGATGAGCCGGTCGGCGCCTATGTGCGTGATCGTGAGACCCTTGCTTTCGAGCCAGCGGCCAAGAGCGTGGTATTGCGCCTTGGGGGGCGAGAATTGCGCGTAGAGCTGGGCGCGGGTCAGATAGTGGTGCGTGCGCGCCTCCTGCGCGATGAGGGAATTGATGCCCGCCTTGCTCCTGAGCGGGAGCCCGAAGCTCACCGACAGTCGCGCGTTCGCGGGATGCGGTCGTAGGAAGGACGCGTTCCGGTGCTGCACCTGCAGCGGCACCTCGCCCTTCAGCTTCACGCTGCCCTTCCGTGCCTGAGCGGCCCAGAGGTGGTGAGCCGGCGCTGCCGCCGACACCGCCCGTGTGAACCCTGACGCGGCGATCCCACTAATGATCGCGAGCGCAACTGCGGTCGCGACGGCATACCGCTGCGCGGTCCTTCCCCTCACTCTCGCCATGTCGTGCCTCCCCGTTGCTCGGAACTGGACTTGAACCCGAACAGAACCTCGATTCAGGTTTCTCTCACATTGACGCGGGATTCGTCAACCGGGAACCGGTGGACCCGTTGAGCGCGAGTGCTCGCCAGACACTGTCCAGTAACCAGCTGCTCCACGGCGATCGAGAACGTGCGATCACAGCTGGAGCGACGAGGTGGAGCATCTGACGCGCGGCTGCTCTGCGTCGGTACGGCCTCAGCGGAGCGACCAGGCTCGGTGAGCTGCCGAGCTTCTGGAACCCCAGCTTACGACTTGGGTGGTGAGCTGAGCGAGAATCTGAATGACCCATTCACCGTCGGTACCGCGACGTCTCGCTTCGAGCCGAACGACCCAAGTAGATGCTAGCCGGGCTTGTCCGTCACTCGAGCCGAACTGCCAAGCTTTCAATTCTTCGAGCGAAGCCCGTCGAGCCCAGCGATCACGAAATCGAGTCCGCTCTCTGGGCGACGCCGAGGGTTCCTCGCCTAGCGCACCCGGAAGCGCGTCCAGGCCGAGCGCAGAGGAGCGTTAATCGTGTCGCCTGTGAAGGAGGCCTGCGCGCGATAGCGGCCGATTTGGGAGGCGTGGACCGAGATCTTTGCTGCATCGTGTGCGTTGAGCGTCCTGCGCGCGCGGGTCAATGTGCTCCAGTGTCCATGCTTGAAGCGCTGGATGGTGAAGCGCAGCACTTCGCCTTCAGCGGCAGGAGACATCCGGCCGGCGAGAGAGATCTGCTCACGGAGGAATCGGCCGTTCCGGAACTTCCGCCTCCCCATGTGGGCCGAGACCGTGATGTGCGGCTGGCCGAAGAAGATCGTCTCCGGATTCGCGTCAGATGCTGTGTTTGTGTACGGGGGCGCCGGGACATAGTGACCGCTGCCGTTCTGCATCGCGGTGAGGTTGTACGGGTTGGTCGTGCCCGTGTTCAGTTCGGAGGGCGTCTTTAGATTGCATTGGAAGAACTGGCCCTTAGTGGTCCAGGTGCAGGGCGCCGACGCGAGCTGGGTGGTGTTGCCGTGGGGTCCCGTCACGGTGACCTCCACACTGCCGGCTGCTGCAAGCGCCGCTGCTGGCGCGGCCGAGAGTGGATGCCCCGAAGCGTCGGTGAGGGTGAACTTCACGGTGGTCTTCGAACCCGTCTTGAGCACCGCGTTGGGGAGCGGTGCCTGGAAGCCGCCGAACGCGGCGACGGCGTTTACCACCTCGGTCACCTCGGGCGCAGCGTTGTAGTTGCTGTTGCCGGCTTGGTCGTACTTGACGGTGCACGCGCCGCTCGCGCTCGTGACCGTGAATATCGCGCCGCTGTTCGTGCAGGAGCCGCCGCTCGAGTAGGCGATCGCGCCGCCCAGCGCGTTCGCGGCCACCGTGAACTGCGATCCGTAGACGACACTGGCCGGTTCATGCGTAGTCACCGTGATCGACTGGGCGGCCTTGACCCCGGTCACCGTCTCGGTCACCTCGGGCGCCGCGTTGTAGTTCGCGTCGCCGGCCTGGTCGTACTTGACCTGGCAGGCGGTCGTGCCGCTTGTCATCGTGAACGTCGCGCCGCTGTTCGTGCAGGAGCCGCCGCTCGAGTGGGTGACCGCGCCTCCCGGCGCGTTCGCGGCCACCGTGAACTGTGCCGCGTACGCGGCACTGGCCGGTGCATGCGTGGTCACCGAGATCGTCTGCTCGGTCTTGCCCGGGTTCACCGTCTCGGTGACCTCTGGCGCCGCGTCGTAGTTCGTGTCGCCGGCCTGGTCGTACTTGACGGTGCACGTGCCGCTCGCGCTCGTAATCGTGAACGTCGCGCCGACGTTCGAGCAGGAGCCGGCGCTCGAATAGGCGACCGCGCCGCCGGGCGCGTTCGCGGCAACGCCGAAGCTCGAGCCGACGCCGGCGCTCTCGGGAGCGTGCATCGTGACCGTGATCGCCTGGTCTGCCTTCTGCGCGGTCACGGTCTCAGTCACCTCGGGCGCCGCGTTGTAGTTCGCGTCGCCGGCCTGGTCGTACTTGACGGTGCACGCGCCGGTTCCACTCATCATCGTGAAGGCGTCGCTGAAGTTGAGGCAGACACCGCCGCTCGAGAAAGTAACGAGGCCCCCATCGGCGCTCGCCGCAACCATGAACGACGTCCCGTACACGGCACCGGCCGGCGCATGCGTCGTGACCGTGATCGTCTGGCTCGCCTTTTGCGCGTTCACCGTCTCGGTGACCTCGGGCGCGGCGTTGTAGTTCCCGTTTCCGGCCTGGTCGTACTTGACGGTGCAGGTGCCTGTGCCGCTCGTGATCGTGAAGATGGCCCCGACGTCCGAGCAGGAGCCGGCGCTCGAGAACGTCACCGCGTTCCCGGAACCGCCGCCCGTCGCTGCAACCGTGAACTGGCTGTTGAAGACCGCGCTCGCCGGCGCATGCGTCATGACCGTGATCGTCTGGTCCGCCTTCTGCGCGCTCACCGTCTCGGTGACCTCGGGCGCAGCGTTGTAGTTGCCGTTTCCGGCTTGGTCGTACTTGACGGTGCACGTGCCGCTCGCGCTCGTAATCGTGAACGTCGCGCCGACGTTCGAGCAGGAGCCGGCGCTCGAGTAGGTGATCGCGCCGCCCGGCGCGTTCGCGGCCACCGTGAACTGGCTGTTGAAGACGGCACTCGCCGGCGCGTGGGTCGTGACCGTGACCGTCTGGTCCGCCTTTTGCGCATTCACCGTCTCGACGACCTGAGCGGCCGCGTTGTAGTTCCCGTTGCCGGCCTGGTCGTACTTGACAGAGCAGGTGCCTGTGCCGCTCGTGATCGTGAACGTCGCGCCCGAGTTCGAGCAGCCCCCGCCGTTCGAGAACGTCACCGCGTTGCCCGAACCACCGCCGGTCGCGACCACCGTGAACTGGCTGTTGAAGACGGCACTCGCCGGCGCAGGCGTCGTGACCGTGATCGTCTGGTCGGCCGGCTTCACGGTCAGCGCGGCTGTTCCCGAACTCGAGTTGAAGCTGCTGTCACCTGCGAACGACGCGGTGACCCCTGTCGGGTACGAGCCCGCGCCGATGCCCACGAGGCTGGCGTTATTCAGCGTCGCCGTCCCGGTCCCGTCGGTCGTCGCGCTGCCGACGCTGTTCCCGTTGAGCCTGAACGAGATCGACTCGCCGGGCACCGGGTTGCCGGCGGAGGTAAGCGTCGCCGAAAGCGTCGCCATCCCTCCGAATGTGCCGCTCGCGGCCGCCGGTGCAGTACTGGTCGTGGCGCCGCTCGCGACGTCCGTGAAGCAGACCTGCACGCTGGAAAGCGAGGGCGTCACGCTCGGATTGGACGTGGTCAGGATCGCCTCGTAGCGCAGGTAGCGGAGCCCGTTGAACTGGCTCAGGCTTGCCCCGCTCGACGTGAAGTACGTGCCGGAGGTCCCGTCCGGGCCGACGAAGGTGAACGGCCCGTAGCGGCTGTTGCTGCCGGCTATCTGGAACTTGACGGCGGTACCGGCGGGAGTGGTGTCTGTGAACGTGAAGTTCGTCCAGGCTGGAGTGCTGCCCGGGGCCGGGTTTGCGTCCTTCAGCGAGGAGACGAACGTGCCGGATGACGCGAAGCCCGGGTTCATGTAGGTGACGAAGTTGAGGTCACGGCCTCCCGCCGTCGTGTCGGCCGCCCACGTCGAGCCGCTGTCGGTGGAGGTGACGCGCTGGCCGTTGGCGTACGGGTTCGAGTTCGAGAAGCCCGTCGTCGCGCAGCTGCATGTGTAGGCGACGGTGCCGCTCGAGAACGCCCCAACGTTCCGGAAGATGAACGCGTAACGCGTGCCGGCGGTCAACGTGATCGGGCTCGCGAACGTGAAGGTCTTTAGGCCTCCGGCACCGCCGTCGTTGAAGCCGACGAGCGTCGCCGTCGCGAGGTCGGAGCCGGTCGGAACCGGCGTCGCCCCCGTCGTGGCCCGGATCGAGAGCGTGATGTTCGGACTGTTCGCGGTGCAACCAGAACAGAAAAGCTCGACGTCAACGCGCTTCAGCTGCCCGGTCACGGTCGGCGTGAACGTCTGGCCCGCCCAGCTCGTATTCGTGATCCCGAAGCCCGTCGGGCTGACCGTCGAGTTCTGCGCGGCCGGACTGTCCGGACTCGCGAGCACGACGTTGCCCGGGCTCGAGATCAGATCGCAGTTCGCCGGGACGCCGCGCTGGAACGTGCTCTGCGAGTTGTCGGTGAAGCAGCCACTCTGCGCCGTGGGTGTGAGAGTGAAGTTCTTCGTCAGCGTGCTGCTGTCGGGGACGACGAGCGTCGAGGCGCTGGCGGTCGTGTAACCAGGATCGTCGGCCGTCTCGGTCGGGTACGTGCCGGCCGGGACGGTGAACGAGTAGTTCCCGCTCCCGTCGGTCGTCGTTGTTCGGTTGCCGAGCGTGACGGTCGCGCCTGTGATCGGGTTCGTCCCATCGGTCACAGCGCCGGAGAGCGTCCCGTTGCCGACCGTGCTGCAGCCCGGGTAGTGGAACGAGCCGATGCGCGTGTTGAAGTTCAGCCCGGACGTAACGAAGTACTCGCCGGTCGTCCAGAACTCGCAGCCGTTCGGGTCGAGCGCCATGCCGCTGTAGTCGCCCCAGCGGACGCACGCCGAACTGCCGCAGTTACCGGTCTGCGAGCCGGTGCCGTTGATCAGCGTCTGTTCGCTCTGGCCGAGGGTGTTGAGGGGATCGCTCGCGAGTCGGCCCGCGTACTTGATCTGCGGCGCCGTCGTCGAGTTGGATTTCGTGTAGTCCATCGCCATGTCGCCGACGCGGTCGACCGCGAGGCTCGGGACGTAGCGGAAGAACGTGTTCGCGCCTTCGGGGTCGTACGTCGCGCCCTGCACGACGTTCGACGCGACCGTCCCGCCGGTTACGTTGGCCTGGTACCAGCGCGGGGTCGCGTTTCCGCCGGTCGTCGCGTTGCAGGTCGTGTTGTTGGCGCTGACGTTGCGCTGCACGGTGTGGTCGACCCAGACCGATTCCGCACCGCCCTGGTTCGTGTACTGGGCCTGGGCCATGGCTCTGATCGCCAGGACGTCGGCTGCGTTCCCGGTGGTCGACGCGTTCGCCGGCGTCGCATTCGGCCAGCAGTTCGGCTCGAGCTGCGTGTCGGGGCCGGTGAACGTCGAGGTCGAGATCTTGTCCCAGTCGACGTGGAACTTGTAGATCGAGAGCGCGTTCAGTAACTGCTCGGTCGAGACGAAGTACTCGGGCGAGCCTGCCGGCGGGGTGCCGTCCTGGAGCCGTGAGTTGGCGGGAAGAAGCGTGAAGTCGCTTGTGTTCCCGGTGAAGTCGACGACCTGCGGGCTCGGCGCACCGGCGTACATCTGCTGCTTGTTCAGCGCCCACATGTGGTAGCCGGAGTACGAGGCGCCAGCCGCGTAGCCGAACATGTTCGCCGACATGTAGATCCCGTCCGGCCAGACGCCAAACTTTGGGTAGTCGCCGAGGCCGCCCGGATCGAGGATCGAATAGAAGTTCCAGCCGCCGTTGACCGGGTCGCCGGTCTTCGAGACGGCGAAGCACTGGAAGACCGTCTGCGGGCTGACGTTGCCGCTCCCGTCGAGCTCGAACGCGAAGTCGGTGATGAACCAGCGGTTCTCGTAGCTGTCGTAGAGGACGACGGGGTCGCCAAAGTTGTTCGTGTCGCAGAGGTTCCCGAAGTGCCCCTGGCTCATGAAGGCGTTGAACGTGAACGCCGCGACGCGGTTGCCGGTCGACTTGTCGTAGATACCGATCGACGTGTTGATCGTCTGGATGTAGTAGTTCGGGCCGACGTCGCCGTTCTCGTCCGGCGGATGGCCGGCGCCCCAGGTCGCGAAGTCGAGGCCCTCGAAGCTCGAGTCGAGCGAAAGAGCCGCGGCGGCGATCGCGGACGGGCTCGCCTTGGCGGGGAGCTCCGTCGCCGCGCTCGCGCTGTCGGCGTCACTGTCGGTGTCGGCCGCACCGTTCGGGCCTCCGTCCTCGGCGCGCTCGACCTTCACGACCGTGCTCTTGAGCTTGCGGACGTCGAAAACCGCGCTGTGCGCCTTCTTCAGGTGGAGCAGGGTGGGCTTCGAGAACCGGGTCGGCTTGGGCAGATGTCCCGGATGGGCGACTCCGGCCTGAGACGTCGTGAGCCCGGGCTTGGCGCCGTCGCCACCGGGCGTCGCGCGATCGCGGACACCCGTCTCGGCGCGCACGTCGGCCGACGCCGCGTGGTCGGTTCCGAGTGCTGCGGAGGCGATCGGCGCCGCCACAACCACGAGCACGAACGCAACCGCAAGTGCACGCCGCGCCCACGGCCGGCGTGCCCGATTTCCAGCAGGTGTGTGCCCGTCCAGGAGTTTCTCCTTCTTCTCGATTCCGACCCGACGACGGGACTGCTACTCGCGTTCGCACCTTGGCACGGTTCTTGGCGCTACGCAAGAGGCGGCCCGGATCGTCGGCCAGCCTCAGTCTTCGACGAGCTTGGATGCTTTCCCGCGGGTCGTCGGGCACCTTGCTGGACGCGACGTGAAAGAACTCCAGCTCGAGTAACGGCCGGTCGTAGGCTGAATCGCGTCCTTACGCGATACCCCGGGGCGCTGGCTGGTTTCCAGGATGTGAGCCCGCTCATCCGCGTGAGCATCGTGTCGCACTCCTCGACGCGCGGGCAAGCGTGAAAATTACGGGCGGGAACGGAGCTGACCCCCAGCTACGACCCTGGACATCCTCGCGATTAGACCCACTGGCTGCGACCCGCGTGCTTGGGCGCTGTTGCTCGTGCGGTCGAGCGCGTCGAGAGCCTGCGTCTCGGCATCCGTGAGTTCAAAGTCGAACAGCTCCTTGAGCAACTCGTCCTACGTCATTGTGGCGCGTGGTGACAGCCTAGGCTGCCCGGGTGACAACAAACTCGGTTCGGCCCGTCGTCCTTCGGGGCGGCGTCGCCGTTGAGGATCCGCTGTCGATCGTGCTCGGCTTCCTAGAAGCGTGGCGTTTCGAATTCGGCGCAGGATCGCCGCCGCGGTCGTTCGGCGAGATCGATCTGAGACTCGCGAACCGCGACGGCGCCCGCATCTCTGCGAGCGAGATCGCCGCGATTCTGGAGCGTCGGCGCAAGATCGAGCAGGCGTTGCGGGCGATTGCTATCGATGCGTCGCTGGTGGGATCGGCCGACACGGTGCCGTGGCTGGCGCTGAGGCAGCTGTTCGATGCGTTTGCAGGTATCCGCGGAGTCGGCCTTTCGAAGGCGACCAAGGCGCTGCACCGGAGGCGCCCAGCGCTGATTCCGATGCTCGATAGCGTCGTCCAGAAGTACCTCGCGGACGACGACCCGGGAGCGCAGGCTCCGTTCGGCGAGCGCGCGCTCGCACTCGTCCGCGGCTACAAGCGCGACCTCGACCGCAACCGCGCGGCCTTGTCGGCCCTCCGGCGCGAGCTCGGGCCGGGCCGCGAGCTCAGCGAGGTGCGCATCCTCGATCTGCTGATCTGGGCCGACCAAGTGTCCCCGCCGTAATCGGCGACGGGGGCCACACCCCATCGTTGTCCGACCCGGTTCACGAGGAGCCAGACAAGAACGAACCTCCCCGCATGCTCGAGCAAGGCCTGGTGTTCGCCGACGTGGAGGAGGCAATCGCGTGGGGGCGGGAGAGAGCGCTGCGAGTCCCCGTTCGGTTAGGCCCCGATTCGTCCTCGCAGTATTCGGCCGGGGAGTTCCAACTCCACGAGTGTCCGTGGGGTTCGGGCCAATCGATCCCAACCTGGCCGCCCTTTCAGGGGTCATAGCGGAACACTGGCCCCAGCCGAGTGTCTTGCGGCCGGAAGTTTTCTCTGCCACGCTTCGGGGCGATGCGAAGGTTGCTTCCGGTCTTGCTGATTGCTTCCCTTGCACTACTAGTGGCGGCGGCCAGCGCCCGTTCCCAACCTCAGTCGTTCAACGGCTCCGTATCGGTCTGGGTCAAGGGATGGGGTGGCATCAAAGCGACAAGGGGCGCTTTCGGCCACCCAACGGTCCGTTGTACCAACGCTTCCTGCCCACATGACAACGTCTTGCTGAAAGGGCCTCACGTCGTCCTGACGGAGAAGCCGTACACAGGTTGGAAGTTCGGCGGCTGGCGCGGCGCCTGCAAGAGCAAGAGGGCGACGTGCGTGCTTGACGCCTCCCACGCCCGTAAGGACAGGCTCGGGGATCACAGCGTCCACGTCAGGGCCACGTTCATCCCCGTCGCGCCTGGACTTACGAGAGCGAACCCGATCCCGCTCGGAACTCCGGCGACCATCTGGGACGGGCTCGTCGTGCGCGTCAACTCCGCGAACGCAAACGTGCAACTCGGGACATCCCCACCAGCCGGCGCCGAATATTTCGACGCGAACCTAACCGTGACCAATCCCAGCGGTACGTCGAGGCCGACCTGGTGGTACGGCCTCACGGCGGAAGGAAGCGGCAACTTGCCCTACGGCAGCGCCGACAACGGGAACGGCTGCTCCGCTCCAGGCCCGCAACCGCCGCTGGACACTGGCGACCCCCTCGGCGCGGGCCAGTCCACAACCGGATACGTCTGCTGGACGATTCCCGCGAGCGACGCCAACAGTCTCGAGTTCTACTTCGGCGCGTCGGCGACGCTCGACGGTCCTGAACGCACGACCTGGTTCGCTCTCCACTAGCCAGAACGGGCCGATCCCAAGATTCGCTCAGGGACGCTGGCCCAGGCGAGTGTTTGCCGCAGCACCTCCGTCTGTC
Organism: uncultured Actinomycetes bacterium; assembly: GCA_963819275.1. Taxonomy (GTDB): domain Bacteria; phylum Actinomycetota; class Thermoleophilia; order Gaiellales; family Gaiellaceae; genus Palsa-739. The sequence goes on along the minus strand of CAWFVH010000005.1, from coordinate 218,442 downwards.
TGCCACCCGCTAGCGGGTGGCAGACAGACGGGGCGCGAAGGAAGTCGGCGACTATTCGCCGCCCCCGCTCATCAGGCCTACACACTGACCGGTCGTGTTGTGGCCGACGGTGTTGAACTCGCCGGGGAAGGCGCCCCCGGACAGCCGCGGGCCGAGGTTCTCGCAGTTGAGGTTCCGTCCGATCGTGTTCACGACGATGTTTACGGCGCCGAAGCCCCCGTCATCGGGGTCGAGGGCCGTGATGTTCGTCAGCGTCGCGTTGCCCGCGATCGTGCTGAACTCTAGTCCGAAGAAATCCGCCGTGACATCGCTGATCGTGAGATTGCCTCCGATCGTGTCGTTCTTCTCCGCCCAGAAATTGCCACCGCTTCCTCCGCCCCCTCCTCCGGTCAGCGTCACGTTCCTGTTGACCGTGATCCCGTTCAGCAAGACGAGGAACGAGTCGGTGGCGGTGACGTTTCCGTCGACGGTGATGACGGAGTGGCCGCCCTGGTATCCCTCGGCGGTGCACGGGTGTGCCGCGTGCGGGACAAAGCCGAACGGCTGGCAGCCCAGCCCGAGCAGCGAGCCTGCGCCTGCGGTGACGTTGTGTCCGACCGTGATCGTCGACGGCGCGCTCTGCGCGTCGAAGAGTGCTCCGGCGGCGACGTTCAGGTTGCCGGTGACGTTGATCACAGCATTAGGCACCACGTCACAGAACCCCGTGACCGTGATGCTTGCGTAGTTCCCCGACGGGATGTCACCGGCGGTGCACGTGTACGGCGACGCGCCGGACGGGGCCGCGCTCGCGATACCCGTGACGCCGAGCAACGCCACCACCATGGCCGCGCCGAACAAGATACGAGACCTCATTGTTTCCCTTCGTCTGTTTTAAGCATCGAGCCGCCGCAGTGGAGGCTCGCTCGCGTGATTCTCCCACTGCGGGCGAGAATTACCAACACACGCCCGCGGGTCATTCCGGAAAACTGGCCCAGGCGAGCGATTAGCCCAATGGGTGGACGACGCTAGCTCCATAGGAATAGCCGTCCTGCCCGCCCTCGCTGACCAGTGCCTCGACCATCTGGCCGGGACGGAGCCTCTTGAAGCCCTCCATCTCAATGACCGAAAAGTGGACAAAGACGCCACCCGGCGTTTCCTCGGAGTCCGCGAGCGCACCCGAGCCTGCCTCGTCATTCCACCACGCCACGGTCGTCTGGACTCGGAACTCGGCCATCAGCAAAACCCTACGTCAGGGAACATTCCGGAACGCTGGCCCAGGCGAGAGTCGCGCGCCGTCCGCGTGTGTGTTGGTTTAGGTGGCGGCGCACTTGATCGCAGGGCGTTATAGGATCGCCGCGATGAACCTTGAGGTGTGCGGTTGGTAGGGTCGAGCCACCGCGAGTGTGGCTCGTCACCGTGCCAACGATTCCCTGCTGCTGCCGCGAAGGGGTAGGCGCCAGCTCTAAAGCAAGGGGGTATGAGTATGAGTCGCCGTGTGGTGACTTTGCTTTTCGCGTTGTCGCTTGGACTCGCGGCTGTTCTCGCTTCGGCCGAGGCTCCCGCCTCTCACGCAACGACGGGGGTGACTGCGTCGAGTCTGGGAGTGGGTGCGCCGACCTTCGTCGGCTCCGCCGCGACCGGGTGTAATACCACCGGTTGTTCGCTTCTTACCGGGCCGTTCACGAGTCCGTCGACGGCAAACCTGTCGGCTTCTACTGCGTCTCAGGTCTCGGCATCTGTGGAGGCGGCGGCGTTGAACGCGTCATCCGACCCGCTGGATCGCGGAGAGGCCATGCCATTCCCGCTCCTCCCGTCACGCGATCCAGTCGACCCGCCGGCGGCGAGCGTGAGTTGTCAGCCGCTTGGACCGGGCTGTGACGCGATCTCCACGAAGTCGGGTGGCGCCCAATCCTCTCTTGGCTTGAACGCGGTGGACAGCGCCTCGATGCCCACGAACCCGCTTGGGGACATCGAACCTCCTGATCAGGGCCTGTGTACGGGCGGTAACTATGTCGTCGAAACGAACAACATCGGCGAGATCCTCGTCTATAACAACGGTCTGAAGCAGAAGTCGGGAGTGATCCCGCTGGACACGCTGATGGGGCTCACCGGGAGGGACTTCAGTAGCGGCGGCGATCCCTCGTGTGAGTACGACCCCTCTAACGGTGGGCACTGGTTCTTCACCGAGATCGTCTCTGGCAACTCGGAGGCGAGCGGAGGCGCGTTCGCAGGGTGCTTCATAAGCGCCGCGCCCTGCTACGAGGGGATCGCAGTGTCGAAGGGCTCAAGTCCGTACGGTCCCTACAACGTCTACTTCGCCAACGCCAACTACGACCCGAACGAGGCTGGGTATCCCGATCTGTTCAACGACTTCGCGAAGATCGGGATGTCGCGAGACGCGTTCCTGCTCTTCTATGACGAGTTCCCGAACGTCGGGCCCGGCCTCGGCTTCGGCTTCAACGGGGCCCAGGAGTTCGCGTTCAACAAGAACGCGCTCGAAAACGGTCTGCCCGTGACCGACCCTTCGTTCAACGTGGCAATCGAGAACATGGGACTCCTGGCGACGCCCGATGGAACCTGCGCGAGTCAAGGGGCGTGCTGGTACCAAGTCATCCCGGCTCAGCCGGCCAGCTCGGCGGACTTCGATAACGCCAACGGAGGGTCGGGCTTCATGTTCACCTCGCTCGACTTCTTCGGCGCGGGTGACACGAGGGTGGCAGCGTTCGACTGGACCGACCTCAGCGCTCTAAACAGCAACGGCTGCGCGGCCTGCGGAGGCATCCAGTTCGGCGGCACGCTCCTCTCCGGCGTCGAGTTCTACCAAAACGAGGGATTCGGCCCATACCTCGGAAAGCAGAAGACCGGCCCGATCCCGCTGGGAGACGAATGCGGCGCAGCCGGCCTCTCTGTGGGCTCTGCGGGCAATCCACCGCCTGCGAGTTGTCCGGAAGGCCCAATCGCTACGAACGGGGACGGCATGACTCAGGTCTCGCAGGCAGGCGGGAAGCTCTGGGGTGCTGTGAGCACGGCAGTCAGTCAGCAGTTCGGAGGCAGCAGCGAGGTGCATCAGGGCGCCGCCTACTGGGTGTTGGACACCTCGAGCGTCGACAACACTGGCTTGTTCAGCCTCTCGAACCAGGGATACGTTTCGGCGGCCCATGAGGATCTGGAGATGCCCGCGATCGGCGCCACCGGAACTGGTTCAGCGGTCATGAGCTTCACCCTCTCAGGCAACGGCGGCCCAACAGGGGCTGACAACGGCGGCTTCTACCCAAGCAGCGCATACGGCCGCCTGACCACGAGCTCGGCGGGACTGTCGAACTCGACAATCAACATCGCCGATCTTGGGCAGTCACCTCAGGACGGCTTCTCCGAGTACCAGGGCTACCCCGGCGGCATCAGGCCTCGCTGGGGAGACTACGGCGAGGCGATCTACAGCCCGCAGACCGGGAAGCTCTACTTCGCGAGCGAGTACATCCAGCACGCGAATTGCACAGGGGCCGACTTCACCCTGACGGTCGGAACCTGTAACGGCACCCGCGACGGCCTCGCAAACTGGGGCACATCGGTCAATTCGATTACCCCCTAGTCGCGGAAGGCAGATGCTCGAATCGAGCCCGGGGCTTCTTTCGGCCCGGGCTCGATTCCTCTTCAGGTACGCGTGACCGGGCCGTACGCTTACCGAATGCCGGTGTCGATATTGATGTTCAGCACCGACATGCGCCCTCGCGACACAGTCGCCGAGAGCGGCCCGTGTCCGAAGCGAGCGCCGGCGATGCGAACCACGTATGTCCCGGGCGAGAGCCGCACCGAGTAACGACCGAACGCGTTGGTCCGCGCGGTGTGAGCGACACCACCGCGAACGAAGCCGATGGTAACGCCCGCTGCCGGAGCGGTACAGGGTGTTCCCGGCCGACACATGGGCGAGGTCGGTCCCCGACGCACCGAACCGTGGAGGCCGCTTCTCGCCAAGGCAGCACCCGAGATCGAGGGCGCAACAGCCAAGATCGCGAACACCAAAAGCAACAGAAGGCGTCGAGAGTGTCTCATGGGTTTGTATCTTCCCGAACCAGCACTTGATGCAACGCTCCGTACGTAAGGAATCGGTAAGGGAGTGCTAAGTCGCGTGTCAAGCCCAGACTCGGTCCATGTGAGTCGTGCGGCGGGGCGCAGGCCGCGAGGCAGAAGCCGTACCCCCGGCGGACCGCCAGCGATATGCGACCGGTCCGGCCCAGATAACGGCTTTCTCTGAGGGACAAGCTCAGGGTCATTCCGGAACACTGGCCCAGGCGAGCGGCCGCCCATCGTCTCAGCGCGTCGCCACAACTTCGAGTGTGCGCGGCTCGAAGCCGTCGACGACCTGGAGCAGCCGTTCGACCCGCTCCTGGTAGCCTGGGAGCGCGCGCCAACCAGCGATTGCTGCCACGCTCTCCCACGGCCCGAAGCTGACGAACCTCCGAGGATCGTCGGTGTCCTGCAGCAGGAGCGCGTCCTTGACGAGCCCTTGGCGGCGGCTCCACTCGGCCCATTCGCCCCAGCGGCGAGCAAACTCCGCCTCGCTCCCGTGCTTCACGCGCCAGGTGGTGTGGGTGTAATGGGTTTCCATCATCGCCCCCGTCGAAAGCGTGCCGTCTCCTGCCGTTTCCTGCAAGGCGACGAACGGTAGGTACCGAGATTGGTCTCGGGCGGATTGATGCGGCCGAGCGCCGAGAGTTCCCGCCGGAAGAGTTCGCCACAGCTGACGACGAAGACAGCGAGTCGTAGAACTCAGGAGTCATTCCGGAACACTGCCCAGTCGAGTGCGCTGCGCCCCGATGCGGCGCGCGGCTTCGACCCGGTCTTCCTCAGCGCCGACTGCTGCTAGTGCGCCGGAGGCCGCGATGGCGACCGGAGCGGGAAAGCGTCACAAGACTTGTCTCGCAGGCGCGCAGCGGCTGTCGCGCAGTTCCGAACTCTCGATGAGGAATGTCGGACATTCCCGTGCGTGGCGAAAGCCATGCTTCCCAAGTACGCAGCACCCGTGAGCGCTGCGACGGCGAGCGCCGCCGCAGCTGCCTTTCTCTTCGCGAGGGCGCCGGGTGCGAACGAGTTTGATCGTTCAGGGCGGCTCGGTGGTGTCGAAACGCCGGCACAGGCGGGTAAGGGGTGGGTCGGGACCGGGCGGAGGAGGCTGTAGCCGTAGCGGCGCATGCGGCGCTCGTACTTCAGCGAGACGAGATCGAGGTACGCCCGCACCCGCGGGTCGCGCTTCAGCTCCTTCCACCGGCGGAAGTACTTTTCGTTCGCGTCCGTTTCGACCGGCTCTCGCGGGGGGATCGGTTCGACCTCGAGGAATTCGAAGACCTCTTCCAGCACACCCGTGGGGTCGTTCACAAGCTGTTCGTAGAGAAGGACGTGCACTCGGCTGAGGCGTCCGCGATCGGCTTCGAAGAGTGCGTGACAGCGAAGCCAGTGCTCGAACAACCGGTCGTAGCGGCGTGTGCCACGCCACTTCGCCGTTGGGATCGAAACGGGAATCGGATGGCGGACTACGACGACGAACGCCGAGTCCGGAAAGAGTGCCTGCAGGAAGCGCGTCTTAATCAAGTTCGGCGGCGACTTCTCAAGCAGCAGCGGCCGCGAGAGGTCCCAGTGCGGCGACCACTGCGCAAACAGCGCTCGTGCACTCTCGTCGGAGGCGAGCGTAGAGCACTCGGTCAGGTGCATCTCCGGCGCGAAACCGAATCGCCCCGGCCGTCCATACTCGTGATCGCTCGGATAGACGCTCTGAAGGTGCTGACCTTCGTCCGCCGGGGCACTGGTGCCCGAAAAGCCGCTGATCCCCGGATGTGCGGCGAGGAGCCGCGCGACTAGCGTCGTGCCGCTCCGGTGCAAACCGGCAACGAAGACGAACCGGTGTCCCTCCGCGGCCGGCACCTCAATCGTCCGGGACTCGGTGCGGCAGCAGGCTCCACGACGCTGTGTTCCGCTTCGACGGAAACAAGTCGCGCCAGTCCTTGCCAATGAGCCATGCGCCAAAGAGGGTCGCGACCTCAGTGCGACGCGTCAGTTCCCAGAGTTCAGCGAAACCGCCGAGGAGGAGAACTGCAAGCACGCCTAGTCCGAGTGCGAACTCGTGGATCCTCAGACCGCAGAAGTAGACCCGCGGACCAAGAGGGTGCCGTTCCAGGCGCAACACGAGGCGAGGCTAGATCCCGATGCTTAGGGCTCGATGAGAGACCGACCGCGTCCAACTCAGGGAAGGCGTCCGGATCGAGCGCACGACCTCGGCCGCGCCGAACAGCACGACGAGGCGGCGGGTGTACTGCCGAAACCGTGCCTTTGAGCTCTTTGCCCGTCCCGAGCAGGGCGGACGAGACTAGGCTCGCTCGCATCCGCCCCGTTCTCAAAGTGGTCGCGAAGGTGCTCGTGGCGAGCTTCGTTGCGCTCACGATTATGTCGTTTGCCTACAACCTCGCGACGAACAGTCGCTACAAGTCGCCGCAGCAGCTCTACCCGGGCCCCTTTGTCCGCGTCGACGGGACGTTGCTCGCGTACAGGCGGTGGGGCCTCGCAGGAACCCCGGTCGTCCTGCTCGGCGGCGCCGCCGAGCCGAGCTGGGTTTGGCACGAGGTCGGACCGTTGCTCGGACGTGATCATCGAGTGTTCGCGCTCGACATTCCGCCGTTCGGGTTCTCGCAGCGACGCGGCGCTTACACCCTCGCCCATTGGGTGCAGCTCGTCGACGGGTTCACGCGGCGGCTTCGACTCAGGGACCCGCTCGTCGTCGGCCACTCGCTCGGCGCAGGGACCGCCGTCCTCTACGCGCTCGATCGTCCGTCGGCGACACGCGGGATCGTTCTCCTCGACGGGGACGCCTTTCCCGTCGGCGGACCACCCGGCTTCCTCGCGCACCTCTTGTTGCCACCCTGGTACACGTCGCTCTACCGGATCGCGACGGGCTCGGACTGGATCGTCCGACGCGTACTGCGCGACGCCTGGCCGCACGCCAACGTCACGCATGCTGTACTCGAGCAGTTCGAAGCGCCGTTCCGCGTCGTCGGCACCGATGACGCGTTCAGGTCGCTGCTCGGCAACGGGATCCAGGGCGTCACCCGTGCCGACCTCGAACACGTACGCACGAGACGGATCGTCATCTGGGGCGCCGAGGACACGGTCGACTCCGTTAGCGCCGGCCGCAAGACCGCCTCGATCCTGCACGCCCGCTTCGTGCTGATCCGAAACGCGGGCCACCTCTCCATGCTCGGCAACCCTCGCGCCCTGGCGGCCGCGATCGAGCGCTTCGACAAACAGTGACGCACGTAGCGAGGGTGCACCCGGGCAGCAGATGGGCAGCAAACGTCTTAAGCAACTTGGTTCGTCATGCGAAGTTGGACCGGAGGCCGTCTCGGAGCCCATGGACAGCGCGGTCGCGCGTCGGGGACGCCCCCATGGCAGGTGATCGCGAGCAGGTGGCAGTGCGTTGTCAGTGCGTGAATCGATGTGGAAGCAGAGGACTCTGAAATCCCCTAGCTCGAGATGCCTCCCTCCGTTCCACAGCGGCGAACGCGGACGGATCGTGGGTGACCCCAGCTGCCACCGCGGGCGGCTGGGTGCACATGTGAATCATTCACATGTGCACCCAAGCCCGCACGTGCCGATCTGGCTCTTCTTCCCCGCGGGGCCTCCGCCGCCACCGCACGCGCCTCACTCGAGGCCAGCTACGTCACGATCACCGGCACCGCCGGCTAACCCTGATCGGTAGCGCCCCTCGCGGTGGTAACGGCTAGGACGGGATCACGATGATCTGTCGCGCGTTGAACGTCGCGGAGCCGCCGGGGCCGCCGAGGGAAACGTTCTTGTACACGGCGGTGAAAGTGATGCTGACTCCCGGGGTGAGGTTGGTGATGAGCACCGTCACACTCGCCCGGACTGGATCCTCGCCTGTCACTCGAAGCGAATTCGCATCCAACGCAACGCTGCCGTTAAGGCTGACTGACATGTAACCCGCGGAGATCGCGTCGCCGTTGGAGGCGTTGGCGCCGTTTACCGCGGCCGTCAGAATCACGAGCACCTGCCCGGAGGCCGGGACCGTCACCGTCGCTGACGGCCCAGCGTCAACCCCTGTGCCCAGCGGGACGTAGACAGCTGAAGTCGTCGTAACAATCCCGGAAGCAACGCCCTGGACCGCGGATGCTGCCGCGCCCGGGCCTGTCGCACCCGTCTGACCGGTAGCGCCTGTTGCGCCGGTCGCGCCCGAGGCGCCTGATGCCCCGGTGGCGCCTGTCGCCCCGGTCGGGCCGGTCGGGCCTGTGGCACCGGTGGCTCCGGAAGTCCCGGTTGCGCCGGTTGCTCCCGTCGGGCCGGTGGGGCCGGTCGGGCCGCTGGCACCCGTAGCGCCGGTCGCGCCAGTGGCTCCGGTCGCGCCGCTTGTCCCGGTTGCGCCGGTTGCTCCCGTCGGGCCGGTGGGGCCGGTCGGGCCGGTGGCACCCGTTGCTCCTGTCGCGCCGGTGGCTCCACTGGTCCCGGTGGCGCCCGTTGCTCCGGTGGCTCCTGTCGGACCCGTCGGGCCTGTAGCTCCCGTTGCGCCTGTGTCGCCGGTGGCCCCTGTGGCTCCCGTCGCGCCGGTGGCTCCGGTTGCGCCGGTGCCACCTGTTGCGCCTGTTGCGCCGGTGGCTCCACTCGTCCCGGTCGCGCCCGTTGCTCCGGTGGCGCCCGTTGCTCCGGTGGCTCCTGTCGGGCCGGTCGGACCCGTCGGGCCTGTAGCTCCCGTTGCGCCTGTGTTGCCGGTGGCCCCTGTGGCTCCCGTTGCTCCGGTGGCTCCGGTTGCGCCGGTGCCACCTGTTGCGCCAGTCGCGCCGGTGGATCCACTCGTCCCGGTCGCGCCCGTTGCTCCGGTGGCTCCTGTCGGGCCGGTCGGACCCGTCGGGCCGGTGGCGCCGGTCGCGCCCGTGTTTCCGGTGGCGCCGCTAGCGCCGGTTGCGCCCGTGTCACCCGTTGCGCCGGTGGCTCCACTCGTCCCGGTGGCTCCTGTCGCGCCGGTACCACCTGTTGCGCCTGTTGCGCCTGTTGCTCCTGTCGCGCCGGTGGCTCCACTCGTCCCGGTCGCGCCCGTCGCTCCGGTGTCGCCCGTTGCTCCGGTGGCTCCTGTCGGGCCGGTCGGACCCGTCGGGCCTGTAGCTCCCGTTGCGCCTGTGTCGCCGGTGGCCCCTGTGGCTCCCGTCGCGCCGGTGGCTCCGGTTGCGCCGGTGCCACCTGTTGCGCCAGTCGCGCCGGTGGCTCCACTCGTCCCGGTCGCGCCCGTTGCTCCGGTGGCTCCTGTCGGGCCGGTCGGACCCGTCGGGCCTGTAGCTCCCGTTGCGCCTGTGTTGCCGGTCGCGCCCGTATTACCTGTTGCGCCTGTTGCGCCGGTGGCTCCACTCGTCCCGGTGGCGCCCGTCGCGCCGGTGGCTCCTGTCGGGCCGGTCGGACCCGTTGGGCCTGTAGCTCCCGTGTCACCCGTTGCGCCTGTGTTGCCGGTCGCGCCCGTGTTACCGGTAGCCCCAGTGGCTCCCGTCGCGCCGGTTGCCCCGGTCGCGCCGGTTGCCCCGGTCGGGCCTGTCACGCCGGTGGCGCCCGTGGCACCAGTGGGTCCAGTCGGACCGGTGGGGCCAGTGGGACCGGTGGCGCCGCTTGCTCCCGTCGCTCCAGTGGCGCCCGTTGCGCCGGCCGGGCCTGTGGGCCCTGTCGGGCCGGCGGCGGGGTTCAGGCAAATGCGCGTCCAACCCTTCGGGTTCTTCGAGTTGATGCTGGTGTTCAGGTCGTGGTGGGTCTTGCCGCTGCGAGGGTCGACGAACATGCAGAGGTGCGTGACGTTTTTCGTCGGGACGTCGCCGGCGGAGCGGTTCGTCTTGGCCGACGCGCTGCCGGCTAGTGCAAGCGCCGCGATCGCGCAAGCGATGACGTACCGCTTCATGTGGCGTTCCTCTGCGAACTAGAGGCGCGGCACGTCAAAGAGACCTTCTTGTTCGCTCGGTGTGTTCCGGTGCACTCATCTCAGCGATGTCTGGTTACGCAAACGCACGTCGACCGTGCGGGACCAGATTCCGCCACGGGGTAAAGCTATATAAGTCGCAGCGGGGAAGGCAGGCAGCCAACTCACTGCCGGGGTGGTGTTGACCTCCCGGTCGCTCAGTGGCCCCCGTCTTGAATTGCTGATGGATAGGCGTATGTTGCGGGTGCGGCCCAGACGAAGGTAGAGGGTCGGCCCGCGACTGAGGCGTAACCTTTCTTCACATGACAGAGACGCCCGCCGCCGACGCAGGAGACCAGGCCGATCACCAGTCCGACGAAGCTCTCGAGGCGAACGCCGATGCCGGGCCGGCCAGGAGCTTGCCGACGGGCGATCCACGCGTGCGGATCGGCGCCGTGGTTGCGGTGGCCATCGTCGTGGGCATCGTCATCTGGTTGATCGTGGGCCGCGGCTCGAACTCGAACGCCGCTGCCTCCACCCCCACCACCACGCAACCGGTGAGCGGGCCGGTCGTGAAGTCCATCGGCCCGGTCGCGTTCAACCCGGCCTCGCTTCGCTCGGAGGCCGTGAAGATCGGTCAGCCGATCTACTGGGCCGGAGCGCAAGCCGGGCACACCTACGAGTTCACGCGGACGACCGGTGACAACCTCTACACCAGGTACCTGCCGGTCGGTGTCAAGGCCGGCGCCCCGGGATCGAGCTACCTGATCGTCGCGACCTACCCAGACGCGAATGCCTATCGCGGGCTCTTGGCCGTGGCGCACGGCCAGCAGGTCAACGTGCCGGGTGGAGGGATCGCGCTCGTCGATGCCAGCTACCCGAAGAGCGTCCACCTCGCCTATCCAGGCGTTCCCTACCAGGTCGAGGTCTACTCTCCGACGCCCGCAACAGCTCTCCGCGTCGCCACGTCAGGCAAGGTCGCCCCCGTCGGGTGACGACGGCCCAGCGGCGGCGGAACCCGACACCACAACCGACTGAGGATCGCCCCGTGGACATCAGGGTAGGAATCATCGGCTACGGCTACTGGGGCCCGAACCTCGTCCGGAACCTCCTCGCCACCGAGGGAGTGGAGGTCGTCTACTGCGCCGAGCAGCGGCCCGACCGGAGAGAGCTCGCCGCACGCCAGTATCCGACGCTGAAGGTCGTCGAGGACTCGGATCGGATCATCGACGACGGCGACGTCGACGCGGTCGTCGTCACCACGCCCGTCACCACTCACCACCACCTGGCCAAGCGAGCCCTCGAGGCCGGCAAGCACGTCCTCGTCTCCAAGCCCATCACGCGATCCGTCGCCGAGGCCGAGGAGCTGGTCGAGCTGGCCGAGCGCCGAGGTCTCGTGCTCATGGTCGACCACACCTTCGTCTACACGGGTGCCGTCCGGCAGATCAAGGAGCTGGTCGACGCCGGTGAGTTCGGTGACCTCTATTACTTCGACTCGGTTCGCGTGAACCTCGGCATCTTCCAGCACGACATCGACGTCGTCTGGGACCTCGCACCGCACGACCTCTCGATCCTCACCCATCTCGTGCCGGCTACGCCGAAGGGCGTCTCGGCTGTCGGCGCCGACCATGTCGGCAGCGGCTTCGCCGACATGGCCTACATCACCGTCTACTACGACAACGGTTTCATGGCGCACACCCACGTCAACTGGCTGTCACCCGTCAAGGTGCGTCAGATCCTGATCGGCGGCACCCGGCGCATGCTGGTCTACGACGACACGGAGCCGAGCGAGAAGGTCAAGGTCTACGACAGCGGCATCAAGGTGACGACGCAGGAGGGCATCTACGCCACGCTCGTCGACTACCGCACAGGCGACATGTGGGCGCCCAAGCTGGAGCTGCGCGAGGCGCTCTCGGTCGAGTGCGCGCACTTCGTCGACTGCATCCGCTTCAAGCGGGTCCCTTTCACCAGCGGTGCCGCGGGAGTCCAGGTCGTGAAGTTGCTCGAGGCTGCGAGTCAATCGCTCGCGGCGGAAGGTCGCCGCGTGTCGCTGTGATGTCGGACGATATGACCCTGGGCGAGGACGTTCGGATCCACGAGCTCGTCAACCTCTACGGCTGTTCGATCGGAGACGGGAGCCGCGTCGGGCCGTTCGTCGAGATCCAACGCAATGCCGCGATCGGAAAGCGCTGCAAGATCTCGAGCCACTCCTTCATCTGCGAGGGCGTGACCATCGCCGACGAGTGCTTCATCGGCCACCACGTCGTCTTCGTGAACGACCGCTATCCGGCGGCTGTCACCCCGGACGGCGCACTCCAAGGCCCCGACGACTGGGAGCTCGTCGAGACGCACGTGCAGCGGCGGGCGTTGATCGGGAGCGGCGCCGTCATCCTGTGTGGCCTGACGATCGGTGAAGGGGCCCTGGTCGGCGGGGGGAGCGTGGTCAGGAAGGAGGTGGAGGCGTACACGGTCGTGGCCGGGAACCCGGCGCGTGCAATCCGCAGACTCGAGCGGGAGGGCCGCGGCGCATGACGTCCCGGGTCATCGCCTTCATGCCCGTGTTCGAGCAGGAGGCCCAGGTCGGCTGGGTTCTGGACCGGTTCAAGCCCGTCCTCGAGCGAGGCCTCGTGGACGAGGTGCTGGCAGTCGACGACGGCTCGACGGATGCGACCCCCGAGATCCTGCGCAGCGCCGGGCTATGCACCGTGATCACGCACGACACCCATCGCGGCATCGGCGAGGCGATCCGCTCGGCGTACCGGTACGCCCTCGAGAACGACTACGACGTCTTCGTGATCATGGCCGGCAACGGCAAGGATGACCCGCTGGAGATCGGTCGCGTCCTCGAGCCGGTCGTCGAGGGCAAGGCCGACTACGTTCAGGGCTCCCGCTTCATGAAGGGTGGAAGCAGTCAGGGGCTTCCGGGCCACCGGAACCTCGCGATCCGGCTGTTCACCTGGACGTTTTCGCTCTTCGTGCTGCGCCGCTTCACCGACTGCACGAACGGCTACCGCGCCTATCGGACCGAGATCCTGCGGGACGAGCGGATCGACTGGTCGCAGGACTGGCTGACGTCCTACGAGTTGGAGTACTACGTCCACTACAAGGCGGCACGGCTGTACCGCGTGACCGAGGTACCCGTCTCGAAGGTGTACCGGCAGGCTTCCGCCGACGGCTCGTATTCCAAGATGCGGCTGCGGGATTGGTTCGTCGCGCTGAAGCCGCTCTTCTACCTGCGCCTCGGGCTCAGGAGCTGACCCTGCCCGTCCCGTACCTCGATCTCAGGGAGCAATACGGCGAGCTTCGCGAGGCGGTGTTGGCGGCGCTCGACCGGTCGTGCGCGAGCGCGCAGTTCGTGCTCGGAGAAGAGGTCGAGCGGTTCGAAGAGGAGTTTGCCGCGTACTGCGGCGTCCGCCACTGTGTCGCTTTGAACTCGGGAACGAGCGCGCTGCATCTCGCGCTGCTCGCAGTCGGTGTCGGCCCGGGCGACGAGGTGATCACCTGTCCCAACTCGTTCATCGCCACAGCGGCGGCGGTCTCCTACACCGGCGCCGATCCCGTCTTCGCGGACGTTCTGCCGACCACCGCGAACATCGACCCGGCTGCCGTGGAGCGCGCGATCACCGAGCGAACACGAGCGATCGTCCCGGTTCATCTGCACGGGCGTCCGGCCGACCTCGACGCGATCCTCGACGTCGCCGACCGACACGGGCTCGCGGTGGTCGAAGACGCGAGCCAGGCTCACGGCGCGACCTACCACGGTCGGCACGTCGGCGGTTTCGGTCGCGTCGGAGTCTTCAGCTTCTACCCGGCGAAGAACCTCGGAGCCTACGGCGAGGGTGGGGCGCTCGTGACGGACGACGCCGAGGTCGCCGAGCTCGCGCGCACGCTGCGGGACCACGGCCAGTCTGCGAAGTACCTCCACAGCCGCATCGGCTTCAACTATCGGATGGACGGCTTCCAGGGAGCCGTTCTGCGCCTCAAGCTGCGCCGGCTCGACGAGTGGACGGCGCGGCGGCTCGAGCTCGCGGCGCAGTACCGCGAGCTGCTCGCCGATCTCGAGGTCGACCTCCCGGAGGACGACCCGCAGAGCCGCTGCGTCTACCACGTCTTCGCGATCTACCTCGACGACCGCGACTCGGTGCAGAGCCGGCTCGCCGAACGAGGCGTCAGCACGGGCATCCACTATCCGGTCCCGATCCATCTCCAGGAGGCCTACTCCCGGCTCGATCTCCCTCAGGGCAGCTTCCCCGTAGCCGAGCGAGGCTGCGACTGTGAGCTGAGCCTGCCGATCTATCCCGAGCTGGCTTCGGCACAGGTCGCGGAGGTCGTCGCCGCGCTCGCCGAGGTGACCCGATGAGTGGCGCGGAGGCAGGTCCGACCGTGCTTCCGGCGGAGAGCGGCCGCGAACGGCGCAGCCGGGGAGTCCTGTTCGGATCGTGGCTGGCCTGGGTCGGGCTGCTCGTCAGCGCCGGGCTGACCTATCTCGCCGTCCGCCACGTGGACTTCCACGATGTGTGGACCGGTCTCCAGAACAGCAACTACTGGTGGCTGATCCCGGCGCTTGCGGCGCTGGTCTTGACCGTGTGCCTGAAGGCTGTCCGTTGGCGCTACCTGTTCGCCAAAGAGACGCGGCCCGCGCTGGGCCCGATCATCAAGTCGCTCCTGGTCGGATACTTCTTCAACTCGGTCCTGCCGGCACGCGCCGGAGAAGCGGCCAGGGTCATTGCGCTCAACCAGTACGCGGACACGCCGCCGGCGGAAGGGGTGGGGACAGTCGCGGTCGAGCGCGCCTACGACGTGCTCGTCCTGTTGCTCCTGCTGTTCGCGTCGACCCCGTGGCTCCCGCACGTCACCTGGCTGCACAACGCCGCGCTGCTGGCAGTCGGAGTCGCGGCAGCGCTCGTTCTCGTCGTCGTCGTGCTCGCAATTTGGGGAGCGAGGCCCGTCCACTTCGTGCTCAAGCCGTTCCGCCGCTTGCCCGTGGTGTCGGCGGAGGGGATCGAGCACATCGCCGACACTCTCGTCCAGGGGCTTGCAGGGCTACGGCGGCCGCGGCTGATCGTCGCCGCGTTCCTGTGGACAGCGGCGGGCTGGCTCGCGCTCGCGCTTTCGACCTGGTTCGTGCTGATCGGCTTCCACCTCCATCTCTCCTTCGGAGCGGCGCTGCTGCTCGTCATCGCGACCAATCTGGCCATGGTGCTTCCGTCTTCACCCTCGGCCGTCGGCGTCTTCGAGGCGGCCGCACTCGTGGCCCTCAGCGCCTACGGCGTCTCTGCCTCGGAAGGGCTCTCGGCCGCGCTCGTCGTCCACATGCTCAACTTCCTGCCGTTCGTCGCCGTGGGAGTCTTCCTCGTGCGGGACACGCTGAAGACCCGGCGCCGGATCCCCAAGTCGAATGCCGACGTTCGCAGCGAGCAGTAGCGTCGGCGCCGCCCGGTAAATGAGTCTGCTGGTCCCGTGGCTCGTCTTCCCGCTCGTCCTGGGGCTGCTGTCGCTCGGCTGCGGGCTCCTCCTGGAGGCTGTCAGCGGGCGCACGTTCCAGCGAGTCCTGCTGCTGCCTACCGGGTTCAGCCTGATCGTCGTCGTCGCACTCGTCACGACCTCCAACAACGCGACGGCGAAGCTCACGACCCCCCTCGTCGTCGCGCTCGCGGTCGCAGGGCTCGGCCTCTCCTTTCCCTGGCGGAACCTCCGGCCGGACGGGTGGGCGGCAGGGGCTGCAGTCGGCGCGTTTCTCGTCTACGGGGCGCCCGTGCTTCTCTCCGGCAGCGCGACGTTCGCCGGCTACATCTCGCTCGACGACACCGCCACCTGGCTCAACTTCACCGATCGCCTGCTCCAGCACGGACGCACCATCGGCGGACTTCCGCCGTCGACCTTCGAGCTCAATCTCAACTACTACTGGAATCAGTTCGGCTATCCCGTCGGAACGTTCCCGCCGCTCGGGATCGGCCACACCCTCCTCCGTACCGACTCCGCCTGGCTGATCCAGCCCTACCACGCCTTCATGGCGGCGATGCTGGCGCTCGGCCTCTACGCGCTCGTTGCGCGGTTGATCGGGTCCCGGCCGTGGCGCGCGCTCGCGGCCTTCGTTGCGGCTCAACCTGCGCTCCTCTACGGATACTCGCTCTGGGGCGGGATCAAGGAGATGGTGACCGCCGCTCTTTTCGTCCTCGTGGCGGCGTTGACAGCCGAAACGGTGCGTCGACCCGTCTCGGTGCGGGGGCTGATACCTCTCGCAACGTCGACGGCCGCGCTGTTCGGCGTCCTCAACTTCAGCGGCGGCGTCTGGCTCGCCCCGTTGCTCCTGCCTGCACTCGTGGTGCTCCTGCGCGCACACGGCCGAGTCGTCATCCGCATCGCGCTCGCCTTCGCCGCCCTCGTCATCGCCCTGTCGATTCCCACGTTGCTCACCGCGGGCGGCTTCGCGAGCGACGTCACGAAGAACTCCAAGGGCGGAGATCTCGGCAATCTCCTCCATCCGCTGAGCAACCTGCAGATCGCCGGGATCTGGCCGGCCGGAGACTTCCGCTTGCGGCCCGGGAACATCGGAGTCACGTACCTCCTGATCGCGATCGTGATCGCCGCCGCCGCCGCGGCGGTGTTCTGGGCCTGGAGGCGCAAGGACTGGGGACTGACGCTGTACCTCGTCGCGGCGGTCGTCGGCTGCGTCCTGGCCATGGCGGGCGGGTCGCCGTGGATCGGCGCAAAGGCGCTCGCCGTCGCGTCGCCCGCCGTCGTGCTCGCGGGAATGGCCGGCTCCGTCTGGTTCATCCGAAGCGGGAGACGCGTCGAGGGAGCGGTCGTCGCGGCCGTGATCGTGGGCGGCGTGCTCTGGTCGAATGCGCTCGCGTACCACGACGTCTGGCTGGCCCCGCGAGCCCGCCTCGCCGAGCTCGGTCACATCGGCCAGATCTTCAAGGGGCAGGGCCCGACACTCATCCTCGAGGATCAGGTGTACGCGACGAGACACTTCCTCGGCGGGATGGCGCCGGAGTCGCCCGGTGAGTATCGAAGCCGCCTCGACCCGTTGCGCTCAGGCAAGACCGTCCCGACCGGCGGCTACGCCGACATCGACGCACTTGCCTTGCCGAGCGTGCTCCAGTACCGCGTCCTCGTCGTCAACCACGACCCGGCCGCGAGCCGGCCACCCTCGTCGTACCACCTCGTTTTCAGCGGCCGCTACTACGACGTGTACGAGCTGACTCCCGGCGCACCGCGGATCCTCGAGCACCTCTCCCTCGGCAGCAGCTACGACGCGGCGTCGGTCCCCGACTGCGCCGCTGTCCTCCGCCTCGCCGGGAAGGCCGGGGCAGACGGGAAGCTGGCCGCAGTGGCGCGCCCGCCCCTGACCACCGTCAACGCGGCCGGGACAACCGTTCCGCCCGCGTGGTCCACGGTCTCGGCAAAGCCCCTCGTCGTCGTCCCGCACGGAGAAGGCAGTCTCGTCACCACCGTTCGGGTCCCGAGCGCAGGCGCGTACGGCATCTGGGTCGGGGGCTCGTTCCGCCGCAGGCTCAAGGTATTCCTGGATGGCCGACTCGTCGCGACCGCTCGTGACCAACTCGGACTCGTAGGTGATTACCAGCCGCTGGGAGATGTCCATCTTGCGGCCGGCTCACATGAGCTTCGCGTTGAGTACGGCGACTCTGACTTGTCTCCCGGGAGCGGCGGTCAGCCGTTCGCCCTCGGGCCGATCGTCCTCGCACGAGACGTCACTCCGGCCAACGTCACCTACGTCTCGCCCGGTGCGGCGAGATCCCTCTGCGGGATGAGGCTCGACTGGGTCGAGGCCTTGGCGGGATGAGAGCAAGGGGCCGCAGGCGTGACCCTGGCCGGTTGATCAGCGGGCGACGATCTCAAGCCAATCGAGGCTTTTGTCGCACAACGAGGGTCGAGTCTGGGCAACGTGCGTGCCAGACGCCGACACGGGCGTAAGCTGCTGGCATGGCTGCGCGAGCCGACAACCGCGAGGCGCAGGCCGATGCGTTGATCCAGGGAGTCCTTGTGGGAGAGGCCGTCGCGAATGCGGGCTACGTCATTCTGGTCGCCGACGAGACGATGCGCTACCTCGCTGCAAGCGACGCCGCCTGTGAGTTGTTGGGCTACAGCCGCGAAGAGCTACTCGGTCTCACTGTTCCTGAGCTCGTCGTAGAGAGCACCGCTGCGGCGCTTTATGACGAGTTCATGCGCGACCAAGGGCAACAAGGGCTGATCACCCTCCGCTGCAAAGACGGCCGTCACCTCGAACTCCAATATGACGCCCGCCAAACCGAAGTGGGCGGACTGCCCTACTACGTCTCGGTGCTTTCGCCGGTCGAGTCAACCTAGATACTCGCCGCACTCAGGGCCAGGGTCATTTCGTCTCGTGGTCAGGCTCTACGCGGCAGCGGGTGGTGTCTTGTGCTGAGACCGAACTCCGGCGGCGTCGGAGTCGCAGCGCCGGTCCCGTTTACCGGCCCCCTCGGCGGCGGGGCTTCCATGTAGCCGCGGGGCATGGGAGGAGCGTAGTGCCGTACCCTCGACGCGTGCCGCACGCGCTCGCCGTCCACGCACTCGAGAAGCGCTACGGGCAGGTTCAGGCGCTCAGCGGCGTCGACCTCGCCGTGGAGGAGGGCGAACTCGTCGGCCTCCTCGGCCCGAACGGCGCTGGAAAGTCGACGCTCGTCAAAATCGCCGTCGGCCTCGTGCGCGCGACGCGCGGGCGGGCGCAGATCGCGGGCGAGCGTGCGGGCTCCCGCGCCGCGTGTGCACAGCTCGGTTACCTCGCCGAGCTGTTCCGCTTTCCGGGCTGGTATACGGCGGACGAGGTACTCGTCCTGCACCAGCGGCTCGCCCGTTCCGAAGGCGGTGCCGCCGAGCGGCAGCGGCTGCTCGAGCGCGTCGCGCTCAGCGACGCGCGCGAGCGGCGCGTGGACGGAATGTCCAAGGGGATGCAGCAGCGGCTCGGGATCGCGCAGGCGCTCGTCGGCTCGCCGCGCGTCCTCGTCCTCGACGAGCCGACCTCGGCACTCGATCCCGCCGGCCGCCGCATCGTCCGCGTCCTGCTCGAGGAGCTGCGCGACCAGGGAGTCTCGGTCCTCCTCAACTCGCACCTGCTTTCCGAGATCGAGCTCGTCTGCGATCGCGTGGCGATTCTCCGCGCCGGCGAGGTCGTCGAGGCCGGCACCCCCGCCGAGCTCTCGCGGCCGCGGGGCGTGGAGCTCGAGACCGACGAAGGCGTGCGCACCGTCGAGGGTGCGACGCGGGAGGACGCGCCTCGCCTCGTCGCCGAGGCCGTCGCCGGCGGTCGGCGCGTCTACGGCGTACGCGTCCTTACGTCGACCCTCGAGGACACGTACCTCGAGGCCGTTGGGGACGAGGTCTCGTGACCACGGTGCTGACGATCGCCGGGTACGGCTTCCGCGAGGCCGTGCGGCGGAAGGTCTTCTTGGTCGTCGTGCTGCTGACCGCGATCTTCCTCGCCCTCTTCTGGCTCGCTAACCACTACGTATTCACGCGGCTCTCGACGATCACGCCGCCCGCCGACGTCCACGTCGACACGCGCACGTTCGCGGGGGCCTTCCTGCTCGGGCTCGCAATGTTCGCGACGCTGTTCCTCGGCGTCGTGCTCGCCGTCTTCCTCACGCTCGGGGTGGTCTCCGGCGACGCGGAGCGCGGGCTGCTCCAGCCGCTCGTGGTGCGGCCGGTCAGTCGTTCGAGGCTGCTGCTCTCCCGCTTCCTCGGCGCTGCGGTCGTCTGCGTGGTCTACGTGCTGGCGGTGTACGGGATCGCCGTGGTGATCATCGACCTCACCGGCCACTGGACGCCTCCGTCCGTGCTGGGTCCGGGCCTCGAGCTCGCAGGCGGCGTCGTGATCGTGATCGCGCTCTCGATCCTCGGCTCCGTCTTCCTCTCCTCGACGGCGAACGGGATCGCGGTCTTCATGCTGTTTGGCGCCGGCCTCACCGCTGGGCTGCTCGGGACGATCGGCCACGCGCTCAACTCCCTCACGATCGAGCACGCCTCCAGGGACGCCGCCTACGCGTTGCCGTTCGAGGCGCTCTACCAGGACGGCCTGCGGCTGGTCTCGAGCAACGCGACCGGCGTCACAGGCTTTCTCCTGCAGCTCGGTCCGTTCGGCGGGGCGTACGTCCACGGCTGGGGGATCCGCGTCTGGGCGGTGGTCTACCTCTGCATAGCGCTCGGCCTAGCGCTGTTCGGGTTCTCGCGCCGAGATCTCTGACGCGACCTCGCCGGCGAGCCGGGCGTTCTGCGCGACGAGCGCCTTGTTCGCCGCCTCGATGCGGCCTACTGCCACTCCCGAGCGCGACTGCGCGTGGCGGCCGGACGCGACTATTGCACTTCGAGGAAGACGGTGAACCGCTCGACACCGTCGCTTGCCCCAGAGCCGAACGCGGTCAGCGTCTGGAGCGCGCTTAGGTCTGGGACAGTAGTCGACCCCATCGCGCCCGACAGGGCCGCCAGCCCCTGCACCAGCGGTAGCGCGTCCTTGAGGTCGACGTATGCGAAACCTGTGGTCCGGTCGGGCATGCCTGAGGCCTGTTGGGCATCCTGGAATGTCGCGTCAGCGGAGAGTTTCGGCCCGGACCCGGTGAAGGCGTCGATCGCCTGTTGCGAGGTGGAGACGACGAGCGCATCGCCGACCTGCGTGTGGGAGAGCTGGAGCCCGCTGAGGATTGAGCCGAGGCTGAAGCGGCCCGTACCCGAGGTACCGGCAGCTTTGCCGGCCGTCGAGAGAGCGCTGTTCAGGGCGTCGAGCACGGCCTGTGGGTCGGAGGAATGGGTGACGAGTGTGAGCGACGGCAGGGGCGAGCCGGGGCTGACGTACACGGCCGTCTCGCCGCCGAGCGTGCTGGCGATGTTCCCGAGCGCAGCGCCGATCGGCGAGGCTGGTGCCTGCGCGCGGGAATCGGAGCTGTCCGCCTGAAAGTCGACCACAGCGAGTGCGCCCGCAGGGATCCCGGCGAGGAGCGACGAGCTGTACGCCGGCGGCGCGGAGCCGTCGCGACGGAGGAAGCCGTCCAGCTTGAGGCCGCCCGAAGCCGCGACAGCGTCGCCGGCCGCCCAGACGAGCTTCCCGCTGCCCGTGTCCGCATGCCCGAGAGCCGACAGGAGCTGTCGCGCCTGCACACCGTCGGCGTACGCGTTGACAAGGGCGTCCTGCTCGAGCCGCCCAGTTGCAGCCTGGTAGGCGGGATCGGTAGCGAGATGCGACGTCGCCCCAGTCACCGCGTCGACCGCCGCCTGGCTGTCGCCGACCACCGTCCACCCGCCGGCCTGCGCCGACACCGGAGCCGGCCCACCAGAGGTCGAGAGTTTCTGCAGGAGCGCAGCGAGCTTCGCGGGATCGGACGGCTGCGTGAGCAACACCGCATCAGGCTTGCCGCCCGAGACGGTCGGCAGCAAGGCTACGTCCATCTCCGGCCCGAGGGCGGGCTTGACGTCGTTCGTCCAGCTCAAGCCGGCCTTCTGCTTCAGGCCTTGCTGCAGATCGCCGACGAGCGTGTCGTAGCCGGGGAACCTCGCCAGCAAGCCGTCCAGCGCCTGCCACTGGGCCGAGCCCATATTCGTGTCGAGCGCGACGAAAGCCACCGTGCTCGCAGGCGCGACTTCTGCCCCGCCTCCCAGAGTGGTCGCAGAGGCCCTGCCTCCCAGAGCGGTCACAGCGCTGCCGCCGCTGCCAAAGCCGACGGCCGCGAACACCACGGCTGCGGCCACGACCGCGACGCCTGCCGCGAGCATCCTGCGTCTGCGCATCGTCACTCCTCTGTCGACTCTCGACCCATCAGCCCCGAGAGAAGCCTCGCCAAGGCTCTCAGCAGAGAGTAGCGCGCAGACACCCTCCGCGATCGGCAATTCCACGCACCAAGCCGCGCGGGCGAAGTCGACCTCGGGCGCTCTACGACGGCGGCACGCTGGCCGTCCCCGAGCTCGACCTGATGATCGAGCAGGTTACGGGCTACGCCGTTTCGGCGACGACCGCGTCGACGAGCACGGCATACACCTTCGTCGGCTCGGTCTTGCCCTTCATTAGCACCTCGCCCTGCTGCTCGACCGCGATCGCGTCGGAGATTCCTTCCCGCGTGTTCTCGTCGATCAGGATCGGCCGGTCGAGCTCCTTCGTGTGGGACTCGAGGCGCGACGCGACGTTAACCGTATCCCCGACGCACGTGTAAGTGGCCCGGTTCTGTGTGCCCGTGTAACCCGCGACGACGCGACCCGACGCGATCCCGACACCGATCCGGATCTGCACCTTGTCACGCGCCGCCTGTTCCTCGTTGAACAGTCGAATCAGCTCCACCATCTGCCGCGCCGCGAGCACGGCCGCCTCCCGATGGTCCTCCCGCGGCGCGGGCGCTCCGAAGATCGCCATGAGGCCATCGCCGACCATCTGGTTGACGACGCCGCCCTCACCGTTGATCGCATCCATCATCAGCAGGTAGTAGTCGTTGAGCAACTCGATAGTCTCAGCCGGCTCGCGCGACTCCGAGATCGTTGTGAAGGAGCGGATGTCACAGAACATCGCCGACGCCTCGACATACCGGCCGCCCAGCGAGAAGCCCGACATCAGCAGGTCCTCTGCCACTTCCTTCGTGGCGAACTTGCTGATCAGTTCGCGCTGCTGGTCGCGGAGGCGCTTCTTCTCCAGGCTGGCGTTGATCCGCGCGTTCAGCAGCACCGGGTTGACCGGCTTCGCCAGGTAGTCCTCGGCGCCCATCTCGAGGCAGCGGACGACGCTGTCCAGCTCGTCGAGCGACGACGTCACGATCACAGGGATGTCGCGGAGATGCGGGTCGTCCTGCAGCTTTGCCAGCACCTCGAAGCCGTCGAGCTCGGGCATGAGCACGTCGAGCAGCATGAGGTCGAACGGCTCCCGTCGCAGCAGGTCGAGCGCCTCGGCGCCGTGTTCGGCGAAGGAGACCGTGTGTCCCTCGTGCTCGAGGCCGCGGGCGAGCAGAAGCCGGTTCACGCGGTTGTCGTCGGCGATGAGGATCGTGCCGGCGGCGGCAGAGGGACGGCGGCTCACGACCGCGCGCCTGCGCGGAGGGCCGCAAGGGCTTGCTCGAGCGGCCGGTACTCCTGCTCGATCCTGTCGACGAGCTCCGGCGCTTCCTCGAGCTCGCCTGTCTTGGCGCTCTGCTCGAGGGTGCGGCACAGCTCCGAGAACGTCTCCGCGCCGAGCGTTGCGCCGTTCGACTTCAGCGTGTGCGCCGCCCGCCTCAGCTCCTCGTTGCTCTGCTCGTCGAGCGAGCGACGCAGCGTCGCCAGCATCTCCGGCGCATCCGCGAGAAACGCGTCGATCACTTCGCCCAGGAAGTCGTCGCCGCCGAGGTCTCGCAGATTCTGGAGCGCGACATCGTCGAGGCTGACGTACCCGACCGCAGCCGCGCCGCCGTTGCTGTGGGCGACCGGCCTGACGCGCTTCAGGGCCGCGGCGAGCTCTTCGGCGCGGATCGGCTTCGCTACGTAGTCGTTCATGCCGGCGGCGAAGCACGCTTCGCGATCCTCGGGCAGCGCGTTCGCCGTCATGGCGACGATGTGCGGACGGGTCTCGGCCGGCCAGCGCTCGTAGATCCGGCGTGTGGCATCGAGGCCGTCGAGCTCGGGCATCTGCACGTCCATCAGGACGACGTCGTAGGGCTGTCGCTCGAGCGCCTCGATTGCCTCGAGTCCGTTCGCCGCGATGTCGGCGCGATAGCCGAGCCGCTCGAGCAGACGGAGCGCCACTTTCTGGTTCATCGCGTTGTCCTCGGCGAGCAGGATCCGCAGCGCCGAACTCGCTTGCTTTCCGTCCGCCACGGTCTCGACCTCCGCCTCGCCGACCCCGCCTGCCGTGAGCAGCTGCACGAGCGTGTTGTAGAGCTGGGACGCTTTGAACGGCTTCGAGAGCTGGGCGGTGAAGGCATCCGACGATTGCCCCTGGGGTAGCCGTCCCAGCGAGGTCAGGAGGAGCAGTGGCAGGTCGGACTCGCTGCGGTGCTCGCGGATCGCCCCGGCCAGGGCGACCCCGTCCATCTCCGGCATCATCATGTCGAGCACGGCAACGTCGAACGGCTCCCCCTTCGCGATCAGCTCGAGCGCGGCGGCGGGCAGCTCCACCGCTACCGGCTCCATTCCCCACGACCGCGCATGCCTGGTGACGATTTCGCGGTTCGTCGCGTTGTCGTCGACGATCAGGATCCGCTTGTCGGCGAGGTGCGGGACGCCGTCCTCGAACGCGATCTTGGTCGGGACGTCGGCCGCCGCGGCGGGCAGGGAGATCCGGAAGGTCGATCCTTTCCGCTGCTCGCTCTCGACCGAGATCGTGCCGCCCATCAGCTCCACGAGCCGCTTCGAGATGGCGAGTCCGAGGCCGGTACCCCCGAAGCGGCGCGTCGTCGACGCGTCGACCTGACTGAACGAGGTGAAGAGCAGGTTCATCCTGTCGGGTGGGATTCCGATCCCGGTATCACGAACCGCGAGGTCGACCCGGTACGAGCCTGCCTCGGTCTCCTCGGCGTCTACGAGAACGACGACCTCGCCCTGCTCCGTGAACTTGACGGCGTTCGAGAGCAGGTTCAGGAGCACCTGGCGGAGCCGCGCCTCGTCACCGACGATGCCGGCGGGCGCGTCCTCGTCGATGAGGCACCCGAGCTCGATCTCCTTCTCCCAGGCCCGCGGCGCGACGATGTCGAGGGCGCCCTCGACGCAGTCGCGCACGCTGAACGGCTGGTGCTCGAGGTCGAGTTTGCCGGCCTCGATCTTCGAGTAGTCGAGGATGTCGTCGATCACGTGCAGGAGCGCGTCGCCGCTCGAGTGGACGACCTCGGCGAACTCACGCTGCTCGCCGGTCAGGTCGGTGCCGAGGAGCAGGTCGGTCATGCCGATCACGGCGTTCATCGGCGTCCTGATCTCGTGGCTCATCGTGGCAAGGAAGGCGCTCTTCGCTTGCGTCGCTGCCTCGGCCTCCTGCCGGGCGCGCTGAAGCTCGGTGATGTCGTGGTAGATCGCGTAGAAGCCGACGTTGTCCCCGTCGAACCGCAGCGGTACGAGCTCCATCTCGACGTCCAAGAGCGTGCCATCTTTGGCAGCGCGACGAGTGATGCGACGAGTCCGACGCTGCCCGAGCGCCTCCATGGTGACGTCGCGGCTCTCACTCCGAAGATCGGCCGGGACGACGAGCTCGTCGATCGTTTGACCCACCGCTTCTTCCGCGGCGTAGCCGAAAAGCCGCGCAGCGGCGGGGTTCCAGCCCGTCACGCGCTCGTCGGCATCCATGACGACGACAGCTGCCGGGCTGACCTCGACGAGCATCTCGAAGTACTGCTTTTGGCGGTCTATCTCGGTGAACAGGCGCGCGTTCTGGATCGCGACGCCGACGTTGGCTGCGATCGTCGCGAGGAGGCGCGAGTCGGCTTCGCCGAACCTGCCTTCCTCCTCGACGCTCTGGACGCTGATCACGCCGATCGACCGGTCGCCGGCGAGGATCGGCACGCCGAGATACGAGAGAGACGGCGTCCCGAGGGGGGCTTGTCCCTCGTACTGCTCCTTCCGGTTGAGCAGCAGCGGCTCGCGCGAGCGGAGGATCTGAGAGGTCAGCCCCGTCCCGTACTCGATGGCGGGCTCCGGGCGGCGCTCGCCGGTCTCGTAGTAGTACGCGAACTCGATCCGCCCCGCCTCCTCGTCGTGCAAGGCCACGTACGCGATGTCGGCGTCGAACGTCCCGCGCACCTGCTCGCCGACGAGCTCGATCAGTGCTTCGAGGTCGAGCTGCGACGAGAGCGCCTGGCCGACGCTGTTCACCGTCCCCAGCTCGGCGACGCGCTGCCGCGTCTCGTGGACGAGGCGCGCGTTGTCGAGGGCGACGCTGAGGCTTCCGGCCAGCGTGGTCAGGAGCCGCTCGTCGTCCGCGCCGAACGCGTGCGAACGGTCTACGTTCTGGAGCGAGAGACCCCCGTTGCGCGTCCACCGACGAGCAGCGGGACGAAGATCGCCGACTTGCTGGGATTTCCGCCGATGACCGACGGGTTGCCGTAACGCTCGAGTACCTCCGGAGTAATCGACTCGAGCAGCAGCGGCTCGCGTGACTCGATCACGTGCTTGCGGAAGCCCATCAGCGGGATCGGCTGCTCTTCGAGCCGCTCGCCGCGCTCGAGGATGTACGGGAACTCGACCAGGTCCGTGGCCTCGTCGTAGACCGAGATCGAGACGACCTGGGCGTCGAACACCTCCTGGAGCTTGTCGCCGACGACGTCGTAGATCGCCTGTGGGTCGAGCTCGCCCGCGATCGCGTCCTGCACGCTGTTGATCAGCGCCAGCTCGGCGTTCCGCTGCCGCGTCTCGTGCACGAGCCGCGCGTTCTCGAGCGCCACGCTCAGGCTGCCGGCGAGCGTCGTCAGCAGCTGCCGGTCGGAGTCGCTGAACGCGTGCGTGCGATCGACGTTCTGGAGCGAGATCACGCCTGTGGCCCTGCCGCCGGTGGCGAGAGGCACGAAGAGCCCCGATTTCGTCGGCTCTCCGCTGAGCACGGCCGGGTTGCCGTACCGCTCCAGGAGCTCCGGTGTCGTCTCCTCGACCATCAGCGGCTCGCGGGTCTCCATGACGTGCCTGCGAAAGCCGATCAGAGCGATCGGCTCATCGTCGGCGAGCCGCTTCCCACGCTCGAACGTGTAGGGGAAGCGAAGGAGGCCGGCCGTCTCGTCGTAGACGGCGATGTCGACGACCTGTGCGTCGAATACCTCCTGGAGCTTGTCGCCGACGACGTCGTAGATCGCCTGTGGGTCGAGCTCGCCTGCGATCGCGTCCTGCACGCTGTTGATCAGCGCCAGCTCGGCGTTCCGCTGCCGCGTCTCGTGTACGAGCCGCGCGTTCTCGAGCGCGACGCTGAGGCTGCCGGCCAGCGTCTCGAGGAGCTGCTGGTCGGAGTCGGTGAAGGCGTGCTCCTGATCGATGTTCTGGAGCGAGACCACGCCTGTTGCCTTGCCGCCTGTGACGAGCGGCACGTATAGCACCGACTTCGGCATCTCGCCCTGAACGACGGGGTTCCGGTATCTCTCAACCGCAGCTGCGAGGTTGTCGTCGATCCGCAGCGACTCGCGCGTTTCGAGGACGTGACGGCGAAAGCCGGACAGCTCCATCGGTTCGTCCGGGAAGCGGACGCCACGCTCGATCGAATACGGGAAGCGAATCAGGGCCGCGGGCTCGTCGTAAACCGCGATGTCGACGACCTCTGCGTCGAAGACGTCCCGGATCCTGTCGCCGACAGCGTCGTAAATCGCCTGCATCTCGAGCTCGCCGGCCAGCGCGTCCTGGACGCTGTTGATCAGGGCCAGCTCGGCGTTCCGCTGCCGCGTCTCGTGTACGAGCCGCGCGTTCTCGAGTGCGACGCTGAGGCTGCCGGCCAGCGTCTCGAGGAGCTGCTGGTCGGACTCGCTGAAGGCGTGCTCACGGTCGGCGTTTTGGAGCGAGATCCACCCTCTGCCTATGCCTCCGGCGACGAGCGGCACGTACAGCCCGGACTTCGGCGGGATCCCGACCGTCTCCATGCCGAGCTTCTTCCCCTCGGCGGCCATGTTCTCGTTGATCAGCAGCGGTTCCTGGGACTCGAGGAGCAGTCGGCGGAACCCGACCAACGGCAGTGGGCTGTCCGGTAGGCGCACACTGTGCTCGACCCCGTACGGGAAGTGCACCAGACCGTCCGACTGGTCGTAGACGGCAATGTCGACGAGCTGCGCGTCGAAGACCTCCCGAATCCGGTCGCCGACGGCGTCGTAGATCGCCTGCATCTCGAGCTCGCCGGCCAGGGCGTCCTGCACGCCGTTGATCAACGCCAGCTCGGCGTTCCGCTGCCGCGTCTCGTGCACGAGCCGCGCGTTCTCGAGCGCGACGCTCAGGCTGCCCGCGAGCGTCGTGAGCAGGCGAACGTCCGCGTCGTCGAAGGCGTGCTCGCGGTCGAAGTTGTCGAGCGCGATTGCACCGGTCGCGCGGCCGCTTGTGACGAGCGGGACGAACAGAATCGATTTGGGCGACTCGCCGGCCACCACGACGCTGCCGTATCGTTCGCTTTCGGCGGCGAGATCCTCGTTGATCAGCAACGGCTCGCGCGTCTCGAGCACGTGGCTGGTGAACCCGCGGCCCAGAGGCATCGGCTCGGGCCGCAGCCGCTCGCCGCGCTCGATGAGATACGGGTGATGGAGGAGCCCGGTGGTCTCCTCGAAAATGGAGATGGCAACGCCCTGGGCATCGAAGATCTCCTGGATCCGGTCGCCCACGACGTCGTAGATCGCCTGCATCTCGAGTTCGCCCGCGAGGGCCTCCTGAACGCTGTTGATCAGCGCGAGCTCGGCATTCCGTTGCCTCGTCTCCTCGATGGCGCGAGCGCGTGAGAGCGCGGCGCCGACGTGCTGGCCAACGAACGCGAGCAGATCCTTGTCCTGCTCGGTGTACTCGACCTCATGCGTGTACGACTGCACGGCGAGCACGCCGATCGTCCCCTCGTCGGTCTTGAGCGGTACACCGACCCAGGTCGAATCCGCCACGGTGGTGCCGACCGGGGCAATCTCCTCTCTCTCGACGAGCTCTGTATACGTCTCATATGTGAGCAGCGTCGGCTGCCCGGTACGGAGGACGTATGCCGTCGTCCCTCGAGCGTCGGCTTCCCCGATTTCGAACCACTGGTTCGGGTCGGGAGTGAAGTCATCGACCTCATCGACAAGGTACGGCCAGCTCATCCGCCGCCGGTCCTCGTCATAAAGAGCGATGTAGAAGTTGTTTGCGTTCATCAGCTCGCCCACGACCTGATGGATCGCGCCGTAGAACTCCTGCATGTCCTGCGCCGCACTAGCCAGCTCGGCGATCCGGTAGAGCGCGCTCTGAACCTTCTCCGCGTTTTCGCGCCCCACGCACTCGAGTATCGCGGGTTGCGAACGACTCGTCTAGGTTGGCGGATGCGCGCGCGAAGTTCGCCCCGCCGGCGATGCGCGAAACGAGTTGGGCTGACAGCCCAGCGGCTGAAAGCCACTTGAAGAACGCTCTCTCGTAGACACCGACAACGCCGCCCTGCGACGAGGACCCGAGTGAGTCGATACTCGCCTGGGCCAGTGTTCGGAATGACCCTGGAACGCGCCAACGGTTCAGGCGCGCGTGGTGCTCCGAAGTCGGACTAGCGCCCAGGAGCCGATGAAGAACAGCGACAAGATGGCGGCGGGGACGCCAGCGCTTATCGCAAAGCCGACGCTGCGGTGCTCGACGAGCGCCAACGCAACGACGCCGCGTGGGTGAAAAATCGAGGTTGCCGTCGCAACTCGAAAGAGGCACGCGGTGCAGCTGATGTGGAGTAACGAGGCGTTCGTCGTCTCTCGCTAACACAGCAAGGCGTTCTGAAGCCCCACCTCTGGGCACCCGACTCGCGGCTTCAGCGGACCCACAGCTGGTCGAGCAAGACGGTCGCGCCGGAGTATGTGTTCGCCATGTAATTCCGTACGCGTCTTGACACGAAATCGGCGAAGCTCGGCGTGAAGACAGGGACCCACGGGGCCGCGTTCACGAGCTCGCGATCGATGCGCGCGGCGAGAGCTGCGCCCGCCGTCGGATCGCGGGCCTCTTCGGTGGTCAGCCGTGCGATTTGGCGGTCGACGCGGTGGTCGCAGAATCGCGCCCAGTTGTCGGGATAGCCGCAGCGCAGCACCACCAAGGCGTCGACGGGACTGAGCGCCCCGAACCAGCCTGCGAAACCCGCCTGCACGTGTGGGTCGGCGGCGATCCTCCTGAAGTAGCTGTTGAGATCGAGGCTGCGGAGCGTGGCGCGATAGCCCAACGTGTTCAGGAGCGCCGTGAATTGCCGTCCTTCGCGCGCGAAGTAGGGGAAGGTCCAGAGGACGACGCGCTCTCCGCGCGTCCCCGATGCCGCGATGAGCGCGTGCGCACGGGTGAGGTCGGGTGCCTTCCACGTCCCGGAAGCGTCGGGCGCTGCGGTGTACGGGCAGAAACGGCGGTAGCCGATAAGTGTCGGCGGCAGGATCTGGCAGGTTGGCGTGGCGAGGTCGGCGCCGCCGTGCTCCTCGGCGAGTTGCCCTCGGTCGACGGCGTAGTTGAGTGCACGGCGGACTCGGACGTCGTCGAACGGCGCGGTATGCGTGTTCAGGAACACGAACGCGGTCGCACGCTCCGGGACGAAGTGGACCCTGCCAGGGTACCGGGCTGCGAGCTCGCCGACCTCCGTTGCAGGGACGTCCTCGGGCACGACGTCGGCGCGGCCGTCGAGAACCTGTCGCACCGCATCCTCGGTCGTTCGGGTGAAGCGCCAGACGATTTCGTCCGGATACCCGTTCGGCCGGGCGGCCTGTGACCAGACGTGGAAGTAGCGGTTGCGGACGAAGACGAGCCCGCGACCCTGCACATAGCTGCCGATGGCGTACGGGCCCGTCGTCGGGATCGGACGTGTGCCGATGTCACGAAATGGGGTTCCCGGCGGTACCGGAATGAGTAGCCCAAGGGCTGACAGGAACCGTCGGTCGGGCCTCGAGAGCTGGAACGTCAGCGAGTCGGTCCCGTGGACGACGACGCGCACAACGTTCTCGAGAGCGTTCCCATCGAGCCAGTGGCTGCCGACCGCCCTCATTCGCGCGAGCGAGCGGCGAAAGTCGGCTGCGCGAAGCGGGCGCCCATCCGAGAAGCGGATCCCGCGGCGGAGCTGGAAGGTGTAGGAACGTCCGCTGTCGGTCGTGGTCGGGAGCGCGCGTGCCAGGTCGGGGACGAGTTCGGAGCCAGCGCTACCGCCGGTCCGCCGGTATGCGGTGAGAGCGTCGTAAGCGACGCCGACGATCGTGTCCGAGGTCGTCGAATTCGCGATGGTGGGATCGATGGAATCCAGTCGCCCACCGTCCGCGACGACCAGGCGCCCGCCGTAGTGGCCGTGGCCGGATGACCGCACACCGATCCAGACCCCACGCGGTGAGGCGGCGAGCGCCGACGGCCGGCTGGCGAATGGGACGACTGCCTTCCGTCGCGCGGATGGCGAGATCTCGACGACGTTCTGCCCGAACTCGGATGCCGCCCACAGCGAGCCACGAGAGAACGCGAGCGCGTCCGGTCCGCCTCGAACCGGCACGGCAGCGCGAAGCTGAAGCGTCTCCGGGTCGAGCTCCGAGACCGTGTCGTCGAGGGCGTCGGCAACCCAGACCGCTCCGCCTCCGTAAGCGATCGCGCCGGGCCCGCTCCCAAGGCGTCTCGAGCCGGCGATCTTGTTCCTCGCGGGGTCGATGCGCACGACGCGCTGCCCGGCGTCGTCCGTGACCCACACCGAGCCGCCGCCGACGGCGATTCCGCGGCCGACCGCGCCCGTTCGAATCGCGGGCGCGGTGACTTCTCCCGTCCCTGCGTCGATCCGGGTGACGGTGCCGTCGGCGGAATTCGTCACCCAGACGGAGCCATAGCCGAAAACGACAGCCGTTGGATCGTCTCCGACGCGGATCTCGCGGACCACGGCGTTCGACGCCGGGTTGATCCACGCGACCGTCCCGTCATCGTGGTTCGCGACCCAGACACCACCCCCGCCGGCCGCGATGCCGCTCGGGCTGTGCCCGACGTTGATTGTCTGCTGCACGGCGAAGGTCGCCGGATCCACGCGCTCGACGACGTCGGCGTCGGCCTCGGCCACCCAGACAGCACCGCGGCCGTACGCGACCGCAGTGGGCGCTGCGCGGAGCGGCGCGACGGCCGTTCCGAGTCTCCCCTGCGCATCGAGTAGCCCGACGGCGTTCGCGGCAATGTCGATCGGCGGCGCGGAAGCAGAACGGGGCAGCATTACCGCGGCAAGCGCCGTTCCCACCGCGAGCACGAGGACGGCGACGACGGCCCGACCACCGAGGTGACGCCGCGCCTTGCGACGCTGGAGCACTTCCGCGTCGGCGGCGGGCGCGTCCGGCGCGGATGGCGACTCGAGGAGCGTGCGGTAGAGGGACTCTGTTTCCGGCGACGGATAGGCGCCGAGCTCGTCGGCGACGAGCCGCCGGTACCGGTCGTAGACGCGGAGCGCCTCTGCCCGGTCGCCGGCGGCCGCGTGTGCCTCGATCAGGCGCCGGTATGCGCTCTCCCGGAACGGATCAAGTGCGACGGCCTGCTCACTCCAGGCGACCGCGGAGGAAGAATCGCCGAGTCGTAGTGAGGCGCCTGCGAGCAATGCCACCGAGCGCACGCGGAGATCCACGAGCTCGCGACGGTGCGCCTCGACCCAGTCACCGTTCTCGCCGGGAAGGAACTGGTCGCGGAGTAGAGCCTCGGCTCGCGATGCCTCTTCCATTGCGTGTGTGGGCTCGTCGTCTCTGAGCGCCGTCTCGGCGGCTTCCACTGCCTGAGCAGCCGCGCCGACGTCGACCCAGGTGTCGGGCGGAAGCTCGAGGCGGTAGCACCCGAAGGCGCCCGTCAGCGCACCGTCAACGCCCAGTCCGGCGAGCACGCCGCGCACCTTGCTGGCGAGGACGGTCAGCGCCTTGTCCCAGGTCGCGGGCGGATCACCGCTCCAGAGCACCTCGGCGATCTCGTCCCGCGGCACCGGCCGGCCGGCCTCGCTGACGAGGTAGGCGAACAGGAGCCGTCCTTGCCTCCCTGCGAATCCGCGTTCTTCGACGGCCGCACCATCGACTTCGAGGGTGACGCGGCCGAGAAGGAAAACCTTCGGCTGCGACGGCTTCGCCATGGGCTTGCCTGGATCTTGCCTCAATTTAGGGAGCGGTTTCTACCGTCGGCGCAGGATCGTGGAACTGACGCTTCGGTGTGAATGCGGGTACGAGGCCCGCGGAGACGACGACGAGCAGCTCGTCGCCGCTGTGCGTTGTCACGCACGTGACGCACACGGGATGACGCTCTCGCTCGAAGATGCAAGCAGCCTTGCCTCCCGCGCCCCGATCCAGACGTCCGCGATCGAATCCGTCGGGCAAGGGGAGGAACAATGAAACGCAAGTCCATTTGGGTGCTGCTGGTCGTTGTCGTCGGCGCAGCCTTCTACGCGGGGAACGTCCTCGCAACGATCTCGTCCGGCTTCACGAGCACGACGCTTGCGAAAGCGACGCTCGCGCCGCTCGACATCAAGGCACACACGGTGGTGCCGGCCGACCCGAGTGCGGGAGCGATCCCGGCAACCGACTGGGAGGCGATGTTGAAGACGAAGGGGAGTACGGACATGTACATCCAGCAGAACACGTGGCTCGCGGGCGCGAGCACCGGCTGGCACACGCACCCGGGGCCGAGCCTCGTCGTCATCACGCAGGGGAGCGTCACGGTCTATGACGCATCCGACCCCAATTGCGCATCGCACGTGTACTCCGCAAACGGCGACAACTCGTTCGTCGACATCGGGGGCGGCGATGTCCACCTCGTGCGCAACGAGACCGCCGACGTGGCGAAGGGCTACACCGTGCAGTTCATCCCGGAGGGCACGACGCGGCGTATCGATGCGCCGCAGCCGGCGAACTGCTCCGTGTCATAGCGCAAAAACGGCTCATGCGATCCTCTCCTCGTCGGAAGCGGGGAGGGGACCGCATGCGGTCGCGGATCGCTAGCCTCCACGGGCGACCGTGCAGGAGCAATCGGAACGGCTGCGCGCCCGCGCCTCATCAGTCGGCCGGGAACGCGAGGGTGTCGTGAAGATCACTCTCAGCGGGACACGGAACGCCGACGGCTCCATCAATGCGCGCTGCCCCCGCGGCAGACCTAAGCGATCGCTAGACGCCCGCGGCTCGTCCAAGTTCTCGGGCTCGCCTTCTAGGCGCCGCCTGGCTGCTCCACGCCATCGAGCGCCAGTGGCTCGAGTGGCAAGACGCTCGCCTGGGCAAGCGTCCTCTCACGTGAAAGCTGAGGCGCTGGGGCCAGCACGAAGATGCGCTGAGACTCGCCGAGACGGCGGGCTACCGTGAGGAGCGCTCGAGGCCGAGGCTGCGTAGGGACCGCTCGAACTCCGGAATCTGTTCCTGGATGCGTTCGAAGTCCGGCTCGGAAAGAGCGAGGAGCTTCATGGGCGTCCGGGCGACGACCGTGGCGGTTCGTTTTCCCGCTGTCAGTAGGAGCCCGATCTCGCCGAACATGTCGCCTGGGCCGAGCGCCACGGGTAACGGGCCGCCGGTACCGACGACTTCAGCCTCGCCCGCTTCGATCAGGTAAACGGTGCTTCCTGACTCGTCGACCGTGACGACTTCGGTGCCCGCGTCGACCTCCGCCTCGCCCATCGCTTCTGCGAGTTCCTCGAGTTCGGCAGTGGGCAGATCGGCGCACAGAGGTGCGCTCGCGATCCTTGCCGTATCGATGGCTACAGCCGGCGGGATCGGGTGGTTAGACACAAACATCTCGGCGGGGTCGTGCGTGGCTCTGATCTTGCGAAGCCGCTGGAAGGTGTAAGTCTTCAGCGGGTAGAGCCGCGCGCCCCCGACCTGCCGCTCGGCGAAGTTGAAATACGTCCGCGCCGACTCCCAGGGGGCTAGCGCGGCCTTGACTCGGTCGACCGCCTCATGGACAGCGGCGGCGACCTCGGGATCCGGAGCCATGCCGACTGCGAACATCACGTGTCCGGCCTCGAGCGTGCCGACCGCGCCGTGGTGTTGAGCCGAACTGGCCATCGCCCCGCCGAGTTGTCGTATCTCGAGCGAGATCAGCGGTGGGACGGCGTTTTGAACGAACGCGGCGATTGCCTCGTCGGGCAAGCACTCGAGAAACAGCCCGTCGCCGACGCCCGGGACGGGGTGGGGCGGGTCCATATGCAGGTGTTGAAGAGCCGTTGGCGCGACAGCGGCGAAGGTGTCCATCGCCGGATCGAGCTCTCGCAGCTGCGCGACCAGTGCGTGGCCGTCGGCCTCCGAGCCGACGAAGACCGCCTCTACGATCACGAAGCTCTTGCCGCGCATCGGCTCCGGAACGTCCGGAAGGGGCGGAAAATGAAGGATCCGGCCAACCGACGTGACCTCGTGCGGCACCGTCTCGGCCCAGTCGCGCCAGGAGCGCAACACCTCGCCTGCCCGCTGGAGGGGCCAGAACATCGCGCCGGCGTATAGCTCGGGCGTGGGATACAGCTCAAGCTCGAGCGCCGTGACGACGCCGAAGCTGCCGCCGCCACCCCGGACGGCCCAGAACAGATCGGGCTCGTTCTCACTGTCCAGCCGCACAAATTTTCCCTCGGAAGTCACGAGCTCGACCGCGGTGACGCTGTTGGCGGCGAGCCCTCGGCTCCGCGCCAGCCAGCCCATGCCGCCTCCGAGTGTGTAGCCGACTACGCCGACGTCGGGAGAGGAACCGTGGAGGACGACGAAGCCCTGTTCGGCGGCAGGCACGACAACGTCCTCCCAGAGCGCTCCAGCCTGGATGCGCGCCCGAGCCGCGCCAGCGTCGATCTCTACACCACGCAAACGCGATGTCTTTACGAGGATCGTGCCACTCAGCACTGCAAGCGCGGACGCTCCGTGGCCGGTTCCCTGTGGGGCGATCCGAAGGCCGTGTTCACCCGCGAACTCGACCACCTTGACGACGTCCTCGACGGACTCGACCAGTGCGACCGCGAACGGCCTCTGATCAGCCGCGAGGTTCCACGCCCGGCGAGCATCGTCCCACTCGGAGTCGCCTGGAAGCACGAGGCCGCCGGTGAGCCGGTCCCGCAGGGCGTGGAGATCGCCCGTCCCGGCGCGATCGGCGAGATCAGGGGAACGAGCACCGTCGGTCATCAGCGGCATGCTACTTCCTCGACGTTTTCGGTTCTCACGGCCCGTCGGTGTGCCGCGCTTCACGCATCCAGTCGCTACTGCAGTCGATCGGGCTGGCCGCGTCGTAGCGAGCTGGCAACGCAGACCGCAGGAATAAGCGCGCACGCCTGAGTCGAACTTCCCGACCCACCTGCCTCATATTTTCGTGCGCCATACCCTCCTAGCGGTCACTGGCTCAGCCCAGCGTTTCACCGCTCGAGCGGTTGGGTTACCGCTTCAAGCACGCGCAACGGACCGCGAAGGCTCTCCGGACCTCTAGCCTCAGACCATGACGGTCACGCGTAGGTAGGCGGCTTCGATGCTTGTCCCTTGGCCCGGTTCCGCCGCGTTGTGCTCGGTGACGAGAGCCTCCAGCTCGCTGTGTAGCTCCGCCTCGCGGCCGTCCGCTGCTGCTGCAGCGTAGGCGTTCATCGTCGGCCCGTAGTAGTTCCGGAAGTCGGCGAGGTACTGCGACGGCGTTTCGGGTGTCTTGAACAGGAACAGTGCTCGCTCGCACGTGATGTTCTCGGCCGGAATGCCGGCCGCACCGAACCGCTCCACGACGTTCTCCTCGATGCCCCACGTCATCGGGCTCACGAAGCCTTCCGGCGGCGGCGGCGAGTATGCCGTGCTCACCCGGAGGAGCTGAGCTACGTAGGTCGAGTCGTTCGGGATCCAGTTTCCCATCACGATCCGGCCTCCGGGCCGGGTTACCCGCACGACTTCCTGCGCAACGTCAAAGGGTCGGGGAGCGAACATCGCGCCGAAGATCGAAACGACGAGGTCGAAACTGTCGTCCGCGAGTTCATTCAGGTCGGTTGCATCGCCCTGCTGGAAGTGCAGGTTGGCCAGGTCGAACTGCTGTGCTCGGGCGTTTCCGGCCGCAACGAGGTTCTCGGCGATATCGACCCCGAGCACCTTCGCTCCGAGTTGTGCTTCAGGAACGGCGGTCGTGCCGTCGCCGGAGCCGAGATCGAGAACGTCCATGGCCGGAGTGATTCCCAGGGTGGCCACCAGAGCCTCGCCGCTCTCACGCATCGACTCGGCGATCCGCGCGAAGTCGCCCTTCTCCCACAACGCCTTGTTCGGGTTGGCGGAAGGATCGGTCTGTGTGCTCACGAGTTAACTCCTTTCGCATTTACCCCGGGCGATCATCTCCTACTACAGCCGCGAGCGCCCAGGCGTCATTCCCTGGCCCAGCCGAGTGTTCGTAGACCGTCCTCACGTCGAGGAACTCGCGGAAGCCGGATCTCTCGATACGCGAGAGGCCCTCAACCGGGCCTCTCGCGTAACTCGTTGTCTTGCAAGTTCCCCTGACTTGTGTGGTCGGAGCCGCTTTGCGCGCCGACAAGCGGCCGTCGGGGTGAGCCCGTGCCACTGCTCGATCTGTTTAGCCGTTCAGCTGGCCGACGTCCTGTCCGTGCACCGGGAGCGCGACGTGATCGAGGACGTAGGCAGCGACGGATCCGCCTAGTGTGGCGCCGTCGACGACGGAGAAGCGGAAGTGGAAGCCGGCGTAGATCCGCGCATCCTCGATCTGGAGGACGGACGACGAGAACGAATTGAAGTTTCGCTCGACGCCCGGCAGCCCGTTTGAGGTGACTGTGAACGAGGTGTCGTTTCCGTAGAAGGAGGCGAGCACCGCGGTCGCGGCGGCGCTGACGCCTGAGTGAGCCGACGGGTACTCCTGGAATGCCGGGGTCGCCAGCAACGGCGTCCAGGTCGGGTCGAGGAGGGCACGGATCGCCGTTACCGGCCGCCAGGCGTCGAAGTGGTTCTTCGCGTTCCAGATGCCGATCGTCGCGTCGGCCAGCGCGATGTTCATCAGTGCAAGGAGACGCGCGTTCTGCGTCAGCTTCGTTCCGTTCGCGTCAGCGAGGTCGTCGGCGACGCGGTTCCACATCGCAGCGGGCGTGTCCACCTGCCAGAAGACCGCAGTTTGCGTCTGCTCGGGTGTGCGGACACTGCTCGTCGCGCTGCCGAGCGCCTCCACCTCACTCAGGTCTTGCGCATAGCGTGGGCTCGATAGCGGCGGCGGCCCGGCAGGCAGGAACTGCGATGGGGAAGTCAGCGCGAAGGGAGTCATGTTCGCGAACTGCCGGAACAGCGGCGGCCCGAAGAGCGGTGGCGTCGGCTGGTAGTCGCCGGGCGCAGTCCCTGGGACGTACGGCGGCAGCACGGCGTTGATGCCGTCGGTCGCCCGCCAGGCGAGGATGTCGTTCGCGACGGTCTTACCCCAGTCGAGACCTCGCACGACCGATTGGCCCGGGTCGGACGGGTCGTCGGAGATCTGGGCCAGCGTCGCCTGCAGCTGCTGGTCGAAGATCGGCTTCTGCGCCGGCATCAACGCGACCAGCGCCGTGTAGGCAGCGCTCGCGGCCGCGGCGGCACGCGACGCACCGCGCGGCGCTTCCGGGTCGACGTGAACGGACGTGTAGCGCCGCTCGATCCCGTTGACCGCGTCGAAGACAGAAGTCTGGACGATCGCACCGATCCGCATGGCCAGCGGCGGCGGCGGATTCGCCGCCTCCAGCCCGGCGATCATCGTGCGATTCCACTCGGTAACGACGTCCGGCGGGTTCGATGCCTCGAGCTGGGGGATCGTCGTGTTGTTCGTGCCGGTGACAACGTTCGCACGGGCCACCGCCGACCCGATGAGCGCGGCCACCACGACCGCGAGTAGCGTAAGCCTCTTCATGTCCTCTCCTCCAGTGGGGGCTCGACTGCCTCGACCACGCGGACGAGCGGGACGGCGACACTCACGCCCACAGCTGTGACCGCGTCCGCCGTGCCGGCCTCAAAGACGTGGAAGCACGTCTCGTCGCCGGGCACGACGATCGAGCGGATGTATTTGACCTCGACGCCCTCTTTGGCGGCTGCCTCGGCGCCGCGACGCATCAGCGCCGCCACTTCGTCCGGTCGATTCGCGGCGGAGACGTAGCACTCGGCGAGGAAGGTCGTCATTCCCGCGACGCTACGCCGGCAGCCCCTGCACGAGCTACGTGGGATATCCCTAGAGATTCAGTTCCGCGAAGCGATGCGCAAGCTCGGTCCGCGACTGCACGCCGAGCTTCGCGTACACGTGCGTGAGAGTCGCCTCTACCGTTTTCACGCTCACGAAGAGTGCCGCCGCCACCTGCTTGTTGCTCGCACCCGCCGCTACGCGCTCCGCGACTCGCCGCTCTGTCGCGGTGAGCCGTCTCCCCGAGCGCTTCCGTCCGCCGACCCGGCTCAGCTCCTCCCGGGCCCGGTCTGCCCAGAGTCGGGCGCCGAATCCCTCGAAGCGGGACAGCGCGAGCTCGAGTGACGCACGCGCATCCGCCCAGCGCTTCGCGCGGCGTTCGACCGTCCCCCGTGCGAGGATCGTGCGGGCTTCGTCGAAGTGCGCCGAGATGCCGGCGTGTGTGGTGGCGGCGTCGTCGAACGCGCGCCGTGCGGCAGCGAAGTCGCCTCCGGCCGCATCGACGAGGCCGCTAACACGCGCTGCCCAAGCGAGAGCCCAGGGGTTCCGCATGTGCCGAGCGACCGTCTCGAGCCGAGCGTTGAGCGCGGCTGCCTCCTCGAGCCGATCGGACATCACTGCTGCCTCTGCCGCCAGGGGAAGGGCCGGGATCCTGAACGGCCCGTGAAAGCCCATCGCAGCGACCTCGTCGGGTAGCGGCTCGAGCAGCGCCCATGCTGCCTCGGCGTCGCCACGGGAGAGCTCGACGAATGCGATCGTCGTCAGGTTCCGCAGGATCAAGACCTGGCCGTTGAACTCAAGTGCGAGCCGGCGGCTCTCGTGGGCATCGGCGATCGCCTCGTCGATGCGGCCGAGATGCGCCCGCGCGAGTGCAGAACGGCACAGCGCGAATCCCAGGGCGCGCGCGTCGTCGGAGCCCATGCGCACGAGGACCTCGAACGACTCCGCCACCAGCGCTGCGGCGTGCTCGAGCCGGCCCAGGCCGCACGCCGCCTCAGAAAGGGGCCAGAGGACAATGTTCGCTAGGCCCTCGTCCCCGGAGTCGAGACACATCTGCCGGAACCTCGTCAGACCTTGCCACGCCTCTTCGATGTAGCCGCATTGGAGACGGCGAAGACCGACCGCGTTGGTCGGCGAGTCAATATCAGGCGGCTGCTGCGAGTCCTGTGCGAGCATGAGTGCTCGCCTGACGATCGCCTCGTCCACCGGCTCACCTGCGTACGTCTCCTCCAGGAAGTTTCGCGCCAGCGCCAGCGCGAGCAGGCCCGGGTCCTCACCCTCGAGCGCGACAATTGCAGCCCGCGTGTGCGGCCTCGCACGGGCAACGTTGCCGAGGTGTGCGTAGGCGAAGCTGAGAGAGCGGTGGAGCTCGCCGGTCACCCGCTTCGTGCCGCCGGCCTCGACCAACGCCTGCTCCCAGCGAGCAACGTCCGCCTGGAGGTCCGTGCTGAGTCGGAGCAGAACCTCTGCTCGCTCCGGTCCCGCCTCGAGCTCACTTTCGAGCTCGCGGAGGAGCTCGGTTCCACGCGCCCAGCTCCCGGCACGCACATGAAGATCAGACGCGCTGAGCCTCCGCCGCCGGCTGGTGTTCGCGTCGCGACCGGGTGTGAAGCGTGCCGAGAGTTCGGCCAGCTGGGCACCCTGATCCGGCGCTCCGCGCGCTCCGACCGCCGCCGCCGCTACTTCGAGGGCCGCCGCTACCTCCTCGTCCGGTGGAGAGGTGCACGCGGCGAGATGGCGCGCCCGCTCCTCCGGGTTGGTCACTACGTCGGCGAGCCGCCGATGTACTGACCGCCTCACACGTGAGTCTGCACCGGAGAGGACCGCAGCCGCAAGCAGCGGATGCGTGAACTCGACTCGTTCTCCCGCAGTCTCGACGACACCGGCGCCGGCGGCGGTGTCGAGCGCGGCCAGAGCTTCCTCGCCGCCGACGTTCCGAACCAGCGAGAGTGTCGGCGAAGCAGCGGCCGCGGCGACTAAGAGCGTGTCGATCGTGGCCGAGTCGAGCGCGCCGATGCGCGCTTCCGCCACCTCTCGGAGCGATTTCGGCAGCGGGAGTTCGTCCAACTGCGTGGAGCTCGCAACGGTCGAGTAGACGCGCGCGAGCTCGAGAGCGAAGAATGGGTTGCCGCCCGCAACGTTGTGCAGATGACGGAGGATCGGCCACGGCAGGCTGGTGCCCAGCCGGTCGTGAACGATGTGGTGGGTGGCGCCGAGGCTCAGCGGGCCAAGGTCGATGCGCTCATGCTCGACCGCGGCAAGCACGCGTCGAACCCATACGGGATCTTGTCGCCCGCACAAAAGCAGTGCAACCGCCTCATCGCGCAGCCGGCGCAGCGCGAACTCGAGCGCAGCCGCGGAGGGTCGGTCGACCCAGTGCACGTCATCGACGACGAGGAAGACGGGCTGCACCCGACCGATCGCAGCGAGGGCGTTGAGGAAGCCGACCCCCAGCGCCTGCTCTCTCCCGGCGACGACGTCCACGGCCGGATCGACGGCGAGTACGGCCTCGAACGCACGCCGCTGGGGCACCGGCAGCGACTCGACGATCTCCCGAGGGAGGTCTCGCAAGAGATCCCCGAGCGCGGCATACGCGAGCTCCGACTCCACAGCCGAGGGGCAACAAAAGAGCACGAAGAATCCGGAACGACGCGCGCGCTCCACTGCGTGGCGGACCAGTGTCGTCTTGCCGATGCCCGGCTGCCCCAGCAGCTCGAGCGCAGCGGGAACACCAACACCCGCAAAGAGCGCGTCCAGCGACGCAACCTCCGCGTCGCGCCCCACCGCGTTGACTGCCGTGCCGGTCACTCATTTAAGAGTCTGCGCCCACAGCCGCGGCGATGCAACGCGGCGTGTGATGAAGGGACGGCCGGGCCGCCATTGCGCTCCCTCGCAAGACCGGCGTTACGGCCGGATTCTTGAGAACCCTTTTCCCCGTCGTTAGGCGGAGCGAAGGTATGTCAGCGGGGCGACCGTGGCCGCCCCGCTGGTCTCCTGCCTAGCTTCCGCCTGACACGACGTGGTGGAGTTCGTAGAAGCCGTCTCTGGTCGGTTGCGTGAAGGTGTCTGGATTCGGGAATGCACCGGGGCCCTGCTCCATTAGCGGCTGAACCTGCTCAGTAAGAAACCGCTCCGCGTGTTCTCGGGTCTCCCAGATGTCCAAGATCCTGAACACGCCAGCCTCGTCGTCAAACCCGGCGGTGTGAGCGATCAGACCGTCGAACGGCCCGTCGCCGACCTTCTCGGCCACGAAGTCGTAGTTCGTCGTCGAACGATCCGCGATCGGGAACTCCTGGATGTAGGCGACTGCCATCGAACTCCCTCGGTCGGTGGGATTACGCGAGCGAGCCTATATCGGCTCGTCCGGCGCGGTACCGGAACCGCCCTGGGTCGAGCGTCGCGGTTCGCCGGTTCGCGGCCGTTGCGGCTGGGTAGAGCACGCTTCCGCCTAGGACTTGATGGAGACAGGGTGCCCGCCGTGCGGGTTGCCGCCCGAGAAGTCGTGCAAGATGCCCGCGAGGAGCCATACCCATGATCCACATGTGCACCCAGCCGCCGCGGTCGCAGCTGGTGGTCCTTGAGGTTGGTGCCGATAGGGCGAGGAGACCCTGCTCGACGGGGCTTCCGCTTGACTTCGACGATGG
The DNA here is from genome assembly GCA_963819275.1 of uncultured Actinomycetes bacterium. Lineage (GTDB taxonomy): Bacteria > Actinomycetota > Thermoleophilia > Gaiellales > Gaiellaceae > Palsa-739. The sequence continues at coordinate 176,220 of CAWFVH010000005.1, read as the reverse complement.
TCGGCTCTAGCGTCGCCTCCGTGGCCTGCAGCGTGGTGTGTGTGTCCCATACGAGCGGCTCGGGCGGTGGCGAGGTCGGGAAGCGGGTCGCAGAGCAGCTCGGCTACCTCTACGTGGACGAGGAGATCGTGGCCCGGGCGGCCGCCCAGGGTGGACTCGAGCCACGAGACGTCGCGGACGAAGAGCGCCGGAAGTCGTTGGCGACCCGCTTCCTCCAAACGCTCGCCGAAGGCGGCGGAGATGGCTGGATGCTGGGCGCAGGCGTTGCCGCCAGCACGGAGAGCATCCGGCCCGAGGACGTCCGCGCCTTGATCAGAGAAACCGTGGCGCAGACGGCGGCCCGCGGCAACGTCGTGATCGTCGCCCATGCGGCCTCGTACGCACTCGAGCGCGGAGCGAGAACGTTACGCGTCTTCGTCACGTCGTCAGCGGCGACCCGAGAACAGCGGGTCGGCGCGACTGAGCGGCTCGACCGACCGCAGGCGGCACGCGCGGTCAAGGACTCGGACGCCGGCCGGCGCGACTACCTCAAGCGCTTCTATTCGGTCGATCGCGAGGCACCTACCGACTACGACCTGGTCGTCAACACCGATCTCCTCTCGACCGAGCAAGCCGCCCAGATCGTCATCCGCGCCGCCGATCGCTAGAGGCCGGGGCTTGAGCGACGAAGCCGAAGATCCTCCCGGTCGCCGTACCCGACGCACGCAGCGCGCGCTGAGGTCAGATCTGGGGCCCATAGCTGCGCGCCGGGTGTCTCCGACTCTCGTTGGACGCCGAAAGGAACCCCCCGACGGCGATCGCTGCCGCGCTCAGTAACGCGAGCCAGATGCCCCAACTCAGCGACAGCGAGACGAGAGCTGTCTGCGCACCCGGGGGTGTGAGCATCCGATAGAGCACGAATAGGGCCGCCACGCAGCCGGCAAGGGCGATCTGGCCGCCGCCGGCCTCGAGCAGCCCGCTGATGCCTGCGAGACGCAGAAGCGACGCCAGGAACGAGATCCCGGCGAGAACCAGGAGTATCAGGCTGATGTCCTTGAGAGCTTGGTGCGCGCTCACAGTGGTGAGCTGACGTCCAGCGAGTGAACTGAACTCTGCTCCCAGGCCGCTTACTCCCGTCTGGAAGGTGGTGTTCCCGTACTGCTGGGCCACGGTGGCGAGCTCCTGTTGGGCCGAGGCGGCACCGGACACGGTGATGCTGACTCCATACCAGGGCAGAAACACCGAAACGGCGAGCACGGCTGCGCCGACCGCCGCGATCAAGAAGCCGAGTTGCGAACGATCGTCGACCATGACACTGCGTGTAATCGGCGGGTGCAGTGCGGCGCTTGAGCGCCTGGCGCGACCCGCCGCGTCGACGGGGCAGGTTCAGCCCACTAATAAGTCAGCGCCCCGTTCGGAGGGGCTGCCTTCGGGGGCCGATCAACTTTTCCGGTGCGCGCCTAGGCGTTGGCTCGCTCGACGAGAAGCACATTCGCTGGCGAGTCGGCGCGGTCGGTCAGCATCCAGTCGACGACGCGCCATGGGCCCGAGCCGTCAGGCAGGTTCAGAACCTCGCCGATCTTCGGCTCATGCACCGGATGCGTCGCGCGGTAGCCGCTGATGAGTTCCGGCGCGTCGAACTGGTCGACGTTGCCTTCACGGACGCTCCACACAACGCGGGCCATGCCTGCATGTTGGCACATTGGAATTGACTTGACGTTGGGGATTTTGCATCCCTAAGGCGGGGCAATTCGGGGTTCGTAACTCGGATGGACTTATCAGAGATTTCCACACGTTGGGGGCGGGATGTGCGGCAGCAGGAGACGTCCGCGTAGCAAGCGGCGTCCCTCTCCCCTAGAGACAGCGATACCTGCGTGGCGACGACTCGACAGACGCAAAGGCACTCTCCTGGGGCCAATGTTCGGGAATGACTCCTGAGGCCGGCCCGTGTCGACACCGCCCTGGTGCTAGCGGTACTCGTGCTATGCAAGTACGCGGCCCTGGGCATCCCACCCATGCCAGCCACCTACGGCGACTACAGCGTCAGCTTCATCGGTGCCAAGGGTGAGGAAACCATCGCGCCGTAACGCACGCTCGACCAGCTGACAAGGCACGCCAGCGGGGCCGGTGATCGCGCCGGCCCCGCGCGCGCCTCGCGTGCGGCCATCTCAGGGGTCACTCCGGAACACTGGCCCAGAGCAGGGTCAGCACACCGAACAGCTACGGATGGTCCGTGTGTCCCGTCGGCAAAGTGGGGGCGTTGAGCGCGGTTGTCAGCCGCGATCGACGAGCACACCCGGCTGGCCGCCGGCGAGTAGCCTGTTGGACGTGCCGCTTTCTCCTGACGAAGCAACAGCCGCGCTTGCTGCTGAGGGCTACGTCATCCAGTGGAACTATCACGACGGCCCTTTCGGGTCCTGGTTCATCGAGATCGAGCACGCGCCGAGGCTCCAGCTTGCCTTCGATGGTCGCGACGGGTGGCTCACCCTCGTGTGGGAAACAGAGCGGTCCTTGGGAGGTGAGCGCCAATGGGAGCCACTCTGGGTCGCGAAGTCAGAAGCAGACCTCACCGCTCCGATGGCAGTGCGGATGGTTCGCTCGGCCACTGAGTTTGCCAAGACCGTGCGAGATAGCACCCCCTGACTAACAGGGGTCCCGGGGAACACTGGCACAGGCGACCGCACTGAGCCTTGACTCACAATCCTGCTCCTCCTCTGTAACCCGCCTGATGGCGATTCAGAACGGGGGGATGTGGTCGACCTGGCTCTTGGAAGCGACCTCCTGGCGGATCTGGTCGCGCTCGCTCTCCGCTTCGGCGCCAGCCGCACGCTCCTCCTCGGTTAGGGTCTCCGCGTACTCAGGCACTCAAACGAGAAGGGGGAACTGTGCACAACGCACTTTCGAAGAGGTGGGCTCTTCGCGCCTCGCTCGCCGCTGCGCTCGTAGCCGCGCTGGCGGCGGTGGCGGCCACGGCGGGGGTCGGCGGAGCCAAGGCAGGGGGATACGTCGGTGTCTCCCAGGGGATCGGCGCGTCGGTGCTTGGCGCCACCCCACCGTTCGGCAACACCGACCCGAACACACCCGAAAGGGTCTCGATCATCCTGAAGGCCAACCACGTCAACGAACTGCAGGCGCAGGTCTTGGCGGGTATGCCGAGCGGTTACGTATCCGTCGGGCAGTTCGCACAGCGGTACGGTCAGTCGCCCGCCGTGATCGCGGGCATCGAGGCCTATCTTGCGAAGTTCGGCATCCAGGCGACGGCGATGCAGGACAACCTCGTCATCCAGACCAACGGCACTGCGGGTGAGTACGACCAGGCGCTGCAGATCACGCAGCAGAACTTCAAGGTCACAGCGAACAAGCCTCACGGCGGCACGCACACCATGGTCGTCCACGGCACGCTGCAGAGCCCGAAGATGCCGTCGCTCTGGGGACAGGACATCCTCGCGATTCTCGGCCTTTCGAACTACCCGACGCAGCAGAGTGACATGGCCCCCGTCGCCGACGGCGTGAAGCCGCAGAGCGTGGGCAAGAGTGATCTTCCCAACCAGGCGCTGTTCCCGAACGACTTCGCGCAGCGCTATGACCTCTCTCCGGTGCAGGCGAAGGGCACAGGCGCCGGCCGCACGATCGGCATCGTCACGCTCGCGAGCATCAAGCCTCAGGTTGCTGCCGACTTTTGGTCGGCGATCGGCCTTACGGGCAGCCAGGCGTCTGTCTCGCGTATCAACCCGATCAACGTCGACGGCGGTGCTGGCCCGGCCAGCGAGACGGTCGGTTCCGACGAGACCGTTCTCGACACGGAGCAGTCCGGGGCGTTGGCGCCGAACGCGAACGTCGACGTCTACCAGGCACCGAACACCGACTACGGCTTCGTCGACGCCTTCTACCAGGCCGCGTCCGACAACGTTGCGGACAGCGTCTCGGCCAGCTGGGGCGAGTCGGAGAGCGTGATCAGGTACGTCACCGCTTTCGGTGAGGAGGATCCCAACTACGCGGCATCGTTCGATCAGTCGTTCCTCGAGCTTGCCGCGCAGGGGCAGAGCACGTTCCTGTCCTCGGGCGACTCGGGCGCGTACCCGGCGTCCCGCGATCTAGGTTCGACCGACAGCACGGCCGGCAACCCCGACGACAGCCCGTACGTGACCTCTTCCGGCGGCACCACGCTGCCGGGGTCGCTCACCCTGCACGGGATCAACTTCAACTTCCCCACCGAGCGGACCTGGGGCTGGGACTACATTTGGGCGTCCGCGCGGCCGGGGCAGCTCGGCGAGACGGAGGAGCAGTACGCCGAGACGCACATCACGGGTGGTGGCGGCGGCTACAGCGGGTTCGAGTCGATGCCCTCCTACCAGAAGGCGGTGGGCGCTCAGACCGCAAGCACGGTCGAGTACCTGACACCGACGGACTTTGAGCAGGTCGCCCCCGGCCTTACCCTCCCGGTCGACTGGAACTTCAACGCGACCCCATCCGTCGCGCAAGTCTCGGGCAACGGCCGTGCGACGCCGGACCTCTCGGCGGACGCGGATCCCGAAACGGGCTACCTCCTGCTCTACACGTTCGGCGACTCGACCAACCCGAACGCTCCCGAGTCGTTCGAGCAGTTCGGCGGCACCAGCTTCGTCGCCCCGCAACTGAACGGCGTCGCTTCGGTGATCGACTCGGCGCTCGGTCACCGGGTCGGCTTCTGGAACCCGTCGATCTACAAGTTCGCCCTCCAGGGGAACTCGCCGTTCACACCGCTCGATCAGTCGGGCACGTCGAACGACAACCTGCTCTACACCGGCACGCCCGGTGCGATCTACAACGTGGGCTCCGGTCTCGGAACCCCCAACTTCGCGACGCTCGCACAGGACTTCGCGAACAAGCACTAAGCCGTTCGGAAAGAGAACAGGTGGGGCCGCTCTCGAGCGGCCCCACTTGTTCTTCTCCTCGTTACGACCCAGGCTGGAAGAAGCCCTGATCGATCACCTGGTAGGCCTTCATGTGGTCGGGGCGGAGAGCGGCCATGAGGGCAGCGTCGGTCATTCTCCTCAGGGCGTGAAACTTGACCACGCCGTGGGCGCCGTTGCTGATCGTCGCATTGCCGTTCAACGTCGTGATGGTCTTCGCCGAGATCGCGAAGGTGAGGTCCTCACCGTTCAGCAACCGCCCGCGGTAGTTCGCGTACGTGACGTGGATCGTGATCGACCCGTCGGCTGCGCTCGAGGCGGCCGTGTAGTCGGAGAGCGTTCCCTTGAGCACGTACATGACCTTCGGCACGGTCTTGCTCGGTGTGCGCGCCGCGAGCGCGGCCCCAGGGATCGCCAGCGCCAGGACCAAGATCGCCAATGCCTTTCTCATCATCCGGACTCGTCTCCCTCCTCAATCGTCTTCGGGCTTCGGGTGTTCCTTTCCCGGACAACCTGAGATTCTTCGTGGCCGAACGTAAGGCCTCTGCAAAATGCGCGTGTTCGACCACTTCGTGGCCCCGGCGTGAGTCCTAGGGCGCGCAGGCCACTCGGTATCGAGCCCAAAACACTCGCCACTCGTGGCAGTGCGCGAACTGTCGCGTGCAATCCAGTCCGAGCCGGGCGGTCCGATGGACTACCGCCCGGCTCGCCAGTGAATGTCGTTTAGCCGGCGATGGCGCCGGGGTGCGGGTAGCTGTTGATGACGGTTAGGTCGCCGGAGACAAGGCCAAGCATGTCGCTGGTCCCGAGAGTTGGGAATGGGTCAGGGCCGGATGGCTGAGCAGACCCCAGGCATACGAAGCGCCCGGGCTGAGCCTTAGGCGTGCAGCGCGGCGATCCGTCGACAGATCGCCGGCGTGCTGAGCACGGGCCGAGCTCGCGACCGACGGCGACCCGCAGTCGAGCGGCATCGGATCGGACGAGGCTCACATGACTATTGCGGTGACGATGTGGTGACGAGCCGTTGCGGTTGGATCCTCTGCCTCATAGATTTGTCACGTGGCGGATGCGGCCGATCTCGCGGAAGTGCCTCTCTTCGCTGCGCTTGCCGACGAGGAGCGCGCAGCTCTCGCACCATTGTTCGAGTCCGCCTCGATCAGCTCAGGCGTGGCCCTTGCGACTACAGGCGCAGCGGGCTACTCCTTCTACATCCTCGTCGATGGTGCGGCTGTGGTCACGCTCAACGGCGAAGAGATCGCAACGTACGGCCCCGGCGACTTCTTCGGCGAGATGGCCCTCCTCGGGGACGGCCGCCGCACGGCGACGGTGACCACAACGGAGCTGTCGCGGTTGTTGTCGATGTTCGGAACAGAGTTCCGACAGCTCCAGCAGGAGCAGCCGGACGTTGCAGCCGGGCTCGAAGAGGCAATGCGAAAGCGTGCGCTCGAGCTTGATGAGCTGCGCTCGGGTAGCACGACCTCTCCCTGATCCGCGGGCCGGCTTGGGCGTCTGATCTCGCCCCGTTTCGTTTGACGTTGCGGCGTGACCCGCCGCAGACTTCTACGGTGAACGTGGCCGGGAGCGGCGCGCCAAACGCCGCCGCGCTTGCCCAAAGAGGCTCGATCACCCAGGCTTCGCGTGTGCGGGCGGCGTAGACACGGTTGCCTCGCGCACGGTCGCACGGATCGTGTGGGGCTTGCCCTCTCAAGGTCCGTGCTTCGCCGGGGCTGGCGCTTGTCGTCGGTTCATACTGCTGGCGTGGAGGCCGCGACCAGTGACGTCGTCTACGAGGGCCACGGCGAGCTGCTCAAGCCGTATGTGCCCCGGCTGCTGATCGATTGGGTTCACACCGCGCCGGAGACCCACATCCACGCCCACGAAGGCACGCTCGCGTTCGTCGACATCTCCGGCTTCACCGCGCTCACTGAGCAGTTGGCGAGTCGCGGGAAGATCGGCGCCGAGGTCCTGCGCGACACCCTCGATGGCGTCTTCAAAACGCTCCTCGACGAGGCGTACGCTTGGGGCGCCGGCCTGCTCAAATGGGGCGGAGACGCACTGCTGCTGCTCTTCGACGGCGCGTCACATCCCGAGCGGGCAGCGCGGGCCGCCTGGGAGATGCAGCGGACGATGGAGCGGGCCGGACGAATCAGGGTCGGCAGCGACGTCGTGACGCTGCGCATGTCGATCGGCATCGCGAGCGGGAGGATTGACTTCTTCACCGCGGGCAGCCGCCACCTGGAGCTGCTCGTCGCGGGGCCGATCGCAACCGACGCTGTCCGGATGGAGGAGATCGCCGCCGCCGGTGAGATCGCGCTCAGCGCAGCGCTCGTCGCGCTGCTCGACCCGGCGTGCGTCGGCAGCGGGAAGGCCGAGGCACGGCTGCTGTCAGGCCCGCCCGAGGCTCCCTCGGGACGTTCGCCGGACGTCGGAGAGGTCGTCGCCGCGGACGTCGCATTGTGCATCCCTGTCGCTGCCCGGGAGCACGTGCTCCTCGAGCGGAGCGAGCCGGAGCACCGGATGATCACCGCGGCGTTTTTCGAGCTCATGCAGACCGACGAGATCCTCGCGCGCCTCGGGCCGGCCGCGTTCGCCACGGCACTCGACGAGCGGATTCGGTCGATTGAGGAGGCAGCCGCGCGCTACGAGGTGCCGTTCAACGTCACCGACGTCTCGAAGGGGGCGATCAAGGTGCTTCTGAGCGCCGGCGCGCCGTCGAGCACCGGCCACGACGAGGAACAGACCTTGAGGCTGGTCCGCGAGGTGATGGACGAACCGGGGGTGATCCCGATGCGGGTGGGCATCCACAGCGGCCGTGCCTTCACGGGCGACTTCGGGCCTCCCTACCGTCGCACCTACGCGGTGCTCGGCGACGCGATCAACACCGCCGCACGGGTGATGGCGCAGGCCGCCGCGGGGCAGGTTCTCGCCACCGAGGAGGTGCTCGACCGCTCCCGGACGACGTTCGAGACGACCCCGATCGAACCTGTCCACGCGAAGGGGAAGGCCGAGCCCATCCGCGCCTGGCTCGTCAGAGCGATTACGGGCCGACGCGAGGAGCGCATCACCGTCACTCCTTTCGTCGGCCGTGAGCGCGAGGTGGCCACGCTCCACGGGGTGCTCGCCGACGTCGAGGCCGGCAACGGCTGGGCAGTCGAGGTGGGCGGCCCGTCCGGGATCGGAAAGACCCGCCTCCTTCAGGAGGCCTTCGCCCACGCGCCGAGCGTCCGCGTGCTGCACGCGACGTGCGAGGAGTACGAGTCGTCCAATGCCTACTTCGTACTGCGGGAGCCGATACGGGAGCTGCTCGGTCTCGCCCGCGAGGCCACACCCGCCGAAACCGATCAGCGTCTACGCGAGGTCGCCGTCGCCGCGGAGCCGCAGCTCGCACCGTGGCTGCCGCTGCTCGGCATTCTCCTCGGCCTCGACCTGCCGCCGACGCCGGAGAGCGAGGCGATCGACGAGCGATTCCTGCGCGAGGTGCTCGCCGACGTGGCACTGCGCTTTCTCGTCGCGATGGTCGGCGACTCGCCGCTGGCCGTCATCATCGAAGACGCACAATTCATCGACGACTCAAGCGCCGACCTGCTGCGACGTCTCTCGAGGTCTGCGAGCTCACTCCCGTACGTGTTCGTCGTCGCACGGACGAACCCACAAGGTTTCTCGGCCGAGATCGCTGACGAGAACCTTCGCTCGCTCGTCTTCGACCTGCTGCCGCTCCCGAATACGGCCGCCGAGACTCTCGTCGCGATCGCAACCGACGAAGAGCCGCTGCGTCCGTACCAGGTAGAGGAACTCGCGCGCCGCTCTGGCGGGAGTCCGCTCTTTCTCATCGAGCTACTCAACCTCGCCCGCTCGACCGGGACGACCGAGACGCTGCCCGACTCGATCGAGGCCGCTGTCACGGCGGACATCGACCGGCTTTCGCCCTCCGATCGCATCGCCCTCCGCTACGCGTCGGTACTCGGAATGACCTTCGACCAGGAGCTGCTGCGTACGGTGGTCCAGGCCGAGGTCGTGCTCGACGAAGGTCTTGGGGAACGGGTGAGAGGCCTCGTCGACCGAGACGCGGACGGGCGGCTGCGCTTCCGAAACTCGCTCGTACGCGACACGGCGTACGAGGGGCTGCCGTTCCGGCGGCGTCGCGAGCTGCACAGCCTGGTCGCGGACGCGATCGAGGCGACCGCGTCCGTCGACGAGGAGGCCGCGACGCTCGCAGTCCACTTCGCCGCCGCGGGCCGGCCTGAGCGCACCTGGCACTACGCCCGCGTAGGGGGTGATCGCGCACGCGCGATTGCGGCGCACGTCGAGGCAGCCCGGCTGTACGAGCTGGCCCTGCGGGCAGGGCGGCACGTGCGCTCCGTGGGACACAGAGATCGTGCGGAGGTCTTGGTCGCCCTCGGAACCGTCCGCGAGACAGCGGGCCACTTCGACGACTCCTACGAAGCGCTTCGTCGCGCAACCGCCTTGCTGAGGGACGATCCAGTCGAGCAGGCACGGATCTACGCGCGGCGCACGCGTGCCCGGCAGCGCAAGGGGGCGCACTCGCTCGCGCTGCGCGAGACGGCGGCCGGCCTGCGCCTCGTCGAGGCGCTGCAGGAGCGGCGCGCAGTTGCGGCCCGAGCCCTCCTTCGCGCATGGCGAGCCGAGATCCTCATGTTCCAGGGGCATGCGCGTGAGTCGATCCCGATCGCCGAGGCGGCCGTCACGGAAGGGAGGGCTGTCGGCGAGTTCGAGGCGCTCGCGCACGCCTATACGGCCCTCGATGGGTCGTACGCCCTCCTTGGCCAGCCCGAAAAGGCGGTGCACGAGAAGCTCGCGCTCGAGATGTACCAGCAGCTCGGAGACGCGCGCCTGGCCGGAATCTACGGCTTCAATGTCGGCGGTCAGGCGTACTACAACGGCGACTGGGACGAGGCGTTGCAGCTGTACCTGCAGGCCCGTGAGGACTGCCTGCGCGCCGGCGACCGCAACAACGCCGCGTACGCGTCAGTCTGCGTTGCGGAGCTGATGATCGGTCGGGGTGAGCTCGAAGAGGCGGAGGAGCTCCTGATCAGCGCGCGGCGCGTGCTGCGCTCGTCCAGCTTCACGGTCTTTGCGCTCTTCGCGGAGATCCAGCTCGCCCGCTGCCTGCTGGATCGCGGCGATGCCAAGGCTGCTCGGCCGGCACTGGAGGCGATCGTCGCAGAGGCGACGAGGGTCGGCTACGCCGCGATCACTCTCGAGGCCGGCACCTACATTGCGCATGCGCTCGCTCGCGAGGGGGCAGCGCAGGACGGCCTCGATGCGCTCGCTGCTGCAGTGACCGCGGCGGGAAGCGACGCGGCGATGTATGGCGCCGCGATCGAGCGCGCTCGAGCCGCCTGCCTCGTCGCGCTGGATCGATCCGAGGACGCACTCGTCGCGCTCGAGAAGGCGCTCGCGTCTGCGCTCGAGCAGGGGCTGCTCTACGAGCAGCTGCTGGTCAGACGCGCGCGTGTGGAGCTCATTGATCCCGCACGAGTACAGCCGGAGGAGCTGCGCGAGATCGAACGTCTCGCGCAGCTCCTCGGTATCCCGAGCTGACTCAGCCCGCGCCGCGAACCGGGTCGCCGAGTGCGTACACGTACGCCTGCAGCTTCCCGGGATTGGCCGCCTGCGGTGCCGTGACCTTGATCGAGATGACGCAGGACGTCTGGTTGTTGGCCACGCTGAAGTTGGGGATCACTTGCCCCGCGTTGATCACCTTTGTATACGTGGTGGCCAGCCCGTACGTGTCGGTGTTGGCCGGATCACGCGGATCCAGGCTGCAGTACGGCATCGTCAGGAGGTTGTTGAGGTTGGGCGGGAAGCCGCCGCCGTCGGCGTAGAGCAGCTTTGTGTACTTCGGTGAACCGTTGACGAACGGGTCATCGAAGTTGATCTGCTCCACCGTCGGGATGTTGGCTTGCGACGGATCGCCCACCCAGTAGTCGATGAACGGCACGCCGTTCGGGCTCGTTCCGGCGTTGAAGACATACAGCTGTCCACCCTTGCACGTACCGACCGTGTACCCGCCGCTGGAGCCGCTGACCGGCGCGCCGGCACTCGAGCATGGGACGCCGCCAACGTTGCCGAAGTCGCCTGTCGCACCCGCTGTCGAGGTAGGAGTGAACTCGTAACCCTTCGGCAGCTCGTTGGTGCCGTTGCAGAGCGTTGCGGTCGACGGGAGTGGCTGACTCTGAACCCAGGTGCTACCCCCATCTGAAGGCGTATCGCCGGACTTCGAGGCCTCGCAGACGCGGTACGTGGTTCCGTTCGCGGCCACGTCGAAGTGGTAGTAGCCGTCTACGCCGGTAACCCGTGAGTCGACGAGGGTTCCGCTGCCCGCGAGGCCGGGGGTCACGCCTGCGTACAGGTTGACCGTCCAACCTTGGCGCGCCGAATTGTCGTCGTTCACGCCGTTCTGGTTCGTGTCCTGATACACGGTGCCCTGGATGTAGCTCAGCGCCGCGTAGCAGACGTTCAACAGACTGATGGAGTAGAAGGAGCTCCCTGTCTCGACTCCGTTCGAGGTCGTGTAGGAGTTGTTCTGCAACGGAGCGTGCAGGCCGGTGTCGCCCGTGACAAAGCCACCTGCCACGTTATGCGCGTAGTCATAGGCCAAGGATTGCGACCCGCCCTTAATGCCGATCCCGAGGATCGCAGCGCCGTGGCCGGCCACATCGAGCGTCTGTGACGTGCTCGACGGACTGTGCACCGTGAGATCGAACGTAACGCCGTCTCCGTTTCCGGACTTGGCGCCTGTCGCCGTCTTCGGGTTGCTGTTGTCGTACTCATGTATCCCCGCGGGGAGGGTGTGAGCTCCCGTGAAGAGGTTCGAGCACGTGCCGTTTCCACCGTACGCAACGTCGTAGGGCAATACGTTGGCGGCCGACGGCGGCTTGACGTAATCACCGGGGGCCGACGCAATCGCCGGCACCACAACGAACAAAGTCGCCGCCGCAGCCAGACCGACGGCGCCAACAGCGGCCAACCGTCGCCCATTCCGCAGGAACTTCATCTCCAGAATCCTCCCATGTCTCTACCGGTGCACGCAGTAACCGGAGAGACGCCCCCTCCCGGTCAAGAGCACGAAGCATAGTCGTGCATGCGTCGTCTGGATAGACAAGGTCATCACGGCTAGCTGTGGTCTTGGTTGTCATGCGCCGGCGGATGTGCTGAGGTTGCAGCGAATGACGGCCCTGCGGGAGAAGCTTGCTGATGCCGCTCGGTCGTTGCGCAACGTCTTCCGCAATCCGGGGCTGCGGCGGCTCCAGCTCGCCTGGGCGGGATCGATCGTCGGCGACTGGGCGTACGCAACGGCGTTCTCGGTGTACGCCTACCAGAAGGGTGGCCCTGCCGCGGTCGGCGTCGTCGCCGTCGTCCGCTACGTGCTGAGAGCGCTGGTGACTCCGTTCACGTCGATGCTCGGAGATCGCTATCCGCGGCGTCTCGTGATGATCGGCTCCGACGTAACGGCAGCGCTGGTCATCGCCCTCGGCGCGGTCCTCATCGCATCCAACGCGAACGAGTACGCCGTCTACACGCTCGCAGTGATCGGATCGCTTGTCGTGTCGCCGTTCCGGCCGGCACAGGCGTCGTACTTGCCCGAGCTCGCCGACGGGCCCGACGAGCTCGCCGCATCGAACGTCGCCTCCTCGACCATCGAGAGCCTCGGCTTCCTCGGCGGCCCTGCGATCGCCGGCGTGCTGCTCTCTTTCGCGAGCATCTCGACCGTCTACATCTTCGACGCGGCGACGTTCGCGTGGTCGGCGCTCCTTGTGCTCGGGATCCGCCCCTGGATGGTGAAGTCGGCCGCCAAGCCCAAACCCCAGACGCCTGCCGAAACCTCACCCGGCTTCCTCACTGAGGCGACCGCTGGGTTCCGGGTGATTCTCGGCAGTCGCGACCTCCGGATCCTCGCGGGGCTCTTTTGCGCTCAGACCGTCGTCGCCGGCGCCTCGGTCGTGTTCGGGGTCTCGATCGCGCTCGGGCTGCTGGGATTGAGCCGCGCGGGTCTCGGCTACCTGAACGCCACCCTCGGCATCGGCGGGCTCGTCGGCGGGTTCGTCGCACTCATCCTTGTCCAGCGCGGCCGGCTCGCTCGTGACTTCGGCGTCGGCGTCTTCCTCTGGTCGGCCCCGCTTCTGCTTGTCGCGGCGTGGCCGACTGTCACGTCCGCGGTCATCATGATGGTGTTGCTCGGCTTCGCGAACTCGGTCGTCGACATCAACGGGTTCACGATCATCCAGCGGATCGCGCCGGCGGAGACGATGTCACGCGTCTTCGGCGCCCTCGAGAGCGCGTTTATCGGAGGGATGGCGATCGGGGCGCTGCTGATGCCGCTCCTGATCACGACCGCCGGCCTCCGGGTGGGTCTCGTAATCGTCGGTGCTACCGTCGCCTTGATCGTGCTCGTGAGCACTACGGCGCTACGCCGGATCGACACTGTGGCCCTGGTACCGCCCGGCCTCGAGCTGTTGCGTGGCGTTTCGCTCCTGTCGCCGCTGCAAGAGCCGATCCTCGACCGCCTCGCTCGGGCCCTGGTCCGTATCGAGGTCGCCGAGGGCGACGTCGTCATTCGCGAGGGCGATCACGGCGATCGCTTCTACGTCGTGGAGAGCGGCGGCGTGACCGTGAGCAAGGAGGGTCGCTTCGTCGCCGATGTAGGCCCGGGCGACTATGTCGGCGAGATCGCGCTCCTTCGCGACGTGCCGCGCACAGCGACCGTCACCGCAAACGCTCCCACCGTCCTGCAGGCACTGGATCGCGAGCACTTCTTGCCGGCCGTGACGGGCCAGGGCGAGTTCACGGATGCCGCCGACACAGCGATCACGGCGCGCCTGGCGATGCTGTAGAGCGTTGCCAACTGCGGCGCCGACGTACCCGGAATGACCCTGTCGACCAACAGGAAAGATGGGTCGTGGGTTATCGCTCGAGTCGAATGCGTCGACGGATGCCGAGGCGCTTCTGGACGGCCTGGTCTTCCTCGCCGTCCTTTCTCGCCGCCCAGACGAATGCCCAAGCGACGACCACGAGCGTGAACGCGCTGAAGGCGCCAATCACCACCCCGAGCAAGGTGCTCACGGCGGCAGCTTTAGGTTCCGCCGTTCGGCCGACCGGTGGACGCACCGGCAAGTAAAGTTGCGCCGGCACTGGACTGAAACGCAACACACTCGTCGCCTCGATGTCCAGACTCGGCCAACCCAATCTAATCAGCCTGCGCTAGAAGCTCAGGGGCATTCCGGAACCCGGGCCAGGCGAGCGTGACCTCACTCGCCTGTTGGGAGGGGCCGGTGGTGGCTCACTCCGATGCTTGTTTCTGACCCTTCCGCAAACTGTTGCTCGGCACAGTGTGGGGGCGGCGTCGGCCACCGCCCAGGCTCGGATACCTTGACGGTGCATGGACGTGTTTTCGTCAGCTCCCGGCGGCGAACGTTCGGACGCCACCGATCCGGTCTCTTGGCTGCAGATCGCGCAGGACTGGAACGTGGTTACGTCCGATGGCGTGTCGATCGGTTCCGTCACCCAGGTCGAGGGTGACAAGCAGGAAGACATCTTCGACGGCCTTGCCGTCCAGCCCCCTCAGCCGGGACAGATTGTCTATGTGCCGGGCGAGCAAGTGGGACTGATTTACCCTGGCAAAGTGACGCTGAAGTTCGCGTCCACCGAGGCTGACGCGCTCGAGCCGTTCCAGGCTCCTCCCCCCGAGACGAAGTGGCTGCCGGGAAAGCCCCCGGGCCGATTTTCCAGGTGGATGCGGGGAGGGCGTTAGCCCCCAGCACTCGGCTGCTCCGTGGTCCCTCCCCTGCCGAGTTAATCGGTTCGATCTCCTGCACGACAACGGAAGGCTAAGGCATCCAACCAACCGTCCAGGGGACAGGGGACTCGGCTGGGCCAGTGTTTCGGAATGACCCCTGAGTTCGAGAGAACGCTGAGCTGAAACAAGTCGGGTGGGGGCGGCACAGGCGCCGCCCCCACGTGGCTGCTCACACGTTAAAGCTGTGGGTTCTTCCAGCAGGTGGCGAAGCCGGGTGCAGCAGTGCTCATCGCTAGCCCGCCGTCGCTATAGCACGATTGGACGAGCGCCTGGGTCGCGGTCGAGCCGATGTAGCTATTGCACGTCCAGAGCACCCCCTGCTTCTTGTAGAAGGGCCTGTAGAAGCTCGAATTCGCCTTCGTCGAAAAGGTGCCAACGTAGCTCTCGCATACCTGCTGACTCGCGAGGTATGGCTGCTTAGGCCCAGCTGCTGCGGTGGCTACCCCAACCGACAACACGAGCACAACCGACAGAGCCGTGAGGATCCGCACTCTCATGTTCTTGCCGTCCCTCCTCTAGTTGCCCGCAGACCCGCCGCAATCACCATCGACAGCAACGGCACAAGCGATTAGTGGAACGAGTCACCCAGTCGAGGGGAGCGCGTCCCGCAGAGAATCACGGCGCTGGCAGGCCTAAGGCCAAGGCTGCACAGCAGAGGACTCTCGCTTGGGCCAGCGTCCTCTCGCCTGACGGAGAAGAATCGCGCCCGGCTCGGCCACACGCCGGCCTTTGCCCTGGTCAGATCTCCGGGTTACGTCGACCGGCCATTTGCGCACCTAGTGGTGTCGTTCGCCAGCTTCGCGCTACTGCCCGCACTACGAAAATGCAATGCTGCCGATCCTCCCGGCGCGCACCTCGCAGCCTACGTCGTGTTGGTGCTCCCGAGCCTGATGCTCGCCAACCTGCTGCTCAGCTGGGTCTGGCTGCTCTCGAGGATCCTTCACGAAGGGTTCCGCGGCCCTCGCAGCGGCGACCGAGTGGCGACCGAGCACAGACCGACACGGCTCGCGCCGACCACGCGCGAGCGTTACATTCACCTGAACGCACGTCCCTCCGAAGGGCAGGAGTGAGTGGAGATTGGGAAGTCGCACGGGGGGACTGCTCGGATCGAGCACCCGACCGTGCTCATAGCTGACAGCGACACGCCGCTTCGGCGCGGCGCTCGTGAGGGACTCGAGACAGACGGCTTCGTCGTTGTCGCGGAGGCTGCCGACGCAGCGGCCGCGATCGCTGCGGCGACCCGTCTGCACCCCGATATCTGCCTGATCGATCCGAACCTGCCGGGCGAGGGCCTCGATGCGATCGGGAGAATCGCACGGGCGTCACCGCGAACGCTGATCGTCGTCTTGAGCGCGTCGGAACGGGCGGAGGACGTCGTCGCCGCATTCACGCGCGGTGCGTCGGGCTACCTCCTCAAGGGCTCGAGCGGCGAGCGTCTCGGCTCTACCCTCCGCGCAGCATCGCACGGAGAGCCCGCGTTGTCCCGGTCACTTGTCCCTTACCTCGTCGACGAGATCCGGCGCGGCTCGGTCCGGCGGCTCGTGCTGCCGACCGGCTCCGTGATGCTCACCTCTCGCGAGTGGGAGGTGGGAGAGCTGCTACGCGAAGGCCAGTCGACGGCGGACATGGCGGAGCGCCTCGGTGTCTCGCCGGTGACCGTGCGCCGTCACGTCAGCTTGCTGCGCCGAAAACTCGGAGCCGACAGTCGCGAGGCGGCTGTCGAGACGTTGCGCACCTACGCCCGGCGGTGATTTGCGCTGCGATCGAGCAGCGCCGCTGCGATCGCCCAGCGCTGATCATGATCTGAACGGGACCTGCGTCGCACTGGACCAGGACCTCCGGTGGTCGGCACCGAAAGCCCGTTCAGCCTTAATGCGATGGACGGACGCGCCCCCGCGCAGACGGTCAGATCTCCTTGGGCCCGTGCGGGTCAGGACGTCGATTCGAGCGCGAGAGTCAGGGGGCGCGTCTGTCGTGCCTTGCGGGCGACCGAGGAGAGGTGCCGGCGCACGGTCACGTCTGACAGCTCGAGCTCGTAGGCGATTTGCTTCGGCGTCATTCCCTTGCGATGCCGCGACATCACGTCGACTTCGCGGCGCGTGAGCGTCAAAAGCTGCCCGTCGACCGACGTCTGCTCCTGCGTCGAACCTCGCAGCTGCTCGATGAGGGTGCCGACGGCCGCACGCGGGATGACCGAGTCGCCGGTGAGTGCAATTTCGATCGCGCGCGCAAGACCACTCGCGCCGAGGGTCTCGAGGACGAAGCCGTCGGCGCCTGCCTGGACAACCGAGAGCAGGAGCTCCTCGTCGAGTTCGGGCGCGACGACAACAACCGCCGTGCCGGGCGCCTGCTCGGCGATACAACGGATCGCGACGACACAACCTCCGGGAATCTCGGAGTCGACGAGGACGAGCCGGGCTCCATAGAGCTTGGCGGTTTTGGCAGCGCGCGAAACGTCCTCCACGTCGACCACAACGCCGAGGCCTGCGCGCTCCAGCACGCTGCGCCGCGCCGCCCGGACGAGCGCCTGGCCGCCCGCGACGACGATCGCGCCTGATAAACGCGGAGTATCCCCGGCCTCGGGGTCGCGAGAGATCACTTGGTATGTCATGGGAGGGTCCACGAGCCGCAGTGCGGTCGTGGTACCTCGACGGCGAGGCACCGACACGGCCGCCCACACAGGATGCTTGCCGCCGGCGGCCCAGGCAATCCCTCGGGGGGGTGAAACCCAGCCGAAGGTCCGGGTAGCGCTGACCTCTCCAGCGCTCCTGGCCGCACGGGTGAGTCAACCCGGATCACGCTCGGCACAGTCGGCGGGACGTCCGCACCAGGTGTCGCCGCTGCAACCCCGTCCTAAGCGAGTCGAGTCATCCGACTCGACTGCCGGAGGGGCCGGCCCAACCGAACGGGCGACGTAAGGACACGGCCTGTCGACGACGATGAGTTCGTGGTGACCCGCGCGATCCGCCGCCTGCCCGAGAGCCAGTTCCTGCGCTTCTGCGCGGTCGGAGCGTCGGGCTACGCCGTCAACCTCGCCGTCTACGCCGCACTACTCGCTGCCGGCCTGCATTACCTCGCTGCCGCCGCGCTCGCGTTCCTCGTAGCCGCCGCGAGCAACTACGTCTGGAACCGCACCTGGACCTTCCGCACCTCCGACGCTCCGGTCATCAGCCAGGGCGTCCGGGCCGTTGTAGTCTCGGCACTTTCGCTCGGTGCGAATCAGCTCTTCCTGTTCGCCCTCGTGTCTGCCGGAGCCGGCCATCTCGCCGGCCAGGCAGTTGCGATCGTGCTCGCCACGCCGTTCAGCTTCGCGGCGAACAAGCTGTGGGCGTTTGCGGAGTCGCCACCTGGAGGCGAGCTCGCTCCGGTCGCGGTGAAGGCGCAGCAGAGCGACCGCTAGCCCTCCCTCCTCAGCCTCTCTACCACGGCGCCGTGTTGAGGCTCTCGAGAGCTCTCCCCGCCGTGGCGCTGGTGGCAATCCTCGGCCAGTTGCGGCGGGTCGCACAGCGCGGCGCCAGCCGACCACGACAAGTGCCGTGAACACGTGCCGCAGCCGAGGGTAGAGCTCGTCGTCGGGAATTTCCGTCGGAGCTCACCGGCTCGGTCGCGTTCAAGGTCAAGAGCGCTCAGGCCAAGCCGGAAAAGCCAGGTTCGCAGAAGCGCGACTACACGGTGACCCTCGACCACCGCTCGTCGACGTCCACGGAAAGGCGACAAGCGGCAGGCGCGGTATGAGCCTGTGTCATCGAACGAGTCCGTCAGCCGCTACCTGACCACTTCCAAGCGCAAGACCGCGCACATCGTCTGGGGCGAAGCGCCGGGCAAGCACCCGACCGGCGCGGTGGAGATCTTCGGTCCGAAGTTCGACGGCGCTGTGGGCTTCGTCTTCCTCGTCCCACAGCGTGGCAAGGCGACGACACGTTTCTGCAATGCCTCGAGCAGCAGCGAGCAGAACACTGTCACGCGGACTGGCAGGATCGACGGGAACGCGAACCTGAGGCTCGAGTCGACCAAGACTCCGGCGAGGCGGTTTTCGATCGGGATCGAGACCCAGTTGTCGACTTCCGGCCCGTCCCGAAGCGGGGGCTACGCGATCAACGGCGCCCTCGTCCCGTCCGACACCGGTGCTCCCGTCAACGTCTGCGGGCAGGCGTGCGACCAGAACCCCCATTCCACAAGGTCTTACCGCCGCTCGGGCGCTCGGGGTTCGCAGCGCTCTTCCCACGCCGCCTTCCCGGTTAGTGGCCGCTCGCACATCCCCCGTCGGGGGATCAAGGACCCCGGGCGCCAGGCCGAGCTAGGAACGGATGCCGCCGAGCCGCAGCCGCATCAGCCGCCCCTTGCGGGGCCGCCATCTGGGTCCCCTGTCGATCGTCGTGGGGCTCCTGTTTCTGCTCCTGGCCGGCTCGGGTGCGGCGTCGGTCTGAATCAGGCGGAGTTGGACAATGGCTACTGCGGTCAGAATCTGCAGGTCGGGTCCGATAGGACGGCGAGTCTGAGCGCCACGCCGTCGTTCCTGATGGCGGGTGACGGCAGCGCAGCCTTATACCAGATATCAATCGACGGCGTCTCGATCGGGACCTTCACCTCGGATGCCTTTGGCAACGTTTGCATCCGCACGACCGTTCCGTTGCCCGACGGCGTGCACGTGCTGACCGGCAACGAGCTGAAGCCCAACTCCGGCAACTCGGTCTCCGCGTTCAACTTCTCCGTCGACACCACGCCGCCACCGGCGCCGTCGGCTCCGACACTGGCCTTCACGAGCGACACCGGGGTCAAGGGCGCGACAACATCACCACTCTGCACACGTTCGCCGTCACAGGCACGTCGGCGACCGGCGCCGGGATCACCGCCGTGAATGCGTACTGGGCAGCGGGCGGCAGGTACTTCGGCGGTGCGGCGCCGAGCGGCACGGGCACCTGGAGCATCACCGGTAGCGTCCCAACCGACGGCGTCTATGTACTCCAGACAGGCGTCACCGACGAGGCCGGCAACCTCAGCTCTCTCTCCAGCTCGTTGACGGTCACCGTCGACTCGACGCCGCCGACTTCGTCAGTCACGAGCCCTGCCTCGGGCGCGACCGTCTCCGGCACGGTGGACATCGACGCCAGCGCATCCGACGCCGGGACCGGGGTGGCATCCGTCGCCTTCCAGGTCGACGGCGCCGCACAGGCGACCGACACAGCGAGCCCTTACACGTTCGCGTGGAACTCGGCCGGTGTCGCCAACGGCCAGCACACGCTCACAGAGGTCGCGACCGACGTCGCCGGGAACAAGAGCACCTCGTCGGAAACCGTCAACGTGCAGAACGGCGCGAGCTCCACCGTGCCCGGCGCGCCGACCCTGACCTCGGCGACCGGCGGAAACGCGAGCGTCGCCTTGGCCTGGAGCGCGCCGACCTCGAACGGCGGCTCCGCAATCACCGGCTACAAGGTGTACCGCGCCACCTCCAGCGGCGGCGAAACCCTCCTCACCACACTCGGCAACGTCACCAGCTGGACCGACACCGGCGCCAGCAACGGCACCACCTACTACTACAAAGTCACCGCACTCAACCCAGTCGGCGAGAGCGCCACCTCCAACGAACTCTCCGCCACACCGACCGCACCGCTCACCGCCCCGAGCGCGCCAACCCTCAACGGCGCGACCGCCGGCAACGGCTCGGTGACCCTCGCCTGGAGCGCGCCGACCTCGAACGGCGGCTCCGCAATCACCGGCTACAAGGTGTACCGCGCCACCTCCAGCGGCGGCGAAACCCTCCTCACCACACTCGGCAACGTCACCAGCTGGACCGACACCGGCGCCAGCAACGGCACCACCTACTACTACAAAGTCACCGCACTCAACGCAGTGGGCGAGGGCATCGCTTCCAACGAGAAGTCGGCCACGCCGTTTGCAGTCGCACCGAGTGCGCCGACCCTGAACAGCGCCACGCCGGGCACCGACACCGTGGCCCTCGCCTGGAGCGCGCCCGGCTCGAACGGCGGTTCCGCGATCACCGGCTACCGCATCTACCGCGGGACTTCAAGCGGCGGCGAAACCCTCCTCACCACACTCGGCAACGTCACCAGCTGGACGGACAGCGGCCTCACGAGCGGCACCACCTACTACTACATGGTGACCGCGCTCAACTCCGCAGGCGAAAGCGTGGCCTCCAACGAGCGCTCCGCAACGCCGACCGCGGCCGCGACAGTCCCCGGTGCGCCGACGCTGACCGGCGCGTCCGTCGGCAAGCACGGCGTCGCCCTGACGTGGAAGGCGCCGGCGTCGAACGGCGGCTCCGCCATCACGCAGTACCGCGTCTACCGCGCGACCACGAGCGGAGGCGAGACGCTGATCGCAACGCTTGGGAACGTCACGAGCTGGACGGACAGCGGGGCCTCGAGCGGGACGACCTTGTACTACGAGGTGACGGCGGTCAACGCCGTCGGCGAGAGCGCGCGCTCGAACGAGCTTTCGACCGGCTCGTCGGGGAAGGGTCACAGGTAACCCTCGCAAAAGCGAGGGGCCGGCTTCCGCCGGCCCCTCGCCTTCATTCAACGTCCGCGCCCTACAGGGCGCTTACTGGTTGGTGTAGTTGTCGATCAACACCTCCAGCTGCAGAGCGAGGCTCTTCTGCGCCGCGGTCGCCGTGAAGTTGCCAGGCCCGTTGTAGTTGACCGCGATCAACAGCGCATTCGCCTGGTTGATCGTCGGCTGGATGCTCGGGTTGGAACCGCCCTTCAGATCGAGCTCGGCCGCCAGCAGGTGGCCGGCCAGGCAGTCGATCGGAGAAGAGCACTTCATCGCGTCGAATACGGCCAACGCCTTGGCGAACGTGTTCACGTTGTAGTTGCCGAGGCTGATCGGCAGCAACGCCGTCGTCGCCGCCTGGTGGTTCTTCCAGAACCCCGGCGTCAGAGCAGGACCGAAGTTCTGCGCCTGCACCGTGAACGGCTCGCACCCCGCGTTCTTCGCCGGGTAGTTCGCGTCCCCGTTGTAGTGCGCGAGGTACGAGAACGGCCCGCCCGCGGACGGCGTCGTGAACGTCACCGAATCTGCGACTCCGCTCCCATTCAGCGGCTCGCTTGGATCGGTCGACACGACTGTGCCGTTGCAGGTCGTGCCGTTGAACAGCGTGAACGTCACGTTGCCCGTCGCTGCCGGTGCTCCCACCGGAGTGCTCACGGTCGCCTCGTCGTGCACGACCGTGCCCGGCGTGATCGTCGTGCTGCCCGTGACGTCGGTCGACCCTGCGAGCACCTTCGTCGTAACGGTGTCGTCCAGCCACGTCTTCTTCGCGTCCGAGCCATCATTCGAGACGCCGTCGCCCGTCGAGCGGGTCAAGCTGAGCCCGTCGACCAAGAAGGTCGTCGTCGCGTGGATCGTGTCCGTGCCAGCCCCACCCGTATCGCTGTAGGTGAAGGTGCACGTCCCACCCGTCGTGTTGCAGTGACCGCTCTGACCCGAGTTCGGACCGGCGGTAATGCTCCAGTCGCACTCCGTCCCATCAGGAGCAGCCACGAACCCGCTCCCCGTGTTCTGATTGATCGTGCAGGTCACGGTATGCGACGTACCAACCGGGTTGTTCGCGGTGCCCGGCGAGAGCGAGATGTTCGCATCGACCCACGTCTTGCTCACATTCGAGCCATCATTCGAGACGCCGTCGCCCGTCGAGCGGGTCAAGCTGAGCCCGTCGACCAAGAAGGTCGTCGTCGCGTGGATCGTGTCCGTGCCAGCCCCACCCGTATCGCTGTAGGTGAAGGTGCACGTCCCACCCGTCGTGTTGCAGTGACCGCTCTGACCCGAGTTCGGACCGACGGTAATGCTCCAGTCGCACTCCGTCCCATCAGGAGCAGCCACGAACCCGCTCCCCGTGTTCTGATTGATCGTGCAGGTCACGGTATGCGACGTACCAACCGCGTTCGTCTTCGACAACGGACTGAGCGAGATGTTCGCATCGACGACCTGGAGCGGCTCGCAGCCGCTGGCGGGCGAGGCGGTGTAGGTGCTGTCGCCGTTGTAGGTCGCCTGGAACGAGTACATCCCCGCCGTCGCCGGCGTCTCCGGCATAGCGGTCGCGTTAAAGTTGCCACTCCCGTCGAGTGTCGCGGTGCCCGTGTCGGTGACGGTACCCATGCAGTTGCCGGTGCTGAAGAAGTTGATCGTCACGTTCCCGGTCGGCACCGGGCCAGGCCCGGCCGGCGGCGGGCTCTCGTTGGCGGTGTCCTCGGTGACCGACCCCGAGTCGTGCACCGTGGTGCCGGCCGCCACCGTCGTGACCGGGTTTGCGCCTGCCAGGATCGTCGTCGACGCGGTCGCCTTCCGCTGCATGACCGCCGCGGCCCCCGTGGCATTCTCGGGGTTCACGAGCCCAGGGAAGCAGCCCGACGGGGCCACGTCACACGAGTCCGTGACGCCGTACGTGATCTGATCCGACAGCAGGTGAGCCGCGTTCGCCGTGAAATCACCCGGCAGGACCGTGTAATTGCTGTAGTTCGGATCACCCACGAGGATCTCGCCGCCGTTCTTCTCGTTCACGGTCGGGTCCCCGGGGAGCGTGCAGGTCGTCGTCGACGTCGGGATGAACGGGTCGCCGGTCGTGCCGGTGCCTGTCCCGTTCGTGCAACTCACCGCTGCCGAGCCGTTGTGGGTCACAAACACCAACGGCGTGTGCAGCGCAAACAGATCCTGCGTCAGGTTGCCGCCCGAGCTGTGCACCGTGTCGGTCAGCGACTGGACAACATACGTATTGCCGTTGGTGTCAGCGTTCTGCAGATTGCTGTGGCACTGGTACGGATCACCGACGTAGACCGGCGATACGCACCCCTTGCCAACGACGACGTTGAAGTCCGCTAGCGCGCTGCCGACACCGAACACGAGCGCCAAGCCGACTCCTAGCAAAGCCGCAAGAAACAAAAACTTTGTCTTCCCTAACCGTCGCATCCCGCTCCTCTCCTCACCGCTCATTGTCGCTTCCTAGCCCGGGGATCAAAAGGCGAGTCGCGTGGACCATGCAGCCGCTTGTTCGCGCCGCCTGATGTTCTGTCCGGAATCCTCTCACCCGCAGGTACTTCCCCTGACTGTAAAGGCATGAATATGAAGCCTGAGCCGCGCGCGGCGGTTTCACAAGGCTTCAACGCCCCTCGAGCGCTTGGGATTCGCAGCGTTCATTCGCTTACCGATCTGTCGTCCGGCGGAAGAGTTCGACGGCCCCCTGCCGGCTTTCGACTCCGAGCTTTTGCACGACCGCCGAGATGTGCGCGCGCACGCCGCTGGGCTTGAGCTGCAGCCGCTTCGCGATCTCGCGGGTGGAGAGGCCCTCCGCCAGGCCGGCCAGCACGTCCCACTCCCGGCTCGTCAACCGCGGTCCGAGATCCGTTTCCACCACAGTCGTCCGGAACCGGGGTTCGTTGGTGTGGAACTGCTTGACCATCTGCGTGACGAGCGCACGGGGAATCGCAGCCTTGCCTTCGGCGACGTCGGTCAGCTCCTGCGGCAGGAGACGGAGATCGATGTCCTTGACGAGATACCCGACGGCGCCGGCCCGTAGGGCGCTGAAGAGGTCTGCGTCCTCGGCGGAGACGGTGAGCATCACGACCTTCGTCGTCGGCAGACGCGCGGCGATCTCCCACGCGGCCCCTACGCCTCCGCCAGGCATGCGGAGGTCGAGCAGGCAGATGTCGGGTCTCGTCTCGAGCGCAAGCTGGACCGCGTGGGCAGCATCCGCCGCCTCGGCGCACACGTCGAGACCGCCCTCTGTGAGCGCGCGGCGTACGTCGTCCCGGGTGGGCGCGTGGTCGTCGGCGATCAGAACGCGCAGCTGCGGCGAGTCGGGCTCGGCGGCGCTCACAGCTCGAGCTCCACCCGGGTCCCGGCCCCACGACGCGTGTCGACGCGCAGCTTCCCTCCGAGCCCTTCGGCGCGGTCCTTCATCGTCACGAGCCCGAACCCGCGCCGTGGCTGCTGGTCGTCGAAGCCGGAACCGTCGTCGACGATCGCCAGCCGCATGCCCGCCTCGACGCGCTCGAGGTAGACCCTCAGCGTCTCAGCGCCGCTGTGCCGGGCCGCATTCGCCACGGCCTCGGCCGCGATTCGGACGACCCCTTCCCGCTCGCGGGGCGAAAGCTTGATGTTGCCGGCGAGCTCCATGTCGACGGCCGCGCCGTAGCGTCGAGCCGCCTCCCGCACCGCCTCGGCGAGCGCCTGGTCGAGTGGCTCCTCACCAGTCGAGGCAAGCGCACCGACGACCCGCCTCGACTCCTCCTGTGCGCGCGCCACGCCACGCAAAATCCTCTCGACGAGCTGCGGCTCCGCCCCCTGGTCCCTGAGCAGGCGGACATTCCGCCCGATGAACGAGATCTCCTGGGCAAGGCCGTCGTGGACGTCGCGCGCGAGCCGGCGGCGTTCCTCGAGCGAGGCGGCCGCGATGACGCTCGTCCAGTAGGACGCCACCTCCCGAGCGGCGCCGATCAGCAGAGCGAGGTAGAAGCCGAGACGGAAGATGTCGCCGGTGTAGACCCAGTTCGAGTAGATCGGCGGGTGGAACGAGTAGTTGATGTGGGCGGCACTCGAGAGGATGCAGGCGATCGCGAGCCAGCCGCTCAGCTCGTCCGCGGTCAGGCGGTGACGCCGCGTGAAGCCCAGGGCGGCCAGGAGATACAGGAATGCGATGAGGAGCTGCAAAGCGCCAACCAGAGGCGGCGTCGACGTCCCCTGGCTGAGGGGAGCGGTGATTCCGTGCGGCAGAAGTCCGGGATCGGCGACCATCGGGACGGTGCCGGCGATCGCGAGCGCGAGCGTGCCGCAGAAGACCCCAAGCAGCCAACGGCGGCCTGCGGCGATCCGTGGTCTCGGCAGCAGCGCGGCGACGGAAATGAGGAGCGCCGCGAGCGCACCGGTGAAGAGCGTGCCCCAGACGGAGGCGCGGTTCGACTGCAGCGAGAAGACGGCCGGAAGCGCCGCGAACGCGAAGTTCGACAGCGCGAGCAGCAAAAGGCCGGCTGAGAGGATCAGCTCGTCGAGGAAGCCCGTGCGCCAGTAGCGGCCAAGGAACAGGAACGCTGCCGCAGCGGCGGTGAGCGCCGCGGTGGTCTCGAGGGCAACGTGGAGCCCGGGAGCGTGGTACTCGAAGTCGAGCCTTGCTACGAGGGCGATCGCGATCGTCGCGCCTGCAGATCCAAGCGCGCAGCCAAGCGCCAACCTTCGCAGCCGCGGCACACCCGTACATCACGTGTTCCACCCCCCGATCGGGAGACCCGTTCGGCTGGACCCGGCTCCCCTTTTCGGCTATGGCCTTATTACTTGGGGACGCCAGGCGCGCTCGAAGCAGCTTCGTTCGATCCGGCGGGGCGGGACTAGTCGTTCGGGCCGGTCAGGATCTCGCGTCCGGGGGTACAGAGAAAGGTATGGAACGCCGCCCGCCCCTGCGGAGCCTTCTCATGTGCGCGGCAGCGCTCGTGGCTCTCGGCGCGCTGGCGAGCGCGTGCGGCGGCGGCAGCGACGCGCCGGGGGCGTCGAGCTCGAACTTCGATCCGCCACTCGTCAAGTACTCGAACTCACTGCTCAGCTTCACCCACCCCGCAGATTGGAAGGCGTATCCCTTCCAATGGGCCGGCGAGCTGCACTTCCAGCCGCTGGTCTACCTGAGCACGCAGGCTGTGCACGACCCGTGCTCGACCACGGGGAACACGACGTCGTGCGGCTTCCCGGTGAAGCAGCTCGAGCCCGGCGGCGTCCTCGTCACCTGGAACGCCAGCAACCCGCCGGCCACCGGCTTCGGGCCAGGCGCACGCATCAAGGTCGACGGCCACACCGCCACCCGCACCGTCACGGCGAGCGGAATGTGCAGCAGCATCGGCGCCGACCGGACGATCGACGTCCTGATCCAGACGCACCCCTTCCCCTCCACGCCGACGGAGATGACTGCGTGCCTCCGCGGCCCGGGCCTGGCGCAGGAGGAGAAGAGCGTCGACGCGCTGCTCGCGTCCACGAAGCTCGTCACTCAGTAGCCGGCAGGACAAAGGTCCTGGTCGAACTAGACCTTGGTCCGGACTGGAGTTCGCGCGGAATGTCGAAACCGTTACCAGACGCGGATATGCACGGCATCCAGCAAGACGGTGATGTCTCCTCGGACCCGGCGGGTCAGGACGTGTCACAAGAACTCGATGCCGTGCACAGCCGTTCCGACCCTCCTAAGCGCAGAACCGCGGCCGAGCCCCTTGGGCTCGGCCGCAGCATCCTGCGCGAGACGTAAGCCTCAGCCGCTCGGGGCCGGAGCCGGCGGTGCCGCCTCCTCAACCGCGGGCGCCTTCTTGAGCGCATGGAAGAGCCAGCCGTACATGGCGAGGATCAGGATGGCGTTCACCGGGTGGAGCGCGCCGCCCCAGCGTCCGGTTCCGGGCAGGATCATCTGCACGAAGGTTAGGATCGGAACCAGGATCGAGATAACACGCATGCGCTTGTTGGGAAGCCAGGCGATGAGCGCACAGATCAGGAAGAGAAGCGCTCCGGGGAGCGTCAGGAAGAACCCGAGCGCGCGGTGCGCATCGAGCGTCTTCGAGTTGCCGGCGCAGAGCGCGAGGTCGTGCGCAGTGGCGTTCTTCTTGTCGCAGTCGTCGGAGTGCTTGATCACGTTCAGGCCGAAGATGCCCTCACCTGCGAGGTAGACCTGAATCACGATCAGCACCACGTAGAGCGCCGAGAACCATTTCAGGATTGAAGCCGCACGCCGCCTCATGGACACCTCTTTGGGATCGGGAACCGGTCGAACCTACTACGGCCGCCGGTCGGTGACAACTCGCATTTCAAAGCGCAGGCGTCCCGGAATCGTTACGGCGTCGCCCGCAGCCACACGGTGACGTGGTCCGGCTCTAGCGAGCGGGCTGCAGTGGCGGCGAGCTCGTCGAGGAGGCGGACCGCGAAGGCCGCGACGGTCGCGTCGGCGTCGTAGCGGACGCGGTTGAAGCGGTGGTCAACGACCCGCTGCACGCGGCGGCGCAGCGGATTGAAGAGCGCGGCCGCTGCAGGCGTGTAGGCGGCGACGTTCACGTTCATGACGCTGCAGAGGGGCACATGTCGCGGGCTGGATCACGTTCTCGGCGGCCGATAAGGACGGCGTGACGGTCGCGCAATGCCAGGTGCTGATGCGGGCGCAGGACCCGCTAAAGGGGGCCGGGAACGTACGCCATTCGAGCGCATTCCGGTCGAGCGTCCACACCGCGACGGCGCCGTTGCGGACGCGCAAGTAGCCTCGCTGGATGTCTGACGTCGACGCGGTCGTCGTCGGTTCCGGCCCGAACGGGCTCGCCGCGGCGATCGTGCTGGCGCAGGCGGGATTATCGGTCCGCGTCCTCGAAGCGGCGGACACCGTCGGCGGCGGCGCGCGCTCGGCCGAGCTGACGCTGCCTGGCTTCGTCCACGACGTCTGCTCGGCGATCCACCCGCTCGGAGTCGCATCGCCGTTCTTCCGCACGCTGCCGCTCGCCGAGCACGGCGTCGAGTGGATCGAGCCGCCCGCCGCGCTCGCGCACCCGTTCGACGACGGAACCGCCGTCCTGCTCGAGCGCTCGGCGGACGCTGCCGCGCCGGGTGTCGGCGACGACGCCGACCGGTGGCGGCGGATGTTCGCGCCGCTCGCCCGCGACGCCGAGCCGCTGCTCGAGGACCTGCTCGCACCGCTGCACTTCCCCTCCCATCCACTCGCACTCGGCCGCTTCAGCGCGCGAGCCGCGCCGCCGGCGACGACGCTCGCCCGGCTCTCGTTTCGCGGCGAGAAGGCACGCGGCGTCTTCGCAGGGCTGGCCGCCCACTCGATGCTGCGGCTCGACCGGCCGCCGAGCGCCGCGTTCGGCCTCATGCTGGGTGTGCTCGCGCACGCGGTCGGCTGGCCGCTCCCGCGAGGCGGCTCGCAACAGATCTCGGACGCGCTCGCCTCGTATCTCCGCTCTCTCGGCGGCGAGATCGAGACAGGGCAACGCGTCGAGTCGCTGACGAAGCTCGGCGACGCACGGACGGTGCTCCTCGATGTGACGCCGCGCGGCTTGCTCGCGCTGGCCGGCGACCGGCTCCCCAGCCGCTACCGCCGCGGGCTCGAGCGCTACCGCTATGGGCCGGGCGTGTTCAAGCTCGACTGGGCGCTCGACGGCCCGATCCCCTGGCAGGCCGCCGAGTGTGCGCGCGCGGCAACGGTCCACCTCGGAGCCACGCTGGAGGAGATCGCCGCGTCGGAGGTCGAGCCCGGCCGCGGTGGGGTAGCGGAGCGGCCGTACGTCCTGCTCGCCCAGCAGAGCCTCTTCGACCCGACCCGGGCGCCGGCGGGACAGCACACGGCCTGGGCGTACTGCCACGTCCCGAACGGCTCGAGTCTCGATATGACGGAGCGGATCGAAGCGCAGGTCGAGCGCTTCGCGCCCGGCTTCGGCGACAGGATCCTTGCGCGCTCGGCGCTCGGTCCGGCCGAGATGGAGCGGTACAACGCGAACTACGTCGGCGGCGACATCAACGCCGGCGCGGCGACGCTCTCACAGCTCTTCACGCGCCCTGTGGCGCGCGTCTCGCCGTACACGACGCCGCTGCCAGGAGTCTTTCTCTGCTCCGCCTCGACGCCGCCGGGCGGCGGCGTGCACGGTATGTGCGGCTACCACGCCGCCCATGCGGCGCTGCGTCAGATCCCGGGCTACTCGAACCCGAACTGACCGGCGGCCGCGAGCGGCTCTTCCTCGGCCTCGCGCGCGACGGACGTCCGGAGCGGCTTCTCCCGGAGGAACCAGGAGAGCGCGAACGGCACCAGCGCCAGCACCATCCCGAAGAGGAAGACACCGCTGAGCGCGTGCGCGAACGCGTGCAGCACCACGTCGTGCACCTTCGGCGGCAGCTGGTCGATCTGGACGGGATTGAGTTGGACGCCGCTGCCGAGATGCGCGGTGACTCTGCTCGGCAGGCCGGCCAGCTCGTTCGAGAGCCGCGTAGCGAAGATCGTCCCGAAGAGCGCGACGCCGAACGCGCCGCCCATGCTGCGGAAGAACGTGGCGGAGGCGGTGGCGACGCCGACTTCCTCCGGCCGCGCGTCGTTCTGCACGGCGAGCACGAGCACCTGCATCACGAGACCGAGCCCGACTCCAACCACGACCATGTACGCGGAGGCGACCCACGGCGGCGTGTCGACGCCGAGCAGGGAGAGCAGGAACATGCCCACCACGAGAATCGCGGTGCCGGCGATCGGGAACGGCCGGTAGCGGCCGATGCGGCTGATGGCACGGCCCGAGAGAATCGCCGTGACCAGCAACCCGGCCATCAGCGGGATCGTGCGCAGGCCCGAGCTCTGGGCGCTCACGCCGTAGACGATCTGCAGGAAGAGCGGGATGAAGATGATCGCGCCGAACATCGCCATCCCGATCGTGAAGCCCATCGTGTTCGCGACGCTGAAGATGGGAGACCGGAAGAGCTGGAGCGGCAGGATCGGCTCGGCCGCCCGGCGCTCCTGCCAGACGAAGGCCGCGAGCAGGGCCACTCCCACGACGCCGAGCCCGATGATCTGTCTCGAGCCCCACGTGTACTGGGTACCGCCCCAGGTCGCGAGCAGGATCAGCGCACCGACGCCGCCCGTGAGCAGCGTGGCACCGAGATAGTCGATGCGATGCTGCCGGTGCGGCGTGTGCAGGTGGAGACGGGTGCTCACGATGACCACGGCGAGCACGCCGATCGGCACGTTCACGTAGAAGACCCAGCGCCACGAAAGGCTGGTCACGAGGAAGCCGCCGATCAGCGGGCCCGCCACCGACGCAACCGCGAAGACGGAGCCGATCAGGCCCATGTAACGGCCCCGCTCGCGTGGCGGGACGATGTCCGCGATGATCGCCTGCGCGCCGACCATCAGGCCGCCGGCCCCGATCCCCTGCATCGCACGGAAGCCGATCAGCTGGTCCATCGATTGCGAGAGACCCGCGAGCATCGAGCCGGCGAGGAATATCAGGATCGCGACGAGGAAGACGGGCTTGCGCCCGTACATGTCGCCGAGCTTGCCGTAGATCGGGGTCGAGACCGTCGAGGCGAGCAGGTACGCGGTGACCACCCAGGAGAGATGGTTGAGCCCGCCGAGGTCACCGACGATGGTCGGCAGCGCAACCGAGACGATCGTCTGGTCGAGCGCGGCGAGGAACATGCCGAGCATCAGCGCGATGAACACCGTGCGCAGCGCTGCCCCGGTCAGCCTCTCCTCCTGCACCCCTTCCGAGGGTACCCCCGCGCGGCTAGGTCGTGCCCGTGTGCTCCGCGGCGAGGATCGGGACTGGCGGCAAGGCGGCCCGGCGCCCGTCGAACTCGCTCAACGTCAGGCTCACCATCGTGTGGCAGGTGACCTCGGGGCACTCGCAGATGAACTCCCACATCTGGCTCGGCGGCCCTTCGCCGGCCAGTGTGCGGATTGAGTCGTTCACGTGTGGAAACAGCCCGTCCGATTCCATGGAACAGCTCCCGATTCGCCTGCTAGAATCACGCGATTACCAAAGCGCGATACGTTATGCGCGACAATATATACACGACTTCTAGAGCGTATGTCAAACACTGACGAACACAGGACCTGGACGTTCCTCACAAACCATGCGCAGGTTCTCCTGTGCCTCGCCGAGACGCCCGACATCCGCCTGCGCGACGTGGCCCAGCAGGTCGGGATCACCGAGCGCGCGACCCAGCGGATCCTGGCCGAGCTCGTCGAGGGCGGTTACGTGAAGATCGAGCGCGTGGGACGGCGCAACCGATACACGGTCGACCGTGAGCACGCGATGCGGCACTCGGCTCAGCTCGGCCACGAGATCGGCACCCTGCTCGAGGCGCTCAGCTAGTAGGTTTCCGCCTTCTGTTGTCGTCCTACAAGGAGGCATGATGAGAAGGCGCTAGCTCTGCGGCGCTTTCGTGGGGGTCCTCGTCATCGCAGCTGCGCTCTCGGCAACCGCCCGCGGCGCGACCCCGAGCCTGCGGCACGGTCGGGTGCACCTGATCACCCATTCGACCAGCACGAACTGGTCAGGCTACGCGGTCACCGGCAGCCGGTTCACCAGTGTCTCGTCGTCGTGGACGGAGCCCACGGTGACGTGCTCGGCCACGGCTTATTCGAGCTTCTGGGTTGGGCTCGACGGCGACACGTCGAGCACCGTCGAGCAGACGGGAACGGACGCGGACTGCTCCGGCAGGACGCCCCAGTACTACGCGTGGTACGAGATGTATCCGAAGTTTCCGGTCAACTTCAGCAACCCCGTGAAGCCGGGGGACAAGCTGAGCGCGTCGGTGACGACGAACGGCGCCGGCAGCTTCACGCTGACGATCTCGGACGCCACGCAGAAGTGGAGTCAGACCATCTCGGCGAGGCTCAAGTCGGCAAAGCTCGCGTCGGCCGAGGTGATCGCTGAGGCTCCTTCCGGCAGCGGCGGAGTCCTGCCGCTCGCCGACTTCGGCACGGTCGACTTCAGCGGCGCCAGCGCGAACGGCGTGCTGCTCACCGGCACGACCCCGCAGATCGACCCGATCACGATGTCCTCGGGCTCGACAGTCAAGGCGCAGCCAGCCGGCATCAGCTCGGGCGCCTTCTCCGTCGCCTGGAAGCACTCCTGAGCGCCAGTCGCGTGGAGGATGCCCGCCTTGGCGGCGGATCCTCCGCTCGACGTCCCCGCCGGGCGGCGTAAAGTTTCGGCGTGGACGTCACCGCTGACACCGTCATCGCGCCCGGTCGGACCGGCGGCGACAAGATCGTGCGCCTCTTAGGCGAGATCGACGCGCTGCTCGCCGACGATGAGGCCGCCGACCGCCAGATCACCGGCGCCTGGCGGACGTTCTCCGACATCGTCGCCGCCGCGTACACGCACACGTGGGACGCGTACAGCGTCGACCTCTCCACCGACGCCGAGAGCTTCCGCCAGCTGTCGCGGCAGCAGCAGGACGCGGTGAAACGCGTCTTCGGCACGATCTTCCGCGCCGAGTCGATCGTCGACGACTGGATGGACAGAATCGTCGCGGCGATGCCGTTGCAGCCCGACTACGAGTCGATGCGCGCCGCGCTCATGACGCAGGAGCACGACGAGCGGATGCACCGCGGCAGCCTGCTGCGGGTCGCGACCGAGGTGCTCGGCATCGACGCTGCCGACGCCGACCGTGTGGCGAAGAAGTACAACAACTTCGTCGCCGAGATCCTCTTCGACCAGTTCGAGGTCGAGATGCGGCAGCTGCTGCGACCGCACCGTCCGCTCGAGGACGTGTACGCGGCGATCTTCATCTACGGCGTGATCAGCGAGGACGTCGTCGCCAACAGCGACGTCGTGATCCGGCGGGCCAAGGGCAACGCGCTCTACGACATCTACGACCTGCCGGGCATGAAGGAGGGGCAGACGAACGTTCGGCGTGATGAGGGTCGTCATGTCCGCATCGCCGTCCTCGCGACGCGCCGCTTCCTCGAGGAGTTCGAAGGCGCCGCCGACCGGCTGCTCACCATCTGCACCGAGTACATGGACCTCGCCGATCGAATGGTGCGCCGCGCGAAGGCCTCGCACGGCCTCATCGACCTGCATCTCGCTGAGTCGTACGGGCCTGACGTCGACTCGGTCTACTACTACGTGATGAACATGAAGCGGCTCGCGGTGCGCCTCGACGAGCTCGGTCTACGCGAGGGCGTGCTCGAGGTGAAGCGTCGGGTGGATGCCTCGATCGCCGAGCTGAGCGGCGAGGACGGCGAGCCGATCGTCGAGACGCCGAACCGGCTGGTCCGGCTCGTCGGGCCGAAGGTGCTGAAGCTCGCCGGCGCCTCCCGCCTAACCCTTTTCTAGAACGCGCTCGTAGCAGTCCGCGAGCCTCCGCGCGAGCAGCGGCCACGCGTACTCGCTCATCGCCCGCTCGCGCGCTGCCCGGCCTCGTTCGATCCGCGCCGGCTCGTCCGCGAGCAGGTCGGCGATCGTGTCGGCGAGAGCTTCGGCGTCGTCGGGCGGGACGAGTGCTCCGGTCTCCTCGGTCACGACCTCGCGATAGCCGGGGATGTCCGAGGCAACGACGGGCGCCGCGCACGCGAAGGCGCGCGTGATCGTCATGCCGAAGCTCTCGTTGCCGAGCGACGGCGCGACGAGCAACTTCGCCGCCGCGAGCTCCCGAGTGAGCGTGTCGTCGTCGACGTAGCCAAGCACGTCGATCCCCTCCTCCGACAAGCGCAGGCGCGCGAGCAGCAGGCGCACAGCGAGGGGATCGGCGCCGAGCACGCGGAGCCGGAGCCCGCGCCCGCGCAGCCGCGACCAGGCTCGGAGCAGCACCGGCAGGCCCTTGCGCGGGTCGTGGCGACCGGCGAAGACGATGCGCTCGGAGCGGCCGCCGGGGTCGACACCGTCTGGGATCTCGACGCCGTTCGGGATGATCTCGTAATGGCCGGGCGCGAAGGGAGCGGCGGCCAGGCGCGCCTGCTCGGAAACCGCAACCCGCAGGTCGATCCGGTCGAGGAGAAAGCCCCACAACGGCTCGGCGAACCGGCGCCAGGACGAGTTCCCGGCCGCGTGGAACGTCGCGACCGCCGGTCCGTCCCAGAGTGCGAGCGCGGCCGGACTGACCATCGGCGCCAGCGGCTCGTGCACGTGGATGAGGTCGAAGCGCTCGCGGGCCAGCGCACCGCGGAGCTGCATCACCGCGCGCGGGCTGAGCACGAGGTTCGAGAGCGCGCCGTTGCCGGGCACGATCACGGACCGGCCGAGCGAGACCACAATCTCGGGCGGCGGCCCGGGCCGTCCCGTGCGCGGGTGGAGGACGCGGCTGAACGAACCGGACGGATCGTTCCCGATCAGCAGGCGCGTCTCGATCCCGACATCGGCGAGCGCGCGTGCCTGCGCCTCGGCGTGGTCGACGACGCCTCCGCCGAACGACCACGAGTACGGCACGACGATCCCGACCTTCATCCGGCCGAGGCTAGCGGCGCCACGGGTTAGAGCGCTCGACGTAGCCGGTACGCACCCCGAACCGTGCCACGTTCGTTCAGGACGCAGACAGAAAGGGAGGCACGAGCGATGGCCGGCGGACAACCGCAGGAAAGTTGATGCTGGGCGAGGAGCTCAAACGCCTGCTGACCTGGAGCGAGCGGCACCGCCGCCTGGTTGCCCGCATCGCGATTGCGTTCACCCTTTCCGTCGTGATCGACCTGAGCGGCGCG
This sequence comes from uncultured Actinomycetes bacterium, assembly GCA_963819275.1. Classification (GTDB taxonomy): domain Bacteria; phylum Actinomycetota; class Thermoleophilia; order Gaiellales; family Gaiellaceae; genus Palsa-739. The sequence continues at coordinate 141,383 of CAWFVH010000005.1, read as the reverse complement.
GCGGCCATGTGGTCGTTCGAGCACGGACTGCAGGGAAGCCAGATCCACGGCTTCGGCGACGCCGTCTTCTTCACAACCGTGCAGATCCTCACGGTCTCCTCGTCGCTGAAGAACCCCGTCACCCACGCGGGCCAGGTTGTGGACGTGATCCTCGAGTTCTGGGCGATCTTCGTGGTGACCGCGATCGCCGGCTCGTTCGCATCGTTTTTCACGAGTAGCGACCAGACGTGAGGCACGCCGAGGCAAGCCGTGGTTTGAGCGCCGGCTAGCGGCGGCGCGCAAGCAGAAGCCCGACTCCCGCACCAGCGAGCAGGAGCTGAGCCTCGACCGAGATGCCGGCGCCGTGGCGACCGTTGCCGCGGTGGAAGAGCTTCTGGCCTCCCAGCCTGAGCCACGGCACGAGGTGCTCGAGGTCGGGCGCGGACGCGGCGGCGCCACCGAGCACAGCCGGGTCGAGCAGGCCGCGCCGTGCCGCGAGCAGGCCGAGCGTGACGAGGCCGCTGCCGATCTCGAAGCTCCGGTCGGGAATGTCCTCGTGCGGCACCTGGTCGCCCGCCACGTGCAGCGCGGGGCCCAGCAGAAGGGCAAGCGAACGCGAGCGGACGAGCGTTCCCATGGCCGCGCCTGTCGCCACGTGCAGCGAGACAATCACGCTCTGATCATCGCTTATGCTCGCCGCGATGGGCCTCGCCGACTTCTTTCGCCGACACAGAAACGTGTTCTCGGTCTCGACCCAGACGGTCGTCGCGAAGCCCGGGGACGACGACATGCTGTTCGAGGAGTACGGCGAGCGAGCTGTCGAGGCGGAGCGCCCGGCCGGTTGGGTGGGCAGAGGCCGAGCGGGGTTGGCGACACTACGACCCGACGTCTCCGAGGACGAGATCGCGGACGGCGAGCTCCCTCCGGATTCGGCCTCGTAGGGTCACTCCTGCGCTAGCGTTCGGCCCGGTGTGCCGGGAAGCCTGGTCGGCTTGAGCCCATGACACCTGCCCTCGCCGCCCCACTCTTCGTCGCCTCCATCGCCCTGATGCTGCTCGCGTCGGCCTGGTTCGCGCGACGGCTCGATCACGTCGGGTTGCAGCTCGGTCTGCCGGAGGCGCTGCTCGGGCTGCTCACGGCGCTCGCCGCAGATGCACCGGAGATCTCGTCGGCGATCTCGGCGCTCGTCCAGCACGAGCATGCGATCGCCGTCGGGGTCGTGGTGGGATCGAACGCGTTCAACCTTGCGGCGATGCTCGGCCTCAGCGCCGTCGTCGCCAGCCGCGTGCGGGCACGGCACGAGACGCTCGAGCTCGAGGGATTCGTCGGGCTCTGGCTGCTCGCCGTGACGCTCGCGCTGGTCGCCGGCTGGCTCGGCGCGACCGCCGCAGTCGTACTCGTCGCGGTCGTCGTCGTCCCCTATGCAGTGCTCCTGGCTGTCGGGCCGCGCCTCGCGCGCACGCTTCCGCTCGGCGCGGCCGAGTCACGCTTTCTCGGGCGCAGCTTCGGCGAGCCTCACCGCCCGCAGCAGGGGTTTGACTCGCGACGCGAAGCGGTCGGGGTCGTCGTCGTACTTCTGCTCGCGCTGTGCCTGATCGTGGCGGGCAGCGTTGGCGCCGTGCACGGAGCCACGGATCTCGCCCATGCGTGGTCGGTGCCCGACGAGCTGGTGGGAGTCATCGTGCTCGCCGTCCTGACGAGCCTCCCCAACGCGTGGACAGGCGTCCGCTTCGGCCTTCAGCAACGAGGTTCCGCGCTGATGAGCGAGACCATGAACTCGAACTCGATCAACCTCGTGTTCGGCCTCGCCCTGCCTGCGGCGCTCGGCGCCTTCAGCGCGTTCTCCGGCCTCGCGATCTTCGACCTCGTGTGGCTCCTCGGAATGACGACTGCGGCGCTCGTGCTCTTCGGCAGGCGCGGCGGCGCGGGCCGCAGCGCCGGCGCGTTCCTGATCGTCCTCTATGCGGCGTTCGTCGTGGTGCAGATCGCCGCGCACACGTAACTACTAGTCGCCGAGCTCGGCGGGATGCTCGAGTGCGCGCTCCTCGGGCACGACCACGCGGCCACCGCGCGACCAGGAGGCGAGCGCCGCGACGAGGCAGGCGGCGATTGCGAACGCGAACGCCTCGTCGAGGCCGCTGCGGAACGGCGCCGCGATCAGATGCGGGAAGAACGCGCGCCCGCGGATCACCGCCGCACTGTGCGCCGGCAGCCGCGCGAGCACGTGCGGCCCGAGCAGCTTCTGCGCCGGGTTGTAGCCGAGGAAGGCGGCGAAGAGCACCGAGACCGGCGGCAGCTTGCTGACGCGCGCGGCAACGTGCGGCGGAACTCCGTGGGCCTGCAGCCCTGCGGCGAGCGAGTGCGGCAGCGTCCCGGAAAGGCCGATGATCATCAGCGTGAAGAAGATCCCGATCGACAAGACCTGGGCCGAGTTCTGGAAGGTCTGGTTCATGCCGCCGCCAGCACCGCGGTGCTGCGCCGGAAGGCTGTTCATCACCCCGGCCCGGTTCGGCGACGCGAAAGCGCCCATCGACAGTCCCATCAGGAGGAGGATCGCGGCCAGCTCCGCATAGGAGAAGTCGACGGGCAGCATCGCGAGCAGGAAGAAGCTGAGCGCGGAGACGAGCATCCCGCCGGTCGCGAACGGCCGCGCTCCGTAGCGGTCGGAGAGGATCCCCGAGATCGGGCCGGCGATGAGGAACCCGATCGTGAGCGGCAGCATCCGGATCCCGGCCCACAGCGGCGTCGAGGCGAAGCCGACGCCGTGCTCGGGCAGCCAGATCCCCTGCAGCCAGATGATCAGCATGAACATCAGCCCGCCGCGCGAGATCGCCGAGAGGAAGCTCGAGAGGACGCCGAACGTGAAGGCCCGGATACGGAAGAGGCCGAGCTGGAACATCGGCGCCTTCGAGTGCAGCTCGACGTAGGCGAACAGCCCGAGCAGCGCCGCGCCCACGGCGAGACAGCCCTCGACGACCGGGGACGTCCAGCCCATCGGATGGCCCCCGTACGGCCGGATCCCGTACGTGATCCCGACCATGACGAGCACGAGCCCTGCCGCGAAGGTCAGGTTGCCGGCCCAATCGATCGGGTCGCGCGTGCGGACGCCGAGCTCGCGCAGGCTCCGGTACGACCAGATCGTCCCCGCGATCCCGGCGGGCACCGAGACGAGGAAGACGAGCCGCCATGAGATCGGAGCGAGCACGCCGCCGAGCACGAGCCCGATGAACAAACCGCTGATGCCGACGACGTTGTTGATCCCGAGTGCCATGCCGCGCTGGTTCGCCGGGAAGGCGTCGGTGAGGATCGCCACCGAGTTCGCGACGAGGAAGGCAGCACCGATCCCTTGCACGATCCGGAAGGAGATGAGCCAGTCGGCGCCGGCGCGCCCGTGCATCCAGTCGATCGTGAGCAGCAGCGACGCCAGCGTGTAGATGACGAAGCCGAGGTTGTACATCCGCACGCGCCCGAACTGGTCTCCGAGACGGCCGAGGCTGACGACGAGCACGCTCGAGACGACGAGGAAGCCGAGGATCATCCACAGCAGGTAGAAGCTGTTGCCGGGCTTGAGCGGATCGAGGTGGATGCCGCGGAAGATGGCGGGCATCGCGATCAGCACGATCGAGCCGTCGATCGTGGCGAGCAGGACCCCCAGTGTCGTATTGGAGAGAGCTACCCACTTGTAGTTCGTCGTTCTCCGCTTAGCAGGCAACCTGTTCAGGTTACCTGTCTACAATCTCCTGATGCCTCACCCCTCTGCGCAGGTCGTGAAGGGCGCGAGCGAGCTTCGGCTCGTGCTCGGCCAGCTCGTCAGGAGGCTGCGCGCGGAGTATTCGTTCCCGGTCGCGCAGGCGAGCGTCCTCAGCCGCCTCGACCGCGAAGGCCCGCAGACGGCGAGCGCTCTGGCGACGGCCGAGCGGGTCCGGCCGCAGTCGATGGCGCAGACGCTCGCCGAGCTCGAGACGGCGGGCCTGATCGAGCGGCGCCCGGACCCCGCCGACCGCCGCAGCAGCCAGATCGAGCTCACCACGGAAGGCCGCGACCGGGTCCTCGAGGGACGGGGGCGGCGCGAGGACTGGCTAGCCGCGGCGATCGTCGCAGAGCTGAGCCCCGAGGAGCGGCGGACGCTGTTGGCCGCGGTTCCGCTTCTGCAACGACTGACCCAGCACTAACCGACAAGGAGGCACCGAATGAAGATCCGCTGGTACGGCCAGTCCGCCTTCCTGCTCAGCGGCGAACAGCATCGCGTGTTCATCGACCCGTTCGGCGACATCGCCGGCGCGAGACCGGCAGGCAGCGGCTGGAGCTGGCCGTTCCCGCCGATCGAGGGAGTCGAAGCCGACCTCTTGCTCGTCACGCACGACCACCTTGACCACAACGGCGTCGAAGCGATCGGCGGCGAGCCGGCCGTCCTGGACAAACCGGGCACGCACGAGTCCCCGGTCGGTGAGGTCGTCGGAATCGCCTCCGAGCACGACACGGTCGCCGGCACGCAGCGCGGCCCGAACACGATCTTCCGCTTCAAGCTGGACGGGACGACGGTGGCCCACTTCGGCGACTTCGGGCAGCCCGCGCTACGGCCAGAGCAGCGCGAGGCGCTCGGAGACGTCGACGTGCTCATCCTGCCGGTCGGCGGCGGCCCGACGATCGCGGTGGATGATGCCGTCGCGCTCGTGCGCGAGCTCCAGCCCGCCCTCGTCGTGGCGATGCACTACCGCACGCCGGGAGGCCCGGACTTCCTCGACCCGCCTGACGCGTTCCTCGAAGCGATGGGAGCGCGGGTCGAGCAGCTCGAGACGAGCGAGACCGACGTCGAGCCGCTGCTCGGCAGCCGCGAAGAGCCTGTCGTCGCGCTGCTCGCTCGGCCGGTGCGCGAAGAGTAAGCATCCCGTTAGGGCCGCACAAAAACCCGATTTCCAGGGTAATCTGGCCCGACAGCGAGGGGTGAAGGGAGTGGGCTGTCGATGCCGACAGGACGGTGGAAGCTCGGATTCGTTGCCGCGGCAGCGACGTGTGCAGCCCTCGCCTTTCTTCCGGGAGCGGCACAGCCCGCGCTGACGACGTTTGACAGCACGAGGACGATCCAGGTCGACGGCCGCCCGACGTTCCCCATCGTGCTTTCCCCCGGCCCGCCACTCGGCTCGACCACGCCGTGGGGCGCAAACGGCATTGCGGAAACCGCGGCGGCCGGCGCGAACATGTTCCGCACCGGGCCGGGCGGGATCTGGTCGGCGGCCGACCTCGAGACCGCGCTCGCGTGGGATCGCGCGGCCGCCACTCTGCACGTCTTCACCTGGCCAAACCTGGGCGGCTACTCGCAGGCGCTCCCAGGTTCGACGCAGGACGCGGGGCTGGCGAACGTCGTCAACACGCTGACGACCGACCCGAGCGGAAGCGCGATCGCGATGTGGAAGGGCCGCGACGAGCCGTGGTGGAGCGACATCGCCCCGTCCGCGCTCCAGTTCGCGTATTGCCGCGTCACCTCACGTGGCGACCCCAGCTGGTGTGACGGAGAGGTCCCCCTCGACCCGAGCCACCTCTGGGTAACGATCGAGGCTCCGCAGGGCACCGCGGCGGACCTCGCGCCGTACTCCGGCGTCACCGACGTCCACGGCATCGACGTCTACCCGGTGACGATCGGGAATCCCGCACCGAACCTGCAGAAAGTCGGGAGGTGGACCGCTGCGGTCGCCTCGGTCTCGCCGCTGCAACCGGTGGCGACGACGATCCAGATCTGCGCGGGTGGCAGCTACGACCACGTGACAGGCCAGTTCGTCCTCCCGACGTACCAGCAAGAGCGCTACATGACGTACGACGCGATCCTCAACGGAGCCAGGTCCCTCACCTTCTACGGCGGCAACAACGCGAGCTGTTTCAGCGGGAACGACGCGCAGTACGGCTGGAACTGGTCGTTTTGGCAGGGCGTCCTCAAGCCGCTCATCCAGCAGGTCTCGGCCTCGAGCCCCATCGCACCGGCGCTCGTGAACGGCGCGAGCACGCCGCACGTGACGACCGGCCCGGGGATGGAGGCGGTTCTGCGGCAAGGGACCTCCGTCGACGACCTCTGGCTCATCGCGGCCCGAAACGGCCCCGGGGTGAGGTACGTGAGGATCGAGGGCCTGCCAGGGTGGGCCCACAACGCGAGCGTTTACACCGAGAACCGCACCGTCACGGCTTCCCATGAGATGCTGCGCGACCGCTTCAACCAGTGGGACGTCCACGTCTACCACTTCGTCGAGCCGCTGCTGCTGCGCAAGACCACGCCCGGCAGAGCGACGGTCGACTCCCGCATCACGCTGCAGGGCAAGGGACTCGCGGCCGTGAGCACGGTCACCGTCGGCGGCGCGGCCGCCCAGTTCAGGACCGTCGGAGACGGCCGGCTCGTGGCCACAGTCCCCAAGTCCGCGAAGAGCGGGCCGATCGTCCTGACCTCGCCGCTCGGGCAGGTCGAGAGCACGGGGTCGTTCGCGATCGTGCCCAGCCCTCAGAAGAGGCCGCGGGTCGTCGGTGTCCCGCGTCTCGGCCACCGTCTGCTAGTCACGACGGGCGCCTGGTACGGCGACCCGGTGACGAGCTACACGTTCCGCTGGCTTGCATGCAACTGGAGCGGGCGCGGCTGCAAGCCGTTGCGAGGCGCGACGAGAGAAACGCTGAAGCTCGGACGATCGCAGCTGGGCGAGCGGTTCCGCGTGGTCGTCAAGGCACACACCAGCGTCGCCTCGGGCGGCTTCCGCTCGGCCCCGACGGGCGTCGTCTCTCGCTGACGCCTACTTGGTCTTGATGACCTTGCCGGCCGCCGAGAGCACGTACCACAAGCCGCCGCTCTGCTTGATCGCCTGGCCCTTTGCCTGACCGGGCTTCGTGTCGGTCACGTACGTGTAGAGCGGCCAGCGATTGTACGTGACGACGGTCCCGTCCGTCCCGAGCAGCTTCTGCTTCGCAGCGCCTCCGGCCGTCGGCTTCTGTCCCTTGTTCACCTTCAACGGGGGCCAGACAACCGCGCAGCTGCCTTTGCAGGTCACCTTCTCCTGCTTGTCGGGGACGAACATGTAGAGCGTGAAGCCCTTGCTGTTGACGAGGATCGTGCCGAGCTTCCCGACCTTCCGCGTGCTCACGGTGGCGGCCTTCGTCGCGTGACGCGCGCCAGCTATGCCCGACGAAGCGCCGACCGCGAGAACGGTCAATGCCGCGACGAGAACGACCAGACAGACTCTCCGCATAACCACTGACATCACTGTAGATGAGATCCCCCATATGGGGGAGGCCCGCCCGGGCGAACCGGCGAGATGATCACCATGACTCTTCGCTCGGGGCTGACGGCAACAACTCTGCGGCGGAGTATTCGAAAGCGGCGGGCTAGCCCGCCGCTTTCTTCTTTTTGCGAGGCGGCTCAGCTCTGAGCTGTTCAGCTCTGAGCCGTGGCGACGAGCGAGAGCTGCGGCCGGCCGGCGGGCTGCTTGAAGAGGAGCCGTTCGACGTCCTCGGCAGGTGCAGGCCGACCGAACAGATAGCCCTGGCCGTAGCGGCAGCCGAGCTGCCGCAGACGCTTGGCCTGGGAGGCATGCTCGATTCCTTCGGCCACGGCGGCAAGGCCGAGCGAGTCGCCGAGCCGGAGAATCGCGTCGACGAATGCATCGTCTGCGTCGTCGCCCACCAGCTTGTCCACGAAGGGCTTGGGAATCTTCACCGACTCAATCGGAAACTCGGCGAGGCGGCTCAGCGAGGAGTAGCCGGTGCCGAAGTCGTCGATCGTCAGCCCGACTCCGAGCTCGCGCAGCCGCCGCATCGCGACGAGCGCGCCGTCGCTTCCCTGGATGACACCCGACTCGGTCACTTCGATCACGAGCCGGCTCGGCTCGACGCCATAGCCCTTAAGCGCCTCCGAGAGCGTGTCGACGAGCCGCTCGTTGGCAAGCTCTGCGGCGGCGACGTTGAGCCAGATGCTCAGCCTCGATGGCCAGCGGCGGGCGGCCTCGAGCGCCTGCTGCAGGACGAGGCGGCCAAGCTCGATCGTCAACCCGGCCTCTTCGGCAGCGGGCAGGAAGTCGGCGGCCGTGAGCAGGCCGCGCGTCGGGTGCGGCCAGCGGGCGAGAACCTCGAAGCCCTCGATCTCGCCGTCCGACAGTTGCACGACCGGCTGGAAGTGAACGAGGATCTCGCGGCGCTCGATCGCCGCTTCGAGGTCGAGGCCCAGCTGCCGCTGGGCGCGAAGCCTCTCGTGGAGCTCCGCCTCGTACAGCGTGTACGCGCGCTCCGACCGCTTCACGCTGTACATCGCGATGTCCGCATTGCGGATGAGATCCTCCCCTGTCGCGGTCCCCGCGGCGCCGACGGCAATGCCGACGCTCACGTGACAGGCGATGTCTCCGCAGTCGAGGATGTACGTCCCCTCGATCGCGTCCAACATGCGCCGCGCCACTCCGACGGCCGTCTCCACGTCCGCGTCGCGGACGAGCACCGCGAACTCGTCGCCGCCGAGCCGGGCGGCGAGATCCTGAGATCGGATCGCGCCCTCGAGCCGGCGCGAGAAGGCCGCGAGCAGCTCGTCGCCGGCACCGTGTCCCCAGGTGTCGTTGACCGTCTTGAAGCGGTCGAGGTCGAGATAGAGGACGGCCGTCGAAGCGCCGCCTGCGAGTTCCTGCTCGACCGTCTCGACGAGGTTGAAGCGGTTCGGCAGGCCCGTGAGCGCGTCGTGGTACGCCTGGTGGCGGAGCTGCTCCTTGAGCTGTGTCACCTCGGCAAGCGAGTGCTCGAGCCGACCGTTCTCGAGCAGGATGCTTGCATGGCCGGCGAAGGTGCCAAGCAGCTCGATGTCGGCTTCGGCGAACGTGGTGACATCGCCGAGGCGCTCCCCGACGACGAGCAACCCGAACGTCCGATCCTCGCCGCGTAGCGGCGCCACGATCGCGTCCTCGAGCCCACGCGAGCGAAGGAACGCGTCGAGTCCGTGGCTCGCGCGGCGCCGGGCGAGCAGCATCGGGGATCCGACGGTTGCGACCTGCGCGAACGCAGCGGCATCCTCCGACGCAAGCTTGTCCTCCGGGCGCATGAGCAGCTCGCCGTCCGCCCCGCTGACGCTACGCAGCGGCCCGTCGCCGTCGGAGGCAGGCAGAAGGAGGATCTCGGCGTACTCGCCGCGGAGCAGCCGGCGCGCGGCGACCAAGAGCTGTCCTACCGCGAGACCGAACTCCGGAGCCCCCTGCGTCGCGCGCATCGACTCGTAGAGGAACTCCAGGTGCTCCCGCTGCTCACGCTGCTCCATGTAGCCACGGAAGGCCGCGACGCAGGCGAGGACCGGGACGACGAGCAGGACGACTGCGAGCGGCCGGACCTCGAGGAGCGTGATGACGGCGAGCCCGAGAGACGCAGTCGCAAGTGCGCCGAGAGTCGAGGTCACGATCGTCCGACCGAGCTGGGGTGCTTGGAACCGCTCCTCGGCGATCGCAATCACGGTCGAGACGAGCAGCATGCCGACGACGTGCGCGACCGCGCAGGCCAGGAGGACGAGCACCCACAGATGAGGAGCCGAGTCGGCCGGGTTGGCGGTTGCACGGAAGACGATCAATGCGACGCCGCTGCAGAGCGGCAGCTCGACCATGTTGAACGCGAACTTGGCGAGCTGGCGCAGCTGACTTCGCCGGCGGTTGACCACCAGCGCGACGAACGTGCCGACGAGCTGCCCTATCAGGAGGGCCGAAGGCGCCGCGAGCAGCAGGCCGAGGGTGAGCCCGATCTCCGTCAACGACAGCGTGTGCGCCTGCTTGCGGAACTGCAGGTGGACGACGAGAACCTCCGCGAGGTAGAAAGCGAGTGCGAGCCAGTACCAGGCGAGGACTGGGCTGCCTCCGAAAGCCGGCTCATCGAGACCGCCGATCCCGACCGCCCAGACGAGCGCACACGCGAGCGCGAGAACGCCGTTGAACACCCAGACCCTGCGCGGCGCGCGAAGGGCCTCCCGCGCAGCAGCGCCGAGCGAGCGCAATCGCCCGCCCGGCGCGCTTGGCGGACCGGTAAGAGGCCGGCCGACGATCACCGGCTTCTCCCGCTAGTCGTCAGCCCCAGCTCGCCCCGAGCCATGACCCGCTCGACCAGCTGTTGCCGCTCCAGCTCGAGCCGCTCCACGAGTTACCGCTCCAGGAACTTCCCGACCAGGACGAGCCGCTCCACGAATTCCCCGACCACGACGACCCGCTCCAGCTGGATCCGCTCCAACTCGAACCGCTCCACGAGCTCCCTGACCAGGACGAGCCGTTCCAGTTTCCGCCCGACCAGCTGTGGCCGGCAGCCTCCAAGGCCGCCATCGCGGCCGAGTTGAAGGGCATGCCGAAGATGTCCTGCTCGCCCTGGAGCACCACACCGTTCATCGAGATGTGATCGGTGCCGCGAGAGGCCTCGAGCGACCCGGTGCCGGCCGCGGGCGCGTTGTACTGCTGCGAAGCGAACACCGACGGGACCGACGCGCCGAGAAGCTTGCTCATGTCAAGCTCGCCGCACCCCTGCTGCTTCCAGTTGTAGCCTGAAAGCTTGTCGCAGCTCGACGTCAGCATCTGCTTGACCTGATCCGGCGTCAGTTGCGGGTAGCGCTGAAGGAGGTCGGCGGCCGCACCTGAGACGAACGCTGTCGCCTCCGAAGTACCGCTTCCGCGGAAGTACCGGTCGCTCAGAACACCGGCCGGGTTGTTCTGGTCGATGTACGAGCCGGGGACGCGGAGGCCCTGCATATGCGTCCCCGGAGCGATCAAGTCGGGTGCCCGGCAGCCGTTGCTACAGCTCGCTGCGTTCGCCGAGTAGGAAGCGACCTGGTCGTCCCAGGGGGACGCCGTCCCCATCGTGTCTGTGCCGCCGACCGAAAGGATCTGCGGGTCGTATCCAGGGTCGGCGAGGCCCTGGGCGCTCGCCCCGCTCTGGAAACCCGTGTTCCCGGCCGCCGCGACGACGACGATTCCCGCCTTCCAGGCCTGCTCGACCGCGTAGGCGAGCGGATCCACGTTGTACGGCTGGTTCGAGTTCGTGCCGTAGGACAGGTTGAGGACCCGGATGTTCATCCCGTTGTCGTTGCGGTGCTGGACGACCCAGTCGATTGCGGCGATCACCTGGCTCACGTCAGTACCGCCGTCGGCGACGCCGACCTTCAACGAGACGATGCGCGCGTCCGGAGCGACGCCGCGGTAGCCGCCGGGCTGGCCGTCGTTGGCCGCGACCAAGCCAGCCATGAAAGTTCCATGACCGTTCGTGTCGAGGTACTGCAGGCTGGGATTCTGCGACTCGAGCGACAGGTCCGGCCCGTTGATGACCTTCCCGGGCGCGTTGAGCCCCGCCACCGGCGAGACACCCGTGTCGATGACGGCGACATCGACGCCCTTGCCGGTGTCGCCGGCGTTCCACCACGCCTGGACGCCATCGCCCGCCGTGATGTTCTGCATCGAGTACAGATCCGAGCTCGGGTCGTAAGCGGAAGCGCCCCACGAGGCGCCCGAGCGGATCCCGCCGAGGGCGAGTGCCAAAACGAGTGCGAGCAGGCCCGCATGCCAGGCCCGGAAACGACACGCGTCGCGCTTGGTGAGGTGAGCCCCCACGTGTACCTCCTTGTCGCGACTGCCCTGATGCCGCAGAACGAGCCGCAGTAGCCGCCAATCAGTGGGCGGACCGTAGGTGGCGATAGGAGAGCGCTCCTCCCGCAAAAGGGGGAGCCGAATCGCTCGGACGAGGGATTTTGAACGCCCGCCAAATAGCATCGACCACGGTGACCTCCGTTCTCGAAGCGACTCCGCCGAGGTTCTCGGCCGAGGAGGCTGCGCGGATCGCAGCGGAGCTCTTCGGCCTGCACGGCACCGCGTCGGCGCTCGGCAGCGAGCGGGACCAGGCGTTCCTGCTCGAGGATGGAGACGCCGGCGGCGTGCTCAAGATCTCCAACGGCGGCGAGGACGCGTCGGTGCTGGATCTCGAGCAGGCCGCGGTCGCGCACGTGGCGGCAGTCGACTCGGACTTGCCGGTCGCCAGGCCGCTCGCTCCGCGTGCGGCGTTCGACGGCCACGAGGTGCGGCTGTTCGAGCGGCGGCACGGCCACAAGGCCGGCCCGGAGCTCGACGACGCCGCGGTGCGCGAGGTCGCGGAGACGCACGCCCGCCTCTGCCTCGCGCTCAGGTCGTTCTTCCACCCAGCCGCGGGCAGGGAACTGCTCTGGAATCTGCGCTCCGCGCCGCTCTTGCGACCTCTGCTCCATGAGATCGCCGATTCCGACCGGCAGGCGCTTGCAGGGCGCGCGCTCGACCGCTACGACGAGCGCGTGCTGCCTGAGTGGGAGCGCCTGCGCGCCCAGGTCGTGCACGGCGACTTCAACCTCGACAACCTCCTGATCGACGACCGCGGCCGGGTAACCGGGATCCTCGATTTCGGCGACTGCTGCCACACGGCGCTCGCGGCCGACGTCGCGGTCGCGCTTGCCTCCTTCCTGCGCGGGCGTCCACCGGACGACGCGTTCCGGGTGGCGCGGATCGCGCTGGACGGGTTCTCGTCGCGGCTCCCGCTCGAACCGCTGGAGCTCGAGCTGCTCGGCGACCTCGTCTCGACGCGGCTGGTCGCGATCGTCGCGATCAGCGCCTGGCGTTCACGCCGCTTCCCGGAGAACGCCGAGTACATCGAGGCCTGGGACGACGAGTCCTGGCAGCTGCTCGCGCTCCTCGACGACCTGGGACCGGAGCAGATCGCGCGCGAGCTCGGCGCACGAGCCCCCTCGGCGCCGACCCCAGAGCTCAGCCGGCGACGGCACGAGGCGCTCGGCGCGCTCCTCACACCGTTGACCTACGCGCGTCCCGTCCACGCCGTTCGCGCCGAGGGCGTCTGGATCCACGAGCCGGACGGCAGCCGTCTTCTCGACGCGTACAACAACGTTCCGGTCGTCGGTCACTGCCACCCGCGCGTGACCGAGGCGATCGTCCGTCAGACAAGGCTCTCGGCGGTGAACGCGCGCTATCTGGCGCAGCCGCTGGTCGACCTCGCCGAGCGGCTGCTCGCAACGTTCCCGCCGGAGACGGGCTTCGACACGGTGCTGCTCGTCAACTCCGGCAGCGAGGCGAACGACGTCGCCTGGCGACTCGCGGCCGAGACCACGGGAAATGCCGGCGCCCTCGTGACCGAGCACGCGTACCACGGCGTCACAACCGCGACGACCGCGCTCTCGCCCGACGAGTGGCGGCGACAGAGCCGGCCGTCCCACGTCGTGCGCATCCCACCGCCGGGAAGCGGGGCAGACCTCGCCGGCGCCCTCGACGCACTCCACATGGACCTGGCTGCAACGTTCATCGACGGGTCGCTCATGAGCGACGGGATCTATACGCCGGCGTCGGCGGAGCTGCAGCTCCTCGTCGAGAGGACGCACGCTGCCGGCGGGCTCTACGTCGCCGACGAGGTGCAGGCCGGCCACGGCCGACTCGGCCCCGGGCTCTGGTCGTTCGCACGGCACGGCATCGCGCCGGACGTCGTCACGCTCGGCAAGCCGATGGGGAACGGCTATCCCGTCGCCGCGGTCGTGACCCGACGGGAGCTCGCCGAGCGATTTCCGTACGGAGGCCGGACGTTCTCCACGTTCGGCGGTAACCCCGTCGCGGCGAGCGCCGCAATCGCCGTGCTCGACGTTCTGGCCGACGAGCAGCTACCCGAGCGAGCGGCGGCCATCGGCGAACGCCTCCGGACGAGCCTCGAGAACCTGGGCAAGGCGGACAGCGTCGAGGTACGCGGAACCGGGCTCCTTGCCGGCGTCCAGCTGGCGAGCGAGGGGCGCGCCGCGCGCGTCGTCGACGAGCTGCGTGAGCACGGAATCCTCGTCGGCCTCACGGGACCCAACCGCGACGTGCTCAAGATCCGGCCACCGCTCGTGTTCGCAGACAAGCACGCGGAGCTGCTCGTCACGGCCCTGGACCACATTCTCGACTGAATCGTTACGAAGAGCTCCTAAGTCGTATCGTCCCCTCCGTGGCCGTCGAGCAGACCGATGCCCAGCTCGTCTCACGCTGCCGTGCCGGCGACGCCGACGCCTGGAACGAGTTCGTGGAGCGCTTTTCGCGCTACGTGTACGCCATCTGCAGCCGCGGCTTCAGGCTGCCGCAGCACGACGCTGAGGACGTTTTCCAGGAGGTCTTCTCGCGGGCCTTCGAGCGGCTCGCCGAGCTGCGGAACGACGACGCGGTGCGGCCCTGGCTCGCGCAGCTCACGAGGCGGCTCTGCATCGACAGGCTGCGCCTCAGCGTCCGCGACTCGCCGGCCGAGCCGGAGCTCGACGAGCAGGCTGCGGACGACGTCCTGGCGACACTCGACGACGCCATGACCGTCCGCGCGGCGCTCGACACGGTCGGCGACCCGTGCCGCGAGATTCTCGACCGTTTCTTCTGCCGCGACGAGAGCTATCGCAGGATCGGCGACATGCTCGAGCTTCCCGCCGGCACGATCGCGAGCCGGATCTCCCGCTGCCTCGAAAAGGTCCGATCCGAACTCGATGGAAGAGCCGGGGGGTCTCGTCCGTCATGAAGATTGAGATGAACGGTTTCGACGAGGAACAGATCGGCCGGCTGCTACGCCTCCTGCCGCCTGCGCCCGAGGGTTGGGTGCGTGCGGCGCAGGAACTGCCGGCTGCGCGGGCGGCGCTCGACGAGCTCGTCGCGCGTGCAGAGCAGGACGCCGCCTTCCAGCTCCAGCTCCGAGCCGACCTCGAGCGTGCGATTGCCGCCGCCGGTTACGACCCGTCGCCGTTCGTCGTCTCCCGGCTGCGCCGGCTTCTCGAAGAGGTCTAATTCACGCGGGTCTGCGTCGGTTGAGACACTTGTGCGGTGCTCACCGGTCTCCCCCTTTCCGCACTGCTCGAGGAGCTGGCAGCTCCTCGTGAGGTTCCGGGCGCGGGCTCGGCGCTCGCGGTAGCGCTGGCCGCGGCTGCGGCCGTCGTCCAGATGGCCGCGCGGCTGTCGCCGGAGAGCTGGGCCGACGCGGCCGGAGTTGCAGCTCAGGCCGAGGCGCTGCGCGAACGAGCCGCCAGGCTCGTCGACGAGGACGCCGAGGCGTATCGGCAGGCGCTCGAGGCGCGAGCCGCCGCCGACGAGAGCGCGAAGCCGGAACAGAGAGACTGGGCGCTCGGGCGCGTCACCGCCGCGGCCGCAGAGCCGCCGCTCGCGCTTGTCCGTCTCGCCGCCGACCTGGCCGAGCTCTGCGCCGCTGCCGGCGCGCGCGTGGAGCCGCGCGTCCACGCCGACGTGGCCGCCGCGGCCGCGCTGGCAGCCGCCGTCGCGCGCGGAGCACGAGCGCTCGTGGCGACCAACCTCACCGCACTCCCCGGCGACGCGCGGGTGGAGGAGGCCGACCGCCTCGTCGCCGCCGCCGAGGCGGCGGCATCAGTCGTTCGCCACGGTTGATCCGGACCAAGTGAAGGGCCCGGCGCTAACCGGGCCCTTTTGCGCGAGAGTCATGATCAGATCGTCGAGACGGTGTGACGCTAGCTCTTGAGGACGTGGCCCTCGACGTCGTCGTCGTCCTGGATGCCCTTGAGGTTGTTGTCCTCGTTGTGCATGCTCTTGAGAGCGTGGCCCTCGACGTCGCCGTCGTCGGCCGGCTCGTCGTTGATGCTCTTGACGGCGTGACCCTCGACGTCGTCCGAATCGTCCTGCATGCCTTTGAGCTGCTCGTCCGACATTGCTCCTCCTTGGGAATCTTTTTACGCCGTCCCGGCGCTGTCATCCATCCAGACGGACTTGGGATCACAAATCTTCCCACTCAATCTTCAAATCCGCAACGCGGGCTGCGATGCTGCGCCGGATGAAGGCGCTGACCGAGCCCCTCAGGGCTTTCGGGCGCGGGTTCGGGAATCGAAGCGTCCGGAAGATCCAGCTCGCCGGGATGGGCTCGATCCTCGGGACCTACGCGTACGCGGTCGCGCTGCCGGTCTACGCGTACCACGCGGGCGGCGCTCGAGCGGTCGCGCTGCTGTTCTTCGCGCGCTTCGTCCTGGCGGCGCTGGCGGCTCCCTGGCTCGGCGTGCTCGCAGACCGTGGTTCGCGCCGGCGGCTGATGCTGTGCGCAGATCTGGCACGCGTCGGGCTCTTCGCCGGCATGACTGCGGTCGCGGTCATGGGCGGGAGCGCCTACGCGGTCTATGTCCTCGCCGTGACCTCCACCGTCATCGGCGGCTGCTACCCGCCGGCGCAGGCGGCTCTGCTGCCGTCCCTCGTCGACTCGCCGGACGAGCTCACGGCGGCGAACCTCGTCAGCAACACGCTGGGGAGCCTGGGGATGTTCGTCGGCCCGGCGCTGGGCGGCATCCTGCTCGCGCTCAGCGGACCGGCGGCGGTGTTCGCGCTCACGGGCGCCTCGTTCCTCTGGTCGGCGCTGCTCGTCGTGCAAGTACCTCGCGATGCGCCGCCCGCACAGGGCGCCGACCGGGCCGTCCTTCGTCAGCTCGCGGCGGGATTCGCCGCCGTCAGGCGCCCCGCGGTTCGGACCGTGGTTGCCCTGAGCGCCGCGCATGCGATGGTCGAGGGCGCGCTCACCGTGCTCATCGTCGTCCTCGTCTTTCGTCTCCTTCACGGGAGCAACGCGACCGTGGGCTGGCTGACCACCGCGATGGGCGTGGGCAGCATCCTCGGGGCGGCCGTGGTTGCCGTCATCGCGGCCCGGCGGCGCCTCGCGGGAGGCTTTGCCCTCGGGATCCTGCTCTGGGGGATCCCCCTCGCGGCAACAGCGGTCGCGGTGACGTTCCCGGCAGCCCTCGTGCTGCTCGGCGTCGTCGGCATCGGGGGCATCCTGATCCAGGTGAACGGGATCACCCTGCTGCAGCGCTCGGCCGAGAACGAGGTGCTCGGACGGGTCTTCGCCGTCCTCGAGAGCCTGATCCTCGCGGCAATGGCTATCGGCTCGCTCGTGGTAGCAGGACTCGTGAGCTGGCTCGGGCCTCGCGGCACGCTCATCGCGTTCGGGGCCTTTCTGCCGGTTCTCCTCGTCCCGCTCTGGGCCAGCTTGCGCCGGATCGACGACGAGGCCAGGATCGCCGAGGAGCCGCTCGAGCTGCTGCGGAGGATCGAGATCTTCGCGGAGTTGCCCGAGGCGGTACTGGAGCATCTCGCGGCCGGCGCGAGCCCCGAGTCGGTCGCCCCGTTCCAGGCCGTGGTCTCGCAAGGCGAGGTCGGCCACCGCTTCTATGTCATCGCCGAGGGCAGAGCCGCGGTCGAGTCGGACGAGGCCGAGCTGCGAGAGCTCGGACCGGGCGACTTCTTCGGCGAGATCGCACTTCTGCGCGACATCCCGCGAACCGCGACGGTGCGGGCGCTCGAGCCGCTGCGGCTCTACGCAATCGAACGGGGCGAGTTCATCGCCGCCGTGACCGGCCACGCGCCGACCAGGGAGGCCGCCGAGAGTGTGGTCATCTCGCGGCTCCCGACCGGCGTCCTGGCAAGCTAACCGGACGTCTCGGCGAGCAACCGGTCGAGGGCCTGCAGCAGCTCGAAGGCTGTGTCCTGTTCTTCCGCTTCGAGCCGGCCGGCGATGCGTGCCAACGGCGCCAGGCGGCCTTCCCCCGCGAGTGCGGCGCGCGCCCGGCGTGCCCGCTGCAGCAGGTCGAGCGCGATCGCCGCCTGGTGTGCGAACAGGCCGAGCAAATCCACCTCGGAGAGCCGCAGCTTCGTCTCCTCGGGCCGGTCGAGCACCGAAAGCACTCCGAGGGCACGCTCCTCGACCAGCAGCGGGACGGCCATCATGCTCTTCGGCACGTAGCCGGTCGACTCGGCGGCCGAACGCGAGAAGCGCGTGTCCGCACTCAGGTCGTCGACCACGAGCGGCTGCCGCGTCGTCAGCACCCAGCCGGCGATCCCGGTCCCGGCCGGGAACCGCGTCCCGATCAGCTCTCCCTCCCCCTCCCCGGCGACTGCTTCGAAGACGAGCTCCTCGGCGTCTTCGTCGAGCAGGAAGACGGAAGCGGCCTTGGCGCCGAAGATCGCACGCGCTACCTCGACGGTCGCCTGCAGGAGGGCGCGATGGGCGTCGTCCGCACCGAGCACGCCGGCGGCGACGGCAGCTTCGAGGTCGCTCACGCGGCGGCTCCCTCTGCGTTCGACGCGGTCTGGTGGAGAACACTCTTGAGCTGGAACGGCGTCAAATCCGAGTGCTTGCCGACGATGAGCGCGCAGATGCCCGCGATGTGCGGCGTGGCGAAGCTGTTGCCCGTGCAGC
Organism: uncultured Actinomycetes bacterium; assembly: GCA_963819275.1. Classification (GTDB taxonomy): domain Bacteria; phylum Actinomycetota; class Thermoleophilia; order Gaiellales; family Gaiellaceae; genus Palsa-739. Next base: position 123,200 of record CAWFVH010000005.1, on the reverse strand, counting down.
GGAGCGTACCGCCGCCGAGCCATGCGACGTCGAGGTCGAGGCCGCGCGCGAAGAACTCCACCGGCGGCGAGGGGTTGTAGTAGAAGGTCAGTGGATCGCTCTCCTCGTGGCTGCCGACCGAGATGACGCTCGCGAACCGCCACGGGAAGCTCTCGACCGGCATGTTGTGGGCCGACGCGACGAGGAGAACGCGCTTGAAATAGGCGCGGTCCGCGAGCTCGTGGAGCCGTTCGACGTACTTCGTTCGCGTCGTCGAAAGGCTCATGTTCACGACCTGGAACCCCTGCTCGATCGCCCACTCCAGCCCGCGCAGCAGGATCTCGCCGCCACCCTTGTAGCCGGCGCCCAACACACGGACGCTCGTCAGCTCGACGTCGGGCGCAAGCGCGCGCACGATCCCTGCGCAAGCCGTTCCGTGCCCACAGAGGTCGCCCTCCCGGTCGTCGCGCACCTGCAGCTCGCCGTCCTCGTCGCGCAGGACCGCGACTGAGTGGTCGACACGACCGACGAGCGGGTGGTCGAGCTCGACCCCGCTGTCGAGAATGCAGACGCGGACGCCGGCACCGGTCGAGCCGCCCCACGCCCACTCGCGCGTCACCTGCCCGGGCAGGGTGACCGGAACCCGGATTCGGTCGACCGCCTCCGCCGGCAGGCTCCAGGCCGGGAGGTCCTCCTCTTCAGAGTGGTCGTGCAGCTCGAGGGTGGCGCTCATCACGCGCCGATCATCGCAAGATCTGCACGCCGGTCCCAAGCGGAACGGTCCGCATGAGGTAGCGGACGTCTGCCTCGGTTGCATGGAGGCAGCCCGCGGAGACCGCCGAGCCCTGTCCGGTGCCGGCGTGAATCGCGACGTAGTACGTGATGCGTGTGTTCCACCCGGGGGGCAGATGCGGCTGGCGCGCGGTGAGCACGATGATGTGCGGACCGAAGGCGGGGCCGAACGGGCCCGTCACCTTCTCGGCGACGGCAAAGCGGCCGGTGGGAGTAGGAGAATCGGGCGCGCCGATTCCAACCGGAATCGTTCGCATCACCCGTCCGTCTCGCAGGACGTACAGATCCCTCCGCGAGAGCGATGCGCGGAGTGTCCAGCGAACCGGCTCGACCGTCACATCGCGGCCGAACTCGACCCAGCCGTGGTGCCCGTTCGGGAGAGCTTCTGCCGTCACCTGCACCCAGCGACCGCGTACTCCCACCACGCCCAGAATCAGCGGGCCGCCGAGCGGAGCGCGCGACCCGACGCGCACGAGCGGACGTCCATCCGGGCTCGCGCGGAGGACGACGGAGTTGTGCAACGGCCGCGCGGCGAGCGCGGCGGTCGTCCCCTTGGCCGGGGCGGCCGCATGGGAAGCAGCCATGGCCGCCGCGGCGAGATATGCGATCAGAGCGTTCCCCATCTCTCCGCAATTGTGCCCGAGAGAGCGTCAGCCGCTATGGGCTCGCAGCCAGGCCGCGAGGTTGGACGCCTGCTCGGTGGCGTTCGTTCCGGTGGCCGGCGGCGCGACACGACGCGGGGTCGACACCGGAGGCGATGTGTGGCCGCCGCCGCTGCTCAGGACGAGGGCCGCCGCGAGTCCGGCGAGCGCCGCAACGACGAGGGCCGCTGCCGCGGCGAGACGCCGTGTCGTCCACCGTCGATCCGGGCGAGCCGGCCGGGCGAGGATCTCGGTTGCGCGCTGCGCCGGGTCCGGTGGCAGCGAGAGCGTGGCCGCCTCGGCGGCGACCGGAGCGAGCAGTCTCGCGAGGGCTGCGGCCGACTCGGGCCTGTCCTCGGGCTTGATCGCCAGACAAGCGGTCACCGCCGCGACCAGCTCAGCCGGAGCGCCGGGCAGGCGAGCTGCGAGGTCGGGGGTCCGGAAGCCGTCGTCCGAGCCGAGCTCCGCCAGCGACTCCGCCATCCGTGACGGCTCGGCCGTCAACAACTCGTAGAGGACGGCTCCCACGGCGTAGAGATCCGCCGCTGCGGTTACCTGCTCGCCGCGCGCCTGCTCGGGGGCGAGGTAGCCGGCGGTCCCGAGAACGGTTCCGGCAAGCGTGAGCCGTGTACCTTCGTGGCCGACCGCGATACCGAAGTCGCCGAGCTTGAGCACGCCGTCGCTGCCGAGCAGGAGGTTCTGCGGCTTCACGTCGCGGTGCACGAGACCCGCTGCATGAGCGGCGGCGAGGCCCGCGCAGATCTGCATGGCGAGTGCCGCCGCTTCGGGCGCCGGCAGCGGTCCCCGCCGCGCGATGAGCTCGGCGAGCGTCTCGCCGTCGACGTACTCCATCGCGATGAAGGGACGTCCGTCGTCGGAGCCGACGTCGAACACGCGCACGACGTTCGGGTGGGCGAGCCGCGCCGCCAGGCGCGCCTCACGGATGAAGCGACGCCGCAGGTCCTCGTCGCGCGCGAGGTTCTCGGCGAGCCGCTTCAACGCCACCGGCCGGTCGAGCTCGACGTCGTGAGCGAGGTCGACGGTCGCCATCGCCCCGTGGCCGAGCGGACGGACGAGCTCGTAGCGTCCGGCCACGCGCGTAGTCACGCTCATCCGTCACCGCCAAGGCCGTGTCCGTGGTCGTCATGCTTGGCCGGCTTTGGCTTGGGCGCCTTTCCTGGCTTCGGCGGACCTTTGGGCGGAGACGGCGCGACCTTCTGCGCCGGAACGCACGTGATGCGGTCGGCAAGCGAGTTCACTGCCTCGAGGAGCGGACCCTGGAGCCGTGCCGGGACCCGGCCACCGGCCGAGATGACCTCTGTACGCAGCGAGCCGGCGAGCCGGCGGGCGCGACAGCTGTTCCCGCTGTGGGCGGCCGTAGCAATCGTCGATGCCTGCGTGGCCCATGCACTCGCGAGCACGGGCGGTAGGCCGCGCCTGGCAACTCTCGTGGGCGAGGAGCCCGCGCAGCCGGCAGCTACCAGCATGAGGAGCAAAAAAGCCGAGAGTGTCCTCAACACTCTCCTCTTATGCCCTGAATCCGGTCAGCCGAGCCTCGCAGTCACGAGCGAGAATCGTTAAAGTCCTGTTAATGCCGATGCTTCATGGCTGTGCATTCCCGGGGTGCTCCACCTTCACTCTGAGCACGTACTGCGTCGAGCACGAGTTGCTCGTGCGGGCTCACAAGGAAGCCGAGCGTGCACTGGCAGTCGACCACGCTCTCGCCGCCGACACAGCGCTCACCGCGGACGCCGCCATGGCGACAACCGCGACCGACACAGCCGCTTAGCTCGCCCTAGCTCGGAGCGGGCGTAGCGGGGCTCTTGATGTCGTCCAGAGTTACGACCTCGGCGAAATGGCAGGCCGTGGGATGGCCCGTGCCGCGGTCGACAAGCTCCGGCTCCTGCTCCGCGCAGATCGCCTGAGCCTTCCAGCAGCGCGTGCGGAACCGGCAGCCCGAGGGCGGATTGGCCGGGCTCGGTACGTCGCCCTCCAGCACGATCCGCTCGCGCTTCCCGCGCTGGCCTGGCTCCTCGATCGGCACCGCCGACAGAAGTGCCTGCGTATAGGGGTGCGACGGACGATCGTAGATGTCGTGCTTCGCACCGATCTCGACGACCTTGCCGAGGTACATCACCGCGACGCGGTCGGAGACGTGCCGCACGACGGACAGATCGTGCGCGACGAAGATGTAGGTCAGGCCGAAGTCGCGCTGCAGCGACTCGAGCAGGTTGACCACCTGCGCGCGGATCGAGACGTCGAGAGCCGAGACGGGCTCGTCGAGGATGATCAGCTGTGGATTGAGCGCGAGCGCCCGCGCCACTCCGATCCGCTGCCGCTGGCCGCCGGAGAACTCGTGCGGGAAGCGATTCGCGTGCTCGGGCGAGAGCCCGACCACACGCAGCAGCTCGTCGACGCGGGCACGCCCCTGCTCGCCACGGGAGCGACCGTGGATCACGAGAGGCTCGCTGACGATGTCGCGTACGGTCATCCGCGGGTTGAGCGAGGCGTAGGGGTCCTGGAAGACAATCTGCATCTCGCTACGGACCTCGCGCATCTCGCGGCGCTTCAAGCCCGTGATGTCGCGGCCGTTGAAGATGATCTTCCCGGACGTAGGCTCCGTCAGCTTGATCAGCGTGCGCGAGAGCGTCGTCTTGCCGCAGCCCGACTCGCCGACGAGGCCGAGCGTCTCTCCGGCCTGGATGGACAGGTCGACGCCGTCGACGGCGTGGATCTGTCCGACGGTGCGCTTGAGGATCCCGGCGCGGATGGGGAAGTACTTGACGAGATTCTCCACGCGGAGGATCTCGGCCCCGCTCCCCGCACGCTGGTGGATCGCCTCGACGGCCTCGGCGCTCACGCGACCGCCTCTGAGAACTTGGTCTTGCGGCCGATCAGTTCTTCCGAGAAGTGGCACGCGGTCAGGTGCCCGGCGACCGGCCCGGCGCCCTCGACCTGAACGAGTGGCGGATTTTCCTCCCGACACTTCTCGCGCGCGAGGAAGCAGCGGGGGTGAAACGGGCAGCCCGGGGGCAGGTCGATCAGGGAGGGCGGCGAGCCGGTGATGGGCTCGAGCCACTCCTCGTCCTCCGTCAGCTTCGGTAGGCTGTTCATCAGCCCGATCGTGTACGGATGCCGCGGCGAGCGGAAGATCGTCGAGACGTCGCCGGACTCGACGATGTGACCGGCGTACATGACGAGAACGCGATCGCACATCTCGGCCACGATGCCTAGGTCGTGCGTGATCAGGATCGTCGCGGCCTGCGTCTCATCCTGGACGCGCTTCATGACTTCGAGCACCTGCGCCTGGATGGTCACGTCGAGCGCGGTGGTCGGCTCGTCGGCGATCAGCAGAGACGGCGAATTCGTGATCGCCATCGCGATCATGGCGCGCTGGCGCATGCCGCCCGAGTATTCGTGCGGGTACTGGCCGTAGCGAGTCTCCGCGTTGGGCACGCCCACGAGCCGTAGCAGCTCGATCACGCGCTCCTTGATGGCGGCGTCCTTCTTGTTCGGGAAGTGCGTCTTGATGGCCTCGCCAAGCTGTCCGCCGACCGTGAGCACCGGGTTGAGCGACGTCATCGGATCCTGGAAGATCATCGCGACCTCGTTGCCACGCACCTTGCGCAGCTCTTTCTTGCGGAGCTTCAGCAAGTCACGTCCCTTGAACATCGCCGTACCCCTGACCACCCGTCCCGGGGGTTGAGGGATCAGACCGAGCAGCGTGAGCGTCGAGACGCTCTTGCCGGACCCCGACTCGCCGACGATCCCCAGCGTCTCGCCGGGAAGCACGTCGTACGAGATGCCGTCAACTGCATGCACGACCCCGTCCTCCGTCTTGAACTCGACAACGAGATCAGTGATCGAGAGAACAGGCTCAGGCACGCACCCTCCGCTGCTGCGGGTCGAGCGCGTCGCGGAGACCGTCGCCGACGAAGTTGACGCAGAGGACGATCAGAACGAGGGTCACGCCGGGGAAGACGGTCAGCCACCACGCCTGTGGGCTCGCCTGTGCCTGGGACACCAGCACGCCGAGCGACGGCGTCGGCGGCTTGATCCCGAAGCCGAGGAAGGAGAGTGCCGCCTCGATCAGGATCGCCGTGCCGACGGCGAGCGTCGCGTTGACGACGATCGGCCCGAGGGTGTTCGGGAGGATGTGCCGGAACATCAAGCGTGCGTCACCCGCGCCCGAGGCCTTCGCGGCCTCGACGTACTCCTTCTCCCGCAGGGAGAGGTAGACGCCCCGGACGACGCGGGCGATTCCCGTCCAGAAGAAGGCGACCAGGATGAGCGAGACGCGCCATTGATTCCCCTGCCCGAGCAGAGCCGACGCCGTGAGCAGCACGGCGAGCAGGGGCAGCGTGAGCACGAGGTCGGTCAGACGCATGAGCAGGTTGTCCAGCCAGCCACCGAAGAAGCCGGCGGCCGCGCCGATGGCCAGCCCGATCAACGTCGAGAGAAAGGCGACGAGCACGCCGACCTCCATCGAGGTGCGGATTCCCCAGATCACGCGGCTGAACTCGTCGCTCCCGTTTGCGTCGGTGCCGAAGGGAAAGGCCGACGACGGTGGCGCGAGGTAGTGCGCATTGAACAGCGGGATGTACTCGAATGAGTACGGCGTGATGTAGGGGGCCAAGATTCCGGCGCCGAAGATGATCACCAGGCCGAACATCCCGAGCATCGCGAGGCGGTGGCGGAAGAAGCGCATCCGCGCGTACGACCACTGGCTGCGGACCTTGAGGTCGAGGCCCGCCTGGAGGGTGCCTTCGACCCCCGGGTCCCCGAGTGCGTCGATCATCGTGCCGTCTGCACCCGCCACCGCGCCCTCCGGAGCGATGATCTCGCCGTCGAACCCCTGCGTGGTCGGGAAGAGCTCTCCCGAGTCCTGGCGAACGTCAGTCATAACGGATGCGCGGGTCGAGGAAGCCGTAGAGGATGTCCGCGAGCAGGTTGAACGCCACGATCGCAATCGCCGTGATGAGGAGATAGTCCATCACCGCGTAGAGATCCAGCTGCTGGAGGCTCAGGAAGAAGTAGTAGCCGAATCCGTCGAGCGTGAAGATCGTCTCCGTGATGATCGCGCCACCGAGCAGCGCGCCGAAGTTGATCGCGGCGACCGTCGTGATGGGGATGAGCGCGTTGCGGAAGACGTGGCGCATGATCACCTTCCGCTCCGACACGCCCTTCGCGCGCGCGGTCCGTACGTAGTCGCTGTTGATCACGTCCAGCATCGAGGCGCGCATGTAGCGGCTGTAGACCGCGAAGCTGATGATGCTGAGGGTCATTATCGGGAGCGCGAGATGCTGCATCCGGTCCCACGACCAGGCCGGCCCGCCCGGAAGCGTGTTCAGCCCCGAGGTGTAGAAGATCCGGACGTTCCAGTGCAGATAGATGTCGGTGAAGGCGATCTGCAGCAGGAGCGCGAGGATGAACGTCGGCATCGCGAAACCGAGGAAGCTGATCCCCGTGAACATGTAGTCGAAGACCGAGTACTGGCGGATCGCCGAGTAGATACCGACGGCCACGCCGAGAACGAGCGCAAGGACCTCCGCGATCACGATGAACTGGAGCGTGTGGCCGAGCGTCCGATGGATCTGCGGCCAGAGCGGCTGCAGCGTGGTGAGCGACGTGCCGAGCTTGTGCGTGAACACGTCGTCGAGCCAGTAGAAGTAGCGAATGACCACCGGCTTGTTGAGGTGCTCCTGGATGATGATGTGCTGGATCGAGCTCGGCGGGATGCGGGGGTTCGCACGCAGAAGCCCGATCGGGTTCCCAGCGTACGAGACGAACACGAAGCTGAGAAACGTGGAGAGGAAAAGGACGGGGATGCTGTAGAGAACCCGTCTAGCGATGTACGTGAGCATGGAGTCAGCCTGCCTGGTCGAGGATAGAACGGGGATCCGCGCCAGCCCTTAGGCGAGCGCGGATCCCATGTCGTTCGTCAGTCGATGATTCCGTGCTTCAAGTCAGCAGGAGCCTACCAGTGCCACTGCTCGATGTTCCAAGTCGGACCCTCAGAAGTCGGGTTGTTCGACTGTGAGGCTCCCTTGAGCGCCTTCTTGTAGACGAAGATCTGCGGGCTCGCGTAGAGCGGGATCACCGAGATCTGATCCGACAGGATCTTCGCGACCTGCTCGTACTGAGCCGTGCGCGACGTCGGGTTGAAGTTGGCGTCAGCCTTCTTGATCAGGCTGTCGACCTTCGGGTTGCAGTAGCGCTTGTAGTTCGAACCACCCAGGTTCTTCGGACCGTTGAAGCACTGGTAGATCGAGTCGAAGCCGGACGGATCCGGGGTACCGACCCAGGCGTACTCGCCGATGTCGAACTTCGCTGCCGGCAGGAACGTGCCGAAGAAGCTCGAGGCATCGTGGTACGTGGGATCGAGCTTGATCCCGATCGCCATCAACTGCTGGGTGAAGATCGCGCCACTCTGCTCACGAGAAGCTCTCGTGGTGGTGTCGAACTTGAACTCGGTCTTCTGACCGCCGCAAGACCACACGGCGTGGTTGTTGGAGCTCGGCGTCGAAGGACCGCCGGTGCAACCATTCTTCTTCAGGAGTGCGATCGCGCCCTTCGGGTTGTCGTTGTACTTCTTGAAGAACGCGTTCTTGCCGTTCGCCTCGGCGAACTGCTCGTACTCCGGGTTATTCAGCGGCTTGAGGCCAGGAGCGACCTTGCCGTACAGCGCACCGATCAGCTGCTGCCGGTTCATACCCTCGGCGATCGCCGCACGGATGTACTGCTTCTTCATCAGCGGGTTGTCAGGAGTACCAACCTCCATGTCCCAGTGCTCCTGGCTGAAGCTGCCGATCGAGCTGTAGACGAGGTTCTTCTGACCGAGAAGCTGCGTCAGGCCGGACTCAGGGGACGGAGCGATCGCGTCGACCTCGCCACCCCGCATCGCCTGGATCTCGGAGTTGGTGTCGGTGATCATCTTGAAGTCGATCGTGCTCAGACCCGACTTCTTGCCGTACCACTTCGTGTTGGCCTTCAGCACCATGCCCTGGCCAGGCGTGTAGCTCGACATGTAGAACGGGCCGTCCGAGATCGGATGACCGTCGTTACCACACACGCAGTTCGTCCAGTACGTGTTGAACTGCTGACCCTTGAGAGCGAACGCCGGGTAGATGTAGCCGAATAGGTCGCGATAGTCAGCGAACGCCTGGCCCTTCTTCCAGAAGAAGGTCACGACCTTGCCCTTGCCGCTCACCTTCGCCGACGCGATGTTCGAGTAGCCCGTCGACGACGCGACGTTGTTGGTCGGAGAGATGATCTGCTTCCACGTGTAGATGTAGTCGTTCGCGGTGACCGGCGTGGCCTTGTGGCCGAGCCAGTTCCAGTTCGCGTCCTTGCGGATCCAGATCTTGAGGAACTTCTTGTTGGCCTGAACCTTCGACGCCAGGTCGAGGTGGTACTTGCCCTTGTTGTCGATCAGATAGGTGCCGCGGATGATCGGCGTGCCGGCAACGATCGCAGCGTAAAAGGCGTTCTCGTCGAGGTCGTTGAGGTTGAAGCCTGTGACCGTCTGCTCGAGGCCGAAGACCATGTCCTTCTTCACGGCCCGAGCTGCGGGCGTGCGCGGAATGCTCGCCGCCGCCTTCGCGTACGGGGCGGCAGCAAGAACCCGCACGTGCGAGCTCGCGCTACCGGCCGTCATCGCAGCAGCGGAACCAGCCAGCAGAAGAACGCCGGCGGCCGCGGCCGCGAGGAACCAGACCCGTCTATGCATTGGATGTACCCTCCGTTCGGTGCGCGCCCCGGAGCCTTGGACGGCGGCGCCAACTCGCTCCGACGCTCAGATGAGCGTCCGTCACGTGCTTTAGACGACCGGCGGGCAGCTTAGTTAGATGCGCCTGAGAAAGCGAGCTTCGCGGCGGTTAGAAGTGCCGGACGAAAGGCGCAATGCCGATCGGCGGGAACCTTCCGTCCGCGACGCGATTGAGGCGGCTCGGCTCGATGATCTGCGTCTCGGCGCCTGCGAAGCGCGACACCGACAAGCCGCGGTTCCGCGAATTCACGGACAGGCGTTGCCCGGGAGCCACAAACATCGCGGCAACGACCGCTGCCGCCGAGGCCAGCGCTACCGCCGAGCCCACCCTCCATCTGCGACTCTGCCGCGCCAGCACCAACCGACCGGCCGGCACCTCGAGATGTGTGTCGCGGAGCCGGAGCGTGACATTTCGCACCTGATCGGCCCAGGCCGAGCACTCCGGACAAAACCGGAGGTGGGTCTCGAGACGATCGAAGTCCTGCTCGGGCAGCTCTGCATCGAGCTGCATGGAGACGGACTCGCGCGCGAGATCACAATCTGTCGGCGAAGTCGACACCTTTCTCCTCAAGTCTTCTGACGGGCGGCTCTGGGGAAAGTTAGCCGTAGGTATCGGCAAGACCGGCGAACCAGTCGAGGGCCTCGGGGTTCGCGAGCGAGTCGCGGCTCGCGACCTCGTCGACGGGCGCTCCCATCAGAAGGCGCTTCACCGGCACCTCGAGGATCTTGCCCGAGAGCGTGCGCGGAATCTCGGGAGCGGCAACCACGGCGTCGGGAACGTGGCGCGGGGAGCAGTCCTCGCGGATCCGCCGGCGGATCTCCGCCTCGAGCTCGTCATCGAGCGTGACGCCGTCGCGCAGCACGACGAACAGCGTCATCCGGCTGCCGTCGCCGGCGGGGACGTCGACGACGAGCGCGTCAAGGACGTCGTCGAGCCCGAGGACGCTGCGATACAGCTCGCTCGTGCCCATCCGCACGCCGCCGCGATTGATCGTGGCATCTGAGCGGCCGGTGATGATCGCGGTGCCGCGCTCGGTGATCTCGATCCAGTCGCCGTGGCGCCAGACGCCCGGGAACGCGGCGAAATAGCTCTCGCGATAGCGCGAACCGTCCTCGTCGCCCCATAGATAAAGAGGCATCGACGGCATCGGCTCAGTGATCACGAGCTCGCCGACCTCTCCGACGAGCGGCCGCCCGTCCTCGCTCCATGCCTCGACCTTCGCCCCGAGTGCCCGCGCTTGCAGCTCTCCCCGGTAGACCGGCAGGGTCGGGACGCCTCCGACAAACGCCGTGCAGACGTCTGTGCCACCCGAGGTGGAGAAGAGCCAAATGTCCTCCCCGAGCTCCTCGCGCACCCAGTCGAAGCCCTCGGGCGCGAGCGGCGAACCGGTCGAGCCGACGCTGTCGAGGCGCGAAAGGTCGCGGCCCGCCCGAGGCTCCACGTTCGCCTTCAGGCACGAGGCGATGAAGCCGGCGCTCGTGCCGAAGCTCGTGATTCCCGCTGCGTCGGCGAGATCCCACAGCGTTCCGAGATCCGGATAGGCCGGATTGCCGTCGAACAGCACGACCGACGCGTCGGACAAGAGACCGCCGACGAGGAAGTTCCACATCATCCACCCGGTGGTCGTGAACCAGAAGAGGCGGTCGCCGGCGCGCGCGTCGAGATGGAGGCGGAGCTTCTTCAGATGCTCGAGGAGGATCCCGCCCTGCCCGTGGACGATCGCCTTGGGCAGGCCGGTGGTGCCCGAGCTGTAGAGAACCCAAAGCGGATGGTCGAACGGGAGCTGCGCGAACTCGAGCTCTGCCGGCGCGAGCTCCCAGTCACCGCCCTCGAGGTACGGGAGCACGAAGGTCCGCTCGAGCGTCGGCAGCTGTCGCCGAAGCTCCGCGAGCGTCTCGCTCCGGTCGAAGTCCCGGCCGCCGTATCGGTAGCCGTCGACCGCGAACAGCACCTTAGGCTCGATCTGCGCAAAGCGATCGACGACGCTGCGGACGCCGAACTCCGGAGCGCAGCTCGACCACGTCGCGCCGATGCTGGCGCAGCCGAGAAAGGCCGCGATCGTCTCCGGGATGTTCGGGAGATAGGCGGCAACCCGGTCTCCCGGCCCGACGCCGACTTCTTTCAAGGCTCCGGCGACTGCGCCCGCGCGCGCCCGCAGCTCGCCCCACGTCCACTCGCCGAGCGGACGCAGCTCCGAGGCGTGGCGGATCGCGACGTCCTCGGCGTCACGGCCGCGGAAGACCTGCTCCGCGTAGCTCAACCGGGCGCCCGGGAACCATTCCGCGCCGGGCATCTCGCGGCTGGTGAGCACGCGCTCGTACGGCTCGCTCGCCGCGACCTCGAAGAACTCCCAGATCGACGCCCAGAAGTCCTCGAGCTCGTCGACCGACCACTGCCAAAGGTCGGCGTAGTCCTCGAGCGCCAGGCCACGCGTCTCGTTCAGCCATTCGCGGTAGCGCGTGATCGTCGCGGACGCGACCCGCTCGGGGCTCGGCTCCCAGACGATTGGCGGCTCCATAGGCGATCGATCGTACTCATGGCGTCGCTAAGGTCACGCCGTGCCTGACGAGACGCTGAGCATCCGGGACAACCGCACCGGAACCGAGGTCGAGATCCCGATCACGGACGACACGATCCGGGCCACGGACCTCCGCCAGCTCGGGCTCATGTCGTACGACCCGGCGTTCCTCAACACCGCCTCGACCCGCAGCGGGATCACGTACATCGACGGCGACGCGGGCATCCTGCGCTATCGGGGCTACCCGATCGAGCAGCTTGCCGAGCATGCGAGCTTCCTCGAGACGGCCTGGCTGCTGTTCGAGGGAGAGCTTCCCACCGCCGCCGAGCTCGAGGCGTGGGAGGACGAGGTTCGCCTCCACACCTACGTGCACACGAACGTGACGCAGTTCCTCGACGGCTTTCGTCACGACGCGCACCCGATGGGGATGCTGCTCGGGGCCGTCGCGGCCCTTTCGACCTTCTATCCAGACGCGAAGGAGATCGGCGACGTCGAGAGCCGCCGCCTGCAGCGGCTGCGCCTGATCGCGAAGTTCCCGACCATCGCGGCGTGGGTGTTCCGGCACAGCCGCGGCCTGCCCTACGTCTTCCCGCGCAACGACCTCGACTACATCGGCAACTTCGTCAACATGACGTTCGAGATCGGCGGGCGCCACGAGCCGAACCCGGTGCTGCAGCGCGCCCTCGAGATCCTGCTCGTCCTCCACGCCGACCACGAGCAGAACGCCTCGACAAACGCCGTGCGAGGGGTCGGCTCGACCCGGGTCGATCCGTTCTCAGCCGTCTCCGCCGGCGTCGCGGCGCTCTACGGGCCGCTGCACGGCGGCGCAGACGAGGCGGTCTTGAAGATGCTCGACGAGATCGGCACAGTCGAGCGCGTGCCCGAGTTCATTGAGAGCGTGAAGGCCGGTCACGGCCGGCTGATGGGCTTCGGCCACCGCGTCTACAAGAGCTATGACCCGCGCGCGAAGCTGATCAAGCGCGTGGCCGACGACGTCTTCGACGAAACAGGCCTCAACCCGAAGCTCGAGATCGCGCTCGAGCTGGAGCGCATCGCGCTCGAGGACGACTACTTCATCTCGCGCAAGCTCTACCCGAACGTCGACTTCTACTCGGGGCTCATCTACCAGGCGATGGGCTATCCCAGTGATTACTTCACGGTGCTGTTCGCTCTTGGCCGCCTGCCCGGCTGGCTCGCGCAGTGGGAGGAGATGCTCTCCGACCCCGAGCAGAAGATCGCGCGGCCGCGCCAGGTCTACACGGGCTACGACGAGCGCGACTTCGTCCCCCTCGCCCAGCGCTGACGCCTAGCGCGCGAGCTGCACCTTCCCGCCCTCGCCGGCCGGGGCGGACGTGTGCTCGTGGGCGATCTTCCACGCGCCGCCGGCGTCGCGTCGGAGCACCCACGTCAGCCGGTTGTTCATCGAGCGCAGCTTCTCACCGGTCGGCGACACGGCGGCGAAGGTGGTGAAGGCGCTCACTGCGGCGACGTCCTCCCCGGGCTGCGTCCGGACCTCGTCGAAGGAAACCTCCACGACCTCGTCGTCAGGGAGCGACCCGAACCACCCGGCCACCATCGCGCTCAGCGCGTCCTTGCCGTCGTAGGACCAGCGCTCCCAGAGATCGAAGGAGCGGACGTCGTCCGCGTAGAGGCTGAGGAAGGCATCAGCGTCCTTGGCCCGCACGGCGGCGGCATAGGCATTGAGCATCTCGTCCATTTCGGAGTCTCCTTTTCGTCGGTGTCGTTCTCACGACTCCGCGGCGAACGCAAACTCAGCGGAGAGCGCTTCTCGCTCCTCAGAAGTGAGCGGGCCTGCCAGCGCGGCGAGCGCCGGCTGAAGCTGCTCGGCGCGGCGCGGACCGAGGACGACCGAGATGCGGTCGTCGGCGAGGAGCCATGCGAACGCGAGTGTGGTCGGGTCGCCTCGCAGCTCGAGCTCTTCCAGGGCGTCGTAGACGCGGACGTCGCGCAGGTGCTCGTACGGCCCCGAGCGCAGCGTCATACGCGAGCCCTCCGGTGCCGGAGTGTCACGGCGGTACTTGCCGGTCAGCCAGCCGCCCATGAGCGGGCTGTGCACCTGGAACCAGAAGCCGTGCTCGGCGCAGAGCGGCAGCACCTCGGCCTCGACCTCGCGGTCGAGCAACGAGTACGAGTTCTGGACTGCCGAGAAGGAACCAGCCTCGAGCGCCGCCCGCAGCTGTGAACCGTCGACGTTGCTGACTCCGTAGGCGCCGATTTTGCCGGCGGCGACGAGCTCCTCGAAGACGCCTGCGAGCTCGGCGGCAGGCACGTCCGGATCCGGCGCATGCGCGAAGTAGAGATCGACGCGATCGACGCCGAGCCGCCCGAGACTCGTGTCGATCTGCCGCCGCACCCGCTCCGGCGCGAGCCCGTGATCCTCGCCCTCGGCCATCGGGTTGAAGGTCTTGGTCGTGAGGCGAAGCCCATCCGGACGCCGCGAGCGGATCCATTCGCCGACGAAGGTCTCGCTGCGGCCGCCGCCGTACGCGTCGGCGGTGTCGAACCAGGTGATCCCCGCCTCCCAGGCAGCGTCCATCAGGTCGAGCGCCTGCTCCAGCGTCTCTCCCTGGCCGAAGAAAGCGGGCGCCGAGCCGATGCCTCCGAAGTTGCCGCAACCGAGGATGATCCGTGGGTAGGCTCGCTCCATGGCAGCGACCTTATTGGACGTCGAGGCGGTACGCGCGCGCTTTTCGGCGCTGCGCGACGGAGGCTTCGTCTTCCTCGATGCGCCAGGCGGCTCGCAGGTGCCCGACGAGGTCGGAGACGCGATCGCGCGTTCGATGCGCGAGGCCTCGGCGAACATCGGCGCGCTCTACGAGACCAGCCACCGGGTCGAGGGGATCCTCAACACGGCGCGTGAGGATGGCGCCCGCTTCCTCGGCTGCTCGGCCGACGACGTGATCTTCGGCCAGAACATGACGGTGCTCGACTTCGCCCTGTCGCGGACGGCCGCGCGCGACTGGCGCGAGGGCGACCGGATCCTCGTCTCGCGCCTCGACCACGACGGCGGTGTCTCGCCGTGGGTCGAGCTGGCGGCCGACCGCGGCTTCGAGCTCGACTGGATCGACGTCACGCCCGACCTCCGCCTCGATCTCGACGATCTCGAGCGGAAGCTCGACGACCGGGTGCGGGTCGTCGCCTGCGTCGCCTCGTCTAACGCGGTCGGAACGATCGTCGACGTCGCCCGTGTCTCCGAGCTCGCGCACTCCGCCGGAGCGCTCTGCTGGGTGGACGCGGTGCAGTACGCGGCGCACGCGCCGACCGACGTGCAGGCGCTCGGCTGCGACCTCTACCTCTGCTCCGCCTACAAGTTCTGCGGCCCGCACCTCGGCCTCGCGTACGGGCGGCACGATCTGCTCGAGTCCTGGCGCCCCTACAAGGCGCGCCCGGCTGCGTCGACTCCGGTCGGGCGGAAGTTCGAGCCCGGCACGGCTCCCTACGAGCTGCTGGCCGGCTTCTCGGCGACGATCGGATACCTCGAGTCGCTCGGCGGGATGCCCGCGATCACCGCGTACGAACGCGAGCTGGGCCAGCGCTTCCTCGACGGGCTGCCCGACTCGGTGACCGTCTACGGGCTGCAGTCGATGGACGACCGCGTCCCGACCTTCCTGCTCAACGTGGAGGGCGTTCCGGCCGCCGACGTCGCGGCGCGGATGGCCGACCAGGGCTTCGGCGTGTGGGCCCACGACAACTGGTACTCGCTCGGCCTTCGCGAGAAGCTTCCCTATCCGCAGGACGCCGTCCGCGTCGGACTGATCCACTACAACACCGCGGACGAGATCGACCGGTTCAACGCGGCGCTGGCAGCGCTCCAGTAATGTACCGAACATATGTTCGTGCTGCACGCGGACGCCGACGCGTTCTTCGCGTCGGTCGAGCAGCGGGACGACCCGCGGCTCCGCGGCCGGCCGGTCATCGTCGGCGGCGGCGTCGTGCTGGCGGCGAGCTACGAGGCCAAGGCGTATGGGATCCGCACGGCAATGGGCGGACGGCAGGCGCGTCGGCTCTGCCCCGACGCGATCGTGGTGCCGCCGCGCCATGCCGCGTACACCGAAGCGAGTCGGGCGATGTTCGCCGTCTTCGAGGACGCGTCGCCCGTGGTCGAGGGGCTCTCGATTGACGAGGCGTTTCTCGACGTGCGCGGGATGGAGCGGATCGCCGGGACCCCCGTGGAGATCGCGGCACGACTGCGGGCGGCCGTTCGCGAGCGGGTTGGCCTGCCGGTGACGGTCGGTGTCGCGCGGACGAAGTTCCTCGCGAAGGTCGCGAGCGGGGTGGCCAAGCCGGACGGGCTGCTCGCCGTGCCGCCCGACCGCGAGCTCGCGTTCCTGCATCCGCTGCCGGTCGAGTGCGTGTGGGGCGTCGGCCCCGCGACAGCACGGCGCCTCGAGGCGTGGAACGTGCGGACGGTCGGCGAGCTCGCCGCGCTGTCGGAGTCGACGTTGGTCGCGATGCTCGGCCGGGCGATGGGCCGGCAGCTCAGCGCGCTCGCGCACAACCGCGACTTCCGCCGCGTCGAATCGGGGCGGCGGCGCGGTTCGATCGGGTCTCAGCGCGCGCTCGGACGCGGGCGGCACTCGCCGGAGAAGGTCGACGCCTCCCTCGTCGGGATCGTCGACCGGATCACGAGGCGTATGCGAACGGCGCGGCGCGTCGGGCGGACGGTCGTCCTCCGTCTGCGCTTCGGAGACTTCGAGCGCGCGACGCGGTCGCACACGCTCCCCTTCGCGACGGCGAACACGCAGGCGATCCTCGCCACCGCGCGAGCGCTCCTCGCAACGGCCACGCCGCTTATCGAGCAGCGCGGGATCACGATGATCGGCTGCTCGGTAGCGATGCTCGAGGACGCCCGGACGCGCCAGCTCCTGCTCGGCCCGGACGAGGCGCTCGACGCAGCCGTCGACGCAGTGCGCGATCGCTTCGGCACCGCCGCGATCACTCGCGCCGTCCTGCTCGGCCGCGATCCCGGCTTCACGATGCCGCTCCTGCCGGACTGAGCCGATGCGACATCGACGCCGCCCCCGCGTGCCCTAGTAACAGACTGTTACAAGGCCGCTTCAGCCGGCGAGGATGCGAGCGAGGACGGTGGGATCGATGTTCCCGCCGCTGACGATGCAGACGCAGCGGTCGTCGCGCCTCAGCGCTGCCGCGAGCGCGAGCGCTCCGGCGCCCTCCGCCACGACGTGCGCGCGGGAGGCCAGCAGCCGGACGGCCCCCTCGACCTCGGCGAGCGGAAGAGCAACCGCTTCGTCGACGAGCTCGCGGGCACGCTCCCACACACCGGGCAGGAGCGCTCGGCCGCCGGCACCGTCCACCCACGACGCCTCGAACTCGATCTCGCTCGGCTCGCCCGCAGCGAACGCCGCGGCCAGCGGCGCGCCGGTCTCGGGCTCGGCCGTCACGACCCGAACGCCCGGCCGCAGCGCCTTGATTGCGCTCGCGATCCCGGACGTCAGACCGCCACCGCCCCACGGGATGACGACCGCGTCGAATTCCGGGGCGTCCTCGGCGATCTCGAGGCCGATCGTGCCGTTCCCGGCCATGACCGCCTCGTCGCCCGACGGGTGGACGAACAGGCCGTCGACCCCTTCGCGCCCGTGGTCGACCATCGCCTGCCACCACTCCTCGTGCGTGACCGGGAGGAGCTCCGCGCCGAGCGCGGCGATCCGGTCGAGCTTCGCGCGCGGCGCGCTCTCCGGGACGATCACGCGCGCGGGCACACCGGCGTCTCGCGCCGCCCAGGCGACGCCCTGCGCCATGTTCCCCGCGCTCGCCGTGACGACTCCGGGGGCGAGCTCGCCGGACGACGCCGCGCGCACCGCCGACAGCGCGCCGCGAAGCTTGAAGCAGCCGATCGGCTGCAGGCACTCGAGCTTCAACCGGATCCGGTCGTCCGTCCCCAGCGGCACGAGCGGCGTGCGGAGGACGTCGTCGCCGATCCGCTCGCGGGCCCGGCGGATCTCGTCGAGAGAGATCACCTAGTCCGACTGCTTCGCCAGCTCCGTGAGCTCCGTTCGAACCGTCCAGAGCTCGGGGAACATCTTGTGCTTGATCAGCCCGGCGAGCAGCTCGACCGGAGTGCCCTGCGTCCCGACCACGTCCTCGCCGATCACGCGGCCGACCATCTTCACATGGCGGAAACGCCAGACACCGACCTGCTCGTCCCAGTCGATCAATGCCTCGGCGAGCTGGTACAGATCCTCATTCTCGCGACCCCGCGTGTAGACCTCGAGCAGCGAAAGCCCCCGCTCGCGGCGCAGCCCGTCGAAGGCGGCGTAGAGGTCGGGCGAGACCTGCCGGATCATGCGGAAGCCGGGCGAATCGAAGCCCGAGCCGTGGCCGAGCACACGGCGCACCTCCTGGTACTCCCACGGCGACATCAGCTCGAGATGCTCGAGAAAGGAGACCACGTAACGGATCGCATGGTTCGCGCGGCCGAGTAGCCGCAGCGCGCCGGCGGCGTCGCGCGCCTCGATCAGCCGCGTCGCCTCCTCGATCTCCGTCCACGCGTGCTTGAGGAAAAGCTCGGACGACTGATGGACGGTCTGGAAGAGGAGCTCGTCACGGTGCACCCATTCGTCCGGCCCCTTCTGGAGCGAGAGCAACTCGTCGGTGCGGAGATAGCGCTCGTAGTCCGAGCCGCCCGCGCCCTCGAGGATCGGGGCGAACTCATCGGCGTTGGGAGCGCTCACCAGATGCGCATCTCCAGGCCGGCGAGCGGAACGCCGCCGTCCTCCGTCACGAGCCAGGTGTCCTGCATATAGAGGCATTCTCGACCATCGGCCGCGATCGCGTGGGGGTGCATGGAGAAGACCATGTTCGCGGCGAGCTCCGTCTCGATCCCCTCGCCGATCTTGGGGTGCTCGATCATCGTCATTCCGATCGAGTGGCCGGTCACGTGGCCGAGCTGGTAGCCGCGCTGCGTAAAGCCCGCCGAGACGGCGCGGTGCACGTCGTGGGCGGTCGCGCCCGCGCGGAGCGCGCTCGGCGCGACCTCGTAGTACTCGTCATACGCTTCGAGCATGCGCTGCACCTCGGCGCTCGGCGTCCCGAGCGCGCGCGAGACCTCGACCCAATGACCGCCCGGCCCGGCGATCTCGAGCGAGGGGACGGTGAACTCGCCGAAGATCGTGCCGTCGCGCGCGATCGCGAACTCGGCGCCGACGAGCACCATGTTCATCGTCAGCCGCCCGCAGCCGCGCTCGACGAACAGTTCCTCGGCGGGCGCGAGCACCTCGGCCGCGTTGCGGCCGGGAGCCCAGGCTTCGCGGAAGGCGTGGAAGCCGGCGGTGTTGATCTCGACGCTCTCGCGGACGGACGCAAGCTCGGCCTCTGATTTGACTGCGCGGGCAAGGTCGAACTGCTCATCCCACGGCACGAGCTCGGCCGCATCTGCAAGAGCCGCGTAGTCACGCACGGTCATCACGTAGTCGAGCCCGTAGACGCCGACCCGCTGTCCGCGCAGCCGTTCGGCGAGCCACTCTCCCGGCCGGTCGGCGAAGACCTGCTCCTCGACCTGGGAGTCGCCGTGCTCTCCAACGTATCGCGCCTCGGCCGGGAAGACGATCGCCGGCTCTCCCTCGGCCGGGAGGAGCACGTACGCGTAGCGATGGACGATCTGGAAGCCGGAGAGGTAGGTGACGGCGCCCTCGAAGCCCGAGTACTCGGAGCCGCAGACGAGCGCGGCGTCGAGCCCGTCCCGCTCGAGCGCCTTCCTCACCTGCGCATGGCGCGCGGTCAACTCTGCGTCCAAGAAGCCTCCACCCCCTTCACGAGTGCCTGGATTGCGGCGTTGAGTGGAGTGGGGACCCCGTACTCCTCGCCGAAGCGGACGATGCCGCCGTTGAGGTAGTCGACCTCCGTCTGCCGCCGCGCCTCGGCGTCCTGAAGCATCGAAGCCTTGTGGTCGTAGGCGACATCCGGGCGCGCCGCGTGGTCGATCAGCTCCTCGGGATCGGCGTCGAGCACGATGCCCTGCGCCGCCGCGACCGCCTTGCCTTCGTCGACGAGACCGGTTACGAGGGCTCGGAGATCGGGGCGCTCGCAGACGCGGCCGTGGGTGAGGCCGGTGAGCGCGCCGATCGGGTTCGTCGAGGCGTTAAAGATGACCTTTCGCCACTGCGGCCCGCGGGCGTCCTCGACCGCGGCCGCGGGCATCCCGGCGCGCGTGCAGGCGTCCGCGAGGCGCTCGACCTCGTCGAACGGCGTCCGCTCGTCGTAGGGGCCGAAAGTCGTATCGCCCTTCACGTCCCATTGCACCTGCCCGGGCCCGAGCAGCTTCCCAGCAGGGAAGGTCGTGCCGCGGATAACGCGCTCGACATGCGGTGCGAGCGTCTCCTCGTTGCCGAGCCCGTTCTGGACGGTCGCGACACAACCGTCCGCGAACGCGTGGGCGGTGGCGGCGATCGCGGGCTCCGTGTGCATCGCCTTCGTCGCCACGATTCCGAAGTCGCAGGCCGGAAGCTCGCTCGCGTTGCTCGTCGCGCGTGGGCTGCCCACGACGTCGCCGGCGCCCGTGAGCCTGAGGCCGTCGCGGTTGATCGCCGCCACGTGCAGCTCGTTCAGGTCGAACGCCCAGACCTCGACGTCGTCGAGCAGCGACAGGTTCGCCGCAAACAGCGACCCCACGGCCCCGCATCCGATTACCGCGATCTTCACTCCGAGTAGCTCGCCTCCCTCGCCTTGACGAGCCTATAGACGGCGGTCTGCAGCGGCACCGGCACACCGTGCCGCTCAGCCTCGCGCACGAGGGCTCCGTTGATCAGCTCCACCTCGGTCGGCCGTCGCGCCTCGACGTCCTCGAGCATCGAGGGAAAGTGCCGGTGGCCGCGCTGGGTCGCGAGGACGTTCATCTCCCACGGGTCGTCGTGCAGTCCGACGCCGGCCGCCGCGGCGACGGCCTTCCCCTCGTCGACGAGGTCGCGGACGAGGCTGCCGAGATCCGACAGCTGCTCGGTCTGGGCGAAGTGGAAGTCGTGCGGGAGGCCGGTCAGCGCGGCGACCCCGTTCACCGTCGCGTTGAAGACCAGCTTCGACCACTGCGCCGGGCGCAGGTCGGGGAAGGCCTCGGCCTTCAGTCCGCCCGCCTCGATCAGCTCGGCGACCCGGCCGGCGTCGGCCTCAGTCGTCTCGCGATACGGGCCGATCCAGGTCGCGGTGTCGAGGACGTACTCGACGTGCGAGTCGCCGTGGCGCGTGCCGCTCATGAACGTGACGGCGGAGAGGAGTGGCCAGTCGCCGTGTGTCGCCACGATCTCCTCGGCGCCGAGCCCGTTCTGGATCGTCATCACGGTCGCGCCCACGAGCGTCCCTTCGAGCCGCCCGGCGAGCGGGTCGAGGTCGGTGCTCTTGCAGGCCAGGATCGCAAGCTCACCGTCCGCGGGCAGCGCCGCAGGATCCGAAGTCGCGTCGAGCCGCGCGGTGAAGTCACTGCGCCCGGACACGCGAAGGCCCTGCTTACGCAGCGCGGCAGCATGCTCCTCGCGCCGCGTGAGCACCGTCACGTCGGCGACACGTGCCAGGTGTGCGGCGAGGAGCGAGCCGATCGATCCCGCTCCGGCAACGACGACTTTCGTCACGCTTCGACCGCGACCGCTCCGGTCTCACGCTGGATCACGGGAATGACGTGCTCGGCGAAGAGCTCCTGCGCCTTGATCGCCTTCCAGTGCTCCACGCCGCCGGGATTCGTCGTGATTGCGATCTCCGTCAGCCCCTCGCAGACCTCGATCGTCTCGCGAATCCGCTCGATCACGTCCTCGGGCGTACCGACCCAGACGATGTCACCGGCGACCATCTCGTCGTACGGCGTCGCGGCGAGCTTCTCCATGATCCCGGCGGCGTAGAAGCCGTAGCCGGCGGCGTTGAGCGCGTCCGCAGGCGGCACCGGATAGTCCGTCAGCGGCGAGGCGTTCCCCTTGAGGAAGCCGGGCATGTGCTTCTCCGCTTCACGCAGCGCGAGGTCGCGGTCGTCGTCGATGTAGCAGGCGTGGATCCAGATGATGTCGGGCTTCGTGCCGTACTCCGCGCACTTCGCGCGGTAGAGGTCGAGCTGGTCCTTGAGCGCGGCGTACGGCAGGAGCGGCGGCACCGCGACCGCCCAGCCGTGCTTCGCAGCGAGGTCGTAGGTGCGGTCGGAGGTACCGCCGAGGACGACCCGGAACTTGTGGCCGCTGAACGGGATCACGTGGCTGTCCTTCACGTTCCAGTACTCGCTCTCGTAGCTGACGACGTCGGAGTGAAGCGCCTCGACGAACAGGTCGAGCGCCTCCTCGTAGCGCGGCCGGGCGGTCTCGTCGAGCGGCAGCCCCGAAGGCAGCGGGATCCAGCCGTGGCCGCGGCCGACGCCGAACTCGTAGCGGCCGCCGGTGAGAAGCGAGAACTCGTGGACCTGAGCCGCCAGGACGAGCGGATTGTGGTACGGGAGGACGTGGAGCATGGTGCGGAAGTTGATGCGGCGCGTCCTCGCGGCCGCCATCCCGAACAAGCCGAACGGGTTCGCGGAGGCCGAGAACTTCGGGAAGAAGAAGTGCTCGATCGCGGCGTAGGCGTCGTAGCCGAGCCGATCCGCGTTCTCGATCTGCTCGAGCACCTCGCCGTAGAGCCGGTCGTATGACTTGCCCGGCCAGCTCTGGACCTCCGTGTAGATGCTGAATCTCATGTCGTCGCCCTCGCTTTCTCGAGATCGGCCACGGGGCGACGCCGCCGTGGCAGGGAAAACTCGCGACCGCCGGTGAGTCCGGCGGGACGCAGGATGAGCACCACCGCCATCAGCACCCCGAGCACGATCTCGGCCGTTCCCGACGGGACCGTCAGGTGCCAGCCGAGCACGTCGACGGTGTTCGTGGCGGCCGAGAAGAAGGAGTAGATCCCGTTCAGGACGAGCGTGCCGACGACCGCCCCCAGCAGGCTCCCGGATCCGCCGACGACGAGCATCGCGAGCGTGATGAACGTCAGATCGAGATAGAGGTTGCCGATCTGCAGTGGCAGCAGGTGCACGTAGATGCCGCCGGCGAAGCCTGCGAGCGCGCCGGAGAGCGTGAAGGCGAGCAAGCGCTGGCGGTAGGTCGAGATCCCGGCGGCTGCGGCCGCCGCGTGGTCTTCGCGGGTTGCGCGCAGCATCCGGCCGAAGCGGGTGCGCTGGTAGGTGTACGCGACAACCACGCAGATGATGGCCGCGACCGCCGCCTGCCAGATCCCGGTCGTCTGCGGCACCGACGAGAAAGCGTTCAAGCCCGGCCCGATCGACTGCTCGTAGGTGAGCACGTTGTATGTGATCCCGAGCACCGCGAAGGTCGCGATCCCGGCGGCCAGGCCGGACAGGCGCATCAGCGCCAGCCCCACGGCCAGGGCGAAGACCGCGCCCGCGCCTGCCGCGAGCGCGAGCGACCCGACGTTGCCGACGTTGTGAGTGAGGAGGAAGTGCGAGAGGCCGGGCATCGTGATCTTCTTCTGGCCCTGCGGGACAGTGAGCACCCCGGCCGTCCACGCGCCGACCGCGACGAAGCTGATCGTCCCGAAGGAGAGGACACCCGAGTTGCCGATGAAGACGTAGAGCGCGACGACGATCGCGACTTTGATGAGCGTGTCGAGGAAGTACGCCTGGAGATAGCTCGAGACCACGAGGCCGAGGAGCGCAGTCGCAAGCACCAGAATGGCCGGCGCGAGCAGTTCCGGGAGCCTGCGGGCTTGATTCATACGCGCTCCACCGCGGCGCCTCCGCGGGTGAACAGCCCGTTCGGCCGGAGGAGCAGCACGACGATCACCGCTGCGAAGATGAAGCTGGGCAGGTACTGGCTCTGGTTCGACGGGAGGATCCCGCCCAGCAGCCCGAAGGCGAAGCCGATCGAGAAGCCGCCGAGCGTGGCGGGAATCGGCCGGTTGAGGCCGCCCAACACGACGCCCATCAGCACGTAGACGGTGTCCGACAGGGCGAACGTGCTCGTGATCTGCGGCTGCTCCACGCTGAGCATCACGGCGGCCGTTGCGGCGAGCAGTCCGGAGAGAATGACGGCGCCGCCGATCACGCGGTTCGCGCGTACTCCAAGCATCCTCGCTGTCCGGAAGTCCATCGCTGCCGCACGCATGTGCAGGCCGACGGGCGTCCGCGTGAGCAGCAGTTGGAGCAGCACCAGGCAGCCCGCGGCGGTCGCGATCGCGATGATCGCGATCTTGCGGATGAAGACGCCGTGGATGTCCACCGGCGCTTGCCACACCGCGAGCGACCCGGCCGTCTTGCCGAACGAGCCGAAGGCGATGAGCGCGACGTTCTGGAGGATGAACGCCACGGCGAAGGTCGCGACCAGCATCACCGCCGGCGAGTGCGTCCGAAGCGGCCGGAAGACGAGATGGTCCATGAGGACCGAGAGCACCAGCACGACGCCGAAGCAGAAGAGGATCGA
Source organism: uncultured Actinomycetes bacterium (assembly GCA_963819275.1). Taxonomy (GTDB): domain Bacteria; phylum Actinomycetota; class Thermoleophilia; order Gaiellales; family Gaiellaceae; genus Palsa-739. The sequence continues at coordinate 99,082 of CAWFVH010000005.1, read as the reverse complement.
GAGCCAGTTCGGCAGGCCCCACTGGTCGCCGAAGGCGAGCGCGAAGGCGCCGGCCATCATCAACTGGCCGTAGGCGAAGTTGACGAGGCGCAAAACGCCGAAGACGAGGCCGATCCCGACCGCCATCAGCGCGTAGATCCCGCCGAGTGCGAGCGCATCGGCGAAGACCGGCCACGAGAGATTGGCGAAGGCGACGATCATGCGAGGTACGCCGCCACGAGCCGTTCGGTGTCGCCCGCATCCTGCGGGCCGAGCGTGAGACGAAGCTCGCCGTTGGCAAGCACGTACGACTCGTCCGCGAGCGCGACCGTGCGCTGCGCACGCTGCTCGACCAGGAGGACGGCGAGGCCGGCGTCTCTGATCTGGGTCAGCGCCTCGAAGACGAGGTCGACGATCTTCGGAGCGAGCCCGAGCGAGGGCTCGTCGAGGAGCAGGACGTCGGGGTCCGAGGCAAGCGCGCGGCCGATCGCGAGCTGCTGCTGCTGGCCGCCCGAGAGCGCACCGGCGTGACGCGCGCGGAACTCACGCAGCATCGGAAACAGCTCGTACGCACGTGCGATCCCGCCTCCCTCGCGCTGTCTCCTCCGCGCGGCGAGCCCGAGCCGAAGGTTCTCCTCCACCGTCAGCTCGCCGAAGATCCGGCGTCCCTCGGGCACGAGCGCGATGCCGCGGCGCGCGATGTCCTCCGGACGGCGTCCCACCAGCGAGCGACCGTCGAGCCGCACGTCTCCGCCGCTGATCGGAGCCGAGCCCATGATCGCGTGGAGCGTCGACGACTTCCCGGCGCCGTTCGGTCCGATCAGGCCGACGATCTGGCCGGGCTTCACCTCGAGTGACAGACCGCGAACCGCGTCGACCGCTCCATAACGGACCGACAGCTTCTCGACCGCAAGGGCGGTCACTCGACCTCCTCGGCAGCCGCGCTCTCGCCGAGGTAGGCGGCGGCGACGCCCAGATGGCTACGGATCTCCTGCGGCGTCCCTTCGGTGAGCGTGGTTCCCTGGTCGAGCACGTGGACCCGCTCGCAGACGTCGAGCACGAGCGCGACGTTGTGATCGACGAGCAGGACGCCCGCGCCACGGTCGCGCACGGTGTTGACCGCGATCGCGAAACGCGGAACCTCCGCCTCGGACAGCCCGGCGGCCGGCTCGTCCATGAGCACGTAGCGCGGGTCGGTCGCGAGTGCCCGGGCGACTCCCAGCCGCCGCTCGTCGCCGTGCGACAGGTCCGACGCGGGACGATCCGCGTACTGGGCGAGCCCGAGCAACCCGAGCAGCTCGTCTGCCCGCCGGTGCGCCTCGCGGCCCGAGGCGCCGACGCCGAGCGCCGAGACCTCGACGTTCTCCCGCACGGACAGGGCCTGAAAGGCATGGCTGTGCTGGAAGGTGCGCGAGAGCCCGTGCCGTCCACGCCGATGCGCCGACCAGCGTGTCACGTCCCGGTCCTCGAGCAGCACGCGTCCGCTGCTCGGACGGTCGAAGCCGCTGAGGACGTTGACGAGCGTCGACTTGCCGGCCCCGTTCGGGCCGATCAGCCCGACCACCTCGCCCTGGCGCAGCTCGAGCGAGACGTCCCGCAGCGCCTCGATGCCCGCGAACGAACGGGAGACGGAGGAGGCCCGGAGCGATGCCCCGGGCCTCTCTGTCTGCTGTTCTGCCGTCGCCAAGCCCTACGAGTCCGGGCTGTTCGGGACCTTCTTGGCGCGGATCAAGCCCTTCTCGATTGGCACGTTGTTGTTGATCTCGATCACGCGGTACTGGCGACCGAAGACCGAGTGCAGCTTCTTCGAGAAGCTGACCTTGCCCGAGATCGTCGGGACGTTGTGGAACTTCTGCATCACCGCAGCGAGCTTCGAGCCGACGAGTGAGCCGTGCGCCCGCTTGATCGCCGTGACGACGCCGTCGATCGCCGCCGGGCCGGTGATGAAACCACCGGTCGCGGCCTTGATCTGAGACGCGAGCTTGTTCACGGCCGGGTTCGGGTCGTGGCCGAACGCGTTCGCGTACGTCACGTACCAGTAGTTCGTGACCTTCGGGTTGAGGCCGCCGACCCAGTACGTTCCGTCACCGGCCCAGGAGTTGAGCACCGGCGTCTTGTTCCCGGCTGTCCGCATGCCCGTGAGGAACGGCCCGAGCGAGCCGTAGGCGCCCGCGGTGACGGTGACGACGACCTTCGCCGGATGCGCATTGATCCCGGTCACGGCGTTCCCGACGTTGTTGCCGTGGAAGGCTGAGTCCTGGTACGTCGTCTCGTAGTTGATCTTGCCCCCGAGCTGCTCGAACCGAGCCTTGAAGGCGGTGACGACTGCCTTGAAGTAGACGATCACGGTGTCGGTGGCGAGATCCGCCGTCTTCCAGCCGTGATCCCAGGCGACCTGGGCCATTGCGGAGCCTTCGTCCTGCGCGACGTTGCCGAAGCTGAAGGCGAGCTTGCCCTTCGAGCCGAAGCGCTTCGGCCCCATCTGGTCGGTGCCGATGCACGGCGCGACCGTGAGCAGGCCCTTGTTGATGGCCGGCTGCACGACCGGAGCAGCGAGATCGACGTCGCAGGTCGTGAACATGATGTTCACGCCCTCGCTGATCAGCTTCGCTGCGCAGGCGCTCGAGTCCGCTGCATTGTCGGCCTGCGTGTTGCACGTCTTGAGGACGATCTTGCGGCCGTCGACGCCCTTCTTGTTGACCTTGGCGATCTCGAGCTTCGCTGCTGCGAGTGCAGGCGCATCGAACGGGTTCATCGGCCCTCCGGATTGCCCGTCGTACGCCCAGCCGATGACAATCGGCTTCTTCGCCGTCGCCGAGCCTGTCCTGGCCGCCGCGGTCGCGGCGAGAACGAGCGCCAACGCGGCGACGATCACGAGCGCCCACCGCGCCCGGTTGCTTACCCTCATGTGTCTCCTCTCTGGCCCACGGCCGCAGCCGTGACCCTCCTGTTCAGCCAGCACTGGGTGAATGCCTCCCGGCCCCGGCGCGCGAGCTCGGCAGCGTCGAGATCCCAGAGCGAGTCGGGATACGCGTTGCCGAAGGCACCGTTGTCGGAAAAGATCTCGAGGTCGTAGAAGCCCTCCCAGCCCACCTCTTCTAAGACGCTCAAAATCGCGGGCAAGTCAGCGGCTCCGTTACCGGGGAGGACACGATCCGCCCAACCGCGCGTCGGCTCCCGCCAGTCGTTCACGTGCACGCCGGCGATGAGGTGCGCGTACCGCGGGAGCTCTTCCAGCACGTCGGAGTTCCATAGGTGCCAGACGTCGAACTGGATTCCGATCGCGTTGCTGCCGACCTCCTCGATCAGCTCGGCAGCCTCGCCGAGCGTGGAGATCAGCGACCAGTTCTCGACCCCTTCGCGCTGGAACGGCTCGAGCGCGAGCCGCATGCCCGCGCTTTCGGCCTCACGGGCGAGCGTGCGCAGGCCGTTCACGACGATCGCCCGAGCCTCGCCCGTGTCCAAGTCTCCCGCGGGGCCGGTGAAGCAGAGCACCGCGGACGGCTCGAACCGCGCGAGCCGGTGCACCGAGGCGCAGAGCGAGGCGATCCGCTGCCCCGGATCCTCGGGGCCGGCCAGGAGCGGCAGCGGCAGGATCGACGGGACGGCAGGGACCGCCGTCGCCGAGCCGAGCCCGCTCGCGGCAAGCTGCTCGCGCGCCTCCTCGTCCGATCCCTCGCCGAGCTTCAGCTCCCAGATGCCGATCCCGTCGAACCCGGCGTCCGCGTACGCGCGCAGGTCGTCGGCGAAGCTCGCGGCGAGCGTGCTCACCTGCGAGATCGAGACCAGCGGCAGTTGCTGAGCGGCCCTCGACACCCGAGAACGGGATGGTGTCACGCATTTGACATCTGATCAAGAGTGCTTCACGCTCGGCCAGGTGAAGCCCAGCGTGGAGTCGACGCTGTCGCGGGACGGCGCAGCGGCTCGCCACCCGACGATGGCCGAGGCAGCGCTCGAGCGCCTGCGCGAGGCGATCATCCTCGGCGAGCTGACGCCGGGCACGCCGCTGCGGCTGGAGGACCTCGCCCGCTCGCTCGGGATGAGCATCTCTCCGATCCGCGAGGCGGTGCGCCAACTCGAGGCGCTCGGGCTCGCGGAGCACGTTCCGCATCACGGCGCCAAGGTCGTGGGGCTCGACATCGAGGAGCTGCGCGAGCTCTTCTCGATCCGGCTCTCGCTCGAGACGATGGCGGTGAGACGGGCGGCCGAGCTCTTCGACGCGGGCGACGAGCGTGCGGCCCGCTCGCACCTCACCGAGCTCGACGAGGCCCGCGGAGCCGGCGACGTGCGCACCGCGATGCGGACGCACACCGCCTTTCACTTCACGCTCTACGAGGCTGCCCGCTCGGGCTCGCTGCTGCGCGTCATCCGCCCTGTCTGGGACAGCTGCGAGCGATACCGGCCGGTGCTGCTCGGGACCGGCGGCTCACCCCAGGACCGGCACGCGGAGCTCGACCAGGAACTGCTCGAAGCGTGCGCGGCCCGCGAGCCCGATCGCGCCGCGTCGGCGCTGCATGCCCACCTCGAGCTGGCGACGGACATCTACGAGGTCGAGCTCGCCGGCCGCAGCATTTTCGCGTTCTAGCGCTGCAGGAATCCGCGTGCTCGCGCCACCGCCCGCTGTGACAGCGGCGGCTCGAGGAGCTTGTGCGCGACGAGCGTGCCGGAGCCGGCGCCGAGACCGGGGCCCGGCCAGGTGCTCGCGCCGATCTGCCAGAGCCGCTCGATCGGCGTCGTATGTCCGGGACTGCGGCCGAACGGCCGCCAGAGGAAGTTCTGGTCGAGCGCGAGCGAGCCGCCGTACGGATCGCCGTGCCGGAGGTTGACGTTCGCGCGCTGCAGGTCGTGCGGCCCGAGCGCGACGCGCTTCAGGATCGAGGACTCGAGGTTCGGGATGTGTCGCGCGAGCCGGGCCTGGATCTGGTCGGCGTAGCGCTCGCGCAGCTCGTCCGTCCACTCGCCGCTGCCGATGTACAGCACGCCGGAGGCGTGACCCTTGATGCGCCACGGCAGCTCCTGGAGCTGGATCCAGAGCAGCCCGCGACCCTCGGGCGCCCGCGAGGGGTCGATCGTCAGCGGCTGCCCGACCACGATCGTCGCCTCGGCGGGAAGCAGCCCGCGCTCCGCCTCGTTCACTGCGCGCGAGACACCGTCGAGGCCCGGCGTGACGTGGACGATCGCCGTCCTCCCGAGCCGCTCGTCGCCGTCCCAGCGTGGCGGCTCGGAGAGCGCGTAGTGGATCTGCATCTCGGACCGGCCGTAACGGAAGCGGCGCGCACCGTCGCGCACCGCCGCGGGCACGTCGGCGTCCGCGAGCAGGCGCTCGTGGAGCTGGGTCGGCGTCACGCTCGCCACGACGGCCTGCGTGGCCTCGATCGTCTCACCGTCGGTGAGCCGCACGCCGACAGCGCGGCCGGAGCGGACGAGCACGCGCTCGACGTCGCGGTCGGTCTCGCAGACTCCGCCGTGGTCGCGAATCAGCTGCACGAGCGCGTCGGCGAGCTTCGCGCCGCCGCCGCGCGGCACCGGCATCCCGCCCTCCTGCACCGCGACCGCGATCACCTGCGTCATGAAGCCGGACGTCGCCTGATCCGGCCCGAGACCGGTGTGCAGCACCCACGGCGCCAGCACGCCGTGCGCGCGCTCCGACGCGAACGTCGTCTCGAGCCAGTCGCGGCTCGACTGCAGGACTTCGCCCGAAAACGCGACGGCGCCGGCGCGGCCGAGTCGCCGCATGGCCTTCGCCCCGAGCGCGAATCCCGCAGACGACCACAGCTCGGTCCCGAGGACGCCGAAGGCGAGGTCGGCGGTGGGGAAGAAGCGCTCCAGCACCCCCGGCCACTCCGGTCCGAGCTCCTGCGTGTTGCCTTCCGCCGTGCGCAGAAGAAACGCCGCGCCTCGATCCGGGAATGCGGTCGCCGTGGGCAGCTCCGTGTTGAGGTACTCGAGCCCCCGCGCCGCGAGCTCGTCGCCGAGCTCCGCATGGGCGGAGCCGCCGACCCAGAGTGGGTGCCACGCGCTGTAGACGTCGTGCAGGAACCCCGGCTCGGTCAGCTCCTCCGTCTTGATCGCACCGCCGAACCAGTCGTTGCGCTCGAGCACGCAGACGCGCCACTCCGCCCGCGCGAGCAGCGCGGCGCACGCGAGGGAGTTGACGCCGCTGCCGACGATGATCGCGTCGTACTCAGCCACCGGCGAGCTCCCGCAGCTCGTCGTCGGTGACGAGGCCGCGCTTGCGCGTACCGAGCTCCTTCACCTGCGCGAGTAGCTCGGGCCATCGCTCTTCGGGCACGTCGAGGCCGAGCTCGGAGACCTTGATCCGAATCGAGTCGAGGCCGCTCTTCTTGCCGAGGACGATGGCGCGCTCGGCGCCCACGAGCTCGGAGGAGTACGGCTCGATCGAGGGCGGATCGTGGAACTGGGAAGCCACGGCGCCCGACTCGCGACGGAACAACGTCTCGCCGGTGAGCGGCTTCCAGGGCGCGAGCCCGTAGCCCGATAGCTCTTGGATGCGAGCGGCGGCCTCGCGGATCCGGTCGAGGCGGAGGCCGGTCTCGACGCCGTAGAGCGCGCGCAGCGCGACCGCGATCTCGCCGAGATCGGCGTTACCGGCACGCTCGCCCATCCCGTTGATCGTGCCGTGGATCCAGGTTGCGCCCGCGCGCACGGCCGCGACCGCGGAGGCGGTCGCGACGCCGAAGTCGTTGTGGCCGTGAAAGTGCACGGGAACGTCCGGCCCGACTGTCTCGACGGTCCGCCCCACCAACTCGGCGACGGCCTCCGGCGACGCGATGCCGAGTGTGTCGACGACTACGACCTCGCGGGCGCCAGCCTCGACGGCGCTCGCGTACACGCGCTCGTAGAAGTCCGGTGCGGCGCGCGTCGAGTCGACACCGAAGAACGCCGACCGGATCCCGTGCTCCGACGCAAAGCGCATCGCGGCCGTGATCCGGCCGAGCATTTTCTCGCGGTCCACGCCGATTGCCGCGAGCTTGAGATCCGAGATCGGCGACTCGATCACCGACGCCTCCACGCCGAGCTCGACGAGGAGCTCGAGGTCGGCAGGCACCGCGCGCGAGAAGCCCCAGACCTCGGCGCCGAGACCCGCGCCGGCGATCAGCTCGACCGCGCGCCGGTCGTCCTCGGAGACACGCGGGAACCCGGCTTCGATCCGCTCGATGCCGAGGTCGTCGAGCAGGCGCGCGATCTCGAGCTTGTCCTCCGGCGAGAGGACGACGCCGACGGTCTGCTCACCGTCGCGCAGCGTCGTGTCGTACAGGCCGACGCGGCCGCCGACGCGGTAGGCGTCGTTGAGCGATCCGGTCCAGATCAGGTCGGACACCGCACCACTCCGTCCGGGAACGCGGAGAGCTTCTCGACGCCGGCACTCGTCACGAGAAAGTTGTCCTCGACGCGCAGCCCGCCGCCGCCCGGCCAGTACATCCCCGGCTCGACCGCGAGCACCATCCCCTCTGCGAACTCGCCGCCGCCCGCCTGGTGCGGATAGGGCGGCTCGTGCGCACGGGCGCCCACCCCGTGGCAGATCGGATGCGTCGGCTGGCCCGCGTAACCGGCCTCGTGCAGCTGCTCGCGGACCTGCCGGTCGAGCGCGGCCATGGGCGCACCGGGCCGGATGCTGTCGAGTGCGGCGTCGTAGACGTCCATGAGCACGGTCTCGAGCTCGGCGTAATCCGGCTTCAACTCGCCCACCACGAGGTTCTTCGTATGGTCGGCCCAGTAGCCGTCGGCGCAGACCCAGATCTCGAACAGGACGGGCTCGCCCTCGACGACGGGCAGGTCTCCGGTGGCCGTGAAGGTCTTGATCCCGCGGCCCGCCCAGACGAGCGAGAACGGAAGCGCGAGCTCGACCTGGCCGTGGTAACCCGTGCCCTCGCCGTGCACGAAGCCCTGCCAGAGCGCCGCCGCCTGCGCCTCTCGCATTCCGGGACGGAGCAGCTCTCGGACGTGGTCCATCGCCGCCGCCGCCAACTCGTTGGCGAGCCGCAGCCGCTCGAGCTCCTGCTCGGTCTTCAGCGAGCGGGCGCGGACGAGCAACGGTGTCGCGTCGGCCGCCTCCGGAAAGGCATCGAACCACGCCGCGGTGAACGTCGTCGGCTCACCGACCATCCGGTCGGAAGCCTGCGTGCCCAGCGTCAGCTCGAGCCCGACGCGCTCGTAGTCACGCGCGACCGAGACCGCCGCGTCGAGCGTCCGCGCCAGCGGCGGCCGGGGATCCTCCGGGTCGTAGCCGCGGATCAGCCGCACCTCCTCGGTCCACGACATACGCGCCGCGTCCTCCTCCGACGCCTCGATCGTGATCAGCACCGGCTCGCCCTCGCGCGGGAAGACGCAGGCGTCGTAGCCCTTCATCCCCCAGAAGTTCGTCAGGTAGAGGACGTCGTCGGGCGCGCGAACGACGAGCGCGTCGAGCTCTGCCTCGGCCATCAGCGCGCGGACCCGGTCGAGCTTCGCGTCGTCCTTCGGCCAGGCCATCAGTCGCCCCAGGGGCGGATGCGAGGCGGCGCCGGCTCCCCGTGGCCCTGCTGCCACGAGATCACCGGATTGCGCAGCACGCCGATTCCCTCGATCTGCGCCTCGACCACGTCTCCCGGCTTGAGGTAGAGCAGAGCGCGCTCCTCCTCCGACTTGAAGCCGGCGACTCCCGCGACCGTGCCGGTCGAGAGCACGTCACCCGCGCTGTAGCCGAGCGCCGAGAAGTTGCTCAGGATCTCGGGGATCGTGACGCTCATGCGGCTCGAGTGCGACTCCTGCCGCTGCTCGCCGTTGACGCGCAGCTCCATCGCGAGGTCATGCGGATCGGGGATCTCGTCGGGCGTCACGATCCAGGGCCCGAGCGGGCAGAACGTGTCGATCGCCTTGCAGAAGCTGAACACGCCCGAGCGCATCTCGCCCCGCTGGATGTCGCGCGCGGTGATGTCGTTGAAGATCACATAGCCGCCGATGTAGTCCTCGGCCTCCTCGGGCGAGAACCACTTGCCGGCCTTCTTCAGGACGACCGCGAGCTCGAGCTCGTAGTCGAGCTCCTCGGTGAGGTGCTCCGGATAGATGATCGGCTCGTCTGGGCCGATGATCGCATCGACGTTCTGGAAGAAGTTGATCCACGGCGCGATTCGGTGCGACCAGTCGACGTTCTTCGACTCCTCCTCGTGCTCGCGGAAATTGCCCGCGGTATGGAAGAACTTCTTCGGCACGATCGGCGCGCGCAGCGTCGCGTCCTCCAGAGGCGTCCGCTCGCCGATCTCGTCGGCGCCACCGCGCTCGAACCAGGCGCGCGTGGTGGGCACGTCCAGCCGGACGATCTCCTCGCCGTCGAGGTATCCGACCTTTCCGTCGTCGTACGTAACGAGCCTCATCGGCGACCACACCCCACTTGCTCGTATGCGTCGTGGATCCAGCCCGCGAACTCGTCGTCGATCGACGAGACGCGGAAGTGATGGACGAAGAGATCCTTCTGGTAGGGCGAGACGCTTCGGATCCGCGGATCGTCGACCCGGTAGGTGACGTCGAAGTACCCGATCAGCTCGTCTCCCTTCGGTCGCGCGCCGGCGAACCCGCGCTTCGGCCCTTTGAAGGTCACCGTCGTCTTGGCGACCGAGAGCGAGTGCTCACCGCAGCCCGCGACGACGTCGGCAAAGCGCTGCCAGAGCGCGCGACCGTCCTCGCTCCCGGCCTCGAGGTGTCGCTCGACGGTCCACTCAGGCGACGCCACAGATCTCCATCGCGACTCGCGCGTAGACCTCCGCGGTCTTCACGAGGCCGTCGATCTCGAGGTTCTCGCCGAGCTCGACGTCCATCAGCCCGGTCGAGGTGCCGTAGTTGACCGTCGGTACGCCGTACCGCGTCAGCGCGGAAGCGTCGCTGAACCAGCGGGTCACGTCGCGCCCCGGCGCCTCGCCCCAGACCTCGGCGTGCACCTTGTCGATCGCGGCGACGAGCTCGTGCCCCTCCTCGATCTCCGCGCCCGGCGCGGTCACGAAGACCTCGCCCTCGACGCCGTAATCGGGGAAGCGCTCACCGAGCCCGCGCACCATGTCGAGCACCTCGCCCCGCGCGACTCCCATCGGCTTCGTCGGCGGCACGCGCACGTCGAGGAAGAGGTCCGTGTGGTGCGGCGTGCGCGAGGCGCGCCAGCCGAAGCCGCCTTCGATCGCGCCGACGTTGACGATCGCCTTCGCGCCGTGGTACCCGTTCGCCGGGTCGTCCTCCCAGGTCGGGATCCACTCGAGGATCGCGTCGAGCACCTCGCGCGCGCGCAGAATCGAGTTGCGATCGCGTCGACCCTCGCTGAATGCCGTGTGGATGAAGTCGCCGTGCACGCGGATGCGCAGCCAGAGCGCGCCGAAGTGACCCAGCACCACCTTGCCCTCGGTCGGCTCGCCGAGCAGGCACATGTCCGCGACGCCACCGTGCGAGACGAGATAACGCGTGCCGGCCGCATACCCGCGGTACTGCGCGCCCTGCGCGTCGCCCTGCTGCGTCTTCTCGATCTCCCCGCAGACGGCCGCGATCAGTACGTCTCCACGCAGCCGGACGCCGGCGTCCTGCAGCGAGCGCACCGCCTCGACGTAGCAGGCGACCGCGCCCTTCATGTTCGAGATGCCGAGCCCGTAGAGCCGGCCGTCGCGCTCGAACGCCTGCGGCTGGAAGCCGGGAACGCTGCGTAGCCACGGCTCGCGGCCCGAGTACGAGGTGTCGAGGTGGCCGTTGAACATGAGCGACTTCCCGCCGCCCGCGCCGGTCCAGATCCCGAGCGCGTTCGCGCGTCCCTCCTCGACCTGCTGCCACTGCACCCGCAGGCCGATCGACTCGTACAGCTCGACCATCAGGCGCGCCGCCGCCTCCTCGTCGCCGGTGAAGCTCGGCACGCCGACGAGGCGCGACGCGGTCTCGACGAGCCGGTCGCGGTCGACCTTCACCATGCGGCGTACCTGCCGATCAGGTCGCCGGCGTCCACTCCGAGCTCGACGAGCTGCGCGGCGGCCAGCGAGGAGGACTCACCGTGCGCGCAGACGAGGCAGAGCCGCCGGCCGGCGAGCTCCTGGTCTCGCCATTCCGACGTCTGGTCAGCGCGCCAGGGCAGGACCGAGTACGGGATGGACTTCGAACCGGGGATGTCACCGCTGCGCTCCCGCTCGTCCGGCGGGCGGGTGTCGATGACGAGCAGGTCCGGATCGGCGCGCACCTCTTCGGGCGTGTAGCGCCGGATCCTCGAGCGCGCGTCCGCGACCAGAGTGTCTATCCGCGACGGAATTGCGGCAGCACCTTCTCCCCGAAGAGCCTGATCTGCTCGTGCCGCTCGGCTCCCCAGAGCTCGAGCATCACGTGGCTGCAGCCGGCGTCGCGATACTCCTCGATCGCCTCGATGCAGTCGGCAGGCGTGCCCGCGATCGGCCGGCACTTGTCCAGCAGAGCGTCCGAGACCTCGTCCTTCGCGGCGAGGCGTCCTCCGCGCTCCATCGCCTCGGCGACAGGCCGAATCTCGTCCTGCTCGATCCCGGCCAGCTCGAGCAGCGCGTCGGCGGAGCCCTGGATGTTCTGCACCTTGTTCGCGAGGTACATGCCCGCGATCTCGCGCGCGCCGTCGCGGCCGGCGTCGCGGTCGTCGGCGTGGATCGAGGCGACGACAGTGCAGCCGACATCGATCTCGCCGCCGACGTTGCCGCGCGTATAGCGGACGAAGCCAGGCGTCGTGATCGAAGGAGTCAGGCACCCGTCGGCGATCTCGCCGGACAGCTGCTGCATCTTCGGCGCAGTAGCGGCGACGTAGACGGGCGGAACCTCGCGCGGCGCGTGCGCATCCGCGGCCATCGCCGGCACGTCGGCACTCCACGTGTCCCCGTCGTAGTCGAAGCGCTCGCCCGAGAGAACACCGCGCACGATCGTGACCGCGTCTCGCATCGGCCCGAGCGTCTTCTTCGTCTGCGATTTCGTGTTGTTGAGGAAGATCTTCGAGGTCCCGAAGCCAAGGATGAAGCGCCCCGGTCCGGCCGCCTCCTGCACGACACGAGCGTCCATTGCCGCCTGCACGGGATGGCGGGTCGACGCAGCGATGATCCCCCAGCCGATCGTGAGGCGTCCCGTCTGGTGCGCCATGAGCGCGGCGACGCCGGTGGACGAGCGCGCCTCCATGCCGTGCTTGCGCCACCACGGATAGGCCTCGGCGAGCCAGATCGTGTCCATGCCCGCCTCTTCCATCGCGCGCGCCGAGGCGAGCATCTCCTCGAGCGGCTCCATTGTGAGCTGCATCACGCCGAACCTGAGCGGAGGCGCCATCAGGTCGTCTTCCCCATCGCCTCCTGAACCTGGCTGTCCAGCGCCGCGAGCACGTGCTGCACCTGCTGGTTCACGATCGGCTGCAGCACGCGCTGGCCCATCGAGCCGACCGGGCCGAGGATCTTGACCTCGGCGCTCCAGGCCATCGAGGTTGCGCCCGCGTCCACGTCGGACAGTGTGAACGACGTCTCCATGTTCATGATCGCGCCGACGCCGTTGCCCTTGATCGCCATCTTCGCGAAGTCGGGCTCACGCTCCTCGACCTTCTGCATGTCGACTGTCATCTTCAGGCCGCCGAGACCGAGGGGGATCTTCACGTTCGCGGTCCAGTGACGGTCGTCGTGGACGTCGAAGCTCTGGACGCCCGGCATCGTCTTGGCCATCGCCGCTGGGTCGTTCATGACGCGCCAGACGACCTCGCGAGGCGCGTGGAAGTCGCGCTCGCCCGAGACGTTCACGCCTGCGCCTCCTGCAGCAGCCGCCAGACGCGCTGGTACGGGTTGTGGCTGTCGGTCACGACCTGCCCGGTCGCGTCCTGAATCGCCGCGCAGACGGCGTGGATGCCGGCGCCGCCGCCCTCGCCCATGCCCTTGGTGCCGAGCGGGGTGAACGGCGACGGGCTCTCGGTCGCACCCGTCGCGAGCGGCGGCATGTCGAGCGAATGCGGCACGTGGTAGTCGTAGAAGTTGGGCGTCAACAGGTTTCCGTCCTCGTCGTATTCGAAGGTCTCGTGCACCGCGGCGCCGATCGCCTGTGCGGTCGCACCCATCACCTGGCCCTCGACGATCTGCGGGTTGATCCGCTTGCCGCAGTCGTCGACGGCGGCGTAGTCGACGATCTCGTACGCGCCGGTCTCGGGATCGATCTCGACGACCGCGACGTGGATCTGGGTTGCGTACGTGAGCGTGAGGTTGCCGAACTTCTTCTCGACGTCCGGCACCTCGAACGGCGGCCGGTAGACGTAGCGGCAGTTGAGCGTGACGTCGAGGTCCTCCGGCAGGCCGGCGTTGTTCGCGTTGATGATCGCGCCGCAGGCCATGAAGGGGAGAAACGCGTCAGGGCTCTCCTTGATCCGCACACCGCCGTCGGCCAGCTCGAGCGCCTCCGGCGGCACGCCGCCGAAGACTACGCCGGCGAGCTTCTTGATCTCCGCGGCGAGCATGTCGGTGGCGCCCTTGACGGCGCTGAGCCCCGTGACGGCGAACTGGCTCGCGTAGGTGCCCGAGAAGCCTGCGTGCGAATTCCAGTAGCTGTCGTGGCCGGCGCGGACGTGCACGTCGTCGACCGAGCAGTTGAGGATGTCGGCGACGACCTGCGACGCAGTCGTCTCGTGTCCCTGGCCCTGTGGTGTCGTGCCCAGCGTGACGACGATCTCGCCGAAGATGTCGAGCTTGACCGTCGCGACCTCGTTGTTGCCCGAGAACTGCAGCTCCGGGTTGATGAGGCGCGACTGGCCGAAGTTGTTCGTGCCCGAGTCGAGGGTGGAGCCGATGCCGACGCCGAGCATCTTGCCGCGCTCCTTGGCCTCCGCCTTCCGCGCGGGCATCGAGTCCCAGCCGATCAGCTCGAGCGCGAGGTCGAGCATCCCGGCGTAGTCGCCGGAGTCGTAGACGCACCCGTTGGGCGTCTCGTACGGCATGTCCTCGGCACGGATGTAGTTCTGCTTGCGCACCTCGACCGGGTCGAGAGCCAGCTCGCGCGCGACGATGTCGATGATCCGCTCGGTGAACCAGAGGTGCTGCATGCGCGAGTAGCCGCGGTTCGGCGAGACGGGCGCCTTGTTCGTCGCGACCTGCGTGAACTCGAGCTCGATGTGGCGCCAGCGGTACATCCCGGGAGTGACCTGCGCCCAGATCACGCCGCCGAGCGGCTCGTAGCGCAGCCAGGCGCCGGCGTCGTCGAGCGCTTTCGTGCGGAAGCCGAGCAGCGTGCCGTCGTCTTTGACGGCGACCTCGGTGTCCTGGAACCAGCGCTCGTTGCCGTGCGACATCGAGAGGTGGAAGTCGGTGCGCCACTCCGTCCACTGCACCGGCCGGTTGAGCTTGCGCGCCAGCAGGCAGCAGACGACGAGCTGCGGGTGGGACGTGATCTTGTTGCCGAAGCCGCCGCCGATGTCCTGGGTGACGAAGCGGAGCTTGTCGAGCCCCGTCTTCATCGCCGGGCCCATCATGATCGCGGCGAAACCGGGGAACTGGTTGTTCGTGTGGATCGTCCACTGGCCGACGCCGCGGTTGAACTCGACCAGCGCGCCGTCGCATTCGAGCGGGGTCGAGTTGAAGCGATGGAAGTGGAGCTCGGGGATCTTGATCACGCGGTCGGCCTCGGCGAAGGCGGCGTCGAGATCGCCCCACGAGTAGAGCCCCGTCCACATGAGGTTCCCGCCGGCGTCGTCGTGCAGCACCGCCGTGTCGGAGTCCTGCGCAGTCCGTGCGTCCACGACCACGTCGAGCGGCTCGTAGTCGACCTCGACCAGCTCGGAGGCGTCCCGCGCGAGCTCGCGCGTCTCGGCGACGACCGCGACGACCGCCTCGCCGACGAAGCGCACCTTGCCGACCGCGAGCGCGAAGTCCTTGATGTTCGCGCCCGGCACGCTCGAGATCTGGAAGAACGGGTCGGTGAGGGCTGCGACCTCTTCGCCGGTCAGCGTCCCGTAGACGCCGTCGATCGCCTCGGCCGCCGAGACGTCGACGCGCGTGATGTGCGCATGCGCGTACGGGCTGCGCACGAAGTGGAGGTAGCCCATCCCGTGCCGTTTGATGTCGTCGACGAAGACGCCCTCGCCCTGCAAGAGGCGCTTGTCCTCCTTGCGCTTGACGCTCTGGCCGCCCCAGCCCTTCTGCACCTCGACCGGTGCCGGCGCGACGACAGTCTCGCTCACGGTCTCGCTCACTTCGCCACCGACTTCACGGCCTCGACGATGTTCCAGTAGCCGGTGCAGCGGCAGATGTTGCCCTGCAGCGCTTTCTTGACTTCGTCCTCGGAGGGGCTCGGGTTCTCGCGCAGAAGCGCGGTCGCGCTCATCAGCATGCCGGGCGTGCAGTAGCCGCACTGGAGCGCGTGGTGCTCGTTGAACGCCTGCTGCAGCGGCGTCAGCTCGCCGTCCTCCGACAGCCCTTCGACCGTCTCGATGCTCGTCCCGTTGGCCTGAACCGCGAGCAGCATGCAGCTCTTCACGAGCACGCCGTCGTAGATCACCGAACAAGCGCCACAGTTGCCGGTGTCGCAGCCGATGTGGCTGCCCGTGAGGTCGAGATCGTCGCGCAGGAAGTGGATCAGGAGCTTGCGCGGCTCGACGTCGCGCTCGTAGGTCGTCCCGTTGACAGTGACTGTGATGTCCATCAGCGCGTCGAGGCCTCCGTTGCGGCGCGCTCGGCGAGCACGGTGGCGAGATGGACGCGGTACTCGCTCGAGGCGTGGACGTCGGACGGCGGCATGAGGTTGGCTTCGCGCACGGCGTCGGCGACGCCGTCGGGCGAATCGACCGTGAGCAGCACCGGGACGGCGTCGATGCACCCGAGCGCGACGCGCACGCTGCCGTTGACAGTGGCGGCCGCGTTGCAGATGCACGTCCCGTCGGCGCCGAGCGTGACCGCGGCGAAACCGTCCTTCTTGCCCGCGGGGATCGTGATCCGCGTCAGCAACTCGCCCGGCCCGACCGCGGTGAGATAGACGCCGAGGAAGAACTCCTCCGCCGACACCTCTCGCTCGCCGCCGGCTCCGACAATGGTCATACGCGCGCCGACCGAGACCATCAGAGGCGGCAGATGGTTGGTCGGGTCGTTCGAGCAAACGTTGCCGCCGATCGTGCCGCGGTTCCGTACCTGGACGTCGGCGATCGTCGCGCAGACCTCCCCGAGGATCGGCCGCGCCTTCGCCTCGGCCGAGGCCACGAGCTCCGAGTACGTGCTCATGGCTCCGATCGTCAGCGTCCCGTCGCCGGCGAGCTCGATCCCCTTCAGGTCGTCGAGACCGTTCAGGTCGATGAGCATGTCGGGAGACGCAGCGCGCGCCTTCATCACGTTGACGATCGTCTGCCCGCCTGCGAGCGCGCGGGCGCCGTCGTTGGCGCCCAGGAGCTTCAGCGCCTCCGCCACGGATCCGGGTTTTGCGTACTCGACCTCGCGCAGCAGCATCGCTGCGATCCTACGCGTGGATGCGAGTGCTCGTCTCGCGAAGCGGCCCGCCCGGCCGTCCGGCGCGCACCGCGAGGATCTCGGCGAGGATCGAGACGGCCGTCTCCTCCGGCGAGGCCGCGCCGAGGTCCAGGCCGGCCGGCCCCCGCACGCGGTCCAGGTCTTCCTCCGCCACGCCTTCCTCGAGGAGCAGCCCGCGCCGCCGCTCCTGATTCCTGCGCGAGCCGAGCCAGCCGAGATACCCGACGTCGGTCGCAAGCGCGCCGCGGACGAGAGGGAGGTCGAACTTGTCGTCGTGTGTGAGGACGACGATCGCGGTTGCGGCGTCGGGAGCCACGTGCGCCAGCGCCTCGTCGGGCCAGAGCACGAGGATCTCGTCCGCGCTCGGGAGCCGCTCCGGCGTCGCGAAGCGAGGCCGCGCGTCGGCCACGATCGTGCGCCAGCCGAGCAGCTTTGCGCCCGCGCAGAGCGCCTCGGCGGTGTCGGCGGCGCCATAGACGAAGAGGCGCGGTGGCGGGACGCTGACATCGGCGAAGACCGTTCGGCCCTCGAGCTCGAACATGTGGCTGCGGCCGCGGCGGCGTGCCGTCTGCTCGAGCTCCGGATCGTCGAGCTTCTCGCCGACGCCGTCGCCCGCGACGACCGTGAGCACGACGTCCGAGTCTCGGCCCGCATACGGCTCGACGAACACGTCGATCTCGCCGCCGCACGGCAGGCCCACACCGAACGCCATCTCATCGGTGATCCCGTAGGTGACGAGGCGCGGCTCCCCGCCGGCGAGCACGTCCTGCGCGGCCAGGATCACGTCGCTCTCGACGCAGCCGTTCGAGACGGAGCCTTCGATGCTCCCATCCGCGCGCACGATGAGCTTCGACCCCACCGGCCGCGGAGCGGAGCTTCGAGTCGCGACGACGGTGGCGATAGCGGCGCGCCCGTCCATGCCGTTCAATCTAGTTGGGGCCTAACGACCGAGGTAGGCCTTGCGGAGATCCTCGTGCTCGCGCAGCTCTGCGGCCGGGCCTTCGAGGACGAGCCGGCCGGTCGAGAGGACGTAGCCGCGGTCGGCGATCGAGAGCGAGACGTTCGCGTTCTGCTCCACGACGAGGATCGCCGTGCCCGACTCGTGCACCTGCTTGATGATCTCGAAGTTCCGCTCGACGAGGATCGGCGCGAGCCCCATCGACGGTTCGTCCATCAGCAGCAGCTTCGGGCGGCCCATCAGCGCCCGCCCCATGGCCACCATCTGCTGCTCGCCGCCCGACATCGTTCCCGCCAGCTGCGAGCGCCGGTCGTAGAGGAGCGGAAAGAGTTCGTAGACGCGGTCGAAGTCCTCCTTCGCCCCCTTGCCGTGGATGTACGCGCCCATCTCGAGGTTGTCGAGCACCGTCATCGGTCCGAACAGCCGCCGGTTCTCGGGGACGATCGCGATGCCCTTGCGGATCCGGTAGTTCGTCGAGCGAGAGGTGACGTCCTCGCCTGCGAAATACACGCTCCCGTTCCGCGGTTGCACGATGCCGAGCACCGTCTTCAGCGTGGTCGACTTGCCAGAGGCGTTGCCCCCGAGCAGGCACACGAGCTCACCGGCGTGGACCTCGAGGCTCAGGCCCTGGAGGATGTGGATCTGCCCGTAATACGTATCGACGCCATCGAGCCGCAGCAGGGCCCCGGCCGCCGCACCGTTCTCGCCGCCGCTCGCTTCGCTCACTTGGTCGACGTCGCCTTCGTCCCGAGGTACGCCTCGACCACGCGGGGATCGGTGGCGACCGCGTCGAACGAGCCCTCGGCGATCTTGATGCCGTGGTCGAGCGCGACGACCCGGTCCGAGATGCCCTCGACCACATGCATGTCGTGCTCGATCAGAAGGATCGTGTAGCCCCCCTCGTCGCGCAGCTGCACGATCAACTCGGTGATCTCATGCGTCTCGGTCGGGTTCATGCCCGCGGCAGGCTCGTCGAGCAGGAGAATCCGCGGCTCCGTCGCCATCGCCCGCGCAATCTCGAGCCGGCGCCGGTTGGCATAGGACAACGAGTACGCCGGCTGATCCCAGCGGTAGCCCATCAGGCGCTGCCCGAAGAAGGAGAGCTTCTCCTCCGCCCGCGCCCGGATTTCCTTCTCCTCGCGGCGCATCGCAGGAGTGCGCATCATCGCGCGGATCACGTCCACCTTCGTCCGCCCGTACTGCGCGGCCATCACGTTCTCGATCACGCTCATATTGAGAAAGAGCCGCAGCGTCTGGAACGTGCGGGCGACCCCGCTCCGGGTGATCTTGTGCGGGGACATGCCGACCAGGCTCTGGCCTCCGAGCAGGATCTCTCCCGCCTCGGGTTGGTAGATCCCGGTGATCAGGTTGAACAGCGTCGTCTTCCCGGCGCCGTTCGGGCCGATCACGCTGACGATTTCGTCCTGGTTGACGACCAGGTCGAGGTTGTCGATCACCTTCAAACCGCCAAACGACATCGAGAGGCTGTTGAGCTCGAGCAGCGGAGTGCGCTCTGGAGCCGTGGCCATCAGACGATCTCCACTCTCGCCGTCCCCAGCAGTCCTTGCGGCCGCTTGATCATCAGCCCGACCAGCATTACCCCAAAGAGAATGAAGGCCGTCACGCCCGGGTTCTCGCTGAGCACGTTCTCCCACACGACGGCGGCGAGATACACCGTCGGCCCGAGAGCGATGATGCGCCACCACCCCTTGAGGCTTGCGACGAGCACGCACGCCAGCACGAGCCCGATATAGAGGATGTTGTCTACGTTCCCGTGGCTCACCTTCGGGATGACGACCCAGTGGGAGAGCCAGCCGGCGCCGGAGACCGTCTTGCCCGACGTCCACTCCGGCCCCGCCCACGCCGCGACGATGGCATGTGCGATGAACCCGGACGCGATCGTTCCCACGAAGACGACCACGGCCTTGTACCACGGCTTCAACATCGCGATCAGCAGGACGATCGCCCCGTAGAAGAGCCAGCGCTTGAACGCGGGATGGTCCGTCTGCGGCTCGAGAAACACGAAGGTGCAGTTGATGATGATCGCCCCGACGAAGACTCCCGCGATGCTGCCGAGGCCGCCGAGGATGATGACCGCGTAGATGGTGATCAGCAGCCCGATCTGGAAGTTGGTCGACACGGTCGCCGTGAGAATCGCCGCGTAGATTGCGCCGAAGAGCCCAGCGACCGCCGAGCTGAAGATGAACGCGAGGATCTTCAGCCGGTTGACGGGGATACTCATCACCTCTGCGGCGAGCGGATCTTCGCGCGACGCCCGCCACGCACGCCCGGTCCGTGACTGGTTGGCGAGATAAAGAGCCCCTGCGACCAGGGCGACTGCGCCCACCAGGAAGAAGTACAGCTGCTTCGAGGTCGTGAGCTTGTAGCCGAAGAACGTCAGCGGGTCCACTCCCGGGATCCCGTTGGCACCTCCCGTTATGCCCCGGCCGTGGACGATCGGGTCGGACACGTTCGTGAACACGAGGAACGCCTCCCCGAAGAACAGGGTGACGATAGCCAGGTAGTCGCCGAGCAGCCGGCGCGCCGAGAAGCCGAGGATCGCGGCCGGGATCGCCGCGGCGACCATCGCGATCGGGAGCACCACCTCGGCAGGCCAATGGATCCCGTAATAGCCCGACGAGAGGAGGGCGTAGGCGTAGGCGCCGATGCCGAGGAACGCCACGTAGCCGAGGTCGAGCAGGCCCGCGTAGCCGACGACGACGTTGAGCCCGAGCCCGAATCCGACGAAGATGAGCGTGAACAGCCCGAAGTTGAAGAGATCGCCTTCGCTTTGGAGCAGCCAGTAGGGCAGGCTCAGGGCGATCACGACGAAAGCGAGCAACTTGGCCGTGTCGGGCGTGGACTCCCAGGCCCAGGCCACCCAGCCGCGCAGTCCGCCCCGTCTGCGTCCTTGCGAGTCGGCTACCCAGGAGTCGACGCCGATGCGCGGGCCGGACTCCGGCTCGGGAGGCGGTTCGGGCACGCCGGGGGTGTCGGAGGGGTTGCTCATACCTTCTGGATTGCGTGGGAGCCGAGGAGTCCGGTCGGGCGGACGATCAGGAAGCCGATGAGGATGCCGAAGACCACGAGCTCGGACCACTGCCCTCCGACGTAGCCGGTCGAGAATGCCTCCGCGACCCCGATCAGGATACCGCCGAGCATGGCGCCCGGAATGCTGCCGATCCCGCCGACCACGGCGGCCGTGAACGCCTTCAGACCGAACAAGAAGCCCAGGAAGAAGTAGGTGTCGCCGAGGTACAGGCCGTACATCACGCCGGCCGCCCCAGCGAGCACCGATCCGATGAAGAAGGTCATCGAGATGATCCGATCGGTGTCGATCCCCATCATCGCGGCGGCCTCCCGGTCGAAGGCCACGGCTCGCATGGCCTTCCCAAACTTGGTGCGATAAACGAGCCAGACGAGCACCGCCATGAGCGCGATGGCCGTCAGGACGACGAGCGTCTGGACGACGTTGACGGGGATCCCGTCGACCGTGAAGACGGGGTTGAGGAGCGGCCCGAAGTTGCCGTTCTTCCCGCCGAGCGCGTAGCCGTTGTAGAGAAAGTGGGCGGAGTTGGTGAGCAACTGAACGCTGCTTTCGAGGAAGAACGCCACGCCCAGCGCGCTGATGAGCGGCGCAATCCTCGGTGCGTTGCGCAGCGGCCGGTAGGCGACGCGCTCGATCGCCACGCCGAGAAAACCTGACCCGGCCATCGAGACGGCGAACATCAAGATGATGAGCGGGACGATCGGAATGGTGGGCGACAGCGCTCCACCGAACGCCACCAAGACGCCATAGCCGATGAAGGCTCCCACCATGTAGATGTCGCCGTGGGCGAAGTTCAGGAGCTTCAGGATCCCGTACACCATCGTGTAGCCGAGGGCGATGAGCGCGTAGAGGCTGCCGAGGACGATCCCGTTGCGCAGCAGTTCGAACGCGCCCGCCCAACCCAGCGCTCGGATCTGGTTGATGATGTTGAAGACGAGAAAGTGCACGGGGAGTGCCTACCTTCTCACAGAGAAAAGACGAACGGCCCGCAAAGGCGGGCCGTTCGTTTCGATCAGTCGGTCGATTAACCGACGCGCTTGTAGCTGCCGTTCTTCTGGATCGAGTAGATGCCGAAGGCGGCCGTGCCACCCATGTCGCCGGGGCCCTGGAACTTGCCGGCGTTCTTGTTCAAGAAGGCAACCGGGAAGCCGAGCAGCGAAACGGTCTTGTTCAGCTTGACCTTGGCAACGTCCTTGCGTACCGCAGCACGCGTGGTCTTGCCGTGGCCCGCCTTGCACGCCATGTTGATCGCGTTGGCGTTGACCATGACCGACGTGTAGGTCGGGAGGCCGAACGTCTCTGGATCGCCGTTGTGCGACTTCTGGAACGACGCCAGAGCCGGGGACGACGTGTCGACCGGGAAGCCGGACACGTAGCTGCCGGCACCCTTGAACGTGCTCGGGTCGTCGGTGCCGTCGGATCCCATGACGATCTGCTTGTCCCCGTTCGCCCGCAGCTGAGTGAAGAACTGCTGCGCCATGGCGGGAACCTGCCACGGGATGTAGACGAGCTGCGTGTTGTGCGGAATGCCCGCAATCACCGAGTTGTAGTCAGGGTTCTGCTGGCTGATGTGGTCCGTGGTCACGGTTGCCCCATCGGCCTTCAGGTCGTTGCCGACCTGGGCGGAGAGACCCTGGCTGTATGCCTCTTCGTCGTCGATGATCCGGACGTTCTTCTTCTTCAGCACCTTGTTGATGAACGTCGCGACGTTGTCACCCTGCTGCCCGTCGTTCGGCACCGTGCGGAAGAAGTAGCCCTTGGGCGTTTCCCGCGAGGTCGTCGGGTTCGTCGTCGGGCGCGTCAGCGCGACGCGCGTCGCCGAGCCGGACACCGTCACCAGGCCGCCCTGCTTGTACGCCGAGATACTGTCCTCGACTTCCTGGCTACCGGCCGGGCCGGTGACCGCAAGGATCTTGCCGTTCGATGCGAATGCATGTGAAACCTGGACAGCCTGCGGGTTGTTGCCCGCGAGCTGCGTGTCACCGCGGACGAAAGCGATCTTCAGCTTGTGGCTCTTGTTCCACGCCTTCTTCGCGTAGTTCGCCCAGTCCCACTGCGGCGCGCCGAGCGTCGCAGCCGGGCCCGTCTCCGGGTAGGCAACTCCGATCGTCACTTTTTTGCCGCACTTGACGCTTGCCGTCGCTGCGGCAAGCGTTCTCGGCTTGGCCGAGCCCCAAGCGGTTGTCGCAACGACAACCGAGCACAGCGCCGCGAGAACTGCGACTACTCCAACCTTCTTAAACATTCATGCCCTCCTTGTTTACGCCCCCACACCTAAGACGTATTCCTCCGCCCGAGGTTTGTTTGCATCAAGCAAAGACTGGCTCGCGACTTTACTCCGCACCGTGGAGTAGAGGAAGGGGAGCCGCTGCGGTATAGGCTCGCTTCGTGCGCTACTGCATCCAGGCAGAGGAGACGGGCGAGCAAGTCACTCCGCTGTTCACCGTACCCGAGTTCCGCCAGCGCCTCCTACATTTCGACGGCGGAGGCGACGAGCGCCGGGACGATGAGCGCGACGAGGTCTTGTACGTCCTCGACGGGACAGCGACTGCGATCGTCGGCGGCGAGGAGCACGAGCTCAGGCCCGGGACCGGCGTATTCGTCGCGCACGGCACAGCCTGGCGGGTCGACGCCGCGGAGAATCTGAAGCTCCTTTCGGTGCTCGTCGAGGATCCGCTGCCCGCATCGGAGAGCCACGCTCTCATCGCGAGCGGCGAGCGCGGCACAGCGACGGCGGGACGCGAGTTCAGGTTGCTCGCGCACCCGGATAACGGCTGCGAGTCGGTGACCCAGTTCGTCGGCTACATCCCGGCTGGACGCGCGCCCGAGCATTTCCACCTCTACGACGAGGTCGCGTACATCCTCGCGGGAGAGGGAGCGTTCCACGTCGACGGCGAGAGCGCGCCTTTGCACGCCGGCTCGTGCTTCCATCTGCCTGCCCGGCTCGTCCATTGCGTCGAGAACCACGGCCCGGGCGAGATGCGGGTGCTCGGCGTGTTCCGCCCGGCGGGCTCGCCGGCCGAGGCCTACTACCCCGACGGCGCCGCTGCCGTCGTCGCGGCGGGCTGATGCCGCACATCGAGCGCACCACGCACGTTGGCTGGGACGGAAACCTCGCGCGCGGAGCGGGCACGCTCGACGCCGCAACCGGTGCGTTTGCGCGCCTTCCGTTCTCCCTCCCCTCGCGGATCGGCGAGCCCGGAGGCAAGACGAGTCCCGAGGAGCTGCTCGCCGCGGCTCACGGCGGCTGCCTCACCATGTCCCTGGCAGGCGAGCTGACCTCGGCCGGCACGCCACCGGGCCGGCTCGATGTGGCGTGCACGATCGTCATGGACGAGGTCGAGGGCCAGGGCCACCAGATCGTCGGCTCGAAGATCGAGATCGTCGCGAGCGTCGACGGGATCGACGACGCGGCGCTGCAGTCGGCGGCGGTGCAGGCGGACGAAGGCTGTCCGTTCTCGCAGCTCCTGAAGCGGGCCGGAGCAACGGTCACGGTAACTGCACGCCTCGCGTGACCCTGGCCGACCTGGCCGCTGCACGGCGGACGCACAAGACGTTCGGCCCGGATCCCGTCCCGCGCGAGACGCTGCTCGAACTGCTCGCGACTGCGCGCTTCGCTCCCACTCACCATCTCAACCAGCCGTGGCGCTTCCGCGTGCTCGGTCCTGCCACGCTCGCAGAGCTGAAGCGGGTGGCCGGAGAGACGGAGGCCGCGAAGCTCGACCGCGCGCCGACGCTCATGATCGCATCGGCGGCGCTGACGGGCGAGCTTGCGATGGACGAGGAAGACGTTTGCGCGACGGCCGCGGCGATCATGCTCGTGCTCCTCGCCGCAACCGAGCGCGACATTGCAACGTACTGGCGAACGCCCCAGGTGCTGCGCACAAAGCGAGGCCGCGAGGCGGTCGGGATCCCGCCGGGCGAACGCATCCTCGGTCTCCTGCACTTCGGGACCGCCACACGAGAACCCGCCCCGCGCGAGCGCGAGCCCGTCGACTCCTACGTCGAGCTCTTGCCCTAGCTCTTAGTTCGGCTCTTCGGCGTCGGCGTCACCTTGCGGGACGCCGCCGGTCGCGCGAATGGTCGCCGGCTCGTGCTTCGGAGTCGGGCTGAACAAGACCCAGATTGCGCCTCCGATCGCGCCTCCTACGAGCGGTCCGACGAGGTAGATCCAGACCTTGCTGAAGTCCCAGTTGAAGATGACGGGGTCGAGCGATCTCGCGGGGTTGAACGAGCCACCCGATGCGGGGCCGATCGCGTCCGCGGCCGTGAAGATGAAGAGCCCGATCAGCAGCGGAGCCATGACGCCCTTCCAGGGCGCACGGTCATCGGTCGCGACCGTGCAGATCACCATGACGAAGAGGGCCGTCGCGATCAGTTCGAGCAGGAGCGCACCACCGCTCGAGATCCCGAGGCCGGGCGCCGTGTCGAGCGAGTCGACCGCCCGCTCGGAATACACCGCGGCCACCGCGAGAACGGCCACGAACCCGCCGACGAGCTGCGCAACCCAGTAGAAGCCCACCTCCATCGGGGGGAACTTCCGCGCCACGGCCAGCCCGAGGGAGACGGCGGGGTTGAAATGGCCGCCGGAGACCTGTCCGAAGGCCGTGATCGCAAGCGCGAGCCCCAGTCCGAACGCGAACGCGATCCCGAGAGTGCTGATTGCGCCGTCGCCGATGTCGACCGAAACGGCGATCGCGTTGAAGCCGAGGAAGAAGAAAAGAAACGTGCCGAGCGCCTCCGCGGCGAGGCGCAAGCCGAGTGGTGAGGAATCCATGCGGCGAGCATATTCCTCTCGCGTCGGGCGTGCGAGCGCTCCGAGGAGTGGCGATCGTCCGCCGCGGGTACACGCTGCGTCTGAGCGGAGCGAGTGAGGAGAGGAGCTTCGACGTCGAGTGCCCGCACTGTCACAGGCGGTTCGCGGGCGCGCCGATCGAAGGTGGCCGCGCGGCCCGCTACCTCGGCTTCAAGTGCCCGCACTGCAGGCTTTTCGTCCCGCTCCAGCGGGCGACCGACGCGGACGTGAACGCCGCTAGCTGACTGCGTCTCGGAGCGCCTGTGCCTCGGGCAGGTGCTCGAGCTTCTTCAGCGTGTTGTTCTCGATCTGGCGGATCCGCTCGCGCGTGACTCCGAAGGCGCGGCCGACCTCTTCAAGCGTGCGCGGCTCGCCGCCGAGCAGGCCGTAGCGGAGCTCGATCACCTCGCGCTCGCGCCGTGGCAGCGCGTTGAGCGCGTGCACAACGTCCTCGCGCCGCAGCATCAGCTGAGCCGTGTCGTAGGGCGACTCCGCGGCTTCGTCCTCGACGAAGTCGCCGAGCGAGGAGTCCTCCTCCTCGCCGATCGGCTTCTCGAGCGAGATCGGCAGCTGCGACATCCGCAGGATCTCACGCACCTCGATGGTCGTCATCTCGAGCTCCTCGGCGATCTCCTCCGGGCGCGGCTCGCGTCCCAGCCGCTGCACGAGCTGCCGCTCGATGTGCACGACCTTGTTCAGCTTCTCGACCATATGGACCGGGATCCGGATCGTGCGCGCCTTGTCGGCGATGGCGCGTGTGACCGCCTGCCGGATCCACCAGGTCGCGTACGTCGAGAACTTGTAGCCCTTGCGGTAGTCGAACTTCTCCACCGCCCGGATCAGGCCGAGCGAACCCTCCTGGATCAGGTCGAGAAAGGAGAGCCCGCGGCCGAGATATCCCTTCGCGATCGAGACGACAAGGCGCAGGTTCGCCTCGATCATCGCGGTCTTCGCGCTCATGTCGCCGCGCTCGATCCGCTTCGCGAGCGTCACCTCCTGGTCTGCCGTCAGGAGGTTGACCTTGCCGATCTCGCGGAGGTAGAGCCGGAGCGAGTCGAGCGACGGCTCGACGGTGAGGTCGAGCTTTGGCACGGCTACGACCTTTTCGTCCTCGGGCGGCGGCGGCTCGTGCGGCGGTGCCTTGTGCTGCTCGCCCTCGACAAGGTCGACGCCGTGCTCGACCAGATACGTATAGAAGTCCTCGACCTGCTCCTTGGTCAGCTCGACATCTTCGAGCCCGTTGACGATCTCGTCGTAGGAGAGGAAGCCTTTCTCTTTCCCTTCGGCGACGAGCTTGTGCAGCTCTTCGACGTCAGGAAGTGAGATCTCGACGGTGAGCACGTCCCCGTTACCTCCCGGCCTAGTTGGTTGCATGACGGCACTGCCACAACCGACCGAGACCCTCTCCCCCGCGCGCCCCGGCCCTCCCTCAATCGCCCGCCGGATACTAGTCAGGACCGCGCAATTCGTAAAGAACTTGTCAACGCGCGGCGAGGTAGTGGGTCAGTCTGAAACATTCGCTCGCCGCTCACGGGCCAAACTGACCCACTACCCGCGGCGACGCCGGCCACCTGATTTCTCATCCGGCGTCCTTACCGTCCGTCGTGATGACGCAGGCGGAGTTCGAATCGCTCCTCTTCGTCGACGTGGAGGACCGCGCCGCCACCGAGATGGCTCCAGCGCCAGGAGAGCCTCGGTACGACGGACGCCCCTGGACACGAGTCCGCGACGAGATGGTGGCGACCGGCTCGTTGACCGTCGGCGACCTGTCGGCGAAGCAGATCGCGCGCTTCTACCGCTCCACGAATTCGGAGAACCGCGGCGTCATGAGTGCGCTCCGAGGCCTGTTCGGCGGAAGCTAAGCGGTGACGACCTCGCCCACGCGCTCGCCGCGCGTGTTGAGGATCGGCCGGGCCGCGAGCTCGGGTAGGTCGACGCCGAGCCGACCGAGGAAGGCCGCGAGGGCCGGTGCGTGAGCACGGGCTGCGCCGTCTTCCGTCTTCAGCGCGACGCCGGTGTCGTCGGGCCCGGCCGCGCAGATGAGGCCCTCCGCGCCGCCTTTCGCCAGCCAGCCCGGTGCGCCCGTCATGAGCAGGAAGTCGGCGCCGTCAGGGCCGCCGACGAGGTCCGGCCGTGCCCGCATTGCTGACGCGACCCGCGCCCCGCCGGCAAGCGACTCGAGACGCGAGAACGCGTGCGCCATCCGCTCGAGCGTGAGCGAGAAGGTGACGACGCCGCAGCCGTCGGTGCCGATCCCGAGCAACTCTGGCTCGACCTCTGCCGCCTCCGCATGGACGGCGAGACAAGCGAGCTGCACCGGGTGCCCGGGCAGGCGATAACCCTCGGTCGGCCAGCCGCGCGCGCGGCAGAGAGCGAGCATCCCCGCGTGGTTGCCCGCACAGTTGTTGTGAACACGCTCGGGCGGCCGGCCCTCCTGCAAGCCCAGCTCGAGATCGTCCTCCGTCGCCTCGGCGCGCGCGAGCAACGCTCGGACGGCGGCCACCTGCTCGGGCGTGTCGTGATGGGAGGCGCAGGCGATTGCGAGCTCGCCGTCCGGCAGGTCGTGGCGCGCACGGACGAGTGGAAGCGCCTGCAGCGGCTTGGACGACGAGCGCATGAAGCACGAGAGGTCGGGATCGCCCGCAGCGGCCACGATCTCGCCCGAGCGGACGGCGACTGCGTGGACCCGGTGCACCGCCTCGACAGCTTCGTTCCGGCGCACCTCGACGACGATCGGCTCGCTCACGCGCGCGAACCATACGCGGATTTGCGAATGGTCGAGATTTTTCGTATGGTCGGTAAATGCCGACCATAGATGGCCACGATTACGAAGCCGACGACACGCTGCTCGTCTCCGACCCCGCGAAGCTCCGGGCGATGGCTGATCCGTTCCGCGTGCAGCTGGTCCAGCTGCTGCGCGACAAGGCGCGTTCCACCCAGGAGATCTCCGAGCAACTCGGTATCCCGAAAGGGACCGTCGGCCACCACCTGAAGGTTCTCGAGTCCGCCGGTCTGATCCGCGTCGTCCGAACCCGCAAGGTGCGAGCGTTGACGGAGAAGTTCTACGGCCGCACGGCCCGACTCTTCCTCTACCAGACCGAGGATCCCGCAGACGGCCGGGCGATCTCTGCCGTCACCCTCCGGCAAGCCGCGAACGAGGTCGATCTCGCGCCCCTGGTGGCCGGGTTCGGCCTCGTTCGCGCTCGGTTGACCCAGCCGGAGATCGACCGCTTCGAGCGGCGCGTGAAGAAGCTGATGGACGACTTCCGTGGCGCCGACAAGCCCGGCGGCGCGCCGAGCTCACTGACCGCCGGCATCTGGGCCGTAGACACCGACGATGCGTAGGCCGAGCGGCGGCCTCTGGTCGCACCCCGACTTCGTCAAGCTCTGGACCGGCCAGTCGATCAGCGAGGTCGGTTCCCAGGTCTCGCAGTTCGCGATTCCGTGGCTGGCCGCTGTCGACCTGCACGCGAGCCCCCTGGCCTTCTCGCTGCTCGGCGTCCTTGGCTTCCTGCCGTTCATCCTGTTTGCGCTTCCGGCCGGCGTCTGGGTCGACCGGCTGCGGCGCCGGCCGATCCTGATCGTCGGCGACAGCGCTCGCGCGGTCCTCCTCGCGCTGATCCCGATCCTCTGGGCGGCAGGCCTCCTGCAGATCTGGCACCTGCTGGTCCTGTCGTTCGTGATCGGCATCTTCACCGTCTTCTTCGACGTCGCGTACCAGTCGTACCTGCCGGCGCTGATCGAGCGGGAGCATCTGATCGACGGCAACTCCAAGCTCCAGTTGACCGTCTCGATCGCGCAGGTCGGCGGCCCCACCCTGTCGGGAACTCTGATCGCCGCGATCACCGCGCCCTACGCGATCCTCGTCGACGCCGTGAGCTTCGTGATCTCGAGCGTCTTCATGATCTCGATGAAGCACCGCGAGAACCTCCCGCGCGAGGACGCCGCGGAGCCACGGCCGCAGATGTGGCCGCAGGTGAAAGAAGGCCTCGCGTGGGTGGTCAACAACCCGAATCTCCGCGCAGTTGCCGGCTGCACGGGAACGTCCAACTTCTGCAGCAGCCTGATGTTCGCGATCCTGATCCTCTACATGGTGCGCAGCCTGCACCTCACGTCGATCCCGGCGAGCCTGGTGTTCGCAGTCGGGTCGGCCGGGTCGATCGCGGGGGCGCTGCTCGCGAACCGGCTGGGGAAGAGGCTCGGCGTCGGCAATGGGATCGTCGTCACGGCCGTGATCTTTTCGTTTGCCGGGCTCGCCTACCCGCTGGCCCCACGGTCGTTCCCGCTCCCCGTGCTGATGGCGGGCACGATGCTCTTCGGGTTCAGCGCGGTCGCGTACAACATCCTTCAGGTCAGCTACCGCCAGGCGATCACGCCCGAGCGGCTGCAGGGACGGATGAACGCCGCGATGCGCTGGATCGTCTGGGGGACGATCCCGCTCGGCACGCTCGCGGGCGGCGTGATCGCGCAGGCCACCGCGCTCCACACGGCCCTCTGGGTGGGCGCGATTCTCGGCACGCCGACCTTCCTCTGGGTGCTCCTCTCGCCGCTCCGCACCATCAGGGAGATGCCCGAGCCGGTCGACCAGCCGACGCCGGCCGAGGCCGAGCTCGAGGGCGGCGTGCTCGAACCGGGTCCGCTCCCCGGCCCCGCAGCGGCCGATGCGTAAGCCGAGCGGAGCTCTCTGGGCGCACCGCGACTTCCTGAAACTCTGGACCGGCCAGACGATCAGCGAGTTCGGCTCGCAGATCTCCCAGCTTGCGATTCCGACCGTTGCGGTCCTGACGCTGAAGGCGAGCCCGTTTCAGGTCGCGGCGCTGGAGACCGTCGTGTTCTTGCCCTTCCTGCTCTTCACGTTGCCCGCCGGAGTGTGGGTCGACCGCTGGCGGCGCCGCTGGATCCTGATCGCGAGCGACCTCGGGCGGGCCGCGCTGCTCGCCTCGATCCCGCTCGCCTACCTCCTCGGACACCTCACGCTCACGCAGCTCTACATCGTGGGCTTCCTCGTCGGGATCAACACGGTCTTCTTCGACGTCGCCTACCAGTCGTACCTGCCGCAGATTGTCGACCGCGAGACACTCGTCGAGGGCAACTCGAAGCTGCAGATGACGGTCTCGGGCGCGGCGATCGCCGGGCCAGGCATGTCCGGCGTTCTGATCGCGGCCTTCACCGCGCCGTACGCGGTCCTCGTGGATGCGAGCAGCTTCCTGGTCTCGGGCGGGTTCACGGCCGCGATCCGCAAGCGAGAAGATCCTCCCCCGGCGGCCGAACGGCGGAGTCTGTTCGTCGAGCTGTGGGAGGGGCTCCGGTACGTGACCGGTCACCGGCTTCTCTTCCCCCAGGCGCTCGCCACGGGAAGCTCGAACTTCGCCACGAACATCGTCTTCGCCGTCTACTTCGTCTGGGCGTACCGGTATCTCCACCTCACCCCGGCCCTGCTGGGCCTCGTCGGCGCGATCGGGGCGACCGGCTGGCTGATCGGCTCGGCGTCGGCCGACTGGCTGCGCCGCCGGCTCGGTGTGAACGGCGCCACCATCCTCGGCATGGCCGTCGGAGCCCCCGCCGCGCTGCTGATCCCGTTTGCGCCCGAGGGCCACGCGGCGATCCCATTCCTGGCCTTGAGCGGCATGCTCGGCGGCTTCGGCGCCGTCGTCTACAACATCCAGCAGGTGAGCCTGCGGCAGGCGATCACGCCCGAACGGCTGCAGGGACGGATGAACGCGTCGATGCGCTTCTTCGTCTGGGGGACGATCCCGCTCGGGTCGCTCGTCGGAGGCGTGCTCGCGACGGCGTTCGGCGTACGGACGGCGCTCATCGTCGGGGCGTGCCTCGGCTTCGTCTCGTTGCTCCCCGTTCTCCTGTCGCCGCTCCGGACCCTGCGCGAGTTCCCGGAGCAGGAGGACGTACCGCTGCTGCACGAGCCCGGCCTCATGGGCGGCCCCGCTGCTGTAGACGCGTAGGGCGGTACCTTCACCACATGCCCGAGCTGCCGGAGATGGAGGCGTGGCGGCGCCAGCTGAATGACCCCGTGTCGGCGTTCCCGATCGCGAAGGCCGGACCGGCGCACATCGCCACCCTGAAGACGTTCGACCCGGCGCTCGACGCGCTCGAGGGCCGCCGCTTCCGCGGCGCCGAGCGGCGCGGCAAACGGCTCCTCTTCCCCACTGACGACGGCCAACTCGTGCTCCTCGTCCACCTGATGACCGCGGGGAGGCTCAAGTTCCTGCAGGCCGGCGAGAAGGGCCCGAAGACGCCTGCGTTCGCGCTGGAGTTTCAGTGGGCCTCAAAGCTCGTCCTCACCGAGAACGCCAGGAAGAAGCGCGCCGGCGTCTGGCTCCTGACGCCCGAGGCGGCGGAGGCCGAGCTTGCGCACCTTGGGCCGGAGGCGCTGGGTCTCGGCCCGGAGCGGCTCGGCAAGATCGTTCACGGCGAGTCCCGCCGACTGCACGCGCTGCTCCGCGACCAGCGCCTGATCGCCGGCATCGGCCGCGCGTGGGCGAACGAGATCCTCCATACGGCAAAGCTGTCCCCGTATGCGCTCTCGGGCGACCTCGACGACGAGGAGGTCGCGCGCCTGGCGGCGGCAATCGACGCCGAGCTCGAACGCGGCCTCGAGCTGCGCGAGGCAGGAGCCTCCGACGACAAGACCTACCGCGTCCACCGGCGCCTCGGCGAGCCTTGCCATGTGTGCGGCACGGCTATCGCGCAGGTGGACTTCGAGGAGCACACGATCTTCTACTGCCCGACCTGCCAGACCGGAGGCCGCGTACTCAAAGACCGGCGGCTTTCCCGGCTCCTCCGCTGAGCTGCGTTAGGCTCTCGCCATGGCCACGGTCGCCGAAGTCATGAACGCTGACGTCCTCGCCGTCGACCCGACCGCGTCGATCGGCGAAGCCGCCGAGAAGATGATGGACGGAGGTGTCGGCGCCGTCGTCGTGATGGAGGACATGGTGCGGATGGTCGGGATCATCACCGAGCGCGACCTCCTCCGCGCAGTCGCGCAGCGGGCGCGCGCGGCCGAGGCGCGGGTGCGGCAGTGGATGACGGAGAGCGTCATCACGATCGAGCCCGAGACCACCGTCGAGGAGGCCGCGAAGATGATGTTCGAGCGCAACTTCCGCCATCTCCCGGTCTCGAAAGACGGCCGGCTGCTCGGCATCGTCAGCCTCCGCCGCCTGTCGCAGTACGAGTTCGAGCACGGGAAGGAGTCCGTCGGGTCCGCCGAGTAGGGTCGGCGCGTGATCCGGCTCTTTCCCAACCGCGGCGGCTGGCTCGAAGTCGTCTGCGGGCCGATGTTCAGCGGCAAGAGCGAAGAGCTCATCCGCCGCCTGCGTCGCGCCGAGATCGCCGGCCAGCGCGTGCTGATCGTCAAGCCGCGCATCGACAACCGCTACGACATCGGCCACGTCGTCAGCCACGCCGGCGCCACGATGCGGGCCGTGGCCGTCGACGACCCGGCCGACATCCCCGGGCTCGTCGAGGGTTACGACGTGGTGGGAGTCGACGAGGTTCAGTTCTTCCGGCCCGAGATCGTGCTCGTCCTCGACGGGCTGGTCGAGTCCGGGCTGCGAATCGTCGCGTGCGGTTTGGACCAGGACTTCCGCGGCTTCCCGTTCGCCGCGATGCCGGAGCTCCTCTGCCGCGCCGAACTCGTCGACAAGCTGCAGGCCGTGTGTCATCGCTGCGGCGGGCCCGCGACGATGACGCAACGCCTCGTCGACGGCGCGCCCGCTGCGGCCGACGGCGCGACGATCGTGGTCGGCGCGCTCGAGCAGTACGAGGCGCGCTGCCGCTCGTGCCATCAGCTCGCGGCGCCCGCCTTCGCCGCGGGCTAATCGAGTTCGATCCCGAGCGTCTCGCCTTCGATACCGACGGAACCGCCGAGCCGCCTGACGAGCCGCACCGCGACCGCGGCTCCGAGGTCACGCAGGTCGTCGCCGAGCACGACAGGAGCCGATGCCGCCGTGACCGGTGAGAGCCAAATCTCGGACCCGCCCACCTTGACGTCGACGCTCTCGAGCCCGCCGTGGCGAAGGGCCGACTGGAAGAGCGCAGCGAGGCCGCGCTCGAGGGCTTGCGCATCCGTCTCGATCGTCACTCCCGTCCCCGCGACCCGTACGCGATCTTCCTCCAGCCGGGCGGCAGCCGCCTGCGCCAGCTCGAGCGTGTCCACCTCGCGCATGGTGGGGTCGTAGCGCCCTGACTCGATTCGCGCGGCGAGCGACAGCTCGTCGATCAGCTCGGCGAGCTGTGCGGAGGCGGCGTCGATCATCTCGACGTACCGGTCGGCCGGCGGCTCCAGGTCCCCGGCGCGCACGAGCGTCGTCGCGAAGCCGTGCACGGTCGCGAGCGGCGTCCGCAGGTCGTGGCACGCGAGCGAGACGAGGCGGGCGAAGTCGTTGTCGTCGGCCACGGGTCTAACCTAACCGGATGGAACGTACCGAGGCCCCCGATCTTCAAGCCGCCGCTCCGGAAGTGGCGCTGGGCCTCTCCAGCGTCGGCGTGACGGGAGTGCAGAAGGCCGTCCGCGTCGGCGACGGCCGCAGCGAGAAGCTCATCGCAGCGACGATCGACTGCACAGTCGATCTCGACCCGCGCCAGAAGGGGGTCCACATGTCCCGCTTCCCCGAGCTCTTCGAGGAGGCGGTCGAGGGTGTGGTCGACGACGATGCGTTCCTCGTCGAGGATCTCGCCGAGCGCGTCGCGCGTCGCGTCGTCGACCGGCACGACGCGCTGCTCGCGAAGGTGCGGATCGTCGCGCGCTACCCGTACGAACGGCGCACGCCCGTCACGAAGCTCGCCACGCAGGAGATGGTCTCGCTGATCGGGATCGCGGCCGCTTCGCGCGAACGCGTGCGCCGGGTCGTGGGGGTAGAGGCGACCGGGATCAACGCGTGCCCGTGCGCCCAGGGTCTCGTGCGAGGCGCGGCCGCCGACCGCCTGCTCGACGCGGGCTTCGACGGCGGCGACGTCGAGCGGATCCTCGAGCTCGTCCCGCTCGCGACCCACAACCAGCGCGGCCGGGGCACGCTCCTCGTCGGCACCGCGGAACGCCTCAACGCCGAGCGGCTCGTCGAGATCGTGGAGGGCTCGATGAGCTCGCCGATCTACGAGCTCCTGAAGCGTCCCGACGAGCTCTTCGTCGTCGAGCATGCGCACCTCCAGCCGCGTTTCGTCGAGGATTCGGTGCGCGTCGCGCTCAAGACCGTCCTCGACGAGCTGATCGAGCTCGGCGACGACGACTTCGTCTCCTCGCGACAAGTCAACTTCGAGACGATCCACGCCCACGAGGTCGTCGCGGAACGGCACGGCATCGTCGGCGAGCTGCGTGCCGAGCTTGGCGGCGCGGGGGGCCACGGCCCGGCCGCGCACACCGAGCTCGAAGACTGGCTGCGGGCCTAGAAGAGACCCTCCCGGGCGCGTACGATCCCGGCGATCGACAAGGCTGGGAACGTCTCGAAGGCCGCGAAGAAGAAGTTCACGGCCTAGGACGAGGGCCCGGCGGCGGGACCGCGCTTTGCGCGGCCCGCCGCCGCAGCTCGATCCTGTTCTCTTCTCCCCGCCAGAGCCGTCCGAGGTTGGCGCGATGGAGAAAAATCACGCCCGCGGCGGCCGCGGCCCCGAACGCGATCACCGGCCACGGGTAGCCGTAGAGCCAAGCCCAAATCGGCAGCGAGACCGCGGCGGTGATGGAGGCGACCGACGCGTAACGCGCGAGCGCGAAGACGAGGATCCAGACGCCCGCGGCAGTGACCCCCACGAGCGGCGCGACGCCGAGGAAGGCACCGCCGGCCGTGGCGACCATCTTCCCGCCTTTCTGGAAGCCGAGGAAGATCGGCCGCCAGTGGCCGAGCATCGCGGCCGCGCCGGCGAGAACACCTGCGCCGTGCCCCACGACGACGGTTGCAGCGAACGCCGGCACGAAGCCTTTGGCGACGTCGAGGATGGCCGCCGGCAGCCCGAGCTGCGGGCCGTACACGCGCCAGACGTTCGTCGCGCCGACGTTGCCGCTCCCCTTCGTTCGTATGTCCTCGCCGCGAAAGACCCGCACGAGCCAGTAGCCCCAGGTCAGCGAGCCGCACAGGTAGCCGGCGGCGACGAACGCAGCGGTGAGCAACAGCTCCTCCCCGTCTAGGACGAGATGCCGTACTGCCCGACCCAGCCGTTCACGGCATCCCAGTCGAGATTCGTGAAGAACGCGTCGATGTACGCGGCGCGATCGGTCTGGTAGTCGAGGAAGTACGCGTGCTCGTAGACGTCGAGTGCGACGAGCGGCGTCGCGTTCCAGACCGGGAACGTGTTCTGCGCGTCGCCGACGTAGTTGAAGAGGCGGCCCTCGTCCCAGTCGTACGCGGTCCAGGCCCAGCCGCGGCCCGCGATGCCGGTCGCCTTGAGATCGGCGCGCCACGCGTCGGCCGAGCCGAAGTGGCGGGCAACGAGATCGCCGAACGCGCCCTCGGGGTCGCCGCCGCCTCCGCCGAGATGGCCGAAGTAGAGCTCGTGGTTCTTGATGCCGCCGATCGCGAAGCTGAGGTCGACCTTCAGCGAGCGGAGCTCGGAGAACACCTGGTTCGCCGCGCCGAGGTCGACGTCGGCGAGCCGGCGAAGGATCTCGTTGCGCTTCGTGACGTACCCCTCGTACAGCTTGTAGTGCGCCTCCACCGAGGCGCGCGAGATCCCGTCGAGCTCCAGCACCTCGGGCCGCAGCGGCCGCGGAGCGATCTCCTCGAACCTGTAGACGAGCGTGGACACGAGCGCGGAGCATATCCTCCGAGGGAGAAGTGCAGCAGCCGAAAGGAGCCCCCTGAAATGGCCTTTGCAGTCCCCGACCTCCCCTATGCGTACGACGCGCTCGAGCCGCACATCGACGCCGAGACGATGCGCATCCACCACGACCTCCACCACGGCGCCTACGTGACGAACGCGAACGCAGCGCTCGAGGGAACCGGTCTGGCGGATGCGTCCGTCGAGAGCGTGCTGACGAACCTGGATTCTCTGCCCGAGGACAAGCAGACCGCCGTCCGCAACAACGCCGGCGGCCACGCCAACCACTCCCTGTTCTGGCAGATCATGAG
Organism: uncultured Actinomycetes bacterium; assembly: GCA_963819275.1. Classification (GTDB taxonomy): domain Bacteria; phylum Actinomycetota; class Thermoleophilia; order Gaiellales; family Gaiellaceae; genus Palsa-739. The sequence goes on along the minus strand of CAWFVH010000005.1, from coordinate 62,778 downwards.
CCCGGACGGCGGCGGCGAGCCCGGCGGCGCTCTCCGCTCAGCGGTCGAGGACTCGTTCGGCTCGTTCGACGCGCTGAAGACCGCGCTCAACGACGGCGGCGTGAAGCGGTTCGGCAGCGGCTGGAGCTGGCTCGTCTGGGACGGAACCGGTCTCGCCGTCTACTCCACGGCGAACCAGGACTCGCCGATCCTGCAGTCGGACGTCCCGCTGCTCGGCATCGACGTCTGGGAGCACGCGTACTACCTCTCCTACCAGAACAAGCGCCCGGCGTACCTCGAAGCCTGGTGGAACGTGGTCAACTGGCCCGAGGTCGAACGGCGTTTCGCGGAGGCCCAGAACTAGGGACCGGTTGCGCAGCACCGAACTTGGTGCTGCAATCCGGCGCACGGTCGGATGCGTAAGAACAAAGGCGATATGGAACTTGCAATCGAGGTGCCTCAGCCCCGCCTGCGCGCCGTTCCCACGGATCCCGCGCCATCTCCGCCCGACGTCGCCGACCCGTCCGACGCCGAGCTGTTGGCGCGCGTCGGAAAACGCGACCGCGAGGCGTTCGAGGTCCTCTACGGCCGGTACGTGCGGCCGGTCTTCAGCCTTGCCCTCCGTAGGCTCGGAGACCGCGGCCACGCCGAGGACGCCGTCCAGGAGGCGTTTGCGGCGATCTGGCGTTCCGCCTCGACGTACCGGCCGGAACGCGGCGCGGCCGGCGGCTGGCTGTACACGGTCGCCCGGAATGCCATCGTCGACCGGCTGCGCCGCAACGGACCTTCTGTCGATGCCGAGCTGCCGGAGCTCGCCTCCGGCGAAGCCGGTCCCGCGCAGCGGGCCGAGGACTCCTACGTCTCGTGGCGCGTGCACCGCGCGCTCGAAGAGCTCCAGCCGCGCGAGCGTGAGGTCATCGAGCTCGCCTACTGGAGCGGGATGTCGCAGAGCGAGGTGGCCGAGTACTTGAACCTCCCGCTCGGAACGGTGAAGACACGAACCCGCGCCGGACTCGCTCGGCTCGCGACGGTCCTGGAAGGTGAGCTCGAGTGAACCGCGTGCCGAACTTCGACGAGTTGGTCGACGCCGAGACGACGGGCGCCGAGCGGGAGCGGTTGCAGCGTGCACACGAGCTGCTCCTCCGGGCCGGCCCGCCGCCGGAACTGCCGCCCGAGCTCGAGGCCGGACCCAGCCTCCAGGTGACGTTCGCGCGGAAGCGGAAGCGCGCGAAGGGACGCGCCATGATGCTGCTCGCAGCCGCGCTCGTGGGCGTCCTCGTCTTCATCGGCGGCTATGCGATCGGGAACGGCAAGGGCGGGGGCGGCGGCGGGCTGCCCGTGACCACGCTCAACCTGAAAGGCACCTCGGCCGCGCCGAACGCAGTGGCGAGCCTCGAGGTCTGGCACCCGAAGGATGGCAACTGGCCGATGACCCTCAGCGTCGTGGGGCTGGAGATGCTGCCGCCGCGCCGGTATTACGAGGTCTACGTCGTCCGCGGCGGGAAAATCCTGGGCTCGTGCGGCATGTTCCGCGTCGAGCAGACGAGAAATCCGGTGGTCGTGACGCTCAACGCGCCATATCCCCTCCAGAAGGGCGACACCTGGGTTGTCACCCGCCAGGGCGCCGTCGGCGTCGAGCCGGGCCAGACCGTGCTCAAGCCGGTCAACGCCTAGTTACTCGACGACCGCGCCAAGCGAGCGCGCCAGCTGAACCGCGCCGGCGAGATCGAGGCGCGCGTCCGAGATTCGAGCGGCCGAAAGATCGACGCCGTCGACAAGCGTCTCCCGCAGGTCGGCGCCCGCGAGCACCGCGTTGTGCAGGCGCGCACGGGTGAGATCGGCGCCGCTCAGGTCGGCGTTCGTCAGGTCGGCCTCGGAGAGATCGGCTTCACGCAGCCGGACCCCTTGCAGGTCGAAGCCGGAGAGATTGTGGCCTCGGAGGAGGACGTACGACCAGTCGCCGCCCTCGACGGTGACGCCCGTCAGCGTCGCGCCTGCGAAGTTCGCCCCGACCAGCCGGCATTCCTCGAAGCGTGCACCGAACAGGTTCGCGCCCTCGAAGACCGAGTTCGCGAAGTCGGAACCGACGTGCTCCGACGCGTTGAGCTGGGCGAACGAGAAGTCACAGGCCTGGAACGTGCACCGGGTGGTGCGGAGCCCCGAGAGATCCAGCCCGCGGAAGCTCTCGTTCTCGTAGACCTCGTGCTCGAGCTCAGAGTCCCGCTCGGGCCTCATTGCGCATCTCGGAGAGCAGCCGCTCGAGCCGGGGCTCGGCCGAGTCGTCGACGAAGGTCATCGCGGCCGCCACGCTCGGGTGGACGGCGGCGATCGCCTCCCGCATCTGGAGTGCGACTGCCCGATAGGAGGGATGGCCTTCGCGGCCGGAGCGAAGCTCGATCAGATGGAGCGCCTCGCGCGCGTCGAGCTCGAGCACGTAGCGAATACGATAGGCGAGGCAGAGCGCGTACGGCGCCTCGTCGGCGAGTCCGTCTCCGCGCAGCCGCTCGTACTCGGCACGCGAGGTCTCGAGGGCGCGTTCGTAGTCGGGCCCGAGGCCTGACTCCTCGACCTCGTGCGGGACGTCGGCGCCGAGGTCCGGCGACAGCCGCTGCCACTGGCACGTGAGCAGGCGGTGCCGCTGCAGGTCGCGGAAGGCGCCGTAGTCGGAGACGATCTCGAAGCGGTAGGTGAGCGTCTCGAAGCCGCGGCCGGGACGGTGCCGGCGGTTCTCGCGCGTGGCGACGAGGTCGCCTACGAGCGCTGTGCGTTCCTCCGGCGACAGCCGCGCGACGGTTGAGAGCGCCTGCTCCTCACCGACGGCGGAAGCCTCGTAGAGGAGCGATGCGAGCAGCTCCTCCTCGCTGCCGTGCGCGCGCAGCAGACGGACGGACGGAGCCGCGACCTTTTCAACCGCCTCGCCGAGACCGAGCCGTGCGGCGACACCGGCGGCGGCGTCTCCCCGCTCGCGCAGATACTCGATCCAGCGGCCGCCACGATCCGGGCGCGGGACGCGGGAGACGAAGCTCGGCATCACCGCCTCGAGCTCCCCGAGCAGCATCTCGCCGTAGGCACGCGCCTCGACGAGCGGATGCGCGAGCAGGTGGAGGACGAGTTGCTCGTAGGTCTGGCCCGTCGCGTAGATCCCGACGTGCGAGAGCGACGCCGCAGGCAGGATCCCGCGGACAAGATCGAGTGCCTTCGCCCGCACGGCGCGCCGGTGAGCCGCCGGCGACTCTCCTTCCGCCGCGGGAAACCGCTCGTCGACCCAGGCCGAGACGACCTCGAGCAGACCTGAGTAAGCGCGGAACAGGTCGTCCATCGCCGCCTCGTACGCAGGGCCGAACCGCGGGTCTCGGTGGTAGCGGTAGCCGAACCCGTCGAGCTGCGAGTCGTACGCGATGTACCGCGTCGACTGCTCGAGGTAGGCGGCGAGCCGCGGCCGCTGCAGGACCTTGGTGAGGAGGTTCGACGTCCACTCGCAGGCGATGTGCGCGCCGCCGAGCTGCGCGACCGAGTCGTCGCCGTAGCCGAGGAAGATCGTCTCGTAGAGCTTCGCGGCGCGCTCGCCCTCCGAGAGGTCCACGACCGGGATCTCGGGCAAGGACTCGGCGAACTCGTCAAGGAAAAGACGGCGCAACGTGCCCGCGTAGCGCGAGTAGCGTGCGAAGAGCGCGCCCTTCACCGTCTCGGGCAGATTGACGAGCGCGAAGACCGGCCGGTCGAGGTTCGTGAAGTGCGGAGCGAGCCGCGCCTGCTCCTCCTCCGTGAACTGCTCGAGCGGGTATGTCACTTTTTCCATCGTGGCCAAGGAATCGCCCCCCAAAGGATCGCAGAGAGTAAACCGCGTGTCGGTCGGCACCTCGGGCTGGTCCTACCCGAGCTGGCGCCCCGGCTTCTACCCAAGCGGGCTCGATCCGTCCCGCTTCCTCGCCTTCTACGCCGAGCGGTTCCCGACGGTCGAGCTGAACACGACCGGCTACCGGCTACCGGCCGAGGAGCAGTTCCGGCGCTGGGCCGAGCAGGTGCCCGGCGGGTTCGAGTTCTCGCCGAAGCTGCCGGGCGAGCGGCCGCGGACGGTCGCCGAGTTCGAGAGCCGCGTGCGGCACCTCGGCGACCGGCTGGGCCCGGTGCGGATCTCGCTGAAGTCGAAGCGCGACGAGGGACTGCTCGAGCTGCTGCTGGGCTCGCTCGACCCGTCGCTGCGGCTCGCGTTCGATCTCGAGCACCCGTCGTGGGACGGGATCGAGCAGCGACTGTTCGATGCGGGAGCCGTCCGAGTCGGCGACCTCGACCATCCGGCGCCGTTCCGCTACCTCCGTCGCCGCGAGCCGCCTGACGCGGCCTTCGCCGCAGCCGTGGCCGCAGCGCAGGAGCCGGTCTACGTCTACTTCCGCCACGACGACGCACCGGACGCGCCCGCTCACGCAGCGCGGCTCCGCGAGCTGCTCGCGTCCGGCTCGGGGAGTGCTCGACGCGAGGAGGATCGGGTGTGACTGCTGGCGCGGCGGCAACGTATAAGGGCAGGATGCGACGCGTTACCGGGGTGTTCGCGGCTCTTCTCTTCCTCGGCGTGGCCGCAGGCTGTGGCGGTTCGCGCGTCCGGCTCGCCAATTTCCATGGAGGAGACCTCGGGCCACCCGCCTGGTTGACGAGGATCGTCGCCGGAGAGGACAGACTTCTCAACGAGCGGAGTCCTGGTGGCGGAACGTCGTACACGTTCTCGAAGCGGAAGGACGTGGTCGAGATGTTCGGGGAGTTCACGACCCCGCCTCCCGCCGCCTGCAAGACTTCCTACTGCCCGGCACCGTTCAGGCAGCACGGCACGTCCTTACGGCTCGTCATCTCGCCGCGCACGCACCGCATCCTGTCGGCCACTCTCTCCTCGCGAACCGCAGGGACTCAGGCCCCGGCGATCGCGCGGCGTTCGAGTCGGTTCCTTGGCATCTTCCCGTCCCGGCCGGGACGGACCCCCTGCTCGATCCCACGCGGCGGCACGAACACGACCCGCCTAACGCTTCGCGGTCGCTGCACGACCGAGTTCGTCTCGTCGCCCCCGTACACCCGAGGGGCGATCCGAGTCCGCTTCGGTGAGCGTTGGCGGCTCGGCGGGCATCTGCAGCGGGCCGCGTGGATCGTGACCGTCCGGCTGCGGGATGGACGCATCGAAGCGACCCATGTGACGGGCCAGCCACCCCAGCTCTGGAAATAACGGGCTTCGCCCGCTAGAGCTGGTCGAACCAGGCGAGAACGCTGGGAACGGCTTCGTCGAGGTGCGCCAGCATGCCCTCGTGGTCGCGGCCGGGGAACGACGTGTGTTGCAGGCCGTGGCGGTCGAGGGCCGAGGCGAGCTCCTCGACCCCGCCGGCGAGGGCGATCTCCTCGTCCTCGTCACCCCAGAAGGCGAACAGCGGGCACGGCAGGTCGGCGACGAGGAAGTCCGGCGGCAGCTCCGAGATCGCGCGGTAGAAGGTGAGCGCGACTCGGCTGTCGAAGTGCGCGTCGAGATACGCCCAGGCCTCGGGATCAGCCTTCGCTTCCTCCGTCCAGCGTTGGATGTCCGGGCCGAGATAGGCGTAATCGCCGGCAATCGGAAACCCGCCCGAGACGACGGCGTCGACTCTGCCCGTGAGCTTCGCGATCCACGGCGCGAACACGCCGCTGAAGGAGTAGCCGAGCACGGAGAATCGCTCGAACCCCGCCGCCTCGATCATCGCCACGAGGTCGTCGGCCAGGTCGCCGGCCCGATAATTGGCGTCTGCGGCCAGCCGGCCGCTCTTCGCGAAGCCGCGCGGACTTGCGGTGACCACCGTGAAGCGCTCGGTGAACGGGGTGAGATCGAGAACTTCCGGCCAGGAGAAGTTCACGTAGGGCAGGAGCAGGCCGGGACCTGACCCACCGCGCACGTCGTACTGCAGCTCCAGGCCGTCGCGTGCGAGCGTCGCCACGAGAACGGAGGCTATCCGCTCGGCCTGTGCGTCAGGACGCCGCTCTCAGCGCCGCGGCGCGCATCTGCGCGATCGTCCGCGGCGTCCCCGAGTTGTGCGACCAGACCGGCCAGGAGTACGGCGTCGTCGTCCTGATCGGGCAGCCGACCGTGCAGCCGAGCTTCGCGCCCTTCGAGGTGGTCGAGAAGAGGCCGGAGAGCAGCTTCCGCACCGCCGCGGCACCGTGCTTGCGGCGGACGACATTGAGGATCTCCCAGTCCTCGATTCCCTCGCGCAGCACTTCGAGCCGCGCGCTCGCGATCGGCCCGTTCCTGCCGGGATAGACGAGGACGAAGGAGCCCTTCGCCCTGTCGTTCTCCACGAGCGGGTTGCCCTTTGCGTACGTGGTCGTTCCCTGTCCGTAGAGCAGGCCGGTGATCCCCTCGAGTGCCGCCCAGTCGACGAAGACGCGCGGGTCGGTGGCCGGCTCCGTCGCAGAGAACCCCGGCGTGGAGTGGGAGGCGGCGGCGTACGTGTACGTCCAGATCTGCTTGTGATGGCGGCGCGCGGCATCGATCAACCTCAGCTCCTGCGTCGCGTGCGAGATGCCGAGGCGCGAGAGGGACGGGTTCGTGTACTCGCCGTAGTAACGGCTCGCGAGAACGGCCCAGACGTCGACGTCGTCCGAGCCGCCGTTCCAGAGCGAGCGGTTCTCGGCGGTCGGCTTGCCGGTCACGATCACGTGGCTGCCGGCGAAGCACGAGTGCGTGACCTTCGCCTGCTGCTGGACCACGCGGAACCTCGGGAGCCCGGGCTCGTCCATCCCCCACAGGTACGGATACGAGCCCGCGAGCCAGCCGTGGCTCTGCCAGAACGTGTGGACGGACTTCAGGTACGAGCACCACGTCTGCGGCTCGAACGGCGACTGGCCGCCGACGTACGTACTCTTGCTCCAGCGGTTGCTCGAGATCGGGATCCACATGGACGCGAACTGCGAGGGCTGGCCCGCGGCGGCGACCATCTGCGCGGTCTTGTCGAGCCACCAGCGACGGTCGCTCGTGTAGCCGGAGGCGACCTTCGGGTTCCCGTAACCCCAGCTGTTCGGCGAGAGCCGGTAGGAGGCGAGGAAGTTGAAGAGCCCGGGCAGCGTCGAGTCGGGGTCGACGCCGTAGAGGCTCGCCGCCTTGTTCGAGTACGACTGTGGCGAGAAGTTGAAGGCGGTGAGCAGGCTCCCCGAGACCTGGTTCGGCTTCGGCAGCGTGACCGGGGCGACCGTGACTCTGATCGGGACGACGCTCCTTGTCCCGTCGGCGACGACGAACACCGAGCCGCTGTACGAGCCCGGAGCCGTGCCGTAGGGGACGGCGACCTGGAGCCAAAGCGGCTGGTTCGGCTCCTCGGTCGAGCGCAGCGAGCCGTCCCAGGGCATGAGCGCGTCGGGCACCGGCGTCCCGTCGACCGAGACGTAGTGCGCGAACAAGAGGCTCAGCTGCAGCGGCGGAGCGATCACCGGCAGCACGATCGAGACCTTCTGCGCTCCGCGAACGAGGATCGTCGCGTCGTCGACGCCGCCGACCGGCATCGCGAGCGAGACCGACGACCCGGCTCCGGCCGGAGCCGCGCCCGAGGCCGTAAAGGTCGTCCCCGACAGATACACGCTGACCGTGGCCTGCGCTGTGCGCGCAGCGCTCGAGCCCGCGCTCAGCGCGAGGACCACGAGGACGAGCAGGAACAACCGCCGCACGACCAATACATCGGCAGGTGACTTGTAACCTCTAAACCCTAGAAACGGGCAGCTGCTCCCTGATGCTGTTCGAACGCGCCGGTTGCCACGATGTCGGCCAGCTCGGAGACCGCCAGGCGGACCTCGTCCTCGCTGTTGAAGAAGTGCGGCCCGAGCCGGATCCCGCCCGCGGGATCGGGCCGGAAGTCGCAGACGACGCCTCGCTCGCCGAGCTCCGCGTGACAGGCGGCGTGGTCGGGAGTCGAGACGGTCACGGTGCCGCCCCGCCGTTTCGCCTCGCGCGGCGAGACGATGTCGAATCCGGCCTCGTCGCAGAGATCGATCATCAGCTGCGTCAGTGCGAGCGAGCGCTCGCGGATTCGCGGTACGCCGACCTCCTCGATCACGTCGTAGCCCGCCGTCGCCGCGTAGAGAGCAGGCACGTTCGGCGTTCCGGTGAGGAAGCGCCTCACACCTGCCGCGTACTCGAGCTCGGGCTCAAAGGCGAACGGCCGGGCGTGCGCCTGCCAGCCGACGAGAGTCGGCTCGAGCCGTTCCGCGACGTCCGGACGCACGTAGAGCCAGCCCGCACCGGGGCCGCCGCAGAGCCATTTGACGCTGCCACCGACGGCGAAATGGACGCCGAGCTCGGTCAGGTCGAACGGCACGACACCGGCCGACTGGTAGCAGTCGAGCACCACATACGCGCCTGCCTCCCGCGCCCGGCGGACGATCGGCTCGACGTCCTGGATCTCGCCGTTCTTGAACAGGACGTGGCTGATCGGGACGAGCAACGTCCGCTCGTCGATCGCGTCCACGATCGCGGCGTCGTCGGAGACGGCGACGACTTCGAGACCCGGCTGCGCCTGGTAGAGGTAGCGCACCGACGGGAAGTTCGCCTCCTCGTAGACGATCCGGTTCCGCGCGCCGTCCAGCCCCGCGAAGCAGGAGAGGACGATCGCCTCGGCGACGGTCACGTTCTGGTGCATGACGATCGAGCCGGCCGGCGCGCCAAGGATGCGGCCGAGCTGGTCGCCGACCGTGACCGGCATCTCCCACCAGCCTTCGCCCCAGGCCCGAATCCCGCGCTCGCGCCACATGCGCGCGTACTCGCGGAGGTTGTCCTCGGCAGCCGCGGGCATCGCCGCGAGCGAGTGGTTGATGAGGTAGGTGCAGGTTTCGAGGATCGGGAAGCGGTCGCGATAGTCGGCAGCGTCGATCACGCGTGCGCCTCGATCGCCTCGTCCTCGGCTGCGTAGTCGAGCGTCTGTTCGAGGTAGGTGCCATCCCAGCTGCGGCCGCGCTCGAGCTCGCCGACGAGCCACCCGCATGTCTCGCGGACCGCCTCCGGGTACGTCGTGACCGGCCGGTAACCCAGCTCGCGCTCCGCAGCCTCCATCGCGACGACGAACGGCCGCGGCACCGCCCACGGGTTGCCGAACGATCCATCCGGGAGCAGCACAGGCTCGAACTCGTGGTCGAGCGCGGCGCCGACCGCCTGGCAGATCTCGAGCGTGCTGGGCGGATCGGGGTCGCCCGCGTTGAGCACGCGGGAGCCAGGCTGCGTCGCGGCGAGGCGAATCAGCTCGGCGAGATTCTCGACCGACGTCGTGTGGAAGCGGCTCTCGCCGTTCCAGGCGAGCGCGACCCGCTTGCGCCCGTCGACGGCGCGCTTGACGAAGAAGAGCTCGCGCGGCAGCTGCGCCCCCGGCCCATGGATCGCGCACGCCCGAAGCAACGTGACGGGCAGCGGACCGTCGAGGAGCGTCTGTTCGAGCTCGGCCTTGCGGGTCGAATAGGTGGCGTCGCCGGGGTCTGCGGTGCGTTGTGTCTCGTAGACCGGAACCGGGAACTCCGGGAAGTCGCCTCCCTCGCCGTCGAGCGCCCTTCCGCCTTCGTCCGCGTACGCGGAGGCGCTCGAGATGACCGCAGCCGAGCCGACGAGGCCGGCGAGGCCGTTGAGCTGCTCGCCCTGCACGCGGTCGAAGGCGACGGTGTCGAGGACGAAGTCGGCGCCTGCGGCGATCGCCGCCCGCAACTGCCCTGTGTCTTCCCGGTTTGCGGAAACCGCTTGGACTCCGAACCCCGCGAGCCCGTCGGGCAGCGTGCCCGAGCGCGAGACCGCGACGACCTCCCAGCCGTCACCCGCCAGCGCGCGCGCCGCGGCGCGGCCGATCATCCCCGTGCCGCCGATCAAGACCGCGCGCGGCACTAGACCTCCACACCCTCCACAGCGGCAACCCTATGCCGCGCGGCGAAGGCCGCGACGACGGCCGCCGCGAGAACGATCCCGGCGGCAATCTGAAGCGCGAGGTGGACGCCACGACCTGCCGAGCCCTCGGCGGCGAGCAGCACCCTGGCGATCAGCGCGGTGTGACCTTTCACCCCGGGGCTGTTCTCGGCGCTGCTCACGTTGCCTCCGGTCGTGACGAACTGGATCACGACATTTCGGTAGAGGAGCGGGATGTGAAGGTTGACGAGCTTCTCGTTGAGCCCGCTCGTGAGCTGGGCGTTGACGACCGCGCCGAGCACGGCGACGCCGAACACTCCGCCCAGCTCGCGGCTCGTGTTCACGGTCGAGGCCGCCATACCCGACTGCTCGGGCGGGACGAGGCCAAGCACCGCCGCGGTCATGGTGACCAGCGCGATCCCGAAGCCGACCCCGGCGATCGCGAGGGGCCAGGCGAGCGCCGCGACGCTCGTCGTCGCCGTGAGCTGGTGGTCGACGAGCAGGAGACCCAGCCCGGCGAGCAGGCACCCGATCACCATCGGCCCCCGCGGCCCGACGCGAGCGGTCCAGCGGCCCGCGACCAACCCGGCGACGATCATCGCCACCGCCATCGAGGTGAAGACGAGCGCGATCTGATAACCGGAGAAGTCGGTGATCAGCTGCAGGTAGAGGGCGGTGAAGAAGAACACGGAGAAGACCGAGAGATTCGTGGCGAAGGCGACGACGTTCGCCGCCGTGAAGGTCGGGTTGCGCAGGAACTCGAGTTTCAGCACGGGATCGGGCGCGTGCCGCTCGACGATCACAAACGCCGCAGTCAAGACCACTGCGAGAACGAAGAGACCGTCGATCCACCACGTCCCGTAGCCGTTGTTCTCGCCCTCGATCACGGCGAACGTCGCCGCCATGATCGCCAGCGCGCCCGTCACGAGGCCGGCCACGTCGAGCTGTCGCCCTTCCGGATCGCTGCTCTCGGTGAGCGTCACCGCGGCGACCGCGAACGCGACAGCCCCGAAGCCGAGACCGAACCAGAAGATGCTCCGCCAGCCGACGCCGTCGGCCAGGACGCCGCCGAGCACAGGCCCGAGTGCGAGCGCGAGCCCCGAGACGGCCGCCCAGACGCCGAGCGCGCGGGCGCGCTCCCCACGCTCGGGATAAATGTGCCGAATGAGCGACAGCGTCCCCGGCTCGGACGCGGCGGCGCCGACACCCATCACGACGCGGCCCGCGATGAGGACATTCGTGCCGGGAGCGACGGCAGCGACGATCGAGCCGGCGCAGAAGAGGGCGACGCCGCCGAGCATGACCTTCTTCCGTCCGAACAGGTCGCCGAGCGTGCCGCCGGTGAGCATGAGCGCGGCGAACGTGAGCATGTAGCCGTCGACGATCCACTGCAGGCCCGTGACGCTCGTCGAAAGCGACGTCTGGATGTCGGCGAGCGCGACGCTGACGATCGTGTTGTCGAGGAAGGTGAGGAAGAGGATCGCGCAGACCGCCGCGAGGGCGGCTCCGCGGGCGTGACGCTGCCGGAACAGCGTGAGCGAGCTCACGCGGCCGAGGTTACGACTTGCAGGCGGACGGCGTGGTTCCGCTCAGCGCGACGAGCTTGCAGAGGCTCGCGAACCCCACCTTCCACGTTCCGTTCTGCAAGACGGCGGTGCCCGGCTGCTTCCCGAGCGATGTGTTGCCGAACTTGACGCTGTAGACGACCTTCGCCTTGCCCGCGCCCTGAACTCCCACTGACGAAACCGTCACGTGGACGTTCTTCGCGAGGGGGTTGCTCGCGAAGCTCGCTACGACCTTCTTGAACCTCGAGCCGTCCTGGAGCACGGCGACGCGGTCGGCAAGCGGCGTATTGGCCGAGAAGAACTGCTCGTACGCGCTCCTGATCTGCGCCTGCGCGTTCGCGGTGCTTCCGCTCGTCGACGTATGCATCGACGCGCCGCACGCCGCGAGCGCACCGACAAGCAGCAGGCAGAGGAGAACGGCTGGGATCGACCTCATCGCTAGGCCTTCTGCAGGGTGCGCGGTCCCGGGCCGATGTAGCGCGCCGACGGCCGGAAGAGGCGTCCCGTGCGCTTCTGCTCGAGGATGTGCGCCGACCAGCCGGCGACGCGCGAGCACGCGAACATCGCCGGCGCGAGCGGAGGCGGCACCTCGGCGATGTCGAGGACGAGAGCCGAGTAGTACTCCACGTTGGTCTTCAGCGGCCGGTCCGGCTTACGCCGCTCTAGTTCGGCGAGCGCCGCAGTCTCGAGCTGCTCCGCGATCTCGATCTGCGGGGACCCGAGCTCGCGCGCAGTCTGCTTGAGGATCCGCGACCGTGGGTCTTCCGCGCGGTAGACGCGGTGGCCGAATCCCATGATCCGCTTGCCGGAGTCGAGGGTGTCGCGCACCCACTTGTCGGGGTCGCCCATCGCCTGGACCTCTTCGAGCATCGGCTTCACGTACGCGGGCGCGCCGCCGTGCAGCGGTCCGGAGAGCGCACCGACCGCGGCCGAGAGCGCCGCGCCACAGTCCGCACCGGTCGAGGCCACGACGCGCGCGGTGAAAGTGGACGCGTTGACACCATGCTCGGCCGTGCAGATCCAGTAGGTGTCGATCGCCCGCACGGCTCTCGGGTCAGCCTCGCCACGCCACTGCAGGAGGAACCGCTCGGCGGCCGTCTTTCCCTGCGCGACGACGTCGGCGGGCACGTCGTCGGTGTGCCCGTCTGCCAGCCGAGCCGAGCTGGCGACGATCGACATCATCTGGCCCGAGATGCGGCCGAGATCGTCGCGGGCCTGGTCGTCGGAGATCTCGTTGAGCTTGCCGAGATCCCAGAGACCGGAGAGCCGCGCCGTCTGCGCCTGCAGGTCGGCAGGTGCATGACCCGTCAGGCCGACGGGCTCGAACGGCTCGGGAAGCGGCATGCGGGAGTCGATGTCGTCGTCGACGAGCAGGCCCCAGACGTTCTCGTAGGGGTACTCGCCGATCAGCGGCTCGACGTCGACGCCGCGGTAGCGCAGCATGCCACCCTCACGATCGGGCTCCATGATCTCGGTCTCGACCGCGACGACCCCCTCGAGGCCCGGCTTGAAGTCGTTGCTGCTCATGCGTTGATCTCCTCCAGCTCGATCTCCTGGCCGATGCCGCGTTCCCGCGCGGCCGCGACGACGAGCGCCGCGGCGGCGAGGTCCTGGACGGCGACGCCGACCGACTTGTACAGCGTGATCTGATCGTCCGAGCTTCTCCCGGTAGCCGTGCCGGCGATGATCTCGCCGAGCTCGACGACTCCGTCGCGGCCGCGCGGGTCGAGCTCGGGCGCGCCGGCGGGCAGCGGCGCGAAGGCCGAGTCGCGCTGCTCGACGACGACGAGGTCGGCCCGCTCGACGATCGCGGGATCGAGCTCGAACCCACCGGTGAGCGTCGACCCGACCGAGCTGACATGCGTGCCGGGGCTCAGCCACTCGAAGCGGACGACCGGCTCGGGCGAGGCCGTCGTGGCGTGGACGACGTCGGCGCCACGCACAGCTTCCTCGAACTCGCCGCGACCGGCGACCCGCACCTCGGCGAAGTCGCGCGCGCGAGGGAACATCTCCTGCGCCGAGCTCGACTGCACACCAGTGCCCAGGATCGCGAGGACGCGCGCGTCGGGTCGCGCGAGGAGGCGCGTGGCGAGCGCCGCGGCCGCCGCCGTGCGCATCGCCGTGATGTAGGTCCCGTCCATCAGAGCAAGCGGCGTCCCCGTCGCAGGGTCGAAGACCGAGATGACCGCCTGGTGTGTCGGGCGGTCGCGGTTGCCCGGGAAGAGCGTGACGAGCTTGCAGCCGAGCCCGCTCGAGGGCGCATAGGCGAGCATCCCGCCGAGCACGCCGGCGTCGCCGGCGAACGCCCCGACGCGCGGCACGAGCGAAGCCTTCCCGGCAGAGAGCTCGGCGTGCGCGGCCGCGAGCGCGTCGATCAGCGCGTCGAGGTCGAGCAGCGTCTCCACGTCGCTGCGGCTCAGGATCAGCATCTCAGGGCTGACGGTACTCCGCGCCGCCCGGCTCGCGCGGCGGCTTCCGCACGAGCACGTCGAACTCGCCCGCCCGCCCGACGACACGGAAGCCGTGCGCCTGCGCGACGCTGCGCGAGCGCTCGTTCCAGCGCAGGATCAGCATCCGCACGCGCGCTTCCGGCTTCCCTGCGCACGCGTGCGCGAGGATGGCGCCGACAAACTCGCGGCCGAGGCCCTGTCCCATCAGGTCGGGTCGCATCCCGTAGCCGACGTCGATCGTCCCGGGCTCGGGGTCGACGCCGGGAATCCGGGCCTCCGCACCCGCGCAGCCGTAGCCGACGATGGCACCGTCGTCGTCCTCAACGAAGAAGAAGCCGCGGCCGGCGCCGAGCGCGCCGCGGACGTCGTACGTCGCGTACTTGCCGGGATAGCGCCAGTCGAGCGGCGTCTCAGCCTCCTCGACTGTCAGCTCCCGCGTCCGCACGGAGTGGTCAGCCGAGGAGTGTGAGCTTCCAGTCGGCGCGATGCTGCGCGTCGAGCGAGAAGAGCAGGATCCGCTGCCACTGGCCGAGGCAGAGAGCTCCGTCGAGGAACGGCACCTGCTCCGAGCCCGGGCCGAGCAGGAATGCGACGAGGCGCTCGCGCGAGCGGAGCTTCCCGGGCACGACGCGCTCGAGCAGCGACTCGAGATCCTCGAAGAAGCCCGTCTCGCGCTCCTGCACGCGGACGAGCGAGAGCGTGCTCTCGGTGTGGAGGTACGCGATGCCCGAGCTCACGTCCGCGCCGGCGACCTCGCGCGAGACGTCGTTCGTGATGTCCATCACCGACAGCGACGGGAGGGCCGCGGCGATGGAATACGGAACGTCGACGGTCGTCATGCCTGTGCGACCTCCTTTGGCAGCCTGAAGTGGACATCCTCTTTCGCGACCTCGATCTCCTCCGGGAGCGCGTAACCGACTTCGGCGAGCCGCGCGGCGGTCGCGCGCACGAGCTCCTCGGGCGTGGACGCGCCGGCGGTGAGGCCGATCGTCTCGTGACCGTCGAGGAGCCCCGGGTCGAGCCCACTCTCGCCGTCGACGAGCGTCGCCCTGGCGCCTGCGGCCTGAGCGACCTCGACCAGCCGTTGCGCGTTCGAGCTCGTCTCCGACCCGATCACGAGGACGAGCGTCGCACCCTGCGCGACCATCGCCTTCACGGCGTCCTGGCGGTTCTGCGTCGCGTAACAGATGTCGTCGGCGTGCGGCCTGCGCAGTGTGCCGAGGTGGTCCTCGAGCGCATCGACGATCGGCGCGACGTCGTCGAGCGACAGCGTCGTCTGCGTGATCACGGCGACCGGCTTGTCTGTGACGAGCTCGCGCGCCTGCTCCGGCGACTCGATCACGACGGTCGAGTCCGGCCGCTCGCCCAGGGTTCCGATCACCTCGACGTGGTTCTCGTGGCCGACGAGCGCGACGAGATGGCCGCTGTCGGCGTAGCGCCGCGCTTCGGCGTGCACCTTGTTCACGAGCGGGCAGGTCGCGTCGACGACGCGCAGCCCTCGCGCCTGCGCGTTCCCCTTCACGGCCGGCGCGACGCCGTGGGCCGAGAGGACACAGATGGCGCCTTCCGGGATCTCGTCCTCGGACTCGACGAAGACCGCGCCGAGCTTCTCCAGACGCCGAAGAACGTGATCATTGTGGACGATCGCGTGACGGACGTAGACCGGCGGCCCGTGCTGCTCGAGCAGCCGTTCGACGATCTCGATCGCCCGGTCGACGCCCGCACAGAAGGAGCGCGGAGCCGCGAGGAGGACACGCCCTCTCATGCTGCGACCGCCTCCTGCAGCGCGTGCAGCGCGCGCACCGCGTCGCGCATCGAGCGCACCGCGCCGCCGCGGCGAGTCGCGACCCAGCGAAGCAGGCCCCCGACGTTCGTCCGCCCGTCGGCGTGCACCGTCGTGTCCACTCCCTCGACCGCGCTGCCTGCGTCGTCGGAGATCGCGCGCACGACACCCGCGAGCCGGCCGCTGCGCGCGAGAACGCCACTCTCCATGTCGACCGCGTCGGCGCCGCTCGACTCGTGCAGACGCGCGCGCTCGGCCGGGTCGTGCACGAGGAGGTCGCCGCCCAGCACAACGCCCGGGCGGGCACCGCGGACACCGAGCCCGGGGCCTTCCCAGATCGTCGTGCCGGTCTCGTCGACCACGCGGGTCGCGTCGAGCACGTCGCCGATCTGCAGCTCGCCGAGCGAGCCGGCCAGCCCGAACGAGACGAGACGGCCTTCGGGGACGCCGTTCGCGACGCAGACGCCGACGCGCACCGCGTCGAAGCCGAGCCGCCGCGCGACCCGCTCCTCGGCGCTCGTCGCGCAGGCGAACGTCAGCCCGTCAGCGTCCACGCGAGACTCCGCACGGTCTCTTTCAGGCTCTGCGACGCCTCGTACGCGGCCGACGGCTCGAACCCGCAGTGGATGCCGCAGTGCTCGCAGCGCGGGTCGTTGCCAGGCCCGTAGGCGTCCCACTCCATCCCCTCGAGCAGCGCCTCGTACGTGGGGAAGATCCCGTCGGTGAGCAGGTAGCACGGGCCCTTCCAGCCGTACGGATTGCGCGTGATCGAGCCCCACGGCGCGCAGGTGAGCTCGCGCTCGCCGGTGAGGAAGTCCTGGTAGATCGGCGTCGCGATCCAGCGATAGCCGTGCTCCTTGGTCGCGGCGCGGATAGCGCGGAACTTCTCCTCGTGCTCGTCGCGGGTCATCGTCAACGCCGGATCGATCTGCGAGTACTGGTAGCCGGGCGCCACCAGCATCCCGTCGATACCGACGTCGTCGGTGAGGTACCGCATCATCTCGATCACGTCCGAGACCTCGGTCTCCTTGAAGATCGTCGTGTTCGTCGTGACACGGAAGCCGCGGCCGCGCGCCGTCTTGATCGCGTCGATGGCGACGTCCCAGAGTCCGGGGTAGTCGCAGACGTAGTCGTGGATCTCGCGCATCCCGTCGAGGTGGATGACGAAGGTCAGCCGGCCCGACGGCTCGAACCAGTCGAGGCATTGCTCGAGCCGCAACGCGTTCGTGCAGAGCTCGATCGTCTTGCCGAGCTCGAGCACCTGCGGTACGACCTCCTCGATCCCCTTGTAGACGAGTGGCTCGCCGCCGCAGATCGAGACGACGGGAGCAGGGCACTGGACCGCTGCGTCGACGCACTCCTCGATCGAGAGGCGCGCGCGGTTCGACTCGTACTCGCGGATCTTCCCGCAGCCGATGCAGGCGATGTTGCACGCGAGCGTCGGCTCGAGCATCAGCACGAGCGGATAGCGCTCACCTTTGCGCTGCTGCGCGGCGACGTACTTGCCGATCGAAACCGTCGACCCCAACGGGAACTTCATCCAGCCAACCTTTCTCTCAGTCGTCCGAGTGCCAGAAGCGGGAACGTGATGCGGTAGAGGTGATACCGAATCATGAAGTCGAGGGGGAACCCTGTGCCGGTGAAGTGCTCCTCATGCCAATCACCGTCCGCGCGTTGCGAAGCGCAGAGATAGTCTGCCGCCCTGCGGCCGGCCGAATCTTCAGCGTTTCCTGCAGCCACGTACGCAAGTAGCGCCCAGGCCGTCTGCGACGGCGTCGTGAAGTCCGCCCGGCCGCGCCAGGCAGGGTCCGCATACGAGCGGATGTCCTCGCCGAAACCGCCGTTCTTCTGCTGCACGGAGTCGAGCCACGCGACGGCGCGGCGCATGGAGGGATGGTCGTGCGGAACGCCTACGGATTCGAGGCCCGGCAGCGCGGCTCCCGTTCCGTAGATGTGGTTGACGCCCCAGCGGCCGAACCACGAGCCGTCCTCCTCCTGCTCGGAGAGCAGCCAGTCGAGCCCTCGCTCGGCCGAGTCGCGATGCACTCCGAGCGTGCCCAGGGTCTCGAGCGAGTGCGCGGTGACGTCGGCGCTCGGCTCGTCGGTCACCTTGCCGAAGTCGCAGAACGGGATCTTGTAGAGCCACATCGCCTGGTTGTCGACGTCGAATGCACCCCAGCCACCCGCGCGCGACTGCATGCCCGCGAGCCAGTCGACGCCGCGATTGACGGCGTCCCCGCCTCGGCCGAGCTCGTGCAGCGCGAGCGCGACGACCGCCGCGTCGTCGACGTCGGGATAGAGGTCGTTCTCGAACTCGAAGGCCCAGCCACCGGGATCGAGGTCGGGCGCTCGGATCGACCAGTCGCCCCTCAGCGTCACCTGCTGGCGCAGGAGATATTCGCCGGCGGTGACGAGCTGCGGGTGGTCGGCGGGCACGCCGCACGCGCGGAGCCCGAGCACGGCGAGCGCGGTGTCCCACACCGGCGACTGGCACGCCTCCGGGCGCAGGCGGTCGCCGTCGGAGACCATGAATCCCTGCCAACCATCGACCGCTCGGCGCATGGTGTCGTCGTGCGCAGCGTCGTGGCCCAGCGCGTCGAGGGCGATCATCCCCCACACCCAGGGCGGCTGGATACCTCCCCACGATCCGTCCACCTCCTGCCGCGCCCGGATCCATTCCTCGGCTCGCTTCTGCGCCAGACGGCGCAACGGGTCGCGCCGAATCGACCCGCGCGTCTTCCCGGGGATCGCGCCGAGCATCCGCAGGTCGACGTCGATCGGCCGAACGGGGCGCAGCGACTGCGCGAGCGAGAGAGCCACGAACGTCTGCCGCGCCCAGCAGGCGAAGTTGTAGATCGAGAACGGGCCTCTGGGCGGGAAGAGCACGAGCTCGGGCGGGATGGGAACCATCCGCTGCCACGGCCACTGCCCGAGTAGCGCCAGGAAGCACTTCGTGAACAGACGCGCCCTCGGGATGCCTCCTTCGCGTCGCAGATACGCGAGCGTCGCCGGGCCGGGATCGACGCCGCACATGCGCAGGGCGACGTATGCCTCGAGCGACGTGGAGAGGTCGGGCGGCCCTTCGAACCAGATCGACCACGTGCCGTCGTCGCGCATGCGGGCCATCAGCTCGTTCGCGATCCGCCGGTCCAGCTGCGGCGTGCGCAGGCCGAGCGCGTGATGCCAGAAGAGGTGCTGCGCCGTCATCGTCACGTTCGACTCGAGCTCGCCGACCCAGATGCCGTCCGGCCGCTGCAGCTCGAGCAGCCGTTGCGTGCCGCGGTCGATTGCGGTGTCGAGTTGGGTCAGCTCTACGGTGACGGTCATCTCAGGCCGTAATCGTGGCGGAAACAGTGCTCAAGATGTGCTGAGCCGCCCGGCGGCCGCTGCGGATCGCGCTCTCCATCGTGGCCGGCCAGCCCGTGTCGGTCCAGCTCCCGGCGCGGGCGACATTCTGATGTGACGTCTCCACTCCCGGCCGCTGGACGCCCGGCCGGAGCGCGATCGTCGCGTACGGCTCCCGGCTCACCCGCGACCAGAGGAGCTCGGCCTCGCCGAGCCGCTCGGTGAGCTGCCCGGCGATGCGCTCCACAAGCTCGCGCCCGCGCACCTCGAGCAGCTCGGGAACGCCGCTCGAGACCACGGTGAGGTACTGGCCGCGCTCGGGCCGGCTCCCGGTGAGCGCGCCGCGATCGAAGACCCAGTGCGCGTCCGAAGCAAGCAGAGCGGTAAGCGGCTGCTCCAGCAGCTGTCGCTCGAACCAGAGATGGACGCTCACGATCGGCGAGTCCTCGAGCTCCGGCTCGGCCTCACCGAGCAAGAGTGCGCTCTCGGCGGGCGGGACGGCCACGACGATCGCGTCGCTGTCGAGCTCGTGGAGCGAGGCGACGCGCGTGTCGGTCTGGATGGTCGCACCGGCGGCCTCGAGCGCTGAACCCGCCGCGTCGCCGTGCATCCGTCCGAGCGGTTGCGTCGGGAGGATCAGGTCGCTGTTCGTCCGCGGCCCGAGCAGCGCCGTGCGAACGGTGAAGAGCCCCGCGTCGGCGTCGACCTCGTCGCAGCGGAGGTTGAGCGCAGGCCGCACGAAGACATCCCAGAAACATTCGACAGATTTGTCGGTTTCGCCGAGTCTCCTCAGCAACCGTCCGAAGGTCTCGTTCGGTTGCGACTGCGCAGAGCGCAGTCGCAGTGTGGTGATCGGGAGTCGGACCCGATCCCGCAGCGGCAAGTGGCCGTACCTCAGAAGGGCAGGAAGGCTCGGCTCGATGGTCGCGGCCACGCCGTTCTCGTCGATGACCGGCAGCCCGAGCCGGGTGCGAAGGAACGATCGACCTTCGCCGACACGCTCGAGGAAGCTCAGGTACTCCGTGAAGCAGCCGAGCCCGATGTGCTGGCCGTTGTCAGGCGCCGGCTCGGGATCTCCGTCGCGCTCGGGCAGCGTCTGCACGGCGCCGCCGAGCGTCGGCCGCGCCTCGAGCACCGTGACCGCGTGACCCGCGTCGACGAGATCGAGCGCAGCGGACAGCCCGGCGAGGCCGCCGCCCACGACCGCAACCTTCACGGCAGGAGTCCTCGCGCCACGACCGCAAGCTTGCGCGGCGTCGAGAGCCGCGTCTTCTCTCCGAACACGTCGAAGCCGGACGCCTCGATCCGCTCGAGCGTCTCGCGATACAGGCCGGCGAACGTACCGACGCAGAGAGCACTGCGGCGGTCGAGCGAGTCGAGCAGGCGCAATCCCTCGGCGAGGTACGTCCGTGCCCGCGCGGCCTGAAAGGCCATCAGCTCGCGGAACTCCGGCGACGGCGCGAGCTTCTCGACCTCGAACGCAGCGATCTCGTCCTGGGGCAGATAGACGCGACCGAGTCGCTGGTCCTCGTCGACATCGCGGATGATGTTGATCAACTGCAGCGCGATACCGAGCGTCATCGCGCGCTCCGTATCGCTCGAGCCGTAGACCGGGACGCACGCGAGCCCGACCGCACCCGCGACCTTCTCGCAGTAGCCGCGCAGGTCGGCGAAGTCGGCATAGGTGGACCGCTCGAGATCCTGCAAGCCTCCGTCGACGAGCGCCGCGAGCGGCTCGCGCGGGATGCCGAAGCGCTCGCGCGCGTCACCTAGCGCCACGAAGACCGGATCGGCCGGATCGGAGTCGAGCGCCGCCCGCAGCTCTTCGAGCTTGACCCGCTTTTGCTCGGGCGGCAGCTCGCCGTCGGCGACGTCGTCCACGCTCCGCGCAAAGGCGTAGATCGCGGCGATCGCCTGCCGCTTCGCCTTCGGCAGGACCATGATCCCGTAGGCGAAGTTCTTCGCCTCGCGCCGCGTGATGCGGCCGACCTCGGCATAGGCCTCCTGGACGCTCATCTCGCGGCGACGCTATCGCACGAGTACGAGCGCGGCCTCGCGCGCGAGGCGGGCGCGCGACGGTCGCGGCCGGCCGCTGAAGATGTCCCAGTTGGCCGACTCGAGCGCATCGAGCGCGGCCAGGCCGCCGCGGGCGAACAGCGCGACCGCCCGGCCGAGCCTCCCCCCGATCTCGACGCGCAGCACCTCTCCGGCGGCGAGCAGCTCCGAGGCGCGCTCCGCCTCGAAACGGAGCAGCCCGCGCAACTCCTCGGTCGGCCGGTCGAGCGGCGGGTCGCCGAAGGCGCGCCGATCCTCCGCAGGCAGATAGACCCGACCGAGCTCGAGATCCCGCGGCACGTCCTGGAGGAAGTTCACGAGCTGCAGCCCGGTGCAGACCGAATCGCTCGCCGCCACGAGCTCGGGCTCGTCGAGCAGCCAGAGGACGCCGAGCACGAGCCGGCCGCACGGGTCGGCCGAGTGGACGCAGTAGTTCTTCACGTCCGCCCAGGTCTCGTACGCGGTGACCCGCTGATCCATGCGATTCGCCTCGATCAGGCGCAGAAACGGCTCGCGAGGTAGGTCGAACTCCCGGATCGTGGGCTGCACGTTCCGCAACACGGACCAGGTCGCCTCCCCCGCGAACGCGGCGTCGAGCTCCCGCTCGAGCTCGTCGAGCGCAGCGAGGCGGTCGCCCTCGTACGCGTCGCCGAGCTCATCGACGAGCCGCGCGTAGCAGTACAGGGCGCGGATGTGCGGGCGCAGCGGGCGTGGGAAGAGAACCGAGCCGACCGGGAAGTTCTCGCCCGCGGCACGTGCTGCGATCTCGTCGAGCTCCACCGGATCATTCTTGCTTGAATGCCCGCGCGGACGGCGGCTGCCGCGGAGCAGTCGAGAGGAGGAGACGGTTGAGCGAGGGCGGGACACCGGGCACCGAAACATCCGGAGGGCGCGAGTCGGCGGTCAAGGGAGTCGATCGCCGCGACGACGCGGTCGTCGTCTCGCTCGCGGGCGAGCTCGATCTCTACAACGCCGAGGAGATGCGCAGCGGGCTGCTGGAGGCATGCGAGGCCGACCCCGGCGTGCTCGTCGTCGACCTCGAAGAGGTGCGATTCATCGACTCGACCGCGCTCGGCGTGCTGATCGAGACCCGCTCGAAGATGACCGACCCCGACGGTTTCCGGCTCGCCGCGCCCGGGGTCGAGACCCGGCGAGCACTCGAGGTGTCCGGCCTCGACCGCCATTTCCTCGTTCATGACACCGTCGCGCAGGCGCTCGAAGCGACTCGCTGATCCGAGTGTCCGAAGCGCTGCTGCCGCCCGAGTCGCTCTCGCGTTACGCCGACGCGATCGTGAGCGCATGTCTCGGCATCGAGCAAGGAGACACGCTCGTCGTCCAGGGCGAGCCCGAGCACCGGGAGCTTCTCGTCGCCGTCGCCGAGTCCGCGTACCGCTCGGGGGCGCAGTACGTCGACGTCCTGACGCTGGATCCACTCGTGATGCGCGCGCGCCTCCTGCACGGAACCGACGACGCGCTCGGCGCCGTCTCGCCGTGGGCGCGGCGGCGCTTTCGAGAGGTTGCGAGCCCTCACGGTGCGCTCGCGCAGATCACCGGCGAGGGTGATGGCGGCTACCTCGACGGCGTTCCGCCCGAGCGGATCGCGACCGACTACTCGCGGCTGGCCAAGCACGTGGCCTTCCTGCGCCGCGCGCAGCTGAACATGCGGGCGCGTTGGACGATCGCCGGCTGGCCCACCGACTACTGGGCCGGCCAGGTCTATCCCGGGCTCGAGCCGCTGAAGGCGAAGCGCCGCCTCGCCCGCGATCTCCTCAGCTTCTGCCGCCTCGCCGACGACGACGGCAAGGGGACGAGCGGCTGGCGCCAGCACCTGCGCACGCTCAGCCGCCGCTCGGCGCGGCTGACGAAGCTCGGCCTCACCCGGGTCGAGTTGCGCGGGCCGGGAACCGAGCTCGAGCTGGGCCTGGTCCCGAGCTCGCGCTGGCTCGGCGGCCCGGAGACGCTCCTCGACGGTCGAACCCTTGCGCCGAACATGCCGACGGAAGAGACCTTCACGAGCCCGGACCCCCGCAAGACGAACGGGACGTTCCGGTGCACGTTCCCTCTCACGTTCCGCGGCCGCCTCATCCATGGGCTGAGCGGCGAGTTCTCGAACGGACGGCTCGTACGGCTCGAGGCCGACTCGGACGCCGACCGCGACTTCGTCGCGTCGTATCTCAACACGGACCGAGGAGGACGGCGACTCGGTGAGGTCGCTCTTGTCGACGCCTCGTCGCGCATCGGGCAGACCGGCCGGATCTACTACAACACGCTGCTCGACGAGAACGCGGCCGCCCACATCGCGTTCGGCAGTGGTTTCGGCGGTACCCGCTTGGAAACACCTGCACGTGGTGTGAACCGCTCGACGATCCACCTCGACGTCATGATCGGCAGCCCCGAGCTCGAGGCGACCGGCTTCAACGCGCGTGGCCGGCGTATCCCGCTGATCCACCAAGGGACCTGGCAGATCTGAGGCGGAAGGGAATCGCCGTCGCCGCGTTGGCGGCCGTCCTTGCGATCGCGGCGGGGTGCGGGACCGGATCGCAGCACCGGACGACGACGCGGCCGGCAGACAGGACGACCACGACGTGCACGCTCTCGGCGAAGCAGCACCGCGTGATCCGGCGCGCGAAGCTGATGATCGTGCGGATGCACAAACTCGAGGCGCCGCTGAAGACCGTGCACGAGCACGGACCGCGGGCGCTCGAACTCGAGCTGAACCGGTTCCTGCTCTCCGTCGGCTTCCTGCCGGTCGATCAGCGGGCCTTGCTGATCCGCAAGGCGAAGAGCGCGGTCGGTCTCTGCAGGGACTGCTCCGATGCGCTGGAGGCAATCGAGCCCGCCGTGCAGACGCGCCTCGGCGGATCGCCCTGCAAGCCTGGATCGTAGGCCTAGCCGTCGACGAGAAGGCCGCTGAGCGGGCCCCAGAGGGCCTCGCTGCGGCGGGAGACGTGTGGCAGCAGGGTCAGCTTCCCGTCGGCCCAGCCGTCGCGTCTCCGGCGCTCGAACCGCTCCTTCGCGAGCGGCTGCCACAGCTCGTCGAACACCCGCGCCGGATCGCCCTCGATCTCCTCGCGCGGCCGCTCGAGATGCTCTTCCCACAGTCTCAGGCGCACCTCCCGCGCAAGCGTCGGATCGCGAAAGACGACGTTCGCCTCGGTGTCGTTGAAGAGCGAGTGCTCGTTGAGGTTTGCAGATCCGATCGTCAGCCAGGCGTCGTCGATGACGGCCGCTTTCGAGTGGACGTAGACGGGATTCCCGCCGGGCCCGGATTGGTACAGGGTGCAGGCGAGGAAGCGGGTCGTCTCGTCTCCGGACTCGCTGTCGGCGTCGATGAGCGCCCCGACCTGTCCGCGGCTGTCGTCGGCGCCGTTGTTCGGCCGCGCCGGGAGGACCGCGATCACGCGAAAGTCGTCGCATGGCGGCCGGCGCAGCTTCTCGGCGAGCACAACCGTGAGCTCCGGCGACCAGAGGAACTGGCTCTCGAGGTACACGAACCGTTGGGTGGCCCGCAGCGCGCGGAGGTAGCTCTCGAGGATCGACCACTCGCCGTCCCGGCAGGGCTCGTACAGCCGCTCGGGAACGGTCCGCACGAGCTGCGCCTCGCTGCCGCCCGCGACGGCGGGCGTGTCCGGCTGCGGCAGCCTCTGCCCGGTCACCCCCTCCCAGCGCATGCGGAAGTGCTCCGCCACGTCGGCGACGACGGGTCCTCCGAGCCGTACCGCGGTGTCGTGCCAGCCGAGCCCGTCGCGCCGTGGGTGATCGCTCGAGTCGAGCCGGTCGCCCCCCAGGGCCGTGAGGTCGATCCCGCCCACGAACGCGGCCTGGTCGTCGACGACGACGAGCTTCTCGTGGTGGCAGTGGAAGGGCCGCTCTCGTGCGTCGAGCGCCATCGAGATTCGGGTGCCCGCGGCGAGTTCCTCACTAGCCCGCCGCACCTCGCCGCGGTCCGGGTGGAAGAGCGGCAACGGGGCGCCGGCCCAGGCGAGCACGCGGACGTCCACTCGTTCGCCCGCTTCCGCGAGCAGTTCACGCAGCGTCAGGCCTTCCTCCTCCAGCCGGAAGGCGGGATCGAAGTGCCAGCCCGCCAGGTGGACGTGAGAGCGAGCCGAACGAATCGCATCTGCGATTCGCGGCAACGCTTCTCGTCCGTCCAGAGATGCCTCGACGCTGCAGCCGGCACGCGGCGCGAACGACGCGGTGCTCGCCCAGCCCCCGGCGACCGGATCGACAGCCGCCCCGCTGCCGTGCCGCCTGAGCCGCCGCGCGTGGTGACCGCGCACGACGTGTTCGATCGCATCACCGACCAGGTCGTCGAGGCGATTGGGCGAAATGGGAGCCACGAGGCCGTTCTGCCCCGCGACGCAGAACTCTCACCCCGTCGGCGACGTCGGGAACGTCGACGACGAGCCGTAGGTGCCGGTCCCGCTGATCAGCGTGCCGCCGTTGAGATCGGCAGCCGGGAACTGCTTGACGGGCAGGTTCGCGACGGCTGAGCTCATGTAGTCGTGCCAGATCTCGGCGGGCAGCGTGCCGCCGGCCACCTCGCCGACGCCCTCCACGTTGTAGAGGGAGATCTCGCCCTTCGGGTAACCGACCCAGACGCAGGTCGCGAGTTGGGGCACGTAGCCGCAGAACCACGCGTCCTGGAAGTTCTCGGCGGTCCCGGTCTTGCCGGCCACCGGGCGGGCGCCGAGCGCGGCCGCCGTGCCGGTGCCGTGCTGCACCACGCCCTGGAGCGCGTAGGTGAGCTGGGCGCTCACGTTCGGACTGAGCACCCGCGTCCCCTTGGTGGTCAGCTTCTCGATGACCTTGCCGTTCGAACCGCGGACGCTTTCGAACGCCTCGGGATCGTGGTGGACGCCTCCGTCTGCGAAGGTGGCGTAGACGTCGGTGAGCTCGAGCGGCGTGAACCCGACCGAGCCGAGGGTGATCGCACAGGCCCGGCGGAAGTACGGGCCCCCGACTTGCTCCGTGACCCCGAGGTTGCGTGCCATCGCCTGGACGTTCCCCACGCCGACCCTCGCGATCAGCTGGGCGAAGATCGTGTTCACCGAGTTCGCCGTCGCGTCGAGGAGGTCCATCGTGCCACTCGCCTCGTCGGCGAAGTTGTGCACGTCCCACGGACCGTTGTTCGTCGCGCACTGCGGGTCGGTGATGAACAGCTCGGACGGCCCGTAGAAGGTCGAGTAGAGCGAGTCGCCTTCGCTCAGCGCGGTCGCAAGCGTGATCGGCTTGAAGGCGCTGCCGGTCGAGCGATGGGCCTGCGTCGCGAAATTGAACTGCATGGGTTGGTGACTCGGCAGGTAGTCGACCATCGTCTTCACCGCACCGGTCTGGGGATCGATGGAGACGATCGCGGCCGCGGGATCCGTGGGGCTGTGCAAGACCGAGCTCACGGCATGCAGGGCGAGCCCCTGCAGGCGGGTGTCGAGTGTCGTCGTGGCCTTGAAGCCGCCGAGCTCGACCTGCCGCGCGTGGAAGCGGTTCGCGAGCTGCGTCGTCGCCCAGCCGAAGAAGTTCGGCTCGCTCAGCTGCGAGTAACGATGCCCCGGCCTCAGCTCCAGCTTCTTCCGCGTCGAGCTCCGCAGCTTCGCCGCGCTGATGTAGCCGTTCTTCCACATCGCCTGCAGGACCTCGTTCCGCCGCGTCAGAGCGGCGTGCGGGTTGGAGACGGGGTCGAAGACCGTCGGCGCCTGCGGCAGGCCGGCGAGGAGCGCCGCCTGCACGAGTGTCAGCTGCGACGCGTCCTTCGAGAAGTACGTGCGCGCGGCCGCCTCGGCGCCGTACGCATGCCTCCCGTAGAAGACCTCGTTGAGGTAGTCGGAGAGGATCTCCTTGCGGGCGTTCGTGCCGTAGCGGCTCTGCTCCCGCTGGAAGAGCTTCTCCGAGAGGCAGGCCTCCCTGATCTTGCGCGACAGGGTCCGTTGCGGATTGCCGATGTAGAGGTTGCGCACGAGTTCCTGGGTGATCGTCGAGCCGCCCTGCACAACCTGGCCGTGCGCCACGTCCTGGTAGAGGGCGCGGGCGATGCCCCGATAGTCGAGTGCGCCGTGCTGCCAGAAGCGGGCGTCCTCGATCGCGACCGTGGCCTGCGGCAGCGACGGCGAGATCTCTCTCAGCGGTAGCGGTTGCCGGTTCGTCGCCGACGGCACGACGCCGAGCAGCCGATTGTTGTCCGTATAGAGGAACGAGTTCTCCCCCAGGGCGAGCGGACGCAGGTCCGAGAGGTTGCACGACGAGAGCAGGATCTGACTGCCCGTGAAGGCGACAGTGGCCAGCAGGAGCGCGGCGATCGCCGCGAACAGAAGCGCGACCAGGAGCACGATGCTGCGGCGCTTCTTGTTCCGCCGGCGAAGCCGCCCATGGCGGGCAAAGAGCACGCGCTCGAGCTCGACGTCCTTGCGCGAGGGCCGCCCGCGCTGCGGTCCTCTCCGGTTCCGACCCTGATCGTCTGCCACTTCCCGGACATTGTGCTTGAAGCGAGGGCGAAGCTGCTGATCGAGTTTGGGCCTACTCGATGCGGGGATCTTGCGCTTCGTGAGAGCGCTCCCGCTCGCTTCGACCTACGCGGCCGTCCACGGAGCGCACGGCTTCCTTCATTCGAGCGGCTTCATCTTTGCCCGCAACATCGCGGTCGTGCTCGCGGTCGTTGTCTGGCTCGGCCTCGCCTTCTGGGTGCACAAGGATGCGCGCCGCAGGATCGCCGATCCGTTCCTCGTCTTCGTGGCCACCCTGCTCGGGCTTGCGCCGCCGTACATCGGACCGGTCGTCTATCTCCTCTTCCGGCCGGCCGAGACGATCGCCGACGCCCGCGCGCGCCACGTCGAGCTACAGGCGCTCGAGCAGCAGCTCGGACGCGCTGCTCTGCCGGCGTGCCCCGTCTGCAACGCGGCGATCGAGCCCGACTACCTCGGTTGCCCCGTCTGCGCGACGATGCTCCGCCAGCCGTGCGTGACGTGCAAAGCGCCGCTGGAGCCTCTCTGGCAGATGTGCCCGTACTGCGCGACTCCGGTCGAGCTCACGGCGGCCGACCTCGACGCGGCCCTCACCGCAGAGGCGAGGACGATCTCCTTCATGGGCGGCAACATCCCGCTGGTGCCGCAGCCCGAGCCACGGGCCGCCGACCTGTGACGAGACAGAGCCGACGCGCGGATTCGAACCGCGGACCCCTTCATTACGAGGGAACCCGCGGAGGAGAACGAGGGTCCGTCGGAGGGCACTGAAGGACGGGAACGGCCTGCACGTTGTCCACATTGCGGTGGCCCACTCGACCCGGACGAGGACCCGCGAGAACTTCGCGATGTACGCGGTGAGTACGCGGGGCCGCCTCACTCCGAGCTAGACCAGGAAGAGCCGCGTGAGCGGCCGTAAGCGACTGAGGGCCGCGCTGGGGCGGCGAGTGGTCGGTGGCATCTCGGTGGAAGCGGCCGTCGGCTGGCGGTAGGCGGCTCGCGCTCGAGCGAAAGTTCGGCGCGAACGTCGGGCACTACGGCGGGGCTGTGTCGTTGCTGACGCTGACCCCTCCCGGCCAGGACATTCTCCCTTGGGGTGAGGAGGAGCGGCTAGTGGCTGGGTCGGTCGACGACGGAGACGCAGAGTTCTCGCGCCTGGTCGAGTATCCCTACCGCGAGGTCTGGAACTGGTCGGCTCAGGCGCGGGCATCGCGGCTGTTCGAAGCGGCGCAGCGTGCTGCTGATCGTTTCATCCGGCGGCAGTGGGGTGGCGAGCTTCCGCGTCAGATCGGCAACGTGCGCTCCGAGCAGAAGCGCGGCGTCTGGCACTTCCACTGGCTGCTGCCGATGGGAAGCGAGGTCGAGAAGGCCTGGTCGCGCTGCATTCGGAAGTACTTCGAGAAGGCCTGGCGGCAGGAGACTGAGCGGTGGTCTCCCGAAGAGCGTTGGCAGCTGGTCTGGGCGGAGTACCGAGGCGAAAAGGTGCCCCGGGGTTTCTACGGCTTCGGCTTCGTGGACCGAAAGACAGGCCGGCACTCAGCGTCGAGCCGCAAGGCCGCTCGGTATATGGGAAAGAACGCCGCCGGCTACATGGCTCACAACGTCGCCGGCGTCGGCCGTCATTACGTCTCAGCGCGGCTTGTCCGTGAGACCGGCGTGACGATGCGAGCCTTGCGAGCTTGTAACTGGCTCTATGTTCGGCGCAAGCTGATCGCAGCGGGCGAGCTCGAAGACGACTGGATCCCTGGCCACTGGACTAGCGAGTGGACCGGTCAGGTGCTTGCGGTGCTGGCGGTGGTCGATCCCCGCCGGGGTCCCTAGCGCTCCAGGGTCCCCGCGGTGGCGGCACCCCGCCGACAGGCGGGACCGCCACCGCGGCTCCTGGGCTGAAGGACCGGAGCGGAACGAACGCGTCACTGCTGACCTCCTGGCCGTCAGGTGAGAAGACGCTGGCCCAGGCAACTGCCGCTGAAACAGCGAAGGTGGCTTTCGCCACCTCCGCTGTGTCTGAGTCGCCCGCCCGCAAAGAAGAAGACTGCGGGTTGGCTATAGCAGGGTGATCGGCTCCGCCAGCCTCCCTTGCATCACCCTTTGGAGTGATGTCATCCCCCACGGCGGGGGAGACGGACTTTCGCGAATCACTCACTCGGGGGTAAGGCCACGCGCCGCCTCGTTCCGATGAAGCCCGCATGGCCCTTTCCACCCCAAAGGAGAACCACATGCTTTCCAAGCTCAGTGAGCGCCGCAACGCGCTCCAGCTCAAGAGCGAGAGCGCGTTCACGCTGATCGAGCTTCTCGTCGTTCTGATCATCATCGGTGTCCTGCTTGCGATCGCGATTCCGTCGTACCTGGGCTTCCAGAAGAGTGCGCAGCAGACTGCTGCCGCTTCGGATGTCCGCTCGGCGATCCCCGACGTCGAGGAGTACTACCAGGACAAGAACGAGACGTATGCCGATGTCACCAACCCCATGACTGCCAACTATCTGAAGACGACGTACGACAACGGCTTGCAGGTCTCGACCGGCGGCACGGGCTCCGCCCCCGGGATCGTGACCGTCAAGGCCAGCTCCAACGCGGACGGAACGATCGCGGCCGGCCAGGAGTACTGCATCTCCGCGTACGACGCCGGCAACTGGGCGGGGGTCGCCGGCCCCGGCGGCCAGGTGTCCGCGAAGCTGGCGACGGATCCCTGCGCAACCTGGAACAGCGGCGTGAGCGTCCCCGGCACCGCCCCCTTCTAAATAGCGTCGCCGAACAACTGCACGACCGAGGGCGCGGGAAACCGCGCCCTCTCTCTTTGGCTTAACGCATGGAGTGGCGCAGCCGAACGCATCAGCTCAGGGGTCATTCCGGAACACTGGCCCAGCCGAGGACTACCTGCCCCCGCTGCGCTTCCAGGCCCTGACAGGCCACGCCAAGAGCGCCTCTATAGCGCGGAGCACGAGACGAATGAGGCTGAACTTGAAGGCGACGATGAGCAAGACGGCGACGATGAGGAGGACGTAGAACGCCTTCGCCGTCGACGAGACAGCCAACATGGCGAGAGCATAAGCGCCTTCGGGTGACATTCCCGAACACTGGCCCAGGCGAGCGCGGTGACGCGGGGGTCATTCCGAAACGGCGGCCGGGGGCGAGCGGGCTTTGACTTGATGACCTTTGCACTGCTCCGACAACGCGCAGTGGTACGCTGCAACTAGTGGCACCGCAGAAGCCCAAGAGTCTTCTAGAGATCAATCTTCTCTTCGCTGCGGCGTCCTTAATGAGCGAAGAGCAGCGCGCGTCCAAGAAACGTCTACCGATCATGGAGCAGGCACGTCTGACGGTGAAGGCGATGCCGAAGGCGACGCGGATGGGCGAACTCATTGCGATGTGGACAATCACGAAGCACCGTGAGGGCGTGGCCAGCATTGAGCGCCTGGCGGAAGTCTGGGGCGAGCCTCCGCGGACGATGTATCGACGTCTGGCGGAGTTCCGCGAATGCTGGGGACCGGCCGGCTACGACACGCCGGACAGGATCGCAGACCAGCTGATCGCCGGGTACCGGCGGCGGCGGGAAGAGTTGAGTGAGCGTGACGTCGGTCGGCTTATGTCGGCGCCGCTAGCGGTTGCTGGTGTTCCCGCGCTCTAAGCCGCTCTTGCGCCGCGACGAGGCTTATGTGTAGTCTCTGCCGGAAGTGGCAGAGAAACTACTCACCGTTGACGAGGTAGCGCAGTACGTTCGCTTGTCCGGGAAGACGGTCTGGCGCGAGATACGGCGTGGACATCTTGACGCGCGGAAGGTCTGCAATCGCTGGCTGATCCGGCAAGCCGACGTCGAAGCGTGGCTAGAGCGAGGGCGCGACGCGCGGGCATCCAATCCGGCGTCCTGCGTGAGCGTGGCTCCGATTGCTCCGGATCGAGGATCGCTCGCTGCGCTTCGCCAGATCGAGGATGAGGCCGCGTGAAGCGGAGGAGACTCGATACGGGGAAGTGGGAAATCCGCTGGCGCGAGAACGGACGGCACCGGTCTAAGTCATTTACCAGGGAGGCGGACGCGGATCGGTTCGCGATGCGGGTGCGCTCCGCGAGGGAGCTTGGCCAGTCGCTCGATCTCGATCGCGGCAAGGAGACGGTCGCGGAGTTCATCGAGCGCTGGTGGCGGGACTACGCGAAGGTCGAACTTGAAGAGAACACGCGCAAGTCCTACGGCCACGTCTGGGAGAAGCACCTACGGCAGCGAATCGGCGGGTATCGGCTCCGCGACGTCTCGCCGGCGGTGGCGTCCGGTATCAAGGCCGATCTGCTCGCCAGGGGCGTGGGAGCGCCGACTGTTCGGAAGGCGCTCGCGCTGCTCTCCGCGATGTTCCGTTGTGCGGTCGAGTGGGATCGGGTCGATCGGAACCCGCTTCGGGATGTGACCATGCCGGCGGCAAAGCGGTCTCGCCATGTGAAGCCGCTGGCGCCCGGGGTTGTCGAGGCAATGCGGGCGCTGTTGCTTGCGGTCGGCTCTGAGAGGGATGCGGCGATCGTCTCCCTGCTCGCGTACTCCGGTCTCCGGCCCGAGGAGATGCGTGCGCTGCGGTGGTCTGACGTTCGGGAGCGGACGATCCTGGTTGAACGCGCCGCCGCCGGCTCGTCGGTGAAGTGCACGAAGACCGGAGAGATCAGGTCGGTTCGGCTACTCCCCCCGCTCGCGGCCGATCTGCGGCGGTGGCGGGGTGCATCGCCCAGTCAAAGCGACTTGGTGTTCCCGACACAACGGGACAGTGTGTGGACGGACTACGACTGGCGCAACTGGCGGGTCAGGGTCTATCGGCCACTGACGGAATCGATCGGACTAACTGACGCCCGGCCGTATGACCTTCGGCACTCGTTCGCGTCGCTCCTGATCCACGAAGGCGTGTCGGCGGTCGAGGTTGCCCGGCAGCTCGGCAATTCGCCGGCGGTCACGCTCGACACGTATTCGCACGTCTTCGAGGAGCTAGACCCGGCTCAACGCCTATCGGGAGAAGACATGATCCGGGCGGCTCGCGCGGAGATCGAGGTACGCGGGGAGTACGCGGGCGATCAAGAGGACGGGGGAAACGAGACCGCAGATGCCGCATCACCAATCGAAGCCGACGCGCGGATTCGAACCGCGGACCCCTTCATTACGAGTGAAGTGCTCTACCAGCTGAGCTACGTCGGCGGGGAGTCCAAGTTTAGCCCCGGCTACAGGGAGCGGTACGAGACCGCCTCGCGCGAGCCGGTCTCGCCGGAGCGCACGATCGCGTCGCAGATCTCCGACGCGCGATAGCCGTCCTCGAAGTCGGCGCCATAGGGCGCCACCTCGTGCTCGCCGGCGACCGCAGCGAGGAAGTGGTGGAGCTCGTGCATGAACGTGTCGCCCCAGCCGATGATGTGCCCGGGCGGCCACCAGTGCTGCCAGAAGGGGTGGTCGGCTTCGGAGACGAGCACCGTCTTGAAGCCGCGAGCGCGGTCACCGTCGGCGCGGAAGACCTGGAGCTCGTTCAGCCGCTCCATGTCGAAGGCGAGCGAGCCCTTCGTGCCGTTGATCTCCCACTGGAACGCGTTGCGGCGTCCGTGCGCGAAGCGCGTCGCCTCGAGCGTGCCGATCGACCCGTTCGCGAACCCGACCGCCGCCTCGACCGCGTCGTCGACCTTGCGTCCGGGCAGGAAGGTGTGCGCGAAGCCGGAGACCGTCTCGATCTCGCCGTTGAGGAACCGCGCGAGGTCGACGACGTGCGTCATCAGGTCGCCGAGGGCACCCGAGCCGGCGGCGTCCGAGTCGAAGCGCCACGTGTCGAGCGACGGATCGTCGCCCCAGTCCTGGAGGTAGCGGCCGCGGAAGTGGCGCACCTCGCCGAGCTCACCCGCGTCCACCATCTCCCGCGCAAGCCGCACCGCAGGCACGAACCGGTAGTTGAAGGCGCACATGTGTTTGACGCCCGTCGCGGCCACGGCCCGCCAGATCTCGAAGCTCTCGTCCGCGCCTCGGCCGAGCGGCTTCTCGCAGACGACGTGCTTGCCCGCCTGCGCCGCCGCGATCGTCGGCTCGGCATGAAGCGAGTTCGGCCCGCCGTTGTCGAAGAGGCCGATCCGCTCGTCCGCGACGAGGTCGTGCCAGTCGGTGGTGGCGTACTCCCAGCCGAAGCGCCGCGCCGCTTCGCCCACAGCCTCCTCGTTGCGGCCGGCGATCCCGATCAGCTCGGGCTCGAGCGGCGGCGGCCAGGTGATGTAGGGGATCTTGCGGAACGCGTTCGAATGGGCCTTGCCCATGAAGGCGTAGCCGAGCATCCCGACGCCGATCGTCGCCACTGTGCGCGATAGTACGCGCGTGAGTTCACTAGTGAAGTGGGGCATTGTCTCCACCGCCGACATCAACCGAAAGGTGATCCCGGGCGCGCACGCGTCGGAGAAGGTCGACCTCGTCGCGGTCGCCAGCCGCGATCGGGCCCGGGCCGAGGCGTACGCGAGCGAATGGGAGATCCCGCGGGCCTACGGCTCGTACGAGGAGCTGCTCGCCGACCCCGAGATCGAGGCGGTCTACATCTCGCTACCGAACACGATGCATGCCGAGTGGTCGATCAAGGCGCTCGACGCCGGCAAGCACGTGCTCTGCGAGAAGCCGTTCACGCGCCACCCCGAGGAAGTGGATGCGGCGTTCGACGCCGCCGAGCGGAACGGCCGCCTGCTGAGCGAGGCGTTCATGTACCGCCACAATCCGCAGACGAAGCGGCTCTCCGAGCTGGTCGCCGGCGGCGCGATCGGTGAGCCGAGGCTGATCCGCTCCGCCTTCTCGTACGGCCTCTACGACCACGACAACATCCGCCTCCGCACGGACGTCGAGGGCGGGGCCCTGATGGACGTCGGCTGTTACAACGTCTCGGGCTCGCGGCTGCTCGGAGGCGAGCCGGAGCGGGTCTGGGGTGAGGCCTGGTTCGGGCCGTCGGGAACCGACTGGGTCTTCAGCGGGACGCTGCGCTTCCCGGGAGACGTGATCGCCACCTTCGACTGCGCCACCGCGCTTTCGGAGCGCGACGAGCTGGAGGTGATCGGCAGCGAGGGCTCGCTCTTCCTCGATGACCCGTGGCACTGCAACGTTCCCGTGATCGAGCTGCGGCGGGAGGGAGAGATCGAGCTGATCGAGCTGGAGACGGTCGACTCGTACCGCCTCGAGCTCGAGAACCTCAGCGACGCGATTCGCGGCGAGGCCGAGCTGCTGCTGGGCCGTGAGGACGCGCTCGGCCAGGCGAAGGCGCTCGAGGCGCTCCACCGCTCGGCGACGACCGCCTCAAGCGTCTCGCTCTAGGCCGAACACGTCTCGCAGTAGGCCGAACGGCCTGTTTTCAATATTTCACTAGGGCACTAGCATTGGGTGGGCGAATGAGCGCGCATGCCGCACCTGCGCCCTCGGGCCCCACCTTCACGATGCGCGGCAGGCCGTACCCGGTACTGCTGCCGAAGGTCAGCGACCCGCGCCTCCATCTGGCCGCGGTGATCATCTCGCTCCAGATCATCGGGCAGATCGGCTTCCACTTCGAGCTTTCGATCTCCCAGATCCTGCTCGCCATCGGCACGTGCGCGGTGCTCGAGGTCGCGATCGCGATGCGGCAGCAGCACGTGCTGATGTGGCCGGCGAGCGCGCTGCTGACCGGCAACGGCGTCGCGTTCGTCCTGCGTGTTCCCGGGACCGTCCACGGCGACTGGTGGAGCCTCCGCGGGTGGTGGATCTACGTCGGCACCGCCGCGGTCTCGCTGCTCTCCAAGCACGTGATCAAGTGGCGCGGCGAGCACATCTTCAATCCGTCCAACATCGGTCTCGTCCTCTGCTTCCTGCTGCTCGGCCGCACCCGAGCCGCGCCGCTCGACTTCTGGTGGGGCCCGATGTCGCTCTGGCTCGTGGTCGCGCTCGCGGTCATCGTCGCGGGCGGCTTCCTCATCCTCCGCCGCCTGAAGCTGCTGCGGGTCGCGATCGGCTTCTGGATCACGTTCGCGTTCGCAATCGGCGTGCTCTCGCTCTCGGGACACACCATGACCGCGCGCTGGCACCTGGGCCCGATCTCGGGCCTCCACCTGTGGTTGGTGCTCATCACCTCGCCCGAGGTGCTCGTGTTCCTCTTCTTCATGATCACCGACCCGAAGACGGCTCCGCGCTCGCCGACGGGCCGGCTCGTCTATGCGATCTCGCTGGGCTTGCTTGCGGGAGTGATGATGGCGCCCACGATCACCGAGTACGCGGCCAAGGTCGCGCTGCTCGGCTCGCTCGCGGTCGTCTGTCTCGCCCTGCCGCTGCTGCGCATGATCTCGATCCCGCTCGACCGCCGGCTCGTGATCGGCCTCGCGTCGGCGGCCGTGGCCGTGGCGGCGGCGGCGATGGTCGCCGGCAACGCTCCCGCAGTAGCGAACGCCTCGCCGGCATTGCCGCCGGGGAGTCTGCCGCCGATCAGGATCCTTCCCGCGCAGGGCGTCCAGACCAAGCTCGACCTGCACACGGCACAGCTGATCGCGCACGATCTCGTCGCCGCCAAGCCGGCCGCGAACACCGGTCCGCTGCGCATCTGGCTCGTGCAAGGAGTGGAGCAGGGCCCGCCGACGGCGACGGTGCAGCAAGCCGGGCTCACCTACCACCTGCATCAGACCTCGGACGGGCAGTGGGCGCTTCCCTCGGCTGTGAGCTCGGTCCCGGTCGTGGCCGCGCCGACGAGCTCTGAGCTGGCCGGCCTGCGCTTGACGAACGTCGCGCCCGCAGTCGGGCTCGACTTCCGCCAGGACTCGTTCCGCTACGGGGTCTCCAACGACTACACGGCGATGATGGGCGGCGGGGTCTGCTGGCTCGACTACAACGGTGACGGCTGGCAGGACCTGTTCGCCGTCAACTCGTACTCGAGCGGCGACGCAGCGCAGTTCCGGGCGCACGGAGGCCTGCCGCGCACCCAGCTGTTCGAGAACGTTCGCGGCCACTTCCACAACGTCACTGCGAAGTCCCACGCCGGCCTGCAGGTGCAGGGAGACGGCTGCGCGGCGGCCGACCTGAACGGCGACGGACGGCCCGACCTGATCGTCACGACGACGAACGGGATCAAGCTGCTCTGGAACAACGGCAACGGCACGTTCAGCGAGGGCGCGAAGGCCGCGGGCATGACCGCGAGCGGCTGGTACACGGGCGTTGCGGTGGCGGACGTCAACGGCGACGGCCGCCCGGACGTCTTCGTCGCCGGCTATGCACGCCCGTACGACCCGGCGCCGAACTCACTCGCCGGCTTCCCGACCAACCTGGTCGGCGTCCGCGACCTCCTCTACCTGAACGAGGGGAACGGCCCGAACGGCCGCGCTCGTTTCCGCGAAGTCGGAGTCCAGGCGGGCCTCGAGTCGTCCAGCTACTCGCACGGTCTCGGCGCGACCTTCCTCGACGTCAACGGCGACGGCCGGCCCGACCTCTATGTCGCGAACGACGAGGATCCGAACCAGCTCTATGTCAACGTGCCGTGGCCGGGCGGCGCGAAGGCCGATCCGGCCGGGCTCGGCTTCCGCTTCGAGAACCGCGCCTCGGCCTCGGGCGTGGCCGACCCGTACGCGGGCATGGGAGTCGCCGTCGACGGCGGGAGCGGGCCGCTCGATCTCTTCGTCAGCAACTCCCGCCACGAGCCGTCGGCTGCATTTGCCAGGAGGACTGCGTCCTCGTTCTCGAATGCCCGGTCCGACTTCGACCCGGCGCTCGGAGCGGACTTCGCCGGCTGGGGCGACTCGTTCGTCGACCTGAAGAATTCGGGCAAACCCGACCTCGTGCTCGCGACCGGAGGCATCCCGGTCACGAGCCTGGCCAAGGACGCGGGGCCTGTGAAGGTGGTCGCTCCGGTTTCGGACGGCAGCCGGACCTACGGCGTCGCCCCGAACATCCTGCCGAAGGGTCTGCGCGTGAACGGGCGCGGGCTGGCGGCGGCGGACGTCGACAACGACGGCCGCATGGAGGTCGCGGTCAACACGATCGGAGGCAAGCTGCTCCTGCTGAAGACGACCGGCCCGGTCGGCCACTGGCTCGACGTGAAGCTCTCGCGCTTCAGCCCGGGCGCGGTGGTGACCGTCACGCTCGCGAACGGCCGCACGCTCTCGCAGGAGGTTCGCGCGGGCGGCAGCTATCTGTCCTCGGAGGATGGCCGGCTCCACTTCGGCCTCGGCGAGGCGACGCGGATCGCAAGCCTGAACGTCCGTTATCCGGACCAGGGCGAGAGCGTTCTCCATGACGTCCGCGCCGACCGGATCGTCACCGTTCCCGTTCCCATCCCGCGCCGCGAGCCGCGCAGACGCCTTCGGTCTCGTACCGGCTTCCGTCCTGCACGGCGGCGACCACCCCGCATTCGATCGCGACGGTCTGGGACGAGGCGGCGGTCGGCGCGCTCCGCACCGGCGGCGCGAGCGAGCCGGTCGAGGCCCGCGACCTCTACGACGTCTCGACCGCGATGTGGAAGGCACTCGTCGCGGCGCCCAAGACGGCCGCCGCCCGCAACGCTGCGATCAGCTACGCGGCGTATCGCGTGCTGCTCTGGGACGCGTCGTTCGACTCGAACCTGAGCCGGACGTTCGCGCAGCTGACGAACGAGCTGCGCTCGCTCTGCTACTCGCCGGACTTCACGACCACGCATGGAAGCTCGCCGGCGGCGCTCGGGAACCGGATCGCAGCGGCCGTGATCTCCGCCGGCCGGCACGACGGCTCGAACGAGTCGCTGCACTTCGCCGATCCGACCTTCACCTCTCGAAACCAGCCGCTGATCGTCCACGCCGCCGGCTCGACGGTGGAGGACGCGACCTTCTGGCAGCCGCTCGCGCTCGGCACGATCCAGCCGCACAGCAGCCTGACGGCCGCGCCTGCGGACGTCCAGAGCTTCGACGGCGCGGAGTGGGGCCACGTTCGCAGCTTCGCTCTCCCGCACTCGCGCCGCGGCCTTCCCATCGACCCCGGCGCCTCGCCGCTGGGCGATCCCTCGAGCCGCGCGTACAAGCAGGCAGCGGTGGCCGTCCTGCGGGCAACTTCCACCACCAAGGCGGCCGCCTATCCGTCGTCCCCGCTGAGCTGGAACTCGCTTGCCGAGGGAGGAGCACCCCGCGATCTCGGCAAGGACGTCCGCCTCTACCTCGGCCTCAACGCCGCGCTCAACGACGCGGCCGTCGCGACCTGGGGAGCGAAGCGCGCCTACCAGCCGCCGCGCCCGATCTCGATGATCCGCTACCTCGCGTTCCAGGGCCAGTCGAGCGACCGGAAGCAGCCGGACTACAGCGCCGACGGACTGCCCCTCGTTCCGGGTCTCGTCGAGCTGCGAGACGGCAAGGTCGAGGTCCTTTCGCGCGGAGCCTGGATCGACGGCGGTGCCTGGTCGCCGCCCGTCGCCACGCCGGCTTCGCCCGGCGGCGTCGCCGAGGGAAGTGCGTTCGCCTACGCGGCGGGCAGGGTTCTGACCGCGCTCACCGGCCACTCGTACGCGAGCGAGATCCGCAAGGCGTCAACGGCTCAGGTCGCCGACGGAATCGACGTGCCGTCGGACGTGGCGGCCGGCCGCACCGTGGGCGAGCGCGTCGCGGCGCTCGTCCTCCGCAAGCTCGATCGCGGCCGCTAGCGGCCGGAGCGCGCCTGCAGCCTGACCGCGACCGTGTCGAGCGTCACGGCTGCGAGCAGCACGAGGCCGGTGATGATGTAGATCCAGCCGTTCGAGACGTTCAGCAAGAGAAGCCCGTTCTGGAGCGTCCCGATCAGCAGCGCGCCGAGCAGCGCGCCGCGTACCTCGCCCCGGCCGCCGAAGAGGCTGACTCCGCCGATCACCGCCGACGCGATCGCGTTCAGAAGCAGGTTCCCCGGTGGGAACGTCAGCCCGACCGAGTTGACCTGCGCGGCGAAGACGATCCCGCCGATCGCGGCCATCGCGCCCGAGAGCGCGAAGACGATGACCCGGATGCGCGGGACGTTGATACCGGCGCGCCGAGCAGCCTCGGCGTTGCCGCCCACCGCGTAGACGTGGCGGCCGAACGTCGTCCACTTGGCCAGGAACGTCAAGACGACGAAGAAGAAGACCACGATCACGCCGGCGAGCGGCAGACCCTCGGGCGTCGTCGATGATCTTGCCGTGGTTGCAGATCGCAACGGTCCCGAACGCCGCGATGGCGATGCCTACGGTCTTCAGAATCGCTGACGTCCAGCTCTGCTGGGCGATGTGCGTGCCGCGGGCGACGATCTTCTTGTAGACCACGCTGAGCGGGTAGAGAGCCGTGAAGATCGCGGCGATCACCCACCCGGCCGTGGACGAGAATATGTAGTTGTCGGTGTAGTTGATCCAGCGGTCCTGGATGATGATCGAGCCGCGCTGCTGCAGCGTATTCAGGATCACGCCCTCGAAGATCAGAAAGCCGGCGAGCGTGACGACGAACGAGGGAACGCCGACGAACGCGACGATCGAGCCCTGCACTCCGCCGATCAGGGCACAAACGGCGACGGCGATCAGCATCGCGAGGAGGCCGTTCATCTGCAGGCTTCTACCGGGGAGCGCGAGCTCCGCGACGATCACCGCACTGATGCCGGCGAGGTAGCCGATCGAGAGGTCGATCTCGCCGAGCAGGAGCACGAAGACGACGCCGAAGGCGAGCAGCGCCGTGCCCGCCGTCTCCGTGATCAGGTTGACGAAGTTGACCGACGTGAAGAAGTTGGTCGCGGTGAAGGCGAAGAAGACCACGACGGCGAGCTCGCCGACGATGATCGGAATCGCTCCGAGATTGCCGGTGCGCACGTTCAGCCACGCGCGCTGCCGGACGCCGCGCAGCCCGCCGGGGAGTTCCTCCTCCTCGAGCGGCGGGGGCGGCGCCTTGTCCGCGCCGACGACGTCGGCCGAGCTCACGTCGCGGCTCCCGCGTCCGCGGTGGACGGGATGCCGGAGACCTTGGTGGGCGTGCCGGCGGTGATCGCCTCGACGACTGCCTGCTGCGTCGTCTGGCGGCGCTCGAACACGCCGACGTTCCGCCCGAGCCGGAGCACCGTGATCCGGTCGGCGGTCTCGAAGACGTCGTGGAGGTTGTGCGAGATCAGCATCACCCCGAGGCCCTGGCTGCCGAGTCGCCGCACGAGCTCGAGCACCTGCTCGGTCTGCGCGACACCGAGGGCTGCGGTCGGCTCGTCGAGCACGACGAGCTTCGAGTTCCACATGACCGCACGCGCGACGGCCACCGACTGGCGCTGCCCGCCCGAGAGGGTCGCCACCGTCTGGCGGACCGACCTGATCGTCGTGACCGCCAGAGACTTGAGCGTCTCGGCCGTTTGCTGCTCCATCGGCGCCTCCGACAGGATCTGAGCCCGGTTGACCTCGCGGCCGAGGTACATGTTCTGGACGACGTCGAGGTTGTCGCAGAGCGCGAGATCCTGGTAGACGACCTCGATCCCGAGCCGGGCGGCGTCCTTCGGCCCGTGGATGCGTCACCTCCCGACCCTCGAAGAGGATCTGACCGCTATCGGCCGAGTGGGTGCCGGCGACGCACTTGACGAGCGTCGACTTGCCCGCGCCGTTGTCGCCGACGAGCGCCATCACCTCGCCGGCTTTGACCTCGAAGTCGACGTCGTCGAGCGCCTGCACCGAGCCGAACGTCTTGGTGATGTTGCGCAGCTGGAGGAGTGGCGTGTCGCTCATCGATGACTGCTCCTGGGCGAAGAGAGCGCGGTGGAGGCGCCCGATGCGGGCGCCTCCACCATCTCACAGTGAACGAGTTACTTGCAGTACTTCTTGTACTGACCGATGCACACGTCGCTCTTCTTCAGCCAGTGCTGCGTGAAGAGCGTGCTTGTAGTTCTTCTTCGTGATCCACGTGATGGGAAGGGTCAGCGTCGGCTCCTTCGTCTGTGCCGTTCAGCCGGAACCCGTTCGTGTACCGGCTTCTTCCCCTTGAGGAGCGCGATCGCCGCAGCAGCCGCGGCGTTCGCCTCCAGCGACACCTTCTTGTAGACGGTGCCCGACTGCCAGCCGGCGATGATGTACTGGACGCCCTGCGCCGTCGTGTCCTGACCGGACAGCGGGACCGGCTTGAGGTGAGCAGCCTTCTCGTCGGCGACCACGGCGCCGGCGATGTTGTCGTTCGCCGCGATGATGCCCTTGATCTTGTTGTTGGTCTGGGAAAGCATCGACTTGTAGATGGTCGACGCGTTGTTCGCATCCCAGTTGGGCACGAACTTCGCCGGGCCCTTCGTCAGCTTGTGCTTCTCGAAGAGCGGGTTGAGCACCGCGGTCGTTTCCGCTCTTGAACCAGTACGCGTTCTGGTCGGTCTGACCGCCCCACAGCTGGGCGACGTTGCTGCTCTTCTTGTACGTGCCCTTCGCCTTCATCGCGGCGATGACGCCGTTGGCCTGCGCCTCGCCGACGGCCTTGCCGTCGAACGTGTCGTAGACCGAGGCCGTGCCGCCGACCACCTGGCGGTCGTAGTCGATCGCCTTGCCGCCCTTCGACGTGAAGAGCTTCTCGATCGAGGCCGCCGAGCCGGGGTCGAGAGCCGTCTCGATCACGACTGTCGCCCCGTCGTTCAAGCACGTCTGCGCCTGCGACTGCTGCGTCGTTGCGCTGCCGAGCGCGTTGGTGATCAGCGCCGACACGCCGGCCTTCTTGAACGCAGCTGTCAATAGCGGCTTGTCGAACTGCTGCCAGCGGACTGACGACTGCGTGTCAGGCAGCAGAACGCAGACCTGAACGCTTGCCGACTTCTTCTTGGTGCTCGCAATCGCGCCCGCGGAGACTGCCAGGGCGGCGATCCCGACGACGAGCACGAGGAACACACCCTTCCTTGCGAACCTCTTCACCCTCTAGCCCTCCTTCATACAACTTAAAGAGCGCCGTCCGGCGCCTCCTGGATATGCCTTTCCGGTGTACCCACGGCCACTCCCACACCGCGACCGGATCGGCACCGGAATACTACTCCCCTAGGGGAATAGTTCAAGGAGTTGTGACAGACCGCTATCGGACCGGATACCGGTCCGCGCTGGAGCTCCCCTCGAAGCGGCTCCTGGTCGTCAGATAGCGGCCGACCGTCTCGCGCGTCACGAAGTTGAGGCCGGTGTTGGTGTCCGCCGGCGCGACGAGGTGGTCGCTGTAGCGATAGAGGAACATCTGGAGCACCGGAAGGAAGCCCTGCAGGTAGGGCTGCTGGTCGATCGTGAAGTCGAGGTCCCGGTCGTGGATCGCCTGGAGCGTGACGGGGAGCAGGTCGTAGCCACCCGCGCAGACCCCGCGCTTGTGCAGCTTGTACTTGCGCATCACCTCTGCGACGCCCGCGGTCGAGCCGGCGTCGACGGCGAACAGGCCGCGCAGGTTCTTGTGGGCGAGATAGGTGGCCTCGATCTTCTTGCGCTCGTGACCGACGTCGACGCCGGAGGAGACGACATGGGTTCGGATCGGCTTGCCCGAGTCTCGGACCGCGTCGAGGGCTCCGTCGATCCGCGGCTGGATGTTCTCCTGGCCCGGCGTGGCGATGAAGAAATAGACGTCGCCGCGCGAGCACATACGAGCCACGCGAGCCCCGAGCTCGAGCCCGGACTGGTAGTTGTCCTGGCCGATGTAGGCGAGCCGCTTGTTCTGCTTGCCGCCGTCGGCGTTGTACGAGAGCACCGGGATGCCGTGGGAAACCGCGAGCCGGGTTGCCCCGTTGAATGCGATCGGGTCGATGAGCGAGACGGCGATGCCGTCGGCCTGGTGGGCGATCGCGTGGCGCATCGCCCTCACCATCTGGCCGACGTCGCTGCTCGTCGAGCCGGTCCACCTCACGTCCACGCCGAGCAGGTCGGCGGCGTCGTGGCTTCCGTTCATCGCGGGCACGAAGAACGGATTGGTCAGCGCGTGGTTGACGAACACGAACCGCCAGCGCGGGTGGTGCTTCGGGAAGCCGCCGCCCGCCGAGAAGAGCTCGCGGGCACCCTTCGGCAGGGCACCGACCGCCGCGGCGCCGGCGGCGAGGCGCAGCAGCTCGCCACGGTCCATGCCTCCGCTCATGCCGGCGTCCGACGGACGAGCCAGAGCGCGACGAGCACGAGCGCGACGGCCAGCCCCGCGTAGAGCCCCGCTTCGAGGAGCTGGAACGTCCAGAAGCGGCCGGCCGGCTGATACGAGACGATCCGCCGCCAGCCGAGCGTGAGGATGTACGTGTGCGGGTCGATCCCGGCCTGCTGTGCGTGGAGCACTGCGAGCTCTTCGCGCGACGCGGTGATCTGGCGTCCTCCTCCGTCGACCAGCGTGTTGCTCAGCACCCAGTCGCCGGGCATTGCGCTCGTCGTCGTCGCGGAGATGACGCGGTGCAGCGGCGCCATGAAGTGTGGCCGGATGAACTCGGAGACGAGGAACCGAGTCGCGCCGAAGGCGACGAGCGTCGCGGTCATCGCGGCCAC
Source organism: uncultured Actinomycetes bacterium (assembly GCA_963819275.1). Taxonomy (GTDB): domain Bacteria; phylum Actinomycetota; class Thermoleophilia; order Gaiellales; family Gaiellaceae; genus Palsa-739. Next base: position 18,893 of record CAWFVH010000005.1, on the reverse strand, counting down.
GGTCCGCCGGAAGACGAGACCCGCCAGCACGCCGAGCGCGAGCGCGAAGAGCGCGTACGCCGGGACGACGATGCCCTCGATGTCGAAGCCGCTCGGCCCGATCCGTCCCTCGAGCGTGTCGAAGGGAGCGCGCCACCACATGACAACGAGGCTCGCGACTCCCGCCGCGACGACGGTGCCGACGGCGAGCAGCGCCGTCTTGGAGAGCAGCCAGCGCCGCCGGCTCACGCCCTGCGTCCAGGCGAACCGGTACGTGCCGAACTCGAGCTCGCGGGCGATCAGCGGCGCGCCGACGAAGAGGCCCGCGAGCGCGGGGAGCACGGCCATGACGCGCGTGGCCGTGACGAGCCCGCCGAACTGGCTCTCGAAGTGGGGCACGATGATGTCGCAGCCCGTTCGCGCCGCGGGCGGGACGCACGCAGAGATCGAGTCGTGGTCGAACGCCGACGCGATCGGCAGGTGCGTGAGCACCGCGGCGACGGCGAGCGCGACGAGCAGACCGAGGGCGCCGACCGCCTGCGACCAGTGCTGGCGCCAGGTCACCCATGCCATCGCAGCGCGACCCTTTCCATCTTCCGCACGTTGGGCATGCGTTCGGGCGCCATGTAGGCGAGCAGCAGCTCCTCGAGACTGACGGGATCGACGGTCCACGAGGGATCGACGATCGGCCCGTCGGTGGTGACGAGCATCGTCAGCTGACGGCCGCTGTACCGCTCGCGAACCACCTCGCGCACGCCGCGGATCGAGCCGAGCGGCCGCCGCGGGCCGGTCAGCAGCCGGTGCGACTCGAGCAGCTCCTCGACGTCTCCCTCGAGCCGCACGCAGCCGCCGGTCAGCAAGACGATGTGGTCACAGACGCGCTGGATGTCCGCCACGACGTGCGACGCGACCACGACGGTCGCTCCGAGCTCGGCGACGCCGTCCATCAGCAGCTGCAGCAGCTCGCGGGCGGCGAGGGGATCGAGGCTCGCGAACGGCTCGTCGAGCAGGACGAGCCGTGGCCGCTTGCCGAGTGCCAGCGCAAGCGCGAGCCGCGCGCGCTCGCCGGCCGAGAGCGCTCCCACCTTCGCGCGCGAGTCGATGCGCGTGAGCAGCTCCACCGCGATCTCTCGGTCCCAGCGTGAGTTCGTGCGGCGCGCGAACTCGATCGTGTCCGCAACTCGAAAGGACCGATAGAGCGGTGCGCCCTGCGCGACGTAGCCGACCTCTCCGAGGATCTCCGGTGTTCGGAGCGGATCGTCTCCGAGCACCGAGATCGAGCCTTCGCTCGGCGCGAGCACGCCCGCCGCGAGGGAGAGGAGCGTCGACTTTCCCGCCGCGTTCGGACCGGCCAGCCCGACGACCGCGCCTCTCGGGATCGTGAGCGTCAGGTCGCGAAGCGCCCAGTCGCGACGAAAGCGCTTGCCCAGACCGTCTGCGACGAGAGGCGGCGAGCTCATGCCACGCGACGGGCCAGCGACTCCCGCAGCGTGGTGGAGACGAGCGCGCGAATGCTCTCCTCGTCGAGCCCGGCGACGCGGGCCGACGCAAGCCAGTGCTCGAGTTCCCGGCGCAGCTCGGCGTGGTGGTGCAGCGAGGCCGGCGCGAGCGTGCAGGCGACGAACGTGCCGCGCCCCTGCCGCGCAACGACCAGGCCCTCGCGCTCGAGGTCGCGATACGCCTTCGCGACCGTGTTCGGGTTGACCGCGAGATCCGCGACGACCTCTCGCACCGTCGGCAGCTGGTCGCCGACGTCGAGCGTGCCGAGCCGGAGCGCATCCTTGACCTGCCGCACGATCTGCAGATAGGTCGCGACCCCGGACTGCTGGTCGAGGTGGAACTCGATCATCGCCCCATCGTATCGCCCTCGTTTGCAGGGGGGAAGACTGCAAATCCACCGGTTCCCTACGACAACGGCGCAAGATAGGGTCGACTCATGAAGACGAGTCTTGGAATCTGGGCGTTCGGGGGGATGGCGACGCGCTTCAACCCTGGCGGATACAAGCCGGAGCTCGCCGGGATCTCGACCGCCGAGAAGGTCCACACCGCGGTCGAGGGGCTCGGCGACCTGATCGACGACTACGAGTTCCACTACCCGCAGGAGCTGTCGCCCGAGAACCTCGAGGCCGTCCGCGGCGCGCTCGACGGGCACGGGATCTACTGCATCGCCAGCGGCATCCACCTCGACCCGCGCTTCGGCAAGGGAGCCTTCTGCTCGCCCGACGACGCCACCCGCGACGCGGCGTTGCGGCTGACGCGCGAGGCGATCGACCTGGCGGCGGACGTCGGCGCGCAGATGATCATCTGGCCCGGGATCGAGGGCTACAACTACCCGTTCCAGACGCCGTACGCCCAGTCGTGGTCGCGCTTCATCGACGGCGTCGGAGAGGCCGCCGTCGCACGCGGCGGAGCGCGGCGTCACGGTCTTCCTCGAGCACAAGAACTCCGAGCCGGCGATGAAGATCCTCATGCGCAACGTCGGCATGACGCTGCACGTGATCCACACCCTTCGCGCCCGTGGGATCACGAACGTCAAGGTCAACATGGACTGGCAGCACCTGATCATGAACGGCGAGAACCTCGCCGAGTACGCGGCGCTCTTGGCCGCCGAAGGGCTGCTCGGCCATCAGCACGCGAACTCCGGCTGGGGCACGTTCGACGACGACAACATGGTCGGCGCGACCGCGTTCATGGAGACCCTCGAGCTCGCGTTAGAGCTGCGGCGCGCCGGCTACGGGGAGAACGGCGAGCGGCTCGGCTTCGACCTCTATCCGTACACCGAGGACGCCGTCGGCGCCGTGAGACGATCTGTTCTGCAGTGGCGGTTCATCGACGGGGTCGCGGCCAAGATCGACGAGGCCGAGTTGCGGCGAGCGCAGCAGGCGAAGGACGCCGTCCGCGCCTACGAGCTCGTCTACGCCGCGCTCGGCGCCCAGGCGTAGAAGGAGCGCCGTGCCCCTCGTCGGCCTCGACGTCGGCACCTCGGCGGTCAAGGGCCTCGCGATCGACGAGGAGGGGCGCGTCCTCGCAACGGCGAGCGCCGACTATCCGCTCTCCCGGCCGCAGCCGGACTGGGCCGAGCAGGATCCCGAGGACTGGTGGCGCGCGGCCGAGGACGTGCTCGCGCGGCTGCCGGAGGGGCCCATCGGCCTGTCGGGCCAGATGCACGGGCTCGTCGTCCTCGACGCGGAGCAGCACGTCCTGCGGCCCGCGATCCTCTGGAACGACCAGCGCACCGCCGCCGAGTGCGCGGAGATCGAGGAGCGAGTCGGCTTCGATCGACTCGTCGAGCTGACCGGCAATCGCGCGCTGACCGGGTTCACGGCACCGAAGCTCCTCTGGCTGCGCCGCCACGAGCCCGAGCTCTACGGCCGGATCCGGCACGTGCTGCTGCCGAAGGACTACGTCCGGCTCCGCCTCACCGGGGAGCTCGCGATCGACGTTGCCGACGCATCGGGGACGCTTCTCTTCGACGTGCGCCGGCGCGTGTGGTCGGAGGAGGTCTGCGCCGCGCTCGAGATCCCGCTCGAGTGGCTGCCGCCCGCGCACGAGTCGACCGAGATCGCCGGAGCGGGCGACCAGGCAGCGGCGGCACTCGGGGTCGGCATCTCGCACCCAGGCCCGGTCTCGGTCGTCCTCGGCACGTCGGGCGTCGTCTTCGCAGCGCTTCCCTCCTACGCGCACGACCCCGAGGCGCGACTGCACGCCTTCTGCCATGCCGTCCCCGACACGTGGCACGCGATGGGCGTGATGCTGAGCGCGGCGGGCTCGGCTGCCTGGCTCCGCGGCGTGCTCGCCGCCGATCTCACCGACCTCGAGCAGGAGGCGGAACGCTGGCCGGCCGGGAGCGAGGGGCTTCTGTTCGCGCCGTACCTTGCCGGCGAGCGAACACCTCATCCGGATCCCCACGCGCGCGGCGCGTTCACGGGCCTCTCGGCCCGCCACGACCGTGGCGCGCTCTGGCGCTCGATGCTGGAGGGCGTCGCCTACGGACTGCGCGACTCGCTCGAGCTCCTGCGCGAGCTCGGCGCTCGCCCCGAGAGCGGCCGCGTCTCGGGCGGCGGCGCGCGCAGCGAGCTCTGGCTCAGGATCCTCGCGTCCGTGCTCGGCCTGCCGCTCGAGACGACCGAGTCGGAGGAGGGGTCCGCGTTCGGCGCCGCGCTCCTCGCGGGCATCCGCGCGGGCGTGTTCGCCGATGCCGACGACGCTGTCGCGCGGTGCGTCCGCGTTCGCCGTCGCATCGAGCCGGAGTGGAACTACGACGACGGCTACCTGCGCTTTCGCCGCCTCTACCCCACCCTCAGACCTCTGGAGGAACAGTGACCGACCTGGACGGCAAGACCGCCGTGATCACCGGAGCGAGCCGCGGCATCGGCGCCGCGGTCGCACGCATGCTCCACGACCGTGGCTGCAATCTCGGCCTCGCTTCCCGCAGCGGCAGCGACCTCGGGCTCGAGCGCGCCGTCGCTCGTCCCTGCGACGTCCGCGACCTCGACGCGCTCGGCGAGCTCTGCGACGCGACCGCCGAGCGCTTCGGCGGCATCGACATCGTCGTGGCGAACGCGGGTGTCGGCGCCTACGGGCCGTTCCTCGACCTCTCGCGCGAGCACCTCGACGAGATGCTCGACGTCAATCTCAAGGGCACGGTCTACGTCATCCGGGCGGCGCTGCCCCACATGCTCGGGCGCGAGGGCGACATCGTGACGCTCGCCTCGGAGGCAGGAAGACGCGGCCTGCCGTACGAGGCCGTCTACTGCGCGTCGAAGTTCGGGCAGGTCGGCCTGACGCGCGCGCTCGACCACGAGCTCCGCGAGCACGGCATCCGCTGCTCGAACGTCTGCCCGGGCGGCGTCGCGACCGACTTCGCACTCGACGAGGGACGCGGCCGGCCGCCGGAGGCGCTCGCGGGGATGATGAGCGCCGACGACGTGGCAGAAGTGGTCGTCTTCACGCTCGAGCGTCCGCGTCATCTGCGGATCCTCGAAACGGCCCTGCGGCCGGCGACCGAGACCTCCTGGGGCTAGCGCTGCCGCATCGCGGCGAACGAGTAGCCGCCTTCGAGCATGGCCGGTGCTCGAGCAATCGTCCGGTCCCAGCTCGGCACGTCCCAGCCGAAGGAGTCGGCGAGCCGGGTGATCATGTTGAAGAGCGAGCTCACGGTCGCCGCGTCGCGCAGCGCCTCACGCGAGACGCCGGCCGAGTACGCCGCTTCTGCGTCGGCCTCGGTGAGCTCGTCGGGCCTCTGAGTCAGAACCTCGATGAAGGCCAGAGCCGCGTGCAACTCGGGCCGCAACGGCGCGGTCCGCCAGTCGGCGACGACCGCATTCCAGACCTCCTCGCCGAGCGCATACGACGCGACCGCGCCGTGGGAACCCGCTCAGAACGGGCACTGCCGCAGCAGCGAGGTGAAGCCGGCGAAGAGCTCGCGCTCGCCGGTGCTCCACTCGGAAGGGCCGCGCATCGCGACCTCGAGGGCCTCGGAGAACGGCTCGCCGAAGAGCTCGGGACGGTAGAGCAGGGTCTTGATCACGCCCAGCGGCTCGTTGCCCGTGCGCCCGCGGATCATCGCGAGCATCTCCGCCTCGGGCTCGGCGTGACCGGCGTCGAGCACGGCGAGCCTCATCGGATCACCTCCGCGGCGCGGTCGAGCCTGCGCAGGCCTTCGGTGATCGCCACCGCGACCGTCTGCTCGAAGATCTCGTCCTCCGAGAAGCCCGCCTCCTTGAGCTCCTCGATGTCCCGGTCGACCACCGCGTAGGCGCGATCGCGGACCTTGGACAGGTAAGCGTCCAGCTGCGCGGGAGCCGGCGGGCTTTGCGCCACGACCTCCCGTAGCTCTGCGATCGGCTCGACCATGCCCCGATGCTAGTCAGCCCCGATGCCAGTCAGCCGACCTCGAGCAAACCACTGCGCACGCGCGTAACGGCACCGGGGTCGACGCGGCTGACGAGCCGGACGTCGAGGCGGTAGCTGCCGCCGGAAAGCTTCCGCGTCGGCAGCGTGATCGTCTGCGCGGCGGCGCCTCCGTCGAGTCCGCCGCGCCGGGCGACGACCGGCCGGCCGTTCGCGCGGTCGAGCGTGACGAGGTAGAGGCAGTCGCGGCTGCAGCCCAGCGTGACGGAGGCCGCCGCCGTGCTCGACAGCTGCGCCGGGAACGTGAGGGTGGTCGGGGTCACCGGAGCTGCCAGTCCGGGACAGACGACGGCGCCGCGCGCGACGGTTCCGATCGCCTGCTTGACGGCGGCGGCCGACGGCTTCGGCTGACCGCCGGCGTCGTAGAGCCCGGTTGCCGGCTCTGACTCGCGCCGCCGTCGACCAGCCGGTCGAGGAGGACTCCGCTGACGTCCGGCAGGCACGAGGCTGCCTCGATCGCCGCGGCATAGCCTGCTGCCTGCGCCGTCGGAGCGACCTCGGTCGTCGAACTCGGGACGGCGTCGAGCAGGACAGGCGGCGCCTTCCCGAGGCCCTGGGCGAGCGCCGACTCGAGGCTCCCCAGATCGCCGACGGCCCACGCTCCGGCAGCCGGAACCGGCGCGGGCAGGAAGGCGACGAACTCGGGCGAGGCCTTGTCCTGCTGCGAGCTCGAGCGCCACCGCAGCCGTGGTGAGCTGCGGGTTGGCCGTCGACCCGTCGAGGAGCGGCCCGACCCCCACCTCGGTCGTCACGGACCTGACCCCGGTCCGGACCGCTGCGAGCGCGTCGGCATAGCCCGCCGCGTTCGAGCGCTCCGGGGCCGGCGTGAGCACGAGATCGCGCAAAGCCGGCGTCTGCTGGGCCAGAGACGCGGCGTAGTCGGCCAGCGCCGTGCGACCGGCGTCGCCGGTCGGCAGATCGGAGGCGTCGAGGTCGAGCACGAGCCCCGTCCCCGAGGGCAGACCTTGCAGCGACTGCACCGTGGCCGGATCCGGCGTGGACTGGCCGGACTGCCAGGTGACCGTTCGGCGGACGAGGCTCAGGCCGAGCGAGGCCGCACGAGCCCCCTGGCCGGAGTCGTCGATCCCGATCCCGACGGCGAACTGGGACGACACAGGCGCTCCACCCGCCCCCGAACCGGTGGACGAACCGGACGACGTGCTTGCCGACGCGCGGACGATCGGGAGACCGGCGAACGACGCACGGTTGCCCGCAAAGTCGACCGCGGTCAGGTGAACGGCGTAGAACCCGGCGCGCTTGGGCTCGTTCCAGCGAAGCGTGTGCCAGCCCGCCAGAAGGTTCAGGCGCAGCGAGCGTCCGAGGCCCGACGGCGTCGACACGGTCACGAGGGACGGCTTCGAGAGCCAGAAGCGAAGCGCTCCGGGGGACGTATTCGCGAGCTTGAACGCAGGCGGCTGCTTGAGATACGCCGCAAAGCTGGCAGCCGCCTCCGCGAAACGCGGATCCTGCGGCGCGAGCTTCTGCAACAGCTGGACGATGAACTTCTGGTACGAGAGCGGCGTCGGCGCGCCGCCGAGCGAGTAGTACGTCCAGTAGCCCGTGTCGAAGCGAGACACGCTCGCCGCGGCCGACTGCTCCAGCTGCGACGCGAGGGTCGCCGCCGTCGCGTCGTCCGTCGCCGTCGCGTACGTCTGGAGCGAGAGCACCGACTGCAACTGGGCGTTCAGAACCGCCAGCGAGCTGAATGAGTAGAGGCGGATCCAGGGTCCCGCGGCGACTTTCGTCGTCAGAGCGGGCACCGCCTTGAACGCCGCCGTCGCCTCGTGCGTCAGCGCGGAGGCCTCGTCGGGCAACAGCGAGGCGGCTCGCGCGAACGCCTGCGCTGCGACCGATTGGGCCATCCCCGACGTCCACGGTGCGCGGCCGCCGCCGAAGGGGAAGTAGTACTCCCAGGCGCGCCCGCCACCGGGCCGCGTGACCGCGCGCGCCAGCAACGCGTTCGCCAGCCGCTCCGTGCCGGCAACGTCCTTGGCGGCGACCCGGGCGTTGAGCGCGCCGAACTCGGCGAGCGGATGGAACTCGAAGCAGCGGCCGGCGAAGTACCGGTAGACGACCCCGTCCGCGGCCGTGATGTCGAGCCCGCCCGCCGGGACGCCGTGCCGCGCGAAGTACGCGTCGTTCGCCTGCAGCTGACCGAACACCGCCACCGCGCGCGGGCTGGTCAGACCCCGGCCGAGAGCTCCCACCTGCTCGAGGGCGACCTCGATGTGCCGGCCGCGCGACTGCGGGAGCACGCGCACGAGATGCACAGCCTGCGCGATCACGCCGCGGTCGGCCTCGGCGGCCGCGCCGGTCAAACGGCCGGCAGAGACCGCGTCCTTCACCGCCGCGAGCGCGGCCACCTGGCCGGGAACGGGCCGAAGATGCGGAGAGCGGGCAGCCGCAGCTCCGGTCACGGCAAATAGCGCCATGACGGCGACGGCCAACCCGGTGAGACCCCTCACACCGACCACCTCGCCGATTCTGCCGTGTTACCAGCGCAAACGCCGTCTCCCATCGTGAGCTTTACGCAGGCCTGACGGGCGCTCAGGACTCGATCGTGACGAGCGTCCCGACCGGTGTGTAGGGCCAGACCTGGGCCGCAGCCTCCTCGGGCAGCTCGACACAGCCGAGGCTCTGCGGCGTCCCGAACGAGGCGCGTGGGAACTCGTGAAGCGCGTCGCCCCCGTGGAAGTAGCTGATCCAGCGGATTCCCGGGTCGTGGTAGTGCGAGCCGTCGGGGTTCGTGCCGCTCATCGTGCCGGACGAAATGTGCTCGAACACGGGCCACGTCCCCTGGGCTGTCGGCGCGGATGCGATTCCGGTGTTGCCGGGCGAGGTGAGGATGATGCGACCGTCGTGCCAGAGGCTGAGCGACTGCGGCAACTGCTCGTGGACGAAGACGTAGCTATAGCCCGCGTCGGAGCGACGGCCGGCGAGGTCGTCGTGAATCAACGCGCGCCAGACCTCCGGGCCGGCGACGCCGTCGGTCGCCATTCCGTGCTCCTCTTCGAATCGCATCACGGCGCCCTGGGTGACGACGTTCGAGGCGCCTGCATGCCAGAGCGTCTCGAGCGACGCAGGTGTCCCGGGATACCGCCAGGAGAATGTGCCGTGGGGCGCCCTGACTGCGGCCGCAACCTCGGACGCACGCGTCGGCGGCGGGTCGCCGGACTGGGTCCAGTTGAGCGGGAGATACCCGAGCCGGGCAAGGAGCTCCTGGAGTCGCAGCGTCGACCCCGAGGCCACCTGCCAGCCGAGCGTCTGACTCGGAAGCCGCACGTCGACCGTGCCGCCGAGCCCGAAGCCGAGGCCCGCGGGCCGGAAGGACAGCGTGTTGGAGTCGACCTGCTCCCAGCGGCCCGGCTGCGCAGGCTGGAGCACCGGCAGACGCGAGCCGAGCACCTCGGACACCGGTTGGGCGAACGTCAGCGTCAGCGGCGTGACGGGCGAGATGCGGCTGCCGGCGGCAGGATCCGAGACGACCGTCGTCCCGGTTCCCGGGACGAACCACGAGACGCGAGCGGGCTCCGACAGCCTCTCCCACGGCCGCGCGGCTGCTGCGACGGTCGTGGTGCCCGCGGTCGCGGCCCCCGACGCCACGATCCCGAGCGGAACGACGCTTTGCCCGCCCACTTTGCGATGCCTGGCGCTGCCGACCCGGACCCTGGCGACCGGCTCGGCGAAGCGAACGGTGACCGTGCTGCCGCGCTTCGGCCGAAGCATGGTCGAGCGAATCTGCGCGACGGGCGTCTTGACGGTGAACGTGCGCTCGACCTGGCCACCGACCAGCCAGCCGATCCAGCCCGGCCGTCGCACGTCGACCGTCACCGTCACGCGCTCGCCGGCGCCCAGCCTCGCACGCGGCCAAACCGTGTCCCCGCGCAGGACGTACGGCAGCGTCTTCCCGTCGGGGCCGGTCACCGAGACGTGCTCGATTCGGCCGGAGAAACCGGGCAGGGAAACGGAGGCGAGCCCGCTCGGCGACGCACCGACGGCTCCGGCGGGCCACGCCAGGAGAGCAGCCACTGCAAACCCGGCAGCAACGACGACCACGGCGAGCATCGTCAGGATCCAGGGACGCATCACCACAATTTCAGCATGTCTACGCTGAACACGGTATGAACGGTTCCGGGGGCGGCAGAGGAACTCCGCGCGAGCTTTCGCCTCGCGAGGTCGACGAGTTCCTGCGCGGCCAGCGGATCGCGCGCCTCGGCTGCCACGCAGACGGTGTGACGTACGTCGTTCCGCTCATCTACGCCTACGAGGACGGCGCGGTCGTCACAGTCACGACCGAAGGCCGCAAAACGGCGATGCTGCGCGAAAATCCACGGGTTTGTGTCGAAGTGGACGAGTACGACGCCGACGGCAAGGGCAGCTGGCGCAGCGTGATCGCACACGGCACGTGCGAGGAGCTTGCAGGCGAGGAGATCGAGCCCGCTCTGGCCCTGATGCGAGAGCGATTCGCACGCACGGCCGGCCGCTCTGCGGAACCGCGCCCGGTCGGGCCGAACGTGGTCATTCTGCGCATCCGTCTCGACGAGATTTCGGGCCGCAGCGTCGAGCGGTGAATTTCCTGCGTAAGCAGGGAATGAGACTTTGTTCGGAAATAGAAAAACACTCGGTTTGGGAATGGACTTCGGTGCAACGTCGTTCTATAACTCGTCGGGCGGCGAAGCCGAGAACTCAAGTCAGATGACGCCGCCCGGGGCGCCGAAACCGGCAGCCCATCAAGAGCGAAAGGAATAACACTGAGCGACACCATTCACCTGCACGACCTCTCGCCTGTCGAGCGCCTGCTCGAGGAGTCCGCCGAGCGCGGTTTCGTCGAGGAGAAGGACATCCAGGCACTCGCCGACGAGCACGAGCTCACCGAGGACGACCTCACCGCGCTCCGTGCCGCGCTCGAAGAGCGCGACGTCATCGTGCGCGACGAGACGCCCGAGGAGACACGTCCGGTCGCAGCCGCGCCGGTCACGGGCACGCTCGATCCGCTGCAGCTCTTCATGGATGCGGCGGGCCGCCACAAGCTGCTCACGGCCGCGGACGAGGTTGCGCTTGCAAAGCGCATCGAGCGTGGTGACCTCGCAGCCAAGGAGAAGATGATCAACTCCAACCTGCGCCTGGTCGTCTCGATCGCGAAGCGCTACCAGGGCCACGACGTGCCGCTCCTCGACCTGATCCAGGAGGGCGTGATCGGCCTCAACCGCGCCGCCGAGAAGTTCGACTGGCGCAAGGGCTACAAGTTCTCGACCTACGCGACCTGGTGGATCCGTCAGGCCTGCCAGCGCGCGGTCGCGAACCAGTCGAAGACGATCCGCATCCCGGTGCATGTCCAGGAGCGCCGCATCAAGCTCAATCGCGCTTCGGCCGAGCTTCAGGCGAAGCTGGGTCGCGAGGCGACGGCGGAGGAACTCGCCCAGGCCACTCGGCTCAAGCTCGAGCACGTCGTCGAGGCACTCGACGCCGTCGATTCCGTCTCCCTGAACCAGGGCCTCGGCTCGGACGGCGACTCGGAGCTCGGCGACCTGTTCGCCGACGAGTCGACGGTCGATCCCGCCGAGGAGGCAGTCGAGTCGGTTCGCCGGCAGCGCGTCCAGCGCGCGGTCGCCGACCTGCCCGACCGGCAGCGGCGCATCATCGAGCTCCGCTTCGGCTTCGACTCCGAGCCCGCCTCGCTCGAGACGATCGGCAAGGAGCTGGGCCTGACGCGCGAGCGCGTCCGCCAGCTCGAGAGCGACGCTCTGGCGCGGCTCCAGCTCGCGCTCGGCGACGAGCTCGTCTACGCAGCCTAGGTAGAGAGGTCTAACTCAGACATCGCGAAGGGCCGGTGATCCCGGCCCTTCGGCGTTTCATGCCTAGTGGCCGACGGCCAGCGTCGGAGCGTGTTCGTCCTCTTCGGCGAGCACGGCGCACAGCAGCTCCACCACCTCGGCGTCGAACTGCATCCCGGCGCAGCGGCGGAGCTCAGCTATCGCTTCACGAGAAGTGCGAGCCGCGCGATACGGACGGTCGCTCGTGATCGCCGAGTAGGCGTCGCAGACGGCGATGATGCGAGCGGCGAGCGGGATCGCATCGCCGGCGAGCCCGTCGGGATACCCGGTGCCGTCCCAGTTCTCGTGGGTCGAGCGGACGATCACGCCGACCGGCCGCAATCCCGGTGCCGCGCTGAGGATCCGCTGGCCGATCAGCGTGTGGGAGTGGATGAAGCCCCACTCGGTCGGATCGAGCGACCCGGCCTTCTGCACGACGACGTCCGGGATCGCAAGCTTGCCGACATCGTGGAGCTCGGCGGCGAGCCGTAGCTCCTCCAGCTCGTCGAGCCCCAGGCCGATCCGCTCACCCACCCGAACCGCGAGCGACGAGACATCGGCGACGTGGGCTCGGAGCTGCGGCTCCCGCTCGGCGAGCGTGCGCAGCAGCGGCTCGTGCGCGGTCCCGCGCCGGGTCTCGGCCAGCAGCTCCTTGTGCGCGTACAGCCGGTGGTCGGCGACGCTCAGAGCCGCCGAGACGGTCGTCGCGTCGTCCGGGATGACCGCCGCGCCGTATGCGCTCGTCACGCTGAAGCCCTCGCCGCTCTCGCACAGAGCCTCGCCGGCCCGGTGCAGCTCAGACTCGGACGCCGGCAGAAGCACGCAGAACTCGTCGCCGCCCATCCGGTACGCAGTGCCGCCGGGCGCCACGGCCGTCGCGAGGCTCCGCGCGAGGCGCGTGAGCAGAGCGTCCCCGGCGGGATGGCCGAAGGTGTCGTTGTAGGTCTTGAAGCCGTTGAGATCGAAGAGCGCGAGCATCCGCGGCTCGCCACCGTGCGCGCGCTCGAGCTCGGCCTCGAGATCGAGGAAGAGCTTGCGCCGGTTCGCCATCCCGGTGAGCGCGTCGGTGAGGGCCTCCTCCCGGCTGGCCTCGAGCAGCTGGGCGTTCTCCCAGAAGCTCAGTGCCGTCCTCGCCAGAACGAGCACGATCGTTGCGCTCGCGAGAAAGAGCGCGATCGGGTGCACCTGCATCTGAGACGCGGCGACGAGCAGTCCCGTGGCCGTCAGGCCGCACACGAACGGCGTGCCCAGCAGCGCGCGACTGTGAAGCTCGACGCGCGGGACGCGACCGGGACGCTGCCAGGCAGCGAGCGCGACGAGAACGAGCGAGACCGGCCAGACGAGATCGAGGTACGTCCCCTCGACGTACGTGCCGACCGCCGTCTGGTAGAGGTAGACCGCGTCGCCGATGGTGTTCAGCAGCAGTCCGGCGGCGATCAACGCCCACGCGCGGCCCGGTTGCCAGCGTGTGACCGAGAAGACGAAGACGACGAGCGCGAGCAGGAGCACGTCGCCGATCGGATAGGCGAGGTTCGTGACCACGACGAGCGGGCTTCCGTGCGTGGACTTGACGACGGCATCGACCAGGACCACGGACCCGAGCGCGCCGGCCGCCGTCGCAGCCATGAGCCCGTCGAGCCAGAGGCTCGCGCTGAAGGTCGAGAGGCGCCGGCGGATCAGCAGCACGATCCCGACATAGAGCAGCGGGTAGAAGGCGAGGTAGGCGACGTCGGCGACAGACGGGAAGGGCGGATCGCCGGCGTACCAGAAGTCGTAGAGGATGTCGCCGCAGGTCGTCGCCAGCAGAGCGGCGCCGATGAAGAACCAGGCGGAGCGCTCGGCGCGGACGAAGCAGGCGCGTGCCAGGCAGCCGAGAGCGGCAACCAGCTCGAGCCCTTCGTAGAACCACGTCTCGTAGAGGCGCGGCCCACCGTTGGAGTAATGGGCGACGTAGTGAAGCCCGAGCACGATCAGGCCCGCGATGAGGGTCGCCCGCCAGAGCCGGAGCACGGCAGGCGCACGGAGAAAGGCCGCAGCTTCCATTGCGCTGCGGCATGTATCGACCGTTACAGGCGGCCGCTTGACTCCCGCAAGGGTCTAGGCGACCGCGGTTGTGGCTCCGAGCTCAGAACGCAGGCGGATCAGGAGCGCTTCGAGCGCGAGCGGCGTCGAGACCTGTAGCTCCTCCGCCTCCCGCCAAGCCGCGCGGACGAGCTCGCAGGCGTCCTCGGCCGCGTGCATCCGCTCGAGGGTCGCGTCCTGCCGCAGCTCCTCGAGCCGGTCGACATGAACCGCAGCCGCCTCTGCTCCCGCGGCGACGACGACGAGGTCTCGGTACCACGACTCGAGCTCCTCGAGCTGTGCGAGCAGCTCCTCGCGCTCGGCGCCGCGCTGGGCGCGCCGCACGCGCTGTTCGGCCTCCCGTCCGGTCAGCTCGAGCGATTCGACCTGGACCTCGGCTGCCTCCTTGGCCTCTACCCCACGCTCGGAGATTCCTGCGAGCAGCGCCTCGGTGCGGTCGGCCGGCTCGAACGCCGGGTCGTTGTAAACCGCGCGCGCGACCTCGATCAGGGCCCCTCGGCGGCGAGCGGCGGCCGGATCGACGAGCTGGAGCGCGCGGCCGAGGCGTCCACCGGCGACCCGCGCGAGCGTCGTCAGCTCCTCCTCGCCGAGCTCAGGCGCGTGCGCGCGAAGCGCTTCCCGGACAGCGGGCTCGGACAACCGGCGAAACGGCACGAGCTGGCAGCGCGAGCGGATCGTCTCGGGCAACGGACCGATGCGCTCGGCGACGAGGACGACCACGGCGTACGGCGGAGGCTCCTCGAGATCCTTGAGCAGTGCGTCGGCGGCGTCCTCGTTCAGCGAGTCGGCGCCGAAGATGAGGTAGACGCGCCGCTCGGCCTCGAAGGGGCGCATGTGCAGGTCGCGGCGAAGCTCGCGGACGTCGTCGATCCGGATCTGCTCCCCAAGCGGCTCGAGAAGGTAGAGGTCGGGGTGGCTGCCGCGCTCGACGCGCGCGTGGTCGCCGAGCAGCTCGGCCGCGAAGCGCCGTGCGAGCTCACGCTTCCCCACTCCGGCCGGGCCGTGGAAGAGATAGGCGTGTGCCGGGCCGTCTTCGAGCGCAGCCGCCAGCAGCCGCTTCGCCTCGTGCTGCTCAGGAACGGTCTCGAAGCCGCTCACGTACCTCCTTTGCGATCTCTTCGGGCGGGCCGGTCGCGTCGATCGTGACGATTCTCTCTGGGAATCGCTCGGCCAGCTCGCGATAGGCGGCATCGACCTTCGCCTGCAACTCCGCTCCCTCCCGCTCCAGGCGGTCGGGCTCCACGTGCCGGGCGGTCGCAACGTCGGGATCGACCAGCAGGAGAAAGGTGACGTCGGGGAGCAGCCCTCCCGTCACGGCGAGGTTGAGCTCGAGCACGGCCTCGACCCCGAGCCCGCGCGCAATCCCCTGGTATGCGAGCGACGAGTCGACGTAGCGGTCGCAGACGACGTCTGCGCCACGCTCGAGCGCCGGACGGATCACCTCCTCGACGTGCTCGGCCCGCGAGGCAGCAAAGAGCGCCGCCTCGGCCCACGCGCCCATCGTCGGCCCGTCGAGGACGAGCGCACGCACACCCTCGCCGAGCTCGGTGCCGCCCGGCTCGCGCGTGAGCACCACGTCGCGTCCGTCGGCGATGAGAGCCGCGCGCAGGAGCTCCGCCTGCGTCGATTTTCCCGAGCCGTCGGCTCCCTCGAACGTCACGAACACTCCCCGCCACGATACGCGGCCCACCTGCGCGAGGAGGAGCAGCCGCTCGCAGGACGAACCGAGACGGTCCGTGGAGCACGCCCAACCGTTCACTCGTCCCCTGCCCCGGCGCGCGTTCGTGCTCGCGGGGCTGCTGTTCGCGGTCGCGCTGCTGGTGGCAGGCGGACTCGCGCTCGCCTTCCGCGAGCCTGCGGCACGTCCGGTGGCGGAGAACGGCCGGACCGGCAAGGCCACGCCGCCGACACCGCTACGGCCGCGGTCGAGCACCTCGGTGCTCGTCCTCAACGGCAACGGCGTCGAAGGGGCCGCAGGGACGACGGCGACGAGGCTCCTCGGCGCCGGCTACCGCCACGCCATCCCCGCCGACGCGTCGAACCCCGCCTATGCGCGCTCGCTCGTCCTCTTCAGGCCCGGCTGGCAGCGAGAGGCCGAACGGCTCGGCAAGGACGCCCGGATCGCCACAGTCGCGCCGCTCGACGGCCGGGTACCGCCCGCGTACGCGCACGTTCCGCTCGTCGTTATCCTCGGCGCGAACTAGCCTCCCAAGCCTGCTTCGAAGCCGGATTCGATTCCGTCCGATGCGGGGTCTACGGTCCCGTTCCCCGTCGGAGCCTCGCGTGCCGGCGGTGCGGTGAAAACGGCTTCGCGACTAGAGTTCCAGGAGGGGAAGAATGGCAAGCGTCGAGCAGGCTCACAGCAGCGAAACGACGGCCGAGGAGGTCGTCAACACGGTCGTCGAGGAGGGCGCCCGGCTCGGCGTGAAGCGCTTCTTCACGATCCCGGGCCGCGACCCATTCGACGAGATCGAGTGGGAGACGCGCGACGCGATCATCCCCGGCCGCGACGGCCCCGCGTTCGAGCAGCGCGGCGTGGAGTTCCCGAAGTTCTGGTCGCAGACGGCGACGAACATCGTCTCGCAGAAGTACTTCCGCGGCCGGCTCTCGTCGCCCGAGCGCGAGTCGAGCGTGAAACAGATGGTCGGCCGCGTCGTCGACACCGTCGTCGCCTGGGGCAAGGAGGGCGGCTACTTCGCCGACACCGACGAGGCCGAGGCGTTCGAGGCAGAGCTGAAGGCGATCCTCGTCAACCAGTACGCCTCCTTCAACAGCCCGGTCTGGTTCAACGTCGGCTTCGAGGCCGCACCGCAGTGCTCCGCGTGCTTCATCCTCTCGATCGACGACTCGATGGAGTCGATCCTCGACTGGATCAGGCGCGAAGGCGTCATCTTCCGCGGCGGCTCCGGCTCGGGCGTCAACCTCTCGCGGCTGCGCTCGTCGAAGGAGCAGCTCTCGAAGGGCGGCTACGCCTCCGGGCCCGTCTCGTTCATGCGGGGCGCCGACGCTTCCGCCGGCACGATCAAGTCGGGCGGCAAGACGCGGCGCGCGGCGAAGATGGTCGTCCTCGACGTCGACCATCCCGACATCGAGGAATTCATCTGGTGCAAGGCCAAGGAGGAGAAGAAGGCGCGCGTCCTCGAGTCGGCCGGTTACGACATGTCGCTCGACTCGCCGGACTGGGCCTCGATCCAGTACCAGAACGCGAACAACTCGGTCCGCGTCTCGGACGGCTTCATGGAGGCAGCGACGAAGGGCGACGAGTTCAATCTTGCGGCGCGCACCGACGGCACCGTTCTCGCGTCGGTCGACGCACGCGACCTGCTGCGCCAGATCGCGGCGGCCGCGTGGGAGTGCGCGGATCCGGGCGTCCAGTACGACACGACGATCAACTCGTGGCACACGCTGCCGAACACGAGCCGCATCAACGCCTCGAACCCGTGCTCCGAGTACATGTCGATCGACGACTCGGCGTGCAACCTCGCCTCGCTCAACCTGATGAAGTTCCGCCGGGAGGACGGCGAGCTCGACGTCGACGCGTTCGAACACGCGGTCGACGTCGTCTTCCTCGCGCAGGAGATCCTCGTCGGCTACTCGTCCTATCCGACGCCCGAGATCGGGCGGAACGCGAAGCGGTTCCGCCAGCTCGGGCTCGGCTATGCCAACCTCGGCGCGCTCCTGATGGCGCGCGGGCTGCCGTACGACTCCGACGAGGGGCGCGCCTACGCGGCGGCGATCACCGGGCTCATGACCGGCCGTGCGTACCGCAAGTCGGCGGAGATCGCCGCACGGATGGGGTCGTTCGACGGCTACCAGACCAACCGGGCGCCGATGATCGGCGTGATCGCAAAGCACCGGGCCGCCGTCGGCAACATCGAGCACGCCGACTCGGTTCCGGCCGACCTGCTCGGCCACTGTCGCAAGGCGTGGGACGACGCGCTCGACCTCGGCGAGATCCACGGCTTCCGCAACGCGCAGTCGACCGTGCTCGCGCCGACCGGGACGATCAGCTTCATGATGGATTGCGACACGACCGGCGTCGAGCCCGACTTCTCGCTCGTCAAGTCGAAGAAGCTCGTCGGCGGCGGCGAGATCACAATCGTCAACAAGACCGTGCCGATGGCGCTCGAGCGGCTCGGCTACGCACCGCGCGAAGTCGAGGAGACGGTCGCCTTCATCGACGAGCGGAACAGCGTGGTCGGCGCGCCGTACATCAAGACGGAGCACTACCCGATCTTCGACTGCGCGGTCGGCGAACGGGCGATCCACTACCTCGGGCACGTCCGGATGATGGGAGCGGTTCAGCCGTTCATCTCCGGCGCAATCTCGAAGACGGTGAACATGCCCGAGGAGTCCACCATCGAGGACGTGGTGGACCTCTACGTCGACGCGTGGAAATTCGGCGTCAAGGCGGTCGCGATCTACCGCGACAACTGCAAGGTCGCGCAGCCGCTCTCGAGCTCCGGCAAGGACGGCCAGACCGCGGTCGCGACACCGCCGATCCAGGTACACGAGCGGAAGCGCCTGCCGCTCGACCGCACCGAGGTCGGCCGCAAGTTCCAGGTCGGAGACCACGAGGGCTACATCCACGTCGGCCTCTACGACGACGGCAGCCCGGGCGACATCTTCGTGGACATCGCGAAGGACGGCACCACGATGGCCGGCCTGATGAACTCGCTCTGCCTCGCCGTCTCGATGGGTCTGCAGTACGGCGTGCCGCCCGAGGTCTACGTCTCGAAGCTCAGCCACATGCGCTTCGAGCCGAGCGGGCTGACGAACGACGCCGACATCCGCACCGCGAAGTCGATCGTCGACTACATCTTCCGCTGGTTCGGCAAGCGGTTCCTGACGCCCGAGCAGCAGGAAGAGGCGGGGATCCTGTCACCCGAGGTGAAGGCACGGATGGCCGAGCGCTATGCCGCTGGTGGGGGGCCAACGGTGAAGCTGCTGCAACGGCGGAGCCGACCGAAGCACCGCCGCCCGGCCAGACGGCGCTCTTCAACTCGTGGGAAGACGCCGTCGAGTGCGCCCGCTGTGGCGGCAGGATGATTCGCACGGGCAGCTGTTACACGTGCCGCGACTGCGGTACGAACACCGGCTGCTCCT
>CAWFVH010000004.1:0-85456 GCA_963819275.1 uncultured Actinomycetes bacterium | reverse complement strand
TCCTTTCAGAAGTCGGCACGAAATCGGCGCACATCGGTGCGCGACGACGCGGGCGCTCGACGGACGGCTAGATTCAGCTCAATGGACGCACTCGAGCGGGCTGGGCAGGTCGCAGCTTCCTGGGAGGAGCGCATTCGCGCCGACCTGCCTGACGACCTCGACATCTTCGACGCCCATACGCACCTCGGCACCGACATCGACGGGATGGTCGGCCGCCTCGAGGAGCTCACCGGAACGATGGAGCGCTACGGCATCTCACGGGCCTTCATGTTCTGCCTCGACGAGCCCGACCGGCACCCGAGTTTCCGCGCCGGCAACGACCGGACGCTCGAGCTCGCCGCCCGCTCGGAGGGCCACCTCATCCCGTTCGTGCGGCTTGCGCTCGACGAAGGGCCGATCGAGGAGGCGGAACGCTGCCTCGATCTGGGCGCCCGTGGGATCAAGCTCCATCCGCGCGCGCAGAAGTTCCTGCTCAACGACGAGCGCCTCGCCCCCGTCTTCGCGCTCGCCGCCGAGCGCCGCGTTCCGATCCTGATCCACGCCGGCCGCGGCCTGCCGCCGATCGCGGAGGGACTCGAGCGCCTCGTCGACGGGCACCCCGGCACGCAGCTGATCCTCGCCCACGCGGGGATTGCCGACCTCGCCAACCTCGCGTACCGCTTCTCGGGGAAGCGCGGCGTCTTCTTCGACACCTCGGTCTGGAGCGCGATCGACCTGCTCGGACTACTGCGGCTCGTGCCGCCCGAACAGATCGTCTACGCCTCGGACTACCCGTACGGCCAGCAGCCCGGCTCGCTGCTCCTCTCGTCCCGCGTCGCGCGTGCCTCGGGCTTCGACGACCGCCAGTTGCGCGACATGTTCGCCGGCAACGCGAACCGGATTGCAGACGGCGAGGAGCCGCTCGAGCCGTCGCAGCCGCAAGGCTCCGACACACTCGAGCAGCCGCTCGCGCAGGCGCGTATCCACCAGTACGTCTCGATGGCGATGCCTCTCCTCTTTGTGCGGCAGCCGGACGCATTCGGCGCTCTCGGGCTCGCGCTCAACGCGACCGAGGAGCCGAACGGGACGCACCGCGAGGAGCTCGGTCAGATCCGCGAGCTGCTCGAGGCGGCTCGCGATCTTTGGCGGACGCTGCCCGAGGCGGAGGACGACACCGAGGTCCGCCTGATCGCGCGCACCGCGGTCCGCCTGATTCAGATTGCCGACACCGTGGCAGTGACCTCGACATGAGCGAGCTGCGTTTGACCGTGAACGGCGGCGAGCACGTCTTCGACGCGCCGGTCGGAGCCAGCCTTGCGCACGTCCTGCGCGAGGAGCTCGGCCTGACCGGAACGAAGATCGCGTGCAACGAAGGCCACTGCGGCGCCTGCACCGTGCAGGTCAACGGCACGCCGCGTCTCTCGTGCATCACGCTCGCCCACACCGTCGAGGGCGAAGTGACGACGATCGAAGGATTGCGCGAGCATCCGCTCGTCGACGCCTTCGTCCGGGCCGACGCCGTCCAGTGCGGCTACTGCACTCCGGGCCAGGTCGTCTCGGCGGCCGCGCTCGTCGCGGCGAACCCAGAGCCGACGCGCGAGGAGATCCGGCACGCGATGGCCGGGAACATCTGCCGCTGCGGCACGTATCCCAAGATCGAGGAGGCGATTCTCAGTTGGCAAGGCTGATCCGCACCGAGAAAGAGGTCGAGGGACGCTTCGAGGAGGTGTGGATCGTCGTCGAGGAGGATCCGCTGGAGCAGTGGCCCGCGGGACCGCTCGCGGTTGTCGGCCGCCCTGCGACGCGGAAGGACGGCCACGAGCGGGTGCGCGGCGAGGCGCGGTACACCGCCGACCTGAAGCTCCCGGGAATGCTTCACGCCGCAGTTTTGCGGTCTCCTTACGCGCATGCGAGAGCGCGGCGGATCGATCTCGCGCCCGCGCTCGCCCTACCCGGCGTGCGGGCTGCGATCGGCCCGGGCGAGGCGCACGGGCTCGAGGAGGAAGCCGGCTTCGCGGGTGCCGCCGTGGCCGCCGTCGCGGCCGACACGTTCGCCCAGGCGCGCGCCGCGCTCGACGCGATCGAGATCGAGTGGGAGCAGCTCGAGGTCGTGCTCGATCCCGACGCCGCAGTCCGGCGCGAGCTCTTCACCGCCGAGCCGCGGGACTACGAGCGCGGCGACGTCGAGAAGGCGTTCGCCGGTGCGGACGTCGTCGTCGAGGCGACGTATCGCACGCAGACCGTTCTCCACAACTCGCTCGAGACCCACCAGGCGATGTGCGAATGGCAGGGAGACACGCTCCACATCTACATCTCCACGCAGTACATCTGGGGCGTCCGCCAGTCGGTCGCCGACACGCTCGGCCTGCCCGAAGACAAGGTGCGCGTCGTGTGCGAGTTCATGGGCGGCGGCTTCGGGTCGAAGAACGGCCCAGACGAGTACACGTTCGTCGCTGCAGAGCTCGCGAAGCGAACCGGGCGGCCGGTGCGTTGCGCGCTCACGCGGCGTGAGGAGAACACCTCGGCCGGCAACCGCAACGCAACCGTGCAGCGGCTGCGCGCCGGCGCGCGCAGCGACGGAACGATCGTCGCGTTGGACGGCGAGTTCACGAACTCCGTGGGCTGGTCGGGCTGGAACGCCTCGACCGAAGGGCCGATGAAGATGCTCTACGACTGCGAGAACGTCCGCACCGTCACCTACGGCGCACAGCTCAATACACCGCCGATGAGGGCCTTCCGAGCGCCGGGCTTCGTCGAGGGGACGTTCGGCCTCGAGTGCCTGATCGACGAACTCGCGGCGAAGCTCGACGTCGACCCGCTCGAGCTGCGGCGCCGAAACTACGCGGCCTCGAACGACGGCACGCCGATCTCCTCCAAGAACCTCGAGGAGTGCTACCGGATGGCGGAGCCCCACTGGGAGCGGCGGCACGAAGTGCACTCGCGCTCCGATGCCGTCTGGAAGCGCGGCGTCGGGATGGCGAGCCAGATCTGGTACGGCGGGGGCGGACCTCCGTCGTATGCCTGGGTGCGGCTCGGCTCCGACGGCCGCGCGACGGTGATCACCGCGATGCAGGACATCGGCACCGGCACGCGCACGGCGATGGCGCAGATCGCGGCCGAGGAGCTCGGGATCCCGCTCGAACACGTCGAGGTCGTGCTCGGTGACTCGGCCCGGGGGCCGTACGCCTCGATCTCGGCCGGCTCCTCCACGCTCCCGTCGATGGGGCCCGCAGTGCGGGCGGCGGCGGCCGACGCACGCGAGCAGGTCGAGGACATCGCAGCGCAGCGCGACATGCCGAAAGACACTCCTCTCGAAGAGATCGTCGCGGTGCTCGAGGAGTCGCAGATCCTCGGCAAGGGCGCGCGCGGCCCGAACCCGACCGGCATGAGCGTGCTCACGTTCGGCGTCCACGTCGTCGAGGTCGCCGTCGACGTCGAGACCGGCGAGGTGCAGGTCGAGCGCGTCGCAGCGATCCACGACGTGGGACGGATCGTCAATCCGCTCGGTGCCTCGAGCCAGGTCGAGGGCGGGATCATCCAGGGCATCGGCCACACGCTCTCGGAGGAGCGGCTGCTCGACCCCGAGACGGGCGCAATCCTCACCACCTCGCTCGACGCGTACCGGATGCCCACCATCGCCGACGTGCCGGAGATCATCTGCGAGTTCGTCGACCGGCCCGACGAGCACCTGACGAACCTCGGCTCGAAGGGCCTCGGCGAGCCGCCGATCGTGCCGATCGCCGCCGCAATCGCGAACGCGGTTCGCGACGCGACCGGCGCCGACGTCCACCAGCTGCCGATCTCCCGCGAGGAGATGCTGCGCGCCTTGCGCGAGGCCGAGGCGCGGGCGCGCGAGAAGGAGAAGCGTGGAGCTCCTCAAGCCGTCTAGCGTCGCCGAGCTCGCAACGCCGGCTGGAGGGGGAGTCTTCGTCCACGGCGGGACCGAGGTCATACCGCTGCTGCGGGAGGGTCTGCTCGAGGCGGAGCGGCTCGTCGACGTGCGCGGCGTCGTGCCACGCGGCGTGTCACGCGACGGCGTGATCGGCACTGTTCGTATCGGAGCGGGGACGACGCTGGCCGAGCTCGAGGTCGAGCCGTCGATCCCCGACGCACTCCGCGAGGCGTGCCGGCTCGCCGCGTCGCCGCAGCTCCGGAACATGGGCTCCCTCGGCGGCAATCTCCTGCAGGGGACGCGTTGCTGGTACTGGCGGCTCGGCTATCGGTGCCGCCTTCACGGCGGCGATCGCTGCCACGCTCGGGACGGCGAGCATCGCGAGCACGCGATCTTCGCGAACGATTTCTGCGCCTCGGCGCATCCCTCCGACGTTGCGGCTGCGCTCGTTGCGCTCGGAGCGCGACTACGGACGAGCAAGCGCGAGCTCGCGGTCGAGGAGCTCTACCGGCTCCCGGACGAAGGCGACCGAAGCGCGACGACGCTCGAAGAGGGCGAGTTGCTGCTCGAAGTCGAGCTGCCGCCGGTCGAGTCGAGCGCGTACGTCAAGGCAATGGACCGCAAGCGCTGGTCGTTCCCACAGGTCGGCGTCGCTGCGGCTCGGGTCGGCGGCGAGACGCGAATCGCGCTCGCGGGGGTCGCTCCGATCCCGTGGCTGATCGAGAGCGTCGAAGACCTCGACGCCGCAACGCCGCTGCCGCGGACGGAGTGGAAGGTGCCGCTCGCGCAGGCGCTCGTGCGCCGCGCTCTCGCCCAGCTCGGATGATCTACGCGGTCGTCCTGGCCGCGGGCGCCTCGTCCCGCTACGGGACGAATCCGCCGAAGCAGGTTGCGCTGCTACCGGAGGTTCTGGCAGCGCTGCGGGAGAGCTCGGTCGACGAGGTCGTGGTCGTGAGCGGCGCGCACGCGCTGCCAGTCGACAGCGTCCCGTGCCCCGACTGGGAGCGCGGACCCGGCGCATCGCTTCGCTGCGGGCTCGCCGCGCTTCCTGCGGACGCCGAGGCTGCGATCGTCGTCCTTGCCGACGGCCCCGACCTCGACCCCGGCGCGGTCGACCGCGTCGTCGCCGACTGGCGCGCAAACGGCGGCGGAGCTGTCGCCGCCAGCTACGGCGGGATCCGCCTGCATCCGGTCTTGCTCACTCGGAACGTGTGGGACGACATCCCCGACGAGGGCGCGCGGGCGCTGCCCGCCAGGCTCGTCCCCTGCGACGACCTGCGTGCGCCCGGCGACGTCGACGTCGCTAGTCCAGCGGGATCCTGAGGGCGGCGAGCTTCTGCCGGAGTTCCACCGGCATCTGCTCGTTCACCGCCTGGCGCACGTAGATCCGCAAGCTTTCCTCGAACCGGTAGCGCTTTGCGCAGTACTCGCACTGCGCGAGATGCGCCTCCGCCTCGACCAGTTCCTCATCGGTGAGGACATGGTCCATGTACGGCTGCATCATCTCCTCGCAGTGCGCGCAGGGATCCGTCATGTCGCCTCCTCCAGGGCGGACTCGGCGAGCTCCCGCTTCAGGATGCGGCGTCCCCGATGGAGCCTCGACATCACCGTGCCGACCGGGATGTCGAGAATCTGCGCCGCGTCCGCGTAGCTGAAGTCGCCAAGATCGACAAGCACGATCACGTCGCGGAAGTCGTGCGGCACTGCCGAAAGCGCCGTCACGATGTCGTCCTGCGACAACCGCTCCACGACCTTGTCCTCGTCGGAGTCGCCGTCCCCGTTCTCCGCGAGCCGGTCGTAGAGGAAATAGTCGTTCGCCTCGAGCGGCTGCATCTGCGGTGCGCGCTGCTGCCGCCGCCCACGGTCGATGTTGAGGTTGGTCAGGATCCGCAGGAGCCAGGCACGCATGTTCGTGCCGGGCGTGAACGAGCGCCAGCTGCGGAACGCCCGCGCGTAGGTCTCCTGCATGAGCTCGTCGGCGTCCTCCCGCGACGAGGCGAGGTGGCGGGCAACGCGGTAGACCTGGTCGGAGAGGGCGAGTGCGTCCTCCTCGAACCGGACGCGGTCACGCGCCTCGGTCGCCAGCCGCTGCGGCTCCTCCCGCTCCGCGTCCACGCGGGCAACCGTACCAGTGAGGGCCATTCCTTCCCGAACGGCGCCGGGGGCGCCGGTATTCCGCCCTAGACCGCCGCGAGCTCGGGAAAACCGGCCTTGGCAAGCCGTTCGACGATGGCTTCGCGACTCGTCTGCTCGTCGTCCCAGGCGAGCGTGACCTGTCCCATCAGGTTCGCGTTCGCGCTCTCGAGGCCGTCCTGACCCTCGAGCGTGTGCGCGAGCCGCATCACGCATCGCTCGCAGCGCACGCCGCCGACCTGGATCGTCTCGGTCTGGGTCGCCATCGCGGTCAGCGTACCGTCACCGCAGCGATCTCCCGTGCGGCAGCCTCCGCTCCGAGCTCGAGCTGCCGCTCGGCCTCCGGACCGCCGCCGTCGCGGCCGGCGACGTCGCGCCGGGCTGCGTACTCCTCGCGGTCGAACGGCGTCCCATCCCACTCGGCGGCCTCACGAACGAGCTGCTGCACCTCCGCGGCGAACTCTGCCGTCCGTCGCAACGAGGTGGGCTGGTCGAGGACGCGCACCTCGAGCGTCCCGTACTCCGGGCGCGGCCACGCGTCCCAGTGCCGGCGCGTGTTGTCGCCGCGCGACGCCGCCTGCCAGTCGTCCCGGCCCCGGAGCACCGGAGGAGTTCCGCCCGTGGGCATCTCGAGCAGGATCTCGGAGCGGATCGAGCGTCGGCCGCTCGGTGCGCCGTCCCAGAACGGCGAGTTCGCGGAGGCGGCGAGCAGACCCGGCAGCCGGGGCACCACGCCCTCGAACGCCCGGAGGCAGGTCTCGGGATCGGGCAGCGAGACGTGAATGTGGAGCCCGCAGACCCGCTGCCGGTACAGACGCGGACCGAGCTCCGCCTTGATGCGCCTGTAGCGCTCGACCGGCACGATCGGGACGCGTCCGCGTGCGGTCGGATGCGAACCCGTTGCGAGCAGGGCGAGACCGTGCACGGCGGCCCGCTCGGCGACCTCGTGCCGCAAGGCGCGTAACTCGCGCTCCGCTTCTTCCGACGACTCGACCACTGGAGTCGTGATCTCGACGAACGACTCGAACAGCTCCGGCTTGATTCGCTCGGTGGCTTCGCCGAACACGCGCGAGAACCCGTCGCGCGCGGGCTCGAGCGTCTCGGCGTCCACGAGCATCAACTCCTCTTCGATGCCGAGCCACCACGGCGGCGCCGCTCCGAAGCGGCTCAGATCCAAGGGAGCTCCTACTTGCCGCGAACGCCGTGCACGGGGCGGCCTGCCGCCTCCCACGCGTAATACGAGGCGCTGGGACCGAAGTCGACCTCGTAGGAGACGATCCGTGGGTTGCGGCCGACCTCCTTCGCGCGTTGGGCGTGCCGCAGCAGGTTCGGGTCGTCCTGTTTCTCCCAGACGAGCACGAGATGCGCCGCCGTCATGAACGTGGCGACGAAGAAGCAGTCGGGAGCGGGACACGGGAACGGGTCGGTGCTGACGCAGAACCAGCCGACGTGCTCGTGGCCGTCCTCCGTCCACAGCTCGTCGGCCTCTTCAGGAATGGCCTGTTCGGCCAGCCGCCCGATGCCGGCGTGGATCTCCCCGTGCTCCACCGCGCAAAGGTAGCGCCAGTGTCCCGCTCGTCGCTACCCACTGTCGTGGAAGATGCGTGCAGGGACCTGAGCTGAGAAGCACCCTCCATGGCGCCGACGCGCCGGGAAAGGAGCAACCGGATGGCAACAGTTCTATGCGTGCTCTATGCCGACCCCGTCGACGGCTATCCCTCGGCGTACCCGCGCGACGACATCCCGGTCATCGACCGCTACTTCGACGGGCAGGAGACACCTTCGCCCGAGGAAATCGACTTCAGTCCCGGCACCCTGCTCGGGAGCGTCTCCGGCGAACTCGGCCTGAGACGCTTCCTCGAGGCCAACGGGCACACGTTCATCGTCACCTCGGACAAGGACGGCCCCGACTCGGCCTTCGAGCGCGAGCTGCCGAACGCCGACGTTGTGATCTCGCAGCCGTTCTGGCCTGCCTACCTGACCGCCGAGCGAATCGCGAAGGCACCGAATCTGAAGCTGGCGATCACCGCCGGGATCGGCTCCGATCACGTCGATCTGGAGGCGGCCATCGAGCATGGGATCACCGTCGCCGAGGTCACGTACTCGAACAGCATCAGCGTCTCGGAGCACGTAGTGATGACGATCCTCGCCCTGGTGCGTAACTACATCCCCTCGTACCAACAGGTCATCGACGGCGGGTGGAACATTGCTGACTGCGTCACCCGCTCGTACGACCTCGAAGGCATGCAAGTGGGGACGGTGGCCGCAGGCCGGATCGGCTCCGCAGTCCTGCGGAGACTGAAGCCTTTTGAGGTGGGTCTTCACTACACCGACCGGCACCGTCTGCCTCCCGAGACGGAGGCAGAGCTCGGCGTCACCTACCACCCGACCGTCGAGTCGCTGGTTTCGGTCTGCGACGTCATCACGATCAACGCGCCGCTGCATCCCGAGACCGAGCACCTGTTCGACGACGAGCTCATTGGGAAGATGAGGCGAGGCGCGTACTTGATCAACACCGCGCGCGGCAAGATCTGCGACCGCGACGCCGTCGTCCGAGCACTCGAGAGCGGCCAACTCGCCGGCTACGCGGGCGACGTCTGGTTCCCGCAGCCCGCCCCGAGAGACCACCCCTGGCGGACCATGCCGCATCATGCGATGACCCCTCACATCTCGGGAACGAGCCTGTCGGCTCAGTCGCGATATGCGGCAGGCACTCGGGAGATCCTCGAGTGCTGGCTCGACGGCCGCCCCATCCGCGGGGAGTACCTGATCGTCGACAGCGGTCGTCTCGCGGGGACCGGAGCCCATTCGTACAGCGCCGGCAATACAACCGGAGGGTCTGACGAGGCGGGACGCTTCACGCACTAACGGGCTCAGAACTGAGGCCCGCCTCTAAGATCGAGTCATGGAGCAACTACGGGTCGGCGACGAGAGCTACGGGTTCCACAGGCTCGACGAGCGCGCAACCCGGCTCCCCTACACGCTTCGGATCCTGCTCGAGAACGTCCTCCGCCAGGGCTCCGAGGAAGGGGCCGAAGCGGTCGCCGGCTGGGTCGCAGACGCCGAGCCGTCGCAGGAGATCGCATTCGCTCCGGCGCGTGTCCTGCTGCAGGACTTCACCGGCGTCCCGTGCGTCGTCGATCTCGCCGCGATGCGCGATGCGATGCGAGGCCAGGGCGGCGACCCGAAAGCGATCAACCCGCTGATCCCGGTCGAGCTCGTGATCGACCACTCGGTGCAGGTGGACGAGTTCGCCTCGCGGCTGGCGATCGAGCGGAACGTCGAGCTCGAGTTCGAGCGGAACCACGAGCGCTACGCCTTCCTCCGCTGGGGCCAGGGCGCGTTCGACAACTTCCGCGTGGTGCCGCCGAACACCGGCATCGTCCACCAGGTCAACCTCGAGTACCTCGCGCGCGTCGTCGAGGTGCGCGACGGAGTCGCCTTCCCCGACACACTCGTCGGCACCGACTCGCACACGACGATGGTCAACGGGCTCGGCGTGCTGGGCTGGGGCGTCGGCGGCATCGAGGCCGAGGCCGCGATGCTCGGCGAGGCTCTCTCGATGCTCGTCCCGCAGGTCGTGGGCTTCCGGCTGACCGGTGCGCTGCGGGAAGGCGCGACGGCGACCGACCTGGTTCTCACCGTGACCCAGATCCTGCGGAAGACGGGAGTCGTCGGGAAGCTCGTCGAGTACTTCGGCCCTGGCGTCGGCTCGCTTGCGCTCGCCGACCGCGCGACGCTCGGGAACATGAGCCCCGAGACCGGCGCGACCTGCGGCTTCTTCCCCGTCGACGACGTGACGCTCGGGTACCTGCGGCTCACCGGCCGCGACGCCGACCGGACCGCGCTCGTCGAGGCGTACTGCAAGGAGAACCGGCTCTGGCACGAGCCCGACGAGCACCCGGAGTACTCGCAGATCGTCGAGCTCGACCTCGACGACGTCGAGCCGTCGCTCGCGGGGCCGCGCCGGCCGCAGGACCGTGTCCCACTCGCGAGCGCGAAGAGCGCGTTCATCGACTCGCTCGACACGTTCGGCGTCGAGTACACGAACGGGACGTACGACAAGGAGATCGCCGACTCGTTCCCGGCGAGCGACCCGCCGACCGGCGACGGCGTGGGCGATGGCACGGAGCCGGCGCACGCGCACACGGCGACGCTCGAGAAGAAGCGGGTCGCCGTCGAGGGCTCCGACTACGCGCTCGAGCACGGCTCGGTCGTGATCGCGGCGATCACGTCCTGCACGAATACGTCGAATCCCTCGGTGATGATCGCCGCCGGCCTGCTCGCGCAGAAGGCGGTCGAGCGCGGGCTCGAGCGGCGGCCGTGGGTCAAGTCCTCCCTCGCCCCGGGCTCGAAGGTCGTGACCGACTACTACCGCGCGTCCGGCCTCGACACGTACCTCGACGCGCTCGGCTTCAACACGGTCGGCTACGGGTGCACGACCTGCATCGGGAACTCCGGCCCGCTGCCCGAGCCGATCAGCGCCGCCGTCGCGGAAGGCGACCTCGTGGTGTGCGCCGTCCTCTCGGGGAACCGGAACTTCGAGGCGCGCATCCACGGCGAGGTCAAGGCGAACTACCTCGCGTCCCCGCCGCTCGTGGTCGCCTACGCACTCGCCGGGCGGATGGACATCGACCTCGTCAACGAGCCGCTCGGGCAGGGCTCCGACGGCGAGGACGTCTTCCTCCGCGATCTCTGGCCGAGCCGCGACGAGATCGACCAGGTGATCGGGAAGTCCGTCAAGGGCGAGATGTTCTCCTCCACCTACGCCGACGTCTTCACCGGAGACCAGCGCTGGCGCGACCTCGAGACGCCCGAGGGCGAGCTGTACGCCTGGGACGAGGCGTCGACGTATGTACGCCTGCCGCCGTACTTCGACGGGATGTCGCGCGAGCCGGAGCCGGTCGCGGACGTGGAAGGCGCGCGCTGCCTGGTCATGCTCGGCGACTCCGTCACGACCGACCACATCTCGCCGGCCGGCGCGATCCGGCCCGACTCGCCGGCAGGGCGGTACCTCACCGAGCACGGCGTAGAGCGGCGCGAGTTCAACTCGTACGGCGCGCGGCGCGGCAACCACGAGGTGATGATCCGCGGCACGTTCGCGAACGTCCGGCTCAAGAACCTCCTCGTGCCGGGCGGCGAGGGAACCTGGACCGCCCACCTGCCGGACGGCGAGGAGGGGACGATCTACGAGGTGGCCGAGCGCTACCGCTCCGAGGGCGTACCGACCATCGTGATCGCCGGCAAGGAGTACGGATCCGGCTCGTCACGCGACTGGGCGGCGAAAGGGCCGAACCTGCTCGGCGTGCGCGCGGCGATCGCGGACTCGTACGAGCGGATCCACCGCTCGAACCTCCTGATGATGGGGATTGCGCCGCTGCAGTTCATGCCCGGAGAGAACGCCGAGTCGCTGGGCCTGACGGGCCGCGAGGAGTTCTCGATCACGGGCCTCGAGGGCGGCGACGCCGACGAGGTGACGGTGCGCGCGGACGACAAGGAGTTCCGCGCCCGCCTGCGGCTGGACACTCCGCGAGAGCGCGAGTACTTCCGCCACGGCGGAATCCTTCAGTACGTGCTGCGGCGCCTCCTCAGCGAAAGCTAGAGGCCTTCAGGCGAGAGGACGTCGCCCGGGTTAGCGATGGCAGCGATGAAGAACCTGTCCTAGGAAGCACTTCAGCGATGATCCAGCCTCGCGCGACCGCGACCGGACGTCGCCCAGCGGGAGCAACTCGCGTGCTCTGGTCAGGCGTCCCGTCGACACCAGGACGTCACCGCGCGCGTTCATCGCGATCGGTTGCGCGGCGGGAGCGCCGAAGCTGCCGAGGTCGACCAGCGTTCCGCTCTTCCACTCGAGAACGCCCGCAACGCTCGCACCCTGAGAGGCGAAGCCGAAGATCGTTCCCCGCGAGGAGACAAGGGTGGCCGTGCTGTCGAGCCCGTCCGGCGCGCCGAGGTCGGTCGGTTGGCCGCCGCGCCACACGACTGCGTGCTCGCCACCCGAGGGAAGCATCGAGGATCCGACCACGGTGCCCGAACCGTTCACGGCGCTCGCGTAGCTTCCTGACCCGCCCAGGCCCGCGAGGCGCGCGAGGGTTCCTCTATGCCAGAAGAACGCGTTCGCTACCCGCCGGAGCTCCAGCCGACCACGTTGTCTCCCGTGCTGCTCGTCGCCTGCGGGACGAAGGCGCCGAGCAGGCGAGCCACGCCTTTGCGCCAGCGCACGGCCCGGTTGCCGGCGGTGCCGACCACGTCGCCCACTGCGTCAATGGCGACCGGATCGATGTCGGCAACCCCGCGATAGACGAGGGTTGTTCTCTTCCCTCTCTGCCAGACGAAAGCCTGCTTCCGCACCTTGTCGGTACCAACGTTTTCGTAACCGACAGCAACCGCAGTTCCGTGCGCGTTGACGAGACTCCCCTGGACAGACGCCTTCGGATGCCGGGGCGGAGTTCCGAGATTCCTCGCTGTCCACGCGGGGGCCGCGACAAACACCGCCAGCGCAGTAGCGGCTGCCCAGGACGAGTGACGCAGAGTCATTCCGGGCCTAACCGTACGTTCGGCCACCAACGAGCGACCAACGCTCGCCGTCGGAACTGACCGCGCGTGGAATGGTGGATACTCGCCCGATGGCGCGGTTCGTGCTCGTGCACGGAGGCTGGCACGGCGGCTGGTGCTTCCGCCGGCTCGCGCGGGAACTCGAGGATCGCGGTCACGACGTAGCGAGCCCCGACCTGCCCTGCGAGAAGATCGGACTGACGCCGCTCGACTATGCGAACGCCGTCGGGCCGCAGCCGGACGCGATCGTCGTCGGCCATTCGCTCGGTGGGTTCACGATCCCGCACGTCGAGGCCCACGCTCGCGTCTATCTGGCCGCGCTTCCCCCACTCGAGCGCGTGGAGATCAACAAGTGCTTCGTCGAGGGCTTCGGAGGAACGGTCAGCGACTCGAGCGGCCGCTCCTACTGGCCCGATGCGGATACCGCCGCGGCGCGAATGTATCCCGACTGTTCGCGCGAACAGTCCGACTGGGCGTTCCCTCAGCTCCGCCGCCAGGCGCGGCTCGAGCCGATTCCTGCGCCGTTCGGACCTGGCGACCTCGTCGTTGCGACTCTGCGGGATGCGGCCGTGAAGGCTGAGTGGCAGATCGACACGGCTCGCGCGCACGGCGCGCGGGTGATCGAGCTCGACTCGGGCCATTCGCCGTTCCTCACCCAACCAGCGGAACTGGCAGAGATGCTCAGCTCGCTCACCTGAGCCGACCGGGTCGACCGGCTTCAGCCCGCCCGGCGATACCGGATGTGCGTGGCCAGCGGCGAGTGCAGCACCTCGACCGGCTCCAGGTCCAGCGATTCGACACCGTCGAAGATCCGCTCGCCCGACCCGAGCAGGACCGGGGCGATGTCGAGCGTGAGCTCGTCGACGACCCCGGCGCTGAGCGCCTGCCGCACGGTCGAGGCGCCTCCCGCGATGTCCACACCGCCATCGCCGGCGACTTCGCGCGCTTGCGCGTAGGCGGCGTCGAACCCCTCGGTGACGAAATGGAAGGTCGTCCCGCCGTCCATCTCGATCGGCTCGCGTGCGTGATGGGTGAGCACGAACACCGGAGCGTGGTACGGCGGCTCGGGTCCCCACCACCCGCGCCAGTCCTCGTCCCACTCGCCGCGGATGGGCCCGAACATGTTGCGCCCCATGACGTAAGCGCCGCGCGGACGCATCAGCCAGCCGACCGCCGTCTCGTCGGCCTCGTGGGCGCGCTCACCAAGGTGCCAGCCGTGCAGTTCCAGCCCGCGCCTGCCTATCGGGTTCTCGCGGCTCTGGTCCGGCCCGGCGACGAAGCCGTCGAGCGACATCGACATATGACAGGTGGTGTCCAGCACCGGCACCGTACTCAATTCGGCCGATCGAGTGATCCCGGCCCCTCTCCCCCTCATCGCGGGGGCATGACCCACCCACAAGGATGTGGACCACGGCCCGCGGTTGAGCCAAGAAGGGGAAACGCAAACGCCTACTACGTGGAGAACAACAGCTTCATCGGGATGAACGCCCATTTGCTCAGGTCCGGCTACGACTCCGGGCTCACGATCTCGAGCGGCGGCTCGACCGGCATCGTTTCGGTCGAGGCTGAGGGCAACGACCAGTCGTTCTGCATCTCGGCCGTCTCCGACGGGCACTGGGCCTACTACAGCGGGCCCGGAGGAACGGTCACCGACGACCCGAGCACGGTCACCGAGAACCCCTGCTCCTAGCCGCGCCGTCGGCGACCGGTGTTAGATGGAGCCATGGCGGAGCAGCCTGGCCCGGAAAACCCGGACGCCGCGAAGTCTGCAGCCGAGCTCGACCAGGAGCGGCGGACGTCGATGGCGGCGGAGCGCACCTGGCTCGCGTGGTGGCGCACGGCTCTGGGCGCCACCGCAGGGGCGCTCGCCGTGGGCCGGTTCGCTCCCAAGCTCCTCAACGTCGCCGCCTGGCCATACGTTCTGCTCGGCTGCGGCTACGCCGCTCTTGCGGTCGGCCTCTCGGTCGTCGGCGCACGCCGCCAACGCGACCTCGAGCAGGCGCTGCGAACGGGCGCCCACGCTCCGCTCAAGTTCCGCACCGTTGCCGTGTTCACGATCGGCGGAGTCGCACTCACCCTGCTGACCGTCGTGCTCGTGCTCGCGCAGACCTGACGACTAGCTCGACGTCTTGATGAAGCTGATCTCGCCGTCGGTCTCGAGGACTGCAAACCGGACCTCGGCGAGGTGGGCGATCTGCTGCTTCCGAGCCGCCTCGTAAATCTCCTCCACGGTGAGCCGCTCGCGCTTGAGGTTGGTCTCGATCACCTTGCCGTCCTGGACGATCACGACGGGCTCGCCTTCGAGCACCGGCCTCGACCGGGGAAAGCGGTAGCCGATCCAGGAGACGCAGACCTGCAGGACGGCGATCGTGCCGACCACGAGCACCGCGCCGGTCAGCGAGTAGTCGTCCTGGGTCAGGCCCTGCTGCAGCGCGTCGCCGAGCACGAACAGCAGGATCAGTCGAAGGCTGGAGGGAGCTGAGCTCGCGCTTGCCGATGATGCGTGTCAGCAGGAGCATGAACGCGAAGACGAAGGCGGCGCGGAGAACGAGATCCATGGCCTAGGGGAAGACCGTGATCGTCCGGTGGATCCGGGCGAGGACATGGTGCCCGTCGTCGAGCTCGACGTTCTGCGGGCGATGCCAGGCCACGTTCGTCGGGTTGACCTGGAACTGCAGGAAGAGGATGAACGAGTGCCCGGCCTTGATCCGCCCGAGGTCGAGCGAGAAGCGGCCGTTGTCGCTGGTCATGGCGACGGGAGAAGGCTCGGCCGAGTTCCAGCTCATGCCCTTCCGCCCAGCCGGGATCAAGCTTCAGGATCGCCTCTTTCAGGTCGCGCTTCGCCGTGATGTGGATGCGCGCCTCCATGAAATCGCCGCCGCGGATCGCGGTCGGCGCGTAGACCGCGAGCGACGCTGCAGCGACGTCGGCCCGCGCGGTCGAGGGACGCTGGCCGAAGACGTTCGCCAGCCCCAGCACAGCGACGACGGCGATCAGCGCCAGGCAAGCCCGGCGGACCCAGATCCCGCTGCGACCCACGCCTTCCAGGTCGCGATGGCGCTTCAGGACAATGCCGTCGGGAACGTCAGCCATTGGCGTCCGTTCTCCCCGGACGAACCGGTTCTACGCCTTTATGCTCGTTCCGTGGCGGAGCGGCTGCGCACACTCGAGCTGGCCGACGGGCGGACGCTCGAGTACGCGACCTGGGGCGATCCCGAAGGCTTTCCGATCCTGAGCCTGCACGGAACGCCGGGCTGCCGGTTCAGCCGCTGGCCGGACGAGGACGTCTACGCAGGCGCCGGCGCCTACTGGGTGACGCACGATCGCGCCGGTTACGGCCGGTCCGACCGGCATCACGGGCGCAATGTGGCCGACGAGGTTGCCGACGTCGCGGCGCTCGCCGACGAGCTCGGCTTCGACCGCTTCGGCGTATCGGGCGGCTCGGGCGGCGGCCCGCACGTGCTCGCGTGCGCGGCGCTCCTTCCAGACCGGGTGGTGCGCGCGCTCTGCATCGTCGGCGTCGCGCCGTTCGGAGACGCCGGACTGTCGAAGGACGACTGGCTCGCCGGCATGGATCCCGAGAACGTCAAGGAGTTCGAGAATGCGCTGGCCGGCGAGGACGTGCTCACCCCGAGCTCGAGACGCTGCAGCGGCGCTTCGAAGAGAAAGTCGCCGTCGATCCCTCCACGATCTTCGACGATTACGACCTGAGCGAGTCGGATCGCGCGCAGATGGCCCGGCCCGAGGCCATGCAGATCATGCGCGAGACGCTGCTGGAGCAGGCAGCCGACGGCGTCGGCGGCTGGGTGGACGACGGGCTCGCTTTCACGCAGCCGTGGGGCTTCGACGTGAGCGCGATCTCGGTGCCCGTGCTGATCCGCTACGGCCTGACCGACGTGCTCGTGCCTCCCGCGCACGGCGAATGGTTGGCCGCGAACGTGCCCGGCTGCATCGTCGAGGTCGAGGACACGGCCGGCCACATGGGCGAGGATCCGGAGGCGCAGATCACCGCGGACGTCCGGTGGCTCCGCGAGGGAGTTGCACCCGCGGCGGCCCGCACGCAGTCGCAGCCGGCTCAGCTCGGCTCGTAGACTCGTAGGACCGGGGTGCCGCGCGAGGGCGGCTGAGATCACACCCGTCGAACCTGATCCGGGTTATGCCGGCGAAGGGAGGAGCGCTTGGACAGAGCACCAGCCTGGGGCATCACGCCGGTTCCCGAGCGGCTGCGGACGCTCGGCGCGCTCGAGAACGGGATGCTGTGGTCGAGCCTCGGGCTCAGCCTGCTGGTGCTCGTGGCAGGGGCGTTCCTCGTCCCCGGACTGTCGCTGCCCGAGGCGCTGCTCGCCATCCTCGTGGGTGGAATCTTCGGCAACGCGCTCCTCGGCGGCGCGGCGGCGATCGGCGCCAAGGCCGGCGTGCCTGCGATGGTGCTGTTGCGCGCGCCGCTCGGCCGCGCGGGCTCGTACCTGCCGACGGGGCTCAACATCGTCCAGAACCTCGGCTGGACGATCTTCGAGGTGCTCGTCATCGCGACGGCCGCACAGGCGCTCGTGCACGGGCCGCTCTGGGTATGGAAGCTCGCAGCCGCCGCGGCAGCGACGGCGCTGGCGCTCGTCGGACCGATCGGCTTCGTTCGCATCTGGGTGAAGCGGTTCGCGCTCTGGGTCGTGCTCGCCTCCCTCGCGTACCTCACCTGGTGGACGCTCCGCGACGCGAATCTCGGCGCACTCTGGTCGCAGCCTGGCACGGGCGGGCTCAGCTTCTGGCAGGGCGTCGACCTCGTGGTCGCGTTGCCGGTCTCGTGGCTGCCGCTGGCCGCCGACTACACGCGGTTCTCGCGGAACGGGCGCGGCGCGTTCTGGGGAGCCGCGATCGGCTACTTCATCCCGAACGTCTGGCTCTACGCGCTCGGCGCGATCCTGCTTCTGTCGCGCACGCTCTCGGACGCGCCGTCGGTCATCACGGCGATCGCGGCCGGCGGAGTCGGCGCCGCGCTCGCGCTCGTCGCGCTCGGCGTCGACGAGACGAAGGAGCCGTTCGCCAACATCTATTCGACCGCTGTCTCGCTCCAGAACGTCGTGCCGCGCGTGCCGCAGCGAGCGCTGATCCTCGCGGTGGCAGTGGTTGCAACCGCGGGTGCCTTCGTGGTCGACCTCGTCCATTACCAGGACTTCCTGTACCTGCTCGGCTCGTTCTTCGTGCCGCTCTTCGGTGTGCTGCTCGCCCAGTGGCTCGCAGGCGAGCGCGATCCCTTCCGCGCGCCCGAGTTCCGCCCGGGACAGATCGTCGCCTGGCTCGCCGGCTTCTCCCTCTACCAGTGGCTCGCGCCGGTCGGCCCGAGCTCGTGGACGCGCCTCGTCGACCACACGCATCCGGGCCAGGGAGCAATCGGGGGTTCGCTGCCGAGCTTTGCGCTCTCCTTCGTCCTCTCGCTCGGGCTTACAGTTGCCGGTCGTGCGATCGCTCGCCGTCATCGGCCCCCTGTCGAGCGACCTCGTGTCGAGCGAGACGCCGCGGATCGGCGGCGGCCCGTGGTACGCGGCGCGGGCGCTGCGAGCGCTCCACCAGGAAGCGATCGTGGCGGCGAAGTGCGGTGAGCCGGAGCAGCGCGCCTATCTCCGCCAGCTGGCGGCCCTCGGAGTCCCGGTCTCGCTCGCGGCGGCGGGAGAGACGACGGCCTTCTCCTTCCGCTACGACGCCGACGGCCGACGCGAGATGCGCGTCGAGGCGATCGGAGAGCCGTGGAACGACGGCGACGAGCCGGAACGCGTGCTGCGGCGAGCCGAGTGGGTGCACGTCGCACCGCTCCTCCGCGGCGACTTCCCGCCCGCGACGCTCGAACGGCTGGCGCGCCGGCGGCGTCTACTGGTCGACGGCCATGGGCTCGTGCGCGCACGCCGGGTCGGCCCGCTGGCGCTCGACGGGGACTTCGACCACGACCTCCTCCGTCACGTCTCGATCCTGAAGCTCGCCGAGGAAGAGGCGCAGGCGATTCTCGGCGGCGGCGAGCTCGAGGATCTACGCGGGCTCGGTGTTCCCGAGATCGTCGTGACCTTCGGCGCCGGCGGCTCGCTCGTCCTCACCCGCGACGAGACCGTGCGCGTATCGGCGCGGCCCGCGGGCGGCGAGCCGACGGGCGCGGGAGATGCCTTCTCGGTCGCGTACCTGAGCGCCCGCGCCGGCGGCCACCGGCCCGTCTCGGCTGCGCGCCGTGCGAGCGCGCTCGTCTCGGCCCTCCTTAGTAACAGTCTGTTACTAGGAAAGGCAGGTCCGTGATCGCGGCGGTCGGCACGGTGGCAGGCGTTTTCCTCGTCGACGTCGAGGCCGAGGAGCCGCTCGGCGAGGGCCAGGAGGTACCCGAGACCGAGCGGCCCGAGGTGCCGCTGCCGCGCGTGGTGGCGGCGGCGCGCGTCGGCTCGACCGTAGTGGCCGTCGTGGAACGGAGGCCGCCGCTCATGCTCTCGAACGACGGTGGAGCGACGTGGCGCGAAGCCGGCGGAGGCCTGCCGCCGGGCTTCGCGGTCGCGATCGCCGAGGACGATCCCGACCGGATGCTCTACGCGGCGCGAAACCGGCTTTACGTCTCGGCCAACGGCGGCATCTTCTGGCGCTCGCTGCCGTTCGAGCTACCGGACATCGGCTCGGTCGCCTGGATCGACTGAACGAACGCCTCGATGTCAGCGTCGGACCGCAACCGATGCACCTGCAGTTGGCTATGCCGCGCAAGCCGCGCCGGGAGGTCCCGCCGGTTCTCGAACGCGCGCGTGAACGCAGGCCAGAAGAGCCAGCGGACCTGATTGATCCACCGATCCTCGAGGTTCCCGTGCCAGAGCACGACCTTCTCGCGCTTCCGCGTCCAGCTGCGCCGCACGAGACGCCACATCACGAGCGCCACCGGCAGGTCGAGCCACGCGACCGTCTTTGCGCGCTCGAGGACGAGGTCGCCGATGATCGAGTGGTAGGTCCCGTCGCAGACCCAGTCGCCGCCTTCGGTGGCGGTCGAGACGCGGCGGTGCAGCTCCTCCGGCCCGCAGCTCTCCCAGTTCGGGCCGTGCCACAACGCGTCGATCTCGACATGACGGGCGGTCAGCAGGTCAGCGAGCCGGGCTGAGAGGCGAGTCTTGCCGCTGCCACTCGGACCGATCACAACGAGGCGGGTCAAAGACGAAATTCGCCGCGCGCGACGATGACGGCCGAGCCGCCGACTTCGGCCTCTTCGGCCGAGCGCGCGACCGCGTACAGCGTCGACGGCCGGCCGAGCTCTACTCCCTGGCGGATCTCGATCTCGTCGCCGTAGCCGATCCGTTCGTGCCGGGCGAGATGGAGCGCGAGCGGCCCAGCGGCCGAGCCCGTCGCGGGATCCTCGCCGACTCCGTGCGCCGGCACGAAAACGCGTGACTTCCACCTCTCGCCGTCCCGGGCAAAGCAGTCCGTGCCGTACGGCGAGAGCTCCAGCAGCGCCGGGAGGTCAGGCCGCAGCGCCGCGACGGCGTCCGGCGACTCCAGCTCGACATAGACGTGGCCCGGCCCCTGCCGGTAGAGCTCGATCGGCAGCCCGCTCTGTTCCACGCCCAACAGGGCGAGCAGCTCCTCAGCCTGCTCGTACGGCTCCGCTGCAACAGCCGGCTGCTGCATCCAGCCGAAGACGACCCGCGAGCCGTCGCGCTCGAGCCGGATCGGGACAACGCCGGCGCCGGTCTCGAGATGGAGCTCCTCGAGTTGGAGCGGGCCTGCGAGGACGAATGCCGTACCGAGCACCGGATGCCCGGCGAACGGGAGCTCGAGCGTCGGCGTGAAGATGCGAATCCGCGCGTGCCCGTCACCCGCAGCCGGGTAGACGTAGACGGTCTCGGAGAAGTTGATCTCGCGCGCGAGCGGCTGCAACTGCTCCTCGGGGATATCGCGCGCGTCGGTGAAGACGGCGAGCTGGTTCCCCGCGAACGGGACGTCGGTGAAGACGTCGGCGAAGACGTAGCGAAACATGGCCACGCCGCCAGTGAACCACACCGGCGAGAAGCCACGAGAACGCGCTACCGGACGTACCATTTCCCCATGACACGCCTGTGGGTCATCGCCGCCGCGGTCGTCGCCCTTCTCGTGAGCGCCTCACCTGCGGAGTCGCGGGTGCACGTGTTCTTCGGCGGGGTGCGGATCGGCGTACGCGGATGGGGAAGCGTGCAGCCCGCGAAAGGCTTCGACGTCCATACACCGATCAGCTGCATCCCGAGCTCCTGCAAAGGCGCGCTGGCGGCGGCACGTGCCTCGCACATCACGCTCGTGGCGAAGCCGCATCAGGGCTGGAAGCTCGCCGGGTGGAGCGGCGCGTGCACGGGCAAGAAGCTCAAATGCGCAGTCGACCTGTCCCGTGTGCGTGCCCGTTCGTTCGGTGACCACATTCGCCTGGTTCACGCGAGGTTCGACCCTGTGGCCCCTGGGCTCACCCGCGCCAACCCGCTTCCGCTCGGCCATGCCGGGAGCATCTACGGCCTCTGGAAGCTGCAGTTCAACTCTGTGACGCCCGACGTCCAACTTTCCACGTCCGCGCCAGCAGGTGCGGAGTACTTCGCCGCAAACCTGACGGCGACCTACCTGGAACGGGACACCGGCAACCTCTCCGGCCTCCAAGGTGAGGTGGTCGGCAGCCACAACGTGGTCTACGGGCGGCCTTCCGCCACTGGCAACGGCTGTCCCAACGGCGAGCCGGCGCCGTACCTCCCCTTTGTGACTCCGGAAGGGGACCTCCCAGGAGGTGAGTCGGCGACCGGGAATCTCTGCTGGCTGATCGCGCCGGATGAGGCGGCGAGCCTGGAGTTCCACATCTGGTTCGGCGGACCTGCGTTCTACGTCAACGGGTGGTTTGCACTGCACTAGCTAGCAGCCGGCGCGTCCCGTCTACCCTTCGCCGCCGATGCATGCGATCGAGGTCACCGGCCTGCGCAAGGCCTACGGAAGCCTCGAAGCGGTGCGGGGGGTCGACTTCTCGATCGAGGAAGGCGAAGTCTTCGGGCTGCTCGGACCGAACGGCGCCGGCAAGACGACGACCGTCGAGATCCTCGAGGGATACCGCAGCCGCGACGCCGGCGAGGTGCGCGTCCTCGGCTCCGACCCCGACAAGCCGGCAAGGGACTTCCGCGAACGCATCGGCGTCGTTCTCCAGCAGTCCCAGATGTGGGCGAACCTGACCGTGCGCGAGACGCACTCGATCTTCGCCGGCTACTACCAGGCGCCGCGCGACGTCGACGAGGTGATCGCGGTCGTCGGCCTCCAGGAGAAGGCGGACGCTCGCCTCAAGTCGCTGTCGGGCGGCCAGAAGCGGCGTCTCGACCTCGGCATCGCGCTCGTCGGCGATCCCGACCTCGTCTTTCTCGACGAGCCGACGACCGGCTTCGACCCGCAGGCGCGCCGCGCAGCGTGGGAGATGATCCGCTCGCTGCGCACGCTCGGCAAGACCGTCCTGCTCACGACGCACTACCTCGACGAGGCCGAGCAGCTCGCCGACCGCGTCGCGGTGATGCGCGAGGGACAGATCGTGCGGGTGGGCACGCCGCGCGAGCTGACGAGCACCAACCTCGAGACCGAGATTCGCTACCGGCAGAACGGCGAGGAGGTGCTCCTGCAGACGAGCGAGCCGACGCGCGTGCTCGCCGAGCTGACCGCTGCGGCCGTCGCCCGCGGCGAGGAGCTCGAGGGCCTGCAGGTGCGGCGACCGTCGCTCGAGGAGGTCTACCTCGCGCTGACGGCCGACGAGGTCGAGGCATGAGCGCCGACGCGATCCGCGTCCCTGTCCGCCGGCCGGTGCGCCGGCTCTTCGTCCACCAGCTCCGCTCGGAGCAGCTCGTCTTCTGGCGCAGTCGTGAGGCCGCGTTCTTCATCTTCTTCTTCCCGCTACTTCTCTACGTCCTGCTCGCGTCCGTCTACTCGGGGCCGATCTACGGCGTCCGCGCGCCGGTGGCGCTGCTCGCGGGGCTGATCGGCTACGGGTGCGCGAATACGGCGTTCGCAGGACTGGCGATCCAGCTCGTGCTGCGCCGCGAGAGCGGAATCCTCAAGCGGCTGCGCTCGACGCCGCTGCCGCCGGCGACGTACGTCGCGTCGCTGCTCGCGTCGACGCTCGTGATCTTCGCGCTGCAGACGCTCGCGCTGTTCCTGCTCGGGGGCGCGCTCTACTCGACGCCGTTCCCCGCGGACGCCGGCTCACTCATCGCCGCGATCGTGGTCGGAGCGGCCGTGTTCGCTGCGCTCGGCACGGCGAGTGCCTCGGTGATCCGCTCCGCGGAGGGCTCGTCCGCGGTCGTCAACTCGATCCTGCTGCCGATGGCCTTCCTGAGCGGGTCGTTCGGGGAGACACGCCATCTGCCGGCGTTCCTGCGCGCGATCGCCGACGTCCTGCCGCTGAAGTACTTCATCGACCTCGTCAACGCCGTCTATCTGCGCGGGCACGCGATCTGGACGCGCCCGGAAGACCTGGCCGTCCTCGCGGCCTGGGGCCTCTTCGGCCTGCTGTTCACGATGCGCAAGTTCCTCTGGGAGCCGCGCGAACGTTAGGAGTTCGGCCGACCGGATACAGGTCTGGCATGAACCAATTCATCGACGAACCCGCAATCTCGCTGCTCGTGCGCGAGTGGGACGAACCCGGCGTCGAGGTGCGCGTCAACTTCGGCGTCTTCGCCGCGAGACACGCCACGCCCGCCGAGATCGACGAACTCGCGGCCTCCCTCACGGAGCTCGTGCCGTCGTTCGCGATCGTGTCGGAAGAACGGCACGAGTTCGAGGCCGACGTTGAAGCCGCGATCCACCAGGTCGTGATCGAGGTGCCACAGGAACACGCAGGCGACGAGCCGGACGCCCTCGCGGACGAGATCGTGCTCACCGCGAACGGCTGGGCGCTCGAGTGCATCGCCTCCCGACACGGCGCCGGCGGGCTCTAGCCGGCGCTGTAGGTCACCGTCACCGACGCCTGGATCTGCTGGGTCCCGGCCTCGATCGGAACGTCGGTACCTGCCGCCTTCGCCTGGGCGAACATCGGCACCGGCTCCGAGCTGCCGCCTTCGTGCACCCGCAGCACCGATCCGAGGGTCAGACCGGCCGCGCCGGCGATGGCCTGCGCCTTCTCCTTGGCGGTGCCGAGCGCGTCCTTCAGCGCCTGGGCATAGAGGGACGACTGGTCGGCCGTGTCGAGGTTCGGCCCGTCGACGTTGTTCGCACCCGCGGCGACGGCGGCGTCGACGAGCGCGCCCGACTTGCCAATCGCGGACTTCACCTCGACCGAGTTCGAGGCCTGGTAGCCGGTGATTCGATTGCCGTCGCTCGAGGTCTGCGGCCAGAGCGAGACCTGGGTCGTCTGGATCTCGGACGAATCGACCCCTGCCTTCTTCAGCGCGTCGATGATCGCCTGCGCCTCGGAGGAGTTGCGGCTCAATGCGTCCGCCGCCGTGGCGCCATTCGTCGTGACGCCGAAGTCGAATGAGGCCTGGTCGGGCGTCGCGTCGACCGTGCCGTCTCCGGTCACGGTGATCGTCGAGCCGGTGGAGGGAGTGGCACTACGGCCGAGGCGAGGCTGCGCGACACCGGCGATCGCGGCCGCGACGAGCAGCACACCGGCGACGAGGAGGATCGTGCGGAATCTGTTCATGCGCTAGGTACGGCACCGTTGTGGCCCGTGTCACGGCGCTCAGCATTGTTCGGTGTCTAACACGGGAGGAGTTGTCGCTCCGCCACGTCGAGAGGCAGCCGGGCATCAGAACGCTGGCCTGCGCGAGCGTCCTCTCGCCCGAGCGCTACTGACTAGGCCGTCGCCGGCAGGTACGGCGTCCAGCCGGACGGGATCCGGGGCGCTGCGAGCTTGATGAAGAGCGTCGGCATCGGGGCGCGCGGCGAGGCGTGGAGCACCATCCCGGCCTGCTCCAGCGTTCGGTCGCCCTTGCGCAGGTTGCACGGCGCACAGGCGGTGACGACGTTCTCCCAGATCGATTCGCCGCCCTTCGAGCGCGGGACGATGTGGTCGAGCGTGAGGCGGCCGGCCGTCGTGCCGCAGTACGCGCAGCGCCAGCCGTCGCGCGCAAACAAGGCCCGGCGGGAGATCTTGCGCTGGATGGCGCGCGGCACGCGCACGTAGTGCAGTAGCCGGATCACGTGCGGCCAGATGAAGCTGCCGCTCGCGGAGCGAAGCGGCTTGTCGAGCTCCTCGATGACCTCGGCCTTGCCCTTGAAGACCAGCACGTGGGCGCGCCGAACCGTGCACACGTTAAGCGGCTCATAACTTGCGTTCAAAACAAGAACGTGCTGCAACCTGCGAGAAAAGTAGCAGGGGGATATACGGCTACTGCTGCGACTGCATGGCGCGCTCGACGGCCTGCTGCTCCTCCGGAGACAGCGAAACAGCCGCGCGGCCGGCGTCCAGCTCCTTGATGTAGATCCGCGCGTAGTCGCGTCCCTGAATCGCAGTCAGGACGACGCCGGTGCGCGACGCATCGAGCAACGCGACCGAAGCCGACTGGTGGCCTCCCGTGTTCTCGTAGGCGTCGTAACGCACGACGGCGAGGCGCGAGACGGTCGCATCGACGCGCCGTTCGAGGCGCCCGAGCGTCGCCGTCACGTCGTCGATCGCGCGATGAAGCCCGTCAACGCGCCCCTGCAGCGAAACGGCGAAGTCGACGAGATCGCCGCCGCCGCTCCCCTGCAGCGTGAGCTGCGCGGCTCGAACGCGCCGCAGCCGTAGGTGCAAGACGAGCGCGATCACGAGCGCGAGGACGGCGACTGCGCCGGCGGCGATCGCGATCCAGCCTGCCAGCGAGCTGCTCACTGTTACGGGTTCGACGAGACGCTGAAGAAGACCGGGTACGACGCCTTGTTGTTGTCGAGGTTCTTCTCGCCCGGCACCCCGCCGACCCTGACGTTCACCGTCGCCTGAGCGCCGAACGCCCTCGTCGGCAGCTGGAGGTTGCCGAAGTTGACCGTCGCTGTCGCGCCCTTGTCGACAGACAGGACGATCTGCTTCTTCGTCACCACCGGCTTGCTGAAGACGTTCACCGTGAGAAACACAGGGACCTTTACTTCCTGGAAGTCACCCGCGTTCTTGAACATCACTCTGAAGACGAGATTCGACGACACGTCCACCGTCGTCGGGCTGGATGCCAGCTGTTCTGTTTTGCTGCCCGCGACCGCCTCGGTGCTGAGGAGCTCGCTGCCTCG
Source organism: uncultured Actinomycetes bacterium (assembly GCA_963819275.1). Taxonomy (GTDB): domain Bacteria; phylum Actinomycetota; class Thermoleophilia; order Gaiellales; family Gaiellaceae; genus Palsa-739. The sequence continues at coordinate 59,706 of CAWFVH010000004.1, read as the reverse complement.
CAGGCCGGTCACGTTGCCGGTGGTCGGGTTCGTGGCCGTCAGGCTCTCGTAGACCTCCTTCAGCGCTAGGGGGCTGACGACCTCGGGATTCGTGATCATCTGCGAAGACGGAGCGATCACGCCCTTTACGCCGAGCCCGTTCATCGTTTGCGTCGCCGGCAGCTTGAAGAGCTCTTTCCAGACGAGGTCGCTCGCACTCAGCAGCTGCGCCTGGTTCGCCAGGAGGTTGGCGACCTTGTCCGGGGGCTTCGACCCTGCCTCGGCGAGAGTGTTCGCAAGCCCGGTCAGGCCGATCGCGCGCAGCTGCAGCGTCGACAGCACCTGCTGATGGGCCGACTGGAGCGGAGCGGGCGGACGCAGGCGCAGAGCGGCGTTGTAGTCCTGCTGCTGCTCGGCCGACCATTGCTCGAGCTTCGAGTGGAGCTGCGCCAGCGTGAGGCCTTTCGAACGGAACACGGTCGAGAGCGCGTCGGTGCCGGTCGCCGCCGAGTTCTGCGCGATCGGCTGCACGTTGGCCATGTACGACTTGTACTCGTCGTGGGTGCTCTTGCCCTGGCAGGAGTCGACCCAGAAGACGAGGCCGACCACGACCACGATCGCGAGTGCCACGAACCCGGCGAGCCGCGCAAGCGCGACCGCGCCGGGAGGCGGCGGAGAGGGACGCTTCGGCCCGCCGGGGCGCTGGGGCCTCATCCGGCGGCGCTGCCGCTCGGGCGCTTCGAGCGTCTCCGGCTCCTCGAAGAACTCGAGCTCCGATCCGTCGTCGAAAGTGCTCATCTGGGTCGCAAGCCTAACCGCGCCGGGGAGGACAGTCCGACCGGGTCGCCAACCTCCACTCTTGCATGGGAGAGGCTGCACCAGAGCTCACCGGCATCGAGCTCGTCCTCGACCGCTATCGCCCGCTGCGGCCGCTCGGTAGCGGCGGCTCGGGCTCGGTCTGGCTCGCCCGCGACGAGCGGACGGGGCTCGACGTCGCGCTCAAGATGATCGCGCGCGAAGGCAAGGCCGCAGCGCGGGCCGAACGAGAGGCAGCAGCCGCGTCGCAGCTGCGCCATCCCGCGTGTCTACGCGCGAGAGGCTTCGGCCGCGACTCACGTCATGTCTACATCGCCTACGAGTTCGTCCCTGGGCGCACCTACCGCGAGGCGCTGCGCGCCGGCGAGCTGGGCGACGAGGAGGCGATCGAGGCCTGCGCGCAGGTCTGCGACGGCCTCGCCCATGCGCACAGCGCCGGAATCCTCCACCGTGATGTCAAGCCGTCGAACATCCTGCTCGCTGACGGCGACCGGGTCTCGGCTCGCGTTCTCGACTTCGGGCTCGCGCAGATGGCCGACGCCGAGACGCTGACGGAGGCCGGCGACGTGCCCGGCACGCTCGCGTACATCTCCCCGGAGCGGCTCGCGGGCGGCGAGGCGACGCCGGCAGCGGACGTGTGGGCGGTCGGCGTGATGCTGTGGGAGGCGCTGGTGGGACGGCATCCGTTCTGGCGCGGCTCGATGCTCGAGACAGCGCGCGCGATCGAGGCCGGCGCGCGGCCGCTCGCGGAGTTTCGCCCCGATCTGCCGAAGCAGTTGCTGCGGCTCGTCGACAGCGCACTCGCGAAGAACCCGGCGCGACGCCCGTCCGCCCGGGAGCTTGCCGACGCGCTGCGCGGAGTCGTTTCGTCGACGGCTGTCCCCCGGCCCGGCATCCGCTTCCCCACTCGCGTCGAACCCGGCCAGGCGCTTGTCGCCGTCCTCGCGGCGATCTTTGCCGGCTGGACCTCGTCCGCCCTGCCCTTCTTCCCGCACGGCTGGCCGGTCGCGCTCGCATTCGTCGTCGCGGGCGCGACGCTCCTTCGCGAACGAGTGGGGATCGCGCTCGCGCTGGCGGTGCCGGTTTTGCCGCTCGGCAACATCTCGCTGGGTCTTGCGCTCCTCTATGCGGCACTCGCCGCCGGATGGCTGCTCGTGACCTGGCGGGACCCGCGGGTCGCGCTGCTCTTCGTGCTCGGACCGCTGCTCGCCCCACTCGCCGCGCTCGGACTTCTCCCACTCGTCGTTATGCGGGTCCGCTCCGCGCCGCTGCGAGCTCTCACCGTCGTGATCGGCGTGCTGACCGCGGCGCTCGCCGCGGGGATCCGCCATGTCGCACTGCCTCTCATCGGCGGGCCTGCGCCGCTCGGAGTCGGCGTTGCCGGCGCCCGCGGGCCGTTCGACGTCGCCGGCTCGCTTGCCGGCGCCGCCGGCGCGCATCCTGCGCTGCTGCTCGAGGCCTGCGCGCTGGCGGCCGTCGCGGTTGCTCTCCCGTACGCGTGTGGTCGGGGACGTTGGGCCGCCGCCGGGGTCGGAGCAGCGATGATCGTCCTCACTGTCGCCGTCGTGCCCAGCTCCGCCGCAGTCCCGCTTCTCCTTTCGGCATGGGCGATCGCGGCGTTCATAGCGCTTCGTCCTCATGTCCTGGGGGTACCCTCCGCCGCGAGCTGATGGTGCTGCGCGGAATCGAGCAGAGGCTGGAGCGAGTCTTCGAAGGCGTCTTCGGCCGCGCCTTCCGAACGCACGTCCAGCCAGTCGAGCTCGCGCGCAAGCTCGCAAAAGAGATGGACGAGCACCGCTCGACGTCGGTGACGCGCGTCTACGTGCCGAACGAGTACACGATCTACCTCTCGTCCGGCGACCGCGAGCAGTTCGAGGGCTACGAGAACTCGCTTGTCTCGGAGCTCGAGGAGTACCTCTCCGAGCACGCCTCCCGCGAGAACTACGCGCTGCTGACGCCGCCGCGAATCCTGTTCGAGACCGACGACGACCTCGGGGTGGGCGAGTTCGGTATCGCCACTCGCATGGCGCAGTACGGAAAGCAGGCCGGCGAGGAGGCGCCACCGGCCCCGGCGCCCGGGGCGACGATGCTCTACAAGCCGAGGACGCAGCCGACCGAGGCGGCCTCTCCGCTCGACCTCGGCGTCGAGCGAGAGGTCGCAGTGCTGCAGTGGGGTAGCCAGCGAGCAAAGCTCGAGAAGCAGCGGTCCGTCCTGGGTCGCTCACGCGACGCCGACGTCAAGATCGACGACCCGAACATCTCGCGGCGCCACGCCGAGATCGTGCAGGAGGGCTCCGCGTACTGGCTCGTCGACCTCGGCTCGACCAATGGGACGGAGGTGGACGGCCGGCGCGTGCAGCGCGCAAAGCTCGCCGACGGCTCCAGCTTCACGGTCGGCGAGACGACGGTCACCTTCTCGACCGAACGGGAATAGGAGCACCGTGACCATGGTCGCCTCGACAGGCGTGGCGGAGGTCCTCCTCGTCCTCAAGATCGCGTTCCTCGTGCTGCTCTACCTCTTCGTGGTGCGCGTGATCCGCTCGGCCGCCCGCGAGCGGCAGGAGCCGAGCCAGGACAGCATGATCCTGACTCCCGACGCCGCCACAGCCGCCGGCCTCGGCCGGCAGAGCCCCGCGCGCAGGTCAGTGCGACTCGTCATCCAGCGCAGCCCGAGCCTTGAGGAGGGAGGCGCGTTTCCACTCAACTCGGCGCCGGTCACGGTCGGCCGGGGCGGCCAGAACGACCTCGTGCTCGACGGCGACGAGTTCGCGTCGTCGCGCCACGCGCGGATCGAGGTGCGCGGCGACGGCGTCTGGGTGCAGGACCTCGAGTCCACAAACGGCACCTTCGTCAACGGGTCGCGTGTCGCGGGCGCGCAACGGCTCGACGATGGCGACGTCTTGCGCGTCGGCGAGACCGACCTCCGCGTCGAGGAGACCTGAGATGCCCGTCGTTGCATACGCGGTGGCGAGCGACACGGGGCGCAGGCGACGCCGCAACGAGGACAACTACGTCGCGACGCCACCCCTCTTCGCCGTCGCAGACGGCATGGGCGGCGCGCAGGCCGGCGAGGTAGCCTCGCAGCTCGCAGCCTCCGCTCTCGAAGGCGGGAGCTCCGACGGGCTCGAGGGGACGGAGCAGATCGACGCCCTGATCCAGGACGCGAACCGCCGCATCTTCGACCGCGCGTCGACCGACCCGACCGCGTCGGGGATGGGAACCACGATGACGGTGGCGCTCGTGGATGGCATGACCGTCGCGATCGGCCACGTCGGCGACTCTCGCGCCTACCTCGTCCGCGGCGAGCAGATGGAGCAGCTGACCGACGACCACTCGCTCGTGAACGAGCTGGTCAAGACCGGCAAGCTCTCCCAGCAGGAGGCACAGGTGCACCCGCAGCGCAGCGTGATCACCCGCGCGGTCGGCACCGATCCGGACGTCGACGTCGACGACTTCACGATCGAGGCCGAGGACGGCGACGTCTTCCTGATCTGCTCCGACGGGCTCTCGGACATGGTCGACGACGAGGAGATCCTCGAGGTCGTGCTCCAGAACCGCGACGATCTCGACAAGGCCGTCAAGGCGCTCGTGAGCGCGGCCAACCGCGGCGGCGGCGAGGACAACATCACCGCGGTCGCCTTCCGGATCTCGTCCGAGGCTGCGCCGAACCTCGAGGACACCGTCGAGATGCCGGCGATCACGGTCGACGACGCTGAGCCGGACGAGCAGACGCGCGAGTACGTCGCCGCGGATACCGGAGGCGACACGATGATCGTGGCGCCGGGCGAGATGCCCGGAGAGACCGCCGCGCCCGAGGACCCGCCGGCCGCGACCGCCAAGCGCGTCCGGCTCGTCCTGATCGTGCTCGTCTTCCTCCTGATCATCGCGGCGCTCGTCGTCTGGTTGCTGGTGCGATGACCCTCCGCAACCGCGAGCTCGCCGCGCTCCTCACCGTCGGCGTCCTGACGGCGATCGGCTTCGCCACCGTGTACATCGCGCTCAAGTCGCAGGTCTCGAACGGCTCGCTCGGCTATGCGGTCTTCTTCTTCGGCCTCTACCTCGTCGCGCATGTCGTCGCGCGGATCACGGTGCCGCTCGCAGACCCGTACCTACTGCCGATGGCGGCGCTTTTGACCGCGATCGGGCTGACCGAGATCTACCGGCTCGGCCCGGCAAGCAACGCCTTCCGGCAAGGGCTCTGGGTCGTGATCGGCGTCGCCGCGTTCTCCGCGACGCTCTTCGCGCTACGCCACGACTACCGCGTGCTCGAGCGGTACAAGTACGTCTTCGGCGTCACGGCGATCTTCTTGCTCTTCTTGCCCCGCTTACCCGTGATCGGCGAGGAGATCAACGGCTCGCGGCTCTGGGTCCACGTCGGCTCGTTGCAGTTCCAACCGGGCGAGCTCGGGAAGATCTGCCTCATCGTCTTCCTCGCCGCGTATCTCCGCGAGAAGCGAGAGGTGCTCGCGCAGGGGAGGCTCAAGGACTGGGGGCCGTTGCTCGTGATCTTGGGCGGCGCGATGCTCGTCCTCCTTGCGACCGACGATCTCGGCAGCGCGCTCCTGTACTACGGGATCTTCCTCGCGATGCTGTACATCGCGACCGCGCGCCTCTCGTTCGTGGCGGGGGCTCTCGGCCTCTTTCTCGTCGGCGCCTTCGCGATCACGCGGGTCACGCCGCACGTGCAGGAGCGGGTGGACGTCTGGCTCAACCCGTACCAGCACTCCCAGTCGACCGGCTACCAGATCCTGCAGTCGCTCTACTCGATCGCCCACGGCGGCGTCGGCGGCACCGGTCTGGGCCGCGGGATCGTCAACACGCAGACCGGGCAGCTGATCGTTCCCGACCTGAACACGGACTTCATCTACTCGGCGCTCGCGCAGGAGCTCGGTCTGGTCGGCGCGGCCGCGATCCTGCTGCTCTACATGGGCTTCGTGCTGCGCGGCTTCCAGGTCGCGATGTCCGCGACCGATGGCTTCTCGAAGCTGCTCGCCGCCGGCCTGAGCTTCAGCTTCGCCTTCCAGACCTTCGTGATCGTCGGCGGCATCACGCGGGTCATCCCGCTCACGGGGATCACGCTGCCCTTTGTCTCGTACGGAGGGTCGAGCGTGGTCGCGAACTTCCTGCTCGTCGCCGGGTTGATGCTCGTCTCGAACCGAGCGAACCGGCAGGAGGCGGGCGTATGAACAAGCAGCTCCGCCACGTCTGCGTCACCGCACTCGTCCTGCTCGCCGTCCTGATCGTGTCGACGACCTACTGGCAGACGTGGGCGGTCGGCAGCCTCGCGAACCGGAAGGGCAATGCGACCGAGCTGATCGCGCGGCTCACGGTCAACCGCGGCAAGATCCTCGCGGTCGGGAGCCTGCTCGCGGACAACCACCGGCACCGCAAGCACAACGTCACGGTCTTCACCCGGCACTACCCGCAGAACGACCTGGCGCCGCAGGTGGTCGGCTACTCGACGACTCTCGGCACGACCACAGGGCTCGAGCAGTCGCTCGACGACTACCTGACCGGCGCGAACACGAATCTCAGCAACACGTTCAAGCAGGAGATCGACAGGCTCGGCGGGCAGACCGTGAAGGGCGACAACGTGGTGCTCACGCTCCGTCCCGACATCCAGCGGCTCGCGCTCCAGCAGCTCGCCGGCCGTTGCGGCGCTGTCGTGGTGCTCGACGCGAAGACGGGCGCCGTCCTCACGATGGCCTCGTCGCCGACCTACAACGCGAACCTGATGGTGCAGCCCCTCGGCTTCAACACGGTCAAGAAGATCAAGGGCACCTGCGGCGACGCCTCGGCACTCGTCAACAACGCCGCGGCGGGTCTCTATCCGCCGGGCTCGACGTTCAAGATGGTGACGGCAGCCGCCGCGCTCGACTCGGGCGCCTTCACGCCGACGTCGCCGTTCACCGATCCCGGCTACTGCATCGAGTACGGCCAGCAGGTCAAGAACTCCGGCAACCCGGACCAGACCGGGCCGGAGGCCTTCGGCAACGTCACGCTCGCCGAGGGCTTCGAGCACTCGATCAACTCGGTCTTCTGCAACATCGGCAAGCAGATCGGCGGCGAGGAGATCCTCAAGTACGCCAAGCGGTTCGGCTTCTACTCGCTGCCGCCGCTGGAGACGCCCGCCGACGAGCGCGCGGCGTCCGGTCTGTACAAGTTCACGAGGCGGGGTAGGGAGCTCTACGACCCTTCAAGCGAGTCCGCGATCGATCCAGGGCGGCTCGCGTTCGGCCAGTTCAACATGCTCGCCACGCCGCTGCAGATGGCGATGGTGGGACAGGCGATCGCGAACCGCGGCAAGGAGTTGGCGCCGTACCTCGTCAACAAGATCGTCGCTCCCGACGGCAGCCTCGTCAGCAAGACGACGCCGCAGACACTCGGCCAGCCGATCAAGGCGTCGACGGCCGCCGAGCTGAACCAGATGATGCAGCTCGTCGTCCAGGGCGGAACGGCCGCGGGGATCTTTCCGGCGAGCCTCAAGGTCGCCGGCAAGACGGGAACGGCCGAGACCGGAATCCCTGGTGTCTACGACGCCTGGTTCGTCTGCTTCGCACCGGCGGACCACCCGCGCTACGTCGTCGCGGCCGTCGTCGAGAAGCAGCCGAACGGGTTCGGGGCCTCGGTCTCAGCCCCGATCGCCAAGGCCATCCTCGAAAAACTGATGGGCGGCTGACCATGCCTTTACCCTTTAGGCGGCCGTGGCGGTAAGCGACTCTCTCATCGACACGCTCTTTGACGGGCGCTACCGGATCCAGCGCAAGCTCGGGGCGGGAGGGATGGCCGACGTCTACCTCGCCGAGGACCAGGAGCTCGGGCGCCGCATCGCGATCAAGATCCTCAACGGCCGCCACGCGAACGACGACCAGTTCATCGAGCGCTTCCGCCGCGAGGCGAAGAACGCCGCGGCTCTCAACCATCCGAACATCGTCTCGATCTACGACCGCGGCGAGGCCGAGGAGACCTACTACATCGCGATGGAGTTCCTCGACGGGCGCACGCTCAAGGAACTCATCGTCGGCCGCGGCGCCGCGCCGGTCAACGTCGCGATCGAGTACGCGCGCCAGATCCTCGCGGCGCTCCGCTTCGCGCACCGGCACGGCATCGTGCACCGGGACATCAAGCCGCACAACGTGATGGTCGACGGCGAGGGGCGCGTGAAGGTGACGGACTTCGGCATCGCGCGCGCCGGCACGAGCCAGATGACCGAGGCGGGCTCGATCGTGGGAACTGCCCAGTACCTCTCGCCCGAGCAGGCACGCGGCGGCGAGGTTGACCCGCGCTCGGATCTCTACTCGCTCGGGATCGTCCTCTACGAGCTGCTGACCGGCAAGACGCCGTTCGACGGCGAGACGCCGGTCGAGATCGCGATGAAGCACCTCTCGACAGCTCCGAAGCCGCCGTCCACGCTGCGGCCGGACGTCCCGCCCGAGCTCGACATGGTCGTGATGAGGGCGCTCGCCAAGAACCCCGATGACCGCTATCAAAGCGCCGACGAGATGGAGGGAGACCTCGACCGGGTCGCACGCGGCGCGCGGGTCTCGGCGACCACCGTCGACACGGCGACCCAGGTGCTGCGCCGCCCTGCGGCGGCTGCGGCGGCGGCTGCGACCGCGGCGACGATGATCGCCCCGCCTCCTTCCGCGGCGGCCGTTCCTCCGGCTGTCATCGACGAAGAGGAGTTCGAGGAGCACGGCGAGGATCGGCCTCTCTGGCCCTGGCTCGTCGCGATTGGCTTCGTCATTGCGGCCATCGTCGCGGGCTTCTTCGTCTGGCACGAGCTCTCGAACTCGACGCCGCAGGTCGCGGTCGAGCTCTACCAGGGCCAGCCGCAGGCGCAGGCCGAGCAGCAGATCAAGGCCGCGCACCTCGTACCGGCCGTGAAGAAAGGCCCGAACACAAGGTTCAAGAGCGGGATCGTCTTCAGCCAGGATCCAAGCGCCGGCTCGAAGATCGACAAGGGTGGAACCGTCACGATCTTCGTCTCGACCGGCCCGCCGAAGGTGAAGGTGCCGACCGTCAAGGGTCAGCAGTGGACGCAGGCGCAGCAGACGCTGCTCGATGCCCATCTGAAGCCGGTGGAGCATTTCGTCCCGGGCAACACGAAGGGCCAGGTGACCGCGACCGATCCGCCGGCCGGCGACTCGGTGCCGAAGGGCTCGACGGTGCGCGTCAACGTCATGAGCGGTCCTCAGCTCGGGACTGTTCCGAACGTCGTCGGCGACAGCGTCGCGGAGGCCACCTCGGCTCTCCACACCGCAGGCTTCAACTACAGCCTGACCTACGTCAACAACGACGCGACGCAGGGTCAGATCATCCACCAGGATCCCGCGCCGAACTCGTCCGAGCCGAAGGGCAAGACGGTCGATCTTCAGGTCTCGAACGGCCCGCCCCAGGTGACCGTCCCGTCCGTCGTCGGCGAGACGGCTCAGCAGGCGGTCGGCGACCTCGAGAGCCAGGGCTTCATCGTCAACCAGCAGCCCATCGCCGTCAGCGACCCGAGCGAGCAAGGCATCGTCCAGGCGCAGAACCCGGACGGCGGCACCACCGCGACCAAGGGAGCGACGGTGACGATCGAGGTCGGCCAGCACTCGCCGGGCCCGCCCCCGGGGACGACGACCACGACCACCACCAGCGGCGGTCAGTGAGCCGGGCCCGCCGTCTTCGCGTGGCCATCCTCGCGGGCGGCCGCTCGAGCGAGCACGAGATCTCACTGGCCTCCGCGCGATCCGTCGCCGCAGCCCTCGACCCCGAGCGCTACGAGATCGCGGAGATCGCGATCGGCCGTGACGGCCGCTGGGAGCTCGGAACCGGCGCCACTACGGCCGAGACACTGCCTGTCCCGTACGCGGGCGGCCCGCTCGAGAAGCTCGGCTCCGTCGACGTCGTGCTCCCGATCCTGCACGGCCCGTTCGGCGAGGACGGCACGGTGCAGGGGTTGCTCGAGCTCGCCGACCTGCCGTACGTCGGCGCCGGCGTCGCGGCCTCCGCCCTGGCGATGGACAAGGACCTGTTCAAGAAGGTCATGCGCGACAGCGGCATCCCCGTGGCCGCGCACCATACGATCCGGCTCGGCGACGCGGTTGAGAACCCGTTCGGCTACCCGGTCTTCGTCAAGCCCGCGCGACTGGGGTCGTCCGTCGGGATCTCGAAGGTGCAGACCGAGGAGGAGCTCGCACCGGCCGTCGAGCTCGCCTTCCGGCACGACGAGAAGGTGCTCGTCGAGGAGTTCGTCGCCGGCACCGAGGTCGAGGTCGGCATGCTTGGCAACCGCGTGCCACCGCCCGTCGCCTCGCTGCCGGGTCAGATCGACACGCTCGAGCACGATTGGTACGACTACGCGTCGAAGTACGACGAGGACGGGATGGAGCTGCTCGTCCCGCCGCCGGGCCTGTCGCAGGAGACGATCGAGCTGCTCCAGAGACGCGCCGCCGAGGCATTCGTCGCCTCCGAGTGCGAGGGCCTCGCGCGCGTCGACTTCTTCGTGCGCTCCTCCGACGACGAGGTCGTCCTCAACGAGCTCAACACGATGCCGGGCTTCACCGCCACAAGCGTCTGGGCACGCCTGTTCGAGGCGTCGGGGATCGGCTACGCGGAGGCGCTCGACCGGCTGATCGAGCTCGCCCTCGAGCGATACGAACGCCGCTCGAAGCTCATCTACTAGCTCTTTGCGGTGACTTCCGAGATCTCGGCGCTGTCGCCAGGCGGCAGCTCCGTGATCCAGACCACGTAGTACTGCCCGCTCTTGCCCTGGAGCTCGAACGTCGTGGGGCTGGTGACGGTCTGCGAGGAGGAGTCGACAGAGAACGGCCCGTTCGGCGAGTCGCCGACCTGGATCTCGGCGGTGAAGCCGGGAGTGGGAGTCGACACGGTGACGTGCGCGAGCTTGACGGAGCTGCCCGCGTCGAGGACGAGTCCAAGGCCGGTCAGGAGGCCGCCGAACGCCTGGTCGCCGTAGGTCTGCGTCATCCAGGAGGTCGACTCGGAACCGTCCGTCGCCAACGAAGCCGTAGTGGCATGCGCATCGGGATGACCCGGAGCGGAGTACGCATCGCCGACGCCCTGCAGCGGCACCGTCGTGCCCGACGCGCTGCTGCCGCCACCCGATCCGCCTCGGTGGTGGCTCGAGCCGCCGAGCAGTAAGACGGCGGCGAATGCAGCGCCCGCGACCACGACGGCAAGCAACGCGTAGAGCAGCGCTCTCTGCCGCCGCCGGTTGGCGCGACGACGAGCCGGTGGCGGGGCGGGAGCGCGAACCGGAGGCGTGACGACCGTGAGCCCGGCGTCGTCCTGCGGCGGCGGAAGCATCGCCCCGGTCACGTCGAGCTCCGCCAGGCAGGCGCGTAGCTCCTTCGCGAAGGCCGCCATGGACGGGAACCGACTCGCCGGGTCCTTGGCGAGCGCGCGGTTCACCGCGGCCGCGAGCCTCGGTGACACGTCCGACCGCCGCTCGCGCAGGTCCGGCGGCAGCTCGTTGACGTGACGCAACGCCACGGCGACGAAGTTCTCGCCCGTGAACGGAACATCTCCGGCCAGCAGCTCCCAGAGCACGACTCCGAGCGAGTAGACGTCGGTCGCGGCCGAGACGGGCTTGCCGCTCGCCTGCTCGGGCGCGAGGTACTCACCGGTGCCGAGCACCGTGCCCGTCTGCGTGACGCCGTGCTCGACGTGCATTGAACGCGCGATCCCGAAGTCGGTCACCTTCACCTCGCCCTCCTTGTTGAGGAGGACGTTCTGCGGCTTCACGTCCCGGTGCACCAGCCCGCGTTGGTGCGCGAACGAGAGCCCGTCCGCGATCGCGAGGCCGAGCTCGAGCGCCCGCCGTACCGGCAGCCGTCCCTCGTGCAGGACGAGCTCCTTCAGATTCTCGCCGTCGACGTACTCGAAGACGATGTACTGCCGGCCGTCGTCGTCGCCGCGGTCGATGACGGTGACGATGTTCGGGTGCGACAGCTTCGCAACCGCGCGCGCCTCACGCCGGAAGCGCTCGAGGTACTCCGGATCCGCGGCGTAGTGCTCGTGGAGGATCTTGATCGCGACGCGCCGCTCGAGCTGGAGGTCGTACGCGCGAAACACGGTCGACATGCCGCCGGTCCCCACGAGCTCCTCGAGCTCGTAGCGCTCGGCGATCAGGTCGCCGGACTGCGGGGGCCGCGACACGGCATGGGTGGTCGACCTCGATCCCGGCACACCGCTAGAACGCGCGAACCGGCGGTGCGGCTACGCAAGGACCGCTTCCAGCGCCTCCTCCCACGCCGCGAGCCCTTCCTCGAGCTCGGCGTCGGTGATGACGAGCGGACAGAGAACGCGGTTGCAGTTCGAGTGGATGCCGGCCTGCAGGAGCAACAGCCCGCGAGCCGCGGCTTCCTCGGCGACTCGTGAGGCGATCGCCGGCGCGGGCTTCTTCGTCCCGCGATCCTCGACGTACTCGACCGCCAGCATCGCGCCGAGGCCGCGAACGTCGCCGATCGCGTCGAAGCGCTCCTGCCACGCGAGCATGCGGGCGCGGATCGTCTCGCCGATCCGCTGCGCCCGTTCGACGAGCGCTTCCTCCTCGAACACGTCGAGGACGGCGACGGCCGCCGCAATGGCGACGGGATTCCCGACGTACGTGCCGCCGACGGCGTTGTCCCAGAGCGAATCCATGATCTCGGCCTTGCCGACCACGCCCGAGAGCGGCAGCCCGCCGGCGATGGACTTGGCGACCGTCATCAGGTCGGGCTCGACGCCGTAGTGCTCCAGCGCGAACATGCGCCCGGTCCGACCGAACCCGGTCTGCACCTCGTCAACCACGAGCAGGATCCCCTCGCGGTCGCAGATCCTGCGCAACCCGTCCATGAACTCCTGCGGCGCGGGGATGAAGCCGCCCTCGCCCTGCACCGGCTCGACGACGATCGCGGCGACCGTCTCGGCCGCGACCTGCGTCGCGAACGCCCGCTCGAGCGCGCCGAGCGCGTCGGCCGCGGTGATCCCGCGGTACTCGTCGGGGAACGGGACGCGGTAGACCTCGGGCGCGAAGGGGCCGAGCCCGGCCTTGTACGGGTGCGTCTTCGAGGTGAGCGTGAGCGAGAGGAGCGTGCGGCCGTGAAAGCCGCCCTCGAAGCCGATCACGGCCGGGCGGCGCGTGTAGCCGCGCGCGAACTTGACGGCGTTCTCGACGGCCTCGGTGCCCGCGTTGAAGAACGCGGCCTTGGCCGGGCCCGAGAACGGCGCGACCGCGATCGAGGCGCTCGGCGTACTCCACGTAGATCTCGTAGGGGACGATCGTGAAGTCGGTGTGGAAGAAGCGCGCGGCCTGCTCCTGCACCGCAGCGACGACGCGCGGATGCGCATGGCCGACGTTGAGGCAGCCGACGCCGCCCGTGAAGTCGACGAAGCTGTTGCCGTCGACGTCGGTGACGGTTGCGCCGCGGCCCTCGGCGATCATGACCGGCAGGTAGAGGCCGAGCGGGTCTGCGATGACCCGTTCCTTCCGTTCGATGATCTCGCGGGAGCGAGGGCCGGGGATCTCCGTCCGAAGCTGGATTGCGCGTGTGACTGCCATGGGGCCACGATATCCGCTGCGGCCGACGGGGAATCACAGTAAGAATCGTCAGGAATGGTTCTCGCCGACGCGACGATCGCCCGCCTGCTCGCCGAGGGGAGGATCGAGATCGACCCGTATGACGACGCGCTGCTGCAGCCGTCGAGCGTCGACGTTCGCGTGGACCGGCTGTTTCGCGTGTTCCACAACAACCGGTACCCCTTCATCGACGTCAAGGTGGAGCAGGCGGAGCTGACCGAGCTCGTCGAGGTCGAGGAGGAGCACCCGTTCATCCTCCACCCGGGCGAGTTCGTACTCGGGTCGACGCTCGAGCGCATCCGGCTGCCCGACGACCTCGTGGCGCGGCTCGAGGGCAAGTCGAGCCTCGGCCGCCTCGGGCTTCTCATCCACTCGACGGCCGGCTTCATCGACCCCGGCTGGGACGGCCACGTGACGCTCGAGCTCTCGAACGTGGCGAAGCTGCCGATCACGATCTATCCGGAGATGAAGATCGGGCAGATCTCCTTTATGCAGATGACGGAGCCCGCCGCGACGCCGTACGGCTCCGCCGCGATCGGCTCGAAGTACAAGGGACAGCGCGGGCCGACCGCGAGCCGCTACTGGCAGAACTTCCAGGACGCGTGACGGTCCTCGTCACCGGCGGGACGGGCTTCGTCGGGCCGTATGTCGTGCACGCGCTGCGCGCGCGGGACGTCCCGGTGCGCGCGCTGGTGCGCGACCCGGCGCGCGCGTCGCGGCTCGACTCGTGGGGTGCCGAACTCGCGACCGGCGACGTGACCGACCCCGCCTCTCTCAGCGCCGCTTGCGAGGGAGTGGACGCGGTCGTCCATCTCGTGGCGATCATCAAGGGCTCCCAACAGGACTTCGGGCGTGTCATGGAGCAGGGAACGCGGAACGTCGTCGCGGCCGCGCACGAAGCCGGCGTCCGGCGGTTCGTGCTCTCGAGCGCGCTCGGCCTCGACGAGCGCTCGAAGGACGCCGTGCCGTACTTCGCCGCGAAGTGGCAGATGGAGAAGGCCGTCCGCGAGTCGGGGCTCGAGCACGTGATCTTCCGGCCGAGCTTCGTATTCGGGCGCGACGGTGGCGTGCTCCCGACCTTCATCCGGCTGGCTCGCTACGCGCCGGTGACGCCCATCATCGGCCCGGGCCGGCAGCGCTTGCAGCCCATCTGGGTCGAGGATCTCGCCGAGTACTACGCGCTCGCGCTCACCGAGCAGGCGGCAGCGAACCGCACCTTCGAGCTCGGCGGTCCCGAAGCGGTCAGCTGGAACGAGTTCTGGGCGCGCCTGAAGCGCGTGCTCGGCGTGCGGCGTCCCTCGATCCACGTTCCGTTCGGCGTGATGCGTGCGCAGGCGACGGTGACCGAGCGGCTGCCGGGGGCGCCGCTAACGCGTGACCAGCTGACGATGCTCCAGCTCGGGGACAACGTCGTCGGCGATTCGAGTGCCGTCGAGACGTTCCAGCTGCCCCTGGTGCCGCTCGACGAGCAGCTGCGACGCGCGACGTGACCCGCGGCGTCGTCTACGCGACGCCGGACGCGGCGCCGGCGGTCGAGGAGCTGACCTTCGACCCGCCCGGCCCGCGCGAGGTGCTCGTCCGCGTCCTCGCGTGCGGGCTCTGCCACTCGGACCTGCACGTGGTCGAGACGAGGGGCTGGGGTACGCGCTTTCCGATCCTGCTCGGGCACGAGGGCGCAGGCGTGGTCGAAGCGGTCGGGAGCGACGTGACTCTGGTCGCTCCCGGAGATCGCATCGTGGTGGCCTGGCGCGCGCCGTGCGGCGAGTGCCCGCAGTGCCGTCGCGGAGATCCGCGCCGCTGTTCTTCTCAGCTTCGAGCGAAGCGGCGGATCCACCGGGCCGTCGACGGCGCGCTTCTGACGCCGGTGCTGCGCTGCGGCACGTTCGCCGACCACGCGATCGTCCACGAGGCGTGCGCGATCAAGGTGCCGGAGGAGCTGCCGGTCGAGCAGGCGGCGCTGCTCGCCTGCGGGTTCTCGACGGGTGCAGGAGCCGCGCTCTGGTCGACTCCGGTGCGCCAGGGCTCCGACGTCGCGGTGATCGGCTGCGGCGGCGTGGGCCTCGCAGTGGTTCAGGGCGCCCTGCTGCGCGGCGCGGAGCGGATCATCGCGGTCGACGTCGCCGCCGAGAAGCTCGAGCACGCGCGGACGCTCGGCGCGACGGACGTGGTCGACGCGTCCGGCACCGATGCCGTCGAAGCAGTCCGCGAGCTGACCGGCGGCCGCGGCGTCGAGTTCGCGTTCTCCGCGATCGGCGCGCCGCTGGGGCTCGAACAGGCGATCCGGATGTGCGCCTACGCGGGCACGGCGACGCTCGTGGGCATGCCCGTGCCGAACACGAAGCTCGACGTCGACCTCTTCACGGACATCTTCAGCCCGAGACCCACGATCGCCGTGACGCACGGCGGCGACACGATCCCACGCGAGGACTTCCCCTTCCTCGCGCACGCCGCCCTCGACGGACGGATCGACCTGGCCCGCTTCGTCACGAGCACGATCTCGCTCGACGAGGTGCCCGAACGGCTGCCGCGTATCGGCGAGCGCGGCGAGATCCGCACGGTCGCGCTCTTTAGCTGAGTCCCTGCCGGCGCGGCAGGTCGACTTCCTCGTTCACGAGGTGGCCGTCGCGCTCGACGTAGCCGTCCTTGCCGCCGACCACGAAGATGATCGCGTCCTCGTCACCCACGTTCGAGATGCGCCTCGGGGTCGTCGAGCTCGCGTGAAAGAGCCCGCCCTCCCCGAGCTCGCGCGACTCGCCGTCGACGTCGACTCGAATGCGCCCTCGGTGCACGAAGTAGAGCTCGTCCTGGGTGTCGTGGAAGTGCTCGGGCCCCTCGTAGTGGGCCGGGAAGACGATCGCGTTGACGCCGAACGCCTCCACCTCGAGCGCGGCGCGGATCTTGCGGAAGCCCGGGCCGTCGCCGAGCTCGTCGAGGGAGGAAAACGCATACGTCATCCGGAGCACGCCTCGGAAGTATGCGCGAGCGGGAGACGGCCGAGCAGCTCCGCCAACTGCTCGCGCTCCCGCGGCGAGAACCGAGAGCCGAAGAGCTCCTCGATGTCGGCGAGGTGCGATTCGCGCGCCTCTTCGATCTTCTTCACGCCGGCCTTCGTGAGCACGGCGTAGGTCACGCGTGCGTCGGAGTCGCAACGCTCCTTGGCAACGAGACCGCATGACTCGAGCCCGTCGAGGAGCCGCGTGATCCCGGACGCGGTCAGGAGGACTGAGCGGGAGAGGTCGATCCGGCGCATCCGCCGTCCCTCCGCGTAGTAGAGCTGCACGAGGACGTCGAAGTCGCTCAGCGTCAGCTCGTGCAACGCCTCGAGTCGCGACGAGAGCTCGCGGGTGAGGGCTGCGTGCGCGCGCAGGAAGCGCACCCACGCGCCGTCGGGGAGGGCCGATGTTTCGAAAATCTCTTGTGTGGTCAATACTTGACTAGACAATCTTTCCTCGCTATAGTTGCTTGCGAACTCAAGTATAGCCCATATCGCCTAGGAGGCAATGTCTCAGATGAGCACCCTGGAATCCACCACGATCGCACCGGCCGGCACCACCTGGGCGGCTGACCCCGTCCACTCGAACATCGCGTTCGAGGTCGAGTACGCAGGCGTCAACACCTTCCGCGGCAGCTTCCGCGACTTCGACGCCACGCTCGAGGGCTCGACCCTCGCAGGCTCGGCGCAGGTCGCGAGCGTCGACGTGAAGGACGAGCAGCTGGCGGGCCATCTCCAGTCGCCCGACTTCTTCGACGCGAAGCGGTTTCCGCAGATCGCGATCCACGCCGACGAGCTTTCGGTCGGGGACGACGGCGCGCTCACCGCTCGCGGCGAGCTCACGATGAAGGGCGTCACGAAGCCGATCGAGCTCAAGGGCCGACTTGCGTCGGCGCCGAGCGTCGATCCGTTCGGCCGCGAGCGCCTCGGGCTCACGCTCGAGACGGCGGTCGATCGCAACGACTTCGGGATCGCCTGGAACGCGCCGAACCAGAGCGGCGGCAACTACCTCGGCGACGAGGTCGTGCTGAAGGCCGAGCTCGCTCTCGTGAGGCAGGAGAGCTAACGATGCGGATCCTCGCCGTCTCCGGCAGCCTGCGGGAGGCCTCGTTCAACACGAGCCTCCTGCGGGCTGCGGTCGAAGCCGCGCCGGAGGGCATCGAGCTCGAGCTCTGGGAAGGGCTCGGCGACCTGCCGCTCTACGACGAGGACCTCGAGTCGGACGTGCCCGAGTCGGTTCATCGTCTGCGCGAGGAGTGGGCCGCGGCCGACGCGATCCTCTTCTCGACGCCCGAGTACAACGGCTCCATTCCGGGCGGGCTCAAGAACGCGATCGACTGGGCTTCGCGCCCAGCGTTGCAGGGCATGCTGCGCAACAAGACGGTCGCGGTCGTCGGCGCAAGCACCGGCCAGTTCGGCGCGCTCTGGGCGCAGCAGGACCTCAAGCGGATCCTCGGCATCGCCGGCGCCCGCGTCGTGGGCACCGAGATCCCGGTCTCGCGCGCGCACGAGCGCTTCGACACCGAAGGCCGGCTCCTGGACGGAGAGGTCTTCGAAGAGCTTCGGCTGCATCTGACCACCCTTGCGTCGGAGGCCGTCGCGGCTCCCGACCGAGTTGCTGCCTGAGCTGAGCCAAAAAGACGAGGGGCCGCTTTCACGGCCCCTCAGTCACGGTGACCAGCGCGTAGTGGCAGAGGCGCTTTCCTGCTCCGGTCTCGGTAGTTAGACCGGGCGGCGCGGAACGCGACGTCCCCCACGCTGGCTAGGCGGTTTCCCCGTAGGTCCCGGGGACGGCACCCCTACCCGCTGGTACCTCCACTGCCCGTACTGTCTGAAATCACTGCCGGACCACCTCCTTTCCGCGGTACCTGCAACATAGCGAAGGAAGCGGCTACCGCAACACGACACTCAGCTCGAGCCCGCGGTCCAGCGGAACGGTGACGCTGAGGAGGGTCGGATCCGCCTGCCGCGCGGCGGAGTACTCGGCGAGCGGGTCGGGATGCGAGAGGACGTTATCCGCGACGAACAGGGCGCCCGGCTCGACCTTGTCGCGGGCGAGCCGGAACAACTCTTCGTAATCGTCCTTCTCGGCGTCGATGAAGACGATGTCGAACACGTCGTCGATCCTGGGCAGCTGCTCGAACGCGTCGCCGTCGGCGAGCTCGACCCATTCCTCGAGACCTGCCTCATCGATGTTGCCCCGCCGGACCTCGATCTTCGCCGGGTCGTGCTCGAGCGAGAGGACGCGGCCGCCGAGATTGCGGACGCCCGCGGCGAGCCAGATCGTCGAGTAGCCGCGCGAGCCGCCGATCTCGAGCACCTCGCAATCGGTCTGCGGCGCTACGACCGAGAAGAGGAAGCGGCCGGTCGTCGGCTCGACCTGACGAGCGCGCTGCTCGGGCGGAAGCCCGCGCTCCCGCTCGGACGCATCCTCGCGCTCGAGGCGTTCGAGAACGGCACGGACTCGGTCGTCGAGCATCGATCCCAAACTATCGTGGACGTCATGCACGCCGAGTTGGCGATCGAGATCGAACGGACGCCCGAGGACGTCTTCGCCTATCTGACCGATGTCTCGAACGTGCCGTCCTGGCAATCCGGCGTCAAGAGCTCGAGCTTGCGCGACGGGCGGATCGAGGAGTCGCGCACTCTGCTCGGCCGGGACATCGACACGACGCTCGAGATCGTCGCGCAGGAGGAGCCGCGTCTCTTCACGCTGCGGGCGTTGAACGGCCCGGTGCGGTTCACGGTCCAGCACGAGCTCGAGGCCGCAAACGGCGGCACGCGGCTGACGGTCACCGCAGATGGTGATGTCCCGGGCGGCTTCGCCGCCGGATTCGTCGCGCGAAAGGTCGAAAAGCAGTTCCGCAAAGACTTCGAGCGGTTGAAGCGAATCCTCGAGAGCTAGCGGGGCACGGCGCGGCGCTCGGCCTCGACCGCATCTCGCACCCAGCAGTCGGCGCGATGACCGTTGACGATGCCGCAAGCCTCGAGCGACGAGTAGACGGTGGTCGGACCGACGAAGCGGAAGCCCGTCGCCCGGAGGCGCTTGGAGAGCTCCTTGCCGTCCGCCGCGTCACGGTACTCCCACATCAGCCGGTCGAGCGGCGTCCCGGTCTTCCGCAGCGCGAGCGTCGCCTGCGCGTTGGCGATCGCGGCCTCGATCTTGCCGCGGTGGCGGACGATCCCGGCGTCGCCGAGCAGTCGCTCGACGTCCCGCTCGCCGAAGCGCGCGACTCGCTCGGGCTCGAAGCCCGCGAACCCGCGACGAAACGCCTCGCGCTTGCGGAGGATCGTGATCCACGCCAGCCCGGCCTGGAAGCCCTCGAGACACAGGCGCTCGTAGAGCCCCCGCTCGTCGAGCACCGGCCGTCCCCACTCCTCGTCGTGGTAGGCGATGTAGGCCGGATCGTCGGTGGGCCAGCAGCGGATGAGCTCGGTCACGCGCCCAGTGTCGAGCCTCGGCCGGGCGCTCCGCAAGTCACGGCAGGACGCAGCCTGATTGGTCAGGCAGCTATGGCAGCTCGAGAACGATCGAGCCGTCGACCACCCGCACCGGGTAGGTCTCGACAGGCTCGGTCGCCGGCAGGCTGCGCGGGGTTCCGGTCGCCAGGTCGAACGCGGAGCCGTGCCGCGGGCAGATGACCCGGCAGAGATCCTCGTCCCAGTCGCCCTCGCAGAGCGGCCCGTCGTCGTGCGAGCAGCGGTCCTCGATCGCATACAGCTCGCCGCCGCAGTTGTAGACGCCGACGAAGAGGCTTCCCTGGCGGACGATCTTCGACGTGCCGGGCGGGAACTCGGCGGCCGCAGCGACCTCGATCTCCGGCATCGCTAGCTCAGGTCGAGCTCGTCGAAGCCGGCGAGACCCTCGGGAAGCGGCGTTCCCTTGGCTTTGTGGAGCGCGACCTTGAGCGTCGTGAGCCCGAGCACCGCGCACTTGAGGCGAATGGGACTGAGCGGGACGCCGATCTCGGCGAGCAGCTCGTCCTTGTCGAGCGACGCGACCTCGGTGGCGGTACGGCCCTTTGTCATCTCCATCAGCATCGAGGTCGCCGCCTGCGAGATCGCGCAGCCGCGGCCCGAGAACTTCACGTCCTCGATCGTCTCTCCGTCCTCGCCGAAGGCGACGTAGACCGAGACCTCGTCGCCGCAGAGCGGGTTCTGGCCCTCGGCCTCGGCGTCGGCGCCCTCGATCACGCCGTGCCCGCGCGGATTCTTGTAGTGGTCGAGGATGACCTCGCGGTACAGGCTCTCGAGTCCGGGATCCGTGCTCACGCGAACACCTTACGGACGGCGTGCAGACCGTCGACGAGCTGGTCGATCTCCTCGGGGACGGTGTAGAGGTAGAAGCTCGCCCGGTTCGTGGCGGACACGCCGAGCTTGTGCATCAGCGGCTGGCAGCAATGGTGTCCCGCGCGGATCGCGACGCCCTGCAGGTCGAGGATCTGCGCGACGTCGTGGGGGTGGATGTCCTCGAGGTTGAACGAGACGATGCCCGCGCGGCGGTCGGCGGGCGGGCCGTAGAGCTTGATGCCGGGCACCTCGGCGAGCCGGCCGAGCGCGTACGCGGCGAGCTCGTGCTCGTGCGCCTCGATCGCGTCGAGGCCGACAGCCTCGAGATAGTCGATCGCCGCGCCGAGGCCGACGGCCTCCGCCATCGGCGCCGTGCCCGCCTCGAACTTGTGCGGTAGCTCGCCCCACGTCGTCTTCTCGAGGCGCACTGAGCTGATCATGTGGCCGCCGGTCATGAACGGATCCATCGCCTGCAGCAACTCGGCGCGCCCCCAGAGCGCGCTCGCGCCGCTCGGCCCACACATCTTGTGACCCGAGATCGCGAGGAAGTCGACGCCCAGCGCCTGCACGTCGACCTTGGTGTGCGGCGCTCCCTGCGCGGCGTCACAGACGTAGATCGCGCCCTGCGCGTGCGCCCACTCGGCGAGCTTCGCGACCGGGTTGATCGTGCCGAGCGAGTTCGAGATCAGGTTCGTCGCGACGACCTTGACGCTGCCGCCGCCGGCCACCTCGTCCAGAACGGAGAGGTCGAGCTCGCCCTGGTCGTCGAGCGGGATCATCCGCAGCTCGGCGCCCGTCTTGCTCGCGATGAACTGCCAGGGCACGAAGTTCGAGTGGTGCTCGAGTTCGGTGACGACGACGAGATCGCCCGGGCCGAGGTTCGAAAGGCCCCAGGCGTAGGCGACGAGGTTGATCCCCTCGGTCGCGTTGCGGGTGAAGATCACCTCGCGCGCTTCTGGCGCGTTGAGGAACGCCCGCACCCGCTCGCGCGAATGCTCGAGCGCCTCGGTCGCGCGCTCGGCGAGCACGTAGACGCCGCGATGCACGTTCGCGTACGAGGTCTCGTAGAACTCGGTCATCGCGTCGAGCACCTGCCGCGGCTTCTGCGAGCTGGCGGCCGAGTCGAGGAAGGCGAGCGGCTTGCCGTGGATCTCCTGCTCGAAGATGGGGAAGTCGGCGCGCAGCGTGCGCGCATCGAGCTTGGGCACGGTCTTCACGGCCATGGATTCATCGTAACGACGCCACCTCACATGAACTTCTTATTGCTCTGAGTTCCAATCAGACGATGTTCTTCGGAGGTCGCGGCCGCTTCTTCATGGCCGCCCGGATCGGGCTCCTCGCGGTGCTCTTGCTCGCCGTCTTCGTCTTCCACGCACACGGTTCGACGCTCCGCGTCCTCCAGGTGGTGAGGTTCGTGCTGCTCGTCGCGCTCGTCGCGTCTGCCTGGGTGGTCCGCAGACACCGCTTCTGAGCGCCGCCGCGTCCAGCTATCGTCGGCCGCCGTGAGCAGCGACTACGTCTACACGATGTACCGGGCCGACAAGTTCTACGGCCCGGACCGGCAGGTGCTCGCGAACATCTCGCTGTCGTTCCTGCCGGGAGCGAAGATCGGCGTGCTCGGCCCGAACGGGTCCGGCAAGTCCACGCTCCTGCGCATCATGGCCGGCAAGGACGAGCCCTCTTCGGGCGTCGCCGAGCTGGCGCCCGGCGCCACCGTAGGCCTGCTCGAGCAGGAGCCGGAGCTCGATCCGGCCAAGGACGTGCGCGGCAACGTCGACGACGGCGTCCGTCCGCTGCGCGACTTGCTCGACCGGTTCAACGAGATCAGCGCCGCGTTCGCCGAGCCCGAAGCCGACTACGACACGCTGCTCACCGAGCAGGCCAAGGTGCAGGACGCGATCGACCGGCTCGACCTCTGGCAGCTCGACGACAAGCTCGACCAGGCGATGGACGCGCTCCGCCTCCCCGACGGCGACCGCGACGTCGAGACGCTCTCGGGAGGCGAGCGCCGCCGCGTCGCGCTCTGCCGGCTGCTGCTCTCCTCGCCCGACCTGCTGCTCCTCGACGAGCCCACCAACCACCTCGACGCCGAGTCGGTGCTCTGGCTCGAGCGGTTCCTCGCCGACTACAAGGGCACTGTCGTCGCCGTCACGCATGACCGCTACTTCCTCGACAACGTCGCCGGCTGGATCCTCGAGCTCGATCGCGGGCGCGGCATCCCGTTCCAGGGCAACTACTCCTCGTGGCTCGAGCAGAAGCAAGATCGGCTCGCGCACGAGGAGAAGACGGAATCGTCGCGGCGCCGCACGCTCGCCCGCGAGCTCGAGTGGGTGCGGTCGAGCCCCCGCGCCCGGCACGCGAAGGCGAAGGCGCGGCTCGGCGCGTACGAGCGCCTGCTCGCCGAGGAGCAGAACGTCAAGCTCGAAGGGGTCGAGATCCACATCCCGCCCGGGCCGCGGCTCGGCGACGTCGTGATCGAGGCCGAAGGCGTGCGCAAGGGCTTCGGCGACCGCCTGCTCGTCGACGACCTCACGTTCTCGCTCCCGCCGGCCGGCATCGTCGGTGTGGTCGGGCCGAACGGCGCCGGCAAGACGACGCTGTTCCGCATGATCGCGGGCGAGGAGCAGCCCGACGACGGCTCGCTCAAGGTCGGCGACACGGTCGAGCTCGCCTACGTCGACCAGGCGCGCGCCGATCTCGACCCGGCGAACAACGTCTGGAAGGAGATCTCGGGCGGGCACGACACGATCGAGCTCGGCAAGCGCGAGGTGAACTCGCGGCAGTACGTCTCGTGGTTCAACTTCAAGGGCGGCGACCAGCAGAAGCGCGTCTCCGACCTCTCGGGCGGCGAGCGGAACCGCGTGCACCTGGCGAAGCTGCTGCGCTCCGGCGGCAACGTCCTCCTGCTCGACGAGCCGACCAACGACCTCGACGTCGACACCCTGCGCGCGCTCGAGGAGGCGCTGCTCGAGTTCGCCGGCTGCGCCGTGGTGATCACGCATGACCGCTGGTTCCTCGACCGCGTCGCGACCCACATCCTCGCCTTCGAGGGGAACAGCGAGACGATCTGGTTCGAGGGCTCGTGGGGCGACTACGTCGAATGGATGAAGGAGACGCGCGGCCCGGACGCACTCGAGCCGCACCGCATCAAGTACAAGCCGCTGGTTCGCACCTGATCTAGGCTCCGGCCGTGGACGAGATCGCTCCCGGCGTTTGGCACTGGACGGCACTCCGCGAGACGATCGGGAGCCAGGTCAGTTCGTACTACCTCGCCGAGGAGCGTGTCGCGATCGATCCGCTGCTGCCGCCCGAGCGGCCGGACTGGTTCCGACCGGAGCACGTCCTGCTCACGTGCCGTCACCACGATCGCGACGCATGGCAGCTGGGTTGCCCGGTCTGGGTCATGGCACAGGGCGCGTACGAGCTCGAAGGGCGTGGCGAGATCCGGACGTACGAGTGGGGCGACGAGCTACCCGGCGGAGTGGTCGCGCACGAGGTCGATGCGCTGAGCCCCGACGAGACGGCCCTCTACAGCGCGGCGCATCAGGCGCTCGCGGTCGGCGACGGCGTGATCCGCTGGGAGCAGGACGGGCCGCTGGGCTTCGTCCCCGATCGGTTCATGGACGACCCCGACGAGACCAAGGCCGGACTCCGCGCCGCCTACGAGCGGCTCCTCGAGCTCGACTTCGACCTGCTGCTCCTCGGACACGGCGACCCTGTCGTCGGCGACGCCAAAGAACAGCTGCGCGGCGTTTCTCCTGGCCTAGGGCAGCCGCGGCGCCCAGATCATCGAGGCGAGCCCGGCGAGCAGCAGGAGGATGACGGCTCCCGCGACGAAGTCCGCGGTCACCTCGACCTGTTCGTGCGACCGGCCGAGGCTCGCGCCGAGCTTCGCGTACGCCGCCTGCACGTCGCCGGCGGTCTTGGCCCGGAAGAACTCGCCGCCGGTCAGGAGCGCGATCGCGCGCAGCGTCTTCGGGTCGGGCGCCAGGCCGTTGCCGAAGCCGCCGCTGCTGCCGCCGAAGAAGAAGCCTCCGTTGGTGGGGCGGCCGCGCAGCGTCGTGTTGCCGGTCGTGCCGAGCGCGACCGTGTAGACCGGGAAACCGGCCGCCTTCGCCCGCGCCGCGCCCTGCAGCGGCTGCAGGTCGCCGCGGTTCTGGTGGCCGTCCGAGAGGAAGAGGATCGAGACCGGCGCGTGCGTCGTTGCGATCCCGCTCTCGGCAGCGAGCGTCCTCGCCCCGCCGAGCGCCTGCTGTCCGCCGGCCGTGCCCGCGACCTGGCGGCCAAGCCTGACGGCGGCGGCGAGCGCGTCGCCGATCGCGGTGCCGCCGAACGGGTTCACGTCGCCCGCCGAGTCGACGGCTCGCCCGACGAGGTCGTGGTCGGTGGTCGGCGGGGTGGCGACGATCGGAGTCCCGGCGAAGAGAACGAGGCCCACGCGCACGTTGCCGGGCACCTTGTCGAGGAAGGTGTGGATCGCGCGCTGCGCGGCCGCGAGCCGCGTCGGCTTGACGTCCTCGGCCTGCATCGAGCCGGAGACGTCGAGCACGAGGATCACGGCGCCCTTGTCGCTCGGCCCGAGCCCGGAGACGTGCGGCCGAGAGACCGCGAAGCAGAGCGCCGCCAGCGCGAGCGCGAAGAGGACCGGCGCGACGAAGCGGAGCCGCGACGGCTTCCCGACCACGCCGGCGAGCACCTCCACGTTCGTGAAGCGGACGGCGTACTGCATCCGTCGCCGCGTCGCAAGCCGCCAGCCGAGCCACGCGAGCGGCAGCACGAGCAGCGTCAAGAGAAGCAGCGGCTGCTCGAAGCTCATCCGCCACCTGCACAGAGCAGATCGAGCTGGACGACGGCGCGCGCGCCCTGAACCTCGGCGTCACCGCGGATCGTCGCCGTGACTCGCCTGCCGTGCGTCTTCCGCTGGACGTGCACCCCGCGAGCGGCGGTCAGCGAGGGGGGCTGTTTCGAGCGGAACGCGATCGCCTGGCTCGAGGTGACGAGGCGCTCGCCTGCGTGGCAGCCGGCCGTGACATGGCGGGTCGCGCCCGCAGCCACCTTGCGCGTGGTGGCCCGCAGCACCGTCGGGTGGCCGGGCGGATAGACCTTGTGGACGGCGGTCGGTACGCGCTGCCCGCCGCCCGCGCCAGGGATGCAGCCGATGTGCGGCCGGAAGCTCGCCGCCGGATCCCTGCCCGCAGCGAGTCTGCCGAGGAAGACGGCCGTCCTCGAGGTGCTGATCCCAGGGTTGACCGGGCTTCCCAGCGTCGCGCGGAAGACGACGTCGAGCGCGCGCGTCGTCAGCTCGGCGTCGGTGCCTCCAACGACGTAGCCCTTCGGACAGGCGAGCTGCCACTGCGTCTCGGCGCGGCCGGTCGCCAGCACCCACGGCCCGGCGACGGGTACGCACGTCTGAAAGCCGTTGCACTCGCGCGTCGCGGCTCCAGCTGAGCCGGCGGCGACGAGGGCCGCGGACGCGACCGCCGCGATCAGAAGCAACCGCCTCACGGAATCACCCGCCGGAACCAGTAGAACGAGAGGCCCGAGCCGACGAGCAGGAGCAGAGCGCCGCCACCCGCGAAGATGTCCGTGACCTGCCGGTTCTCGGTCGTGTGACCGAGGCGCGTGGCGAGCTTTTTGTAGACGGCCGCGAGCGCCTCGGACGTGGGCGCGCGGAAGAAGGTGCCGCCGCTCGTCTGGGCCATCTGCCGCAGCGTGGTCGGGTCGGCGGGAACGCGGATCTGTTCGGTGTAGCCGCCCGTCAGCTTCGCCGTGACGATGCCGTCGGGCGTGCCGATGAGCACGGTGGAGACGGGCACGCCGAGCGCCTTCGCTCTCTTCGCCGCGGTCAGCGGCGCGACACGTCCGCCGTCTCGCGCTCCGTCCGAGATCACGAGCTCGGTGGTCGGCGGCACGACGCCGTCCACGACCTTCTGCTTCTTGCCGAGCCGCGCCGCGACCAGAACCGCATCGCCGATAGCCGTTCCCTCGCCCGGGCGCAGCTGCGCCAGTTCCTGCCGCACGAGGTTGCGGTCGGTGGTCGGCGGCACAGAGACGATCGCGGCGCTGCCGAACGCAACGAGCGCGACGCTGTACTGCTTCGGGATCTCGTTCAGGAACTGGTTGGCCTGGGCGACCGCCGCGAAGAGGCGCGAAGGCGGCACGTCCTTCGCCTCCATCGAGCGCGAGACGTCCATCACGAGCACGACCGTCGCGTCATGGCGCGGCACGGTGAGCGTCGCGTGCGGCTTCGCCATCCCGACGAGCAGCGCGCAGAGCCCGAGCACGAGCAGCACCGCCGGGATGAGCCGCAGCCGCCCCGGCGCACGCTGGACGAGCGCCGGCAGCAGCGCCGCCGAGGCGAAGCGCTCGCCCTCGGCGTGACGCCGGCGCTCGAGCATGCGCCAGACGAGCACCGCCAGCGGCACGAGCAGGAGTGCGAGCAGCCACCAGGGACGGTCGAAGCTCACCGAGCGCGGCTCCGGCTTTGCAGGAATACGGCGAGCGCGCGCAGCCAGTCGCCCTCGGTGGTGAGGACGGTGTGCGGAACGCCGAGCGCGGAGAGCACCCGCGCGACGCCGGTCCGCTCCTCGGCGGCCGCGGCGGCGAAGCGCTGGCGAAGCGCTGCGCTGCGCGTGTCGACCCGCACCTGGCGGCCCGTCTCCGGGTCGACGAGCCACACCTCGCCGACATCGGGAAGCTCCTGCTCGCGCCGGTCGCGGATCTCGAGCGCGAGCACGTCGTGCCGAGGCAGAAGCTGCAGCAGCGGCGGCCGCCAGTCGAGCGG
Organism: uncultured Actinomycetes bacterium; assembly: GCA_963819275.1. Taxonomy (GTDB): domain Bacteria; phylum Actinomycetota; class Thermoleophilia; order Gaiellales; family Gaiellaceae; genus Palsa-739. The sequence goes on along the minus strand of CAWFVH010000004.1, from coordinate 32,280 downwards.
CCCACGGAAGTCGGAGACCACGACGACAAGACCGCGCTGCCTCGCGACCGCGCCCGCCCGCGCGAGCGCCGCACCGACCGAGGTCGCGCCGCCCCCTTCGAGCTCCGGCTCCTCCTGCAGCGCCGTCAAAAGCCCGAGCAGCCCGTGCCGGCCCTGAGCGGGCGGCAACGTCTGATCCTCGCGTCCGCCGAAGGTGAGGACGCCCAGCCGGTTGCCGCGCCGCGTGGCCACATGGCCGATCGCGAGCGCTGCGCCGGTCGCGACGTCGCACTTGCGCCGCTCGGCGGTGCCGAAGCTCATCGACGGCGAGACGTCGAGCACGAGCCAGGTGACGAGCACGCGCTCGGCGAGGTTGACGCGCACGTGCGGCACGTTCGTCCGCGCCGTGACGTTCCACTCGATCAGCCGCACGTCGTCGCCGGGCACGTACGGCCGGAGCTGCGCGAGCTCGGTTCCCTCGCCGTGGCGGGAGGAGCGGAACTCGCCCGCAAGCAGCCCGTCGATGCGGCGGCCGACGTCGAGCTGGAGCGCACGCAGGAGCGCGGCTGGGAGGTCGCCGCGGCCGGCGAGCGCGCTCACGCGACCGCGGGCGGCCGCGCGGAGCTCACCTCAGGGGCCGGAACCGTGGCGAGCACGCGGTCGAGGATCTCGTCCGCGCTTACGTTCTCGGCGAGCGCCTGGTAGCTGAGGACGAGCCGGTGCCGGAGCGCGTCCTTGGCGAGCGCGCGCACGTCCTCGGCGGTCGCGTAGTCCCGTCCGCGCAGGAGCGCGATCGCACGCGCCGACTGGGTCAGCGCGATCGGTCCGCGCGGCGAGGCGCCGTACTCGACGTAGCCGCCGAGGTCGCCGAGCCCGACGCCGGCCGGGTCGCGTGTCGCCGACGCGAGCATCACCGCATAGGAGACGAGCGCCGGGTCGACGTAGATCTTTGCCACCTCACCCTGCAGGTCGCGCAGCTCGTCGAGGCTCAGCACCTCGCGCAGCACCGGGTGCGCGGTCAGCTGGCGCTGCACGATCGTCAGCTCCTCGTCGTGCTCGGGGTAGCCGATCAGGATCTTGAGCATGAAGCGGTCGACCTGGGCCTCGGGCAGCGGGTATGTGCCCTCCGACTCGATCGGGTTCTGCGTCGCGAGCACGAGGAAGGGCTCGGGCACCGGGTAGGTCGTGTGCGCGAGCGTCACCTGCCGCTCCTGCATCACCTCGAGCAGCGCCGACTGCACCTTCGCGGGGGCGCGGTTGATCTCGTCGGCGAGCAGGAAGTTGCAGAAGACCGGGCCGAGCTCGGTGTCGAACTCGGCTTTGTCGGAGCGGTAGATCCGCGTGCCGACGAGGTCGGCCGGCACGAGATCGGGCGTGAACTGGACGCGCGCGAACGAGCCGCCGAGCACGCTGGCCGTGGTCTTGATGGTCAGCGTCTTCGCGAGCCCAGGGACGCCTTCGATGAGCAAGTGCCCCTGCGAGAGCAGGCAGACGAGCACGCGCTCGAGCATCGCGTCCTGCCCGGCGATGATCCGGCGAATCTCGAAGAGCGCCTGCTCGAGCTTGTCGCTCACCTCGGCAGGCGAGCGCGGCGGCGTGCTGCTGTCCGTGTCGGTCAAGGCTCCTCCCCGGTCGTGGACTCAGATCATCCTAGGGATACGTAAGTCCGCGATGAGCCGGATTTGGCCGGGAGGTTACGCCTGCGGAATGCGAGCCTCGAGCGCGGCAGTAACGGCGTCCCGCACGGGCTCGAGCTCGATCCGGTCGAGCACTTCCTGGAAGAAGCCGCGCACGATCAGGCGCTCGGCTTCCTGCCGCGTCAGGCCGCGGCTCATCAAATAGAACATGTCCTCGCGGTTCACCCGCCCGACCGTCGCGGCGTGCGTGCAGCGCACGTCGTTCGCCAGGATCTCCAGCCCCGGGATCGGCACCGCATGGGTCGTCGGCGACAGCATCAGGTTGCGGCACTCCTGGTACGCGTTCGTCTTCTGCGCGTCCTTCTCGACGCGGATCATCCCGCGCCACACCGCCGTCGCCTCGTCGCGCAGCGCGCCTTTGAAGGCGAAGTCGCTCTCGCAGTCGGGCGCGATGTGCTCCTGGAACGTGTCGTAGTCGAGGTGCTGCGTCCCGTCGGCGAAGTACGCGCCGGTCACGCGCGAGGTGGCGCCGCGACCGCTGAGGTCGTTCTGGATCCGCGTCTTGCCCCTCTTCGAGCCGAAGCCGCCGGCGACCCAGTCGAGCTCGGCGTCGCGCTCGACGCGAGCGTGGTGGTTCGCGAAATGCCACGTCTCGCGCGAGAGGTTCTGGAGGGAGACGTACTCGAGCTTCGCGGCCGGCTCGACGAAGAGCTCGGTGACCGCGTTCGAGTAGGCCTCGGTGTCGGGCGCCGGCGACGCGTACTCCTCGATCAGCGACGCGCGAGCGCCCTCCTCCACGACGACGACAAGCCGCCAGAACGTCTGGCCGGTCGCGGAGATGCGGACGTAGAGCGGCTTCTCGAGCTCGACGCCCTTCGGCACGACGACGAGCAGGCCGTTCTTCCAGAGCGCGGCGTTGTGCGCGGCGAACTTCTCGTCCCAGCCGACGAGCGAGTAGAGACGCTCGTGATCCTCGGGGAGCGGCGCGAACGTGACGCCTTCGGGCGCCTTCTCGATCTCGATCCCGTCGGCGGTAACGGTCGCGTAGCCCGCGACGTCGAGGTCGAGCATCGTCTCGATCTCCGCGGTCGCGGCACCCGTGAAGGCGTCGGGGTCGAAGCCGCGCAGGTCGGTGAAGCGCCAGTGCTCCTCGGTCGTGTCCGGGATCGGCAGCTTTTCATAGGCGGCGCGCGCGTCGTTACGACTCATACGGCTTGTACCTGTGGTGGAGGAGGATGCGGTTGCCGGCCGGGTCGCTCACGCCGGCGCCCTGGCAGACACCGCTGTCCCACATCTCGCCGACCTCGACGCCGGCGGCTTCGAGCTGCGCCTTCGCCTCGGCAACGTCGGCGACGCCGAGCGCGATCGTCCCGGCCGACATCGGCGCGAACGTGTCGTCGTGCGTCTCGGGCGTCATCACGGCAAGCGTGACGTTGGCGGCCTCGTACTCGATCCAGTCGACGTGGTCGAGGTGCTCGTTCTTCGGCAGCCCCAGCACCTCGCCGTAGAAGTGCTTCGCCTGCTCGATGTCGTCCACCGGCACGCGGATGTAGTCGACGCGCGTGACCTCGATCACGGGGTGCTCCCGTCGAGGTAGGGCTCGTAGCGGTGGTGCAGCGCGAGGCCGTTGCCCTCGGGATCCTTGAATGCGGCGCCGTGACAGACGCCCGAGTCCCAGGGCTCGCCGAGGAACTCGACACCGTCGGCTTCGAGCTTCGCCTTCGCCTCCGCGACGTCGGGCACACGGAAGACGATCGAGCCGATCGGCAGGGGCGCGAACTCCGCGCCGAGCATGTCGGGGCTGACGAGCGCGAGCGTCGCGTTGCCGGTCTCGAACTCGATCCAGCTCTCCGTCGAGTTCGGATTCCGCTCGAGGCCGAGCGTCTCGCCGTAGAACTTCGCGGCGCGCTCACGGTCTCGCACCGGCACGGCGACGAAGTCGGTGCGCTGCACCTCAATCATTCGGCGCGTACCTCCGGTGCAACATGAAGCGGTTGCCGTCCGGGTCGTCGAACGGGGCCATGTGGCAGACGCCGGTGTCGTAGATCTCGCCGGCGAATTCGATCCCGTTCGCCTCCATCTCCTTGCGCGTCTCGGCGACATCGGCGACGCGGAGCGCGATCGGCGACCCATGCCCCTTCGTGAACTCGCCGCCGAGCGAGGTCGGGTCGATCAGGTAGAGAAAGACGTTGTCGCCGAGCTTGAACTCGGGAAATCCGCCCTCGCCCGTCTGTGGGAGGCCGAGCGTGTCGCGGTACCACGCGGTCGAGGCCTCCAGATCGCTGACGGGGACGCTGATGAAGTCGACATGCTCGACGTTCATACGTCGAACCTCCTGTGAAGTAGGAGTGCGTTGCCGTCGGGATCCTTGAAGGAGGCCATCCGGCAGACGCCGGTCTGGATCGTGTCGCCGTCGAACTGCACGCCCTTCGCCTCGAGCTCGGCGCGCGCGGCGTCGACGTCGGGCACGCGCAGCGCGAGCCCGGCCGCCGAGACGGCGAACTGCTGGCCGATGCTCGACGGATCGAAGACGTCGAGCGTCACCTGGCCGCAGGTGAACTCCAGGTCGCTCTCGCCCTCCGACTCGATCTCGAGGCCGAGCGTGCCGGCGTAGAACTGCTTAGCCCGCGGGATGTCCTGCGTGAAGACCGAGACGAAGTCCGTCCGCTCGACGTTCATGCCGTGTACGGCGCGAAGCGCTTGTGCAGCACCAGCGGATTGCCGTCCGGATCGCGGAACGTGGCCATGTGGCACACCGGCGTCTCGACGGTCTCGCCGTCGAACTCGACGCCCTTCGCCTCGAGTTCGGCGCGCGCAGCTTCGACGTCGTCGACGTGCAGCAACGCGACCGCGTTCGGCTGGGGCGTGAACTCCTCGCCCCACTGCTCGGGCATCCAGATGCCGAAGCACGTGTCGCCGACCCAGAACTCGGCCTGCGCGTGCTCGTCGGGCCGCAAGCCGAGCGTCTCGACGTAGAACCGCCGCGACCGCTCCCAGTCTCTCGAAGGAATGCCGACTGCGTCGACCTTCGCGATCGAGCTCAACCGACCGAGCCCTCCATCTGCAGCTGGATCAGCCGGTTCATCTCGACGGCGTACTCGAGCGGCAGCTCCTTCGTGATCGGCTCAACGAAGCCGCTCACGATCATCGCGCTCGCCTCCGCCTCGGTCAGCCCGCGCGACATGAGGTAGAAGAGCTGCTCCTCGCCGATCTTCGAGACGGTCGCCTCGTGTCCGATGTCGACGTTGTCCGCGTCGATCTTGATGTACGGGTACGTGTCGGAGCGCGACTGGTCGTCGAGGATCAGCGCGTCGCACACCACCTTCGACTTCGAGCCGAGCGCCTTCTTGTTGACCTCGAGCAGGCCGCGGTAGCCGGCGCGGCCGCCGTTCTTCGAGATCGACTTCGAGGTGATGACGGAGGTCGTGTTCGGCGCGACGTGGACGCACTTGCCTCCGGCGTCCTGGTGCTGGCCCGAGCCGGCGAAGGCGATCGAGAGCACCTCGCCATGCGCGCGCTCACCCATCAGCCAGATCGCCGGGTACTTCATCGTCAGCTTCGAGCCGAGATTCCCGTCGACCCACTCCATCGTCGCGTCCTCGTAGGCGACCGCGCGCTTCGTGACGAGGTTGTAGACGTTGTTCGACCAGTTCTGGATCGTCGTGTAGCGGCAGCGTCCACCCTTCTTGACCACGATCTCGACCACTGCGCTGTGCAGCGAATCGGTCGAGTAGATCGGGGCCGTGCAGCCTTCCACGTAGTGGACGTAGGCGCCCTCGTCGACCAGGATCAGCGTCCGCTCGAACTGGCCCATGTTCTCGGCGTTGATCCGGAAGTACGCCTGCAGCGGCATCTCGATCTGCACGCCCGGCGGCACGTAGATGAAGGAGCCGCCCGACCAGACGGCCGAGTTGAGCGCCGCGAACTTGTTGTCGTTCTGCGGGATGATCGTCCCGAAGTACTGCTTGAACAGCTCCTCGTGCTCGCGCAGCGCGGTGTCGGTGTCGAGGAAGATCACGCCCTTCTTCTCGAGATCCTCCTGCAGCTTGTGGTAGACGACCTCCGACTCGTACTGCGCGCCGACGCCGGCGAGATACTTCTTCTCAGCCTCAGGGATGCCCAGCTTGTCCCAGGTGTCCAGGATGTCGGCCGGCAGATCCTCCCACGACTTCGCCTGATTCTCGGTCGGCTTGATGTAGTAGAAGATGTTCTCGAAGTCGATGTCGTTCAGGTTCCCGCCCCACTGCGGCAGCGGACGCGCAAGGAAGTAGTCGAGACTCTTGTGCCGGAACTTCCTCATCCAGTCGGGCTCGTTCTTGTGCTCGGCGATCGCCTCGACCAGCTCGTGCGACAGGCCGCGACCGGACTTGAAGAAGTAGTCCTTCGCCTCGTCGGGATTCGAGAAGCCGTACTTGTACTCGCTGCGGATTCCCTTGACGACGTCGGTCTCGGTCTGTGCCATCAGACGGTCACCTCTTCCTCGTAGGGGGCGTAGCCGCCCACCTCTAGTTTCTTCGCGAGGTCCGCGCCGCCCGACTCCACGATACGCCCACCCACGAAGACGTGGACGTGATCGGGAGTCACATAGTCGAGAATCCGCTGATAATGCGTGATCACGAGCGCGCCCATCTCGGGGCCGACCAGCTCGTTCACGCCGCTCGCCACGACCCGCAGCGCGTCGATGTCGAGGCCGGAGTCGGTCTCGTCGAGCACCGCGATGCGCGGCTTCAGCATCGCCATCTGGAGGATCTCGACGCGCTTCTTCTCGCCGCCCGAGAAGCCGTCGTTGAGGTAGCGCGACGCGAGCTCGCGACTGACCTTGAGGCGGTCCATCTGGGCAAGGAGCTCCTTGCGGAACTCGGGAATCGGCATCGGGTCGTCGGTGCCCCCGTTGCGCGCCTTCCGCACGGCGTTGATCGCGCTGCGCAGGAAGCTCGTCACGGTGACGCCGGGAATCGCGTGCGGGTACTGGAACGCGAGGAAGAGGCCGCGCTGGGCGCGCTCGTCGGCGCCGAGCTCCGTCACGTCTTCGCCGTCGAAGAGCAGACGTCCCTCGGTGATCTCGTAGGCCGGGTGGCCCATCAGCGCGTACGCGAGCGTCGACTTGCCGGAGCCGTTCGGCCCCATGATCGCGTGCACCTCGTTCGTGTCCACCTCGAGATCGACACCCTTGACGATCTCGGTGCCGTCCTCGAGCGCGACGTGCAGGTTCTCCAGCTTCAGCAATGCCACTTCTATACGCCTCTTTCCCTGAAAATAGCGGGGCTTTCGCCCCGCCCGCCCAACGGAGACCAGTCTAGCGAGAGGGTCCGTCTCCCCGTCCACCACCCCGCAAACGCGCTACTCTCGAAGGACTCATGGGTTATCTCGAGAGTCCCTCGCACCTCATCATCCTCCTCGTGATCGCGCTGCTGCTGTTCGGCGGCAAGCGGTTGCCCGAGGTCGGGCGCTCGCTCGGGCACGGGATGCGCGAGTTCAAGGACGCCGTGACCGGCAACTCGTCGGCGCCGACCGAACCGCAGCCCGAGCTCCCACCTGCCGAGACGACGACAGCGACTCCGACGACGGCGACGCCGCCGCCGGAGCGCGAGACCGTCTAGCAAGCGCGGCCAATGGCGAGGCTTCCGCGCCGGCTCGGCCACGCCGAGGAGGCGTCGCTCGCCGAGCATCTCGACGAGCTGCGCGGCCGGCTCTTCGTCATCCTCGGAGCGCTGGGTGTCGGCGCGATCGTCGCGTACGTCTTCCACAATGACGTCCTCACCTGGCTGAACCAACCGCTACCGCCCGACCACCGCCAGCTCTACACGTTCGGAGTCGCGGAGCCGTTCACGGTGACCATCACCGTTTGCCTCTACGCCGGCTTCGTGCTCGCGCTGCCGGTCATCCTCTGGCAGCTCTGGCTCTTCTTCGCTCCGGCCGTGGGTCCCGGAACCGAGCGCAAGGTGCTCGGGCTCGCGCTGTTCGCAGTGGCTCTCGGCGCGGCCGGCCTGGCCTTTGGTTACTGGGTACTTCTGCCGCGCGCGGTTCACTTCCTCACGAACTACGACAATGAGCACTTCCATGTCGCGATCCGAGCGAGCTCGTACTACAACTTCGTCGTCACCGTCCTGGTGGGGGTCGTAATCGCCTTTCAGACGCCGCTCGTGATTCTCGGCCTCGTCTATCTGGGCATCCTCAGCTCGCGCACCCTGCGTAAGCACCGGCGGATCGGTTACTTCGTGACGGCTGCGATCGCGCTCGCGCTGCCGGGCCCGGATCCCGTCACGACCCTCCTCGAGCTGCTGCCGATGTGGCTGCTCTTCGAGGGATCGATCTGGCTCGCCGTTTTCGCCGAGCGGCGGATGGCCAAAACAGCTCGAGCCTCGGCTACTCTGAGCGCCTGATGGCTAGGGCAGCGGTCACTGCGAAGCAGCAAGCGGCGAAGGCGCAAGCGAAGGCGACGCGTCCGCGCGGCAAGCGGCGGCACAGCGGCGGCGGCAACCCGAACCAGGAGCTCTTCTTCGTCCGGCTGCGGCGCCACCAGAAGTGGGTCTACGCCGTGCTCGCCGTCGTCTTCGCGTTCAGCTTCGTGCTCGTGGGCGTCGGCTCCGGCACCGGCGGCGGCCTGAACCAGCTCTTCAACGGCATCTTCAGCGGCGGTGGCGGCAGTTCCGTCTCGAAGGCGCAGGATCTGGTCAAGAAGGATCCGGCGAAGGGATATCGCGCTCTCGCAACCGCCTACGAGACGAATGGGGACAACCCCCAGGCGATCACCGCGCTCAAGCACTACCTCGTGCTGAAGAAGACCGACGCAGCCACGTGGGCCGAGCTCGGCAGCCTCGCCCTGTCGCAGGGGAGCCAGTACTCGACGCAGTACTCCACGGCGGCGCAGAACGCTCAGACCGCCGACCCGAGCGCACCGTTCCAGCCGGCCGGCACCCTCGGTACCGCGATCGGCACGAACACCACGTACCAGCAGGCCGCGCAGAGCGCGAGCACCAAGGCGACCTCGCTCTACACGAAGGCGACCACCGCGTTGGGCGGCGCCGTCAAGGACTACCAGCAGGCGTCGAAGCTCCGTCCGAACAACTCGACTTACGCGCAGGAGCTCGCGAACGCCGCAGCCAACTCCGGCAACTCGACGGTCGCGATCGCCGCCCTGCATCACTACCTGAAGCTCAATCCGAACACTCCGCTCGCCAAGCAGATCAAGGCCGAGATCGCCTCGCTCTCGCCGAGCACGCCGAGCGTCAAGTCGGGCGGCAAGTAGGACGATTGCGGCTTCGGCCGCGCGGATAGACTCACCCGGAGCGGCCCACAAGAGGCCGGCTGACGAATTCGGGGGATATCTGCGCATGAACTTCGACATCAAGACCGAGCAGCTTTCAGGCGACGCGTATGTGATCTCGCTGACCGGCGAGGTCGACCTCTACACGGCGCCCGAGTTCAAGCAGCAGCTGCTCGAAGTGATCGGGCAGGGCGGCAAGAACGTCGTGGTCGACTTCAGCGGCACGACGTTCATCGACTCGACGACGCTCGGCGTGCTCGTCGGCGGCGTCAAGCGGCTGAGGACGAACGACGGTCAGCTCTCGCTGGTCTGCAGCGACCGGAACATCACGAAGATCTTCGAGATCACTGGTCTCGACAAGGTCTTCACGATCTACCCGACCCGCGAAGAGGCCGTCTCAGCCGTGGGAGTTCCGCAAGGTTGAAGCGGCCGTACCGGGTCGGAGTTCTGGGGGCAGGACTCGCGGCGATCGCGCTGCTTGTCTCGGGCTGCGGCACGGGCGGCGTGGCCAGCAGCGCCGGCGGGACGCCGGATACGAGCAACGGTCAGACGCTGTTCGTGTCGAGCTGTGGCTCGTGTCACACGCTCGCAGCCGCCGGCACGAGTGGGACGATCGGCCCGGACCTCGACAACGCGTTCGCCGGAGACGTCGCGCAGGGGCTCTCGCAGACGGCGATCGAGAACGTCGTCCTCGACCAGATCCGCCTCGGCTCGGGCCTGATCGCGACCTACACCACGAGCAAGGACTTCATCAACCACCACTGTCTGAACGACCAGGCGAAATGCGAGAGCACGGAGATGCCCGCGAACATCGTCAAGGGCCAGGACGCGATCGACGTCGCGGCGTACGTCGCCTCGGTCGCCGGCCAAGGCGGATACACCACCTCGGGCGGGTTCGCGAGCCTCGGCACGAATGGCGCCGCGATCTTCAAGGGCGCCGGGTGCGCGGGCTGTCACACGCTTTCGGCCGCCGGCGCAACCGGCACGGTCGGCCCGAATCTCGACCAGCTCAAGCCGTCGATGGCGACCGTCGTGACGCAGGTGACGAACGGCGGCGGCGTGATGCCCGCGTTCAAGGGCAAGTTGAGCCCGGCGCAGATCAACGCGGTCGCGCAGTACGTCTCCTCCTCCGCCGGCAAGTAGCTAGGCGCGGCTGACGGGGAGCGCGACCCGTTCTCGGATCGCGTCGAGCATCCCGTCGTCGCCCGCCACGAGCACCTCGTCGGCGCCGAACACGCGCAGCGCGTCCTCGACGGCGAGCGCCGGGTCATCCGCACCCACTTCCACCCTCGCGCCCGGCAGCAGGGACTCGAGCGCGGCAGCGGTGGCCTCGGCGTCGTGGCGGCGATCGTCGACCGCGCCGGTCAACGCCTCACTTGTGGACGAGAGCGCCGGCACGACGATGAGCACCTCAGCTCCGTCGGGCACGTTCACCGCGTCCGTCCCCGGCGGCGCGACGACGAGCACGCGATGTGTCCCCGGGGGCGTGCCAGACGTGACGGCCTTCGGAGGATCGCCGGAGCCGGGCAGCGGCTCCTGCTTCAGCCACCAGAAGAGGCCGGCAAAGACGAGCAGGGCCACGGCGACGCCGAGCCATTCGTTGATGAACGACGCCGCGATGATCACCGCCGCGCAGACGATGATCACGATCAGGAAGCGAAAGGCCTCGGCCTCGCTGCGGAGCGGATTGCGCATCTCCGCTCCTCTACCCGCCGCTCAGAGAACGTAGACCGTCGTGAAGACGACGATCCACATCACGTCGACGAAGTGCCAGTAGATCCCGCCGATCTCGACACCGTGATGGCTCTCGGCGGAGAAATGCCCGCGGAAGGCACGCACGGTCATGATCCCCAGGATCGCGAGACCTATGAACACGTGGCAGCTGTGCAGGCCCGTGAGGCAGAAGAAGATCGTGGGGAAGGCGCCGTCCGACGTGTTGAAGCCCGCTCGCATGTACTCGTAGAGCTGCCCGATCAGGAAGGCGAGGCCCATCAGGAACGTGAGCAGCAGGCCTGCGCGCATCCCCCAAAGGTTGCCTCGCTTGATCGAGGTGGTCGCCCAGTGCATCGTCGCGCTCGAGGTCATCAGGATGGTCGTGTTGACGGCGGCCACGAAGACGGGGAGGTGGTACGGCGGCGACGGCCACGGGACTCCGTTGACGATCCGGATGAAGAAGTAGGCCGTGAAGAACGAGCCAAAGAGCATGATCTCGGACGCGATGAAGAGGTACATGCCGAGCGTCTCGGGCATGATCCGCGAGCTGTAGTGCGGCACCGGCGGGCCGTGATGCCCGTGGTGGTCGTCGTGTCCGACCGGCTCGACGTGGGAGTAGGTCGCTATGCCCCGACCTCCGCCCAGGTCCTGTCGACGATCACGTGCTCGACCGGCAGGCCCGTCTCCTTCTGCAGCCGCTCGACGACGTGGCCGCGGAGCCAGCCGGAGCTCAGCGGCTCGAACGTCGAGACGAGGATCTCGTCGACTCGCTCGTCGTGCACCGCCTCCATGGCCGCGCTGAACGGATCGGGATGCGCGACCTGGCCGTGCGCGTCGATTCCCTCGCCGCGCAGCGTTGCGAGCGCGCGCTTCAGCCGCCGCTCGGCCTCGGGATGGTCGCCTGCCGAGGGGTCGCTCTGCGGCGAGACGATGAGGAAGCTCGCCGGCCCCGCTGCGGCACGCTCGCGAATCTTCGCCAGCAGCGGCTCGCCGACCACGGTCTCGTTCGCGATCACGAGCACGTTCTTCTCGGCCGGCCCGTCGCCGCTCGCGACCAGGTGCTCGACCGGCACGGAGCCTGCGGCCGAGCGGATCCGGTCGAGGACGCCTCGGCGCAGCCAGCCCGACTTCTCCTCGGGATGCGTCGAAACGAGGACCTCGTCGACGGGCGGCTCGAGCGTCGCGACCGCGTCGCGGACGGCGGCCGCGGGATCCGCCTCGACGACGTAGCCGTCGGCCGAGATTCCGTCCTCGCGCAGGTGGCCGAGCGCCCGCTCGAGGCGGCGCTGTGCCGACGCACGGCGCGAGTCGGCGTAGACGACGTACCCGCGCTGCGGCTCGTTCACCGGCGAGACGACGGTCACGTAGAGGTCGTCGCCGCGGGCTTCGAGCGCCTCGCGCAGCGTCTTTGCGTCGACGGTCTCGTTCGCCACCACGAGCAGATGCGTCATACGTGCACCTCCTCCATCTCGCGAGCCTTGGACGGAGCAAGGATGGCGTGCTGCGCGCCCGGGACGCCGTACTCGTAGGGCGAGCCGACGACCTGTGGGATCTCGTCGAAGTTGAAGGTCGGCGGCGGCGAGGTGACCTGCCACTCGAGCGTCATCGCGTGCCACGGGTTCGCCGGCGCGATCTCGCCGAAGCGCCAGCTGGTGATCATGTTGTAGAGGAAGATGATCGTCGAGGCGCCGAGCCCGAACGACGCGAGCGAGATGAACATGTTGAGGTCGGCGAACTTCGGCAGGTAGGTGGCGACGCGGCGCGGCATCCCCTCCGTCCCGAGGATGTGCATCGGGAAGAAGGTGAGGTTGAAGCCGATGAAGGTGAGCCAGAAGTGGAGCTTGCCGAGCTTCTCGTCGTACATCCGGCCGGTCATCTTCGGGAACCAGTAGTAGATGCCCGCGAAGATCGTGAAGACGGAGCCGCCGAAGAGGACGTAGTGGATGTGGGCCACGATGAAGTAGGTCTGGCTCACGTGAATGTCGATCGGGACGGCGCCGAGCATGACGCCGGAGAGGCCGCCGATCACGAACATCGAGAGGAAGCCGAGCGCGAACAGCATCGGCGTTCGCAGGTGGAGCTTCCCGCCCCAGATCGTCGCAAGCCAGCTGAATATCTTGATGCCGGTTGGGATGGCGATGAGGAGCGTCGTGATCATCATCGGCACGCGCAGCCACGAAGACATGCCGCTGACGAACATGTGGTGCGCCCAGACCGAGAAGCCGAGCACGACGATCGCCATCAGCGAGAGGGCCATCAGCCGGTAGCCGAAGATCGGTTTTCGGCTGAAGACGGCGATGATCTCGCTCATGATCCCGAACCCGGGCAGCATCATGATGTAGACCGCCGGGTGCGAGTAGAACCAGAAGATGTGCTGGTAGCCCAGCGGATAGCCGCCGCCGACCGGGTCGAAGAACGACGTGTGCATCACGTGGTCGAACATCGAGAAGAACTGCGAGCCGGCGATGAAGGGCGTCGCGATCACCACGAGCAACGAGGTCGTGAAGTTCGCCCAGACGAGCAGCGGCAGACGCCAGAACGTCAGCCCCGGCGCGCGCATCGTGATGATGGTGACGAGGAAGTTGAGGGCGGTCATGATCGACGACGCGCCCGCCCACTGCACTCCCTGGTTGAAGAAGATCGCGCCGATCGGCTGGTGCTGCGAGCAGAGCGTCGCGTAACCCGTCCAGCCACAGGCGAAGGCGCCGCCGGGCATGAAGAACGAGCTCAGCATCATGATCCCGGCGATCGGCAGCAGCCAGAACGAGAGCGCGTTGAGCCGCGGGAAGGCCATATCCGCAGCGCCGAGCATCAGCGGCACGACGAAGTTCGCCAGTCCGGCGTAGGCCGGGATGATGAAGAGGAAGATCATCAACGCCGCATGGACCGAGAACAGTCCGTTGTACGTCTGCGGGTCGAAGTAGTGGCTGTTCGGCTTGGCCAGCTGGGCGCGCACGAGCATCGCGAGCATCCCGCCGGCGAGGAAGAAGAAGATCGTCGTCACGAGGTACTGGACGCCGATCACCTTGTGGTCGGTGTTGACCCGGAAGTAATCGCGCCAGCTCTTGGCGCCGTGCCCCGAGTGGTCCTCGGCCCGGGTCGGGTAGCCGAGCGCGTAGTAGACCCAGTAGTCGAACGCGCCGATGCCGGCGAGGAAGCCGATGGGCGCCGCGACGAGTGCAGCGATGAGGACGATCGGTTCCAGCAGGAGAATCGGGTGCCAGCCGGCTGCCGAGCGGATTCCGACGGTGATCCCGAAACCGATGCAGCCGAAGAGGACGAACATCCACGCCCCGCGCAGCAACCCCGGGCCGAGCAGCAGCCGGCGCACGCCACCGGTCGGGCTCGGTGCGTGCTGCAGGTCCTGGGCTGTGGCGGTCGTCGTCGTCACGCGTTGCTCATCCCTTCTTACCCGCTTGTTGGGCCGACTGCACGAGGAACGTCACGACTGCGTTGAGCTGCCCCGGGTTGAGCTTCTGCGCGAAGTCCGACGGCATGACGCCCTTCGGATAGCCCGGCTGGATGTAGGCATCCGGGTTGACGATCGACTCGTGGACGAACGACTCCAGCGGCTGCTTCGCCTGCTTCGCGTACGCGACGAGTTTGTCGAGGTTCGGTCCGATGGTGCCCGTCGCCTTGGCCGCGGTGAGCGTATGGCAGCCCGAGCAGCCGTACGAGTTGAAGACCGACAGGCCGGCGGCCGAAGACGATGCCGTGGTCGAGGTGGAGGTTGTCGATGTCGAGGTCGTCGAGGTGGACGTCGAAGACGCCGGCGGCGCAGCTCCCTTCTCCTGCTGCTTGAGCCAGGCGTCGAAGGCCGCGGGCTCCATCACGATCGCCTGCGAGCGCATGAGCGAGTGGCCGAGACCGCAGAGCTCCGTGCACTCGAGCGGGAAGGTGCCGACGCGCGTGGGCGTGATGTGCAGCTGCGTGACGAGCCCGGGAACGATGTCCTCCTTCTGCGAGAACTGCGGCACGAAGACCGAGTGGATCACGTCGAGCGAGCGCATGTAGAGCTCGACCGACCGGTCCTTCGGCAGCCGGAGCACCGGGCTCGTGACGTTCTTCGCCTCGGGGTAGCTGAAGGTGAACTCGAACTGCTGGGCCGTGACGTTGATGTGCAGCGTGTCCTTCGCCTGCGCGTCGTTTCGGGAGAGGACGATGGCGCTGACGATCGCGATCGCGGTGACGATGACGAACGGGATGGCCGTCCACGTGATCTCGAGGCCCGTGTGACCGTGGACCGGCGGGCCGTCCTCCCAGTCGTCCTCTGCGGCTCGGAAGTTGAGGACCGAATAGATCATCACGGCGGCGACGACCGAGAAGATCACGATGCAGATCACGACCACGAACCAGATAACGAAGTGGATGCGACCGGCTTCGCGAGAGGCATCTTCCGGCAGCCACGTGGGCACGAGCGCGACGACGGCGGCGACACCGCCCGCGATCAACGCAATCCCCACGAGGGCGAAGATGGAGCCCCGGCGCATCCGCCTCGGAGCCTAGACGAATCGGCAGACCCCCGAACCTCGAACCGGCCCTCGTCCGTTGCACTCCCAGACCCCGCCAAAAGGAGGAAGCATGGGGCTTGGAGTAGGACTGATTCTGGCGGCAGTGGGCGCCGTGCTCGCCTTCGCCGTGAACGCAACCGTCAACGGAGTCGACATCCACACGATCGGCTGGATTCTCTTGATCGTCGGCATCGTCGGCATCCTGTTGTCACTGATCTTCTGGTCCTCGTGGGCCGGTCCCGGCGGCTTTACCCGCCGGCGCACCACCTATTACGACGAGGGCCCCGCTGGACCGGCAGGTCCCGGCGGCCCCGGCTACTAGAAGCCGCAGATCCGCTGCGTGACATGTCCCGGTGCTCGGCACCGGGACATGTCCGGATCAGACCCCGTCAGGCGACCGGAAGCTCGAGGAAGAACGACGAGCCCGTGCGGCCGTCGGAGTCGACCCAGATCCGGCCGTTCATCCGCAGCACGAGCTCCCGCGTGATGTAGAGGCCGAGACCGGTGCCGCCGACGCCGCGCGTCAGATTCGGGTCGAGGCGGAAGAACTTCTCGAAGATCCTGTCCTGCTCGGCGGGCGGAATGCCGAGCCCGTGGTCGGTGACGCGGAACCGCACACGGCCTCCGCTGCGGGCGATCTCGACCTCGACGCGCCCGCCGTCGGGCGAGTACTTGATCGCGTTGTCGATCAGGTTCGTGAGGATCTGGCGCAGCTTGTCGGAGTCGGCGGCGACCTGCGGTAGCCCGCGCGCCTTGCTCACCACGACCTCCAGCCCCTCCGGGGCCCGGGAGCGAAGGACGTCCACCACCTCGGTGGTGATCGCGGCCGCGTCGCAGCGCTCGATTGCGATGCTCATGCGTCCCGACTCGAGCCGGCTCGCCCAGAGGATGTCGTTGACGATGCGGGCGAGACGGTCGGCTTCGCTCGAGACGACCTCGAGCAGCCGGTCGCGCTGGCTCTCGTCGACGGCGACGTCGCGGCGGCGTAGCGTCATCGCCGCGCCGTAGATCGCAGCCAGTGGGGTGCGCAGCTCGTGCGAGACGGTCGAGACGAAGTCCGTCTTCATCTGCTCGACGGCGCGCTCGTCGGTGACGTCGCGGAAGGCGTAGACGGTGCCGCCGGGGAAGCGGACGGCGGAGATCGAGAGCCACCGCTCCTCGCCCTGCACCTCTACCGGCAGCGTCAGAGCGCGCGAGCCTCCGCCCTGGGGCTCGGAGGCGACCGGGATGCGGGACTGGAGCGACTGCCAGTCGCCCAGCAAGTCCGCGATCGGGCGGCCCACGGCCTCCACGGCGGGGCGACGGAGGCTGATCGCTGCGGTCGGGTTCCAGAGTCGGACGATGCCGCCTTCGTCGACGAGGATGACGCCGTCGTCGACGTACTCGAGCGCCTCGGCAGCGTGCGCGCGCTCCTGTGCCTCCGAGAAGAGGCGCGCGTTGTCGAGCGCGAGCGAGATCCGCCGGGCCAGCTCCATCGCCATCGCGAGATCGGACTCGTCGAAGCGCGGCTGTCCTTCGATCGTGCCGAGGCTGATCGTGCCGAGCGTCCGGCCGCGCGCGATCAGAGGTGCAACCAGGCCGGACGTGTTCGCGATTCGCCGGATGGCGCGCGCGTGCTTCGCGTCGTGCGCCATCGCCTCGGCCTCGGCCTGCAGGTCGGGCAAGAGCTGCGGCTGTCCTGTCCGCAGCGCGACCTGGATCGGATGGGTCGAGAGCGTCGGCGGATAGCTCGCGCGCAGGTTCCGGACGAGCTCGGTCTTGTCGGGATCGGCGTGGACGGCAACGACCCAGTGGAGCTCGTCCTCCTCGTCGACGAGGTCGATCACGAGATAGCCCGCGAGCGCCGGAACCGCGAGCTCGGCGATCGCGTCCAGCGTGTGCTCCCAGTCGAGGCTTGCGACGAGAAGCTCGTTGGCCCGGCTGAGGAAGCGCAGGTTCTCCTCGGCTCGGCTGCGCCGCGTGACGTCGGCGAGGATCGCGACGGCCGAGACGATCTCGCCGTCGGCGTCGCGAACCGGCGCCGCGCTGATCTCGAGAGTGCGTGTCCCTTCGTCCCGCTCGACCTCGCGCCTCTCTCCAATCGTCACCTCCCCGTTCTCGAGCGCGCGCTCGAGGGGCCAGCCTGCGGTTCCGGGAGTCCGGTGGTCGGAGCCGATGGCGACGGGCGCTCCCCAGATCCGTTCGAGCTCGTCGTTGAGCAGGACGATGTGGTGGTCGGCGTCGGTGATGCCGACGCCGAGCGGCAGCTGCGCGATCACCGCCTGCAGCTGGGCGAGCGAATCCTGCGCGCGCCGATGGAGTCCGACCAGATCGAGTGCGAGGGAAACGCGGCGCGCGAGCTCCGAGACGAGCTCGAAGTCGTCGTCTCCGTGCCGACCGGGCTCGGCCGAGGTGACCGCGAGCACGCCGAGCCGCCTGCCGCCCGCCTCGAGCGGGACGACGATCAGCGAGCGCGACTCCATACGCACGAGCTCCTCCTCGCCCGGTCGCGCGACCTTCTTCAGCGGGCGCGTGAGGGCCGGCTTGTGGATCGGCTTGCCGCTGCGGAAGACCTCGACGACCGGGATCCGCCGGTCGCGCGAGACGTCGTAGACCGCGTCGATTCGCGCGAGGAGCTGCGCGATGCGCGGATCGACATGGGCCTGGGCGACACGGACGAGCTCGGTGTCCTCGTTGCGCGCGAGGTAGACGTGGCAGCCGTCGGCGACGCGCGGAACGACGAGCTGGGGCACGCGACGCAGGAGCTGCTCGTAGTCGAGCGTCTGGGTCAGGTGCTCCGTCGCCTCGAGCAGGAGCGCGAGCCGGGCACGCGACCCTTCGGCCTCGTGCTGCGCCTGCGCCCGCTCGATCACCGATGCGAGGTGGTTCGCGATCGTCCGCGAGAGCAGCACTTCGCGCTCGCTCCAGCGGTGCGGCGCGTCGCGGTAGAGCACGAATCTGCCGAGCTGCTGCCCGCCTCGCACGAGCGGGACGAGGGCCAGCGCGGCGATCCCCTCCTTGCGCATGACACGCTCGAGCGCCGGCTCGAAGCCGCTGTCGGCGAGATCCTCCACGAGGACGGGCTGCGGGTCGAAGGCGTCGGGCGACCACGGCGAGCGCCCTTGGGTGGAGCTGCGGTAACGGTCGGAGAGGCCGCGCCACGCGCGGAAGCGGAGCACGCCGTCGTCGTCACCGAGCAGCACCGAGGCGCGGTCGGCGCCCGTGGCCTCGAGGAGCGCGTCGAGCGCCGCCTCGAGCACCTCGTCGAGCGCGCGGGCGCCGGCAACAGCGTCGGCGAAGCGGTAGACGGCGTCGAGGTCGCGGAGCCGCCAGCGCAGTTCCTCGCGCTCGCTGACGTCGCGGGCCGTTCCGAGCATGAAGCGAAGCTCGCCGTCCTCGTCGTGGACGGCGGATCCGTTCACCTCGAACCAGGCGTAGCTGCCTCCGGCCCGCTGGAAGCGCACGGTGACGGCGTCGACGTCGGTGCCCGAGGCGACCTCGTTCCACGCCGCCGTCGCGAGCGCGACATCGTCGGGATGGATCAGCTCGATCACCGCGTCGCCGGCGAGGTCGCGCGGCTCCCACCCGAGGCTCGCCCAGGAGGGCGAGGCATAGACGATCGCGCCGGTCAGATCGCAGAGGGTGACGAGGTCGTGCGACCGCGCGACGACCAGCCGACGGACGGCGTCGTCGACGCTCTCAGCCGTTGTCGCTAGCGGCTCCGTCCCGCTGCTCGTTGTACAGCCCCCCAGTCCGCTGTTGTGCTTGTCGCAGTCTGCACGAAGCGCACGGGATTGGCCAGAACGCAGCCCCCTAGGAGAGCTTTACCGTTCTTGCTCGCGGTTTCGGCCTCGCGAATCGCGCGATGGGCGTGTTGGCGGTTCCAGCGCAGCGCGTCCGCCATCTGGACGACCGGTATGAGCCCTTTCCACGCAACAGGAGCCGGCTCACCTGCCGGTTGTAGCGCGCCTGCCGCTTGTGTCTCTTTCTCGCGCGCGGCCGCGTCTTCTTGTGCGAGCTGGGACAACTCCTCCAGGATGCTCGCGCGCTCCGCGTCCACCAACTGCCGGAGCTCGTCGGGTTCGAGTTTCCGCTTGGCCAGCTCGTCTCTCCTCGATACACGTTGGCACTCGCCGCAACGCCGTGTAGCGGCGAGGAGCATACGACGGCTGGCGATGGGCCGTGCAGGGATCGAACCTGCGACCTTGGGATTAAGAGTCCCCTGCTCTACCAGCTGAGCTAACGGCCCGAACGGCCGGTGATTGTAGCCTCGTCTCGATGAAGGTCCTCACCGTCGTGGGCAACCGTCCGCAATTCATCAAGTCCGGTCCCGTCTCTGCCGCGCTCCGCGAGGCCGGGATCGAGGAGGTCGGGCTCCACACCGGCCAGCACTGGGATCGCGCGCTCTCGGATGTCTTCTACGCGGAGCTCGCGCTGCCTGAGCCGCGCTACCGGCTCGATCTGCACACCGCCGACGTGGAAACGATGCGGCCGCCGATTGCAGCCGTGCTCGGGCAGGAGCGGCCCGACTGGACGCTCGTCTTCGGCGACACCAACACGACGCTCGCCGGCACGCAGGCCGCAGGCGACACGGGCATCCGCGTCGCGCACGTGGAGGCGGGCCTGCGCAGCGGCGACCTGTCGATGCCCGAGGAGCACAACCGGATCGCGGTCGACGCCGTGGCCGAGCTTCTCCTCTGTCCCGACGAACGCTCGCGGGAGACGCTGCTCCGGGAAGGCGTACCGGGATCGATCGACGTCGTCGGTGACGTGATGGCCGACGCGTGCTTCCAGCTCGCGCCGATCGCCCGAGAGCGCTCGGGGATCCTCGCCGAGCACGGCGTCGAGCCCGGCAAGTACGTCGCAGCGACGATCCACCGCGCGGCGAACGTCCAGCCCGAGCGGCTCGCGCGGATCGTCGACGGCCTGGGACGGATCGGCGAGCGCGTTCTCTTCCCGGCGCACCCGCGCACGCGTTCGGTCCTAGGCGAAGTCCCATCGAACATCGAGGTGTTCGACCCCGTCGGCTACCTCGACATGGCCGCGCTCGTGTCGCAGGCGCGCGTGCTCGTCACCGATTCGGGCGGCCTGCAGAAGGAGGCCTACTGGTACGGCGTTCCCTGCGTCACGGCGCGCCCTTCGACCGAGTGGGTGGACACGGTCGAGCTCGGAGCCAACGTCCTCGTCGACGACGACCCCGAGCGGCTCGCCGCGGCCGTGGTGGCGGCACGGATGCCCGACGAGCGGCCGCCGCTCTACGGTGACGGACACGCAGCCGAACGGGTCGCCGCTAGCCTTGCCGACCGTGGCTGAGGCCCCTCAGTACGACGTCGCCGAACTGGCCGGATAGGAAGTGGAAAGATCGTATTTTGTCCCGCGGGTGTGTCCGAGCAGTTGCCGGTCGTCATCCAGCAGGTTTTCGCCGTGATCCGAAGAATACAGCAGCGATGAGTGCATATTTCTGGCCGACAGGATCGAAATCAATTCGGAGAGGAACCAGTCGGTGTAGAGAATGCTGTCGTCATAGGTATCCACAATGTGGCTGCGCCGCGTGCCGAGCGGCGTGAGGAAATGGGCGAATTCCGGGGGGTAGCGGCGTTTGTAATCAAAATGACTGCCCTTGGTGTGCAACACGATAAAGAGCTTGCTGTTGCCCCTCGGCGCTTTGTCGAGAATCCCCCGAAACTCGTTCAGCAGCACACCATCGAAACTCTGGCTGAAATACCTGACGGTCGCCGCCTCCGCTGCCACGTGTGGGACGAGTCCCGACCATCCGTCCACATCTTGTGTGGACAACCAATAGGTCTTGAATCCCGCTTCATTGAAGGCGCTGACAACGGATTTCTGCGCCTGCACCGACGGCCAGTCGGTGATTGGACGAAGACTGAGCATCGACGGTACGGCGATCAGCGTCTCTGGCGCAGTCGTCATCATCCTTGGAAAAGCGATGATGCCGGATGTTGCACGAAGTCGGGGCGAAGTATCGCGGGCGTAGCCGAATATCGACCAATTGTCCGGCCGCGAGGATTCCCCGATCACCCACACATAGACTTCATCGTCTGTCTGAGGGCTCTTCGACGCTCCGAAGCTATGGCTCGATCGGCGCGAGAGCATGTCGCGATTTTCACGGTCGAGCTTCAGCGCCAGTCCCGTTTGGAACAGGGCCCCCAGCGGCGCACTGGTTTCATGCGCGGCCACATCGAGTGCAATCTGCCCGATCGGTTCACCAGGCCACAGGATGAAATGGCGCGTTAGCAATAGATAGGCCCCCGCCAACGCTGCTGCCGTCAGTGCCGCCAATTTCGGTGATCTAGCTTTGCGAGATCCGCGAACGCAATACAATCCCGCAAGGTAGATGACGAGGAACGCCACGGCGGCGATCAAGACGGGCTGCCAAAAAGTCGATAGAAAATCAGCCGTATCTGTTCGGTTGCCCAGAATGATGTTGACATACCCGCTGGTTAGACGAGTTCCGAATGTATTGAGTAAGAACAGGTCAACGGTTGTGGTTATGTAAAGCGGAAACAGCGCCAAATGTAGGTACATCGGCCGCCGTGTGAGGAAGTGAGCGAGCGCAATCCAGGATGCCGAAGCGACGATATTGAACAGGAAAACCAGGTCCCGTAGGTCCCGCCATCCGTGCGCGGCGGCTTGAATCACAATCGGTGACGCGAGATACCCATAGAGGAGAGCCAGGCCAAATCGCTGCCGCGTGGCCGCTCTGCCACTGACGGCTACACCATCTATAGGGGCGCTGATCATCGGACGATTTCGTTCTTTTTAGTCGGAAGGTGGGTTTGTTGTTGTATTGATTCGCCGGCATCTTAACGCGGCGTCGCTCAAAAAGCCCGGCGCACCGAGGGATTCGGTCATCGAGCGGTAACAATGCCGTCATCCGAAGATGCTGAGATGGCCATCAAGGATGGACGGACATGATCGCCCTTGAGAGATTTGCCAAGAGCTGGTGGGGCGCCCTTGTGACGATGGTGATACTCATCATCGCAGAGGTTTGCGTAGCCGATTACCTCGAGTATCCGCCCGACGAATGGGCGGACAGCCCCTTGCAGTCTCCCTTTTGAGAGGCGGCGGTCAGCTAGACCGCCGCCCTTGGATTGCCTGTCGATTCCACTCACATCGTTTTGGAAACGACGGACGAGAGCGCACTCTCATCGGCCTGGCCGTTGTAGGCCCTGACCCCGAAGTACCAGGTGGTGCCTGAGGCCAGTTTGCTGATGGTGTAGCTGCCCGAGGCAGGATTGTTGACGGCGATGACGCTGGTCAGAGCCGTGGCACTCTTGCCGTAGTAGATGTTGTAGCCGGTAAGATCGGTAACCGGCGACCCATCCATATTATGCGTCGGCGCCGTCCACGATACAGTGGCCGATCCAGTCACCGGTGCCGGTGTCGCCGCGGCCCCGGTGATCGTCACGATGGCGGATTTGATCGACCCCATGTTTGCGCCTTCCGCACCGGCGAGTGCGACCGCAACGGTCTTGCTGCCCGTGAACGAGGTGGCGGTGCTGATCGGGATCACGAAGGTCTTCGGCGCCATATCCCTGTCGCCCCAACTGACCGATCCCTTGACGGCGGTGTAATTGGTGCCTGCCGTGGCGGTGCCGTTGGCGGTGGCGTAACTCACGGAGGCGCCGCCGCTGCGGTTTACCGTGCGATTCACGGTGATGGTTGCCGAACCCGCCTTTTGCGTTACCGTGTAGGTGGCCGCTGAGAGCGACACGATGCCGGCATCTTTATTGCCATAAATCGTCACCATGGTCTCGCTCTGCGTGCCCAGGGGCGCGCCGCTCGCGCCGCTCAATCGAATATAAAACGTTTTCTGGCCGGTGAAGGGTGTGGCGTCGCTGAGGGTCACGTTGCACTCCTTATCGGCTCCATCGCCGTTCGCCCAGGAGATGACGCGGTTGATTGCCGTGAAGTCCTTCCCCGCGACCGCGGTATTGTTGACAGTAGTACAGTGCACGCTCGCGGCGCCGCTTGCGCCGCCTCTGCGATTGACGGCGATTGCCCTGACTCCTAAATTCTGCTCGGCGCCCACCTTGGCCCATGACATCCCTATGGCGCCTGTCGCCGCGATTGCCGCGGAACCGGTCATGCTGATTCCGAAATAGACCAGCAGCGTGGCAACGATTGAAAATACGACTCGCTGTGAATGCATTCGTTCACCCTTCAGATATTGGTTTTTGCGAGCAGCGGGCTCGCGTTAAAAAAAACAGCGGCGGGAAGAAAAATACTGCCGGTCGCGATTGGTTATTGTTTAACCAGGCGGGATTTGTAACCGCAAAACAAAAATGATTCCAATGTCTCTAATATGTGACAGAGGGAGTTGCTGAACGCCGCGACGGGAACTTCTGCTATTTTTCTAGGGGTATTGATGATTGATTAATAAATAAAAATCAGGTGATCAATTTTTGAGCAGGTAATTTTTGCACGAGAACCGCACACAATGTCGCCATTCGGCGTCATGAATGACAATTGTCTACGCTGTATTCCCCGCATCGACGGTGATCACGGTGCCGGTGATGTTGCGGCCGCCGTCGCCGAGCAGGAACTCGATGCTGCGCGCGACATCGATGGGATCGGCCATGCGCTTCAAGGCACTGCGCCGCGCGATCTTCTCGCGTTCACCCTCGCCGAGCTCGTGGGTCATTTCGGTGGCAATGAATCCGGGCGCGATCGCGTTCACCGTGATGCCGAGTTGACCGACCTCGCGCGCCAGCGAGCGGGTAAAGCCGACCAGCGAGGCCTTGGTGGCGCTATACACCGACAGTCCGCTGTAGCCGGTGGAGGCGACGATCGAGGCGATGTTGATGATCCGGCCTTCGCCGTGCGCCATCATCGATCGAACCACGTACTTCGACAGGAGGATGGGCGAGACGGTATTGAGCTGGATCAGCCGCTGGATCTCCGCGTCGCGCATGTTGCTGAGCACGCCGCTGGTGCCGAGCCCCGCATTGTTGACCAGTCCGTAAATCGGCCCGAAATCGGCGCGCAGCGATTTCACCAGCGGGCCGATCTGAGCGACGTCGGAGAGGTCGCAGCCCCGAAACTCGATGGCGCCGCGGCCGCCATCCGCGGCCGCCCGGCTCGCGGCGCTGAGTTCTTCGGTGCTTTTGCGGGCGATCGCGATAACCCGATAGCCGCTCTGCGCGAGGGTGCGGGCCATGGCGAGCCCGAGCCCGCGGCTGCCGCCGGTGACGATGACATTTTGCATTGGCCATTATCATCCATGCGGCAAATCAGCAGCAAGCGCAGCGGGCCTTCTGTCAAACTCGACCGCCATGAATCCTGCGGTGTTGTCGGGCTCCGTGGCCGCCCTGTTTCCTCCGGGTGTCTGCGCCGCTGAATTGGGCGCGCCGGGAGATCCCGCGCTGCTGCTGCCCGAAGAAGCGGCCTTTCTTGGGCGGGCGGTGCCAAAGCGGGTGCGGGAATTTGCCGCCGGTCGGCTATGCGCGCGGCGCGCCCTGGCGGAGTTCGGCATCAGCGATTTTCCGCTCCGGGTCGCCGCTGACCGGCAAGCGGTATGGCCTCATTCCATGGTCGGCAGCATTACCCACACCGCCGGATTCTGCGCCGCGGCGGTCGCCGAGCGATCGCGCATCTCAGCCCTGGGGCTCGATACGGAGGTGGTCGGCCACGTGAATCCGGAGATTTGGCAGCGGATCTGTGCGCCCGGTGAAATGGCCTGGATCGAATCGCTGCCGGCCGCCACCCAAGCCGCCGCGGTCACCTTGATTTTCTCGGCCAAGGAAGCGTTCTACAAGTGCCAATTCCCGCTGACCGGCGAGCCTCTGGGCTTTCACGACGCGCGGGTGGAGGCCGTACCGCAGGGGCCCTCGGAGGGCATGTTCCTGGTTCACGCCAGCCGCAGCATCGTGATGGGCGGACATACCGCGCTTCCCCTGCAGGGCCGCTATCGATATCACGAGGGGTTCCTCACGGCCGGTATCGGGGTGGCCGCGGGTGGCCAGGCTCGGTAGGCGTGAGGCTCAGTAGGCGCGAGGCTCAGTAGGCCTTGTCGTCGCGAAACACTTTGACGGCCGTGAGCAGAATGATCTTGATGTCGAGCAAGGGTGTCCAACGCCGCAAATAGTCGAGGTCGTAGTTCACCCGCGCCTCCATTTCTTCCAGCTGCGAGGTCTCGCCGCGGCAACCGTTCACCTGCGCGAGGCCGGTGATGCCCGGCAATACCTTGTGGCGCATCATGTAGCCCTTGATGAGTTTGCGGTATTCCTCGTTGTGCGCGACCGCGTGGGGCCGCGGCCCCACCAAGCTCATGCGTCCCTGCAGGACATTGATGAGCTGCGGCAGCTCATCCATCGAGGTGCGCCTGAGAATCCCGCCGATCCGGGTGATGCGGCTGTCGGACTTCGATGCCTGCCGGATCTCGCCGCCGTCCTCGGTCACCGTCATGGTTCGAAATTTGTAGACCGCGATTTCCCGGCCATCGAGGCCATAGCGGCGCTGCTTGAAGATCACGGGCCCCGGCGAGGTCATCTTGACCAGCAGAGCGATGAGCATGAGCAGGGGCAGGAACAGCAGCAGGATGGTGATGGACAAGCCGATATCCGTGAGCCGCTTGGTGACCCCGCGGTAGCCGTAGAAGGGGGTCTCGCACATGGCGACCACGGGAATGCCGTGAACCTCGCCCGAGCGCGCCTGGATCAAATCGAATACGAAAATGTCCGGTACGTAGTAGATCGATGCCGTCGTGTCGCGCAAGTCGTCGAGCAGGTTCATCACGCGCTTGACATGCCGGATCGGCAGCGCGATGAAAATGACGTCGGTGCCGTGCTCCTTCACATAGGACGACAGGTCGCTCAAGGTGCCGATGAGTTTGGCGTCGGACTCCATGCCGAGGCGGTCGGTGCTGCGGTCATCGAAGAAGCCGGTCACTTCCAGGCGCATGACGGGATTGTTGGTGAGGCGCCGCGCCAGCTCCAGGCTGCTGTTGTTGTAGCCGGCAAAGATCGCCTTGCGATTCTCGAACGCGCTCATCACGAAGCGATGCATGATCTCCTGCATCACCAGCGTCACCAGCACCAGCGCCACGGGTGACCACCGCCCAGGTGAGGAATATGCGCCGCGGGTAGGCGGCAAACGACTTGGTGACGTAGCCGATGGCCAACAGCACCACCAGCAGCAATATCCAGCGGAACAACACGTCGGCGATGGCAGATACGCGAGCCGTGGTCAATGGCGTCGTGAGCTCACGGGGCGGCTGTATCAGCACCAGGCACAGCACCGCCAGGATGACGATGGCCTGCGAGGAGCGGTTGAAGGCGTGGCCGAAGAAAGTGATGGTCGCGTACAGCATGGCGACCGCGACAATCGCCGGCACTATCGCCTGTACCGCCGCCAACATGGCGATGAGAAAGCTTTGCTTATATAAGACGGGCTGCGTCATTAGGTATCCATTGAACCATACAGGCGTGCGCCGTGTCGCGACGTTGTGGAACTGCGACATTACATACGGTATTATCCGGCAAATCCCCGTGGGCGCGCGATGCAAATCCACAATTGTTAATCCGCGCCCTCTCCGGCTGCCAGCGAACCAATGCTATTCTATGCGCTATGACAAATGTCCCATTGCTCGATCTGAAGGCCCAGTTCGCCCAAATTCGCGGCGAAGTCATGCCCGTCATCGAGCAAGTCTGCGCCGGCCAACACTTCATCCTGGGCGAACACGTGAGCGCCCTGGAGGAAGAAATCGCGCGCTACTGCCGGCGTCGGCCGGCATCGGCGTCTCCTCGGGCACCGATGCGCTGTTGCTCGCGCTCATGGCCCTCGAAATCGGCGCGGGCGATGAAGTCATCACCTCGCCTTTTACCTTTTTCGCAACGGCGGGAACCATCGCGCGCGTCGGCGCGCGGCCGGTGTTCTGCGATATCGATCCTATGACCTTCAATTTCTCGCCGGCGGCGGTGCAGGCCTTCATCCACGATCATTGTTCGGTCCAGGCCGGACAGCTGATCAACCGCGCCACCGGCGGACGGATCAAAGCCCTGATGCCGGTGCATCTGTACGGTCAGTCGGCCGACATGGATCCCTTGATGGCCATCGCGCGCGAGCACCGCCTCAAGGTGATCGAGGATGCCGCCCAGGCCATCGGCACGACCTATAAGAACGGCTTACATGTCGGCACGATCGGCGACGTTGGCTGCTTTTCGTTCTTTCCGAGCAAGAATTTGGGCGCTTTCGGCGACGCGGGTTTGTGCACCACCAACCAGCCGGAGTTGGCCGAACGCATGCGGGTGCTGCGCGTACATGGCGGCAAACCGAAGTACTACCACGCGCTGATCGGCGGCAACTTCCGCATCGACGAACTGCAGGCCGCGGTGCTGCGCGTGAAACTGAAATATCTGGACGGCTGGACCGAAGGTCGACAGCGCAATGCCGCGTACTACGACGAGGCGTTCGCCGCCGCCGGCTTGGGAAGCAAGCTGCGCACGCCGCTCGCCATGGCCGGTTACCGGCACATTTTCAATCAGTACGTGGTGCGGGCCCAGAATCGCGACGCGCTGCGGTCCAGGCTCACCGAGCGGGGAATCGGCAGCGAGATCTACTATCCGGTGCCCCTGCACGTGCAGCAATGCTTTGCCTACCTCGGCCATAGCGCCGGCGACTTTCCGCATTCCGAGCTGGCCGCCGCGGAAACCCTGGCGCTGCCCATCTATCCGGAATTGACCGAGGCGCAGCTGGCGCATGTCGTTGCGACCATTGCCGAGTTCTACGCCTAGGCGGTTCCCGCCTCGCGGGCCTCAGGTCTTCTTGAAGTCGTCGGGCAGCAATTGGTGCCGCGACAGCAGCTTGTAGAAATCCGTGCGATTGCGCTTGGCCAGGCGTGCCGCTTGGCTGACATTGCCGCCCGTGATCTGCAGAATCTGCGACAGGTAGTTGCGGGTGAACTCATCGCGCGCTTCATCGAAGGACGGCAGGCGCGTCGGGTTGCCGCCCAAGGATTGCTGCACCAGTTCGGCGGTGATGATGGCGCCATGCGACAGCGCGACATTCTGCCGCACCACGTTGTAGAGCTGGCGCACGTTGCCCGGCCATTCCGCGGTCGCCAACAGCTCCACGGCTTCGGGGGCATAGATCTTGCGCTGACCGCTTTCCTTGGCGATCTGCTCCAGAAAGTGCGCGACCAGGAGGGGAATATCCTCGCGGCGCTTGCCCAGCGAGGGCATCTCGATGTGCACCACGTTCAGCCGGTAGTACAAGTCCTCGCGGAACTGGCCACCCACCATGAGTTCATGCAGATCGCGATGCGTGGCGGAAATAATGCGCACATTGGTGGGCACGGCATCGGCGCCGCCCACGGGGCGAATCTGATTCTCCTGCAGCACGCGCAGCAGCTTGACCTGCAGCCGCATCGGCATGTCGCCGACTTCGTCGAGCAGCAGGGTGCCGCCGTCGGCGGTTTCGAACAGGCCTTTTTGCGAGCGGGTGGCGCCGGCGAAGGCGCCCTTTTCGTGGCCGAAGAGTTCGGACTCCAGCAGGTTCTCGGCCATCGCGCTGCAATTGACGCTGACGAACGGCTTGTTGCGGCGGGGGCTGGCTTCGTGAATGGCGCGCGCCAGACAGTTCCTTGCCCGTGCCGCTCTCGCCGGTCAAGAGCACTCGCGCATCGGTGCCGGCCACCATGTTGGCCTGCGCCAGCTTGTCTTCCATCAACTGATTGCGCGTGACGATGTTGGAGCGCCAATCTTCATCCACATGGGCGAAGCCGGATACCTTGAGGGCCTTTTGCACGTGATCGAGCAGGTCCTGCTTGTCCACCGGCTTGGTCAGAAAACCGAAGGCGCCGCTTTGCGTGGCGTGCACGGCATCCGGGATGGTGCCATGGGCGGTCAGAATGATCACGCGCAGGCCCGGCCAGCGGCTCTGCAGTTCCTTGAGCAAGCCGATGCCGTCCATCTGATCCATGCGCAGGTCCGTGATCACGAGATCCGGGCGGAAACGCACGCAGGCCGCGAGCGCGGCGGCCGCACTCTCGACCGCCTCGACTTCGTAATTCTCGGCGCGCAGGCGGATGGTCAGCAGGCGCAGCAACCCCGGGTCATCGTCGACCACCAGGATGCGGGCCTTACGCTTCTGCGGCGGATTCGAATCGCGCGAGGTAGGGTTCAGCCCGAATGACAGGGGGGTGGTGGCGGCTATCGAATAGGCGTTCAAGGCGGTCTCTCCCAGCGTTACGGCGTATGCGATCCGCTCGTACCGCGATCGTTGATCGATCGCTCGATATGCGTGATTGCATCGAGTTTGGCACGAGCCTCGTCCAAGGCCTTGCGCAACCTCACATTTTCATCCGATTCCGCAGCTAAGCGGCGGTTGACGGCCGCCAGTTTATCGCGTGATTCATCATGCGGCGCGTCATCGCGCATGCGCTTGTTTTCGGCCTGCAGCACCAGCCTTTGTTCGACCTCATTGAGCTCGACCAGGGCCAACAGGCGTTCTATCGGCAGTAGAGTCTCAGGCCTGGCCAGCAGTTCCGACAACTGTCGCTGGGCGGCGACGGGATCCGTGCCGCCGTAGCCGGGGGTCGCCAGCGCCAGCGCATAGCGCAGGCGGTTGCTGGTGGTGGGGGTCAAATCCGCCGCATCCTTGGCCGATTGGAACATTTCCGCCTGGCGTGCCGGATCCAGCTTCGGCAGATTGCTCATCATTTCCAGCAGCGGCGCGATGGCGCTCAAGTCCTGGGCGCTGGGGTCCGGCTGGGCCGGCACCGGCGATTTTCCACGATTGAAGGCCTCCAGCCCGCAGCCGCCGATCGAGCAGGCGGCGAGGGTGCATGCTGCAAGGCCCAACCATTTATGCCGCATGAGCTTTTTCACGGGAAGTCGGCGCTGCCTGCCGCAGGGGCAGGCGCACGCGGAAGTGCGCCCCTCCCGCCTTGGCTTCGAGAATCTCGATGCTGCCGCCATGCGCGTTGACGAATTCAGTGACCACCGACAGCCCGATTCCCGTTCCCTTGACATGTCCTCCCTGCGGCGTCTTTCCCTGATAGAAAGCCTCGAATATTCGATTGCGCTCCTCCGCCGGGATCCCCGGGCCGCTGTCCATCACATCGAGCACCAGCTGATCGCGTTCGCTGCGCGCGTGAATCGCGATGGTGCCGCCGCGCGGCGTGAACTTGATGGCGTTCGACAGCAGGTTGTCGAGGATCAGGCGAATCTTGCCGCGGTCGGCCAGCGTCGTCAGATCTTCGACGTGCACGTCGAGCCGCACGCGCTGCGCCACCAGGGTGAGCTGCTGATTCTCGAGCACGCTTTTGATCAAGGGCCGCAATTTGAATTCGGAAATCTCCAGGCCGACGCTCTTCGCCTGCCAGGCGCTGAAGGACAATAGATTTTCGATGAGGCGCTGCAGCTTCATGCCGTTCTCACGCAAAATGGCCGTCACTTCCCGCTGGCTGCTTTGCAGTTCGCCGACCGCGCCATCCATCAAGAGTTCGGTTCCCTCGCGGATATTCGCCAACGGGGTCTTGAGCTCATGCGACATGTGGCGCAGAAATCGGTTCTTTTCCTGGGCCAGATCCAAGAGCCGCCCGCGCAGCCACTCGAGCTGCGCCGCCAACCGCTCGAGGTCCGCGGGTCCGCGGATGGCGATGGGCCGGGAGAAGGTGCCGCGGCCCAATTCACTGATGGCGCGGTCGATGGCGCGAATCGGTCGGCCGAACAGATAGGTGAAAACGCCCACCACCGCGAGCGTCAAGGGGATGAGCAGCATCGACTCCCAAAAAAGGTTGCGCTGCGCCAGCTGGGTGGCGTTCTGCAGGCCGCTCAGCTCCTGGTCGATCTGCGCGCTGACCCGGGTCGAGACCTTGGATGCCAGGGCCGAGAGCTGCGGAAAGGCGTTGACCATCTCGGCCATGCGCGGCGAGGTGGGGGCGCTGCGCTTGATCTCCTCGTGCAGCCGCTCCGACTCGGCCTGCAGCGCCAGCGTCTCATTGCGCGACTCGGCATCGACCGGCATGCCCAGGAGCTCATTCAGGGTGCCGACCAGGCGCTGTTGGTTGCGCCCATAGACCTCGATCAGATCCGCGCTGCCGATGATCTGGTACAAGCGCGCGGTGCGCTCGAGCGCGCCGATTTCCTCGAACATGCGCTGATTGTTGCGGGTCCCGCGCACGCCGTGCAGCACCAGCTCCTCGCTGCGGGCCGACAAATGATTCATTTGCAGCGCCGCGTTCACGATCGCGAACAAAAGCGGTGCCGCCACGATCGTGAAACCGACCAGCATCAGCCCGCTCAATGATTTGGGACGTGGTAATCGCATGGGCGGCATTCTAGCAGCGTGCTATATCCAAAGGAGCGACTGCATCGTACCTGTAGAATTCCACCCATGCACAGTAGTGAAGCACCTTATTCCGAGCTCTCCCCGCAAATGGTCCTGGACGCAATCGAGGCCGTGGGTCATCGCTGCGACGGCCGGGTATTGGCGCTCAACAGCTATGAAAACCGGGTATATCAGATCGGCATCGAGGACGCCTCGCCCCTCGTCGCCAAGTTCTATCGGCCGGCGCGCTGGACCGATGCCATGATTCGCGAAGAGCACGCATTTGCCTGCGAACTGGCTGCGCAGGAGATCCCCGTGGTCGCGCCCTTGGTGAGCGACGGCGTTTCGCTGCATGTCCATCGCGGCTTTCGCTACGCCGTGTTTCCCCGCCGCGGCGGGCGCTGGCCGGAGTTGGGAACCAGCGATGAGCGGCTATGGGTGGGGCGATTCCTGGGGAGGATTCATGCGGTCGGCCGGGCCGCACGCTTCCACGAGCGGGCGAGATTGTCGGTGGAAGATCTGGGGCGAAAGGCACGGGATTTCGTTCTCGAGGGCGACTGGATGCCCGACTATCTGGCCACCAAGTACGCCGATGTGACCGATGAGTTGCTGGAAGAGGTGGAAGCGCGCGCGGAGGGTTGGCGCGGCGCCACCCTGGGACGCATCTTGGGCGATTGCCACCGCGGCAATATCCTCTGGACGGATCAAGGGCCGCACTTCGTCGACCTCGATGACTGTTTGACCGGCCCTGCCATCCAGGACCTCTGGATGCTGCTCGCCGGCGGGCAGGAGGAGATGCGCACCGGGCTGCGCGATCTCCTCGAGGGCTACGAGCAATTTCTGCCCTTCGATCGCGGGGAAATCGCGCTCATCGAGCCGCTGCGCGCGCTGCGCATGATCC
>CAWFVH010000003.1:0-81539 GCA_963819275.1 uncultured Actinomycetes bacterium | reverse complement strand
GGAAATCCTGCGCGCCAGTAGCTCCTCACTGGACGTATCGTCTACCCCACCAAGCTGACCAACGGGCCCAAGACCGAGGCTAGGGTCGTCCCCGAAACCGAGAAGGTCGGGGGTCGCAGAACATCTCACGCGCGGGTGTGGCCTCGTTCCTCCTGCAAGTGGCCCCAACACTTCTCACAGCCGACGCGGCGTCGTCATTACCGGATGACACGGCCGTCGCAAACCGAGCGTCAGGAATCGTCGCAAGACGGCCCAGCGCAGGCACCGCTACCCCGGCCGGGGGATTGCGAGGGACAGGGGCCTCGACCAACCTGCGCCACGGCCCAACATTCCCTTGCGGCCTACCAGGCGGGGGCTGCTCCCTCGACAACGCCAAGCGCCCCCGCCACCCCTTCTACGACGCCTCCGGGACTAACACGCTTCCGGGAGCTTGAGATCTGGGGGAAAACGAGGTCTCTGGCGAGTTGCTCTTGCCGACTGCGATGGCTCTAGCGTCGGTAGGATAGTTGCTCAGCGATCTGAGGTGTGGCTAGCGATCTGAGAGGTCCCGCGCTGGGCGAGGCGAGAGGCTCACGCCGCGGCGGGTGGGGGTCGGCTGCCGCGACCGGCTCGAGCAGACGGATGGACGCAAGATGCGATCGACGAACGCACGCTCGCGCTGCGAGCTGCAGGACTGCCAAGCTTCCTCCGAGTCGAACTGATCGTCAGTCGGTCGATGCTCTGGAGCGGAAGAGCTCGGTGACCGCGAGCGGGTCGCCGCTCGCTGCATCTCGCGCCGGACTGTCTGAGCCGCGCTCAGGCATGGCTGCTGGTATCCCGGCCTGATCGGTCCGCAGGTGAGTACCTGAGGCCCGGGTTGTACCGCGGTGACGTGTCATGACGAGGCCTCGGGATGTCATGACGGTCGGCTGATAGCACCACGGCTTGTACCCACAGCGTCATGACGGCTGTACCCACACTGCTGTCGGAGGGCTGCTATCAGGCCTGCTGGTATCACCCGGCTGGTATCAGCGCCTGCGGGTACGAGATCGAGCGTCCTTGTGGGTACGCGCAAAGCCGCTCCCAGAGCCGCATGGATAGGCCACGTAGTTGGTGTTTCGCACTCGCTCTCGACCTAGATAAGAGCGCAACCCTCTCTGCGTCGTTCCCAGCGCACCCTGATCCCCGGCTAGCTGACGGACGCCCCGGTAGCGCTCTGCTGCTCTTCAGGCTCCTTCCTGCGCTGCCGGCCTGCCTGCTCCGCCCGCTCTACGAGCTTGGCCGAGGGCCCCTGAGGGCCTCGCGTTCCTGGGGCTACTCCGACATCACCCTGGGCCTCCGTCGCCTCGACGCGCTCCGCCCGATCTCCTGTAGGCGGCGTAGGGACTTCTTCCGTATCCGACACGCTGGTCGCGGTCTCGGTCGACGCTCAGGCCCCTACTCGGCCGCCAGCACGGGCAGGCCTCTGGCCGGCGAGCTGCCCCGGCCGAACATGACGATCTCGGTATCCGCCTCGGCAGCGTGCAGACGACGATGGGCGCTAGGCGTCAGCAACTCGTAGACGCTCCGCGCCATCCCGAGCAACAGATCACGGAACACCAGCGGCGTCCTGATCGCGAAGGTGATCCGGCAGCCGCTTGCCCTTGTTGAATCCAGTGTTGATTCCGGCACCGACGACGTACTCGCCCGGACGCTTGGTTGAAATCAGCGCCGGCCAGTCGATATCTACCGCGTACAACCACGTCCGCTTCCGCGCCCCATGCCCGTAAACGACTTGGGACACCTCGGTCAGCTGCCACACTGATCGTCGAGCGTCGTCGACCAGACTCCGCGCCGCGCGGCGGCAACCCGAAGCGACGCCACGCCATCGAGTTCGCCGGATGCTCCAGCACGCCGCCCCACTTCCGAACCGCCCGCCAAGCGCAGCCTGGAAGCAGCCGCCTGTCATCACCTGATCGGCGTCCCATAACGGGCGTGGTTCACGTTGGCGAGTTGGCCCCACCTCGAGCAGGGCGGGTGCGCCACGACCGGATACGGGCCGTCGTAGAGGCGAGCGTCACGTTCCTCGTCCCACGGGTCAACCCCGGGGATGCCGTAGTAGACGCCGCCCGTCTCGACGTACAGCGTGGCCACAGTCCGATCGGCTAGGCCGGCGCTTTCGTCGATGTGACAGGCGGAACGCTCGGCCACCCTCGATGGCCATGAAGGGTCACCTCCTGGTCGCGCCCGGGACGGTGCAAGCCGCGTCCGGGCTTGTTGTCGTCGGTGATCTGGAACGTCGTCGTCGACCTGCGCCGGCAGGCTCTACTCCGTCGTTCCGGCTAGGCCGCTGCCTTCGCGTCGCGGCGGAGCAGGTGTACTCCCGGCGCTGACTCGGCCTCGCGGCGCAGGCGCTGGTGCAACCTGCTGTGGTCGACCGCGGCTCCATCGGCACGAGGTGACTGACCTCGCAGCAGGCACGGGTTGAACACGCGTGATGCAGGACCCAGTCGTCCTGTAGCTCGTTGCCTGCCGAGAACCCCAGGCCACTCGAGTACGCAGGCACGATGCGACCGTCGTCGTCGGTGAGCATGCCGTAGCCGTAGCGGTTCCGGGTGCCCCTCGTGTTTCTGCAGCCGAAGGCGTCCGGCTCGGCCAGTCTCGATTCCAGCCGCTCCCTGAGCGTGCCCGACTTGCTGTGCGCCAGCGGCCCCCAGACGCGCAAATTGGCGCGTGACCTTCACCTCGTCCGGGGTGGTGGCCGAGGCATGAACCCCTTCGACTAGCCCTTAGCCTTTCCGTTTTCGAGCAGTGTTCCTCCACCAGCCGCTTAAAGATACACCGCCAGCTTCCGTTTATCTCGTTTCTTGCAGACTACACGTCTCGATCATCGAGATTCCTCCTCGTGTGATCCCCGCCCTCCCGCGGAGCCTTGCCGCCCGCGGGAGCTTCTTCTTGCGTGGGTGTACTCAGGCGTGACCGGTCAGCCCGTCCGTCAACGCCCGGCTACGCCGAGACCGGGTGCGGGTGTACTTGGGTCCGGCCGGCTTGGTCGGCAAACACGCGCCGAGTGTTTCGCTCGGCGCTGGCGCTTCCGCCGTAGAGGCCCTGGGAGGGCCGACCCTTCGTCGGCAGTCCACCCCAGACCTCGCCGTGCCGTTCTCGCGCTTCGGTAGATGCGAGAGAGGTCGTCTAGTCGACGCGCTTGGTGTCGGGATCACGATGGGTGGACGCATTGCCGCCGTCGCCCTTGGGGAAGAACCACTCGCTGGGAAGCTCGTCCCCTCGTCGATTCAAGCTCGGCAACTCGCCCGAGCGCGGCGAAGCAAGGCCCAGAGCGGACTGCCGACGATGCGCCAGCCGACGAAGAGGAGGTTTCTCCTCGGCCACGAACCTCTCGGGATTCTCGTGGGGCAAGAAGAACTCGGCCCCCAGTTCGCGTACGTACGAGATCGCCCTCCGGCGAGATGACCGGCCGCTGCCACTGCGCGGCTCTGATCGCCTTCTATCGCGGTCGTGGCCCGCCGCTTCCCGACCTCGAACGGAGACTCCTCGAACGTCTCCTCGGGCTGCTGCTGCTGCTCAGGCCCGATCGCGTACTTGTGCCGGCAGGCGCGGTCTTCGCGTCGTCGGCCGTCTCGCTCCTCGGCCCGCGCTTGAAGTTCTCGCCTCTCGGCAGCAGAGTCAGGTGAGTCCCGCCAGTCGGGGCGAGGGTCAGGTCGGACCGGCTCGCGGCTGAGCGTCCCGGGGCTGCTCGATCGCGTCGCGCCTCCAAGCGCTCATGGAGCCTGAGTTCGTCCAACTCCTCCAGAGCGGCACGGCTCGACATCGCGTCTTCGCCACCGCCTGTGGGGACATGGCGATCTGCCGCCAGGCGTCCTCTTCGTCGGCACTGCGCCCCGCGGCCGGGCCGTCGAGCTTCACCGTCTCGGGCGGCTCGGGTTCGTCGTAGTAGTCCGTCGTCGCGGCGAGCGAATCGACCAGGCCCGGAGGCAGCATCGGCGGGCTGATCGATCCCCTCAACGCCGCCGAGACCATCCGCTCTCCTGGCTGCCTCGATCTGATCGTGCTGGCGATTGGAGAGCCGTGGGGTCAAGACGCCCGTCCGCCGCGCTTCCTGGCCTCTCGGTGCCTCGACCTGGCGGTCGTTCCGTCCTCGCTGGGAACGTCGTCCATCTTGGTCTTCCGGCCGTTGACGGTGAAGCCGTCGCGGACGTTCCGCTCGGGCGGCAGAGACACCGGCCCGTCGTAGGGACCCTTGCGCGAGCGCCGGGACACGGCGTCCACGAACTTCTCCTCGTCGACTCCGAGCTGCGGCGGCTCCTTCATCCGCTGACCGTCGATCACAAGGCCGTCCGCAAGGTCGTGCTGCTGGGCCAAGATCCTCGACTTGAGCGCCTGGGCGTCCTCCTCGTCGAACCCCTGGAGGATCGTCGAGCCAACGGAGCGAAGGCTTGCCGCGAACAGCTTCGGGTCTTGGATCGCCACCTGATCGAGATCGAGCGGCTGGCCGAGGATTCCGAGGAAAGCTCGGCATCGACTCCGACTAGGAGGGCTTCGAAGGTCTCGGCGTTCATCCCCAGCTCCTGCTGGTATTCGCGCAAGGCCTTGACCGACTGCTCGTGGTTCTTGAGGCCCTGGTCTAACTCCTGCGCGTAGGTCTCCGAGTACACCTTGGCCTGCACCTGCTGATTCGCCAGGCCCTTCGCCTGGGCCATGAGCTGCTCGCTGCTCTGGGCGATCTCCTCGGACAGCGTCCACTCGTCGTCGTCGATCTCGACCAGCTCCTCCTCGCTGAGTCCCTGCGCGGCGAGCGCGGCATTCCAAGCCAGCTCCTCCGCGGTCTCGGCGCTGAGGGCACCTGACGACAGGCCAGCCGCGAGCACCTCGTCCGCCGGGAAGTCCGCGATCGAGCGCCTCCCGCAACTCGGAGACGCCAAGCTCGCCCGTCAGCCGACCCGTCGTTGCGGACTGCGACTCGACCACCTGCGTCAGCGCCGCGAGCGCCTTGGTGGCAGACCCGATCGCGGTCGGGCTCGTTCTGGCCGTAGTCCATCCCGGCGGCGACACCGGTCTCCGCGGTCAACTTGGCCTTGATCGACTCGGGGCTGCTCAGGGCCGGATCCTCGGGCCTCCCCTGCCCGGCAGGCTCCCGGCCCACGTTCTGGTCGGTGATCACTCCCTCATGGATCGAGCCATCCGGTGGCGCTCCTTTCGCGTTTCCGTCGAGAATACAACCCCGGCATTCCACGCTCCGAGGGTGAAGGATCTGGGTTTCTCCGAGGTGGAGTTGTTGGAGAGATTCCAGTTCTTGGATCTACTGCGGTGGTGTAATTGGGGAGAGCGCAATCGGCTACTGACTAAGGCCGCGAGTCACTGGCGTCCGCGCTCTCGCGCTCGTCCGGTGGACGGATTCAGGCCCTGCCGCCGCGCCTTGGCAATCGCGCGCTTGAGCAGGATCTGGGAAGCCTCCTCTCGGGACATCCAGCCGCCTGTGACCAGCGCCCCGCTCACCGCGGTCGTCTGCTGATGTGCCCGTAGCTCCACCGCGGTCATGTTGTCGATGCTCATGAGCCACCTCCTACGCCGGCCGGTTCCTGACTGGCCGGGTCGTGGGTGCATGCAGATGCTCGATCTCGACTAGTCGTCGGATCTGGCAACACCGCTTGAGGTTGTTGGCTTCTCGCCGCGAGCGGTGAAGATGATGAAGACCAGACCAAGGTCAAGTTCCAGACCAAGATCCAGGACCGTTAGTGGTCGGTGGTTTCAAAGACCACCGACCCTGCTCACCAGTCAGGAATGAGACCCTCAGCCTGTAGCTGCGCGATCGTTGGGGTCTCCTGTTCTGTTTTCCTCTGCTCTTGAACCTGTTCTTGTACTTCGCTCTTGATGTCGCTCTTGGTGGGTCTGACCAGACCCGTTTTCTTGGAGGTGCTCAGACCCGTTTTCAGACCCGTTTTCAGACGCTCTCCATACTGTTTTACGGCCGGGAAAGAGAGCCTGTAGACGCTCGCTCGACCACGTCCCTGGCCCTTCTCGACCAGCTCGATCCAGCCGCGCTCGACCAGCTTGCGACGGCGGCGCTTGATGGTGCTCTCGCCGACCGGGGCCGAGATGTCCTCCTCGAAGATTCTTCGGGGTCAGCAGCCTGAGCTGATCCACCGTCGGCCGCGCAAGGCCCTCTCGGTTGGCGTACGACATCATCGCCCAGCCGAGCAGCTTCACGGCCGGTGGGATCTCCGCGTCACGGAGCTGGTGCGTCCACTCCAGCGAGTGGAAGGTGTTGTCCATCTTCGCCTCCTCGGCGGGATCGGAAAGATGGCGAGGGCGGCGTCCGATCCGACACCGCCCCACCCGAGGTTTGGCGAGGCTGAGCGCCACTCCTCCTCCAGCGCCGGGAGCAACCCCGGCGGTCGTCGAGCCTAAATCACATCAACTGAAGGGGGTAGGACGCCCGCCGCGCCAGCAACGAGCGTCCCGCAGACCCCCCAGGAGGAATGAGACGGGTCAAGGCCCGGGCGGACCGGGCCGAGAAGGAGTCCCGCCTCACCGTTCGGCGCCGGCTGTCCCGACCAAGGGGCCGGCGCCCATCGCGCCGCTGCCCCAACCAAGGACGGCGCGATCTTCTGCAGATTCCCGCAGACGTTCGAAGAGTCCCTACTTACTGGGTTACGTGTCAAGTCCACGCAACCATGCGGGTTTGGCCGCGATACGATAGCTCGTTGCCTTCGTGGAGAACAGCGTGAGCTAGTCCGCGAGCCACTTCGGAAGCAGCGAGTCCTCGATGAACAGCTCGACCGCATCGCTCACTTCCTCGTCGCTGGGACTGCGCTCCGCGAAGAACTCGAGGAGCTGATCCAGCTTGCGCTCGACGCGAACGAGCCGCGAGAGCGTCTCTTGATTCTCCACTCGGAACCTCCCATGTCGTCAAGGTTGGGGACGGCTCGCCCCATCGTGTTGATCTGCCACCGGATCGTCTTCATCTCAGCCTCGGAGAGATCGGGGTCGACGAGTGATTCGCTCGGGCAGCGCAGGGCCTGTCGCGGCTCGCGCCACGCGCTCGCACCACCTCTGCCCTTCGGGGGGTGGTCGGCCAGCTCGAGCGGGGACAAGGTCGTCGTCGCGGTGGAGCTGGAACTTCTCCAAGCGCCAGGGCAGGAACGCCGTGAACGTCAAGCACCAATCCCAGCGAGCCGGTGTCCACCAGGCTGTGCGCCAGCGGACGCCGCTCCCTCGTACCGAGAAGACCGGGCAGGGCTTCCAGCAGTCCATCAGGGCGTCGAGGATCGCCGCCTGCAGCCCCAGCTCGTCGCCGTCCGGCCCGGCCAAGGCGAACATCCCGGCCAGGTGCTTGACAGCTTCGACCTCGCTCCCAGGAGAAGCGGTCGCAGGCCGCGACGAGCGCAGCACGCTCGTCCTCGCTCAAGATCAGACAGTCGAGCGGGACTCCGCGCCGGAGCGCGAGCTCCGCGATGTAGAGGTTCCTCGGCGGGAAGATGCCGTCGTACCAGAGTGGCCCATGCTGCGGGCGGGGACGCGGAGCCCGCTGCCGCCTGCGCGAGGCCCGTAGCTTGTGAGCGTCCGAGCAGTAGAGCCTGCGAGTCGGCGTCTTCTCGACGATGGGCTCGCCGCAGTACTTGCAGTTCTTGGTCGGTTGGGGCATGAGAGAGCCGCCTCCATACGGCCGGCTGTCGAGGTCGAGGGCTGCCTGGTGGCAGCCGGCGTAGAGCTGGTCTCCGCTCCCACTGCTAGTCTGTCCATTCGCCCATGCGCGTCCACGTGATCAGCGACATGGAGGGCGTCGCCGGGATCGTCAAGTGGCAGCAGGTCTCCGGCGGCGAGAAGCTCTACGACGAGGGCCGCGCCCTCTACACCGAGGAGATCAACGCGGCCGTGCGCGGTGCGAAGGCGGCCGGCGCCACGGAGATCGTCGTCATGGACTGCCACGGCGCCGGCGGTGCGTACGACTTCAACTCGCTCCTCCCCGAGCTCCTCGATCCCGCCTGCGAGTACGTCGTGCAGCAGGAGTGGACGGAGTACACGAGCTTTCTCGAGTCGGGTTGCGACGCGGCGCTCTTCGTCGGCATGCACGCGATGGCCGGCAGCGCCGACGGCGTCCTCTCCCACACGGTCTCGGGCCAGGCGTGGCAGAGCCTCAGCTTCAACGGGACGTTCGTCGGCGAGACGGGCATCAACGCCGCGCTCTGCGGACACTGGGGCGTTCCCGTCGTCCTCGTCACGGGCGATCGCGCGGTGTGCAAGGAGGCGCAGGGGTTGCTCGGCGACGGGCTGACGACGGTCGAGGTGAAGCAGGGGCTCGGCCGCTTCAGCGCGCGGATGAAGACGCCGCACGAGGCGCGCGAGCTGATCGAGGCAGGCGCGAAGAAGGCGCTCTCGGACCTGTCGGCCGTCGCACCGTACGACTCGGGCAAGCCGTGTGAGATCGAGATCGTGTTCACGACTCCGGATCGGCTCCGTGAGTACGCGAACCGCAAGGCCGTCGAAGTGACGAGCCCCAGCTCGCTGGTCGTCCGCGGCGACGACTGGTGGTCAGCCTGGTCGAGCTTTTTCTTCTAGCCGTGCGCGGGCGCCACGGCAGGTGGCGCTGATCCACGATGCTCGGAAGAGTCCTCCCGCAGGATCGGGGACGACGGTCGGAAGCCCCAGATGGTGCAGTACACGCCGAGGAAGAGCTCCCACGCGAACTCCGGGATGGTCGCGATGCCTTGCAGCGAGCGCAGCCCGTGGCTCGGGTTGTTGCCGCCGAGCAGGATCGCCGTCCCGGTGAGGATGATCAGCGGGCCACCGACGAGGCCGAGCCAGCACCAGCGGCGCGGGACGAGCTGCGACTTGTACATCAGATAGCCGAGAATCAAGCCGTTGCCCCAGCCGACCACCCAGCCCGGGCCGAGCAGGAACGTCCAGTCCTTGATCGCCGCGAGCGTGTAGGCAACCGTCCCTTCAGCCGCGCCGGCAACCTGCTGCTGCAACGTCACGATCCCGAGCATCGCGACGACGCCCACGAGGATGAACGTGGATTCGACCACCCGCGCGGTTACGTAGCCGAGCGCCAGAACCTCGTTCTGTCGCCTCACGATCGGGAAGATCACGACGGCGGTACCGATGTTGGCAATGATCAGCAGTAGTTCGAGCAGGACGCCGAACAGGACCTGCTTATCGTTCCCTGCGCTTGCGACGTAGCTCACCGGATGCCGGAGCGCGGGCTCGTAGAGAAGCAGCGCCGGGATCGACGTGATGAACGTGATGAGGTAGAGAACGCCGAAGATCCGCGCTCTCGCCTGGTCCTCACTCATACCCCTGAACCCCTTTTCCCCGGCGATTGAGGCAGGTGGATTCCCACGCCGTCGACCGGGTAGTGCGGGCAACCTACGCCCCTCGGGGACGACTAGCTATGGGCCATACGACCCATCTTT
Source organism: uncultured Actinomycetes bacterium (assembly GCA_963819275.1). Classification (GTDB taxonomy): domain Bacteria; phylum Actinomycetota; class Thermoleophilia; order Gaiellales; family Gaiellaceae; genus Palsa-739. The sequence goes on along the minus strand of CAWFVH010000003.1, from coordinate 72,147 downwards.
ACAACTCGTATTCAGCGTTCGGCGCCGCCGAGTCGCGAGGGGCGACGCCTCGGTCCGCGCCTCGACCCGAGCCACCTCAGTAGGTAGCTTGGCCGGATGGAAGGGCGCGTTGTCCGGATCTCGACCGCGCCGGTGAAGGCGCTGCACCTGGTCAATCCCGACGAGGTCGAGCTCACGCGCGCGGGCGTCGTGGGCGACCGCCGTTTCTGGCTTGTCGACCGCGATCGCCGGCTCGTGAACGGGAAGCGTCATCCCGACCTGATGCGCGTGCGTCCTGCATGGGACGAGGCTTCGCGCAGGCTTGCGCTCACGTTTCCCGACGGGTCGGTCGTCGAGGGCGAGGTTTCGCCCGGCGAGCCGTTCGAGGCCGAGCTCTACGGCACTCCTCATCCGTCGCGAACCGTGTCCGGGCCGTGGGAGGACGCGCTCTCCGAGTTCGCGGGCGAGCCGCTGACGCTGCTCTGGTCGGAGGGCGGCGCACAGGATCGCGGGAACGATCGCGGCGGTTGGGCCTCGGTGGTCTCGCGCGGGTCGCTCGACCGAATGCGCGCGGAGGCGGGAGCCGACGAGCCGGTCGACGGGCGCCGCTTCCGGATGCTGTTCGAGATCGACGGGGCCGGGGCACACGAGGAGGACTCGTGGCTCGGACACCGCGTTGCGATCGGCGACGCGGTGATTGTCCCGCTCGGAGACATCGGCCGCTGCGTCGTGACGACGTGCGACCCGGACAACGGCGTCTCCGACTTCGACACGCTCAAGCTCCTTGCCGGCTACCGGCGGGAGGGTGTGACCGAGCCGCTGCCGTTCGGCGTCTACTGCGACGTGGCCGTCCCCGGGCGCGTCCGCGTCGGCGATCCGGTGCACCTGACCGTGCCCGACGCGGTCGAGGCATAGCATTAGGGCGATGGCGGCGAAGCCACGGGTGGAGGCGAAGGGGCCGGTCGAGCGGCTGCACGAGCGCATCGTCGCCGGCGACCGCGGCTGGTTCTTCGCTCAGATCGCCGACAAGGTCGCCGAACAGCGCACGGCGAAGGGCCTTTCACAGCGGGAACTGGCGGAGCTCTGCGGCACCACCCAGTCCTCGATCGCCCGCCTCGAACGCGGCGGCCGGCCGCCGCGGATTGACACTCTGCTCCGCATCGCCGAGGCCCTCGACTGCGAGCTCGTCGTCGAGCTCGAGCCGCGCAGCTGAGCTCCAAGTAACAGACTGTTCCTTAGTTGGACACGTCTCGGATCGTGGTGGCTGTTGCGGGAGACTCGATCTCGGCCGGATCGCCGTTGTGGGATCCGGATCCGGCGGTTCGGGCGCGGATCGCAACGCCCGACGAGCAGAGCTCGTGGCAGTGGTGGGCCGCTCGTGCGGACAGCCGGCTCGAGTTCCGGACGACCGCCGTCTACGGCGAGCGCACCGACGAGATCGCGCGCCGGCTGGACCTCGTCCTCGACGGCGCCGACGTGCTCGTCGTCCAGGGCGGCATCAACGACGTGGTGCAGCAAAGACCTGTGGAGCTAGCCGCACTGAACATCGCGGCGATGCTCGAGCGCGGTCGCGCGGCCGGGCTCGCGCTCGCCTTTGCCGACGTGCTTCCGTGGAACAACGGCGACGCGCGCACGGCGGAGGACATCCGCAGCCTCAACGCGCTGATTCGGGAGCTGACCACGACGCTCCTTCCGTTCCACGACACGCTCGCGGACCCGGCCGATCCGTCCCGCATGCGCGACGGCCTGACGGACGACGGCGACCACCCCTCGATCGAAGGCCACCGCCTGCTCGGCGAGCAAGCGTTCCAGCTTCCCACGTAACAGTCTTGTTCCTTAGTCGGCCAGGTCCGCGCTAGACGTCTAGCTCGAGCCCGTCGTGCGCGCGCTCGACGCCGTCCGGAAGCCGGAGCTCGTCCGGCCGGTGGATGACGACGAGGCGCTTCGCACCCGACGACGTGAAGGCGTCAAGCGCTTCCTCGGCCGTGAGGTGACCGCGGATGCCTTGCTCGGGCTGCGAGAGCGTCGCCTCGCACAGGAAGAGGTCGGCGCCGCGGGCGAGCTCGACCAGCCCGTCACATGGTGCAGAGTCGGCGCTGTACGCGAGCGTCCGGCCGCCATCCGAGACGCGCAGCCCGTAGCTCTCGAGCGCGTAGTGGAGCATCCGGTACCCCACAAGCTCGAAACCCGCCGCCGTGAACGGCTTCTCCTCCTCATACTCGTGCACCTCGAAGAGCTCGAGAATCGCGTTGGCATACAGCACGGGATCGAGGCCGTGGAGCGTCTCGCGGCCGCCGTGCGGCAACCAGAGCTCGGGGGGCTCCACGTCTCGTCCCGCGCCGAAGAGTCCTCCGAAGGCCCAGGGCACGAGGTCGCCCCAGTGGTCGAGATGGAAGTGGGTGATGACGATCGCGTCCAGGCGGGGCCACGGCTCGAGCCGTCGCAGCCGCGGCAGCACGCCGGGGCCGCAGTCGAGCAAGAGGCGCCGGCCGTCCTCCTCGACGAGATACCCCGACTGGGCACCGCCGGGATTCGGCCAGGCGGGAGAGCAGCCGACGACGTGGACTCGCACGATGCCTATCCTCGCTGGTGCGGACGGGTGCTCGCACCGAGAAGCGCAGCTGTGTATAACTGCGCCGTGGCCGTCTCCGTCGACACGTTGAAGAAGGTGCCGCTCTTTACGGACCTCGACAACAAGGAGCTCGGGCAGATCGCGAGCAGCATGCGCGAGCGGCGCTTCAACGCGGGCGACACGGTGACGAAGGAAGGCCAGGGCGGTGTCGGCTTCTTCATCGTCGAAGAGGGCCAGGCGAAGGTGACAGTCGGCGGCGAGGACAGAGGCGTCGTCGGCCCCGGCGACTACTTCGGCGAGATCGCGCTGATCAACGACTCGCCGCGCACGGCCACACTGACGGCCAGCACCGACATGCTCTGCTACGGCATGACGCCGTGGGACTTCCGGCCGCTCGTCGAGAGCAACTCGGCGATCGCCTGGAAGCTGCTCACCGCCATGGCCGAAAAGCTGCGCTAGCGGAAGCGCCGAGCGCCGAAGTAGGCGTACTCGTGCATCGTCGAGACACGCACGCGCGCTCCGGTGTGCGGTGCGTCGATGAAGCGGCCGCTGCCGGCGTAGATCCCGACGTGGCTCGCGTCGTAGAAGAAGACGAGGTCGCCCGGCCGCAGCGAGCCGCGCGTGACACGGCGGCCGTGGGCGAGATCGGCCCAACTCGAGTGCGGCAGCCCGATCCCGAAGTGGCTGTAGACGAAGCGCACGAGGCCTGAGCAGTCGAAGCCGCTGCGCGGGCTCGCGCCGCCCCAGCGGTAGGGGGTGCCGAGGAAGTGCCGCGCATAGGAGACGACGCGGTTGCCGAACGGCGGCGCGGCGCGGTGCCGATGCGCCACCAGATGCCGCCTCGGCTCAAGTCTCGGAACGAACTTCACCGGATGCGCTCCATGCCTTTTCGTGTCGCGAATCGCGCGACCCTGGAGCGGGCGCACCAGCGCGAGCGCCAGGGCGATGGCAACGGCGAGCAGCAGTATGAGGAGGCGGATTGGCCGCAAGAGAATCGGAGGTTCCCGTCGATGGGCGCGGCCGTCGAAGTGTGCGGCCGCTCGCGTTCGGCGTGGTCGCGCACTTCAGCAGACGTACGAGACGCGCGCATGCCCCGTTCGGGTCAGTCGGCACAACTTCCGGCAGGTTGGCGCAGATTCGCCGAAAAGTCTTTACTTCGTCCGCGCCTGCGCGAGGAGTGTGTGCAGGCTCGGCCAGCTCTTCACGGCGATGTCTCTCTGCCAGACGATCTGCCCCGTGCTGGACACGAGTTCGAGGTACGGCGAGTCTTGCACGCGATACCCGTCGGCAAACGTGCCGCTCCTGTCCACGACTACGGCATACCGGAGCGGATGCTGTAGGCCGTGCAGGAATCCGGCGAGCGCGCCCGGCGAGGGCTCGACCTTGTCCTCGTCGACGGCGACGAGGTCCGGCAATCCACGCCGTCGTGCAGTCGAGACGTAGGCGTTGAGCGCCTCGAGCCGCTTCGCGAGAGCCGTCACCTCGGTGTCCCAGGTGTCGAAGAAGAGCACGAGATGCGAGCCGGAGCCGGGACCGAATCGGACCGTTCCGCCGTCGCTCCGCGGCAGCGCCACCCGGTCGTGCGGACCGGAGAGCACCGGCTCGGCGAGCGATGTCGTGCGGCTCAGCCGAGGATGGCCGGGGAGCAGGGGGGCGATGCTGCGCGCGATTTCGTAGCCGAGCTGGTCGACGCTCGAATACGCCATCTGCGTGAGGAAGAGCCGCGACTCGCGGCCGCGCGCGTCGATCACGTACGTCGCCGGCGTGTGGTCGATGGCGCCGTTCATGACAGCCGCTTCGATGTAGTACTCGCGCCAGACCCGCCTCAGCTCGGGCAGCGACCCGGTCAGAAAACGCCACTTGTTCGTCATCTGGTGCACCCGCGAGTAGTCGCGAACCCACTTGACCTTAGTCGCCTCGGGGTTGGCTCCGACGCCGAGCAGCTGAACGCGAGAGGCCGCCGGTCCGAGTAGCTCCTTCGCGTGCAGAAGCGCCGTCGTCGTGAGGGGGCAGATCGTCGTGCACTTCGGGTCGTTGAACGTGAGGACGACGACCTTGCCGCGGAAGGAGCTCAGCGACACCTTCTTGCCGAACTGGTCGGTCAGGGTGAAGGCGGGAGCCGTCTCGTTGAGCGCAGAGCCGGGATCGAGCGCGGGATTCTGCGGCCCGGGGGTCGCCGAGATCGGGATCGACGCGGGCGTTCCCGACGAGCGGGTCGCCGCGACGGCGGTTCCGATGCCGATCCCCGCGAGAAGCGCGATCCCGAGGACGGTCCACTGCAGCCGGCGGGACACTTCGGTCCAGTATGGCAGCGGGAGGGAGGGCCAGATACGCTCTGCGGCGGTGGCGGTCAGCTCTCTCAGTGCCGCGGGGGTCCGCTGGGATCTGAGCGATCTCGAGCCGGATGCCGAGCAGGCGCGTCGCGATTGGGATGCGCTCCTGGAGCGGTCGCGCACGTTCGCAGACGAGCGGCGGGGCACCGTCGGGAACTCTGGCCCTCAGGGGCTGCGGGAGCTACTCGACGAGCTCGACGACCTCACGCAGGAGATCTCGCGCGTGCACTTCTATGCCTCGGCCCGCGAGCACACCGACGCTACCGACCTCGAGACGAACGACCTTGCGACACTCGCGCGCGACCGAGCTTCGGATCTCGAGAACCTCCTTCTCTTCGTCGAGCTCGAGTGGCTCGCCCTCGAAGATGCCGAGGCGAACGCGTTGCTCGAAGCGGCGGAGCTCGAGCCGTACCGGCACAGGCTGCGGGTGGCGAGGGAGGAGAAGCCGTACGTGCTCCCCGAGGGCGAGGAGCAGGCGCTCAATGCGCGCCGCCCCGCGATCTCGGCGTGGGAGTCGTTGCACGGCCGCGAGCTCGCGACGCTGACAATGGAGTTCGACGGCGGCGACGGCCCCGAGCCGCACACGATCGACCGCCTCCTCTCCTACGTCCACAACCCGGACCGGGAGTTGCGGCTCGCCGCGCTCGACGTCCTCTACGAGGCGCTGGGCAAGGTCGCCGACGTGCAGGCGGCCTGCTACGACGCCATCGTCGGTGACCGGCTCTCAATCGACCGGCTGCGCGGCGTTCCCGATGTCATGTGGCCGACCAACCAGCGCAACGAGCTCGACGGCGAGGTCGTCGAGTCGATGATGCGCGCGATCGAGGCGCACTATCCACTCGGCCGCCGCTGGTTCGTGCGCAAGGCCGAGGCGCTGGGGCTCGATCGCCTCCAGCTCGCCGACCAGTACGCCCCGATCGGCAGCGACCGCCGGGTCGAGTGGAACGAGGCGGTCGCGATGGTCGACGACTCGCTACGCGACTTCGACCCGCGGCTGGGAGACATCTTCCGCACCTGCGTCGACCGCGCGCACATCGACGCGGAGCCTCGCGCCGGCAAGGTCGGCGGCGCCTACTGCGCCTCGATCTCGAAGAGCGTGCTCCCGTACGTCCTCATGAACTTCACCGACCAACTGCGCGACGTCGTCACGCTCGCGCACGAGTTCGGCCACGCGGTGCACGGGACGCTGTCACTCGAGCAGCAGACGTACCGCTCGTACCACACGGGTCTCGCGCTCGCCGAGGTGCCGTCGACCTTCGCGCAGCTTCTCGCAGTCGAGCGGCTGATCGCCCTGGAGGAGGATCCCGCGACCCGCGTGATGCTCCTGGCCGACCGTGCCGAGGGCGCGATGGCGTCGATCTTCCGCCAGACGATGATGGCGCGCTTCGAGGTGCGGTCGTACGCGACGCGTGCGGAGGGGAAGGCGCTGACGAGCGACCGGCTCTCCGAGACGTGGCTGGAGGAGAACGAGCGCTACTACGCCGACTCGATTGAGCTTCCGCAGGGCTACCGGCTCGGCTGGTCGTACATCCCGCACTTCATCCACGTTCGCTTCTACACCTACGCATACGCGTTCGCGCATCTCGTCGCGTTCTCGCTCGCCGCGCGCTACCGGGAGGATCCGGAGCGCTTCGTGCCAGCGTATCTCGAGTTCCTCTCGAGCGGCTCGTCTCGCTCCCCGCAGGATCTGCTCGCGCCGCTGGGGGTCGACCTCCGCGATCCGCAGACGTGGGCGCACGCCTTTGCCGAGTTCGACCGCTGCGTCGCAGAGGCGGAAGCGGGCGTCGACGAGCTCGGCGCGACCTAGCGCGTCCTACGAGCCCGGCGCGAACCAGACGTCGAACGCCCCGTCGTGCTCGGTCCGCGCGGGGTGGAGAAGCAGCGTCGATGCGTCGTTCGCCGCCACCTGGAAGCAGACGTTCCCTTCGACGCTTTGCCCTGAGGTCACCGAGTCGTTGGCCAGGATCATGGGCTGCAGGTCAGGCGTGGGCAGGTTCACCTGGCCGGGTGCGCCGCATTGTGAACCGCCGAAGTAGAAGTACTTGACGTTGTGGCGGCCTTCCGTGAACCAGTTCTGGGCCATGGGCTGGAGCATTGCGGAGCCTGGGGTGGCATAGGTCAAGACGATCTCGAACATGAAGAACTGCGTGCCCGCGGACGGTATGGCGAGCAGGCCGGAGGGGTCGTCGATCACCTGGCCGTATGCGTTCGGCGTCGCGGCCACGACCCTGAGAGTCCAGCCGTCGCCGATCGGCCAGCGGGTCTGCATCGGGATCGGGTTCGTCTTGGCGCCGGGCGCGACGAACGTCGCGCTCACCCGCTCCTTCCGTGTTACGTGGAGGCTGCATTTGGCAGCGGTGCCCCCGCACGCGCCTCTCCACGGGCCTAGCTTCCCCAGCTTCCCCGGCTTGGCGACGAGCGTCACGCGGCTGCCCTTCGGGAGGTGCACCGAGCGGTGGCAGGTCGTTGTGCACTTGATCGAAGGCCCGTTGCTCACTTTCACCGTTCCTGCGCCGGAGATGGCGATCTTCAAGGAGACGGTGGTGCGAGCGGGCGCTGCAGCGCTCGCGACAGCGACCAGCACGAGTCCGCAGAGCGCGGCCGCCGCAAGCGTCTTCCCGATCACGACGCCGAGTGTGGCAGCCGTTCGGGGTCGTGTCCAGGCAGCTTTGCTGCACTACAATTGGCGCATGAAGAAGGCATTGAGCATCGCAGCCCTACTGATTCTCTCCGGAGCGATTGCCTCGAGTGCTGCGGCCTCCCTCCGGTGGTACACAGTGGGAACGAAATCCGTCAAAGGGGTTGGCACCGTCGGGTCGTTCAAGGGAACGGTGCAGAAGCCCTACAAGATCCTCCTCTACTGCGAAGGCACCAAAGCGCGGTGTGGTGCGAACGTTCAGTGCTTCAGGGGTACGAAGGAACTCGACTGGAACCGATCCGACCTTGGTCCCTACACCTGGAACCTGAAGAGGAAGAGCTGGAAGGGACTGGATAGTTGCCAATTCACGGCGACGATCAAGTCCGGCTTCACCAACGCTCGGGTCACCGTTCAGGCCATGGCTCGTCCATAGGTCAGTCCGAAGTGCGGCCGCGGGCCTAAGCTCACCGGTCACAGTGAGCTTGAGCCCAAGAACGGCGCTGGTCTGGATCTACTACCTCGTCGCACTCGCTCTGATCCTGGTTGGAGCCGGCCTGTGGGCGACCGGGCACGGCACTGGCGACCCGTACCTGACGCTCGGTGTCGTCCTCGCGCTTGCGCCGCTCGTCGTGCGCTGGGTGCTCGCGCTCCTGGGCCGAGGCTAGGACAGGAGCTGCCAGCGCCCCTCGGAGACGACTTCGACGGCGTCGTCGACAACTTTGATGGCGGTCTCGTCGTCGATCACGTAGGCCGGGACGGATAGTCCGGCGGCCCAGCCTTCGATCTCTTCCTGAGGCGCCGGCGGCAGGCCGTCCTTGCGATCGAGGTGTGGGAAGACGGAGAAGTCCACCAGCCCCAACCCCTGATCGCTGCCGGTGACCGGTTCGAAGCCGTCGTAGCTCAGGCCGCCCCAGTCGGGCGTCGCCACCATCGCCCCGCCGCTCGTGCCGACGTAGACCACCTCGGGCCGCAGCGAGGGCAAGAGGTCGGCGAGCCCGGATTCGCGCATCCAGTAGCAGAGGTACAGCGGACTGCCGCCCCAGACCAGCAGCGCGTCGGTCTCCTGAACCGCGGGCACCCAGTACTCCTTCTTGATGCTCGGCAGTGCGGTCAGCTCCAGTACTCCCAGTGACTTCCAGCCAAGCCCGCACATCGGACTCATCGTCGCTCCGCTGACGAATCGGTAGACGTGCTGCGGCCCGCCTTGAAACGGCTGCACCCCGGTGGGGATGCAGAGCGCGTCGGACTCGGCGATCGGCTTGCCGAGCAGTTCGAGCAGCGCGTCGTGGATGCTCGCATTGCTGATGCCGCTGGAAGTGAGGAGTAGTTTCACGGTCCCTCCTGGATTCGTTACCCGTTGAGACGAGCGGGCCGGCGAGGACTCATCGCGCCAAAACTTATGATCGAGCAATGGCGACGCCCGACGGATTCGTGAACTTCGCCGTGGACGCGCCGGTGCACGGTGATCTCGACGTCAGCTGGATCCACGGCGCGCCGCGTGGCCGGCCGAACGACGACCCGGCCGTTCAGGTGCACCGCTACGACCCGCACACCTTCGTGCTGCGGCAGAGCAAGGCTCTCAACGCGGAAGCTCCGTTCCTCTATCTGCTGTTCGGCAACGACCGCTGCGTGCTGTTCGACACCGGGGCGGTAAAGGACAGCTCCGACAAGCCACTGCGCACGACGGTCGACGGAATCGTCGCCAGCTGGCTCGCCGAGAATCCGCGCGAGAGCTACGAGCTCGTCGTCGCGCACACGCACGGCCACTCCGATCACGTGGCGGGAGACGCGGAGTTCGCCGATCGGCCGGACACGACCATCGTCGATCGAGAACTGCCCGCTGTGCAGGAGTTTTTTGACATCGAGGACTGGCCTGAGGAGGTCGTTCGCTACGACCTCGGCAGCCGAGTGCTCGAGCTGATCGGAACGCCGGGTCACCAGGCTGCGACGCTCACGATCTACGACGCGTGGAGCGGATTCCTGCTCACCGCCGACAACGTCCTGCCGGGCCGGATCTACGCCTTCGATTTCCCCGTCTATCTCGACAGCATGGAACGGATGGTCGAGTTCGCAAGCAGCCGCCAGGTAACGCACGTCATGGGCTGCCACATCGAGATGACCCGCGAGCGGGGACGCGACTATCCGGTCGGCTGCACCTACCAGCCCGACGAACCGCCGCTGCAGATGACGATGCAGCAGCTCGTGGCCATGCGAGACGCGGCCCGATCGGTCAAGGACAAGCCGGGGTCGCACACCTTCGACGACTTCCTGATCCTGAACGGGCCTGCACGCCGCTACATCGTCCCGCTGCTGGGGCGAGCTCTCTGGGCCAAGGTCCGACCGCCAGCGCGCTAGGTCTCAGGCGGCGGCGAAGCCCTCGCGGCGGAGCAGGTCGCGCGCCTTCGCCGCGTTGTCTCTGCCCGCGACCAGGATCACGAGCACGCCGCCGTACTCAGGCGAGACATGGCGCATCTCGAAATCCTCGAGGTTGATCTGCGCGGCACCGAGGATCTGCGTGATCCGCGCGAGCACTCCGGGTTGGTCGGGAATGCGGATGCGGATCCGGTTCAGCTCGGCGGGCGCCGTACGGTAGGCAAACGACTCAAGTCGCTCGCGTGCGGCCGCAGCGGTGGCGATCGTCGTCTCGATCTGCTCGCGGTCGCCGTCCTGCAGCGACTGCTCGAGCTCGTCGAGCGCCGCGCGGAATCCGTCGAGCGCCGTCGCGATCTCGTCGGCGTTGCCGAGGAAGATGTCGCTCCAGACCGCCGCGTTCGCCCCGGCGAGGCGCGTCATCTCGCGCAGCGAAGCGCCGGCGAAGGCGAGCGGTGCGTCGTCGGATGCCGCCGCCTCCGCGACGCGCAGCATCAGAAGGTTCGCCAGCGCGTGGGGGAGGTGGCTCGTGAGCGCGAGCAGGCGGTCGTGCTCCTCCGCGCCGGTGCGCACCGCGCGTGCGCCGAGTGACGCGACGAACCGCTCCACGAGCGCGATGCTCTCGGGAGCCGAGGCTTCGGTGGGAGTCAGGAACCACGTCGCGGCGTCGAAGAGGTCGGCCGCGGCGCGGGCCGGGCCGCCGGTGGCGCCGCCCGCGACAGGGTGCCCCGGCACGAAGCGCGGGTCGGCGAGCGTGGCGAGCGTTCGCTTCGTCGACGCGACGTCGGTGACGACGGCGTTCTCGCCGACCGCCTCGAGCACCTCCTGCGCGACGGCGGGAGCAGCACCGACCGGAACGGCGACGATCACGAGCTCTGCGTCTGCGACTGCCTCGGCAAGCGATGACGCCGGCTCGATCGCGCCGCGGGCCGCGGCCTGCTCGAGCACGCCTCCATCCGAGTCGAAGCCGCGACAGCGGGTGCCGGCGCGGCCGGCCGCGAGTGCGACCGACGTTCCCAATAGCCCGGTGCCGATCACGGCGAGGCGTTCGACTGCGCGCTGTCGGGCCGGTGTCATCACCACCGGTGACGTCGGAGCGCGCCGGTCGGCGGCGACCTCCTGCTTGAGCACGTCGAGCACCGCAGAGAAGATCGAGCGGACGCCTCGCTCGGACAGCGGGCCGGCGTTCTCCTCTACGAGCGCCCCGACCAGCTCGGCCTCCCTCTCGGGGTCGATCCAGCGCTCGCCTGCGGAATCCTTGTAGTCGCGCACCGCAGCGACGAGCTCGAGCCGCCGGTTGAGCAGCGCGAGCAGCTGCCGGTCGAGCTCCGAGATCTCGCCGCGGAGCGATTCGAGCTCGCTCATGCCTCGTGCAGCTCTCCCGCTTCGACTGCAACCGCGAGCCGGTTCGCCGGCGGCGCGAGCGGACAGACCCAGCCCGGGTCGTACGAGCAGGACGGGTTGTAGGCGAAGTTGAAGTCAAGCACGAGCTTCCCGTCCTCCTCCCCGAGATCGGCGCCCTTCACCGTGTCGAGCAGGTAGCGCCCGCCGCCGTAGCTCTCCTTCCCGCTCGTCGCGTCGCGGAACGAGAGAAAGGCGCCGCCGCCGTAGGCCGCCAGCCACGACACCTCGAGCGTCAAGGGCTCGCCGCGCAGCTCGAAGCTCGCGCGGGCGAACGGCCGGAACATGATCGGCTCCGTCCCGCTGGACGCGATCGGCTCCGGCGGCGCCTCGACGTCCTCGAGCTCGGCCAGCACGCGCGCCTGCGGGTCGTATGGCCAGTATCCGAGCCGAGCCGAGGCGCGGCGGCCGGCCGGCAGGGGCGATTGAGGATGCGAGCGGAACAACTCGTCTCGGGTATCGCGCCAGAGCTCCCAGCCGGATTCCCCGGGCAGCGAGCGAACTGCCGCGTAGAGCGCGAAGACGCGCCGCTTCCAGTCGAGCAGCGCGAGGGTGTCGGCGGCGGTCATGACGTGACGCTAACCCGCGAGCGCGCGGATGCGCTGGACGGCGCGGTGCAGCGACGCCTCGTCGAAGAGGTACGGATCCGCGTTGGCGACGTATTTGAGAGGGCCGTTCAGCTCGGCGCTTCCCGCGGCTGCGTTGACGAGATAGCGGACGGGGATTTCGTGACAGACGACGAGGATCACCTGCTCGTGGCGCGCGAGCAAGCGCTCGAACGCGCCCGCGTAGCGAAGCGCCGCCTCGTCGAGGCTCTCGCCGCCGGGGAAACGCTCCTTCCGGTTCGAGTGCGCCGGCGCTCCCCGATACGCGTCGAGAGACTCGCCCTCGAGTTCGCCGATGCGAACGTCGCCGAGATCGTCGTCGACGAGGTGCGGGACTTCGCGGCCGTCGAGCGCGATGTTCGCGGTCTGGACGGCTCGGGGGAATGGCGAGATCGCGACGAGCTCGAGCGGCAGTGCCGCGAGCTGTCCCGCCAGACGCTCCGCCTCCTCGATCCCCAGCTCCGAGAGGCCGCGGTCGAGCGTCGGGTCGCCGTTGACGATCCTGTCGAGGTTGAGGAGCGACTGGCCGTGCCGAGCGACGAGGAAGAGCCGCATCGCAGGAGCCTAGACTCGGGCCGTGGCCGAAGTCGCGAGCATCGTCGCCGACGTCCGTGAGCGCGCCGACGCGGCGCTGACCGAGTCCGTTTGCGAGATCCTCGAGGCCGAGTCGCTGCCGGCTCACGCCGCCGCAGTGCGCCGTTAGCCGCGGCCGGCCCAAGCGGCGCAACGTCCCGCACGCACACCACCGGAGCCGACCGCATGCTCCGGCGCTCGTTTCCGCTCAGGCGGGTCCGAAACGCGAGGACGTGCCGAGGAAGCGCTGAACGGGGCCTTTCTTCGGGAACAGGAAGTGGTCGGCGACCGCGCCGACGGCCCAGACGACGAACGTGCCGCCGACGAGCGTCCAGAACCCGTTGATGTGCATGCCGCTGACGATCACGTCGGTGAGCCAGAGGATGAACATCGCGACGAAGTACCAGGCGATGCCGAGCGTGATGATCGCCAGCGGCAACGTGATGAGCTTGAGCAGCGGCTTGACGAACGTCGCGAGGATTCCGTAGACGATCGCGGCGACGATGAGTGTGCCGATCGAGCCGCCGACCGAGATGCCGGTGAAGATCCAGGCCGCGATCGCGAGCGAGGCGGCGTCGACGGTCAGACCGACGAGGATGCGCACGAAGAACGGCACGCGGCGATCGTAACGGCTGGCTATGCGTCCTGGCCGAACTCTGCCTCGGCGCAGGCCGGGCAATAAAACCCGAGCGCCGGCGGCTCGTCGAGCTCGGGGTCGTCGACCCTATACGCACCCCAGCCGCGCCAGCCGGAATCGCTCAAGCTGCCGCACTCGACGCACGCGACGACGCGCAGTTGCTCCCGAACCCGCTGCTCCCTCCATTCGCTCATCTCGACAAGAGTCTCGCCGAGTCCCGAGACGGACACACCGCATCTAGGTCCAGCCGGTGTCGGCCGTCCGTAGTGCCTCGATCGAGGGATGCCCAGTGAAGGGGGATGGGCCGGGCAGGGGTCGAACCTGCGACCTTCGGATTAAAAGTCCGCTGCTCTACCAACTGAGCTACCGGCCCTGCGTCGGAGGCGAGCGTAGCGCCGCGCCGTAGGATCTGCGCGTGGCGCCCTATCCGTACGAGAGCGAGTTCCCGTCGCTCGACCTCGACCGGCCCGAGGAGGGAATCCTGCGGCTGACGCTTCGCGCGCCCGGGCGGCTCAACGCTGTCAGCGAGGCGCAGCATGGCGAGCTCGCGCGTGTGTGGCAGGCGATCGGGCAGGACTCCGAGACGCGGGCCGTGCTGGTGCGCGGCGCCGACGGCGCGTTCAGCTCCGGCGGCGATCTCGACCTCGTGCTCGCCATCGCCGACGACGCCGACACGCGGCTCCGTGTCTTCCACGAGGCGCGCGACCTCGTCTACAACATGCTCCGCTGCCCGACGCCGATCGTCTCTGCGATCACCGGCCCGGCTGTTGGCGCGGGTCTCGTGGTCGGCCTGCTCGCCGACGTCTCGCTGGCCAGCCCGAACGCGCGCATCGTCGACGGCCACACGAAGCTCGGCGTCGCCGCCGGCGACCACGCGGCGATCGTCTGGCCGCTGCTGTGTGGCATGGCCAAGGCGAAGTACCTCCTGCTCCTCTGCGAGCCGGTCGACGGAGTCGAGGCAGAACGGATCGGCCTCGTCTCGCTCTGCGTGCCCGAAGACGAGCTCGAGGAGCGCGCACTCGAGATCGCGCAACGACTTGCCTCCGGCTCACGCGGGGCCATCACGCACACGAAGACGGCTCTCAACGAGTGGCTGCTCAGGGCCGGGCCGATCTTCGACGCCTCGCTCGAGCTCGAGTTCCTGGACATGACCGGGCCGGACGTGCGCGAGGGCGTCGCCGCCATCCGCGAGAAGCGGCCGCCGAGGTTCGCCGGTGGATGAGGCTCAGCTCCGCGACGTGCTCGGCGAGCCGACCGACCTCGTCCGCAACAAGATCGCCGACCGGCTCAATCCCCTGACGCGCCAGTTCGTCGAGCGGTCGCCGTTCGTCGTCGTCGCGACCGGGCGCCCCGACGGCGGGCTCGATGTCTCACCGCGCGGCGACCCAGCAGGCTTCGTCCGGATCCTCGACGAACGGACGCTGCTCTTGCCAGACCGGCCCGGCAACAAGCTCGCCGACACGCTGACGAACCTGCTCGAGGACGACCGGATCGCGCTTCTCTTCCTGATCCCGGGCGTCAACGACACCTTCCGCGTCAACGGGCGTGCGCGGATCGTCGACGACGCGGTGCTGCTTGAGGCGAGCACGATTGAAGGCAAGGCGCCGCAGCTCGGCATCCTCGTCGAGGTCGAGGAGGCGTACACCCAGTGTCCGAAGGCGCTGCTGCGTTCGGAGCTCTGGAACTCCGAGCGCCACATCGACCGGTCGGAGCTGCCGAGTTCGGGTGAGATCCTGCGTTCGACCGCCGACCCGGAGCTCGACGTCGACGAGTACGAGGACGCCCGCGGCGAGCGGTACCGCCGCCGCGAAGGGTTCTACTAGGACGCGGCCTGGCGTTCCCAGGCGTCGAGCAGCTGCTCCACGTTCCGCCGCTGCTCGTCGCTGAACTCGAAGCGAGCGAGCAGACGCCGAGCCTCGGCGACATCGTCGTTCTCGACGGCCGCCTCGAGGTGCTCCCGCATCGGAATCGGCTGCCGCAGCTGCCGGCGCAGCCAGCGGAGAAGGCTCACCTGAGCGGCTTCCACCGGCTCAGTTTCGCACGGTGGAGCGCGGTGCCGGACGCCCGCGCACGTGCCGCCAGACCGCGCGCGCGAACGGCCAGATGAGCACTCCCCAGAGGAAGACGCCCCCGAAGATCGCGAGCGCTTCGACGCTTTCCCGCCCCTGCCGCTGCCAGTAGACGTCGCGCAGGTTGAGCCAGAGGGCGAACTCGTCGAGGATCAGCGCCGAGCAGACCCCGTACCCGAAAGCGGTAAGGCGGAACCAGTGCCGCGGCGGCGTGTCCTCGGAGCCGAACAGGAGCAACCAGACGTAGGAGAGCAGAAGCAGGCCGACCATCCCGAAGACGAAGTGGTGGATGTGGACGCCGCCGACGATGATTCCGCCGTTCGGGCCGGCGCCGCGCTGGTGCAGCACCGTCGTCACTCCGCGCGTGACCGCGAGCGCGAGCGTGAAGCCGAGCGTCGCGAACATCGCGCGCTCGCGGCGCGCGCCCAGGTGGTGATGAAGGTGGAGCCCTTTCTCCAGCTCGTCACCGACGTCGTGCTCGAGCTTCTCGACTTCGCCCACGGCCGTGATTCTCGCGCCAAAGTGGGCGGTGCAGGGCTCGAACCTGCGACCTACGGCGTGTAAAGCCGTTGCTCTCCCAGCTGAGCTAACCGCCCGTGCGGGAAAACGGTACCGCTATTTCTCGTCGAGCTTCAGCGCGGCGGAGTTGATGCAGTAGCGGAGCCCGGTCGGCTGCGGGCCGTCGGGGAAGACGTGGCCGAGGTGGCCGCCGCAGCTCGCGCACAGCACCTCGGTGCGCACCATCCCGTAGGTCGCGTCGGACTCCTCCTCCACGGCGTCCTCGCCGGACGGTGCGGAGAAGGCGGGCCAGCCGCAGCCCGAGTCGTACTTCGCGTCCGACTCGAACAGCTCGGCGCCGCAGCCGGCGCAACGGTAGGAGCCCGGCTCGAAGACGTGGTCGTACTCGCCGCTGAACGGCGCCTCGGTTCCCTTCTCGCGCAGCACGCGGTACTGCTCGGGCGTCAGCTCTGCGCGCCACTCCTGCTCGGACTTCTCGATCTTCGACATGACCCGAGCGTAGCGGCGCGCTCTCAGGCGGGAGCAGGCCCCGTGGTGCCGCGGACGACGAGCTCGAGCGGCAGCAGCTCGCGCAGGGGCGACAGCGATCGCCCGGCGAGCGCGTCGAGGAGGAGCCGCGCTCCGCGGCGACCGCTCTCGACGAGCGGCTGGCGCACCGTGGTCAGCCCGAGATAGGCGGCGACCTCGATGTCGTCGAAGCCGATCACCGACAGCTCTCCGGGAACAGCGATCCCGAGCGCCCGCGCCGCCTCGAGGACGCCGATCGCCTGGGTGTCGGAGGCGGCGAAGACCGCGGTGGGACGCTCGGGCAGCGAGAGGAGCTCGGTGGCGATCGCACGCGCGACGTGGGGCAGACGCGTTCCCTCGCGGACGTAGTCCTCGCGTACCTCGATCCCCGCCGTGGCCAGCGCGCGCTCGTAGCCGCGCGTGCGGTCGCGGCTCCAGTCGAAGCGGAACTCCGGCGGCGGGTCGCCGATCAGGGCGACGCGCCGGTGGCCGAGGTTGACGAGGTGTCGCGTGGCGATCTCGCCGCCGGCGACGTCGTCGACCGCGATGCTCGGGAAGCGCGGGTGCACTGCGTCGATCAGCACGCAGGGGATGCCGGCCGCGTGCAAGCGCTCGACCTCGCGCTCGGGCGGAAGGGTGGAGACGACGAGCAGGCCGTCCGCCCGGTCACCGCGGTCGAAGAGCTCGAACGCGCGACGCTGCCTGTCCTCCGACTCGATGTCGAAGACCATCAGGTCGTAGTCCGAGGCGCTCAGCCCCTCGACGATGCCCCTGACCCGCTCCACCGCCGACGGATTCGTGAACCACGGCAGGAGCGCCGCCACGACCATCGTTCGCTGCAGAGAGAGGCTGCGGGCGAGCGAGCTCGGCCGATAGTTCAGCGCCTCGATCGCCTCGACGACCCGATCCCGGGTGCTCGGCCGGACGCCGCTGCGGCTGTTGAGCACACGCGAGACCGTCGCGACCCCGACGCCGGCCCGAGCGGCGACGTCGGCGATGCGAGCGGGGCCCGGAGACGCCGCTGTCTGGTAGCGGTTCCACTCGCTAACCAGAGTGCTGGCGGAACGTCTCAAAGTCAAGGGAAGCCGAGCTCTGATACGTGATCAGGCGAGGGGTAGGATCGGCTGAGGGGGTATGAAACGGGGTTGGGTTATCCCATTTTTGAAACCGGTTCCAACGACGAGGGAGGGTCGTCAGTCATGACGAAACGCTTAGCGGTGGTCCTCGGCCTCTGGTGCTTCGGGGGTCATGGTCGCCGCATCTGCCCAGGCAGGGCACAAGACACAGAAGGTCACGAACGTCACATTCGCTGGCTGGTCTTCCGGGCCGGATGAGGACGCGCTCGATACCCAGATGGCGAACGCGTTCAACAGCCGGTGGGTGCGAAAGAGGCATCCACGTCACGTGGAACGTCATCAACGGCGACTACACCCAGGCGATGACCGCACGGTTCGCCGCTCACAACCCGCCCGACGTGTTCTACGTCGACTCGAGCGTCATCGGCTCGTGGAACAACCAGGGTGTCATCCAGCCGCTGAACAGCTTCATCAAGAAGACGCACTTCAACACGAAGCCGTTCTATCCGAAGCTGCTCGGCGCCTTCAAGAACGGCAAGACGATCTACGGCTTCCCGAAGGACTGGTCGCCGCTCGCGACGGAGACCAGCAACGCGCTGCTCGGCAAGGCCGGTGTCAAGTCGGTGCCGAAGACGTGGGCGCAGCTCAAGTCCGTCGCCAAGACGATGGTCGAAAGGGCATCAAGCACCCGATCTGCCTCTCGGCCGACTGGGCGCGGATGGGCGCCTTCATGTACCAGAACGGCGGCTCGATCACGAAGCACCTCACGTCGACGGCCAACGCCAAGGCGGTGAACTTCTACGTCGGCCTGATCAAGAGCGGCCTCGCCTACACGCCGCCGTCGGGCAGCTGGTGCGGCCAGGAGCTCGGCCAGGGCCACGCCGCGATCATCTTCGAAGGCAACTGGCTGCTTCCGTACATGAAGTCGACGTATCCGAACACGCATTACGGGATCCACCCGATGATCAAGGGCAAGAAGCAGGGGAACCTCGCCTTCACCGTCTCGTGGTCGATGGCGAAGGACTCGAACAAGTCGGCTGCGTGGAAGGTGCTCAGCTGGCTCACCGGCAAGCAGGGCGAGAAGATCTGGATGTCGAAGGGCCTCGCGCTCTCGCCGCGCACGGACGTGCCGTCGATCGGCGGGCGGAAGCCGTTCCTCGCAGCGGCCCCGTACGCCCACGGCTGGGGCTTCGGCAACCCGAACTTCGCCAACGCCTACACCGTGATGGGCAATGACCTGAACGCGGTCATCGCCGGCAACAAGACGATCCAGCGATGCTCTCCGACGTCGCCAAGGCCCTCAAGGGCCAGTAATCCGAACCAACTGAACCGTTCCCTGCGTGGCCCCGGCCGCGCGGGGAACGTCTAGCCGTGATGGCGTCGACGACCGCCACCGAAGCCGCGCCCGGCCGCCTTCGCGCCTCGATGCGCGGCGCGCGCCTGCGTGAGGCGGGCTGGGGCTACGGGTTCGCGTTCGTGCCGATAGCGGTCTTCGGGCTCTTCTTCATCTACCCGTTCGTCTATGCGGTCTACATCAGCTTCTTCCACTGGGGGATCCTCGGGAAGACGTCGCCGGGAGCCGGCACCTTCAACTACGCGAGGTGCTCCACGACCCCGTCTTCCACACCGCCCTCAAGAACATCGCCGAGTACACGCTCGCGGTCGTCCCGCTCGAGATGGCGCTCGGGCTCTCGCTCGCGCTCGTCGTCAACCAGAAGATCCGCGGCCGCAACTTCTTCCGCTCCGCGTTCTACTTCCCCTCGATCGCCTCGTCGGTCGCGATCACGACGATCATCCTCTACATCTTCAGCCCGAACGGCCTGTTCAACCACGTCTTCGGCTTCAGCACGGACTGGTTCGGGAACGCGAGCACCGTCGCTGTGGGGGATCGTCGGCATGAACGCCTGGACGACCTCGGGCACGGTGATGCTCTTCTACCTCGCCGCGCTGCAGGCGATCCCGGACGACGTCTACGAGGCGGCGGCGCTCGACAACACCGGCGCCTGGCGGACGTTCTGGAAGATCACCTTCCCGTTGCTCCGGCCGGCGCACTTCTTCTGCCTCGTCGTCTTCGGCATCGGAGCGCTCAAGCTGTTCGACCAGCCGTTCCTCGTCGGCAGGTGCCACCGGCGGCCCGAACTACGCGACGATGACGCCGATCCTCTACATCTACAACGCGGCGTTCGGGTGCTTCGACTTCGGCCTCGCCGCGGCGGCCGGCATCATCTACTTCGTCATCCTCTTCGGACTCACTGTCGTCCAGCGCTTCACGGTCGGCCGGCAGGAGGCCGCATGACGCTGCAGACCTCGGTTGCGAGCGCCGAGCCGTACATCCCGGGCGCGCCCGGTCGGAGGTCGGCCGCAAGGTCCTGCTCTACGGCCTCTACCTCTTCATCGCCTTGCTCTTCTTCGTGCCGTTCCTGTGCACGCTCGTCACGTCCTTCAAGACGATCCCGGACAGCGTCAACGTCACGTTCATCGCGCACCCGTGGACGACCGTCGTCGTGGCACACGCTCTGGACGGACTACGACTTCCCGACCTACATCAAGAACAGCCTCTTCCTGGCGTGGTCGTCGTGACCTCCAACCTCTTCCTTTCGGCGCTCGGCGGCTACGCGTTCGCACGACTCCGGTTCCCCGGCCGCGAGCTCCTGTTCCTGCTCGTGCTGGGGACGCTGATGGTGCCCGACCAGCTGCGCCTGCATCCCCATCTTCGTGATGATCGTCCACTGGGGCCTGTATCGGCAGCTTCTGGGGCTACATCCTGATCAACCTCGTCTCCGCCGTGAACCTCTTCTTCATGCGCCAGTACTTCCTCACGATCCCGCGAGACTTCGAAGAGGCGGCGAAGCTCGACGGTGCCGGGTACTTCAAGACGTTCTGGCGCATCATGCTGCCGCTCGCGCTGCCCGCGATGGCCGCGCTCGCCATCCTCCAGTTCCAGGGCACCTGGAACGACTTCTTCTGGCCGCTGATCCTCTTCGGCCAGGGAAATCCCAGCCACTACACGATCCAGCTCGGGCTGGCGGAGTTGCACTTCCACTACGGGACGTTGTGGCCCGAGATCTCGGCCGGCGCCATCATCGCCATCCTCCCGATCCTGATCATCTTCCTCGTCTTCCAGCGTTTCTTCGTCTCCGGCGTCGTCTCGGCGGGGGTGAAGGGATGAGTGCTCGTCGTGCTCTCCGGCTCGCTTTCGCCGACCTGTACCGGAACTCGTGGCGGCTCGTTCCCGTCAACGCCGCGCTCGGAGTGGTGCTCGTCTTCGCGGCGGTCGCGGCGGTCGCGGTGCACGCGCTGCTCGTGCTCGCCGTGCTCGCCGGTCCGCTGGTCGCGGCGCTCGCGCACTGCTCCGTGACGCTCGTTCGCACCGGCAACCTCGCGCTCGCCGACGCATGGGAGGGACTGCGCCTGCACTGGCGTCGCGGCCTGGCGCTCGGCGCCGCCGGCGTGGCTCTCGGCGTGCTCGCCGCGCTCGCGATCCGTTTCTACACGCGGTCGAGCTTCGGCTGGCCGTTCGCTTTCCTCACGCTCTACCTCGTCGTGCTCCTCGGCATCTACGCCGCCGTGCTGACGACGGTCGCCGTCGCCGAGCCGCGGAGTCCTCTGGGGCGTCGCAGCACGGCGCGCCGCCCTCGTCGCGCAGCGGCCGGGCGCGACCCTCCTGTTCGGGCTCGCGCTCCTCCTCGTCAACCTCGCTGGTATCGCCGCCGCAGTCATGCCGTTCCTCACGATCACCGTTGCCTACTCTTTCGTCGCCGTGGCGCATTTCGTGCTGCCGCCAGAAGCCCGGGAGGTCTGATGGCACCGATCACGTTCGAGCACGTCACCAAGCGCTTCGACGAGACCACCGCCGTCGCCGACCTCAGCATCGAGGTCGCCGACGGCGAGTTCCTCGTCCTCGTCGGCCCGTCCGGCTGCGGGAAGACCACGGCGCTGCGGATGCTCGCCGGGCTCGAGGACATCACGAGCGGCCGGATCCTCATCGGCGACCGTGTCGTCAACAACATCGCGCCCGGTGCGCGCGACGTGGCGATGGTCTTCCAGTCCTATGCGCTGTATCCGCACATGACCGTGTACGACAACCTCGCCTTCAGCCTGCGCAACTACGGGGTGCCAAGGCCGAGATCGACAGGCGCGTCAGGCAGACCGCCGACGCTGCTGGAGCTCGGCGACCTCCTGAAGCGCAAGCCGAGGCAGCTCTCCGGCGGCCAGCGTCAGCGCGTCGCGCTCGGGCGGGCCATCGTCCGCGAGCCGAAGGCGTTCCTGATGGACGAGCCGCTCTCGAACCTCGACGCAGCGCTGCGCGTCCAGACGCGCGCCGAGATCCTGAGGCTGCAGAAGCGCCTCGGCACGACCACCATCTACGTCACGCACGACCAGGTCGAGGCGATGACGATGGGCGACCGCATCGCCGTCATGAACAAGGGCGAGCTGCAGCAGCTCGGCACGCCCGAGGAGCTGTACGAGCATCCCGCGAACACGTTCGTCGCCCGCTTCATCGGCTCGCCGGCGATGAACATGCTCCCCTCGTCGGTGCTCGGCATCGGCGGCGCCGGCCAGCTCGCCGGCTTCCGCCCGGAGCACGTCCAGCTCGGCAACGGTCGCGCGGGATCGGGCAGCTACGACGCGTCGGTCGAGGTCGTCGAGTACCTCGGCGACGAGCAGCTCGCGCACGTCCGGCTCGGCGATCACGAGATCGTGGTCAAGCTGCCGGTCGAGCCGCGGTTGCAGGCGGGCGAGCACGAGACGTTCTCCGTGCCGCTCGACAAGGTGCTGCTCTTCGACGAGGCGAGCAGCCAAGTCAGTCGGGCCGGCCGCGTAGCGCCTTGCCGCTCACGGTTCTCGACGGCTCGACCTTCTGCGTCTGCGACGAGCGCGGCGACGTCGACGGCATCGCCACCGCGTCGGGCTTCTTCGCCTCCGACACGCGCTTCCTCTCGCGCTCGGTGCTGACGCTCGGCGGCGCGCGCCTCGATCCGCTCTCGCACGACCACTCCACGCCGCATCTCGCCTCGTTCGTCCTGCGGAACCCGCTCGCCGCCGGCCTGCGGCCGAACGAGCTCGTCATCGAGCGCGAGCGCTTCGTCGGCGACTGCATGGAGGAGCGGATCGCGGTCGAGAACCACGGCCAGCGCCGGATCGACGTCGAGCTCGGGCTGGAGCTCGCGGCCGACTTCGCCGACATCTTCGTCGTCAAGGACCTCGAGCCCGGATTCGGGCTCTCGGTGGACGGCGAAGTTGCCGCCGGCCCATCCGCCGGAGCGCTCGAGCAACGGGACGCTCGTGTTCTCGGACGGCTCGTTCGCCGGCCGCACCGTCGTCCACCTGTCGGAGGCGTTCGACGAGGCGGACGGCGTCGCCCGGTTCGCGCTCTCGCTCGAGCCCGGCGCGCGCTGGGGGCTCGTGGTCGGCGTGCAGGCCGAGCTCGACGGCGTCGAGCCGCTGACGGCCGCGTCGTTCGCGCGCGAGCTCGACGAGGAGCGGCAGCAGGCGACGCAATCGCTGGCGGAATGGCAGAGCTCGGCGCCCGAGCTGAGCGCGGGCTGGGACGACCTCGTCCACGCCTGGAACCGGTCGCTCGCCGATCTCGCCGCGCTGCGGATGCGCGTACCCGAGGTTCCCGACGGGCACCTGCTCGCCGCCGGCACGCCGTGGTTCATGACCGTCTTCGGCCGGGACACGCTGATCTCGTCGCTGCAGACGCTGCTGCTCGGGCCGGAGCTGGCCGCGGGAACCCTGCGCGTTCTCGCGGCGACGCAGGCGACCGCCGACGACCCTGAGCGCGACGCCGAGCCCGGCAAGATCGTCCACGAGCTGCGGCGCGGCAAAGCGGCGCTCGCCTGGACCGACCGCTACTACGGCACCGTCGACGCGACGCCGCTCTTCCTCGTGCTCCTCTCGGAGGTCTGGCGCTGGACCGACGACCCGACCCTTCCGCTCGAGCTCGAGGACGCGGCGCGGCGCGCGCTCGCCTGGATCGACGGCCCGGCGGACCTCGACGGCGACGGCTTCGTCGAGTACAACCGCCGGAGCTCGCACGGGATCCGCAACCAGACCTGGAAGGACTCGGAGGACTCGATGGCCTTCCACGACGGCACGCTCGCGCTGCCGCCGATCGCGCCGGTCGAGGTGCAGGGCTACGTCTACGACGCGAAGCTGCGGATCGCCGAGATCGCGCGCGAGCTCTGGCGGGACGAGGCGCTGGCCGAGCGGCTCGAGAGCGAGGCGGCCGAGCTGCGCCGCCGCTTCGACGAGGCGTTCTGGCTCGAAGAGCGGGGCTTCTACGCGCTCGGCCTCGATCGCGAGAAGCGGCCGATCGACTCGCTGACCTCCAATCTCGGCCATCTGCTGTGGAGCGGCATCGTCCCCGAGCATCGCAGGGAGACGATCGCCGGCCTGTTGATGGGCGATGCCCTCTGGTCCGGCTGGGGCGTTCGCACGATGGCGGCCGGCGAGGGTGCGTACAACCCGCTCGTCTACCACGACGGCACGGTCTGGCCGCACGACAACTCGCTCGTCGCATGGGGCCTGGCGCAGAGCGGCCGCCCGGCCGACGCGGCTCGCATCCTCGAGGCAACGGTCGAGGCTGCGACGCACTTCGACTACCGCCTGCCCGAAGTCTTCGCCGGCTTCGCGCGCGACCACACCGGCTTCCCGGTCGTCTATCCGACGGCCTCGTCGCCGCAGGCCTGGGCGGCCGGGACTCCTGTCCTTCTGCTCCAGGCAGTGCTGCGCCTCGTGCCCGACCGAGCCGACCGGGTGCTTCGCTCCGAGGCGACGTGCGTGCCGGAGCGGCTGGAGGGTCTCTCGCTCGAGGGCGTCCGCGCGTTCGGCCGCCGCTGGACGGTGCGCGTCGAGGGCGGAGCAGTGACCGTCGATCCGACGACCTAGAGGTACCCCCAACGGGATTCGAACCCGTGCTTCAGCCTTGAAAGGGCCGCGACCTGGACCGCTAGTCGATGGGGGCCTGGCTGGAACTCAGGCTACCGGGCTGCGGCGGGGCTGGCTGCCGCCCGGCAGCGCTAGTACGGCGGCTCCGGGTCGTACTGGATGGCGCGGCGCACTTCGCGTGCCTTGTCGGGTGTGCCGAGGCGGCCTACCAGGTGCAGGGCCATGTCGATTCCCGCTGACACTCCGGCGGCGGTGATGATTTCTCCCGTGTCGACGAAACGGCTGTCCGGCTGCGGCTCGATGTCACGCCCGAGGCTCAGCAGCGTGTCGAACGCACTCCAGTAGGTCGTCGCGGGCAGCCCGTCGAGCAGGCCCGCGTCCGCGTAGACGAGGGATCCCGTGCAGACACTGGCCAGCAACGTCCCACGTCGCTTCAGCGCGCGCATGCGCGCGCGGATCGTCTCGTCGCCCAGCTGTGCGCGCGTGCCCCGGCCACCGGGGTAGATGAGGACGTCGACATCGCCGACCTCGTCCCAGCTCGCGTCGGGCAGGACGCGCATGCCTTTGGCGCACGTGACGACCTCGGTGGTCTCGCCGACGAGCATCACCTCGACCTCGTCGTCGGAGCAGACGTCGCGCCACATCGCCAATACCTCCCACGGCCCGACGAAGTCGAGCTCCTCCGCGCCGTCGAACACTCCGATGGCAATCCGCATCCCGTGCCGAACCTAGCAGCACTCGAAACGCCGTCAAATCACCCCGAACAGACGACGATTTCCTCGTGTCCGGCTGCGAACGTTCGTGCACAAACCCGCGAGGAGGCATCCCAGATGACGACGGTCAAGCACTCGAGCAAGTCCCGCGACCACACCGGCGGAATGCCCGTCGGGCCGCTGTACGACCTCGAGACGCAGCCCGTCCCGCGCTACGAGCTGGCCGACGGCGAGATGCCGCCGGACGCTGCGTACCAGATCATCCACGACGAGCTGCTGCTCGACGGCAGCGCCAGCCTGAACGTCGCGACCTTCGTGACGACCTGGATGGAGCCGCAGGCCGAGCGGCTCATGGCCGAGTGCCTCGACAAGAACATGATCGACAAGGACGAGTATCCGCAGACCGCGGCGATCGAGGCGCGCTGCGTCAACATCCTCGCGAATCTCTGGCACGCACCGGAGGCGGAGGAGGCGACCGGCTGCTCGACGACCGGCTCGAGCGAGGCCGTGATGCTCGCGGCGATGGCACTCAAGCGGCGCTGGCAGAAGCGGCGGCTGGCCGATGGGATGCCCGCCGACAAGCCGAACATCGTGATGGGCACGAACGTCCAGGTCTGCTGGGAGAAGTTCGCGAACTACTGGGAAGTCGAGATGCGGCTCGTGCCGATGGAGGGCGACCGGTACCACCTCTCGGCCGAAGAGGCCGTCAAGCGCTGCGACGAGAACACCATCGGCGTCTGCGCCGTGCTCGGCTCGACCTTCGACGGCTCGTACGAGCCGGTCGCCGACATCTGCGCGGCGCTCGACGCGTTCGAGCAGGAGACCGGGATCGACGTGCCGGTGCACGTCGACGGCGCGTCGGGCGGAATGGTCGCGCCGTTCATCGACCCGGATCTGGAGTGGGACTTCCGCCTGCCGCGCGTCACGTCGATCAACACGTCCGGCCACAAGTACGGCCTCGTCTACCCGGGAGTCGGCTGGATCGTCTGGCGCGATGTCGACGCGCTGCCCGACGAGCTCATCTTCCGGGTCAACTACCTCGGCGACACGATGCCGACCTTCGCCCTCAACTTCTCGCGTCCGGGCGCCCAGGTGGTCGCGCAGTACTACAACTTCATGCGGCTCGGCTTCGAGGGCTACCGGCGCGTGCAGCAGTACGCGCGCGAAGTGGCGACAGGGCTGGCTGACCGGCTCGACGAGCTCGGCCCGTTCGACCTCTTGACGCGCGGCGACGAGTTGCCCGTGTTCGCGATGGCGCTGAAGCCGGGGATCGAGAACTACTCGGTCTTCGACCTCTCGTTGGCGCTCCGGGAGCGCGGCTGGCAGGTGCCCGCCTACACCTTCCCCGAGAACCGCACCGACCTCGCGGCGCTCCGCGTCGTCGTGCGGCGAGGGTTCACCCACGACATGGCCGACATGCTGCTCGCGGACGTGAAGCGCCAGCTCGCCCGGCTCGAGAAGCAGCCGGCGCCCACCCACGACGCGGCGAGCGCCACGGGCTTCGCGCACTAAAGGAGGCATGAAATGACCACCGTCGAGAAGAAGAGCGAGCCGGCAGCGCCCGGAATCGCGAGCGCAGTACCCCACTTCACCGCTGAGGAGCGGGTCGCACGCGGCCGGGCAGCGCGGGAGGAGTGCCCGCGTTCGAGCCAGGCCGGCTTCGAGCTCGCCCCGGACCGTGACCCTGTGGCAATCCTCGATGCGCAAGCGGAATCGCGTGTCCCGGAGCTAGTCCCCGTCCGCTACGGACGGATGCTCGTTTCGCCCTTCACGTTCTACCGCGGTGCGGCGGCCGTGATGGCTCACGACCTCGCATCGACGCCCCGAGCGGGTCTCCGGGCCCAGCTCTGCGGAGACGCGCACCTCTCGAACGTCGGCGGCTACGCGTCGCCCGAGCGCACGCTCGTCTTCGACCTCAACGACTTCGACGAAACCCTTCCCGGCCCCTTCGAGTGGGACGTGAAGCGGCTCGTCGCGAGCTT
Source organism: uncultured Actinomycetes bacterium (assembly GCA_963819275.1). Lineage (GTDB taxonomy): Bacteria > Actinomycetota > Thermoleophilia > Gaiellales > Gaiellaceae > Palsa-739. Next base: position 45,279 of record CAWFVH010000003.1, on the reverse strand, counting down.
CGAGATCGCAGGTCGCGATCGCGAGTTCAGCGACGCCGAGCGGCAGGCCGCCGTGTCGTCCGTCGTTCGCGCGTACCGCACATGGATGCGGAAGCTCGCCGAGGCGTCGAACCTCGACGTCTGGTACGCCCGCCTCGACGTCGACACGATCGAGCGGAACCTGCGGGAGCAGCAGGCAAAGCATCAAGCCGACGTTGCGGTGAAGGCTGCGGCGAAGGCGCGGACGAAGGACAGCATGAAAGCCTTCGCGAAGTTGACGCAGCTCGTCGACGGCGAGCCGCGCATCGTCTCCGATCCTCCGCTGATCGTGTCGGCCGCGGACCTCGCTCAGGAGGTAGGTGTCTCGTTCGAGCATCTCGAGAGCGTGATCCGCCAGCTCTTCCGCGAGTACCGCGAGACGCTGCAGGGGGATCGCAGGCACCTGCTCGAGGAGTTCCGGATGGTCGACCTCGCGCGCAAGGTGGTCGGGGTCGGCAGCGTCGGCACGAGGTGCTGGATCCTCCTGCTGCTCGGCCGCGACGGCAACGACCCGCTCTTCCTGCAGATCAAGGAAGCGCAGGCGTCGGTGCTGGAGCCGTACCTCGGCAAAAGTGAGTACTCGAATCACGGCCAGCGCGTCGTCGCCGGCCAGAGACTCATGCAGACGACGAGCGACATCTTCCTCGGCTGGCTGCACTCGCCCGAGAACCTCGACGGCAAGCCGCGGGACTTCTTCGTCCGCCAGCTCTGGGACTGGAAGACGTCGGTCGATCTCGACACGATCCTGCCGAAGGGCCTCGAGCTCTACGGCGAGGTCTGCGGCTTCCTGCTCGCGCGCGCGCATGCGCGCTCGGGCGACCGGATCGCCATCGCGTCGTACCTCGGCAAGGGCGATACGTTCGATCGCGCGCTCGCCGAGTTCGCGGTCGCCTACGCCGACCAGAACGAGCGCGACTACGCCACGCTGAAGAAGGCGGCAGACGAGGGCCGGATCACGGTGCAGGAAGGGCTTTAGCGTCGGTTCATCCGCCGGGTAAGAGGCCGGCATCGAGCAGTCGATCGGCGACGGGACTACCGTCTTCGCATGCAGAACATGGTCGAGCTTCCGGGCGGGACGTTCCGGATGGGCTGCGATCGCTTCTATCCCGAGGAGCGTCCCGTGCGCGAGGTCACGGTCGACGGCTTCGCGATCGACCGGTGTCCCGTAACCGTCGCCGAGTTCCGGCGCTTCGTGAAGGAGACCGGGTACGTGTCGTGGGCCGAGCAGGCGCCCGTTGCCGAGGATTACCCCACTGCCCCTCCCGAGCTCCTCGTGCCGGGCTCGCTCCTCTTCGGCAAGTCGACCGGGCCGGTCGACCTGCGCGACTACCGCAACTGGTGGGGCTGGATGCCCGGCGCGGACTGGCGGCATCCCGAGGGGCCTGGCAGCAACGGCGGCGGCCGCGAGCTGCATCCGGTGACGCACGTCGCGTATTCGGATGCGGCCGCGTACGCCGAGTGGGCGGGGAAGTCGCTGCCGACCGAGGCGGAGTGGGAGTACGCCGCCCGTGGAGGGCTCGACAGTGCGACCTACACGTGGGGCGAGGAGTTCGCTCCGGACGGGCGGATGATGGCCAACACGTGGCAGGGCGAGTTCCCGTGGCAGAACCTTCTCACCGACGGGTACGAGGGCACTTCACCGGTCGAGCGGTTTCCGGCCAACGGCTTCGGCCTCTACGACATGGCCGGGAACGTCTGGGAGTGGACGGTTGACGACTTCGCGCAGCCGCATGCGAACGGCCGGCCATGCTGCGCGCCGCAGGCTCCGCTCGTCGCCGCCGGGGAGGAGCGCTACCCGCGCAAAGTGATCAAGGGCGGCTCGCATCTTTGTGCGCCGAACTACTGCCTGCGCTATCGCCCGGCGGCGCGCCAGAGCGAGACCGTGGACACGTCGACCTGCCACATCGGCTTTCGCTGCGTGATCCGAACGCCGGCCGCCAGCGCATCCGCCTGAACCGACCGAAGGAGATCGCCGTGATTACGGAGCTCGACGGACTACCGCAAGGTGTGATCGGATTCGAGGCGAGCGGGAAGATCGCTGCCGAGGACTATCGCGACGTCATCCTGCCCGCCCTCGAAGAGGCCGCGCAGACCGGGGACGTCCGCTTCCTCATCGTCATGCGCGACTTCGACGGCATGACCGGCGGAGCGATTTGGCAGGACCTGAAGGTCGGCATCGACCACCTCCGCGCCTGGAAACGGACCGCGCTCGTGACCGATATCGAGTGGATGACGAGTCTCACGCACCTGTTCGGCTGGATGACACCCGGCGAGACCCGGACGTTTTCGCTCGATCAGCGAGATCAGGCGGTGAAGTGGCTCAGCGGGTGACGGGCATTTCGCGCTAGGCGCGCGCGGTGAGGATCGGTGTCATCGTCGGAGCGCTCGAACCGCCCGCGGGCTCGCGCGTTACCGCGACGATTGCCTTCGGCGGCACCTTGCCCTGGAGGTGCAGCGTCGAGTCTGCGCCGCCTCGGAAGAGTCCCGCGGGTCGCGGAGCCTTGCCCGCCGGGATGATCCAGGCCTCGTAGGTCTTGCCGCGCGGAGCCGTCGACAAGCCCGAAACCTGAATGATCGCCGTCCGGTTCGGACCCACCGAGACGCTGAGCGAACGCGTGTGATTCGACTGGCTCAGCGCCACCGCGAGACCCACGACGACACAGGCTGCCGCGGCTGCGGCGATCGCCATACCCCGCGCAACCCACCGGCGCTGCAGGAACGGGACGACGTTCGTCCGCTCTGCGGCTGCCTGCTCGAGGATCACGGCCCGGAGCCGGGGAGGCGGCGCAGGCGCTACCGCGCTGAACGCGAGCGCCGACGCCGTCTCGCTCAGCTCGGCGAGCTGCTCGCGGCACTCCTCGCACTGGCTCAGGTGCCGCTCGTACGCCTCGACCTCGTCGGGCGCAAGCGCGTCCAGCGCGTATGCGGCGGTCAGGTCGTGGTAGTCCATGAAATCTCCGTCCCCGGCTCTCCCAGCTCCTCGCGCAGGCGCGAGAGCCCCGTGAACATCCGGCTTTTGATGGTACCCAGCGGCTGCCCGAGCCTTTCCGCGAGCTCCGACTGGCTGAACCCTCCGTAGTACGCGAGCTCGAGCGCCTCGCGTTGCGCGTCGGGGAGATGGCGCAACGCTGTCTGGACGCGCTCACGCTGCAGACGCAGCCACGCGTCCTCCTCGACGCCCTCGACGGACGGCTCGGCTGCGAGCTCGAGCGAATCTGCGCGCCGGCGCTGCTCGTGACGTACGGCGTCTACTGCGCGCCGGTGAACGAGCGTGAGGATCCAGGTGCTGGCCCTGCCCTTCTCCGGCATGAACCTCGACGCCGTTCGCCAGATGGTGAGGAACGCTTCCTGCACCGCGTCCTCGGCCAGCGTCTGGTCGCGCAGGACGCGCAGCGCGAGCCCGTACGCGGTGCGGCCGTATCGGTCGTAGAGCTCGGCGAGCGCACTCTGCTCCGACCGGGCCGCCAGGGCCACGAGCGCTTCGTCGGAGAGGTGGGCGAGTTGCCGGTTCATGCGTCCGATATTCGCGCGCCGAGCTTCGGCGGTTCAAGTCGATCGAACCGGATCACCCGTTCGAGCGAATCAGCGCCGACCGCATTACACACGGCGGCCGGAAACCGCCGGGAAGGAGAGGGCAAATGGAACGCCTGAGCAGGCGCTCATTCATGAAGATCGCCGGCGGGGCCGCCGGCGCTGCGGCTCTTGCCGGAGCGCCGTCGATCGCGCGGGCTGCGGTCGGTGAGGAAGGTGCTCAGCGCACCCATCCGACCGCCGACGTTCCGGAGGAGCCGGTCGTCGCGTACGTCCGCGACGCCGCACGCGGCGAGGTCACTGTCGCCTCCGGCACCACCGAGCACACCTATCGCGACCGCGCCCTCGTGCAGCGTCTGCTGCGCGCGGCCGGCAGGAAGGGCGTGAACTAGATGTCCTCCCATCGCGAAGCTCCTGGCATCAGCCAGGACCCGGCCGCCGACAGCGCCGATACCTACGCGTTCGTCAGCCCGGACGATCCGACCACGGTCACGATCATCACCAACTACGTGCCGCTCCAGGCACCTCCCGGCGGCCCGAACTTCTTCGAGTTCGGTGACGACGTCCTCTACTCCATCTTCATCGACAACAACGGCGACGCGCTGCCGGACCTCACGTACCAGTTCCAGTTCAGCACGACCTACCAGAACCCCGACACGTTCCTCTACAACACGGGGCCGATCGGATCGCTCACCGACCCGAACTGGAACAAGCGGCAGCTCTACTCCGTCTCTCGGATCAGTGCGCCGAGCATGGGGAACACGCAGGACCATTCGCACGACGGCGGCGGCAAGGTGCTCGGCAAGAACCTCGCCTGTCCTCCGTGCAACATCGGTCCGCGCTCGACGCCGAACTACGACGATCTCGCGTCGGCGGCCGTTCATCAGCTGCCGACGGGCGAGACCGTGTTCGCCGGCCAGCGCCGCGACGGCTTCTTCGTCGACCTCGGCGCGATCTTCGACCTCGCCGACATCAGGGAGCTCAACACCCTCCATCTGATCCCGTCGCCGACGGGGACGAGCGTCGACCCGCTGAAGAACATGAACATCCACACGATCGCGATCAAGATCCCGATCTCCAGGCTGACGAGTCACGGCAACGTCCCCAGTGACCCGATGAAGGCAGCCTCGGTCCTCGGCATCTGGGCCGGCGCGAGCCGGCGTCGCGTGGTCGTGCAGGAGCAGGAGCGCAAGCAGGGGAGTGGCCCGTGGACGCAGGTCTCGCGGCTCGGCAATCCGCTCTTCAACGAAGTCGTCGTCCCGGTCGGGGAGAAGGACCGCTGGAACGCGGTCGACCCGATCAACGACAAGAACTTCCAGAAGTACGTGAACCAGCCGGAGCTCTCGGGGCTGCTGAACGTGCTCTACCCGAACGAGTTCCCGAACCTCGCGGCGTACAACAAGCCCCGGGCAGATCTGCACGCGATCCTGCTCACCGGGATCCCGAGTGGGATCGTCGGCGGGTTTCAGAACTTCACCGGGCCGAGGCCTGCGGACATGCTGCGGCTGAACGTCGCCATCCCGCCGACCACCTCGAACCCGAACGCGCTCGGCGTGGTGGGCGGCGATCTCGCCGGCTTCCCGAACGGGCGGCGCGTCTTCGACGACGTCGTCTCGATCGAGCTGAAGGCGTTTGGGGGAGCCACCATCCCGCTCGTCGACGGGAGCTACACGCCGGACGCAGCTGTCGGCGCGCTCTCGTCATACATCACGCCGGCAGCTGACCGGTACCAGGACAGCTTCCCCTACCTCGGTTCGCCGCTCGACGGCTACGACACGCCATCGTCGTGACCCGTAACCCGCACCACTCGACTGACCCCCGGCCCGAGCACGTGATGCTCGATCTCGGGCCGGGGGTCGGGGCCCTCGTCCTCCACACCGGCGCAGACCTGCACGGGAAGGAGATCGAGATCAGCCCCTTGGGGCGTGACGGCGAGCGTTCGCACAAGCAGGTCCACGAGCGGCCGGTCGCAGGCCGGCCGCTCTACGGCGCGGTGTTCGACGGCTTGGCCGCCGGCGAGTACACGCTCTGGCTCGACGACCGGCCCCTCCGGCGCAACGTCGCCGTCGTGGACGCGGCCGTCACCGACATCTCGATTGAGGAGGCCTACGCATGATCGGCTTGACCAGCCCGACCCATCTCGCGCTCCTGCTTCTGATCGCGCTCCTGCTCTTCGGCGCCAAGCGCGTGCCGGAGATCGGACGCTCGCTCGGCTCGGGCATGCGCGAGTTCAAGGAGTCCATCAGCCACGAGACGGCGGCTCTGCCCGAGAAGACCGAGCACGAGACCACTGACTGATGCGAACCCGCCGGCTCGACCACGAAGAGGAGGCGGAGCTCGTCGAGCATCTCGAGGAGCTCCGGCGGCGCCTCATGGTCTCGCTCGTGGCAGTCGGCGTCGCGACGGCCGTCGCGTTCGTGTTCCACAACAGGATCCTCGACTGGCTCGCCCGGCCGCTTCCGCCTGGCCACCGTCAGGTCGTGGCGTTCGGCGTGACCGAGCCGTTCTCGGTCTCGATCGCGGTCAGCCTGTACGCCGGGATCCTCTTCGCACTGCCGGTGATCCTCTGGCAGCTCTGGTCCTTCCTCGCTCCGGCGCTCGACCCTGCGGCCGAGCGCCGGATTCTTCTCATGGCCGCCTTCGGCGTAGTGATGGCGGCGGCCGGCCTTGCGTTCGGCTACGGGATCCTGTTGCCGCGCGCCATCCACTTCCTGACGGGCTACGACACGACACACTTCAGGCTCCTGATCCGGGCGAGCAGCTACTACTCGTTCGTCGTCACGGTGCTGCTCGGGATCGTGTGCGTCTTCGAGACTCCGCTCGTGGTCCTCGCGCTCGTCAACCTCGGCGTGCTCTCGTCGGCCACTCTGCGCCGAAACCGGCGTAAGGGCTACATGATCGTCTCGGTCGTGGCGCTGGCCCTGCCGGGCCCGGATCCCGTGACCACGCTGCTCGAGCTCCTGCCGATGCTCGCGCTCTTCGAGGGCTCGATCTGGCTCGCGGCGTTTGCCGAGCGGCGTGCGGCGAAGCTCTCAGTCGCCGGCGCGCAGGCATGACGGACACGTCCCGAAGAAGCTGATCTCCCGCTCGCCGACCCGGTAGCCCGTGTCCTGCTCGACGCGGCTGCGAAGGTCGCCCAGCGTCTCGTCGTGGACATGCGTGACCTTGCCGCAGCGTTCGCAGATCACGTGGTGATGCCGATGCTCGCCCGCGAGCTCGTAGTAGGCGCGGTCGCCGCCTAGATCCGTCCTCAGCAGCAGTCCGTCGTGGACGAAGATCTCGAGCGTTCGATAGACGGTCGACGTGTTGATGCTCGGCGAGCGCTCGCGCACGCGCGCGACGACGTCCTCCGCGCTCAGATGCCCGTGTGGCTCGGCGAGCAGCGCCTCCCAGATCGCCCGCCGCTGGGGTGTGAGTCGCCGGCCGCGCCGGCGCAGGTTGTCAGCGCCTTCGACCACGGGTCGATCATGTCCGAACCGGTCCGTTCCTTCCAGCGAATGGTTCGCAATTGGCGAGCGACGCAGGGGAGGTCGAGGTGGAAGCAGCGGCGATTCCGATCAAGTCGAGCCCGAGGTGGCGAGGGTTCTGGAGCTCGCTCGACCACGGTCAGCGCCGCACGATGCTGATGATGGCGACCGTGATCGCGATCCTCCATGCGGTGGGGTTCGGGATCCTGCTCTTCGTCGTCGCGCCGCACCACTACGCCCTCGGCGGCGGGGGTGCGTTCTCCGTCGGGATCGGGATCACCGCCTACACGCTCGGGATGCGCCACGCGTTCGACGCCGACCACATCGCGGCCATCGACAACACGACGCGAAAGCTGATGGCCGAGGGCAAGCGGCCGTTGAGCGTCGGCTTCTGGTTCTCGCTCGGCCACTCGTCGATCGTGTTCGGGCTTTCGTTCCTGCTCTCGATCGGCATTCGCTCGTTCGCAGGGCCGGTCACGAACAAGGGCTCCTCGCTCCACGCGGTGACCGGCTGGATCGGGACGCTCGTCTCCGGCACCTTCCTCTACGCGATCGCGATCCTGAACGTCGTGGTTCTGGTCGGGATTCTCAAGGTCTTCCGGCAGATGCGCCGAGGCGCCTATGACGAACAGGCGCTCGAGCACCAGCTCAACAACCGCGGGTTGATGAACCGCTATCTCGGGCGGCTGACGCGCGCCGTGCGAAAGCCGCAGCAGATGTACTTGATCGGCCTTCTGTTCGGGCTCGGCTTCGACACGGCAACCGAGGTCGGCCTGCTCGTGCTCGCGGGCGGAGCTGCCGGCGCGGGTCTCCCGTGGTACGCGATTCTCTGCCTGCCCGTCCTCTTCGCCGCCGGAATGTCGCTGCTCGACACGATCGACGGCTCGTTCATGAACTTCGCCTACGACTGGGCGTTCTCGAAGCCGGTGCGCAAGATCTACTACAACATCACCGTTACGGGTCTTTCGGTCGCCGTCGCTCTGCTGATCGGCACGATCGAGCTCGGCGGTCTCGTCGCCTCGCAGCTCGGACTCTCGGGCTCCTTCTGGTCCTACCTCGAGAACATCGACCTGAACACGGTCGGGTTCATGATCGTCGGCATGTTCGTCGCGACCTGGGCGCTCGCACTGGGAGTGTGGAAGTACGGGCGCATCGAGGAGCGCTGGAGCGGCTCGCTGCTCAGCTGAACGGCGGGTGCAGCGGCAGAAGGACGGGCCGCCGCGGCTTCTCGTCGAAGTCGAAGTCGTGCACGAGGTTTCCCAGGATCTTGACGTTCTCGCGCACGCCGGGCCGGGAGTCGGGCCGGCCGTCGGTGCGCGGATCGAGCCGGTGGCCGTGCAGGAAGTCGTCTTCGATGAACTTCAGGTACGCGTCGGAGCTGAGCACCTGGTGGTCGATGTAGCCGCGCCTGGCGTACGGGCTGATCACGAGCGCCGGGACGCGTAGTCCGTAGCCCTCGCCGTCGACGTGCGGCGGCTTGACGTGGTCGTAGAACCCGCCCCAGTCGTCCCACGCGAGGAAGATCGCGGTCGACTTCCAGTCGGGCCCTTTCATGATCGAGTTGATCAGGCCGGTGACGTAGGTCTGGCCGGCCGTGATCAGCGCAGGTGGATGCTCGCTCACGCCCTGCGAGGGCGTGACCCACGAGACCGCCGGGAGCTTGCCCCGGTGCGCGGCGCGGGAGAAGCTCCGCAGCGACTGGACGTCGGCGAGTTGGTGATCCTCCCACACGTCGTCGAAGCGAGGCAGCGGATTCCAGATACCCGGTGTCTTCGCGCTCTGCGGCACATGCGGGCAGAACATCTTGTTGTCGGCGCAGTCGGGCTGGCTGCCGCTCGCGACGTAGTAGCGCCAGCTGACGTGGTAGCGGTGCAGGAGCCACGTGAGGTCGGTCCACGGGTAGTCGAGCTTCTTGCCGTGGCCGGTCGCGCCGAAGGGCGCGGTGAGCGTGGACTTGCAGCTCATCGGGTCTCCGTGCCTGGAGCAGCGCGCCGACCAGCCGGAGACGAGGGAGAGGTGCGCCGGCAGGCTCCACGAGTTGACGCCCTCGAACATGTGGTCCTGCAGCACGAAGTGGCGCGCGTAGGCCCAGTAGTTCGGGATCTCGTGCCAGTCGTGGTAGCCCATGACATCGGGCGCCTTCGGCGTCAGCGAGCAGCCGGGATTGTCGGTGTTGTGGCAGGCGAGGAAACGTCCCTGCCGTGCCTGGCGCTCGAAGCCGTCCATCGTGCCGCCGTCGATGTCCTTGACCGCGTCGACCGTGTCGTGCGGGCCGCCGGCGTTGCGGTTGCGGGTGTCGTGGTACGGCTGGATGCAGACGTGCGTCCCGGGGTCCGGATTGCAGGGGATCGTGCCGGAGTTGCCCGCGAGACCCGGGATGCCGTCGGCGCCGGGATAGGTGCCGAAGTAGTTATCGAACGAGCGGTTTTCCTGCATGATGATCACGACGTGGCGGATCTTGTGGATCCCCCGTGTGGCGGCATCCGCGTCGCGGCGATGGCCGGGAATCTCTGCGGACGCAAGCAGTAGCGCCGTTAGCAAGATGCCCGCGAGCACAACGAGGATGAGCCGCTTCAAGGCCGACGGGAAACTACGCCGCGTCTCTGAGAACCGTGTGAGCGCTACCTAAGAACTGCTTAAAGGAACATGACCCAGCTGCGGGTCGCGCCGCACGAACAGTCCTTGTGCTTCACGGAGCACTTGCGGCAGTCCCAGTGCTCCCACCAGATCCACTTCAGGTGCTGAATCTCCAGCACCATCAGGGCGAGTATCCAGAGAAGGATCGCAGTCCGCGACACCCCCGCAAAGTGGCAGAGAAACGGGCGGCCCGCAATGGGCCGCCCGACTCATTCGCGACGTGCATGCGGCCTAGACGCGCCGCGTGCCGAAGCCGCCGGTGAAGAGGCTGATCAGCCAGATCAGCGCGAGCACTGCGGCGACGATGAACAGCCAGTGAATGGTGAAGCCGACGCCGAAGGCGATGATCGCCAGAACTGCCAGCACAATCAGCAAGAGCATTCTCACCCCTCCTTCCGTCCGAAGACGGGGAGCTCGTTTGCGGTTCAGATCAAGAAACGACGAAGCCGCCGGCTCGGTTACGGGCGTACCCTCAATCTCGATGAGCCTCGTCGATGTGGAGTTCACGCGGGACGAGCGGGAGCGGGCGCGCGCCTACCACCGGCCGCTCTACCTCGCCCTGCTCCTGGACGTTGCGGTTGCGGCCGGCTTGCTTGCCGCTCTCGCCTGGACTGCGCTCGGGCGGTGGCTCTTCTCCCCGCTCGAGTCGCTCTCGCCGGTCGCCGCGGCTGCCCTCTACGCCGCCCTCGTCACGATCTCGTCGAGCCTCGTGAGGACGCCGCTCGCGTTCTGGCGCGGCTGGCGGCGCGAGCGGCAGTGGGGCTTCTCGACCCAGAGCGGGGCTGCCTGGCTCGCCGACGGCGCCAAGGGGCTCGTCGTGGCGATCGTGCTGGCGGCCGCCGCGTGGGCTGCTGCGGTTGCACTCGCTCGCGGCCTGCCCGGCTGGTGGGCGCTCCCGGCCGGAGTCGCGCTTGCACTGGCCGTGCTCGTTCTCTCGTTCGTCGCTCCGGTCGTCCTCGAGCCGATCTTCAATCGCTTCCGGCCGCTCGAGGACGAAGCGCTAGCGGCTCGCTTGCGGCGGTTGTCGGAGCGAGCCGGAGTCCCGGTGCGAAGCGTCCTCATCGCCGACGCGAGCCGCCGCACGACGAAGGTCAACGCCTACGTGTCGGGCATCGGCAGCACGCGCCGCGTCGTTCTCTTCGACACGCTGCTGCAGGCGGCCGACCAGGGCGCGGTCGAGGTCGTGGTCGCGCACGAGCTGGGACACCGGCGCGACCGGCACGTCGCGAAGCTGACCGTGCTCGCCATGGCGGGAGCCGCGCTTGCGGTTGCGGTTATTTGGGCGACGCTCGGGACGCGGATCGCCGATCCCCGCTCACTGCCGGAGGCGCTGCTCGTGCTCCTCGCGCTCGAGCTCGCGGCGTTGGCTCCGAGCGCCGCGCTTTCGCGGCGCTTCGAGCGCGCCGCCGACCGCTGCTCGCTCGACCTCACCGAGGATGCGGCGGCGTTCGCCCGCGCGCACGTCGAGCTGGCGCGTCGCAATCTCTCGGACCTCGAGCCGCCGCGCCTCGCCTATCTGCTCCTTTTCAGCCATCCGACGCCGCCCGAGCGTCTCACGCTCGGCCGGGCATGGCGAACCGCCCACGCTTAGGGATGCCATTCACTCATCGCGGTGTTGCCTACGCGAGCGTTTTCGCTCTACCCTCTGAGAGGGGGCAGAGGGAGTTCGCGGTAAAGCCGTGACCGGGAGTGGGGAGAACCAGGAGTCTGTTGACGAGCAGGACGTCCTGCTCGAAGTCAACGCGCACGTGCACGAGGCGGCTCGGAGGTTCGAAGGCACCGAGCCCGGCCCGGACCGCTGGGACTTCACGTGCGAGTGCGGCGCACCGGACTGTCGCGTGACCGTCTCGCTCACGACCGCGGAGTACGAGGCGCTGCGAACGGCAGACCAGCACGTCCTGGCTCCCGGGCACGCGGCTCGCGCATAGTCTGAGCGCGGTCTTGGCCACTCTCGATCTGACCGGCAAGCGGGCGATCGTGACCGGCGCCTCCTCGGGCATCGGCCGCGCTACCGCGGCTGCGCTCGCAGCTGCGGGAGTGCGGGTCGCGGGCGGCGCGCGGCGCGTCGAGCGGCTCGAGGCGGAAGTCGCGCTCGAGCTCGATGTAACCGACGCCGCGAGCTGCGAGCGGTTCGTCGCGGAGGCAGTGGACCGCCTCGGCGGCCTCGACATCCTCGTCAACAACGCGGGACTCGCGCTCGGCCGCGTGCCGTTCGACGAGTCGAGCGAGGAGGACGAGGCGGCCGTCCTCGACGTCAACGTCGCCGGGCTCATCCGGATGACCCGGCTCTGCCTGCCCCACTTCGCCGACTGGGGGCACATCGTCAACATGGGCTCCGTCGCCGGGCGGCAGGCATACGAGAACGGTGCGCTCTACGTCACCTCGAAGTTCGCCGAGCGAGGCTTCACGTACGCCCTGCGCGAGGATCTCCTCGGGAGGCCGATTCGCCTCACCACCGTCGATCCGGGTCTCGTCGAGACGGACTTCTCCCTCGTGCGGTTCAGGGGCGACGAGGAGAAGGCGGCCGCCGTCTACCGAGGCGTCGACGCGATCCAGCCGGACGAGATCGCCGACTGCATCCTGTTCGCGCTCACCCGGCCCTGGCACGTCAACGTCGACGAGATCGTCGTCAAGGCCCGCAACCAGTCGTCGGGCGGACGGATCCTGCGCGACACATGAGTTTGCGCGTCGTCGTCGTGACGCGCATCCCGCCGGTGCTCGCGGCGTTCGACGCGGTGATCCGGGCGGTCGGCCATGAGCCGGTCGCCTTCTTGACGATGCGGAACGTCGACGGCCGTTACGGCCCTCCGGCCGACACGGGTGACCTCGTGCTGGGTGCGGCCGAGGAGATCGACGTGCTTCTGCCCGCGCGCCGGAGCTCGATCGCTCCGCTGCTCGCCTCAGTTGAGCCCGACCTCGTGGTCTGCATGGGCTTTCCGTGGAAGATCCCGGCCGACGCACTTGCGGTGCCGCGCCTCGGTTGGCTCAACGGCCACCCGTCGCTGCTGCCGAAGCACCGCGGCCCGCTTCCCGTCGCCTGGGCGATCCGCTCCGGCGACGACGAGATCGGGATCACCTTCCACCGCATGGACGCCGACCTCGACACCGGGCCGATCCTCGCGCAGCGGAGCTACCCGCTCGGCGAGCTCGAGCCGCCCGACGACTTCTATCCGCGGTTCGGCCCGACAGTCGGCGAGACCCTGGCCGAGGCGGTCGAGCGGCTGGCGGCCGGCGACGAGGGGACGCCGCAGCCCGAGGGTGGCGACTACGAGACCTTCTTCACCGACGACGACGCCTGGCTCGACCTCTCGCGTCCGGCGGCCGAGGTGCACCGGCTCGCGTGGGCCTGGCGCTACGGAGTGTCGCTCACCGGACCGCGCGGAGCACTGCTCGAGCTCGACGGCACGCCGGTGCGCGTTCTCGCGACGTCGCTGACGGAGGCGGAAGGGGCGCGGCGGCTCGACTGCGGCGACGGGCCGCTCTGGATTGTCGAAACGGAAGCGCTCAGCGAGGAAGAGGCCAGGCAGTCCAGCGGTGAGGCTCCATCCACGCAGTGACCCGACGCGCGTCGCGGCCGTGGAAGGGGTGCCCGTAGTAGCGGTTCGAGAGCCGGTCGATACCGGCGAGGTCCGGGTCGTCCGCGATCGAGACAATGCGGCCGAGCAGCGTGACCTGCGCATACCAGCTGTCGTCGCCGAGCACGGTCAGCGCGACGGCCGGGTTCTCGCGCATGTAGCGCAGGCGGAGGCGGCTCTCGTCCATGTTGAGCAGGACGCGGCCATCCTCCCAGTCGTACCAGGTGGCAGCTGTGTGCGGCTCGCCGCTCGGGCTGACCGTTGCGACGACCGCCGGATTCGGCTGGGCCAGGAACGCGTCGACCTCGGGCGGGACGGGCACGGGTGGCACGACTGCGAGCCTACTTACTGAGCGACAGCCGGCATCGTGTCGGTCTCGTTCTCGAACCCCACTTCCCGGACGGCCGGCAGGCGGATGACGAACAGGGTGCTGACGACGATCCAGCCGGCCGCGATCACGAGGTAAGCCTTGATTCCGATCGCCATCGCGATCGGCCCGGCGAGCGCATAGCCCGCGGGCAGGAAGATCATCGAGCCCATCCAGGCGTAGGAGGCAACGCGAGCGAGCTTGTCCGCCGGGACTTTTCGCTGCAGGGTCGTGTCCCACACCACCGAGCCGAGGGCGAACGCGAAACCCGCGCACACGGCGAGAGGCGCGAGCAGGGCGGTCGTGGAATGAAACGCGAGGGCGAGATTCTGCCCCGCGGTGACCATCAGGAGCAGCCCGGTCGTGACCATCGGCCGGCCACGCGGTCGCCAGCGAAGGCCCGTGACTCCTCCGAGCAGCGCTCCGATTCCTTCTCCGGTGACGACGAACGCCCAGGATCGGGCGCCGTCCATCGAGTGCTTCGCGATGTACGGTCCGAGCACGAAGAACGGCGCGTACGTGAGCAGGAAGTAGAGCGAGACGTAGACGACGAGCACCCACACCCACGTCTGCTCGACGAAGGCGCTCCAACCCTCCCGGAGCTCCTGCACGAATCCGGCGCCTGCGCGGGCGAGCGACGTGACGCGGATCTGCGAGAGGAGGAGTGCACTCGTCGCATACGTGCCTGCATCGACGAGCAGAGCGGTTCCCGGCCCGATCAGGGCGACGATCGAGCCGCCGATCGCGGCACCCAGCGGAAACGCGGAGTAGCGGGCGATGGCAAGCAGTCCGTTCGCCTGCTGAAGGTCTTCCTCCGGAACGACCTCTCGGATCAGGCCGTACGACGCGGGGGAGTAGAACGCGACCGCGGCGCCGCCGCAGGCCTGGAGGGCGATCAGCTGCCAGATCTGAGCATGCCCCGAGACCAGCAGGACGCCCGTCGCGGTGCGCACGACGGTGCTCGCGATGTCGGAGCCGACCATGACCGCCCGGCGCGACACCCGGTCTCCGATGACGCCGCCGACCACAAGCATCGCCACCTGTGCGAGCGTCCAGGCGGCGAAGCTGAGCCCGACCGCGGTCGCGCCGCCGCCGTTGTCGAGGATCGCGAACGCGACGGCGATCGGCGCGAGGTACGTCCCGAGGTACGAGATCGTCCGTGCTGCGAAGAGCAGGCGGAAGTTGGGTAGCCGAAGCGGACCGGCCATGAAGAGATCGTGCCGGATCGTGCGCGTCGTTACAAGCCCGCGCGCTTGTCGGCCCAGCGCCTGAGCCCGGCGTACGACTGCCAGAGCGGCATCGCGAAGTCGTAGGTCGGCGCGTCCTCCCGCGAGTCCGCGAGTTGCGCGTGGGCGTACTCGACGAACTCCTCCTCGGTCGCGCCGCCCTCGACCGACTCGGCCCAGTCGAGAAGATTCAGTCGCAGCTCGGTGATGTGGCGCCCGACGTCGTCGGCCACGCCGAAGTGGACGAGCGCGAGCCGCTCGGGGGCGCGCCGCTCGATCTCGTCGAGCGACTCCTCCCACGCCTCGACGTCGACCTCGGGCGGCGGCGTCGGCGGCATCACGAAGCGGCCCGGCAGGACGCGCACCCCGCACGCGTCGCCGGCGTAGAGCGTGCCGTCGGGATCGAGGAAGCAGACATGGTGCGAGGCATGGCCCGGCGTCGGGAAGGAGTCGAGCCCGAGCACGGGCCCGTCGAGCGGGTGGACGTTCTCCTGCGGCACGGGCGCCAACTCGCCCCACAGCGAGTCGAAGCTGTCGCCGTAGAGCCGGCGCGCGCTGCGCTCGAGTCGCTCGGGGTCGACGAGGTGCGGCGCGCCGATCGGCGAGACGTGCACCTGCAACCCCGGGTGTTCTCGCACGAGCACGCCGGTCGCGCCCGCATGATCGAGGTGGATGTGGCTGAGCAGCAGGTGGCGGACGTCGGTCAGTGCCAGGCCGCGGTCTGCGAGGCCGGCCTTCAGCGCGTCGATCGTGGTCGAGGGGCCGCAGTCGAAGATCGCCGGCCCGTCGTCGGTGTCGAGCAGGTAGCTCGCGATGATCCGCTCTCGGCCGAGGTGGTGGAGGTCGATGGGCTCCGGCGCCACTCGCTGATCCTACGCGGCGCTTTGCTCTAGCCTCGCCTCGTGACCAGCAGCGCACACCGCAAGGTCGTGACAGTGCTGTTCTGCGACGTGGTCGGTTCCACGGCGCTCGGCGAGTCGGTCGATCCAGAGGCGCTACAGGCGCTGCTGGCGCGCTACTTCGAGCGCATGAGCGCGATCGTCGAGGCGCACGGCGGCACGGTGGAGAAGTTCATCGGCGACGCGGTGATGGCGGTGTTCGGGGTGCCGGTCGCGCACGAGGACGACGCGCTCCGCGCCTGCCGGGCCGCGGTCGAGATGCGCGGCGCGTTGCCCGAGCTGGGCGTGGACGGCCGGATCGGCGTCAACACCGGCGAGGTGCTGACGGGCACCGAGGAGCGGCTCGCCACCGGCGACGCCGTCAACGTCGCCGCCCGGCTCGAGCAGGCGGCCGAGCCGGGCGAGGTGCTGCTCGGCGCCGAGACTCTCGCGCTCGTCACGTCCACTGTCGACGTCGGTGAGGAGCGGCTGCTCGAGCTGAAAGGCAAGAGCGAGCCGGTCGCGGCTCATCCTCTCCTCGCGGTTCGGGAAGCGGCCGAGCGCTCGCACACCTCCCGCTTCGTCGGCCGCGACCCCGAGTTGAAGCAACTCGTGGCTGTCTGGGACCAGGCGCTTACCGGCTTGCGCTGCGAGCTCGTCACCGTGGTGGGCGATCCGGGCGTGGGCAAGTCGCGGCTCGTTGCGGAGGCGCTGGAGCAGATCGACGCACGCGTCGTGCGCGGCCGCTGCCTCTCCTACGGCGAGGGCATCACCTACTGGCCGGTGATCGAGGTCGTGAAGCAGCTTCACGCGCGGCCGGACGACGGGCACGCCGCGGCGGCGATCAGCTCGCTGCTCGGGGAGAGCGAGACGTTCGCGGGCACCGACGAGATCGCCTGGGGGTTCCGGAAGCTGCTCGAGGCGCAGGCGCCGCTCGTCGTGGTGTTCGACGACATTCAGTGGGCCGAGGAGACGTTTCTCAACCTCGTCGAGTCGACAGCGTTGCTCTCTACCGGCGCGCCGCTCTTGCTCGTCTGCATGGCGCGGCCCGAGCTGCTCGACCGCAGGCCTGGCTGGCCGGCCGTCCTGCGTCTCGAGCCGCTGCCCGAGAGCGAGGCCGGCACGCTCGTCGGCGACTCCGTACCGGAGGACGTGCGCGAGCGGATCGTCTGCGCCTCCGGCGGCAACCCACTGTTCCTCACCGAGATGGCCGCGCTCGGCGAGGACGCCGAGGTGCCCGCGACCCTCCGGGCGCTGCTCGCGGCGCGTCTCGACCAGCTCGACGAGCGGGACCGAGCTGTGCTCGAGCGCGGCGCTGTGGAAGGCGAGCTCTTCCACCGCGGCACGGTGCAGGCGCTCTCCCCCGAGGAGATCGAGGTGACGCCGCGGCTGGCCGCTCTCGTCCGCCGAGATCTCGTCCGTCCCGACCGGCCTCTGCTGCCCCGCGAGGACGCGTACCGCTTCCGCCATCTCCTGATCCGGGACGCCGCCTACGACGCGCTCCCCAAGGCGACTCGCGCCGACCTGCATCGCCGCTTCGCCGAGTGGCTCGCCGAGCACGGCCAGAGCGTCGTCGAGCTCGACGAGATCCTCGGCTACCACTTCGAGCAAGCCGCCCTGTACCTGGCCGAGCTTGGTAGGCCCGACGCTGCGATCGCCGAGGAGGCATCCCGACGGCTGGAGAGCGCGGGAATCCGCATGCGCTGGCGTGGCGACAACCGCGCTTCGCACTCGCTGCTGGGCCGCGCCGTGAAACTCGTGGCCGAGCCGGAGCTTCATCTGGCCGTCTCGTTTGCGTTGAGCCACCAGCAGGCCCGCGTAGCGGCGCCCTTGCTCGAAAAGGCAGCGCGCCGGGCCGAGGCCCGTGGCGACGCGGCCGGAGCTGCGCTCGCCCGTGCGCTAGCGGCGCAGATGCGCATCTGGACCACGGAAGGCTCCGCCGTCGAAGCGGTGCAACTCGCCGAGGACGCCTTGCCGCTGCTCGAGGCGAGGGAGGATCACGCCGGGCTCGCCGAGATCTGGTACGCGCTCGGTCTCGGCGCGTACCAGTACGCCGGCCGCTTCGAGTCCATGGTGCAAGCGGCCGAGGCCGCGCACGGGTACGAAACACGCGCAGGGCGGCCGCATACTCGCTCTCAACTCGTCTGGGGGGTTGGCCTCCTGCAAGGCCCACGGCCGGTCGGTGCGGTTCTGGAACTACTGGATCCGCTTGCGGGTGCAGTCGAGATCGACCTGCTGCGCTCGACCCTGCTCGCCATGAGCGACCGGATCGACGAGGCGCGTGTCCTCGCAGGCGCGCTCGAGGATCGCGCGCGCGAGTTGCGCATCTGGGGTGACGGTCACACCGAAATCGCCGAGATCGAGAGTCTTGCGGGAAACCACGAGGCTGCCGCGAAGCAGTTCGGCCTCTGGTGTGACCGGGTCGCCGAGCTGGGATCGCTGTGGACCGGCGAGTACTTCGCATTGCAGAGCCGAGAGCTCAGCTTGGCCGGACGCTACGAGGAGGCGGAGGAACGAGTCGCCCAGGCCGTCGGGAACATGTTCGACGCAGACGTCACCCAATCGGTATGGCGGCAGGCCTCCGCGCTCGTCGCAGCGCACCGAGGAGAACACGGTGAGGCCGAGCGGCTCGCGAGAGAGGCGCTGACGCACATCGAGAGAACCGATTCGCCCAAGCTTCAGGCCGACGCCTACTGCGACCTCGCCGAGGTGCTCGAGGCCGCCGGCCGCCGCGACGAGGCTGTCGCAGCGTGGGGCGACGCCCTCAAGAGTTACGAGCGAAAAGGGGTCGTCCCGCTCGTGCGTCGCGTCCGCGAACGGCTCGCGTCGCTACAGCCGGCCTAGCTAAGCGCGGTCGCGCGCCTCGGCGAGGATCCTCTCCGCCTCGTCGCGGTTGCCCCAGCCGCGCGTCTCGGTCTCCTTCGACGGCTCGAGATCCTTGTAGCGCTGGAAGAAGTGCTCGATCTCGTCGCGCAGCTCGTTCTGGACGTCGTGGATGTCGGCCACGCGCTCGAACTCGGCGGATCCGAGCGGCACGCAGAGCAGCTTTTCGTCGGGGCCCTTCTCGTCGGACATGTGGAAGACGCCGATCGCGCGGACGCGAATGCGGCAGCCGGGGAAGGTGGGGTCGGAGACGAGCACGAGCGCGTCGAGCGGGTCGCCGTCCTCGGCGAGCGTCCCCTCGACGAAGCCGTACTCGGCCGGATACGTCATCGCCGTGAAGAGGCGCCGGTCGAGCACCAGCCCGCCCAGTTTCTCGTCCCACTCGTACTTGTTGCGAGAGCCCGACGGGATCTCGACGAAGACGACCGCCTCGCCGGTCATGCCCGGGCAGCGGCCGGGACGAGCGCGTTCTCGAGATCCATCACGAGATCGTCGGCCGACTCGATCCCGACCGAGAGGCGGACGAGGTTCGGCGGCGCCGCGAACGGCGCACCGGCGGTGGCCACGTGCGTCATCCGCGCCGGCACCTCGATCAGGCTCTCCACGCCGCCGAGCGACTCGGCGAGCTGGAACAACCGCGTGCGGCCCGCGATCGCCTCGGCTTCCTCCGGCGACTCCGCGAGGAACGAGACCATGCCGCCGAAGTCGCGCATCTGGCGCGCGGCGATCACGTGGCCGGGATGGGAGGGCAGCCCGGGATAGATGACCTTCAACACGCGCGAGTTTCGCTCGAGCACGGCCGCGACCTCCAACGCGTTCTGGCAGTGCTGGCGCATCCGCACCGCGAGCGTCTTGATCCCGCGCAGCACGAGCCAGCAGTCGAACGGGCCGGGCACTGCGCCGAGCGACTTCTGGAGAAAGCGCAGGCGCTCGGCCACGGTGGGATCGTTCGTCGCCGCGAAGCCACCGACCACGTCGGAGTGTCCGCCGAGGTATTTCGTCGTGGAGTGCACGACCACGTCGGCGCCGAGCTCCAGCGGGCGTTGCAGGTACGGCGTCGCGAACGTGTTGTCCACCACGAGGAGCGCACCCGCCGCGTGCGCCGCGTCGGCCGCCGCGGCGATGTCGATGATGTTGAGCAGCGGATTCGACGGCGTCTCGATCCACACCATCCGCGTCGAGTCGTCGAGGTGCTCGGCGAGGTTCGGGAACTCATCGGCCGGCAGATAGTGGAACCGGTAGCCCTTGGGCTCGTAGACCTGCGAGGTCATCCGGTAGACACCTCCGTAGACGTCGGCGACGAGCACGACGCGGTCGCCCGGGTTCAGCAGGTGCATGAGCGTCGTCGTCGCGCCGAGCCCGGAGGAGTAGGCGAGGCCGTGCTCGGCCGACTCGAGCGAGGCGAGCGCCGTCTCGAGCGCCTGCCGGGTCGGATTCGCGACGCGCGAGTAGTCGTAGCCCTTGTGCTCGCCGACCGCCTCCTGGACGTACGTCGACGTCTGGTAGATCGGCGTGATGATTGCGCCGGTCGCGGGATCGGGCTCCTGGCCGTCGTGGATGGCGCGAGTCTCGAAGTCCATCAGGTCGATGCTAACCAGCGCTCGAGGTCGTCCAAAGGCTCGGTGAGGTCGAGCGGCTTCTGGCCCGGCTCCCACCAGAGGCCCTTGACCACGAGTCGGCGCGTCTTGCGGTCGAACACGGGCTCAATTCGGCCGACGAGCCGGTCGCCGTGGAGGATGGGAAGGACGTAGTAGCCGTACTCCCGTTTCGCCGCAGGGACGTACATCTCGAGCCGGTAATAGAAGTCCCAGAGCGCCTCGGTGCGAGCGCGGTCGTGGATGAGCTGGTCGAACGGCGAGAGGAACGTGACGCGCTCGGGAATCGGGCCGTCCTCCGCCTCTGGGTGCGCGAGGAGCCGCCCGCGCTCGAGCCGCACGCCGAGCGCCTGGAAGCGCTTCTCGTGATAGAGCCGCCGCGCCTTCGCGAGCGGCAGCGCCTCGACCTCGGGATACCACCGTTCGGCGAGATCCCACACGCGCTGCTTGCCGCGGCGGCCGACCACGGCGACCTGTCCGCGGGCGGCGAGGAGATCGAGCATCAGCCCCATCTGCCGCTGTCCCCACCAGCGGTGGTCCTCACGCCGGTGGCGTCCGGGCGCATCCTCGATCTCGCGCGACAGGAGCGGCCCGCGCTCGCGTAGCGCCTTCAGGACATGGCGGCGGAACGCAGCGCGCTCCTTGAGCCACGCGATCTGCCGCAAATCGTACGGCCGGTCACGGCGACGCATGAACGCCTTGAGGATCGGCAGGTCCTCGCTCGGGTAGAAAAACGCGCGCCACTCCACGAGCTTCCGCTCCTGCCAGAGCAGCCGGTCGAGCTCCGCGGTGTCGAACGCGCCGAGCCGGCTCCAGAGGACGAGATGCTGCGGCGGCGCGACGCTCGAGATCGGGTCGAGCTGGAGGAAGCCGAGCCGGCGCACGGTCTCGAGCACGTCGGCGGCCGGGCTGTCGAGCCCCTGCGCGCGGATCGCGATCCGCCGCGCCTCCTCGACCGAGACCTCACGCATGGCGCACCTCCTCGAGCCCGAGCACGCGCGCGAGCCGCGCCGCCGCGCGCTCGAGTTTCGCGCCGACGTTTCCGCGCACGTGCGGCTCGGGGTGGAAGCTGCGGACGTGAAGGACGCCTGCGGCCCGGTCGGCTTTGAGGTCGGCGCGGCCGACGATCCGGTCGCCGGCGAGCAGCGGCAGCACGTAGTAGCCGTACGCCCGCTCGTGCTCGCGCTTGTAGACCTCGATCACGTGGCGGAAGCCGAAGACGCGCTCGAGCAGCGGGCGATCCCAGAGGAGGTTGTCGAAGGGGCAGAGGAGGACGGGCGGCGCCGGCGCGCCGTCGAGCTCCGCCTCGGCGTCGACGTAGAACGGCGGCCCGCCTTCGTCGACGGCCACCTCGCGCAGGAGTCCCTCGCCCACGAGCGCCAGGACGTGATGATGGAGACGCGCGCGTCCGCCCTTCAGTCTCCAGTGCTCGCGGATCGCAGGCTCGGTCAACGCGCCGCGGGCGCGGACGGCGAGGAGGGCAAATGCGCGTAGGGTCTCGGCCTCGCTCGGCACCGGCGCAGCGAGGACCGCCCGCGGAATCACGCGCTCGGCGAGGTCGTAGCGGCGCTGGAACGACTGCCGGCCCGCGACGGCGAGGACTCCCCGGTCCCAGAGCGCCTCGAGCACCATCTTCGCGGGCTTCCAGTTCCACATCTCGCTGCCGTCGCCGGTTCCCTCGAAGTCGCGGGAGCCGAGCGGCCCCTCGGCGCGGATCCGCTCGAGCACCGGCTCGACGAGGTCCGCGTGCCTGTCCAGCGCTGTCTCGTGGAAGCGCCAGTGCCCCTTTCCTTCCATGTTGAGGCGGCAGTGCGGCCAGAGCTCTATGGGGAGGAGGCACGCTTCGTGCGCCCAGTACTCGAAGACATGGCCGGAGGTCAGCAGCCCTTGCAGCTCCTCCTCGGGGTAGGCGCCGACGCGGCTCGACAGGGTGAGGCGGTGCGCGCGGTCGACCGCCGAGATCGAGTCGAGCTGCACCGAGCCGAGCCGGCGGATCGCCTGTTCGACGTCTCCGGCGCGGGCTCGGCGGAACCGTGGCGCGTAGTCCTGGGTCGAAACGGTGAGCCGCCTGATCGCGGCGAGACTGACGGTCGCGGTCGCCATCGGCCTCTACCTAGCAGGTAGGTGCTACGTCCCGCCGCCCGAGTCGATAGCCTCCCGCCCGTGCCGCGCCCGAGACGCCGGAATCCGTGGACCTCGACGGGTGAGGTTTTCATCTGGGTCCTCTTCGCCGTGCTCCTCCTCCCGGCGGGCATCGCCGGCTACGTCGTCGGCCACTACACCTCGCTCGGGAAGTCGGCCTCGACGGTCGTGCACACGGTGACCATCCAGCCGGCGACGTCGGCCGCGACGACCACCTCGGCGGCGACCACCACTTCCGCGGCGACCACCACATCCTCGTCGGGCGGCGGGAACGCGGCAGCGGGAGAGGCGGTCTTCAAGGCGAACGGCTGCGCCGCGTGCCACACCTTCCAGCCTGCGGGCGCGACGGGCACGATCGGCCCGAACCTGGACTCAGCGCCGACCTCGGACGCGAAGGCGGACAACAACATGGATCTGACTGCGTTTGTCACGCAGTCGATCAAGGATCCGGACGCCTACATCGCGAAGGGCTACAGCAAGGGGATCATGCCGACGACGTTCGGCAACTCCCTCTCGGCGACGCAGCTGAACGACCTCGCCGCCTTCATCGTCTCGGGCCAGAAGAGCTAACGCCGCTCAGGCGTAAGGACGCTCGCCCAGGCGAGCGGCTACTCGTGCGGGTGGACGAAGGTTGCAGTTAATCCTTGTCGAGTTCTTCGGTGCCGTGCGACGGGATCGACGGCCACTTGAACGCCAGGTCTGTATGGCCCTTGAACGTTCCATGGCTTGCGGACTCGACCCGCGTGTGGCGTAGCGCGCCGCAGCGAGAACATGTCGTCGTTGAGCCCGCCGCATCTGCGACCGAATGCCAGCGATGGCCGCCGCAGAAGAGGCAAGTGAGCCGACGCATCCAGGTGAGACTACTCCGCGAGTCCGCGGCGTTCCGCGTCGCTACTCGGCCACTGCTAGCTTTGGACGGATGCCTCGGCCGCTTCTCGAACGCTTGCCTTTGTACGGAGAGAACGCGGCTCGTAGCGATCACCCTGACCCGCGCTGACGGTTCCGTTCCGTTCCGTCGTCGCAGGAGGTCAACGTGGTCACCGTTTTCGCGGCAGCCGCCGCAACATGGGGCGTTGCAATGGCACTCGCGCCGCTCCTTCAAGCGCACACGATCAGACGAACTCGGAGTTCCGCGAACGTGTCGGTTGGATACCAACAGGTCCTACTAATCGGCTTCATCCTGTGGCTCGCCTACGGAGTCGCAGCCGCGAACCTCGCTCTGGTGATCCCAAACAGCATCGCCACGATCGTGTGCGCGATGACCATCCTCGTCTCGCTCCGCTATCGCTGAAACCGGCTAGTTGGAGGTGCAAACGACAGTGACCGAGCCGTCCCGTAGGTGTGTCACCTGCATTCCGTGTGATGTCGGCGCGGTTCCATTCGGCGTGGCCTTTCCTACGCCCACGTTTGCCTCGCTCCCGGGCGGCGGGACCTTCACGCCTCGCCCTGGCCATCCCTTGCACTTGATGGTCGTGCCCGACACCACGTTTGGGAAGGCCGTGGTCGTTGATCCGACGACCGTGATTGTGCGCGTCTTTGCTGCCGCGATCTTCGCCGGTAGTGAGCTCGTGCTGACGGTCACGACGATCTTCTTCGTGGCACCGCAGCCGGCACCGGCGAAGCCGAGAGCGGCGAGCACAACGAGCCCAAGGATCGTTTTCACGGCGCCTACTTATACGCTCAGCCGGCGATCGCGTTGACGCGAGCCAGATCCTGCCCCGGCGGGCGCGGTTCGGCTTCCTCGCTAGGCGCGGCGAGGAGCACTGCCCCGGCGACGACTACTGCGAACGCCGCGACGCGAACCACGCCAATCACTCCGGAGGGGAGTGGCTCGTGGAAGAGCACCGTGCCCGCGACGATCGGGAGTGCGTTCGTCAGCAGCGTCGAGAGGCCGGCCGTCGTCAGCGCGCCACCACGTTGGAAGGCAGCCTGGAGGACCGCCGTTCCCGCGCCGTAGAAGACGATCAGGCAGACGAGAAAGGCAACGTTCTGGAGTCCGCCGGAGACGGCCATCTTGGTCGCCACGTCCCCGGCCGCAAAGAGGATGCCGGAGGCGATGCCCCAGGCCGGTGCGCGCCCGATCGCGGGTGCGAGCAGCCATATGCACAGGACCGCGCCGGCCGTCGAGGCTCCCAGCCAGATCCCGACCCAGACGTAGGTCGCTCCGCTTCCCTCGCCGTGGGTAGAGAGAAGCGAGACGCCGAGCAGCGCCAGGCCGAGCACCGACATGGCGGCACCGACCTGCTCGCGCCTGCTGAGCGCGACGTGCCTGATCCGCGAGACCATGATGGCGAGGATCCCGATGCCGCCGGCGGCGGTCGCCTGCACGAGCGAGAGCGGTGCGAGCGCGAGCGCGACAACGTAGAGGACGAAGCCGCCTACCTGGAGGCCGGAACCTGTGAGCCATCGCGGCTCGACGAGCAGTGAGCGCACGGAAGCGATCGGCCGACGAAGCGAGAGCGGGGGCAGGCTCGCTGCGACGTCGTGCTGAAACAGATACCCGAGGTCGAGAGCGCAGGCCGAGACAATCGTAAGCACCAGCGCGAGCGCGATCTGCACCCTGGGTTGCCTCCTCCACAGACACGTTTACGGCGTCCCCACGCCTCAAGGTAGACGGGCAGAGTGTCGCATCCTGGCCGACTCGCTCAGCGGTCACTCCGGAACACTGGCCCGGGCCGGCGGCTCAGGCTGACTCATGTGGCATATCTCTCCGCTACTGCTTGCCGCCGCCGCCGCCGGGCGGCCGGTTACTAGCCACGAGAAGGGCATGTAGCCGGTTCGCCGTCCGTCCGGCTCGAACGCGAGGATGGCGACGTGTGCTGCCTGCTGCTCGCCCTCTTCGCGTTCGGGCCACGCCTTGTGCTGGCGCTCGAATGGATCTTCGGCCATCGAATCCAGGTCGTCTTCGCTCACTGGTGGTGGCCACTCCTCGGCCTGATCTTCCTGCCGTGGACGACCCTGATGTACACGATCGTCTGGACCGCAGGCGGGGTCCACGGCGCGAACTGGATCGCCGTCGCCCTCGGCGCGTTCCTCGATCTGCTCTCGTACTCGGGCCGACAGGCACAGAAGATGTACGGGCGGCGAAGCGCCGCCTACTAGCGCGCGCGAGATCAGCAACCGCCGCCGCTCAGCCGACGAGGCGACCGCAGAGTTCGCACATGACGGCGTACTTCTTCACGCCCGCGGGAGTCACGGCGATCTGACGGCGAACCGGCTGGTGACGACATTGGTTCACCGGCGACAGGAGGCGCCGCAGCGGCGGTAGATCCGGGAGGTGTCGGATGGCGCCACCGAAGGCGGGACACCCTGCCTCGTGCTCGCGCCAGACGTCGTTCACGGGTTGGCTCGTGATCGCGACCCAACCGCACGCTTCGCACGAGACCTTGATCACGTGTCCAGGGTACGCATGCGCCGCGCGATCGTCCGGCGGCGATGCGTTGTGCGGTGCCTCCCGGCAGGCTTAAGATCGGCCCACGGTGTTCAAGAAATCCGAGGAAGAGAAGGCAGCCGACCAGGCCCGGAAACAGGCTGAGGAAGACGCCCAGCGGCGCGCCGCCGAGGCTGCCCAGCAGCAGCGCCAGGCCGAGGAGTTCGCCCGCTCACCGGCCGGCCAGGCCACCACGGCGCGGCAACAAGGACAACAGCTGTTCCAGCTCCTGCTCCCCCTGGCGGAACTGGGGGGCGACAGCTCCTACCTGGGATCCTCTGAAAACCAGCTGAAAAGCCCATGCAGAACTCCGTGCTCGACGAGATCGAAAAGGTCGGGTGGCGGCTGGAACGAGCCGACGCGGTGTTCGCCGAGACCGGCGCGACGAGCAGCGGCCGGGTTCTCTCCACCGGCGAGGGGACGGTCACGCGCGGAACCATCTTCGGCCTGTACATCTTCCGCGCGACCTGAGTGACCGTGATGGCCGAGTTCGTCCCGCCAGCCTTCGACGTTCCGCTCGGGATCGAGACCTCCGAGTTCGTCCTCGAGCCGCTCGGGCCTGAGCACAACGACTCCGACTACGACGCGTGGACCGCCTCGATGGAGCACATCGCAGCGACGCCGGGTTTCCCGTGGGGCTCCTGGCCGCGCGAGATGCCCTCGGAAGAGAACCGTGCCGACCTGGAGCGACACGCCGAGGACTTCGGCAACCGGAAGGGCTTCACGTACACCGTGCTCGATCCGGCTAGCCGCGACGTGATCGGTTGCCTTTACATCTATCCGGCGCGCGACCCCGGCTACGACGCCCAGGCGCGCTCTTGGGTGTCAGCGAGCCACGCCCGGTTGGACGCTCCCCTCTGGCGAGCCGTGAGCGAGTGGCTCGCAGCCGACTGGCCGTTCGCGAACGTCCAGTACGCGCCTCGCGCGTAACGGCCTAGCGATAGCCCTGCGTCTGGCCGTACTCCTGCGCGACGTAGAGCGGCACGGCCCTCGACCACGCCTCCTCCACGAGGTCTCGCATCTCGTCGGCATCGATCGCGTCGAGCCGAACGTGGATCCAGTTGAACCGCATGTCGCCTTCACTCGGCAGCTGGAACTTGTGCGGCTCCGCAGTGACCGCCGCCTGCCGCATCTCTCGCGGGAAGCCGCAGCCCATGCGCTCGCCGTCCTTCGAGAGAGCGAGCCACACGATCTGGCCGACCCGGAACTTGATCTGGCCGTGCACGAACACCTCGTAGCTGCGAGGAAGGGTCTGCGCGAGCGCGCGAATCTCGTCAGGGGTGACCACGGGCCCTGAAGCTTTGGTCACGCTTGATGTTCGTGCGCGTGAACGGCACCGTCAGGACCGCGTGAACTCGACATCCTTCGCTTCGATGGTGCCGGCTGTTCGGCCCGGAGCCTCGTGGTTGCCCCAGTAGAGATTCGTGTGTGCGATGACGAGCTCCGGCGGGGGCGCGCCCCACGGGGAGAGATCCTCGGTCGTGTGCGCATCGCTGACCAGGGTCGCGTCGTAGCCGCGCACGAGGGCTCCGTGCAGAGTCGAGCGCACGCACTCGTCCGTCTGCGCGCCTACCACTACGAGGCGTCCGACGGCGAGCTCGGCGAGTAGGGGCTCGAGCGTCGTCTCCTCGAACGAATCCGGATAGCGCTTCGGGACAAGCGGTTCGCCCTCGTCCGGGCTCAGCTCGGCGACGATCTCCCACGGCGCGCTTCCCTCGACAAGGTTGTCGCTCGAGTGCTGCACCCAGACAACCGGGACCTCCGCCGCGCGGGCTTTCTCGACGACGGTGCCGACGTTGGCGACGACCGAGTCCCGTTCGTGGGCGCCGTCTACGACGCCGTTCTGCACGTCGATCACGAGCAGTGCGGTGTTCGGGCGATTCTCGAGTGTCGTCATGGCCTCTCCTGTTTCGCGGCTCGGACGGCGGACGTTAGCCGGGTTCTAGTTCAGACGCTGCAAGTCGGCTTCGAGCTCGTGCTCGAGCTTCCTGAGCCCTCGTCGTACCGGCATCTTCGAGGCCCGGCCGGTGCGCAGGGTGTCGAGCGCGCAGGCGAGGAAGCACGCCGCCCCGAGCGAGGTGTTCCAGTTCGCGGCGGCCAGGTCGACCATCGAGCCGGTTGACGGCACGACGTAGCCGGCGACCGCCGAGATTCCGAAGAAGATGCAGCCGAGCAGGTTGATCCCCGGCTGCCACCAGCCGTCTCCGACCCGCTGCGGCCACCAGCCGTGCCAGCCGCGGCGCGGCGAAGCGGCGTAGGCGATCGCACCCGAGACGAGGAAGCAGATCGACCCGCGCCAGTCGGGTCGCCAGACGAGCTTGTTGTACTCCGCGTTCGTCAGGGCGACGTGCATCGCCTGGTAGGTCGTCACGTTGAAGAAGAGCGTCCCGGCCGACTGGACGATCGCCGACCACCACGCCGCTCCACCTCCGGGCCTGTGCGAGCGCCAGTCACCCCAGGCGAGCCAGCTCTGGAACCCCCCGCCGGCAGTGAAGAGGATCGAGCCGACGAAGAAGGTGATCGCGTCGGCGCTTTCGCCGACGAGCTGGGCGTAACCCGGAAACGGGCCGACGAGGAAGCACGTCGAGCCGAGCGCGAAGAAAAGAGCCATCCAGCGATGGCGCGTCATCAGGCTGATCCTCTCGCATCGGGGTCCACGATCTGGTGGTGACTACCCCACTGCGGGCGATCGGGAGGCGACGAATTTCACTCACCTCGGGCGATCCGGCGCATGCGACGATACGGACATGGGAAGCGTCCTCTGGAGCGTGCGGGAAGGCGGGGCCGGCGAATTCAAGGCGCCGGTGCTCGCCGACGGCTTTCGCTCCGCGAATCATCTCGAGCCGAAGCTCGGCGAGCTGCTGTATCTCCCGAACGGATCGGGACCCTGGCGCGTCGTCGACTGGGCGGTGACCCACCGGGCGAACGCGTCCGGGAACGTGCTCGTCGTCCAGCCCGCCGGCGCCTAGCTCCGGTTCTTCACCAAGGCGCTACGGTCGTGCCGCCCCATTCTTCGGGCGCGACATCGCGGACCGTCTGAGTCAGCTCCCAGCGGTGTCCCCCGAGGTCCTCGACGACACCGGAGCGCTCGCCGTACTCCCACGTGGTCAGCTCCTCGACAACCTGGGCGCCGTGCTCACGAGCGCGGGAGAACGCGGCATCGACGTCGGAGACGCGCACCTTGATCAGGTGTGTGTGGCCGCCGGCGGCGGGAGCGGTGCGGTCGCCGCCGTCATCCGCGACCACGACGGCTCCGTCGACGCCCACCCGCAGCTGGGCGCGGTGCGCGTCGCCGACTCGCACGCGCTCCTCGAAACCGAACGCCGCCTCCAGCCACGCCACTGCCGCGCGCACGTCGGAATACACGAGCACCGGGGTGATCGTCGCGGGCGGTGCAGAGCGATTGGTCAACATCGGGTAGACGCTAAACGAGTCGGCCGATACGGTTTTGGCCACGATGCTGGCGGCTTCGCGTCCCCACTCGTACACGGTCACCGGAGTCGGTCGCGGATTCCTCGTGCACACCGGTCCGGGCTGGGTGCGGCCGCTCGTCATCTTCGCGATCGTCGTGTACCTCGGACTCCTCGTTGCGGGAGTCGCCTTCGTCCTTCGCGCGAGCGGGAGACTGGGTCGGGCAGGGAAGATCACGATCGGGATCGTCGGGTTGTGGACGGTCGTGGGCACCGTCGCGGCGTTCCTCGACGTGTACCGCGGCAGCGATTTGGCGGGAAGCGCGCTGTCGAGCTCGTTCATTGTGGCGTACGGCCTCGTCGGAGCCGGAGTTGTCCTTACGACCGATTGGACGGCGACGCGGCTTCGCCGACGGCCGCCGGCCGCAGAGTCGCAGACCTAGCTCGCCGCAGGCCGGGTGCTGACCTGGCCCTTGTCGTCGACGCTGACGACCATCACTTCGGGCCCGCGGCGCAGGATTGCCGAGCCGGGCGTCTGATTTTCGAGCGCCCAGCCCTGCGTCGCCCAGCTCGCAACCGCAGCTTCGAGGCGCCGCTGGCGCTCTTCGCCGGAGATTCCACCGCCTCCGCGCGTGGCGAGAGCCACAATGAGGCCGATCACGGCGGCGCCGAGAATCGCGAGCACCACCCAGACCCAGGTCGGGGTCGAGCTGGAGGAACTCGTCTCGGACGTCGTGGCTGTCGTATTCGCGGGGACGGGCACCCTCCGCGTCGTCGTCTGCTCGACCGTCGTGACGACGGTCTGCGCGGGCGCCGTCGTCGTCTCCTGGACGGTCGTGGTGGCCGAGAGCGTCTCCGTGGTGGTGATGTCCGCGACGCCGACGGCCGTGAGCGTGCCGGCCAGCAGCAAACCGGCCGTGAACAGTGCCGCGAGACCGACGAACTTCATATCTGTGAGCTAAGCGGCTGGCGACGCCGTCGGCGTCATCCAACCAGGATGATCAGCTACGCGCGCGTGCCGCTGAGCACATCGACGACGCGCTCCTCGGCGCCGTCGCCGTAGCCCGCGCCGAGCTTCTCCTCGAGCAGCGTCCGCAGCTGGCCGCTCTCCGCCAGTTCCTGCGTGATGTCGGCGCCGCCGACGAGCTCGCCCTTCACGAACACCTGCGGGATGGTCGGCCAGCCCGACACCTCCGCCAGCTCCTGCCGGATCGACGGATCCGGGAGGACGTCGACCGTCGTCACCGGCGCGCCGGCTTCACGCAGCGCCTCGAGCGCCCGGCCCGAGTTGCCGCACATCACGAACTGCGGCGTGCCCTTCATGAACAGCACCACCGGCTCGTTCTCGATCACGTCCTTGATCCGCTCCGAAACGTCGCTCATGTCGTCCCCCTCGTCTTGATCCGAAGTTCGTGGATGGTGCCGTCGCGCAGCGGCTCGGCGAGCGCGTCGTTCACGAGCCGGTGCTGCTCGAGCAGCGGCAAGCCGTCGAAGCGCGGACTCTCGACAGTCACCTGGAAATGGTCGCCGCCGCCGGTGCGATCCTCGACGCGCAACTCGGGCGCGTCCGGAAACGCGTCGCGGAGCAGCGATTCGATGCGCTCGACGGCCACAGGCCGGAGCGTAGCTACCGCTGGTGGGCCAGGAAATCGAGAAGGTCGCTGCGCGTGAGGACACCGACCGGCTTTCCCTCGCGCGCGACGACGACCGCGCTCATGCCGCCGGTCAGCGTCGCGAACACCTCGTCGAGCGTCGCGGACGCCTCGACCGCCGCGAGCGGCGGCTGCATCGCGGTCGCGACGTCCTCGTGCACCGCGTCGGGATTACCGAAGACGCGCTCGAGCAGCGCGCGATCCTGGAGCGAGCCGATCACGTCGGCCAGCGACTCGCACTGGCCGTCGCGTACGACCGGCAGCTGCGAGATGCCGTAGCGCCGCATCGTGTCGATGCCTTCTCCGACCTTCGCGTGCGCCGCGATCGTGACGAGCTCCGGCACCTCACCGCCGTGCTTCGAGACCAGCAGCTCGTCGACGGTCGGCAATGAGGTCTGCCGCTCGACGAAGCCGTGCTCGAGCATCCAGTTGTCGTCGTAGAACTTGGACATGTAGGAGCGGCCGGAGTCGGGCACGATCGCCAGCACCGTCGCGCCGGCCGGCAGCCGCTCGGCGGCCTTGATCGCCGCCCAGATCGTCGAGCCGGCCGAACCGCCGGCGAGGATGCCCTCTTCGCCCGCCAGTCGCCGCGCCGTGAGGAACGAGTCGCGGTCCGAGACCCGGATCCATTCGTCGACCACCTTCAGGTCGAAGGTCTCCGGCCAGGTGTCCTTGCCGATTCCCTCGACGAGATACGGATGGAGCTCGGAATCGTTCTTGGCGGTGAAGATCGAGCCCTCGGGATCGACGCCGATGATCTTCACCTCGGGCTTCCGCTCGTGGAACCAGCGGCCGACGCCCGAGATCGTGCCGCCCGTCCCGACCGAGATGACGAGCGCGTCGAGCTCGCCCCCGGTCTGCTCCCAGATCTCCGGCGCTGTCACGTCGTAGTGCGCCTGCGGGTTCGCCATGTTCGAGTACTGATCCGGCTTGAAGCCACCCGGGATCTCCTCGGCGAGCCGCGACGAGACGGAGTAATACGACTCGGGCGAGTCGTGGTCGACCGCGGTCGGCGTGATCACGACCTCGGCGCCGTACGCGCGCAGCATCGAGATCTTCTCCTGGCTCATCTTGTCGGGCATGACGAAGATGCAGCGGTACCCCTTGCCGGCCGCCGCGATGGCGAGGCCGACGCCGGTGTTGCCCGAGGTCGGCTCGACGATCGTCCCGCCGGGCTTGAGCTTTCCCTCGCGCTCGGCCTGCTCGATCATCGCGAGTCCGATCCGGTCCTTGACGGATCCGCCTGGGTTCAGATACTCGAGCTTGGCAAGGATCCGTGCGTGGCCCGGCGGCGAGAGCCTGTCGAGCCGGACGATCGGCGTGCCCCCGACGAGCTCGAGAACGGTCGGATACTCCCGCGGCATCGCCGGGAAGCGTATTGCAGCAACCGTCGTTGGAGGAACGCATGAAGATCACGGTGATCGGCAGAGGGAACGTCGGCGGTGGGCTCGCGCGCGTGTGGCGCGATGCCGGACACGAGGTGCAGGAGCTGGGAAGGGCCGGGGGCGACGCGTCGGATGCGGACGTCCTGCTCGTCGCGGTTCCCGGTCCGGAGATCGCGAACGCGCTCGACAGGGTGAGCGGGATCGAGGGCAAGGTGACGATTGACGCCACGAATGTGATCCGCGGCCGCAACGAGGACTTCGAGTCGAACGCGCACGAGATCAAGTCGATCGTCGGCGGGCCGACGGCAAAGTCGTTCAACCTCAACTTCGCAAACGTCTACGACCAGATCGGCGTGCAGCGCGTCCGGCCGTCCAACATCTACTGCGCCGACGCCGACGCGAGGGAGCTCACCGAGCGGCTGATCCGGGATGCGGGGTACGAGCCGGTCGACCTTGGTGGCCTCGATCGCGCGCGCATGTCCGAGGACAGCCTCCCGCTGCTCTTCGCCGTCAACCAGGCCGGGCTCGGCCCCTTCTTCCTGCGCTTTGCCCGACCGGGAGAGCTCTAAGCGACAGCGAGGGGCTGCGTCTCGCCTGGAATCTCGTTCTTCACGAGCAGGAGCGCGGCGAGAACTCCGGCCGCCGAGATGCCGGCGATGACCCAGAAGGCGAGCGCATAGCCGCCGGTCAGCGCAGCTGCCTGTGAGTCACCCGTCTGTAGCAGGTGCGTCGAGTGGGAGACGGCGACGCTCGTTGCGATCGCGACGCCGATGGCGCCGCCGACCTGCTGCGACGTGTTCAGCAGTCCAGACGCCAGCCCGGCTTCGCGCGGGCCGACGCCGGCCAGGGCGGCGATCGAGACGGGGATGAACGCAAAGGCGAGCCCGAAGCCGAACAGGAGGTAGCCGCCGAGCAGGTCGTGCACGTAGCTCCCGTCGACCGGAATCTGCGCGTACCAGATGAGAGCGATCGTGTTGAGCGTGAGGCCGGTGACCATGACCGGCTTCGGCCCGATCTTCGTGGCGAGGTACTGCGCGAGCCCGGCCCAGAGGACCGTCGTCCCGGCGGTCGCGAGGAACGTGATGCCGGTCTTCAACGGCGAGTAGCCCAGCACGTTCTGCACGTAGAGCGTCAGCAGGAAGAAGTCGGCGAAGATCGAGGCTCCGAGAAAGAAACCGACGGCGTTCGCGCCCGCCAGCGTGCGGATGCGGAAGATCGAAAGCGGCATCAGCGGGTTCGCGACGCGGGTCTCCCAGAAGAGGAAGAAGCCGATGAGTGCGACCGCCGCGATGAGCAACCCGATCGTCGTCGCGTCTCCCCAGCCGTCGACCGGCGCCTTCGAGATCGCGTAGACGAGCAGAGCGAGGCCGCCGGTCACCGACGACGCGCCGATCAGGTCGAAGCCGCGGCCGATGTCGGGCGCGCGGCTCTCGCGCACGATCCCCGGGGTGAGCGCCAGGACGAGCGCGCCGACCGGGACGTTGACGAAGAAGATCCACTCCCAGCCGAGGTACTTGACGAGGATCCCGCCGAAGAGGACGCCGGCCGCGGCGCCGCTGCCGCCCATCGCGCCCCAGATCCCGAGCGCCTTGTTCCGCTCCGGGCCTTCCCCGAAGGTCGTCGTGATGATCGAAAGCGTGGACGGCGAGACGATCGCGGCGCCGAAGCCCTGCACCGCGCGCGCCGCGATCAGCACGCCCGTCGACCCGGCGAGACCGCAGACGAGCGAGGCCACCGAGAAGATCACGAGCCCGACCAGGAACATCCGCTTGCGGCCAAGGATGTCGCCGGCCCGGCCGCCGAGCAGCAGGAAGCCGCCGAACGTGATCGCGTAGGCGGTGATCACCCACTGCAGCCCTGTCGAGGAGAAGTGCAGGCTGCGGCCGATCGAGGGCAGCGCGACGTTGACGATCGAGACGTCGAGCACGGTCATGAAGAACGCCACGCAGACGAGTGCGAGCGCCTGCCAGCGCCTCGGATCGGGCGCGGTCACTGCGATCTCCCCTGAACTCACTACCGAGAGCCTAATGGCGGAAGTGGCGGCGACCCGTGAAGGCCATCGCCGCTCCCGCTTCTGCGATCGCCGCGATCACGTCCTCGTCGCGGCGCGAGCCGCCCGGCTGGACGATCGAGGTCGTACCGGCGTCGAGGGCGATCTGGGGACCGTCGGGGAACGGGAAGAAGGCATCGGAGGCGAGCGCCGACCCCGTCGCGTCGTGCCCGAACTCGGCCGCTTTCTCGACCGCGATCCGCACCGCGTCGACGCGGCTCATCTGGCCGGCGCCGATCCCGATCGTCTGCAGATCATTGACGAGGACGATCGCGTTCGAGGCGACATGCTTGCAGACGCGCCACGCGAAGACGAGATCTCCCCACTGCGCCTCGTCGAGCTCGCCGGCGACGAGTTGCCAGCCGTCGCGCTCCTCGATCTCCGAGTCGGAGTCCTGGACGAGCATCCCGCCGAGCACGCGTTTATAGCCCCGTTCGCCGGGCTCGCCGGCGCGGCGCTCGCCGTCGAGCAGGATGCGGGTGTTCTTCTTTTGCCGCAGTGCGTCGAGTGCGTCCTCGGTGTACCCGGGCGCGAACAGGACCTCGACGAACTGTTGCGCGAGCTTCTCCCCGAGCGCCGCCTCGACCTCGCGGTTCAGGACGACGACGCCGCCGTAGGCCGAGGTCGGGTCGGAGGCGAGCGCCTTGTCGTACGCCTCTTCCAGTGTCGTCGCGACCGCGACGCCGCAGGGGTTTGCGTGCTTCACGATCACGCAGGCCGGCAGCGCGAACTCGCGCGCGAGCGAGCGGGCCGCCGAGAAGTCGTTGAGGTTGTTGAAGGAGAGCTGCTTGCCATGCAGCTGCTCGACTCGCGAGAGAAGGTGGCGGCGGGCCCCACGCTCCGCGTAGTAGGCGGCACGCTGGTGCGGGTTCTCGCCGTAGGCGAGGTCGAGCACCTTGTCGAGCGAGACGACGAGCGAGTCGGGGAACTCCTCGCGCGCGTTGAACCAGTTCGCGATCGCGGCCTCGTAGGCGGCGGTGTGCGCGAAGGCCTCGGCCGCAAGCCGACGGCGCGTCTCGAGCGAGAGCTCGCCGTTCTGGCGCAGCTCTTCGAGGATCGCGTGGTACTGGTCGGGCCGGCAGACAGGAGCGCAGTGCGCGAAGTTCTTCGCCGCGCCGCGCAGCATCGAAGGGCCGCCGACGTCGATGGTCTCGACCGCCTGCTCCTCGGTCACGCCCTTCTGCGCCGTGACGTCCTCGAACGGATAGAGGTTGACGCAGACGAGGTCGAAGGCCTCGATCCCGTGCTCTGCCAGCGTGGCGACGTCCTCGGCCTCGTCGCGGCGCGCGAGGATGCCGGCGTGCACGCGCGGGTGGAGCGTCTTGACGCGCCCGCCCAGCATCTCCGGCGACCGGGTCATGTCTTCCACGCGCTCGACCGGCAGGCCGATCGCCTCGAGCGCGGCGGCGGTGTTCCCGCTCGCTACGAGCCGCCAGCCGAGCGTCACCAACCCGCGGGCGAACGTGTCGAGGCCGTCCTTGTCCCAGGTGGAGATCAGCGCGCGCACAGTTCCCTCACCACCTCGGGTAGCAGCCTGTGCTCGACCGACTTGATCCGCTCGTGCAGGGTCTCGGCCGTGTCGTCGGCGAGCACCGGAACGCGCTCCTGCGCGAGCGTCGGCCCGCTGTCGACGCCCTCGTCCACGAGGTGAACTGTCGCACCCGACTCGACGACGCCTGCAGCGAGCTGTTCCTCAACCGCATGCGCCCCGGGGAAGGCCGGCAGCAGCGAGGGGTGAACGTTGACGACTGCATCGGGGAAGCGCTCGAGGAAGGCGGGCGTGAGCAGGTGCATGTAGCCGGCGAGCACGACGAGACGGACGCCTTGCGCCCGGAGCCACTCCGCCATGGCCGTGTCGCGCGCGGCGCGGTCGGGGAAGTCGGTCAGCTCGAAGGCCGCGGTCGCGCAGGACGCGCGGGTAAGTGCCGGAGCGCCCGCCTTGTTCGAGGCCACGGCGATGACCGGCAGCCCCGCGTCGAGCAGCGCCTGGAGGTTCGTGCCCTCCCCGCTGACGAGCACGCCGATCACGCGATTCGCCCGATCACGAGCTCGCCCGGCTCCGGCGCTTCGACCACCGCGCAGTAACCGATGCCGAGGTTGAAGACGCGCCGCAGCTCGTCCTCGGCGACGTGGCGGGCGAGCCACTCGAAGACCGGTGGGCGTTCCCACGCGTTCCAGTCGATCTCGGCGTGCAGCCCGTCCGGGAGGACGCGCTCGAGGTTGCCGAGGATGCCGCCGCCGGTGATGTGCGCGAAGGCGCGTGCCCGGCCGCGGAGGCGGCGGGCGTCGTCGAGGTAGAGCCGGGTGGGCGCGAGGAGGTCGGGGCCTTCGTAGTCCTCGGCCTCGAGCACACGCCGGACGAGCGTGAAGCCGTTCGCGTGGACTCCTGCCGACGGGAAGCCGATCACGACGTCGCCGGCTGCGATCGTCGAGCCGTCGAGCGGATCTTCGGCGATGCCTACGCAGGTTCCGGCGAAGTCGAGCTCTCCGTCCCGATAGATGCCGGGCAGCTCCGCCGTCTCGCCGCCCACGAGCGCGACGCCGGCGGCGCGGCAGACGTCGGCGGCGCCCTCCACGAGCTCGGCCACCTCCTCGAGCACGATCTGCCCGGCGGCTACGTAGTCGAGCAGGATCAACGGCTCGGCTCCGCAGGTTGCGACGTCGTTGATGCAATGCGCGGCGAGATCCGCGCCGCACGCGCGAAGCGCGCCCCGCTCGCGGGCGAGGATCAGCTTGGTGCCGACACCGTCGGTCGAGGCGGCGAGGAAGCGGCCGTCGCCGAGCGGGTGGAGCGCCGCGAACTGGCCGAAGCCTGCGGCGCCGGTCGACTCCACGGCCGCGCGCAGCCGCTCGATGACCGCGTCGGCCGTGGCGAGCGAGACGCCTGCCGCGCCGTACGTGCGTCCCTCCTCCGCCACGTGGCGAGTCTACGGCCGGGGCTAGACGAACAGCTCGCCGAAGAGCTCCGGCCGGCCTTGCGGCCCGCCGCGGACGAAGCGGACGACCGTGTCGCCGACCTCGACGCTGGCCCCGTCGCGCTCGGCGTCGAGGATCTGCGCCAGTGCCTTCGCCTTACCCGCGGGGTCGTCCGCCTTCAGGTGCAGCTCGGAGAGGCTCAGCTCGTCGCTCTGGGTGAGGAGCTCGTCGATCCACTCGCGGGGTGGGTGAAGCTCGAGCCGATAACCCGCGTTGGTGGAGACGAACGTGCGCCGGCCGCCGTGCTCCTGCACGCGCAGCTCGTTCTGCTCGGCGCGCATCAGGGCTGTGTCGAACTCGTCCTCGTCGAGCACGAAGCCGAGATGGTCGACCCGCGGAGTGGGCCATTGGCCGGGCTGGATGACGACGTTCACCGCGCCCTTCTCGAGCTCGGTCAGCCGCAGCTTGAAGCCCATGGCGTCGAGCTCGTTCCAGGCGATCCCGGGCTCGTACGACGTGAGGTCCTCACCGATCCGGCCGTGGCGCGCGACAAGGTCGAACCCGAGCTTCCCGATGTAGCGCGCCTCCACCTCGCGGACGCGGCTCGTGACGAGGTGGTAGTGGAAGAGCTGCACCGGCGCTCATCGTGCCAAGCGGGATGACGCGTCGGGAGCCGTGAACCACAACCCCGATGACGTTCTTGTCGTCGCGGGCCTCCGCGAGAAGCTCGTCAAGCACGTGCAGGCTCGAAGCGAAGCTTCGCGGCCTCTGCGGGCACTTCGGTGGGGTAGTCGCCCGTCAGGCAGGCGCGGCACAGGGCCGTGGCCGGCCGCCGCGTTGCTTCGACGAGCCCGTCGTGCGAGAGGTAGGCGAGCGAGGTGGCGCCGACGTGTTCGCGGACCTCCTCGACCGAGCGCGTCGAGGCGATCATCTCCGACGGATCAGCGAGGTCGATCCCGTAGAAGCACTGCCCGACGACGGGCGGCGAAGAGACGCGGAGGTGCACCTCGGTGGCGCCCGCGTCGAAGAGCATCCGCACGATCTCGCGCGTCGTGTTGCCGCGGACGATCGAGTCGTCGACCGCCACGACGCGCTTGCCCGCCACTTCGGCGACGGGGTGGTACTTGAGCCTGATGCCCTGCCGCCGCAGCTCCTGGTCCGGCTGGATGAAAGTGCGCTGGACGTAGCGGTTCTTGATCAACCCTTCGCTGAACGGCAGTCCCAGGGCACGCGCGAAGCCGATCGCCGCAGGCGTGCCCGAGTCGGGAATCGGCAGGACTAGATCGGCGTCCACCGGAGACTCCTGCGCGAGCCGCTCGCCCATCCGTACGCGGGCGTTGTGCACCTCGATCCCCTCGAGCCGGCTGTCCGGCCGGGCGAGGTAGAAGAACTCCCAGATGCAGAGCGCGCCGCCCTCGGGCCGTTCGAGCGCCTGCGTCGCATGGAGGCCGGCGGCGTCTGCGATGACGACCTCACCTGGAGCGACCTCGCGGACGAACTCCGCGCCCACCAGATCGAGCGCGCAGGTCTCCGAGGCGAAGACGTAGTCGTCATGGATCCGCCCGATCACGAGAGGGCGGAAACCGTGCGGGTCGCGGAAGCCGATCAGGCGTCCCTCCGACAGCGCGACGATCGAGTAGGCGCCTTCGAGGCGGCGCATCGCGTTCGCCACGGCCTCGTCGAGCGGAGCCGGGTCGTTTGCGATCAAAGCTGCGATCAGCTCGCTGTCGGACGTCGTCCCGAGCCGGACTCCGGCCTCGCGGAGCTCCTCGCGGAGCTGTCCGACGTTGATCAGGTTCCCGTTGTGGCCGAGGGCGACGTTGCGGGCGCGGCCGTGTTGGACGAGCGGCTGCGCGTTCTCCCACTGCGACGAGCCGGTGGTGGAGTAGCGGTTGTGGCCGATCGCGACCTGGCCCCGCAGGCCGCCGAGCTTCTGCTCGTTGAACACCTGCGAGACGAGCCCGAGGTCGCGGAGCGCCGTAAGCCGCGCGTGCTCGGAGACGGCGATGCCCGCCGACTCCTGGCCGCGGTGCTGGAGCGCGAAAAGTCCGAAGTAGGTCAGCCGCGCAACGTCACGGTCGGGTGCGTAGACGCCGAAGACTCCGCACATCAGGCAACCACTCCGATCTGAACGAAGCCGCGCGAGCCAAGGCGCTTCATGCGTCCCGGGCGGCACGCCAGGATCGCGGCACCGCGCCGCGAGTCGTAGTCGGCCGGGAGCTCGACCTCGGCCCCGAGGCCGCCGCTCCAGGCTGCAGCCTCCGCGAGCGCCACCGCGATCCCGCCGCTGCCGACGTCGTGGCAGAGGCTCAGATGCGGCGCCGCCTTCCAGAGAAAGCGGATCAGCGCGACCTCTGCAGCGAGCGAGCCGTCGGGCGAGGTCGCGAGCAGGACGGCGTCGCCGCTCTGCCACCGGTTCGGCACCCGTCGCACGTCGGACACGAGCCCGACGCAGCCGACGACGGGCGTCGGCGGGATCGACGTGCCGTCGACGTCGTTGTAGAGCGAGACGTTGCCCGAGACGACCGGGATCGCCAGTGCCTCCGCCGCCTGCGCGATCCCCTCGATCGCCTGCGCGAGCTCGTGTGCGATCGCGGGCTTCTCGGGGTTGCCGAAGTTGAGGCAGTCGGTGAGCCCGATCGGCTCGCCGCCGGCGCACGCGACGTTGCGGGCGGCGCCGAGCGTCGCCTGGACGCCCGCGCGGAAGCCGTCGGTCTCGCCGGGCGCCGGCCCCTGCAGCGCGACAGCGAGCCCGCGCGTGGACGGGCGCAGCCGCAGGACGGCGGCATCGAGGCCGGGTCGCCGGACGGTGCGCGAGCCGACGAGATGGTCGTACTGCTCGATTACCTCGCGGACGTCGAACTCCGGCTGCTCGACGCGACGCACGGGCCGCGGCTCCGCCTGCTGCTCGACCTCATAGCGCGGACACTCTTCGGTCAGAAGCCGCGCGGGAATGTCACCCACGACCTGACCGTCCTCGAAGACCCTCAGCGCGCCCGAGTCGGTCACCTCGCCGATCACCGAACACGGCAGCTCCCAGCGGGCGCATACGCCTTCTACCGCGTCGAGCATCTCCGGCCGGACGACCGCCACCATCCGCTCCTGCGACTCCGAGATCATGGTCTCCCAGGGCTCCATGCCCTCCTCGCGCAAAGGCACGCGGTCGAGGTGGACGTCGATGCCTGCGCCGTCGGACGCCATCTCCGACAGGGAGGAGGCGAGACCCGCAGCTCCGCAGTCCTGCAGCGACTCGACGAGACCCGACTCGACGAGTTCGAGCGAGACCTCGATCAGCTTCTTGCCGGTGAACGGGTCGCCGACCTGAACCGACGGGCGTTTGTCGGCGTCGCCGTCGCTCAGCTCCGCGCTCGCGAGCACCGAGGCGCCGCCGATGCCGTCGCGGCCGGTCGTTGCTCCGTAGAGGACGACGAGCCGCCCCGGCCCGCTCGCCTTCGCCGAGCGCAGCAGCCGGGTCTCGAGCAGTCCCACGCACATCGCGTTGACGAGACAGTTGGACGAATAGGCGAGATCGAAGACCGTTTGGCCGCCGACCGTCGGCACGCCGACGCAGTTGCCGTAGTGGCCGATCCCGGCGACCGCCTGCTGAAAGTCGAAGCCGGGCTCGCCGAACCAGAGCCCGTCGAGGAGCGCGATCGGACGCGCGCCCATCGCGATGACGTCGCGCAGGATCCCGCCGATCCCGGTGGCCGCGCCCTGAAACGGCTCGACGGCCGACGGGTGGTTGTGCGACTCGACCTTGAACGCGACGGCGGTGCCGTCGCCGAGATCGAGCACACCGGCGTTCTCGCCCGGGCCCTGCAGGACGCGCTCGCCCGCCGACGGCAGCCGCCTCAGCAAGGGCGCCGAGTGCTTGTAGCCGCAGTGCTCCGACCAGAGGAGAGAGAAGACCGCGAGCTCGAAATGGTTCGGGTCTCGGCCGAGCAACTCTCGGATTCGATCCGCTTCCCAGTCGGTCAGACCAAGGGCACGGTGCAGGGGCTGATGGGCGGCCAGCTCCGTCAGATGATCGAGTGTAACGAGAGGCGCGGCGGAATCTCACGGGAGCGGGAGGCGTTGCGTTCTACTACGTAGATGCGCCGGCCGATCGTCATCCTCATGGTGCTCGCGCTCATCTGGGGCGCCTCTTTCACGTTGATCAAGATCGCCGACCGCGAGCTCACGCCGGCGACGCTGATCCTCGGCCGCCTCGCCTCAGCCGCGCTCTTGCTGGCTGCGATCGCGCTGGTGCGGCTCGGGGCACGCCAGACGCTCGCGGAGATCCGCCGCCGCTGGCAGTGGCTCGTCGTGATCGGGCTCGTGAACACGGCGGTCCCGTTCTGGCTCCTCTCCTGGGGCGAGAAACGGCTCGACTCCGGCCTCGCCTCGATCATCCAGGGTGCGGTCCCGATCTTCAACGCGCTGCTCGCCTTCGCGTTCTTCCGGGAGGAGCGGGTCGTCGGTCTGCGGCTCGTCGGCCTCTTCATCGGCTTCATCGGAGTCGCCTTGCTCGTCGGCGCGCAGCCGCAGGGGAAGCTGCTCGCCGCCCTGGCTGTCGTCGCGATGGCTCTCTGCTACGCGATCGGGACGCTGATCGCGGGCCGCTACCTCCGCGGGACGCCCCCGCTGGTGGTTGCGCTCGCCTCGACCGCGGTGTCGACGATCGCAGTGCTCCCCGTCGGGGTGATCCAGGCTCCGGCTCACGTGTGGCACGGCGAGACGATCGCGGCGATTCTCGTGCTCGGCTTCGTCGGCACGGCGATCGCGTACCTCCTCTTCTTCGAGCTCATCCAGCGCGCGGGCGCGAACTACGCGACGCTCGTGACGTACCTCGTGCCGCCGATCGCGCTTGCGTACGGCGCGATCTTCCTAGGCGAGAGCTTCGGC
The DNA here is from genome assembly GCA_963819275.1 of uncultured Actinomycetes bacterium. Classification (GTDB taxonomy): domain Bacteria; phylum Actinomycetota; class Thermoleophilia; order Gaiellales; family Gaiellaceae; genus Palsa-739. The sequence continues at coordinate 3,233 of CAWFVH010000003.1, read as the reverse complement.
ACGACAGCGTTCGTGTCGCTTGCGCTCATCCTCGTCGGCGTCGCGCTCGCCACCGGCTCCGTTCGGCTGGCCTCGCTGCGCGCCGCCCGAGCGGCGGCGCGCAGCGAAGCGGCCTGAGTCGGATCAGCCGGCGAAGAAGTACTTGCCGTTGAGCTCCCAGTTCGTGACGGAGACCTGCTGGGTGTCCCCGCTGGTCTGCGCCCAGCCGCCGTCGACGGCGATCTGCACGTCGAGGAGGTTGTAGCTGCCGAACGCCGCCTTGACCTGAGAGTAGGTCATGGGGGTGTTCGAGTTGTTTCCGCCGCCGAACACGAACCACTGCGCGGCGGTGCCTCCGATCACCTCGCCCTCGTGATTCGGGCCGCTGTTGCAGCCTCCGTACGGGGACGTCCCGAAGTAGAGGTAGAGGCTGACCGCGTCGGCCGGGTTGCCGTCGGACAGGTCGATCTGGTACCGGGGCGAGCCCCCGGCGCAGGTGCCCTGCGTCAGGTTGTAGTCGGTCTCGAGGCTCGCAAGCTGAGAGAACGTCGTGCCCGCCCGGAAGCCGGCGCTGACGACGCCGAAGCCGAGGTTGTTCGAGGTCAGCAGAGCGGCTCCACCGGACAATGCGGCATTGCCGGAACTGCCCGCGTCGCCGTTGTCGCCCGACAGGAACTTCGTCGACCCCGGCATGACCGGATAGTTCGGGGATCCGTCGCATGTGTTCCCGCTGAGCTTCGCTCCGATCGGCGGGTAGGTGATGAGGTCGATGCAGTCGAGGAAGTTGCCGCCCGCCTGGTGCTGCGGGCCGAAGGCGGTGTCGTTACCGCCCGTCACCGTGCCGGTGATCTTGTTGCCGCTGATGTGGTCGCCGTTGCCGGTGTCTCCGATCCCGACCTGATAGCCGGTGTAGGCGGTGTTCTGCCAGTCGGTGAACGGGCTCTGGTTCGTCAGGCCGTCATTCTTCGAGATCGTGTTGTTCTTGACGGTGTCGTTCGTCACCGTGGTCGCGCTGGCGACGCAGTTCGGGTCGGCGCTGTAGTTACCGAGCACGACACCCGCGTCATTGTTGGAGATCGTGTTGCTGCTGACGACGTCGTTCGTGGAGAGCGGATCGCCGCAGCCGCCGAAGACGAGCACGCCGGTCGCCGAGGCGAAGCTGCCGGAGCCCGTGTACTCGTTGTTCTTGATCGTGCTGCCGTTCACCGTGCCGCTCGCGCCGCGGCTGAGCTGGATGCCGTTACGCGCGATAACCGACGTATGACCGCCGCCGTCGACGGTGCTGTTCACGACGCTGATCTTGGTGCTGACGCCGTCCGCGGTGATGCCGTTCTTCTGGTAGCCGCTGACCGTGGTGCTCGTCACCTTCGCGTTGCCGGTGAAGTCGACGACGTTGGAGCCGCCGCCCGTCGTGGGCCAGTGCTGGCGGCCGACCTGGATCCCGACGCCGTACTGGCAGCCGCCCAGGTTGGCCTGGTCGGACGCGCCGACGTTCAGCACGTGGTCGTTGGTCAGCGTGAGCTGTCCGCCGACTTCGAGCACTCCGTAGTCATCGCCGCTGCAGTCGGCGTTCGCGAACGGGCCCTCGACGGTGAGGCCCTGGATCTTGACGTTTGAGCTGCTGCCGATCACCGTGACGACGGCGTTCGGCGTCTGAAGTCCCTGCGACGAGAAGAAGTCCGTCGGCACTGCAGCATTCGCCGGAGCCTGCAGCGTCGCACCGGAATCGCCCTTGAGCGTGACGGCCTTGTCCTGGATCGCAACGCTCTCCTGGAACGGGGCCGTGCCGCAGAGATAGACCGTGCCGTTGTCCTGCACGGCGTCGATCGCTGCCTGCACGCTCGTGAACGACGCCGTGGCGCAGTTCTTGTCCTTCGCCGAGGCTATCGCCGTCGGGCTGACCCAGACCTCCTTCTGCGGCAGCGCCGCAAGTGCCGCGCCTGCCGACAGGACGAGCGCCGCGGCACACACCGCAACGCACGTCGTGATGACGTGTCTAAACCTCATTACTCATCCCCCTAGTCCGCGGCCGCAGTCCCCTGGACCCCTCCGCGAAACGCTCGGTGTTTACGCGCCGAAGGTAGCAAGGATCGCAGTACGTTGCTGGGATCCAAAAGGGTTGTTTCGGCAGGATCCTGGGGGAACCTCCGCGAAGTTGTCCCTATGCCCGCAGAGCACTGGCAGGAGCAACCCGAGGACCACGACTTCCCGGCCGCCGCCGACTACCTGAGCCTGGTCGCGCCGACGAAGGAGGTCACGACGGTCGTCGAGGCGCTTCGCTCGGCAGAGACCACCCACCGCAAGGCCAAGGACTTGTTGCGCGCGAGCCGCCTCCCGCTGCTGCCGGCCGAAAACGTGCACGTGAAGAAGGACCTGGCCAAGGTCAAGGAGGGGAAGCGGCTGTCACCGGTGCTGGCTCGTGTGCGGCCGGGGCGACAAGGGAACGCCGCTCACCGTGGCCGACGGGTATCACCGGATCTGCGCGAGCCACGACATCGACGAGGACGCCGACGTGCCGTGTCGCCTCGTCACCTGGTCGTAGAGGCGGGGCCGTAGGATCCCGGCATGGCTGACTTCCTGCACACGATGGTCCGGATCACCGATCCGGACAAGAGCCGCGCGTTCTACGAGGCGCTGGGCTTCAGCTTCGAGCGCGACATGGACATCGTCCGGAACGGCGAGGTCGAGGCGACGAACTACTTCTTCGGCATCGGCGACCACCAGTCGGTGCTCGAGCTGACCTTCAACCACGACGGGCGCACCTACGACCTCGGCACGGGCTACGGGCACATCGCCGTCGCCGCCGACGATCTCGAGCAGACGCTCGCGGAATTGAAGGAGCAGGGCATCGAGCCCGAGCGCGAGCCGTACCGCGTGCGCGAGGGCGGCTCGCTCCTCTGCTTCGTCCAGGATCCGGACGGCTACCGAATCGAGCTGATCGACCGCAGCGGGAAGTAACCGCGCGTGGTGGTCGCGCTCGCTCTGCTGCTCTCCGCCGTCTTCGGCGCGGGCGACCAGTACCTCGGCAGCCTCACCGGCTCAGGCCACGCGTGGGCCGCGGGTTGGTCGAGCGACGTCAGCCTGCTCTCGGCGCCGTGGCTCGTGCTCCCGTTTCTCGCGGGTGCCACGCAGCGGGACGCGCGGCGCGCTGCGCTGCTCGGCCTCGCATACACGTACGCCGCGCTGCTGGGCTACGGGCTGATGACGCTCAGCCCGGTCGAGCATGCGCATCTCACCGTCGGAACCCTCCGCGG
>CAWFVH010000002.1:0-20829 GCA_963819275.1 uncultured Actinomycetes bacterium | reverse complement strand
CGTGGCGGGAGACGCGGAGTTCGCCGATCGGCCGGACACGACCATCGTCGATCGAGAACTGCCCGCTGTGCAGGAGTTTTTTGACATCGAGGACTGGCCTGAGGAGGTCGTTCGCTACGACCTCGGCAGCCGAGTGCTCGAGCTGATCGGAACGCCGGGTCACCAGGCTGCGACGCTCACGATCTACGACGCGTGGAGCGGATTCCTGCTCACCGCCGACAACGTCCTGCCGGGCCGGATCTACGCCTTCGATTTCCCCGTCTATCTCGACAGCATGGAACGGATGGTCGAGTTCGCAAGCAGCCGCCAGGTAACGCACGTCATGGGCTGCCACATCGAGATGACCCGCGAGCGGGGACGCGACTATCCGGTCGGCTGCACCTACCAGCCCGACGAACCGCCGCTGCAGATGACGATGCAGCAGCTCGTGGCCATGCGAGACGCGGCCCGATCGGTCAAGGACAAGCCGGGGTCGCACACCTTCGACGACTTCCTGATCCTGAACGGGCCTGCACGCCGCTACATCGTCCCGCTGCTGGGGCGAGCTCTCTGGGCCAAGGTCCGACCGCCAGCGCGCTAGGTCTCAGGCGGCGGCGAAGCCCTCGCGGCGGAGCAGGTCGCGCGCCTTCGCCGCGTTGTCTCTGCCCGCGACCAGGATCACGAGCACGCCGCCGTACTCAGGCGAGACATGGCGCATCTCGAAATCCTCGAGGTTGATCTGCGCGGCACCGAGGATCTGCGTGATCCGCGCGAGCACTCCGGGTTGGTCGGGAATGCGGATGCGGATCCGGTTCAGCTCGGCGGGCGCCGTACGGTAGGCAAACGACTCAAGTCGCTCGCGTGCGGCCGCAGCGGTGGCGATCGTCGTCTCGATCTGCTCGCGGTCGCCGTCCTGCAGCGACTGCTCGAGCTCGTCGAGCGCCGCGCGGAATCCGTCGAGCGCCGTCGCGATCTCGTCGGCGTTGCCGAGGAAGATGTCGCTCCAGACCGCCGCGTTCGCCCCGGCGAGGCGCGTCATCTCGCGCAGCGAAGCGCCGGCGAAGGCGAGCGGTGCGTCGTCGGATGCCGCCGCCTCCGCGACGCGCAGCATCAGAAGGTTCGCCAGCGCGTGGGGGAGGTGGCTCGTGAGCGCGAGCAGGCGGTCGTGCTCCTCCGCGCCGGTGCGCACCGCGCGTGCGCCGAGTGACGCGACGAACCGCTCCACGAGCGCGATGCTCTCGGGAGCCGAGGCTTCGGTGGGAGTCAGGAACCACGTCGCGGCGTCGAAGAGGTCGGCCGCGGCGCGGGCCGGGCCGCCGGTGGCGCCGCCCGCGACAGGGTGCCCCGGCACGAAGCGCGGGTCGGCGAGCGTGGCGAGCGTTCGCTTCGTCGACGCGACGTCGGTGACGACGGCGTTCTCGCCGACCGCCTCGAGCACCTCCTGCGCGACGGCGGGAGCAGCACCGACCGGAACGGCGACGATCACGAGCTCTGCGTCTGCGACTGCCTCGGCAAGCGATGACGCCGGCTCGATCGCGCCGCGGGCCGCGGCCTGCTCGAGCACGCCTCCATCCGAGTCGAAGCCGCGACAGCGGGTGCCGGCGCGGCCGGCCGCGAGTGCGACCGACGTTCCCAATAGCCCGGTGCCGATCACGGCGAGGCGTTCGACTGCGCGCTGTCGGGCCGGTGTCATCACCACCGGTGACGTCGGAGCGCGCCGGTCGGCGGCGACCTCCTGCTTGAGCACGTCGAGCACCGCAGAGAAGATCGAGCGGACGCCTCGCTCGGACAGCGGGCCGGCGTTCTCCTCTACGAGCGCCCCGACCAGCTCGGCCTCCCTCTCGGGGTCGATCCAGCGCTCGCCTGCGGAATCCTTGTAGTCGCGCACCGCAGCGACGAGCTCGAGCCGCCGGTTGAGCAGCGCGAGCAGCTGCCGGTCGAGCTCCGAGATCTCGCCGCGGAGCGATTCGAGCTCGCTCATGCCTCGTGCAGCTCTCCCGCTTCGACTGCAACCGCGAGCCGGTTCGCCGGCGGCGCGAGCGGACAGACCCAGCCCGGGTCGTACGAGCAGGACGGGTTGTAGGCGAAGTTGAAGTCAAGCACGAGCTTCCCGTCCTCCTCCCCGAGATCGGCGCCCTTCACCGTGTCGAGCAGGTAGCGCCCGCCGCCGTAGCTCTCCTTCCCGCTCGTCGCGTCGCGGAACGAGAGAAAGGCGCCGCCGCCGTAGGCCGCCAGCCACGACACCTCGAGCGTCAAGGGCTCGCCGCGCAGCTCGAAGCTCGCGCGGGCGAACGGCCGGAACATGATCGGCTCCGTCCCGCTGGACGCGATCGGCTCCGGCGGCGCCTCGACGTCCTCGAGCTCGGCCAGCACGCGCGCCTGCGGGTCGTATGGCCAGTATCCGAGCCGAGCCGAGGCGCGGCGGCCGGCCGGCAGGGGCGATTGAGGATGCGAGCGGAACAACTCGTCTCGGGTATCGCGCCAGAGCTCCCAGCCGGATTCCCCGGGCAGCGAGCGAACTGCCGCGTAGAGCGCGAAGACGCGCCGCTTCCAGTCGAGCAGCGCGAGGGTGTCGGCGGCGGTCATGACGTGACGCTAACCCGCGAGCGCGCGGATGCGCTGGACGGCGCGGTGCAGCGACGCCTCGTCGAAGAGGTACGGATCCGCGTTGGCGACGTATTTGAGAGGGCCGTTCAGCTCGGCGCTTCCCGCGGCTGCGTTGACGAGATAGCGGACGGGGATTTCGTGACAGACGACGAGGATCACCTGCTCGTGGCGCGCGAGCAAGCGCTCGAACGCGCCCGCGTAGCGAAGCGCCGCCTCGTCGAGGCTCTCGCCGCCGGGGAAACGCTCCTTCCGGTTCGAGTGCGCCGGCGCTCCCCGATACGCGTCGAGAGACTCGCCCTCGAGTTCGCCGATGCGAACGTCGCCGAGATCGTCGTCGACGAGGTGCGGGACTTCGCGGCCGTCGAGCGCGATGTTCGCGGTCTGGACGGCTCGGGGGAATGGCGAGATCGCGACGAGCTCGAGCGGCAGTGCCGCGAGCTGTCCCGCCAGACGCTCCGCCTCCTCGATCCCCAGCTCCGAGAGGCCGCGGTCGAGCGTCGGGTCGCCGTTGACGATCCTGTCGAGGTTGAGGAGCGACTGGCCGTGCCGAGCGACGAGGAAGAGCCGCATCGCAGGAGCCTAGACTCGGGCCGTGGCCGAAGTCGCGAGCATCGTCGCCGACGTCCGTGAGCGCGCCGACGCGGCGCTGACCGAGTCCGTTTGCGAGATCCTCGAGGCCGAGTCGCTGCCGGCTCACGCCGCCGCAGTGCGCCGTTAGCCGCGGCCGGCCCAAGCGGCGCAACGTCCCGCACGCACACCACCGGAGCCGACCGCATGCTCCGGCGCTCGTTTCCGCTCAGGCGGGTCCGAAACGCGAGGACGTGCCGAGGAAGCGCTGAACGGGGCCTTTCTTCGGGAACAGGAAGTGGTCGGCGACCGCGCCGACGGCCCAGACGACGAACGTGCCGCCGACGAGCGTCCAGAACCCGTTGATGTGCATGCCGCTGACGATCACGTCGGTGAGCCAGAGGATGAACATCGCGACGAAGTACCAGGCGATGCCGAGCGTGATGATCGCCAGCGGCAACGTGATGAGCTTGAGCAGCGGCTTGACGAACGTCGCGAGGATTCCGTAGACGATCGCGGCGACGATGAGTGTGCCGATCGAGCCGCCGACCGAGATGCCGGTGAAGATCCAGGCCGCGATCGCGAGCGAGGCGGCGTCGACGGTCAGACCGACGAGGATGCGCACGAAGAACGGCACGCGGCGATCGTAACGGCTGGCTATGCGTCCTGGCCGAACTCTGCCTCGGCGCAGGCCGGGCAATAAAACCCGAGCGCCGGCGGCTCGTCGAGCTCGGGGTCGTCGACCCTATACGCACCCCAGCCGCGCCAGCCGGAATCGCTCAAGCTGCCGCACTCGACGCACGCGACGACGCGCAGTTGCTCCCGAACCCGCTGCTCCCTCCATTCGCTCATCTCGACAAGAGTCTCGCCGAGTCCCGAGACGGACACACCGCATCTAGGTCCAGCCGGTGTCGGCCGTCCGTAGTGCCTCGATCGAGGGAGCGGGGTCGAGGCGTTCCCGGCCTCGACCCCGACACCCAGGAGACGCTCTAGGGCATCGCCGCGGACGGCTCGCGCCTGGCGGCGCCCGCCGGTCTGCTCGCGAGGAAGAGCGAGACCGATGCGACGGCGATCCAGAGCAGCCAGACCAGCATCGTGAAGAACACGAGCGAGAAGATCGCTGCCACGCCTGGCGACGAAACCGAACCAACCGACCCAGCTTGGCAGGATCGCGTAGCGCCGGACCGCGACGGAGGTGGCGAAGATGAGCGACGCCATGGCGGCTCCCGCCGTCACCACCAACAGGTACGACGCATCTCCGGCGGCGTGGATCACGCCGCTGTAGACGCGGTGCTGGTACGTGTCGTCGCTCATCGTCCGCATCCCGTCCGCGACTGCGATCGCGGCCATCGTGACGGCGATGTAGACCGTTCCGCCGACGAGCACGACGGTGGAGAGGAACGTCCCCTCCTCCGGCATCGCCTGCTCGCTCGCCCGCACGCGCTCGCGTAGGGCCGCCACGAACCAGATCAGCGCGAACAGACCGAGCCCCGTCAGCACCCACCCGATGTGGATGTGCGTGCGATTGCTCGAACTGTCGTAGTACGACGTCATCTTCGCCGGCGACGAGTCGCTCGGGCCGTCGAAGAGCAGGATCGCTCCGACAATCGCCAGGACGACGAACGCGAGCCCGGCGAGGCTCGACCAGAGCCGCAAGCCACGACTTGCCATTCCAGATCCCTCCCCTGTAGACGAATTGCAGATCCGCGCTCCCGTCTCTCGAAGCGCGGCTGGGATTCTGCACCGGTGTGCGATGCTTGTCTAGTAGGAGGAGGAGAGAGATGGGCCGGGCAGGGGTCGAACCTGCGACCTTCGGATTAAAAGTCCGCTGCTCTACCAACTGAGCTACCGGCCCTGCGTCGGAGGCGAGCGTAGCGCCGCGCCGTAGGATCTGCGCGTGGCGCCCTATCCGTACGAGAGCGAGTTCCCGTCGCTCGACCTCGACCGGCCCGAGGAGGGAATTCTGCGGCTGACGCTTCGCGCGCCCGGGCGGCTCAACGCTGTCAGCGAGGCGCAGCATGGCGAGCTCGCGCGTGTGTGGCAGGCGATCGGGCAGGACTCCGAGACGCGGGCCGTGCTGGTGCGCGGCGCCGACGGCGCGTTCAGCTCCGGCGGCGATCTCGACCTCGTGCTCGCCATCGCCGACGACGCCGACACGCGGCTCCGTGTCTTCCACGAGGCGCGCGACCTCGTCTACAACATGCTCCGCTGCCCGACGCCGATCGTCTCTGCGATCACCGGCCCGGCTGTTGGCGCGGGTCTCGTGGTCGGCCTGCTCGCCGACGTCTCGCTGGCCAGCCCGAACGCGCGCATCGTCGACGGCCACACGAAGCTCGGCGTCGCCGCCGGCGACCACGCGGCGATCGTCTGGCCGCTGCTGTGTGGCATGGCCAAGGCGAAGTACCTCCTGCTCCTCTGCGAGCCGGTCGACGGAGTCGAGGCAGAACGGATCGGCCTCGTCTCGCTCTGCGTGCCCGAAGACGAGCTCGAGGAGCGCGCACTCGAGATCGCGCAACGACTTGCCTCCGGCTCACGCGGGGCCATCACGCACACGAAGACGGCTCTCAACGAGTGGCTGCTCAGGGCCGGGCCGATCTTCGACGCCTCGCTCGAGCTCGAGTTCCTGGACATGACCGGGCCGGACGTGCGCGAGGGCGTCGCCGCCATTCGCGAGAAGCGGCCGCCGAGGTTCGCCGGTGGATGAGGCTCAGCTCCGCGACGTGCTCGGCGAGCCGACCGACCTCGTCCGCAACAAGATCGCCGACCGGCTCAATCCCCTGACTCGCCAGTTCGTCGAGCGGTCGCCGTTCGTCGTCGTCGCGACCGGGCGTCCCGACGGCGGTCTCGATGTCTCACCGCGCGGCGACCCAGCAGGCTTCGTCCGGATCCTCGACGAACGGACGCTGCTCTTGCCAGACCGGCCCGGCAACAAGCTCGCCGACACGCTGACGAACCTGCTCGAGGACGACCGGATCGCGCTTCTCTTCCTGATCCCGGGCGTCAACGACACCTTTCGCGTCAACGGGCGTGCGCGGATCGTCGACGACGCGGTGCTGCTTGAGGCGAGCACGATTGAAGGCAAGGCGCCGCAGCTCGGCATCCTCGTCGAGGTCGAGGAGGCGTACACCCAGTGTCCGAAGGCGCTGCTGCGTTCGGAGCTCTGGAACTCCGAGCGCCACATCGACCGGTCGGAGCTGCCGAGTTCGGGTGAGATCCTGCGTTCGACCGCCGACCCGGAGCTCGACGTCGACGAGTACGAGGACGCCCGCGGCGAGCGGTACCGCCGCCGCGAAGGGTTCTACTAGGACGCGGCCTGGCGTTCCCAGGCGTCGAGCAGCTGCTCCACGTTCCGCCGCTGCTCGTCGCTGAACTCGAAGCGAGCGAGCAGACGCCGAGCCTCGGCGACATCGTCGTTCTCGACGGCCGCTTCGAGGTGCTCCCGCATCGGAATCGGCTGCCGCAGCTGCCGGCGCAGCCAGCGGAGAAGGCTCACCTGAGCGGCTTCCACCGGCTCAGTTTCGCACGGTGGAGCGCGGTGCCGGGCGCCCGCGCACGTGCCGCCAGACCGCGCGCGCGAACGGCCAGATGAGCACTCCCCAGAGGAAGACGCCCCCGAAGATCGCAAGCGCTTCGACGCTTTCCCGCCCCTGCCGCTGCCAGTAGACGTCGCGCAGGTTGAGCCAGAGGGCGAACTCGTCGAGGATCAGCGCCGAGCAGACCCCGTACCCGAAAGCGGTAAGGCGGAACCAGTGCCGCGGCGGCGTGTCCTCGGAGCCGAACAGGAGCAACCAGACGTAGGAGAGCAGAAGCAGGCCGACCATCCCGAAGACGAAGTGGTGGATGTGGACGCCGCCGACGATGATTCCGCCGTTCGGGCCGGCGCCGCGCTGGTGCAGCACCGTCGTCACTCCGCGCGTGACCGCGAGCGCGAGCGTGAAGCCGAGCGTCGCGAACATCGCGCGCTCGCGGCGCCCGCTCAGGTGGTGATGAAGGTGGAGGCCTTTCTCCAGCTCGTCACCGACGTCGCGCTCGAGCTTCTCGACTTCGCCCACGGCCGTGATTCTCGCGCCAAAGTGGGCGGTGCAGGGCTCGAACCTGCGACCTACGGCTTGTAAAGCCGTTGCTCTCCCAGCTGAGCTAACCGCCCGTGCGGGAAAACGGTACCGCTATTTCTCGTCGAGCTTCAGCGCGGCGGAGTTGATGCAGTACCGGAGCCCGGTCGGCTGCGGGCCGTCGGGGAAGACGTGGCCGAGGTGGCCCCCGCAGCTCGCGCACAGCACCTCGGTGCGCACCATCCCGTAGGTCGCGTCGGACTCCTCCTCCACGGCGTCCTCGCCGGACGGTGCGTAGAAGGCGGGCCAGCCGCAGCCCGAGTCGTACTTCGCGTCCGACTCGAACAGCTCGGCGCCGCAGCCGGCGCAACGGTAAGAGCCCGGTTCGAACACGTGGTCGTACTCGCCGCTGAACGGCGCCTCGGTTCCCTTCTCGCGCAGCACGCGGTACTGCTCGGGCGTCAGCTCTGCGCGCCACTCCTGCTCGGACTTCTCGATCTTCGACATGACCCGAGCGTAGCGGCGCGCTATTAGGCTGGAGCAGGCCCCGTGGTGCCGCGGACGACGAGTTCGAGCGGCAGCAGTTCGCGCAGGGGCGACAGCGATCGCCCGGCGAGCGCGTCGAGGAGGAGCCGCGCTCCGCGGCGACCGCTCTCGACCAGCGGCTGGCGCACCGTGGTCAGCCCGAGATACGCGGCGATCTCGATGTCGTCGAAACCGATCACCGACAGCTCTCCGGGAACAGCGATCCCGAGCGCCCGCGCCGCCTCGAGAACGCCGATCGCCTGGGTGTCGGAGGCCGCGAAGACCGCGGTGGGACGCTCGGGCAGCGAGAGGAGCTCGGTGGCAATCGCACGCGCGACGTGGGGCAGACGCGTTCCCTCGCGGACGTAGTCCTCGCGTACCTCGATCCCCGCCGTGGCCAGAGCGCGCTCGTAGCCGTGCGTGCGGTCGCGACTCCAGTCGAACCGAAACTCCGGCGGCGGGTCTCCGATCAGCGCGACGCGCCGGTGGCCGAGGTTGACGAGGTGTCGCGTGGCGATCTCTCCGCCGGCGACGTCGTCGACCGCGATGCTCGGGAAGCGCGGGTGCACTGCGTCGATCAGCACGCAGGGGATGCCGGCCGCGTGCAAGCGCTCGACCTCGCGCTCGGGTGGAAGGGTGGAGACGACGAGCAGGCCGTCCGCCCGGTCACCGCGGTCGAAGAGCTCGAACGCTCGACGCTGCCTGCCCTCTGACTCGATGTCGAAGACCATCAGGTCGTAGTCCGAGGCGCTCAGCCCCTCGACGATGCCCCTGACCCGCTCCACCGCCGACGGATTCGTGAACCACGGGAGGAGCGTCGCCACGACCATCGTTCGCTGCAGAGAGAGGCTGCGGGCCAGCGAGCTCGGCCGGTAGTTCAGCGCCTCGATCGCTTCGACGACCCGATCCCGGGTGCTCGGCCGGACACCGCTGCGGCTGTTGAGCACACGCGAGACCGTCGCGACACCGACGCCGGCCCGAGCGGCGACGTCGGCAATGCGAGCGGGGCCTGGAGACGCCGCTTCTGGTAGCGGTTCCACTTCGCTAACCAGAGTGCTGGCGGAACGTCTCAAAGTCAAGGGAAGCCGAGCCCTGATACGTGATCAGGCGAGGGGTTAGAGATCGGCTGAGGGGGTATGAAACTGGGTCGGATTGTCCCAGTTTTGAAACCGGTTCCAACAACGAGGGAGGGTCGTCAGTCATGACGAAGCGCTTCGCGGTGGTCGTCGGCCTCTTGCTTCTTACGGGGGTCATGATCGCCGCATCTGCCCAGGCAGGGCACAAGACTCAGAAGGTCACCAACGTCACATTCGCCGGCTGGTCTTCCGGGCCGGACGAAGACGCGCTCGATACCCAGATGGCGAACGCGTTCAACAGCTCGGTGGGTGCGAAAGAGGGCATCCACGTCACGTGGCAGGTCATCAACGGCGACTACACCCAGGCGATGACCGCCCGGTTCGCCGCGCACAACACGCCCGACGTGTTCTACGTCGACTCGAGCGTGATCGGCAGCTGGATCCACCAGGGTGTCATCCAGCCGCTGAACGGCATGATCAAGCAGACCCACTTCAACACGAAGCCGTTCTATCCGAAGCTGCTCGGCGCGTTCGAGAAGGGCAAGACGGTCTACGGCTTCCCGAAGGACTGGTCGCCGCTCGCGACGGAGACCGGCAATGCGCTGTTCGCCAAGGCCGGCATCAAGTCGGTGCCGCAGACGTGGGCTCAGCTCAAGTCGGACGCGAAGAAGATGGTGAACAAGGGCATCAAGCACCCGATCTGCCTCTCGGCCGACTGGGCGCGGATGGGTGCGTTCATGTACGAGAACGGCGGCTCGATCACGAGCCACCTCACCTCGGCGGCGAACGCCAAGGCGGTGAGCTTCTACGTCGGCCTGCTCAAGAGCGGTCTCGCCTATACGCCGCCGTCCGGCAGCTGGTGCGGGCAGGAGCTCGGTGAGGGTCACGCCGCGATCATCTTCGAAGGCAACTGGGTGCTTCCGTTCATGAAGTCGACGTACCCGAGCACGCACTACAGCGTCCATCCCATGATTCAGGGGAAGAAGCAGGGCAACCTCGCCTTCACCGTCTCGTGGTCGATCGCGAAGAGCGACCCGAACAAGGCCGCTGCGTGGAAAGTGCTCAGTTGGCTCGTCGGCAAGCAAGGCGAGAAGATCTGGATGTCGAAGGGCCTCGCGCTCTCGCCGCGCAAGGACGTGCCGTCGATCGGGGGACGCAAGCCGTTCCTCGCAGCGGCTCCGTTCGCTCGCGGCTGGGGCTTCGGCAACCCGAACTTTTCCAGCGCCTACACCGTCATGGGGAATGACCTGAACGCGGTCATCTCCGGCAGCAAGACGGTGCAGCAGATGCTCTCCGACGTCGGCAAGGCCCTCAAGGGCCAGTAATCCCACACTGACTGAACCGTTCCCCGTGTGGTGCCGTGCCGCACGGGGAACGGTCTAACCGCGATGGCGTCTACGACTGCCACACGAGCTGCGCCCCGCCCGCTCCGCGCCTCGATGTTCGGGGCGCGTCTGCGCGAGGCGAGTTGGGGCTACGCGTTCGCGTTCGTGCCGATCGCGGTCTTCGGGCTCTTCTTCATCTACCCGTTCTTCTATGCGCTGTACATCAGCTTCTTCCACTGGGGGATCCTCGGCAAGACGTCCCCCGGGGCCGGAACGTTCAACTACTGGCAGGTGTTCCACGATTCCGTCTACCACACCGCTCTAGAGAACATCGCCGAGTACACCATCGTGGTCGTCCCGCTCGAGATGGCGCTCGGACTCTTGCTCGCCCTCGCCATCAACCAGAGGATCCGCGGGCGAAACTTCTTCCGCTCGGCGTTCTACTTCCCGTCGATCGCTTCGTCCGTCGCGATCGTGACGATCATCCTCTACATCTTCAGCCAGAACGGCCTGTTCAACCACGTCTTTGGCTTCAGCACGGACTGGTTCGGGAACGCATCGACCGTCCTGTGGGGCATCGTCGGGATGAACGCCTGGACGACCTCGGGGACGGTGATGATCTTCTATCTCGCAGCGATGCAGGCGATCCCGGACGACCTCTACGAGGCGGCGGCCGTCGACAACGCCGGAGCCTGGCGGACGTTCTGGAAGATCACCTTCCCGCTGCTCCGGCCGGCGCACTTCTTCTGCCTCGTCGTGTTCAGCATCGGCGCGCTCAAGCTCTTCGATCAGTCATTCCTCATCGGGGGTCCCTCCGGCGGACCGAACTACGCGACGATGACGCCGATCCTCTACATCTACAACCAGGCCTACGGGTCTTACGCGTTCGGTGTCGCTGCGGCGGCCGGCGTCGTCTACACCGTCCTCCTCTTCGGGCTCACAGTCTTCGAGCGTCTCACGGTCGGCCGGCAGGAGGCCGCATGACGCTGCAGACGTCTGTCGCGAGTGCCGAGCCCTACATCCCCGGACGAGCGCGAGCGGAGGTCGTCCGCAAGATCCTGCTCTACACGCTCTATCTGCTGGTCGCGGCGATCTTCTTCGTGCCGTTCCTGTGGACGTTCATCACGTCCTTCAAGACGATTCCGGACAGCGTCAACGTCACGTTCATCCCGCACCCGTGGACGACCTCGGCGTGGCGCACGCTCTGGAACGACTACGACTTCCCCACCTACATCAAGAACAGCGTCTTCCTGTGCGTGGTCATCGTCATCTGCAACCTCTTCCTCTCTGCGCTTGGCGGCTACGCGTTTGCGCGACTCCGGTTCCCCGGACGAGAGCTCCTGTTCCTGCTCGTGCTCGGAACGCTGATGGTGCCCGACCAGCTGCGCCTGATCCCCATCTTCCTGATGATCGTCCACTGGGGTCTGTTCGGCAGCTTCTGGGGCTACATCATGATCAACCTCGTCTCCGCGGTGAACCTCTTCTTCATGCGCCAGTACTTCCTCACGATCCCGCGCGACTTCGAAGAGGCGGCGAAGCTCGACGGAGCCGGGTACTTCAAGACGTTCTGGCGCATCATGCTGCCGCTCGCGCTGCCTGCAATGGCCGCACTCGCCATCCTCCAGTTCCAGGGCACGTGGAACGATTTCTTCTGGCCCTTGATCCTCTTCGGGCAGGGAAACCCGAGCCACTACACGATCCAGCTCGGGCTGGCGGAGCTGCATTTCAACTACGGGTCGCTGTGGCCGGAGATCTCGGCCGGCGCCGTCATCGCCATTCTCCCGGTCCTGGTCATCTTTCTCGCCTTCCAGCGGTTCTTCGTGTCCGGCGTCGTCTCGGCGGGAGTGAAGGGATGAGCGCGCGTCGTGCGCTGGGGCTTGCCGTCGCCGACCTTTATCGCAACTCGTGGCGGCTCGTCCCCGTCAACGCGGCGCTCGGAGCGGTACTCGTTTTCTCCGCCGTGGCCGCGATTGCGGTCCATGCGCTGCTCATTCTCGCCGTGCTGGCGGGACCGCTGGTCGCCGCGCTTGCGCATTGCTCGGTGACGCTCGTCCGCACCGGCAACCTCGCACTCGCGGACGCCTGGGACGGGTTGCGGATGCACTGGCGCCGCGGCCTGGCGCTCGGCGCAGCCGGCGTCGCACTCGGAGTGGTCGCTGCGCTCGCGGTTCGGTTCTACGCGCGGTCGAGCGCCGGCTGGCCGTTGGCATTCCTCACGCTCTACCTCGTCGTCCTGCTGGGGATCTACGCCGCCGTGCTGACGATCGTCGCGGTGGCCGAGCCGGAGGAACCGCTCGGGCTGATCGCGCGCGACGCCGCGGCTTTCGGAGCGAAGCGACCGCTTGCGACGCTCCTGCTCGGGCTTGCGCTCCTGCTCATCAACCTCGCCGGGATCGCCGCCGCTGTGATGCCGTTCCTCACGATCACGCTTGCCTACTCATTCGTCGCGGTGGCTCACTTCGTGCTGCCGGCAGATGCGAGGGAGGTCTGATGGCAGGGGTCACGTTCGACCACGTCACCAAGCGGTTCGACGACACCACCGCTGTCGACGATCTCAGCATCGACGTCCCCGACGGCGAGTTTCTCGTCCTCGTCGGCCCGTCGGGTTGCGGGAAGACGACCGCGCTGCGAATGCTCGCCGGGCTCGAGGAAGTAACGAGCGGTCGCATCCTGATCGGCGATGGCGTCGTCAACAACGTAGCGCCCGGCGCTCGTGACGTGGCCATGGTCTTCCAGTCGTACGCCCTCTACCCGCACATGACGGTCTACGACAACCTCGCCTTCAGCCTCCGCAACCACAAGGTGGCCAAGGCCGAGATCGAAACGCGCGTGACGCAGACCGCCAACGTGCTCGAGCTCGGCGACCTCCTCAAGCGCAAGCCGAGGCAGCTCTCGGGCGGCCAGCGTCAGCGCGTCGCGCTCGGGCGCGCGATCATCCGCGAGCCGAAGGCGTTCTTGATGGACGAGCCGCTCTCGAACCTCGATGCAGCCCTCCGCGTCCAGACACGGGCCGAGATCCTGAGGTTGCAGCAGCGCCTCGGCACGACCACGATCTACGTGACGCACGACCAGGTCGAGGCGATGACGATGGGCGACCGCATCGCCGTCATGAACAAGGGCGAGTTGCAGCAGCTCGGCACTCCCGAGGATCTGTACGAGCATCCCGCGAACACGTTCGTGGCACGGTTCATCGGCTCGCCGGCGATGAACATGCTTCCCTCGTCGGCCCTCGGTATCGGCGGCACCGGCCAACTCGCCGGGTTCCGGCCCGAGCACGTCCAGCTCGGCAACGGGAGGCCGGGAGCGGGAACGCTCGACGTGTCGGTCGAGGTCGTCGAGTACCTCGGCGACGAGCAGCTCGCGCACGTCAGGCTCGGCGATCACGAGCTCGTGGTGAAGCTGCCAGTGGAACCGCGGTTGCACACGGGCGAGCGCGAGACCTTATCCGTGCCACTCGACAAGGTGCTGCTCTTCGACGAGGCCAGCAGCCGCGTCGTCGGGCCGGCCGCATAGCGTCTTGCCGCTCACGGTTCTTGACGGCTCGACCTTCTGCGTCTGCGACGAGCGAGGCGACGTCGACGGCATCGCCGCCGCCTCGGGCTTCTTCGCCTCCGACACGCGCTTCCTCTCGCGGTCGGTGCTGACGCTCGGCGGCGCGCGCCTCGATCCGCTCTCGCACGATCACTCCACGCCGCATCTCGCCTCGTTCGTCCTGCGGAACCCGCTTGCGGCCGGCCTGCGGCCGAACGAACTCGTCATCGAGCGCGAGCGCTTCGTCGGCGACTGCATGGAGGAGCGGATCGCGGTCGAAAACCACGGCCAGCGCCGAATCGACGTCGAGCTCGGGCTGGAGCTCGCGGCCGACTTCGCAGACATCTTCGTCGTCAAGGACCTCGAGCCTGGATTCGGTCTTTCGGTGGCGGCGAAGTTGCCGCCGGCACATCCGCCGGAGCGCTCGAGCAACGGGACGCTCGTATTCTCGGACGGCTCGTTCGCCGGCCGCACCGTCGTCCACCTGTCGGAGGCGTTCGACGAGGCTGACGGCGTCGCCCGGTTCGCGCTCTCGCTCGAGCCCGGTGCGCGCTGGGGACTCGTTGTCGGCGTGCAGGCCGAGCTCGACGGCGTGGAGCCGCTGACGGCCACGTCGTTCGCGCGAGAGCTCGCCGAGGAGAGGCGGCACGCGACGCAATCGCTGGCGGAATGGCAGAGCTCGGCGCCCGAGCTGAGCGCGGGCTGGGACGACCTCGTCCACGCCTGGAACCGGTCGCTTGCGGATCTCGCCGCGCTGCGGATGCGCGTACCCGAGGTTCCCGACGGCCACCTGCTCGCCGCCGGGACGCCGTGGTTCATGACCGTCTTCGGCCGGGACACGCTGATCTCGTCACTGCAGACGTTGCTGCTCGGGCCGGATCTGGCCGCGGGAACTTTGCGCGTTCTTGCGGCGACGCAGGCGACCGCGGACGACCCTGAGCGCGACGCCGAGCCCGGCAAGATCGTCCACGAGCTGCGGCGCGGCAAAGCGGCGCTCGCCTGGACCGACCGCTACTACGGCACCGTCGACGCGACGCCACTCTTCCTCGTGTTGCTCTCGGAGGTGTGGCGCTGGACCGACGACCCGACCCTTCCGCTCGAGCTCGAGGAGGCGGCGCGGCGCGCGCTCGACTGGATCAACGGCCCGGCGGACCTCGACGGCGACGGCTTCGTCGAGTACAACCGCCGGAGCTCGCACGGGATCCGCAACCAGACCTGGAAGGACTCGGAGGATTCGATGGCCTTCCACGACGGCACGCTCGCGCTGCCTCCGATTGCGCCGGTGGAGGTGCAGGGCTACGTCTACGACGCGAAGCTGCGTATCGCCGAGATCGCGCGCGAGCTCTGGCGGGACGAGGCGCTGGCTGAGCGGCTCGAGAGCGAGGCGGCCGCGCTGCGCCGCCGCTTCGACGAGGCGTTCTGGCTCGAAGAGCGGGGCTTCTACGCGCTCGGCCTCGATCGCGAAAAGCGGCCGATCGACTCGCTTACCTCCAATCTCGGCCACCTACTTTGGAGCGGCATCGTCACCGAACATCGCAGGGAGACGATCGCCGGGCTGTTGATGGGCGATGCCCTCTGGTCCGGCTGGGGTGTTCGCACGATGGCGGCCGGCGAGGGTGCGTACAACCCGCTCGTCTACCACGATGGCACGGTCTGGCCGCACGACAACTCGCTCGTCGCATGGGGCCTGGCGCAGAGCGGCCGCCCGGCGGACGCGGCTCGCATCCTCGAGGCAACGGTCGAGGCTGCGACGCACTTCGACTACCGCCTCCCCGAAGTCTTCGCCGGCTTCGCACGCGACCACACCGGCTTCCCCGTCGTCTATCCGACGGCGTCGTCGCCGCAGGCCTGGGCGGCCGGGACTCCTGTCCTTCTGCTCCAGGCAGTGCTGCGTCTCGTGCCCGATCGAGCCGACCGGGTGCTTCGCTCCGAGGCGACGTGCGTGCCGGACCGGCTGGAGGGTCTCTCGCTCGAGGGCGTCCGCGCGTTCGGCCGCCGCTGGACGGTGCGCGTCGAGGGCGGAGCAGTGGGCGTCGAGCCAACGACCTAGAGGTACCCCCAACGGGATTCGAACCCGTGCTTCAGCCTTGAAAGGGCCGCGACCTGGACCGCTAGTCGATGGGGGCCTGGCTGGAACTCAGGCTACCGGGCTGCGGGATTATCGCAGTTGACCAAACCCGGACAACCCCCGGCGGAGGCCCTGGTTCCTCGGGCGAACTCGGTTCAGCGGAGGACCGCTTCTGCGGGGCCGGCGACGCTGCTCGCGTCCGTTCCGTCGCGCGGGATGTCTTCCAGTAGTGAGGCGGCGAGTCGGCGGAGGACGTTGTCGATCTCGTCCTCCGGCGGACCGGCGTCGGCTATCAGTCGTGTCAGTTCGCTTCGGCCTGCCTCCACGAGTTGTGCGTAGGCGCGTCGGCCGGTGTCGCTGAGCTCGATGCGGTCGGCTTCGAGGTCGACGGTGAGATAGGAACGCTGGAGAAGCCTGGCGGTCAGCATCGCGACTTCCTCCGGGCCCGCGGAGCGTGGCCGCCCCAGGCCGTCGATGCGGTCTTCGATCGCGATGCGGCTGAGCAGCCAGGCTTCGGCCGCAGTGAGGTCGAGGTTGGCCGCGTCGACTATGCGCCTGTAGAGATCCGTTCGCATCCGACCGCCGGCGACAGCGCTGATGATCCGTTCCAGTTCGTGGTCGGAGCGGTCTTCGCGGGGCGAGGCGAAGCTCTCGCCGATCCCTTCCGCCGAGGCTGTGGTCCGGAGCGGTACGTCGCGTAGCAGCCAGGTGAGCAAGAACGCCGCGATCGCAAATCCTGTCGCGGCGAGGAAGACCGGTTGGATCGCAGCCGTGAACGCTTCGATGTACGGCTGCTTCACGGCTGGCGGCAGCTGCTGGACGACTGCGGGGTTAGCGGCGGCCGGCACGTGGACTCCGCGCGGGAGCCGGTCGGCGATTTCCGTCGCGAGTCGGTTGGCGAAGATCGCGCCGAAGATCGAGACGCCGATCGAGCCGCCGATCTGCCGGAAGAGCGTCGAGCCGGAGGTGGCCACACCGAGCAACTGGTACGGGACGGCGTTCTGGGCGGCGAGCACGAGGACCTGCATCACCATCCCGAGGCCGAGCCCGAGCACAAGCATGTAGAGCGCCGCAAGCCAGATCGGCGTCGAGACGGCAAGCCGCGAGAGCAGGAAAACCGCGATCGCCGCGACCGCGGTGCCCATGATCGGGAAGGGCCGGTAGCGGCCAGTGCGCGAGATGATGTTGCCGCTCGTGATCGAGGTGATCAGGACGCCGACCATCATGGGTGTCAGCAGCAGCCCCGACTGAGTCGGGCTATGACCCTTGACGATCTGGAGGTAGAGCGGCAGGTACGTGATCGAGCCGAAGAGCGCCACTCCGATGATGAAGCCGATCGCGCTCGTCACCGAGAACGTCCGGTTCTTGAAGAGCGCGAGCGGCAGAATCGGCTCCGCCGCGCGCCGTTCCACGAAAACGAATGCCACGAGCAGCACGGCGCCGAGGAGCACCAATACCAGCATCTGCGGCGCGCCCCAGGAGTAGGTCGTGCCGCCGAGGCTCGTGAACAGGACGACTGCGGAGAGGCCTCCCGCGAGAAGCGCCGCGCCGAGATAGTCGATCGAGTGGCTGCGACGGTCGGGCCGGGCGTGGAAGGCGACCGCGATGACGGCCAGCGCGGCGGCGCCGATCGGCAGGTTGATGTAGAAGATCCAGTGCCACGAGAGGTGGTCGACAAAGAAGCCGCCGATCAGCGGGCCGATCACCGTGGCAACGCCGAACACGCCGCCGAAGTAGCCCTGATAGCGGCCGCGATCGCGAGGGGCGACGAGGTCGCCGATCACCGCGACCGTCGTCGTGCCGCCACACGTGACCGTCGACTTTCGCACGGCCAAGTTGAGCAACAGCGTCTTCTGGTTGATCTACGCGCGCGGCACGTACCAGAACATGACCGTCTTCGGCAACCATTATTCGTTCATGCAGCCCGGCTCCTACCGGTTCCTGCTCTCGCCGACGAAGTTCGACACCCACTCCCTCTCCGACGGCATCTACGACCTCGTGGTAACCGCGACAGATATCCGCGGCAACTCCGGCTCCCGCTCGCTCCGCTTCACGATCCACAACCGACCCGGATGGCTCGGCTCATAGGCGGCGTAGGGCCGACCTCTGCCGCCCGGCAGCGCTAGTACGGCGGCTCCGGGTCGTACTGGATGGCGCGGCGCACTTCGCGTGCCTTGTCGGGTGTGCCGAGGCGGCCTACCAGGTGCAGGGCCATGTCGATTCCCGCTGACACTCCGGCGGCGGTGATGATTTCTCCCGTGTCGACGAAACGGCTGTCCGGCTGCGGCTCGATGTCACGCCCGAGGCTCAGCAGCGTGTCGAACGCACTCCAGTAGGTCGTCGCGGGCAGCCCGTCGAGCAGGCCCGCGTCCGCGTAGACGAGGGATCCCGTGCAGACACTGGCCAGCAACGTCCCACGTCGCTTCAGCGCGCGCATGCGCGCGCGGATCGTCTCGTCGCCCAGCTGTGCGCGCGTGCCCCGGCCACCGGGGTAGATGAGGACGTCGACATCGCCGACCTCGTCCCAGCTCGCGTCGGGCAGGACGCGCATGCCTTTGGCGCACGTGACGACCTCGGTGGTCTCGCCGACGAGCATCACCTCGACCTCGTCGTCGGAGTAGACGTCGCGCCACATCGCCAATACCTCCCACGGCCCGACGAAGTCGAGCTCCTCCGCGCCGTCGAACACTCCGATGGCAATCCGCATCCCGTGCCGAACCTAGCAGCACTCGAAACGCCGTCAAATCACCCCGAACAGACGACGATTTCCTCGTGTCCGGCTGCGAACGTTCGTGCACAAACCCGCGAGGAGGCATCCCAGATGACGACGGTCAAGCACTCGAGCAAGTCCCGCGACCACACCGGCGGAATGCCCGTCGGGCCGCTGTACGACCTCGAGACGCAGCCCGTCCCGCGCTACGAGCTGGCCGACGGCGAGATGCCGCCGGACGCTGCGTACCAGATCATCCACGACGAGCTGCTGCTCGACGGCAGCGCCAGCCTGAACGTCGCGACCTTCGTGACGACCTGGATGGAGCCGCAGGCCGAGCGGCTCATGGGCGAGTGCCTCGACAAGAACATGATCGACAAGGACGAGTATCCGCAGACCGCGGCGATCGAGGCGCGCTGCGTCAACATCCTCGCGAATCTCTGGCACGCACCGGAGGCGGAGGAGGCGACCGGCTGCTCGACGACCGGCTCGAGCGAGGCCGTGATGCTCGCGGCGATGGCACTCAAGCGGCGCTGGCAGAAGCGGCGGCTGGCCGATGGGATGCCCGCCGACAAGCCGAACATCGTGATGGGCACGAACGTCCAGGTCTGCTGGGAGAAGTTCGCGAACTACTGGGAAGTCGAGATGCGGCTCGTGCCGATGGAGGGCGACCGGTACCACCTCTCGGCCGAAGAGGCCGTCAAGCGCTGCGACGAGAACACCATCGGCGTCTGCGCCGTGCTCGGCTCGACCTTCGACGGCTCGTACGAGCCGGTCGCCGACATCTGCGCGGCGCTCGACGCGTTCGAGCAGGAGACCGGGATCGACGTGCCGGTGCACGTCGACGGCGCGTCGGGCGGAATGGTCGCGCCGTTCATCGACCCGGATCTGGAGTGGGACTTCCGCCTGCCGCGCGTCACGTCGATCAACACGTCCGGCCACAAGTACGGCCTCGTCTACCCGGGAGTCGGCTGGATCGTCTGGCGCGATGTCGACGCGCTGCCCGACGAGCTCATCTTCCGGGTCAACTACCTCGGCGACACGATGCCGACCTTCGCCCTCAACTTCTCGCGTCCGGGCGCCCAGGTGGTCGCGCAGTACTACAACTTCATGCGGCTCGGCTTCGAGGGCTACCGGCGCGTGCAGCAGTACGCGCGCGAAGTGGCGACAGGGCTGGCTGACCGGCTCGACGAGCTCGGCCCGTTCGACCTCTTGACGCGCGGCGACGAGTTGCCCGTGTTCGCGATGGCGCTGAAGCCGGGGATCGAGAACTACTCGGTCTTCGACCTCTCGTTGGCGCTCCGGGAGCGCGGCTGGCAGGTGCCCGCCTACACCTTCCCCGAGAACCGCACCGACCTCGCGGCGCTCCGCGTCGTCGTGCGGCGAGGGTTCACCCACGACATGGCCGACATGCTGCTCGCGGACGTGAAGCGCCAGCTCGCCCGGCTCGAGAAGCAGCCGGCGCCCACCCACGACGCGGCGAGCGCCACGGGCTTCGCGCACTAAAGGAGGCATGAAATGACCACCGTCGAGAAGAAGAGCGAGCCGGCAGCGCCCGGAATCGCGAGCGCAGTACCCCACTTCACCGCTGAGGAGCGGGTCGCACGCGGCCGGGCAGCGCGGGAGGAGTGCCCGCGTTCGAGCCAGGCCGGCTTCGAGCTCGCCCCGGACCGTGACCCTGTGGCAATCCTCGATGCGCAAGCGGAATCGCGTGTCCCGGAGCTAGTCCCCGTCCGCTACGGACGGATGCTCGTTTCGCCCTTCACGTTCTACCGCGGTGCGGCGGCCGTGATGGCTCACGACCTCGCATCGACGCCCCGAGCGGGTCTCCGGGCCCAGCTCTGCGGAGACGCGCACCTCTCGAACGTCGGCGGCTACGCGTCGCCCGAGCGCACGCTCGTCTTCGACCTCAACGACTTCGACGAAACCCTTCCCGGCCCCTTCGAGTGGGACGTGAAGCGGCTCGTCGCGAGCTTCGAGATCGCAGGTCGCGATCGCGAGTTCAGCGACGCCGAGCGGCAGGCCGCCGTGTCGTCCGTCGTTCGCGCGTACCGCACATGGATGCGGAAGCTCGCCGAGGCGTCGAACCTCGACGTCTGGTACGCCCGCCTCGACGTCGACACGATCGAGCGGAACCTGCGGGAGCAGCAGGCAAAGCATCAAGCCGACGTTGCGGTGAAGGCTGCGGCGAAGGCGCGGACGAAGGACAGCATGAAAGCCTTCGCGAAGTTGACGCAGCTCGTCGACGGCGAGCCGCGCATCGTCTCCGATCCTCCGCTGATCGTGTCGGCCGCGGACCTCGCTCAGGAGGTAGGTGTCTCGTTCGAGCATCTCGAGAGCGTGATCCGCCAGCTCTTCCGCGAGTACCGCGAGACGCTGCAGGGGGATC
>CAWFVH010000001.1:0-435927 GCA_963819275.1 uncultured Actinomycetes bacterium | reverse complement strand
CCGTAGTTGGCGCCGGATATGTCGGCGTGCCTCTGGCGGCCACCTTCGCCGAGGCCGGCTGCCGCGTCCTCCTCGTCGACGTGGTCGAAGACATCGTCGCCGCGCTCAACCGCGGCGAGTCGCACATTCCCGACGTCCCGAGCGAGCGGCTGGCTCCGCTCGTCGAGCGCGGGCTCGTCCACGCGACCACGAGCTACGAGGAGCTGCGAGACGCAGACGGCATCCTCATCGCACTGCCCACGCCACTCTCGCGCCAGCGCGAGCCCGACCTCTCGATCGTGGAGGCCGCGGCGCGGCGCATCGCCGGAGTGCTGCGCGAGGGCCAGGTCGTCGTCCTCGAGTCGACGACGTGGCCGGGCACGACGAAAGAGCTGCTCAAGCCCATCCTCGAGGAAGGCAGCGGACTGACCTCGGGCGAGGGCTTCTACCTCGCCATGTCGCCGGAGCGGGTCGACCCCGGCCGCGAGGACTGGACGACGAAGACGACGCCGAAGGTGCTCGGCGGCGTCACGCCCGAGTGCACGCGCAGAGCCGCAGAGATCTACCGGCGCGCGCTCGACACTGTGCACGAGGTCACGAGCCCGGAGGCGGCGGAGCTCACGAAGCTGCTCGAGAACATCTTCCGCTCGGTCAACATCGCGCTCGTCAACGAGCTCGCGATCCTCTGCGACCGCATGGGAATCGACATCTGGGAGGTCGTGGACGCGGCCGCGACCAAGCCGTTCGGCTACATGCGCTTCAGCCCCGGGCCGGGCCTGGGCGGCCACTGCATCCCGATCGATCCCTTCTACCTCAGCTGGAAGGCACGCGAGTTCGGCTTCTACACGGAGTTCATCGAGCTCGCGGGCAAGGTGAACGAGGAGATGCCGTACTTCTGCCGCTCGCTCGTCTCGCAGGCGCTCAACCACCACACGCAGCGCGCGATGAAGGGCTCGCGGATCCTCGTGCTCGGCGTCGCGTACAAGCCGGACATCGGCGACCTGCGCGAGTCGCCCGCGTTGAAGCTGATCTCGCTGCTCCAGAACGCCGGCGCCGACGTCTCGTACCACGACCCGCACGTCCCTCGGATCGACGAGGAGGGCGTCGAGCTGGCTTCCGCCCCACTCGAGCCGCAGGCCCACGACTGCGTCGTGATCGTCACCGACCACTCGTCCCTCGACTACGACCGGCTCGTGGACGAAGCGTCACTCGTCGTCGACCTCCGCAACGCGACCGGCGCCAAGGGAAGCGCGGCGGCGCACGTCTACAAGCTGTGACGTTGCGGATCGGTCAGGCAGGGCTCGGCTACTGGGGGCGCAACCTCGCCCGCAACTTCGACGACCTCGCCGACCTGCGCTGGCTCTGCGACGCGAGCGAAGAGCGACAGGCGGAGTTCGGCGAGCGCTATCCCGACGCCCGGGTCACCGGCTCGTTCGAGGAGCTCATCGCAGCCGAAGACGTGGATGCGGTCGTGATCGCGACCCCGGTTCCCACCCACTATCCGCTCGCGAAGGCGGCGCTCGAGGCGGGCAAGCACGTCTTCGTCGAGAAGCCACCGGCGATGCGCCTCGCCGAGATGGAGGAGCTCGTCGGTCTCGCGGAGGCGGGCGGGCTCGTGCTGATGCCGGGCCATCTCCTCCTCTACCACCCGGCTGTGCAGAAGCTCAAGGAGATCGTCGACCAGGGCGAGCTCGGCGACGTGCTCGTCGTCTACGGGAACCGCCAGAACCTCGGCAAGATCCGCAAGGACGAGAACGCCCTCTGGTCGCTCGGCGTCCACGACCTTTCGGTGATCCTCAGCCTGATCCAGGAGGAGATCGTCGAGGCGTCGGCGCACGGTCATGCGTTCCTCAACGAGGGAGTCGAGGACGTCGTGTTCTGCTACCTGCGCTTCGCGTCAGGGAAGATCGCGCACATGCACCTCTCATGGCTCGACCCGCACAAGATGCGCCGGCTCACGGTGGTGGGCCGCGACAAGATGGCCGTCTTCGACGACATGGAGCTCGACCAGAAGATCACCGTCTACGACAAGGCGCCCGAGCAGCCTTCCGACACGTACGGCGAGTGGAGCACCCGCTCGGGCGACGCGTTCAGCCCGAAGCTGTCTAACGCGGAGCCGCTCAAGCTCGAGTGCCAGCACTTCCTGCGGCTCGTGCAGGAGGGCTGGGACGGACGCGAGATGCGGGACGGGCTCGAAGTCGTGCGGGCCCTCGAGCTCCTGACGGAGTCGTTGCGTGGCTGAGATCCACGCAACGGCGATCGTCTATCCGGGCACCGTGCTCGGAGAAGGCGTGAAGGTGCTCGAGCACGCGGTCGTGGGCAAGCAGCCCTCGCTCTCGCCCCGCTCGACGGCGAAACGGGAGGAGCTGCCTCCCGCCGAGATCGGCGACGACACCATCGTCTCCACCGGGGCCGTCGTCTTCGCGGGAGCGAAGGTAGGTGCGCGCGTGATCCTCGGCGACCAGTCGTGCGTGCGCGAGCGCGTCACGGTCGGCGACGACGTCGTGATCGGGCGAGGCTCGCTCGTCGAGAACGACACGACGATCGGGGCGATGACGAAGATCCAGGCCGAGGCCTACATCACCGCATACTCGACGCTCGAGGAGCAGGTGTTCATCGCGCCGTGCGTCGTCACGACGAACGACAACTTCATGGGCCGCACCGAGCGGCGTCACGAGCTGATCAAAGGCCCGACCATCCGCCGCGGCGCGCGGATCGGAGGCGGGGCGATCCTTCTTCCCGGCATCGAGATCGGCGAGGAGGCCTTCGTCGGAGCAGGTGCGGTGGTGACGAAGGACGTCGAGCGGCGGATGCTCGTCGTCGGCAATCCCGCGCGCGTGATGCGTCAGGTCAACGACGAAGAGCTGCTCGAGAGCCAGTAAGGCTCACCCGGTCTTCGTGAGCCGCAACGTGTAGCGGCCACCGCCGTGCTGTGTGGTCCGCAGCGTGACGTAGTACCAGCCCGCGCGCGGAGCCCGATACGAGAAATGCTGCGTGCTTGCCGGACCGGCCGTCGCGTCAACTCGCCCCTTGTGCCCGTGCAGCACGGTGCTCGTCCCCGGCCGCCAGAGGCTCAGGTCGACCTCCGCGTTGGCCCAGTGCGCGGCGACCCGCGTCCGAAGCTGCTGCCCGCGGTCGAGCTTCACGCGGTAGACGTCGACGGGATCGTCCCAGTAGTCGAGCGTCGCAGTGAGGTTCGGCTCCTTCCCCCACAGCTTCGGTGCCTGCGAAGCGTCGTCGTTCGGCTCGAGCCGGTCGGAGGGGGGGAGCGGCGCCGAGTCGAGAGAGTTGACGGCTTTCATCACGTCGAGACTGCCCCAGCCGCTGAACATGTCGCGTCCGGCCGGACACTGGGCGCAGCCGGAAGCGGCATCGACGTCGTCCGCGTGCCGCTCGAGGATCCTCGTCACCTGGCTGCTCGTGAGCGACGGCTCGACGCCGAGGAGGACGGCCGCGGCCGCCGCCACCTGCGGCGCCGCGAACGACGTTCCCTCGGGCTTGCGATAGTCGCCCGTCGCGCAATCGGTGTAGCCCTGTGGCGTGCAGCCGTCCTGTGACGCCGTCAGATCCTTGGGGAAGGTGGAGAAGATTCCGACGCCGGGGGCGGCGATGTCGACGTAGGTCGGGTCCTCGTCCGAGAAGTCGGGGACATTCCCGGAGCGGGTCAACGCGCCGACGCCGATCACGTGAGGCAGCGCGGAGGGCCAGCTCGCGTACAGCCACGGTGTGGTCGGCGCCTCGTCCGAGTTGCCGACAGCAGCGACGACCACCGCTCCCCTCTTCACCGCGTACGCCACCGCCTGGGCCTCGACCTTGGAGTACGAGTCGAGCTCGGGCGAGAGCGGGTCGCGGACGGCGCCGAAGCTGAGGTTGACGACCTGCGCTCCCTGGTTGACCGCCCATCTGATCCCGGCGGCCTCGGCCTTGAGCGGGATCGTCCCGTCGGCGGCGACGACCTTGGCTACGACTAGTTGCGCTTCCCAGGCAAGGCCGACGATGCCCGCAGAGTTGAGCCCGCCGGCGATCTCGCCCGCGACGATCGTGCCGTGTCCCTGTGTGTCCATGCAGGGACTGCCGCCGACGAAGCTCTTCTCGTTCGCGATCTGCTCCTTGAAGTCCGGCAACCCGCAGTCGACCCCCGAGTCGATGACCGCGATCTTGACGGGGTCGAGCATCGGCGGCGAGGCCCAGGCGTCGAACGCGTTGTCCTGCCCGAGATACCACTGCTTCCCGTAGTACGTGTTCGCCGGCGTGAACGCGGCAGCAGAAGACGCCGCTACGAGCGCAGCGACGATTGCGCCGAGCACCGCAACCCTCAGCCTTCTCACTACCCCACCGTAGCCGTCTGGACCCGGATTCGGACGGACGCGGCTGTGTCATTTGCGCTCGCCAGCCGATATTGGGTCGTCACTTTCGGCTTCACGGCGAAGGAGAAGCTGCCGGGCACGATCGACCTCAGCCGCTGCCACGGCCCACCGCCGTTGCGCTTCTGCACGACCACTCCCTGCAAGCCCCGCACGACGCCGCTCAGCGTCACGCTCGTGCCCGCAACGACCTTCGGGTTCGGCGACGGAGGCTGGAGCGAGAGGACGCCGATGCTGAACCAGGTCGAGCGAAGGGCGAGCGCCGATGCAGTGGTCGCGCCGGTGATCGTGGAGGAGTGCTCAGCTCCGCCTAAGAGCGACGAGACGTTGAGTGCCTTGACGCGCTTGGACGAGTTCCGCTTGACCGTCGCATCGACGACGTGGCCCGTGACGCCGAGCGCGCTGCCAAGCGTCTGGGCGGTGACGGGAATCGGGCCCCAGTTGTGGTACGGCGAGATCGTGTCGTAGGGATCCTTGACCGAGACGAGATACGGCCGGCCGGGCGGGCCGAAGGCGTCCGCAGCCGACTGCGTCCAGCCGCCGGTGCTCGAGGAGAAGAGCGTGTCGGCCACACTGCTGCCGTAGAGAAGAATCTGCCCTGCGGTCTCGTCGACGGCCTGCCTCCCCGCCACCGTTTCGGCGGAGACGCCGAGGTAGGCCTGGCTGCGGCCGTCGGCGTAGACGTCGTACGGCGCGGCAGCTTTCCGGTTGGCGAGGGCGTACGAGCGCGCCGCCACGGCCTGCGCCTCGAGCGCCGCCGGGAGCCAGGCGGACGGCATCTCGGCCGGGACGACGCCGTAGAGGTACTGCTCGAGCGGGAGCTCGTTGATCGCACGGAGCTTCTTGCCCGCCACGTCGACGAGGATCTGGCCGCGATACGCCCGACCGAGGGTGAGCGTCGAACCGCCCCCCGGCGAGAATGTGAGTGGGGCGGTGAGCGCGGTCGCCGGCCCGCCGTCGACAGCGAGCTTGAGCCCGGTTCCGAGGGTCGTCTTCCCCGCCGGAAGCGTGTGCTCCACATCGTCACCGTCCGTGACCGTGAACGCCTTCTTCGAGGAGATCGTCAGCTTCTTCTGCCCGATCGCGAGGAGGACGCGGATCGACGTGGTGGATGTCTGGCCCAGCCCCGTGCCCGGGTAGTAGGCGTCGAGAATCTGGTCGTACGTGTAGCCCTGCTCCGCGTAGCCCTGGGCACCCCATTGGCCCATGCCGACGCCGTGCCCGTAGCCGTGACCGCTGACGAGGAAGAGCGCCCCGGAACCGGCCGGCGCGACGTACTGCTGTGGACTGCTCGACAAGCGCGCCGCGTGCGTCGCCGAGGCGAAAGCGACCGCTGCGGCGAGGACGGAGAGGACGGCGAAAGTGCGAACCAGAGCGCCTTGAGGGTAGCCCCAGTCCGTCCGGACGACATGTAGACTTTGCACGACATTTGCGAGGCGACGAGGCCTCGGCGACCACGCTGTCCTTCTTGGACACCGTTGACGCCGGGGCTTTTTTGTTTGTCAGAAACAGAGTCGAGGAGGGAGAATGGCGTACGTGGAGTCAAGGAACAGAGCGACATCCGACCCGGAGACGCGCAAAGAGGTGCTCGCGGAGATCGAGTCGCGCGGCATCGAAGACGTGCTCCTCTGGTTCACCGATCTCGAGGGGCACCTCAAGAGCTTCGCCATCACGCGCAACGAGCTCGAGGGCGCACTGGACGACGGAATGGGCTTCGACGGCTCGTCGATCACCGGCTTCAACGCGATCGAGGAGTCGGACATGGTCGCGATCCCCGATCCCGACACGTTCCGCGTACTGCCCGACGGCGAGACGGGGCGGATGATCTGCGACATCGTCACACCCGACGGCGAGCCGTACGCCGGCGACCCGCGCCATGCACTCCGGCGCGCGCTCGAGCGGATGGAGGCGATGGGCTTCGACACGTTCAACGTCGGTCCCGAAGCCGAGTACTTCCTGTTCAAGGACGAGAAGGGCACGGAAACGCTCGACGAGGGCGGCTACTTCGCGCAGACGACGCTCGACGCCGCGACCGGCGTCCGCCGCGACACGATCCGCGCGCTCGAGTCGATGGGCATCCCGGTCGAGTACCACCATCACGAGGTCGGGCCGTCGCAGCACGAGATCGACATCCGCTACGCGGGCGCGCTCGACATGGCCGACTACATGCTCACGTACCGGCTGGTCGTGAAGGAGGTCGCGAAGCAGCACGGGTACCACGCGACCTTCATGCCGAAGCCGCTCTTCGGCGAGAACGGCTCGGGCATGCACACGCACATGTCGCTCTTCACCGACGGCCACAACACGTTCTTCGACGAGGACGACAAGTGGCACCTCTCCGACGTGGCGAAGGCGTTCATCGCCGGCCAGCTCCGGCACGCCCGCGAGCTCTCGGCGGTCTTCGCGCAGTGGGTCAACTCGTACAAGCGGCTCGTACCGGGCTTCGAGGCTCCGGTCTATGTCGCGTGGTCGCAGCGGAACCGCTCGGCTCTGATCCGGATCCCGCTCTACAAGCCGGGCTCCGAGCAGGCGACGCGGGCCGAGATCCGTTGCCCCGACCCGGCCTGCAATCCGTACCTCACCTTCGCGGCGCTCCTGCACGCGGGGCTCGAGGGAATCGAGCAGGGCTACGAGCTGCCCGACCCGATGGAGACGAACCTCTACCACCTCACCCCCGAGCAGCGGCGCGAGCGGGGCATCGTCTCCCTGCCCGAGACACTCGGCGAGGCGATCGACGAGCTATCGCAGTCGAAGCTCATGCGCACGGCACTCGGCCCGCACATCTTCGACCGCTACGTCGAGCTGAAGCGGAAGGAGTGGGACGAGTACCGCGTCCAGCTCACCGACTGGGAGATGAAGAAGTACCTCGCGGTTCTGTAGGCCCCTCGGCGAGGGGGACGGCCGCTGCGTCGTCCCCCTCGAGCCGCTCGGAACCTTGAACCGAACCCTCTCCGGGTGTTGAATCGACAGCGGATCAACAAGCTGGGGAGGACAAAGATGCGCGTCGAAGGTTCCGTCACCGCGATCTCGTGGATCCCGTCGGAGGCAATCGAGGGCCTGCCAAAGCTGCCGTTCGAGCTCGGCGTCGGTCACTACGACGACCCGCCGCCCGATCGCCTCGAGGCGGGTGACCTGGAGCGGCTGCGCGACGCCGACCGCTTCCGCGAAGCCAACCTCCTGCAGGCCTGGATCGAAGTCGAGGACGGCGCGATCGTCAGCGCCGACTACGAAGGCGGCGGCCTCGTCGGCTCGACGACGTTTCGGATCGGCCCGAAGGCGATCGTCGTCCCGGGCGTTCCGTTCGAGGTGCTTCGCTCGGAGCCGGAGATCTCGGGCGACCGCGCACGGTTCGTGCAGACCGTGGGCGGGCGAGCAGGCTTCCCCGCGCCGCGGTTGGTCAAGGGCGGACCGCTGTTCCGCATCCACTCGGCGACGTGCTGGACGACACTCGCGCTGACACTGCACGCGGACGGTCGTGTCGAGCACGAAGTTGTCGGCGCGAGCCCGTTCCCACGCCACTGGATCTACGACAACGACGGCGTCCTCTCCGAGAAGAGCGGCACCATCGACTTCAAAGCGTGGTACCGCGAATCGCACGGCGAGCACACGCCCTGGGGCGAGGACGAGTCGGAGGCAGTCGTCGCGGCGGCGGAGAGCGCGCTCGAGCGCGAGCTGTCGAAGGCACTCATGTCAGGAGACGAGAAGCTCACCAAGCGGAGGCTCGGCGAGGGCGCGGTGCTCGTCACGCAGGGCGCGGGAGGAGACAAGCTCTATCTCCTCCTCGACGGCGTACTCGCGGTCGAGGTCGATGGCAAGCAGGTCGCGGAGATGGGACCGGGAACGATCGTCGGCGAGCGCGCATTGCTCGAGGGCGGCGTCCGCACCGCGACGCTTCGGGCGCTCACGCCCATTCACTTCGTCGTTATTCCGGCGGAGCTCCTCGGGGAGGGTGAGCTCGCGACGCTCTCGACCGACCGGCATCGCGAGGGGTAGCGACTCGAGCTGAGCGAGGGCTGCGGCGGGCGGCTCGCTCCGTCCGCCGCTGCCTAGATCGTTCCCGGGCGTGGCCGGGCTCGGCTCGCCCCTTCTCCTACTGATCTTCCTCGCCGCCGCCGGCGTGACGTGGGCGGCCGGCATCGTGCTCTCGAAGTCGACGGATGCGCTCGATGCCCGGCTCGGTCTGGGCGACGAGATCGGCGGGCTGATCCTGCTCGCGATCGCAGGGACCCTGCCGGAGCTAGCGATCACGATTTCGGCGGCGGCGCAGGGACACCTCAAGCTCGCGGCGGGAAACCTGATCGGCGGCATCGCGATCCAGACGATGGTGCTGCTGCTCTGCGATTTCGTCGTCGGTCCGGCGCGGCCGCTCACGTATCTCGTCGGCCGGCTCACACCTGTGCTCGAGGGGCTGCTCGTGATCATTCTCGTCGCGGGAGTCGACATGGGCGCGCTGCTCAAGCCCTCGACGGCGATCGGCGGCGTCGTCAACCCCGCGTCCCTCGGAATCGTGATCGTCTGGGTCGTCGGTCTCTACGTCATCCAGCGGGCGGCCAAGGATCCACGCTGGAGCATCGAGATGCCGGGCAGCCGGCCGGGCCGCCGCCACCGCGAGCGCAGGCAGCCGGACCAGCCGCATCCGTACGCCGGCTCCACCACGACGCGGGTCGCTGCGATCTTCGGCCTCGCGTGCCTCGTCACGTTGGGAGCCGGTGTCTTCCTCGAGGTGACCGGCAATGACCTCGCGAACCGGCTCGGCGTCAACGGGGTGATCTTCGGGGCCACGGTGCTCGCGACTGCCACCGCGCTGCCGGAGATCTCGTCAGGGATCGCGGCTGTGCGGCTCGGCGACAACGCCCTCGCGATGGGCGACATCCTCGGCGGCAACGCCTTTCAGGTCTGTCTCTTCCTCGTCGCCGACCTCGTCGCCGGGAAGCCAGTGCTCCAGTCGGCGGGGAACCTCAACGCCTGGCTCGCAGCGCTCGGCATCGGGCTGACGGCGATCTACGGCTTCGGCGTGATCAGCCGGCCGATGCACTGCCGGTTCCGGCTCGGCCCGGACTCGCTCCTCGCGCTTGCGTTCTTCGGGCTGGGCATAGCCGGCCTCTTCTTCGTGCCGGCCTAGGTAGGGCCTCGCCCGCTCCTACGATTAGCGCGTGGACACGACCGACCGCCACCTGCGGCTGCTGACCGAGACGATCGCCGCCGTCAACTCGACGCTCGACCTCGAGGAGGTGCTGCACCTCGTCGCCAACGAGGTCGCAGCGGCGCTCGAGGCGGACGCGTGCTTCGTCTACCTCTACGACGAAGCGGCCGGCGAGCTCGTCCTGCGGGCGACGCACGGCACCTCGCTCGACGAGATGACGCGCCGCCCCCGCCTGCGGCCGGGCGAGGGGATCACCGGCACCGCAGCGGCCGAGCGTCGGCCTGTCGCCATCGCCGCGAGCGCCGACCTCGATCCGCGCTGGAAGGAGTTCCCGAACCTGCCGGAGTCGGAGTACGAGTCGATCCTCGCCGTTCCCGTCCTCGCGCGCGAGCAGTTGGCCGGCGCGGTCAACGTCCGCACCCGCGAGCCACGCGAGTTCCGGCCGGACGAGATCGAGCTGCTGCAGGCGATCGCGAGCCAGGTCGCCCAGTCGATCGTCCACGCGCGGCTCTACGCGGAGGCACAGCGGCGCGTCGCCGAGCTCGAGGCCCTGGCGCGCATCTCGGAGGCGGTATCGGAGTCGCTCTACCTCGAGGAGTCGCTCGAGGCGATCGTGAAGACCACGATGGACGCGGTGCATGCGACAGGCGCGGCGCTCGTGCTCGAGGACGGGCAGATCGCCTGGCCGAAGGGACGCGCCGGGTCGCACGCCGTCCGCACTCCACTCCGTTGGAAGCGGCGCGAGATCGGCCAGCTCGTCGCCGACCGCGACACGCCCTTCACCGACGAGGAGCGGGCGCTGCTCGAAGCGATCGCCCATCACGCGGCCGTCGCGCTCGAGCACGGGCGCGCGGTGATGCGCGGCGTCCTCGCCCAGGAGATTCATCACCGCGTCAAGAACAACCTGCAGACCGTCGCCTCGCTACTGCGCCTGCAGGCGCGCGCCGAGGGCGTCGACCCGCGCGAAGCGCTCGAGCACTCCGTCAACCGAATCCTCGCGATCGCCGCCGTGCACGAGTCGCTCACCGAGCAGCGCGAGGAGGACGTCGACCTGGGCGAGCTGATCGACCGTCTGCGGGCGATGCTCGTGCAGGGAATCGGCGCCGGCCGCGACGTCGAGGCCCGGCTCGAGCCGGTCTCGCTCGCCGGCAGCCGCGCGACTGCACTCGCCCTCGTCTTCTCCGAGCTGCTCCAGAACGCCCTCGAGCACGGCGCCGGCACGGTGCGGATCGAGCTCACGCGGCGCGACGGGGACGTTCTCCTGGCGATCGCCGACGAAGGCTCCGGCGCCGACGGCGCTCCCGCGGGCACCGGGCTGTCCATCGTCCGCGCCCTCGTCGCCGACGAGCTGCACGGCACCTTCGCGTTCTCGGGCACGCGCGCCGAGGTCGTCTTTCCGGCGTGACCCTCAGACGTCGAGCGTCGTGAATTGCTCCCGGAGGAACTCCTTGAACGGAGCTCCGATCTCGCCATGCTCGGCATACGTGCCGTGCGTGCACTCGATGCTGAGCAGAGGATGCGAGCGGTAGCGCTCCACGAACTCCATCGTCGAGAGGTAGCCGTAGTCGAAGAAGCTCGTATAGAGGATGACGCGCGAGTGGTACTCGGCCTTCGCCGCAGCCGTCGGGATGAGCGAGTCGAGGAACTCGATCTCTCCTCCCGGGTCGCCGTCGCGCGCCTCCTGCAGGACCTTGACCGCGGCGCTCTTCTTCCCCGCGGCCTCGAGCTCTTCCCACTCGGCGAAGACGCTGCCGAGGTCGAACACCGGCGCTCCCGCGATGATCGTGCCGGCACCGATCTCGAGCCCGATCAGCAACGCGCCGACCGCGCCCGCGCTCGTACCGAGGCAGACCACATCCTCTCGGCGGATGTCGAGTTCGTCCATCGTCGCCTGCACGTGGCGCCAGGCCGCGTGCAGCCCGCGCAACTCGCGTCTGGGGCCGAGGAAGAAGTGCTCGTCGCCGCCGAAATAGAGTCGGTGCGCATGGAAGTCACCGAGCAAGCGGCGCAGCCCGAAGGCCGGCCTGACCTGGCCCGGAGCGAGCTTCGGGAACACCACGACGAGCCGGTCGGACCCCTTGATCCGCTCCAGCGCGTACGGCAACCGAGCTTCGTCCTCGGTATACGAAACCTTGCGCTCGAACCCCATGATCGGCGCCGCGATCATCCGTCTCGAAAGCCATATTCCCAAGCGGAGCCGGCGACGTGAGCGAGCAGTGGTCGGAGGTGCTGATCCACGTGCGGCGGGGCGAGGAGTTCCTCGTCGCGCATCGCTCACCCGAGAGCGGCGGCTACTGGCACACGATCGCCGGCGGTGTCGAGCCCGGAGAGACGTTCCATGCCGCGGCGACCCGCGAGTTGCGCGAGGAGACTGGCCTCGCCGTGACGGAGCTCCGGCCGCTCGGCGAGTTCGCCTACACGCGGGAATCGTGGGAGGACGACGCAGGGTTGCGTGTACAGGTCCAGGCATTCCTCGTCGACGTCGAGCCCGGCTGGGAGCCGGTGTTGAACTCCGAGCACGTCGAGTACCGGTGGCTCGGGCGTGCGGAAGCGGCCGAGCTCCTCTTCCGGCCCGAGCCCGCCGCACTCCTGAGGTCGCTGCCGTGAACGCGCTCTGGCAGCTTCAGCGAGGACCCGTCGCTCAGCCGCTTCGTCCCGCGGGGCGACAAGGTGTGGGCGATCGACGAGCCGCACAGCTGGCTCTACTGGTTCCCGCGCGACTGTCCGCGCGCCTGCTTCTGGGCCGTCTCCTCGACGACCGACGAGGACGTCGACCACTGGCTCGACGGCGACCGCGAACGGCGCATCGCCGTGATCGAGACGGGCTGGCTCGAGCGCCTGCGAGACGTCAGGCTCTACGCCTACCGCATGCCGCCCGAGCCGTTCGACATCGTCGAGGACGACCGCTTGTACATCGCGTCCGTCCCCGTCGACCCGCTCGAACTCGTCGAGCTCGGCGACCTGCTTGTCCATCACGCCGAGGCCGGCAACGAGCTTCGCATCGCGCCGTCTCTCTACCCGCTCTGGGACAAGGTCGTCGAATCGTCCCTCGAGTTCAGCGGGATCCGACTCAGGAACGCCGTGCGGCCGTGAGGATCCTCGTCGCCGAGGACGAGACGATCATCCGGCTCGATCTGCGCGAGCTGCTCGAACACGCTGGCTTCGACGTGTGCGCCGAGGCGAAGGACGGCGAGGAGGCGGTCGAGCTCGCGCGCGCGGAGCTGCCCGACCTTGCAATTCTCGACGTGAAGATGCCGAAGCTCGACGGGATCGAAGCGGCGCGACGGATCCTCGAGGAGCGGCCGATCCCGATCGTGATGCTCACCGCATACGGACACGACGAGCTCGTCTCGCGCGCAGTCGAGGCCGGCGTCTTCGGCTACCTCGTGAAGCCGTTCCGGGAACAGGACCTCCTCCCCGCGATCGCCGCTGCCCGCGCACGGCACGACGAGCTGCAGGCCGTACGGGCAGAGGCCGAATCGCTGTCGGATGCGCTCGCCGCGCGGAAGGTGATCGAACAGGCGAAAGGGCTGCTGATGGCGAAGGAGCAGCTCTCGGAGCAGGAGGCGTTCGCCCGGCTGCGGAAAGCGAGCCAGGCATCGGGCCGTCCGCTCAAGGTGATCGCCGAGGCCGTCGTTGCGACACTCACGGAAGACACGTGAGCGACGCCGCACATCCGAACGCCGCGCTCGTGCGGCGCGTATTCGCCGCCTTCGGCAAGGACGCGATGGCGATCTCCGCGGCGTTCGCGCGCGACATCCTCTGGAGAGTGCCGGGCAACACGATCATGAGCGGCGAGTACCGCGGCCGCCGGGACGTCGTCGAGTTCCTGCGCCGCACCGGGCTGGAGACCGGCGGCACGTACCGCAGTCACCTCCACACCGTCTTAGCCGACGACGACTGGGCCGTCGCGCTCTACCGAGCGACGGGTAGCCGCAAGGGGATCGAGCTCGACATCGAGCAGGCGCTCGTGATCCGAGTCGCGGACGGTCTCTGGCAGGACGTAACGGCGGTACCGCTCGACTCCGCCTTCGAGCGCTTCTGGGCCTAGGCTCGCGCGGCGAGCCCGACGGTCGGCTAGTGGCCGACGACCGCCGTGATCGGAACGGCGTTGGCCGGCGCGGTGACGTGCACGGCCTCGTTCCAGCGGCTCATGCGTGTCATGCCCGAGCCGCGGCTGCCCGAGACGACAGCTTTCTCCTCGAACGGCAACGGCGTTCCACTCGCGGGCGCGTAGACGGTCTCGACGAGTTTGGTGCCTGCCTGGCGAATGACGCCACGGACTCCCAACGCCGCCTTGCCGGAAACCTTCGCCCGGACGAGCGACAGATGCGTGCCGGGCAGGAGGTCGGCGAGGAACGACGCGAAGGTCGTGTCGGCCGACACGGCTGCATATGCGCCGCTCGTCGACGGAATCGAGATCCACTGCCCGGCATATTTCGCGGCCTGCGCCTGCGTGAAGGGGAAGAAGTTCTGCAGCGTGAACGCGTTCCCCCGGATGTAGGCGGAGCCGGCGACCACGAGCACCGACGCCTGGCCCGAGTGGCCGCCGACCCTGAGCGTGATCCGCTGACTGCCCAGTTTCGGTCCGACGTCGCCGACGATCCGGATCGTGTGGCCGGGGGCCGACGTCGTGCTCACGTAGTGGACGGAGTGGCGTGCCGACGCCGCTGCGAGCATCGCTCCACGAAGTTGTTTCGGCGATTGCGCCGCGAGGGCGACAGCCGCCGTCAGGGCAGCGGTTGCCAGGACGAGCACCAGAACGCCGATCCGGCTCACGGCGCCAGCGTAGCCCGGAATCGTCAGGCCTGGGCCTGCTCGAAGAGCTGCTCCCAGCGCTCGAGGAGCGCGGTGAGCGCGTCGCGGCTGCGCTTGTGCGCGGCGAGGACGTCGACATCGCTCCAGTCCTCGGCGAGCTTCGTCTCGAGCTCGGCCACCTCGGCCTCGCGCGCCGCGATCTCGGCCTCGATCCGCTCGAGCTCGGACGGGCGCCGTGACTTCGGCTTCGCGGCCGGCGGTTTCCGTCCCGTCTTCGAGCGCTCGACCGACGGCGGCTCGGGCTTCGCGCGTGCCTCCCTCGCCTCGCGTGCGCGCAAGAGCTCGGCCCAGCCGCCGTCGTACGCGCGCAGGTTCCCGTCCTCGATCGCCAGTGTGCGCTCGGCGATCCCATCGAGCAGAGCACGGTCGTGCGAGACGAGCAGCACCGTCCCGGGGAACGCGTCGAGCGCCGCCTCGAGCGCCTCGCGGCTCTCGAGGTCGAGATGGTTGGTCGGCTCGTCGAGGACGAGGAAGTTCGCGCCCGACGCGACGGTGACCGCGAGCGCGAGCCGCCGTCGCTCGCCGCCCGACAGGACGGCAACCTGCTTCTCGTGCGCCTCCCAGCCGGAGAAGAGGAAGCGGCCGAGAAGGTTCTGCGCGTCCGGGCGCGCGAGCCCCGTCATCGACTGCACGCACTGAAGGACCGAACCGCGCGCGTCGAGCTCCAGCTCCTGCTGCGAGAAGTAGCCGACCTGGACGCCGTGCCCGATCCGGACGCCGTCTCCTTTGACGAGCTTCTCGAGCAGCGTCGTCTTGCCGGAGCCGTTCGGCCCGACGAGCGCAACGTGCTCGCCCCGCTCGACGGCAAACGAGATCTGACCTAGTAACAGTCTGTTACTTGCAACGGACACGTCCAGACCATCGGCCTCGACGACGACGCGACCGCTGCGGGCCGGCTTGAGGAACTCGAAGCCGAGGCCGCGAGTGCGACGCGAGAGCAGGGCGACCTCGCCGGCGGCGGTGGCGCGCTCCTGCTGGAGGCGGCCGATCTGGGTCAGCTTCGCCTGCGCCTGCTTCGCCTTGTCCTTCTTGGCACGGAACCGCTCGACGAAGCGCTCGAGCCGGGCGATGTCGGCCTGGACGCGGGCGACCTCCTTCTGCGCGTGCAGCATCCGCGCCGCCTTCTCGCGCCGCCACTCGTGCCACGGGCCTGGGAAGAACGTCCCGCGCCCGGCCTCGATCTCGAGCGTCGCCGTCGTCACGGCCTCGAGGAACCAGCGGTCGTGGGCAACGAGGATGACGGCGGCGTCGAGCGAGGCGAGCTCGCGCTCGAGCCACTCGAGATTCGCCACGTCGAGGTGGTTGGTCGGCTCGTCGAGGAGGAGCAGGTCGGGATCGCCGCCAAGCGCGCGCGCGAGCGAGGCGCGCGTCAGCTCGCCGCCCGAGAAGGTGCGCAGCGCACGGTCGAGATCCTCCTCCGCGAAGCCGAGCCCGCGCACGACCGACGCCGCGCGGTCGCGCCACGCGTAGCCGCCCGCATGCTCGAGCCGCGCCTGCGCCTCGGCGTAGCGGTTGAGCGTCGCCTGCGCGTGATCTCCATTCGCCATCTCGCCTTCGAGCCGTCGCAGCTCGTCCTCGAGGGCGACGAGGTCGCTCGCGCCGGCGAGCACGTACTCGCGCAGGGTGAGCCCCTGCTCGAGCGGCGGACGCTGGTCGTGCAGCGCCACGCGCGTTCCCTTGGCGAAGGCCAGCTCGCCGCCGTGCTTCTCGGTCTCGCCGGCGAGGATCCGGAGCAGCGTCGTCTTGCCGGCGCCGTTCGGGCCGGAGAGCGCGACACGGTCGCGACGCTCGACGGAGAACGCGACGCCGTCGAACAGAACCGAGCCGGCGAGCTCCTTGCGGAGGTTGGAGGCGATGACCACTGCCATGGCGGAGCCACTGTAGATTCGACGCATGGCGGTGGCCACGGCGTGGCACATTCGCGGCAGCTACTTCGAGTCGTGCAACTGCGACGCGATCTGCCCCTGCCGCCGCATCGACGGCGTGTCGGGCGGCCGCTCGACCCACGGCATCTGCCTCGGCGTCCTGGCGTGGCGGATCGAGGAAGGACAGGCGGCGGGAACGGACCTGGCAGGGCTGCCGGTCGCTCTGGCGATCAGCTACGACGACGACGAGCCTGGCTCTCCGTGGACGTGGATCCTCTACCTCGACGATCGTGCGAGCGAGGAGCAACAGGAGGCGCTCGAGGCGATCTTCACGGGCCGCCTCGGCGGCGACGCGTTGACGCACTTCCCGTGGGCGTGGAAGGCGAGCAAACTGGCCGGAGTGCGGCGGGTCGGGATCGAGCTCGACCACGCCCGCCGCCGGCAGCTGCTCCGCATCCGCGACCAGGTGACGGTTCGGATCCGCGATCGCTACGAGGGCGAGGCGGCCGTGACCTGCGTGATCCCGGGCCACGACCGTGACGGCGAGGAGCTCGTTGCCGAGGAGCTGCGAGTGGGCGACTCACCGCTCGACTTCGAGTACAGCGGCACTTGCGGGTACGCAGCCACCTTCGCCTACTCCGGCTGATGAGCGCGGCCTGGTGCGCCGGCTGTTGCTGGGCGCTGATGGCGTCGCTGTTCGCGCTCGGCGTGATGAGCATCGGGTGGACCGCGTTAGTCGCGGGATTCGTGGCGCTCGAGAAGATCCTGCACTGGCGACGCGTCGCCACGGGGGCGACCACGACGCTGCTCGCCGCCTTTGGGGTGTTGCTTCTTGCGGCACCGGGACTTGTCCCCGGACTCACCTTGCCCGGTATGGCGGCGATGCCATGAGCCGGAGCGACGAGCTGCGGGCGCTCGCGCAGCGCGTGGTCGACGCGCTTCCGCCGGAGGTCGTCGAGGCCGTCCTGACCGGCAGCGTTTCGCGCGGGGTCGCCGACGTCGTCTCGGACGTCGAGCTGCTCGTCGTCACCGAGGAGCAGCTCTCGCTCGAGGAGACGTTCGAGCTCGCGCGGCTTGCGGGGTTGGAGGAGCGGGACAGCTGGGGCGACCCGTCGACCCCCACCCGGCGCGTCTCCGGCTATCTCGACGGCCAGCCCATCGAGACGATCTGGTGGTCCCGCGAGCTCGCCGAGCAACTGTTCGCGAGCGGCGGCTCGGCTGAGGCGCTTGCCAACGGCGTCGCGCTACGGACGAGCGGACTCCTCGCGGACTGGCAGGAGCGGCTCGCCGACTTTCCCGACGCGCTCGTGGCCGAACGGGTCGAGAGAGCGGCCGAGCGCTGGGGCGGCTACACGCCGGCGGCCTTGCTGACGATCGGGCGGCCCGACTCCTCGCTCGCCCGCATGGAGTGGCTCGTCGACTCGGCGCAGCGGGTGCTGGCGATCGTCTTCGCGCTCAACCGCGTCCATCCGCCGACGGCGAAGCGACTCGACGAGCGCGTGGAGGCGCTCTCGGTCAAGCCCGAGCGCCTCGCGGAGCGGATCGACGAAGCGCTCGCGGAAGCGGACCCGCGCAGCGCGCTGCTGGGGATGACCGAGCTCCAGCTCGAGACGGCTCGGCTGGCGCCGAGCGGACCGAACGTCGACCGCGCGCGAACCTGGCTCGCGGAGGGGATCGAGGTGCTCCGCTGAGCCGCATCCTCGCTCTCGACGTGGGGTCGTCTTCGGTGCGCGTACAGCACTTCGACCTGCACGGAATGCCCGACGGAAAGCTCCGGCGGGAGGCGTACGAGAGCGCGGATCCAGACGACATCGCCGCCGCGGTCCGCCGCGTCCTCCACGGGCATGTCCCGGACGCGATCTCCTGTTTCGCGCACAGCCTCGTCGCCGTCGACTCGAACTGGAACGCGCTCACGCCGATCCTCGGCTGGCGCGACACACGCAGCGCCGGGGCGGCCGAGCAGCTGACGCGCAGGCTCGACACCGAGGCGGTTCATACGCGCACCGGCACGTTCCTCCACCCGTCGTTCTGGCCGGCGAAGCTCGCCTGGCTGGCGGAAGACGAGCCCGAGATCTTCCGTCGCGCGGAGTGGTTCGTGTCGTTCGCCGACTACCTGCGCGGCGCTCCCGAGACGAGCCTCTCGCTGGCGTCGACGAGCGGACTGCTCGACCTGACGACGCACGAGTGGGACGAGGAGCTGCTCGCCGCGGTCGGAGTCGACCGCAGCCGGCTGCCGCAGGTCGCGGACGTCCCACTCTGGAGCGACGCCGCCTGCTCGAACGCCGGAACCGGCTGCACGACGAGCGAGCGCGCCGCGCTCATGGTCGGCACATCCGGTGCGCTCCGAGTGCTCTACGAGAGCGAACGGCCGCAGCCGAAGCCGGGCCTCTTCCTTTACCTCGCCGACGAGAGGCGCATCGTCGAGGGCGGCGCGCTTTCGGACGGCGGGAACCTTTACGCGTGGCTCGGGCGGACGCTCGCCGACTCGGCCGGTTCGCTTGCCGAGCGCGACCCGCGCGACCACGGGCTCGTCTTCCTGCCGTTCCTCGGCGGCGAGCGCTCGACCGGCTGGAATCCGGAGGCGCGCGGCACGATCCACGGACTCACGTTTGCCACGACGCCGCTCGACGTCCGGCAAGCCGCCTACGAGGGAGTCGCGTTTCGCTTCGCCGCGATCGCCGACCTCCTGCCCGAGGTGCGCGAGGTCGTGGCCACGGGTGCCGGCCTGCTGCAAGACCGCGACTGGATCCAGATCATGGCCGACGCCCTCGCCCGGCCTGTCTCCGTCTCGGGAGTGGCGGAAGCCTCGCTACGCGGCGCGGCTGTCCTCGCCCTCGAACGCACCGGGCACGAGGTCGCCGAGGCGCCGATCGTCGAGGTCGTCGAACCGCGCGCGGACCGCGCCGACGCCTACCGCGCCGCGCGCGAGGCACAGCAGAGGCTCTACGACGCGCTGACCTGATCCCGCACGGCCGCCCGGGCCGCGGCCGCGATCCCGTCGGCGTCGATTCCGGCCTCGGCGAGCAGCTCCGCCGGCTTGCCCGAATGCGGCATCCCGTGCACCGCGAGCCGGACGATGGGCGGACGCTCGTCCGAGTCGGCGAGGGCCGACGCCACCGCTTCGCCCAGCCCGCCCTCGGGCCAGTGATCCTCGACGGTAACGATCGGGCAGGTCAGCGAGCGCAGCGTCGCTTCGTCGAGCGGCTTGATCGAGTACAGGTCGATCACGCGCGCCTCGATCCCCTCGCCCGCGAGCGTCTCCGCTGCCTTGAGCCCCTCGTGGACGGTGATTCCCGCGCCGATGATCGCGACGTCGTCGCCCTGCCTCAGCGTCCGCGAGCCGCCGATCTCGAACTCCTCGTCAGGCCCGTAGACAACCGGCGTGTTGGGACGCAGCGTCCGCAAGTAGACGATCCCGTCGGTGTCGGCCATCTTCACCACCAGCTTCGCCGTCTGGTTCGCGTCGCACGGGTGCAGCACCGTCGAGCCATGCACTGCGCGCAGCGAGGCGATGTCCTCGAGCGCCATCTGCGACGGCCCGTCCTCGCCGATCGAGATCCCTGCGTGCGAACCGCAGAGGCAGTAGTTCGCGCGGCTGATCGCGGACATGCGGATGAAGTCGTAGGCGCGGGAGAGGAACGCGGCAAAGGTCGACGCGAACGGGCGCCAGCCGAGCACCTGCATCCCGACGGCGGTTGCGACCATCTGCTGCTCGGCGATGTACATCTCGAAGTAGCGCTCGGGGATCGCGTCGCGGAACTCGTCGGCGAACGTCGAGTTCGAGACCTCGCCGTCGAGCGCGACGACGTCGCCACGCGCCTTGCCGAGCGCCGCGAGCGCGTCGCCGTACGCCTTCCGCGTCGCGACTTCCTTGCCCAGCTCGTACCGCGGCAGCTCGAGCGTGCCGACTTCGAACTCGTGCTTCGCGCCGCCCGTGTCGGGCTTCCCCACCCCGATCTTGAGGTGGCGGATACCGCCGAGCGTCGCGATCACCTCGTCGGAGTGGTCGAGCGCCTTGCCGTGGAAGCCGTTCTTGTCCTCGACGGCGGGGTCGCCCTTGC
This sequence comes from uncultured Actinomycetes bacterium, assembly GCA_963819275.1. GTDB lineage: Bacteria > Actinomycetota > Thermoleophilia > Gaiellales > Gaiellaceae > Palsa-739. The sequence goes on along the minus strand of CAWFVH010000001.1, from coordinate 415,697 downwards.
CCTTGATCGTCTTCGCGACGATCACGACGGGCTGCCCGGAGATGTCGGTCGCCTCGGCGTAGGCGCGGTCGATGGCCTCGACGTCGTGGCCGTCGATCTCGATCGTGTGGCAGCCGAAGGCGCGCGCCCGGTTCGCGTACGAATCGAGATCCCAGCCGTGCATCGTCTCGCCGCGCTGGCCGAGCCGGTTGACGTCGAAGATGGCGACGAGGTTGTCGAGCTCGTAGTGGGCCGCATGCTCGAGCGCCTCCCACTGGGAGCCCTCGGCGATCTCACTGTCGCCGCAGAGTGTCCACACGCGGAACGGCAGCCGATCGAGCCGCTTGCCCGCAAGCGCCATGCCGACCGCGTACGGAAGGCCCTGACCGAGCGAGCCGGTCGCGACGTCGACCCACGGTATCCGCGGCGTCGGGTGGCCCTCGAAGATCGAGTCGAACTGCCGGTACGTCAGCAGCTGCTCATCCGAGATCGCGCCCGCTGCACGGAAGATCGCGTAGAGCAACGTCGAGGCATGGCCCTTCGAGAAGACGAGGCGGTCGTTGTGCGAGTCGTGCGGATTGTCGAAGTCGTAGCGCAGGTACTTCGCAACGAGCACGGCCATCAGGTCGGCCGCCGACATCCCCGAGGTCGGATGCCCGGAGCCGGCCTTGGCCGCAGGCCGGATCGCATCGACCCGGAGCTGCTGTCCCAACTCCTGCCAGAGCTCGACGTCGGTCATGGCTACGACCTCTCCCTTCACCGTGGACGGAAACCGAAGCAGATTCTATGTACGGTCCGTCGCGTGAAAGTTGCCGTGGCGTTCGACCACCGAGGCGTCCATCTCCGGGACAAGCTCCTCGAGACGCTGCGCGGTGCCGGACACGAGATCGTGGACCTCGGCACCGACACCGACGCGGTGCGGATCGACTATCCCGTCAAGTCCGCCGAGCTCGGCGCCGCGATCAAGGACGGCCAGGCCGAGCGCGGCGTGCTCGTCTGCGGCTCCGGCGTCGGCGCGTCGGTTGCCGCGTGCAAGATCGCCGGGATTCGGGCAGCCATCTGCCACGACGTCTACTCCGCCCACCAGGGAGTCGAGCACGACGACATGAACGTCCTCTGTCTCGGCTCGGAGGTCGTCGGGCCGAGCCTCGCCGCCGACCTCGTGCGCACGTTTCTGGCGGCACGTTTCGACGGAGAAGAACGTCACGCAGCGAGACTGGAGATGATCCGACGGATGGAAGAGGGGATGCGGAATGGCTGATTCGAGACTCGAGAAGCTCAGCGCGCGGGGGCAGTCGGTGTGGATCGACTACCTGTCGCGCGACCTCGTCCAGAAGGGCGAGCTGAAGCGACTGATGGACGAGGACGCCGTGGTCGGCGTGACCTCGAACCCGACGATCTTCCAGAAGGCGATCTCGCAGGGCGACGCGTACGACGAGCAAGTGAAGATGCTCCTCGAGCGCGAGCAGGATCCGAAGGAGATCTTCCTTCATCTGGCCGTGCGCGACGTCGAATCCGCGCTCGACCTGCTCGCCCCGGTGCACGAGCGCGACCCGCAGGACGGTTATGTCTCGATCGAGGTCGACCCGACCTTCGCCTACGACACCAAGGCGACCTATGAGGAGGCGATCCGGCTCCACGACTGGATCCGCCGCCCGAACCTCTACGTCAAGATCCCCGGCACGAAGCCGGGCCTGCAGGCGATCGAGGACTGCATCGCCTCCGGCCGCAGCATCAACGTCACCCTCCTCTTCTCGCTCGAGATGCACAGCGCGTCGATGGAGGCCTACCTCAGCGGCCTCGAGCGGTTCGCCGAGAGCGGCGGCGACCTGACGAAAGTGCGCTCCGTCGCAAGCTTCTTCGTCTCGCGCGTCGACACCGAGACCGACAAGCGGCTCGAGGCGATCGGCTCCGACGACGCGCTCGCGCTTCGCGGCAAGCTCGCAGTCGCGAACGCGCGCATCGCGTACGAGAACTACCAGACGGCGTTCTCGGGCTCGCGCTGGGAGGCGCTGGAGGCCAAGGGCGCGCTGCCGCAGCGCTGCCTGTGGGCCTCCACCTCGACCAAGAACCCCGAGTACCGGGACGTCCTCTACGTCGAGGATCTGATCGGCCCGCACACGGTGAACACGATGCCGGAGGAGACGATCAAGGCATTCCAGGATCACGGCGACGTGCGCGGCGACACGGTGCTCGACGGTGTCGACGAGGCGCACAGGCTGCTCGAGCAGCTGGCCGCGGTCGGGATCGACTACGACGACGTCGTGGCGACGCTCGAGAAGGAGGGCGTGCAGAAGTTCTCCGACTCGTTCACGGAGCTGCTCGACGGCGTGAAGGCGAAGCGCGAGGCAGTGGCCGCGTAGCAGTGAACCGCGAGCGCCTGATCGAGGGCATCTGGGAACGAGACTCCACCGTCTGGGCCGGAGGCGACGAAGCGCACTGGCTCGGCTGGCTCGACGAGCCGCTGCACGTGCAGGAGCAACTCGAGGACATCCGCCGCTTCGCCGAGTCGCTCCACGACGAGGTCGACCATGTCGTGCTCTGCGGGATGGGCGGCTCGTCGCTCGCGCCCGAGGTGCTGCGGCGCAGCTTCGGCGTCGACTGGTTCCACGTCCTCGACACCACCCACCCGAAGGCGATCCGCGCGCTCGAGGAGCAGCTCGATCTCGAGCGGACGTTCTTCGTCTCCTCCTCGAAGTCGGGGACGACGCTCGAGACGCGGTCGCACACCGACTACTTCTGGCAGCAGAACGGCAAGCGCGGGGCCATGTTCGCCGCGGTCACCGACCCGGGCTCCGAGCTCGAGCGGCTCGCGCGCGAGCGCGGCTTCCGCGCGGTCTTCGCCGGCGAGCCGTCGATCGGCGGCCGCTACTCCGCCCTCTCACCGTTCGGGATCGTGCCGGCGGTGCTGATGGGGGCCGACGCGGCGCGCATCGTCGAGCGGGCGCAGGAGATGCGCGAGGCGTGCCGGTCCGGCGAGGGAAACCCCGGCTACGAGCTCGGCAGCCGCTTCGGCGAGGGCTGGCGCGAGGGCCGCGACAAGATCTGCATCGGTGACGCGCCCGGCGACTTCGGCCTCTGGGCCGAGCAGCTCATCGCCGAGTCGACGGGCAAGCACGGCAAGGGGCTCATCCCCGCCCCCGGCGAGTCACCGGACGGCGCCGACCGGCAGAGGGCGCAGCCCGAGCTCCCCGATCCGTACGCGCTCGGCGCGGAGTTCTTCCGCTGGGAGTTCGCGATCGCCGTGGCCGGGGCGTATCTCGAGATCAACCCCTTCGACCAGCCCGACGTGCAGGCCGCGAAGGACAAGACGAACGAGGTGCTGGCGACGGGCAAGGAGCCCGAGCTCGAGCCGGAGGGCTCGATCGAGGAGCTGCTGGCGCAGAAGCAGGAGGGCGACTACGCGTGCGTGCAGGCCTTCATCGAGCCGACCGCCGAGAACGACCGCCGGATCGCCGATCTCGTCGCCCGGCTGCGCCGCGTTAGCGGGCTCGTCGTCACGCACGGCTACGGCCCGCGCTACCAGCACTCGACCGGACAGCTGCACAAGGGCGGCCCGAACACAGGGCTGTTCCTGCAGGTGATCGACGACGAGGGCGACGAGCTTCCGATCCCGGGCAAGCCGTTCGGCTTCCGCCAGCTGATCCGGGCGCAGGCGGCGGGCGACCTAGAGACGCTGAAGGAGCGCGGCCGGCGGGTCGCGCGCGTGAGATTGGAGGACATCTAGTGCAACTCGGCATGGTCGGCCTCGGCCGGATGGGCGCGAACATGACCGAGCGGCTGCGCGCCGCCGGTCACGACGTGAAGACGTTCGATCCGAAGGTCGACTCGCGCACTGCTGGCTCGCTCGGCGAGCTCGTGCAGCAACTCGACACGCCACGCTCGGTCTGGCTGATGGTGCCGGCGGGGATCGTCGACTCCGTCTTGGGCGAGCTCGCGCCGCACCTCGCCGAAGGCGACACGATCATCGACGGAGGCAACTCGTACTACGTCGACGACCTCCGGCGCTCGCACGAGCTGAGCAGCAAGAAGATCCACTACATGGACGTCGGAGTCAGCGGAGGGGTCTGGGGCAAGGAGCGCGGCTACTGCCTGATGGTCGGCGGCGACGACGAGGCGGTGGGCCGCCTCGAGCCGGTGCTCGAGGCCCTCGCGCCGGGCGTCGACTCCGCCGGCCGCACACCGGGTCGCAGCGGCGAGGCGACGCCAGAGGAGCAAGGCTGGCTGCACTGCGGTCCCTCCGGCGCAGGGCACTTCGTGAAGATGGTCCACAACGGCATCGAGTACGGCCTGATGCAGGCCTACGCGGAGGGGCTCAACGTCCTCAAGCACGCGAACGTCGGCCTGCACGCGCAGGAGACCGACGCCGAGACGACGCCGCTGCGCGACCCCGACCTCTACAAGTACGAGCTCGACATCGCCGCGGTCAGCGAGCTCTGGCGGCGCGGCTCGGTCATCTCCTCGTGGCTCCTCGACCTGACGGCCGAGGCCCTGAACCAGACGCCCGAGCTCGACGACTACGCCGGCCACGTGAGCGACTCGGGTGAGGGCCGCTGGACGGTTCAGGCCGCAGTCGAGGAGGGCGTGCCGGTGCCGGTACTCGCGGCGTCGCTGTTCAACCGGTTTGCCTCCCGCGGCGAGGCGGACTTCGGCGACCGCGTCCTGTCCGCGATGCGGCACGCCTTCGGCGGCCACCTCGAGAAGAGCCCGGAAGAGTGACCGAGACGGTCGAACCGCCGGCGCAGCAGGAGAACCCACTCGAGGAGGGTCTTGCGCTGCGGCGGACGCCGGATCCCTGCGCGCTCGTCATCTTCGGGGCCTCCGGCGACCTGACGCACAAGAAGCTGATGCCTGCGCTCTACGCGCTAGCCGTCCGCAGCCTGCTCCCGCAGCGCATGGCGATCGTCGGTGTCGCGCGGACCGAAGGCGACGACGACACGTTCCGGCAGGACATGGAGACAGCCGTCAAGCAGCACGCACGCGACCCGTTCCGCCAGGAGGTCTGGGATTCGCTCGCCGCGCAGCTCCACTGGGTCAGCACCGACTTCGCGGACGCCGGCGGCGATGACAAACTCCACGACCTGGTCGACCGCCTGGACTCCGAGCACGAGCTCGGCGGCAACCGCGTCTTCTACCTCGCGGTCCCGCCGCCCGCATTCCCCGACATCGTCGAAGCGCTCGGCAAGCGGCGCGACGACCACGGCTGGACGCGGCTCGTGGTCGAGAAGCCGTTCGGCCATGACCTCGCGTCGGCGAAGCACCTGACGGCGATCCTGCTCGAGTACTTCAAAGAGGAGGAGATCTTCCGGATCGACCACTACCTCGGCAAGGAGACGGTCCAGAACATGCTGGCCCTCCGCTTCGCCAACGGGATCTTCGAGCCGATCTGGAACCGCCAGTTCGTCGACCATGTGCAGATCACCGTCGCCGAGTCGATCGGGATCGAGGCGCGCGCCGGCTACTACGAGCACGCCGGAGCGATCCGCGACATCTTCCAGAACCACCTCCTCCAACTCCTTGCGCTGACCGCGATGGAGCCGCCGATCGACTTCACGTCCGATTCGGTGCACAACGAGAAGGTCAAGGTGCTGCGCGCCCTGCACACACCGGCGCCGCGGTCGGTCGTGCGCGGCCAGTACGGGCGCGGTTTCGTGGAGGGCGAGGAAGTGGTCGCGTACCGCGAGGAGGCCGGCGTCGCGAACGATTCCATGACGGAGACCTACGTTGCGGCGAAGCTCTACGTCGACAACTGGCGCTGGGCGGACACGCCGTTCTACGTGCGCATGGGCAAGCGGCTCGCGCGGCACGAGACGACGATCGCGATCCAGTTCAAGCAGGCGCCGCACCCGCCGTTCGAGGAGACAGCTGCGGAGGGTCTACGCCCGAACGTGCTGGTCGTCCACGTGCAACCCGACGAGGGCGTCTCGCTCGCGATCGGCGCGAAGGTGCCGGGACAGGGGATGACGATCCGCACGGTCCACATGGATTTCCTCTACGGCGGCGCCTTCCGCACCGGTATGCCGGAGGCATATGAGCGCCTCATCCTCGACACGATGCTCGGCGACTCGACGCTGTTCACGCGGGCGGACGAGGTCGAGCAGCAGTGGCTGCTCGTCGACGCGATCGTCGGTGCGTGGCACCGCGACAAGCCGGCGTTCCCGAACTATCCCGCCGGGTCGTGGGGCCCGCCCAGCGGCGACGAGCTTCTGCACCGGGACGGCCGGTCGTGGCGACGGCCCTGAAGGAGCTCAGCTGGTTCGGCGAGGACGTGCGCCTCGCCGCCGTCGACACGGCCCTTGCGCGGCTGCGCGCCCAGGCGGCGGCCGAGGGGCCGGGCATGCGAACTTCGGTGATGACCCACATCGCGTGGGTTCCGCATGGCTGGAGGGAGCCGGCTCGCGCGGCGCTCGCCGGCATGGCAGAGCTGCACCCGTCGCGGACGATCCTCCTCTTCCCCGAGCCGCACGCCGACGACAACCGAATCGACGCGCGGGCGGAGGTCGAGCGCTGGGAGGTACCGGACACCGACCGCGGTCTCGTGACCGAGGTGGTCGAGCTGACGCTGCGCGGCTCGCGCGCGCAGGCTCCGGCGAGCATCGTGGAGCCGCTGCTCATTTCCGATCTGCCGGTGTTCCTGCGCTGGCGCGGCGAGCCGCCGTGGGACACGCCGGAGCTCGGGCAGCTCGTCGACCTCACCGACCGCCTGATCGTCGACTCGACGGAGTGGGACGACGTGCCCGAGTCCTACGCTCGGCTGGCGGAACTCTTCCCACGCTGCGCAGCGTCGGACATCGCATGGGCGCGCACCTCGCGCTGGCGCTCGCATCTGGCGACACTGTGGCCCGGGATCGCGGAGGTGCGGACGGTGCGCGTGCGCGGCACGGCGGCGCAGGCCTGGCTGCTGTGCGGCTGGCTGCGTTCGCGTCTCGATCACGCGATCGCCCTCGAGCACGACGCGGCGGAGAAGCTCGAGGCCGTCACGCTCGACGGCGAGGCGGTGCCGCTGCCGCCCGGAGACCCGCCGACCCCGAGCGACGTCCTCTCCGACGAGCTGGAGCGCTTCACGCCGGACTCGGTCTACGAGGCGGCCGTATTGGCCACCGGCTAGCCCTCACACAGCAGCGACTCGAGCACGCGGCCGGCGGCGAGGACGAGCGCGTCGCCCCCCGCCGGCGCGGCGAGCTGCACCGAAGCAGGCAGACCGTCCTCCGCAGTTCCCCACGGGAGCGCGAGTGCCGGCCAGCCGAGGGAGCTGAACGGATACGTGAGCGAGATGCCTCCGCTGCGAAGCTCGAGCTCGTCCACGTCCGCCGGCGGCGCCACGAACGGAACCGTCGGCGTCACGAGCAGATCGAGGTCGCCGACAGCCTCCGCGAACCGCTCGCGGTACTCGGCGCGCTCGCGCTCGGCCGCAGCCGCTTCCCTGTCGCTAACTCGCAGACAGCGCTCGATTTTGCCGCAGACGTTGTCGCCGTACAGCTCCTCGTTGCCGGGAAAGAGCGCGCGATGGACGTCGCCCGCTTCACGCATGAAGTCGCTCCGGTTCGCAGGCGCGAGCGGCAGGTCGATCTCGCGTCGCCTCGGGAAGAGCGCCGCGGCCGCCGCAACGCGCTCGCGCACGAGCGGATCCGCCTGGTCGAGCCACGCGATCCCGATCTCGAGCTCATCGAGTGACTCGAGCTCGGCCGACCCGAATCCCGGGGCGAGCACCTGCATCAGGCGTTCGCAGCCCTCGACCGACGACGCCATCGGCCCGACCACGTCGTAGCTCGGGGCGAGCGGGAAGCAGCCCTCGACGGAGACGAGCCCGTGCGTGGGCTTGAAGCCCGCCACGCCGCACCAGGCCGCCGGGATCCGGATCGACCCGGCCGAGTCGGTGCCAAGCGCCAGCTCGACCTCGGCGGCAGCGATCGCCGCCGCCGAACCACCGCTCGAGCCGCCCGCCAGCCGTCCCGGAGCCCGCGGGTTCGGCACCGTGCCGTAGTGCGGGTTCTGCGAGGAGATCCCGTAGGCGAACTCGTGCAGGTTCGTCTTCCCGGCAACCGCGTAGCCGCCGACTTCGAGCTGTCGCACCGCATCCGCGCTTGCGGCCGGGGTGTGGTCGGCGAAGAGTGCCGAGCCATACGTCGTCGCCAGCCCCGCGGTGTCGAGCAGATCTTTGACGGCCACCGGCTCGCCCGCGCCCACCTCCCGCGGACGCGCCAGCCAGATGCCGTCCACTACTTGAAGTGGAGGTACAGGAACGCGACCCCGATCGAGCCCGCGAAGAGGAGCAGGAAGACGCCGAACAGCATCCAGCCGAGGCGGAGGTTCTTGCGGGCGAGCTCCGGATCCATCAGATCACCGCATCCAGCGCCAGCGCCGCGAAGAGCAGCGCGAGGTACAGGAGCGAGTAGTGGAAGAGGATCATGGCGCGCCGCGGGCTCGTGTCGCGCCGTAGGCGCTCGGCGAGCCACACGAACACGGCACCCAGGGCGAGCGCGCAGACGACATAGAGCGGGCCGGCTCCACCCCAGCCCCACGGCAGCAGCGTCGCGCCGACAAGGACGAGCGAATAGAGGACGATCTGCCGCGCCGTTGCCCGGTCACCGCGCACGACCGGCAGCATCGGCACGCCCGCGGCCGCGTACTTGTCCTTGATCAGCAGCGCGAGCGCCCAGAAGTGCGGCGGCGTCCAGATGAAGACGATCGTGAACAAGATCAGCGCCGCCACGCTCACCTGGCCGGTAGCGGCGGCCCAGCCGACGAGCGGCGGCACGGCTCCCGCGGCCCCGCCGATCACGATGTTCTGCGAGGTCGAGCGCTTCAGCCAGCGGGTGTAGACGATCACGTAGAAGAGACCGCCGGCCAGCGCGAGGACGGCCGTGAGCACGTTCACGGTGCTCGCGAGCAGGACGAACGAGAAGGCCATCAGCGCGACCCCGAACTCGAGCGCCCGGCTCGGCGGCACGCGACCGGACGCGACCGGGCGCGACTTGGTCCGCTCGCCCATGAGGGGGTCGATGTCGCGGTCGAGCACGTGGTTGAGCGCCGAGGCGCCGCCGCAGGCGAGCGCGAGCCCGCTCATCGCGGCGATCACGAGCCACGTCCCTGGCCAGCCGCGCGCGCCGGCGATCATCCCGCAGAAGCCGGTGACGAGCAGCAGCGACATGATCCGCGGCTTCGTCAGCGCGACGTAGTCGCGCCATGAACCCCAAGGCACGAGCTCACCGCGGAAGCTCTCGGCGACCACAACCACCAGCGCCGCCAGCGCGAAAGCGGCCAGACCCGCATGGAAATGCTGTCCCGGAACCGCCGCAGCCGCGGCAAACAAAGCCGCTGCGGCCAACGTCGCCGGCACGAGCCTCCGATGGGCGTACCAGGCCGAGACGACGAGCGCCGCGAGCGGCGGCGCCACGAGAGCGGCGAGCAGTCGGTGCGCCGTGCCGAGCCCCTCGGCGCCGGAGATGACCGCGAGCAGCGTTCCGCCCGCCGCGACGATCGCGGACAGGCGAAGCCACGGACCCGGCGCCAGCTCGGTCCTCATTGGGGCTGCTCCGCGAGCCGCCGCCGCAGGTCGCGCAGCGGCCGCGCGCTCGTCACGTACGGGACGGAGTCGAAGTTGTGTGGCGGCGGCGGCGAGGTCGTGTACCACTCGAGCGTGTCCGCGAGCCACGGGTCGTTGCCGGCCCGGACGCCCTTCCGTAAGAAGTGCGCCTGCCAGACGTTGATCAGGAAGATCAGGATCGAGATCGCCATCACGAACGAACCGGCGGTCGAGATGCTGTTGTAGACCTCCCAGATCCCGCCGTGGTGGTACGTGTAGACGCGCCGCACCATCCCGAGCAGCCCGAGCATGTGCTGTGGCAGGAAGGTCAGGTTGAAGCCGATGAACATGAGCCAGAAGTGCCACTTGCCGAGCCGCTCGTCGAGCATCCGCCCGAACATCTTCGGCCACCAGTAATAGAGCCCACCGAAGAAGCCGAAGACCGAGCCGCCGAACAGGACGTAGTGGAAGTGGGCGACGACGTAGTACGAGTCGTTCAGCTGCCAGTCGACCGGGAACGCTGCGAGGAAGATCCCCGACAGGCCGCCCATCGTGAAGAGAGCGATGAAGCCGAGCGCGAACAGCATCGGCGTGTCGAAGATGACGTTGCCGCGCCAGGTGGTCGCGAGCCAGTTGAAGATCTTGATCCCGGTTGGCACCGCGATCACGAGCGACGAGATCATGAAGAACGAGTTGAGCCCGGTTCCCAGGCCTGTCGTGAACATGTGGTGCGCCCACACGAGCATCGAGAAGAAAGCGATGCCGATCGTCGAGAATGCGACCGCCTTGTAGCCGAAGATCGGCTTGCGCGCGAAGACGGGGATGATCTCCGAGATCATCCCGAAGACGGGTAAGACCATGATGTAGACCTCGGGGTGCCCGAAGAACCAGAACATGTTCTGGTAGAGCACGATGCTCCCACCGTGCGAGGGTATGAAGAAGTGCGTCCCGACGGTGCGGTCGAGGAGCAGCAGCGTCACGGCCGCTGAGATCGCCGGCAGCGCGACGAGCAGCAGAATCGCGTACGTCTCGATCGCCCAGACGAAGAGCGGCATCCGCATCCACGTCATCCCGGGCGCGCGCATGTGGTGGATCGTCACGATGAAGTTTATCGCTCCCGCCAGCGACGACAGCGTGAGGATGTGCATCGAGAGGATCCAGTAGTCCTGGCCGTGGCCAGGGCTTGCGAAGGGGAGGTTCTCAGACAGTGTCGGGTACGACCACCAGCCGGCATGCGGCGCCCCGCCCTTCGCAAACCAGCTCATCCAGAGCACGAGGCCGCCGAGCAGGTAGAGCCAGAACGAGAGGGCGTTGAGGCGCGGGAACGCCATGTCCTTTGCGCCGATCATCAGCGGCACGAGGAAGTTCGCGAAGCCGGCGAGGATCGGGACGACGACGAGGAAGATCATCGTCGTGCCGTGCATGGTGACGACTTCGTTGTAGGAGTTCTTCGTGAGCAGTTTCTCGCCGGGCGTCGCCAGCTGCGACCGCATGAGGAGCGCGAGGATCCCGCCCGCGACGAACCAGAACATCGCGGTTGCGATGTACATGATCCCGATTCGCTTGTGGTCGACGGTGACGAGCCAGCTCGCCACACGGCCGTTCTTCCAGCCGACGGGATAGACCGCTTCGCTTCTAGCCGCCACTCGTCGCTCCCGCTGCCGAAGGGTTGTAGATGTGCTTCTTCACGTAGGCGGAGAGACCCTGGTACTCAGCCGCAGTCCAGGTGTCGCCGACGGGCGGCATGTCACCCGTCGAGCCCGTGACCCCGTTGTGGACGATCGCCCGCAGCGCCGCCTCCGAGTTCAGAGCTGGATTGCTCTGAATGTTCGGGCCGTAGCCGCCCTGCCCGAGGTTCCCGTGGCAGGTCGCGCAGACGCCGTTCCAGATCTGGCTGCCGATCGTGTCCTTCCAGGTCGTGAGGTAGTGCTGGTACTGCTGCTGCGTCCCCGAGTCGACCGCAGCGACCATCGATGCGTGGAACGCGCCGCAGAGCTCGGCGCACTGCCCTTCGAAGTTGCCTTGCTTCGTCGCCTGGAACCAGGTCTTGTTCGGGTGGCCGGGAATCGCCTGGATCTTGCCGCCGAGCGCCGGGATCCACCAGCTGTGGATCACGTCCTGCGCAGTGACTTCGAGGTCGACGACGGCACCGACCGGCACGTGCAGCGTCCCGATCGAGCGGGCGTGATTCGGGTAGTCGAACTGCCAGTAGTACTGATGGCCCTCGACCGTGACGTGAATCGTGTCCGCAGCGGCGGGCGCCGAGGTGATGTTGGGCAGCTGGTAGAAGACGAAGCCCGCGATGATGGCGAGGATCAGGATCGGGACAGCCGTCCAGATCAGCTCGAGCCGCGTCTGCCCATGGATCTGCGCACCTTCGACCGTGCGCGGCCGGCCGCGGCTCCGGTACTTCCAAACGAAGACGACAAGCAGCGTCTCGACGAGGATGAAGATCGCCGCCGTGAAGCCGAAGATGAGGAAGTAGACGTGCCGGATGTGCGCCGCGTTCGGGGATGCAGGCGAAACCGGCGCAAAGCCGCCGTTCCCGGCTGCGGCGACGCCCGCCGCCGCAAGCGCGAGCAGCACGGCGAGAACGAAGGACGTCAGCTTACGGCGCACCCGAACGGCATTCTATGAAGGTGTCCGATCGCTCGCGGATCGAACTGCCGGACCACGTGCCGCAGGCCTTCGAGGTCTACGTCAGCGGCGTCCGTCAGGTGCCCGGTCGAGACTTCGAAGTGGAGGGGCGATCGCTCGTCTTTCCCCGGCCGCTCGAGCAGGAAGGCAGGCTCGGTTTCTGGCGCTGGCTGTCGATGTGGCTCGGAGTCGCCGGCACGTACCGCAAGAACGAGACGGTCGACGTGGCGTACGAAGCCGACGGTCGCCGCGAGGTCGAGACGGGCCTGCAGCCGCAACCGTTCGAGTCAGACTGAAGCCGCGGCGAGCTCGCGCTGCTGCACGCCGTCCTCGAGCAGCGCGGCGACGGTGTCGGAGAACACGTCGCGCCCCGGCGCGTACTGCGGGCGGAAGTCGACCGCACCGTTCAGCTCGATCACGACGAACCCGTTGCGAGTCGGCAGGAGGTCCACTCCGACGAGGTCCGCCCGCGCCGCGCGTGCAGCGTCGAGGGCGAGCGCCTCGGCGATCGGCGACGGCTCGACTCCCTCGACCTGGGCGCCGAGAGCGACGTTCGTCCGCCACTCGCCCTTCCGGGCGATCCGGCATGCAGCGCCGACGACCCGCCCGCCCGCCACGACGAGGCGTAGATCCCAACCACGGGGGTCGACGAGCTCCTGCGCGAGCGCACCGTGCTCGCGGAACCACGGCTTCCGCTGCAGCCGAACAAGCGCCGCTTCTAGCTCGTCTGCTGTCGAGCACCGCTCGACGTCGCGCCCCCAGCTGCCGAACCGCGGCTTGAGCACGACCGGAAGCTCGGGGATCGCGGCCGGCACCGCCGGGCTGATGAGGCTGGTGTGCGGGTGCGGCAGGCCGGCGAGCCGGAGGGCGCGCGCGGTCAGCAGCTTGTCGTGGGCGACGACGAGGGCTGCCGGTGGGTTCCGCACGTCAACGCCGCTTGCCGCGAGCACCTCGAGCTCGCCGGTGCCGCGTTCGATGCCGTCGAGCCCCTCGCGCACGTCAAGCCTCGCGAGCGCGAGGTCTCCCGGCTCGAGGAGCGAGAGCGCCCGGCGTGGGTCGACCAACTCCGCCTCGACACCCCACGAGCGGGCGGCGGTGACGAGCGCGTTGTTCGTCGCGCTGCGCCGGTGAGCTACGACGGCGAACTTCATGCCGAAATCGTGCGGGCGAAGCGGGCTGCGGTGGGGCTCGATCCGGTGACGCGCTGGTGTCGGACTAGCTAACGGGCGCTGCGGCCTTCGGGACCGGTTCCAGCCGGTACCCGACGCCATATCGCGTCTGGATGAACGTGTGCGTCGACGATTGCCTGTCGACCTTCTCGCGCAAACGGCGGACGAACACGTCGACCGTCCGGTCGCGGTGCGACTCGCGCCGCCCCCACAGCTTCTGCAGGAGCTCGTCGCGCGTCACGACGCGCCCACGGTCGAGCGCGAGCTGGTAGAGGAGTCGGAACTCGGTTGGAGTCAGCTCGGCGCTCTGATCGTCGACGTACGCCTGAACTTCGAGCGGGTCGATCCGAAGCTCCTCGATCTCGATCGGCTCGCCACGCGGCGTCTCTTCGCGACGGAGCGCTCGCCGTGACGCCGCGCGCACGCGCGCCACGAGCTCCTTCATCGAGAACGGCTTCACGAGATAGTCGTCGGCCCCGATCTCGAGCGCGTGCACGCGATCGTGCTCGGTACCGCGCGCCGAGACGACGACGATCGGCGTGCCGATCCCCTCGTTGCGTGCGGTCTCGATCAGCTTCCAGCCGTCGATGCCCGGCAGCATCAGGTCGAGCACGCAGACGTCGGGCCGCTCGTAGCGGAGCCTGGCGAGACCTTGCGTCCCGTTCCCGACCGAGACGGGATCGAAGCCGGCGGCGCCGAGATGCCGCGCCATTCCCTGCGCGATGACCTCGTCGTCCTCGACGATGAGAACCTTGGGCATGCTTGTCTCCATTATCGACAGCGGCTCCGTTGGGGAAGGGTAGACGTATGGTGAAGAAATGGTGAACGAAGAGCGAGCCGGAGCCGTCGTCGCGGGCTGCGAGGAGCCGATCGTGATCCTCGACAGCGAGCGTCGCATCGTGGCCGCCAGCGACGCCGCGGCGAGAGAGCTCGGCGGGGCCGAGACCGGCCGCAGGCTCGGCGAAGAGCAGGCCGCTGCGCACGCCGGTCTCCTCGTCCTCTTCATCGAGTCGCCGCCGGAGCTGCCCGCGTACCAGGAGCTGCGGGCCGGCTTCACCGCGGCCGTCTCGCACGAGCTGCGCACGCCGCTCGCTCGGCTGCTCGCCCTGCTCGAGAGCGCCACGTTGCCCGGCTCCGACGTCGCCGAGCTGATGGAGCAGGCGCGGCAGGAGGTCGAGCAGGCGCGGGAGTTGATCGACGACGTGCTCTTCCTCGGTGAGCTCGAGACCGGCCGCGAGGTCGTCGCGCTCGGCCGCACCCAGGCGAAGCCGATCGTCGAGGAGGTCGCTGCCTCGTTCGCCGAGCGCGCCAATCACGCGGAGATCTCGCTCGAGGTGCGCGCCGACGAGCGTGTCGAGCTGCCGCTGCGGCCCCGAATGATGCGCGTGGTGCTCGAGAACCTGCTCGCGAATGCGATTCGCTACGCAGGCCCGGGCAGCACGTGCCTCGTCGAGGTGAGCGGGCCGGCGAGCGGGCCGCTGCTCGTCGTCTCGGACGACGGCAAGGGCGTCGACGTGAACGACCTACCGCGGCTGTTCGAGCGCTTCTACCGCGGCGACCAGGCGCGCACGAGCCGCGGCACCGGACTCGGCCTCGCGATCGTGAAGCACGTGGTCACCTCCGCGGGGGCCGAGATCGAAGCGACGAGCGAGCCGGGGAGCGGCCTCGAGATCCGCGTGCGCTTCCCGCGCCGCTAACCGAAGCGGCCGGTGACGTAGTCCTCAGTCCGCTTGTCGGACGGAGCGGTGAAGATCTTCTCGGTCGCGTCGTACTCGATGAGCTCGCCCCAGCGATCCCCCTCTCCACCACGGGAGATCGAGAAGAAGGCGGTCATGTCCGCGACGCGCGCGGCCTGCTGCATGTTGTGCGTGACGATCACGAACGAGTACTCGCTCTTGAGCTCGTGGAGGAGCTGCTCGATCGCCTGGGTCGCGATCGGATCGAGCGCCGAGGCCGGCTCGTCCATGAGCACGACGTCCGGCTCGACGGCGAGGGCGCGCGCGATGCAGAGACGCTGCTGCTGCCCGCCCGAGAGCCCGAGCGCGCTCTGCTTCAGTCGATCCTTGACCTCGTCCCAGAGAGCCGCCTGCGTCAGCGCCTTCTCGACGCGTTCCTTGATGTTGTCCTTCATCCCGAGCACCTTGAGGCCCCAGGCGACGTTGTCGTAGATCGACTTCGGGAAGGGATTCGGGCGCTGGAAGACCATGCCGATCGTACGGCGTACCGCGACCGGGTCGACGTCCTTCGACGAGATGTCCTGCCCGTGGTAGCGGATCGTCCCGGTCTGGCTGAAGCTCGGGACGAGGTCGTTCATCCGGTTGAAGCAGCGGATGAACGTGCTCTTGCCGCAACCCGAGGGGCCGATGACCGCCGTCACGAGGTTCTTGTAGACCTCCATCGTGACGTCCTTGAGCGCCGGCTTGGAGCCGTAGATCGCCGTCAGGTCCTGGATGTCGAAGACCTGCTCCAGCCGCTCCTTCGGCGGCAGCGGCTGACGCTTCATCTCGACGCGCACGGCGTTTTCGATCGTACTCGACCGCGTGGACACGGAATCTCCCCTCACTTGGCTCATCAAGCGGCCCGCTGAAGCCTACGACGGCTTCGTTCGGCGAGCCAGCGGGCGGTCAGGCTTGTGACGAGGATGAACATCAGCAGGACGAACGCGGCCGCCCAGGCGCGTGCGTGGTCCGCCGCTAGCGGCGACTCCGACAGCTCGAAGATCGCAGTCGGTACCGTCTGCAACGGGTGGGTCGGGTTGAAGTCGGCGTTGTTGCTGACGCCGACCGCGCACGTGAGGAGGAGCGGCGCGGTCTCGCCGGCCACCCGGGCCACGGCGAGGACTGCGCCGGTGATGATCCCTCCGATCGCCTGGGGCAGCACGATCCCGAGCGTCGTGCGCCAGCGCGGGACGCCGAGCCCAAGCGAGGCCTCACGGAGTGAGCCCGGTACGAGCAGCAGCACTTCGATCGAGGTGCGGGCGACGAGCGGCAGCATCAAGCACGCGAGCGCAAACCCGCCCGCATAACCGCTGTAGCCGTGGGACACCACGAGCAGGCCGAAGACGAAGATCCCGATCACGATGGCGGGAATGCCGTTGAGGACGTCGAGCGTAAGCCCCACGAACCCGCGAATCGAGACCGGCGCGAATTCGTTCACGTAGATCGCGACGAGGATCCCGACCGGCAGCGCGAGCAGCGTTGCGATCCCGACGACGACGAGAGAGCCTGCGAAAGCATTCGCGAGGCCTCCTTCCGCAGAGCCGGAGAACGCGAACTGCACCTGCGACTTGGTGAGCAGGCCGAGGTTGAGCGCAGCCGCGCCTTTCTTCGCCACCGACCAGACGACGATCCCGAGGATCCCGACGGCGATCGCGGCCGCGAGCCAGGCGAGCAGCTCCATGCCGCGGTTGGCCACCCGCCGCCGGCGCAGCCGGTCGTTTGGCCGCTGCAGCACACTCGGGTCGGCGGCGCTCACTAGGACGCCAGTCCTTGCTTCTTGGCCACGTGGCGCACGATGAACTGCGCCAGCAGGTTCACGAGGAGCGAGAAGACGAGCAGGATCAGCGCGCAATAGAAGAGGGACGAGAGCTCGAGCCCGGCCGCGTTCGAGAATTCGGTCGCGATCCAGGCGGCGAGCGTATTCCCCGGGCCGAACAGGTTCGCGTGGATCGGGCCGTTGAAGGTGCCGATGACCTGGGCGACGGCGATTGCCTCGCCAAGTGCCCGGCCCAGGCCGAGGATCATCGCTGCAGCGACGCCACCGCGAGCGTAGGGAAAGATGACCCCGCGTACCATCTCCCAGCGCGTGCTCCCCAGCCCGAGCGCCGCTTCCTTGAGCTCACTCGGCACGCCGAGAAAGAGCTCGCGCGAGACGCTCGAGATGATCGGCAGGATCATGATCGTCAGCACCACTATCGCCGTGAAGATGGTCGAGCCGGTTGTCGACGGGCCGAAGACCGGGATGAAGCCGAGCGCCGAGTGCAGCTGCGGCATGACGTCGTCGCGCAGTACCGGCCCGAGCACGATGATCCCCCACAGCCCGATCACGACGCTCGGAATCGCGGCGAGCGTCTCGACCAACGCCGTGACCGGCCCGCGGATCCAGCCCGGCGCAAGCTCGGTGAGGAAAAGCGCAACGCCGAGCGCGAGCGGCGTGGCCAGGATTAGCGCGCCAATCGACGTCACGAGCGTGCCGAAGATGAGGTTCGCGGCACCGAAATGGTTGTGGACCGGGTCCCAGGTGGTGGTCGTGAGGAAGCCGAGCCCGAAGGTCGAGAACGAAAGGCGGGAGCCCTCGACGATCTTGTAGGCGATCAGGCCGACGAGAACGACGGTGCCGAGCGCCGCGAGTCCCGCGACCCCTTGCAGGATCAGGTCGCCAGGACGAACCCGCCGCCCCGAGAAGGGGCGGCGGGTCGTGTTACCGGTTGCGTCGTAGGTGCTCAAGGAGCTCCGACGCTCAGCCTTACTGGATCTGCTTGGTCCGCTGCTTCGCGGCGTTGACCACGAGCTTCGGCAGCGGCGCAAAGATCAGGCGCTGGATCGACTGCTGCTGCGCGGGTTGCAGCGCCCAGTCGATGAAGGAGCGGAGCTCAGCCCCCTTCGAGGAGTTCGACGGCACGATGATGTACGTGAAGGTCGCCATCACCCAGGCGTTGGCGAACTTCTTCGACTTCGACGGGTCGGTGATCGAGATCCCGGACGTCTTGCTCGGCACCTTCGTGAGAGCCTGCGCCGCCGACTCGATCGACTTGACACTCGGGTACACGTAGTGGCCCGCGCGGTTCAACATCCTCACCATGTGCAGGTGGTTCTGGACGACGTAGAACGTCGAGACATAGCCGATCGAGCCGGGGGTGGAGTTCACCACGGCTGACACGCCGGCGTTCCCGTTTCCACCGACGCCCGTGGGCCAGTTGACGGTCGTCGCCTTGCCGACCTTCGTCGCCCAGGTCTTGCTGATCTTGGACAGATAGTCGGTAAACACGTAGGTGTCGCCCGATCCGTCGCTGCGGTGGACGACCGTGATCGTCTTGTTCGGAAGTTTCAGCTTCGGATTGAGCTTCTTCACCGCCGGATCGTCCCAGTTCGTGATCTGGCCGAGGTAGATCTGGGCGAGGACGGAACCGGTCAGCTTCAGCTGAAGACCATTGACCCCGGGGATGTTCACTACCGGTCCGGTTCCGGCCAGGGCCCACGGGATCTGGACGCAGCCATTGCAGGCGGCCCCCTGCGGCTTGGTCAGCGGCGCGTCGCTCGCGCCGAAGTCGACGGTGCGGGCAGTGATCGCAGCGATCCCCTTCCCGGAGCCAATCGACGAGTAGTTGACGTTGACGCCCTTCGAAGAGCTGTATGCGGGCCCCCAAACGCCTGAGACCGCAGGAGCGACGAGCGACGAGCCGGCCCCGGTGAGCGTGGTGGCCGAGCTCTTCGTCCGGGCGGCTGACGCCGCCCCGACTGCGAGGACTCCCAGCAGCGCCGCAGCGGCCACAACAACTGTGATGCGAAGTACTTTGCCGTTCCTCGGCATCTGACTTTTCCTCCTCCTCAGGGGTTCGCGGGCAAGGTATGGCCGGTCCCCCTGGGGGTGGGATAACCCGCCGTTGCGAGATGGAGACGAAGTGGTGACAGGGGCTGGCGCGGCCCCGGATGCGACCTAGTACCCTGGCTTGCGATGTCGATCGACACGGCGCTAGAGCAGATCGAGGCGCAGCTGCAGGAGATGGGGCAGCGCGTCGTCAGCGCCGTCCACGGCGCGACTCGCGCGCTCGAAGAGCGGGATCGCGAGCTCGCCGCCGAGGTGATCGCGTTCGACGACGAGGTCGACAGCCAGTTCCTTCGCATCGAGCAATCGATCCAGGGGCTCCTCGCCCTGCAGACGCCGGTCGCCCGCGACTTGCGCCTCCTGCTCGCGATGATCCACATCAACCTCCTGCTCGAGCGAAGCGCGGACGGGTGCGTGACGATCGCGAAGCTGACCCAGCTCGTCGCCGACGTCGAGCCCGATCCTGCGCTCGTCGAGGTTCTGACCGAGATGGGCGAGCGCGCCGAGGAGATGCTCCGGGTTGCGCTCGACTCGTTCAGCAACCGTGACCTCGCTGGAGCGGAAAGCCTCGTCGATCTCGACGAGCTCATCGACCGGGCGAACCGCCGCTTCGTCGAGCGGCTCGTCGACGTGATGGCGGAGCCCGAGTTCCGTGAGTGGGGCCTGCGGATGGTCGTCGTGGCCCGGACGATCGAGCGGATCGGCGACCGCGCCGTCGATATCGGCGAGCAGACCGCCTACCTGCTCACGGCCCAGTTCCGCGAGTTCACGGACGCCTCACATCCGGTTAGCTAATACTCTCGCGCAATGGCCGCGAAAGATGCGTTCGTTCGTTACCGGAAGTGGCTCGTCGCGCTCTCAGTGGTGCTCGGCGTAGCGCTCATCGTCGTCGCCGTCATCTACTGGGTCGAGCCGGCCGGATCGCTGCCGTCGTTCTTCCCCGGCCACGAGGCGGGCTCCTCGCACCACCACGTGAAGCACGGGATCGCCGCGTTCCTCGTCGGGCTCGCGTGCCTCGCCTTCGCCTGGTTCAACTCCGGGCCGAAGAAGAGCGGCGCCCAGGCGAGCGACGCCGGCTAAGTGCACCCGATCAGCTACTTCCAGGCCGCGATCCTCGGACTGGTCCAAGGCGTTTCGGAGCTCTTCCCGATCTCGAGCCTTGGACACAGCGTCATCCTCCCGCAGCTGTTCGGCTGGAACATCCACCAGAACGCCTCGTACTTCCTGACCTTCCTCGTCGCGTTGCACCTCGCGACGGCAATCGTCCTGCTCGGGTTCTTCTGGGACGACTGGGTGCGGATCGTGAAGGGGCTTGGCCGCTCGCTGCGCGACCGCGAGATCACCGACCCCGACGCGAAGCTCGGCTGGCTGCTCATCGTCGGGACGATCCCGGCCGGGCTCCTCGGCCTCCTGCTGCAGGACTACTTGCGGAAGCTGTTCGCCTCGGCTGAGTACGCCTCGATCTTCCTCGCGCTCAACGGGCTGATGCTCTTCGGCGCCGAGGCGCTGCGGCGGCGGGCTCCGGTCGCGGCCGACGACGACGACGAACGGATCGCCAAGACCGTGGGCTGGTGGCAGGGGTTCACGGTCGGCGCAGCCCAGTCGATCGCGCTCATTCCTGGCTTCTCACGCTCGGGCGCGTCGATCAGCGGCGGCCTGCTCGTCGGCCTGTCGCACAAGGATGCGGCGCGCTTCGGCTTTCTGCTCGCGACGCCGCTCATCTTCGCCGCCGCCGTCCTCAAGCTTCCCGAGCTCGCCGGCTCCGAGGGAAACGGCGTGCGCGGGCCTGCGCTCGTCGGCGCACTCTGCGCGGCGCTCACCGCGTACCTCTCGGTGCGGTTCCTGATGCGCTACTTCGAGACGCGAACGCTGACGCCGTTCGCGGTCTACTGCGTCTGCGCCGGCACCGCCTCGGCGATCTACTTCGCGATCACCTAGACACGGCCGTGCTGTTCGGCGAGACGGCGCACCCGGCTCGCGATCGCGGGCGTCAGCGCGCCACGCGCGAGCTGCCAGCTCCAGTTGCCACGCGTCACTCCCGGCCGGTTCATCCGCGCCTCGCTGCCGAGCCCGAGCACGTCCTGGGCGGGTGCGATCGCCAGGGCTGCCCGGGACGAGTACGCCAGCTCGATCAGGCCCCAGCTCGGCGCCGCAGGATCGAGGCGCGTGGCAGCACGCTGCTGCGCGCTGAGCCCTGCGAACCAGCCGGCGGCGGTATCGGTGTCGTGCGTACTCGTGTACACGACCGAATTGGGGCGATGGTTCTCGAGCCGATGCGGGTTGCGCCGGCGGCGGCGGAAGGCCCACAGGAGCACGACCATCCCGGGGAGGCCCAGCTCGTCCCGCAGCCGGTAGACCGGCGGCGTGATGTGCCCGAGGTCTTCGGCGATGACCAGCAGCCGGCCGAGGTCGCGCTCGACCGCGCGGAAGAGCTCGGCTCCCGGGCCTGGCCGCCAGCGCCCGCGCTTGGCTGTCGAGTTCCGCTCCGGAATCGCCCAGTAGGACACGTAGCCGCGGAAGTGGTCGACGCGGCAGAGGTCGACGAGTTCGAACGTGCGCCGAAAGCGCTCGCACCACCAGCGGTAGCCGGACGCCCGATGCACGGGCCAGTCGTAGAGCGGGTTCCCCCAGCGCTGGCCGGCCGCGGTCAGCGCGTCGGGCGGAGCCCCGGCGACCTCGCCGTGCGCGAACAGCTCCGGCCAGCAGGGGAGATCGGCGCCCGCGTCGGACACGTAGATCGGGAGATCGCCGATGAGCCGGATCCCGCGCTCGGCTGCGTAGCTCCGAAGCGCACTCCACTCCCGCTCGAACCGCACCTGGTTTGCGAGCGCCTCCCCGCCGGCGAAGCTCGCCCAGCCTCCGGTCCAGTACGGATGGCGCGCGACGAAGTCCTCGATCTCGGCGGCCGTGACCCGTGCCTCAGGGAGCGCGAGAAGCCGAGGCGAGGTGGCGAACGCCGACGGCGAGCGGTACGGCGAGGCGAATTCGTCCGGCGGCCCGAGCGGCAGAACCTGCCACCACGACTGTCCTGCAGCAGCGAGCCAGTCGACGAACCGGTAGGCGTCGCGGTCGAGCTTTCCGGACGGAAGCGACGTCGGATGGAGGAGGATGCCGGCCGAGCGAGAGAGCTCCACGTTTTGATCCTTCCTCATGAGTGAGACTTCGGGCGTGTCTATCCCCAAGACAACTCCTGCACGGATCCAGATCCAGGAGGTCTCGCCGCAGGTCGACTGCGGCCGGTACCCGGTCAAGCGCACCGTCGGCGACGTCGTCGGGGTGACGGCCCGGATCTTCCGCGACGGGCACGAGACTCTCGGCGCGACCGTGCGGTACAAGCGTCCCGACGCGACGCGCTGGTCCGAGACGCCGCTCGAGCCACTCGGCAACGACGTCTGGGCCGGCTCCTTCGAGGCCGACCAGCCGGGCCCCTGGAGCTTCCGGATCGAGGCGTGGGTCGACCGCGTCGCCTCCTTTCAGGAGGAGCTGCGGCGCAAGGTCGCGGCGGGACAAGCCGACCTCGCCGGCGAGCTGTCGGAAGGCGCGGTGCTGCTCGGCGCCGAGGGGCTGACGGTCGAGAAGGCGCTCGCGGCGCCGGCAGGCACGCGCTCCGAGAAAGCGTGGTCGCAGACGTTCTCGGTGGACGTCGACCGCGTGCTCGCTCGCTTCGGCGCCTGGTACGAGCTCTTCCCGCGCTCGTGGGGGGGCTTCGCCGGAGTCCGGGAGCAACTGCCGCGCTTCGCCGAGTTCGGCATCGACGTCCTCTACTTGCCGCCGATCCACCCGATCGGGCACACGAACCGGAAGGGCCGGAACAACGCGGAGAAGGCGAAGCCCGGAGACGTGGGCAGCCCGTGGGCGATCGGCTCGGAGGAGGGCGGCCACGACGCGATCGAGCCGTCGCTCGGAACCGAGCAGGAGTTCCGCTCGCTCGTCGCCGAGGCGAAGGAGCACGGGATCGCGATCGCGCTCGACTTCGCGATCCAGTGCTCGCCCGACCACCCGTGGCTGAAGCAGCATCCCGACTGGTTCTTCCGCCGCCCCGACGGGACGCTGAAGTACGCCGAGAACCCGCCGAAGCGCTACCAGGACATCTACAACGTCGATTTCGGAAGTGAGGATTGGCGCGCGCTCTGGCAGGCCCTCCTCGACGTCGTTCTCCACTGGGTCGGCTGCGGGATCACGGTGTTCCGGGTCGACAACCCGCACACGAAGCCGGTGCCGTTCTGGGAGTGGCTGATCGGCGAGGTGCGGCGCGAGCACCCCGAGGTGATCTTCCTGTCGGAGGCGTTCACTCGACCCGCGCCGATGACGACGCTCGCGAAGGCCGGCTTCGCGCAGAGCTATACGTACTTCACGTGGAAGAACACGCGCTGGGAGCTGCTCGAGTTCCTCGGCCAGTTACGCGAGTGGCGCGAGTTCTACCGGCCGAACTGTTTCGCGAACACGCCCGACATCCTCCACGAGTACCTGCGGGCCGGCGGACGCCCGGCGTTCGAGGCGCGCCTCGTGCTCGCGGCCACGCTCTCGCCCTCTTACGGCATCTACTCGGGGTTCGAGAACTGCGAGAACGTGCCAGTGCGTCCCGGCTCCGAGGAGTACCTCAACTCGGAGAAGTACGAGCTGAAGGAGCGGACGCTCGACGGGCCTCTGCTGCCGCTCGTCGGCAAGCTCAACGCGGCGCGGCGCGAGAACCCGGCGCTGCAGTGGCTCGATCCGCTCACGTTCCTCGAGACCGAGAACGAGCGCCTGTTCGCCTTCCTCAAGCGAAGGGGGGAGAACACCGTGGTGACGGTCGTCAACCTCGATCCGACGGCGACACAGGTCGGCGTGTGCGTCGTCCCGGTCTCGACCGGGCTCCCGCCGGCGTACCCGGTGCGCGACCTCCTCTCGGAAGAAAAATGGACTTGGCGGATCGGCCGCAACTATGTGAAGCTCGGCCCAGGTCAGAGCCACGTCCTTAGGATCGGCGGCTGATGTCCGAGCAATGGTTCGAGCGAGATCCGCTCTGGTTCAAGCGGGCCGTCTTCTACGAGATCCACATCCGTGGGTTCTTCGACGGCAACGACGACGGCTCCGGCGACTTCCGCGGGCTGATCGACAAGCTCGACTATCTGGAATGGCTCGGGGTCGACTGCCTCTGGCTGCTGCCGATGTACGAGTCGCCGCTGCGCGACGGCGGTTACGACATCTCGAACTTCTTCGCGCTCCACCCCGACTACGGCTCGGTCGAGGACTTCCGCGATTTCGTCGAGCAGGCGCACCAGCGCGGCATGCGCGTGATCGCCGACCTCGTCATGAACCACACGTCCGCCGACCACCCGTGGTTCCAGGAGTCGCGGGAGCCGGACAACGCCAAGAGCGACTGGTACGTCTGGTCGGAGACGGATGAGCGCTATCCCGAGGCGCGCGTCATCTTCATCGACAGCGAGCCCTCGAACTGGACGCTCGACCAGGTGCGCGGCGAGTACTACTGGCACCGCTTCTTCCACCACCAGCCGGATCTCAACTTCGACAACCCGGAAGTGCAGGAAGCGATGCTCGAGGTGCTGCGCTTCTGGCTCGACCTCGGCATCGACGGCTTCCGGCTCGACGCGGTGCCGTACCTGTTCGAGCGGGACGGGACGAACGGCGAGAACCTCGCCGAGACGCACGAGTACCTCAAGCGCGTGCGCGCCGAGGTCGACGCGCGCTATCCCGACAAGCTGCTGCTCGCCGAGGCGAACCAGTGGCCGGAGGACGTCGTCGACTACTTCGGCGACGGCGACGAGTGCCAGATGTGCTTCCACTTCCCGGTCATGCCGCGGATGTTCATGTCGCTCCGCCGCGAGGACGCGACGCCGATCTACGAGATCCTCGACCGGACGCCGAAGATCCCCGACAACTGCCAGTGGGGGCTCTTCCTCCGCAACCACGATGAGCTGACCCTCGAGATGGTGACCGACGAGGAGCGCGACTACATGTACGCGGAGTACGCGAAAGACCCGCGCATGAAGCTGAACCTCGGCATCCGCCGCCGCCTCGCGCCGCTCCTCGACGCCGGCCGAGACGAAGGGGAACTCCTGCACGCGATCCTCTTCTCGCTGCCTGGCTCGCCGGTCCTCTACTACGGGGACGAGATCGGGATGGGCGACAACGTCTACCTCGGCGACCGCGACGGCGTGCGCACGCCGATGCACTGGTCGGGCGACCGCAACGCCGGCTTCTCTCGGGCCGACTGGGCCCAGCTCTACCTCCAGCCGCTGATGGATCCCGTGTACGGCTTCCAGGCGGTCAACGTGGAGGCGCAGCTGCGCACTCCCAACTCGCTACTGCGCTGGATGCAGCGGTTCATCGCGCTTCGCAAGGAGCACCCCGTGTTCGGACTCGGCACCTACACGCCGCTACGCGCCGAGAACACGCGGATCTTCGCCCACATCCGGACCTGGGAGGACGACGTAGTCCTGTGCGTGCACAACCTCGCGCGCTCGGCGCAGGCCGTGCAGCTCGACCTCTCCGACTACGCCGGGATGGTGCCGGTGGAGATGCTCGGTCGTACGGCCTTCCCCGCGATCGGGGAGCTGCCCTACCTCCTGACGCTCGCGCCGCGCGGATTCTTCTGGTTCCAGCTTCGGCAGGCAGGGCAGGTGGACTGATGATGGACGAGCAAGCACTGATCGAGTACGTCACCCGGCAGCGCTGGTACGGGGCGAAGTCGCGCACGGTCTCGCACTCCGAGGTGCTCGACACCGTCACGATCAGGCAGGCCGAGCCCCAGCTGTCGCTCGCCCTCGTCGAGATGCGCTTCGACACGGGAGTGCACGACATCTACCAGCTCCTGGTCACGAATGAAGGCGACGGCGCCCCATTCGACGGCCTCGCCGGCGACGCCGGGATGGCGCGCGAGATCGTGAGCGCGATGCGGACGGGGCTGACGCTGCAGGGCTCGCAGGGAGTCGCCGAGTTCAGCCCGGCCGAGGACTTCTCCGCGCTCGGACGCGAACTGGGCGCGGCGCGCCTCGTCTCCTCCGAGCAGTCGAACAGCTCGATCGTCTTCGACGACGCGCTGATCCTCAAGATCTTCCGGCGGCTCGAGCCGGGCATCAACCCCGAGCTCGAGATGTTGCGCTTCCTCACCGAGCAGGGATTCCGCAACATCCCGGCGCTCGCGGGCTGGTACGGCTACTCGGGCGGACCGCTGACGGCGACGCTTGGGCTGCTGCAGGAGTACGTCGCCGGCGCGATGGGCGGCTGGGAGCTCGCGCTCGGCGAGATCGCCTCCGCCCCCGAGAGCCTGCTCGACCGGCTCGGGCGACTCGGCGAGGTGACGGCGCACATGCACACCGCGCTGGGCACGGACCAGAACGACCAGGCATTCGCACCGGAGGAGCCGAGCGTCGAGTCGCTCGGCCTCCTGACCGCGACGGTGGACGAGGAGATCGCGCGTGTCTTCCTCTCGCTGCCCGACGACGACGAGCGCCTTGCGCCGATCCTCGGCCGCGGAGAGGAGGTGCGCGAGCAGCTGCGCCTGCTCACCCACGCCGGCTCGAGCGGCCGCGTGATCCGCACGCACGGCGACTACCACCTCGGCCAGACCCTCTGGAAGGGCAAGGACTGGGTGATCCTCGACTTCGAGGGCGAGCCCGCCCGGACGCTCGTCGAGCGGCGCCGGAAGCGCTCGCCGCTGCGGGACGTCGCCGGCATGCTCCGCTCCTTCGCGTACGCGGCGACGGCCGCCGAGCTGACCCGCGACGCTGACGTTCCCGAGGACTGGGAGGAGCGCGCCCGCGCGCGCTTCCTCGAGAGCTATCTCGAGACGGTCGACCCGGCGCTGCTGCCGCCGGGCGAGGCCGCCGTCGAACGCCTCCTCGCCGTGTTCGAGCTCGAGAAGGCCGTCTACGAGCTCCGCTACGAGCTCGACAACCGCCCAGACTGGGTGGGAATCCCGGTTGCGGGTATCGAGCGGCTCATGCATCAGGCCGCCGAGGCACTTTGATCGTCGAACTCGGCCCGAATCCCCACAGCATTCTCGGGGCCCACGAGGCGAAGGACGGCGTCGTCGTGCGCACGCTGCGGCCCGAGGCGCGAGCGGTTCGCGTGCTGCCGGCCGGCATCGAGGCGGAACTCAAGGATCCGGCCGGGCTCTGGGAGGCGCTGCTGCCGAAGGCGACGCTGCCGCTCGAGTACGAGCTCGAGGTCGAGTACGCGGACGGCAACGTCTTCACCGTTCGCGACCCGTACTCGTTTCTGCCGACGCTCGGCGAGCTCGACCTCCACCTCGTCATGGAGGGCCGCCACGAGCACCTCTACGAGCGGCTCGGCGCGCACGTCCGCGAGCTCGACGGCGCGGTCGGCACCGCGTTCGCCGTCTGGGCGCCGAACGCGCGCTCGGTCTCGGTCGTGGGCGACTTCAACTCCTGGGACGGCCGCCTCCACCCGATGCGCTCGCTCGGCGCGTCGGGGATCTGGGAGCTGTTCGTGCCGGGCGTAGACGAAGGAGCGAAGTACAAGTTCGAGATCCGGACGCAAGAAGGACGGCTGCGGCTGAAGGCCGATCCGCTCGCCTTCCAGGCCGAGGTACCGCCCGCAAACGCCTCGGTGGTGCACGACCCCAAGCACGTCTGGCGCGACGAGGCCTGGCTCGAGCGACGAGCCGCCTCGGATCCGCTGCGCGGCCCCATCTCGATCTACGAAGTGCACCTCGGCTCGTGGCGGCGGGACCCGCTCGAGGACAACCGTCCGCTGAGCTACCGCGAGCTCGCCGACGAGCTCGCCGACTACGTCTCGGATCTCGGCTTCACACACGTCGAGCTCCTGCCTGTGATGGAGCATCCCTTCTCCGGCTCGTGGGGCTACCAGGTGACGGGCTACTACGCTCCAACCTCGCGCTTCGGCACCCCCGACGACTTCCGTTACTTCGTCGACCGGCTGCACCAGCGCGGCATCGGCGTGATCCTCGACTGGGTGCCCGCCCACTTCCCGCGCGACGACTGGGCACTCGCCACGTTCGACGGAACGCACCTCTACGAGCACGCCGACCCGCGCCGCGGGGCGCATCCCGACTGGGGAACGCTCGTCTTCAACCTCGCCCGGACCGAGGTGCGTAACTTCCTGCTCGCGAATGCGCTCTACTGGCTTCGCGAGCACCACGCCGACGGGATCCGGGTCGACGCCGTGGCCTCGATGCTCTACCTCGACTACTCACGCAAGGCGGGCGAGTGGGTGCCGAACGTGTTCGGCGGCAACGAGGACCTCGATTCGGTCTCGTTCCTCAAGGAACTGAACGAGACGCTCTACGCGCGCGACACCGGCGTGATCAGCACGGCCGAGGAATCGACCGCGTGGCCGGGCGTCTCACGGCCGACCTACCTCGGCGGGCTCGGCTTCGGCTTCAAGTGGAACATGGGCTGGATGCACGACACGCTCACGTACTTCCAGAAGGACCCGGTCTATCGCAGCTTCCACCAGCACACACTGACTTTCTCGCTCATGTACGCGTTCAGCGAGAACTTCGTCCTGCCGCTCTCGCACGACGAGGTCGTGCACGGGAAGAAGTCGCTGCTCGACAAGATGCCGGGCGACCGCTGGCAGAAGTTCGCGAACCTTCGCGCGCTCTACGCCTACATGTGGGCGCACCCCGGCAAGAAGCTGCTCTTCATGGGCTGCGAGCTCGGCGAGTGGGAGGAGTGGAACGCCGAAGGCTCGCTCCACTGGAACCTGCTCGAGTACGCCGAGCACGAGGGAATCCAGGCGCTCGTCCGCGACCTCAACGCGGCCTACCGCTCGACGCCGGCGCTCTGGGAGCTCGACTTCGACGCGGCCGGCTTCCGCTGGCTCGAGGCCAACGACGCTGCGAACAACGTCCTCGCGTTCGCGCGAGTCGGCGAGGGCGACGCGCCGCCGCTCGTCTGCGTCCTCAACCTCTCGCCGGTGCCGCGCCACGACTACCGCATCGGAATGCCGCTGTGCTGCCGCTGGCGCGAGGTCCTGAACACCGACTCCGCGTTCTACGGCGGCAGCGGCGTCGGCAACCTCGGCGGGGTCGACGCCGAGCCGGTGCCGTGGCACGAGCAGCCGTTCTCGGCCACGGTCACGCTCCCGCCGCTCGGAGCCGTCTGGCTCGTCCCGGAGTAGGCCTAGGCCACCCAGGCGCAGCCGTTCCAGTACGCCTCGACCCGCAAGGGGAACCGTCGAAGCTCGAGATGTAACTCCTCGGGCATCCGGGCGAGATGTACGGGAACCAGCACCTGGAATCGATCAGTCGACGCAGCGCGCCGGAACTCGCGTTGCGGCGCGGTCGTCGATGTGACAAGCGTGGTGAGTCCACCGCAACAGCGGCTCTTCTTCGGCCACACGTAGAGGCGACCGCCCCGTTCCTGGATCAGCTCAGCGGCGGCTTCCGAAACAACGAGCTGCACGACGGCATTCAACCCCACAGAGCCTGTCCGGAGCACCGAGCCTCACACAACCTCCTCTGGCCTCCAACATCTATTCTTCTTCTGCCACACGTAGAGGCGACCGCCCCGTTCCTGGATCAGCTCAGCGGCGGCTTCCGAAACAACGAGCTGCACGACAGCATTCAACCCCACAGAGCCTGTCCGGAGCAGCGAGCCTCACACAACCTCCTCTGGCCTCCCCGATTTCGGAGCCAGATCTGAGCTCGCGCAGTGCCGACAACGATCTGAGCCGTCTGCGGCCGTCGACCACCCGGTCGGGCTGTCGCGGCCCAGGCCACACTCGACTCGCGTCGCCCCACACGTGCAGGTGAACACGGCGACGTCCTAACTGTTCCCCCCGCCTCGGCCTTCCCCGGGCCGCGTCCCCCCTCCGCGGTGCGGCAGCGCCGACCCTCGCGCGGCCGAGAGGAACCGATGCTTGGTTGACATAGAACTCAGCCGTTGCCGAGGGATGTTCTCCCTCCTGCGGACCGCTGTCAACATCACGACCGAGCCGGGACCGGCTCGACGCACGCTAGGCTCGCGCGCTGATGGAGGTCTGGCCGGGACGGCCGTTCCCGCTCGGTGCGACGTGGGACGGCGAGGGGACGAACTTCTCGCTCTTCTCGGAGCACGCCGAGCGCGTCGAGCTCTGCCTGTTCGACGGCGATCGCGAGACGCGGCTCGAGCTGCGCGAGGTGGCCGCACACAATTGGCACTGCTATATCCCCGGCGTCGGCCCCGGGCCGACGCTACGGCTACCGCGTGCATGGGCCCTACGACCCGGACTCCGGGCACCGTTTCAATCCGAGCAAGCTCCTGATCGACCCGTACGCGAAGGCGATCGAGGGGCCGGTGCAGTGGGATCTGGCGAACGTCCTCCCCTACGTGCCGGGATCGGCGGAGGACGCGGATCTCGAGCTCGACGACGAGGACGACGCCGACGCGATCCCGAAGTCCGTCGTCGTCGACCCGAGCTTCGACTGGGAGGACGACCGGCCGCCCGAGATCGCCTGGAACGACACCGTCATCTACGAGGTGCACGTGAAGGGGTTCACCCAGCGGCATCCCGAGATCCGTGGCGACCTCCACGGCACCTACGCCGGTCTCGCCTCCGAGCCGGCGCTCGCGTACTTCCGCAAGCTCGGCGTGACGGCGGTCGAGCTGCTGCCGATCCACCACATCGCCGACGAGGGGTTCCTGCACGACCGCGGTCTGACGAACTACTGGGGCTACTCGTCGATCGGGTACCTCGCACCGCACGCGCTGTACAGCGCGTCGGGGACGCACGGCGAGCAGGTGCGCGAGTTCAAGGGGATGGTGAAAGCGCTGCACGGGGCGGGAATCGAGGTAATCCTCGACGTCGTCTACAACCACACGGCCGAGGGGAACCACCTCGGGCCGATGCTCTCGTTCCGCGGCCTCGACAACCGCAGCTACTACCGGCTGATGCCCGACGACCCGCGGTTCTACATGGACTTCACGGGCACGGGCAATTCGCTCAACCCGGTGCACCCGTCGGTGCTGCGGCTGATCATGGACTCGCTTCGCTACTGGGTGCTCGAATGCCGCGTCGACGGGTTCCGCTTCGACCTCGCATCGGCGCTCGCGCGCGAGTTCTACGACGTCGACCGCCTCTCGGCGTTCTTCGACACGATCCATCAGGACCCGGTGCTCTCGCAGGTGAAGCTGATCGCCGAGCCGTGGGATGTCGGGCCCGGCGGCTACCAGGTCGGCAACTTCCCGGTGCTCTGGGCCGAGTGGAACGGGAAGTACCGCGACGCCGTGCGCGACTTCTGGCGCGGCCAGGGGAGCGTCGGCGAGTTCGCGCAGCGCTTCACGGGCTCCGCCGACCTGTATGAGGAGAGGGGCCGAGATCTCGCCTCGATCAATTTCGTCACGGCCCACGACGGCTTCACCCTGCGCGACCTCGTCTCTTACAACTCCAAGCACAACGAGGCAAATGGGGAGGACAACAGGGACGGCACCGACGACAACCGCTCCTGGAATCTCGGCGCCGAGGGGCCCACCGACGATCCCGGCGTCAATGCGTTGCGCGCCCGGCAGCAGCGGAACCTGCTCACGACCCTCCTTCTCTCACAGGGCGTGCCGATGCTGCTCGGCGGCGACGAGCTCGGCCGCACCCAGGGAGGCAACAACAACGCGTGGTGCCAGGACAACGAGATCTCGTGGTTCGACTGGGAGGAGGCGGACGGCGAGCTGCTCGAATTCGCACGGCGCGTGATCGCGTTGCGGCGAAAGCATCCGGTCTTCCGGCGCACGTCGTTCCTGTCCGGCAAGGCCGGCGAGAGCGGGTTGCCCGACGCATGGTGGTTCCGGCCCGACGGCCGGCGGATGACGCAGCGGGACTGGACGAACGCGGAGACGCAGACACTCGGGGTCTTCCTCAACGGCCGGGAGATCCGCGAGCACACCCCGCACGGCGAACAGATCTTCGACGACTCGTTCCTGCTCCTCTTCAACGCGCACTTCGAGTCGGTCGTCTTCACGTTGCCGACTCGGCGTTTCGGGTCGCGCTGGCACCTCGAGCTGGCGACCGGCGACGCGCCGGCGGAGCAACTCGGAGCGCGCGCGCTCGTCGCGGTACAGGAGCACTCGCTGGTCCTGCTTCGGCGAGACTGAGCGGATGCTCATCTATCTGGCCGGGTCGATCTTCACGCCGTACGAGCGTGCGTTCCTCGACGACTGCGCGGGGCGAATGCGAGCGGAAGGCTTCGACGTCTTCGTGCCTCACGAGCAGACGCACCTGATCGGAGTCGACGTCACGGCCGAGGCGGTCTTCGCCGCCGACGCCGGTGGTGTCGAGGACGCCGACGCCGTCCTCGCCGTTCTTGACGGCCCGTCGGTCGACGACGGCACGGCATGTGAGATCGGCCTCTTCTACGGACTGAAGCAGCAGGATCCCGAGCGCAAGGGAGTGGTCGGCCTGCTGACCGACCTGCGCGCCGAGCGGCGCGGCGACTTCGCGACGAACCTCTTCGTTCGCGGCTGCATCGAGGCGAGCGGCGGCGCCGTAGTCGCGTCGCTCGAGGACGCGCTCGCGATCCTGCGCGGCTGGAACTCGGACTAAAAGACCCTTACCAGCCGCTCAGCCCGGCGCCTTCTCCGCAGGGGATCCGGGAAGACACCGGGCCGGGCTGGCCGCGGCCCGCAAATGCAAGCGAGCCGGGAGGGGTTCGATGCAAGGCGAATCGAACCAGTCGATCATGAAAAGCTCCTAAGAGCCGCTTAGAGCGCCGAAATGGGCCGCGCCGTTCAGGCTCAACCGTACGACGGCGCCGCCATCTCCGGCGTTGTCGGCCTCGACCGTGCCGCCGTGCGCCTCGGCCACTTCGCGCACGATCGCGAGGCCGAGCCCCGCGCCGGGCATCGAGCGCGCGGCAGCTGAGCGGTAGAAGCGGTCGAAGACGAGCGGCCGGTCCTCGTCGGCGAAGCCGGGCCCGTGGTCGCGCACGCGCAGCTCGCCGCTGTGGAGCGACACCTCGACCGAGCCGCCGTCGCCGCTCCACTTGCCCGCGTTCTCGAGCAGATTCCAGACGGCACGCTCCATCCGCTCGCGATAGCCGTCGACGACGGTCGGCTCGAGGCCGTCGGTCTGCCACGAGACCTGGGGGAAGCGCGTGCGCGCCCGTTCGACCGACTGTTCCACGACCTCGTCGAACTGGTACTCCGCCTTCTCGACCTGGGCCCCGCCGCGGGCGAGCTCGAGCAGACCCGCTATGAGCGTGCGCATCTCCTGCGACTCGCGGTGGAGATCCTCGAGCAGCTCGCGCCGCTGTTCGGGCTTCAGCGCGATGTCGCCACGCAGAACGTCGATGTTCGTCTGCAGGCTCGTCAGCGGCGTGCGGAGCTCATGCGAGGCATCCGCGACGAACCGCCGCTGCGTCTCGAGCGACTCCTCGAGGGAGGCGAGCATCGTGTTGAACGACGCGCCGAGGCGCGCCAGTTCGTCGCGTCCTCCTTCCGGAACGCGCTCACTCGGCTCGCCCGTCTCCGCGATTCGCTCGGCAGCAGCCGTGAGCCGCCGGACAGGTGTGAGCGTCGCGCCCGAGACGAGAGCGGCCAGCAGCGCCGCGAGCCCGACGGCTCCCAGCGAAACGAGGACGAGGATCGAACGGAGCCGATCGAGAGCTCGATTCGTCGCCTGGAGGCTTTCCACGACCAGAACCGCCCCGGTTGTCCCGAAGAGGCCCGGTATCGGCATCACGATCTCTCGTGCAGGGATGATGTGGCCGAACTCGCTGACCGTGATGTCACGGAAGAACCCGTGTCGTCGACCACGCGCCACGCGGCGCACCGGGGCGTCGACGGGCACCGGGTAGCTCTCGGCCTGGTGGTCCCGTTGGAGGCGATGATCCTCGCGGCGTTGGTTCCGAAATCCTGTGGTTGCTGGTACGCACTCGGCGTGGAAGCAACGGCCCTTGCCTCGCTACGCAATGCACCATCGAGCTGGGACTGGAGCTCGTGGCGCATGACGAAGTACGTCGTCACTGATGCGAGCACGACGACGAACGCGACCACGCCGGCGGCGACGAGCGTCAGACGCGTGCGAAGGGTCACGGCTCGCGGAGCACGTAGCCGGTGCCGCGAACGGTGTGGAGCAGGCGCGGCTCGCCGTCCTCGGACTCCGTCTTGCGTCGCAGATACCCGACGTAGACGTCGAGCGCATTCGAGGAGTGGCTGAAGTCGTAGCCCCAGACGCGCTCGTAGATCAGCGAGCGAGGCAGCACCTGGCGCGGGTTCCGCATGAACAGCTCCAGCAGGTGGGCCTCGGTCGTCGTCAACTCGAAGCGACGGCTGCCACGGCGCGCGTCCATCGAGCCGAGGTCGAGCGTCAGGTCGGAGAACCGCAGCACGGCGCCCGGCTCCTCGGGCTTCGAGCGGCGCAGGAGCGCGCGCAGCCTCGCGAGCAACTCCTCGAGGTCGTACGGCTTCGGCAGGTAGTCGTCGGCGCCGGCGTCGAGCCCTTCGACCCGGTCGCCGACCGCGTCACGCGCCGTGAGCAGGAGGATCGGGATGCGGTTCCCTTGCCGGCGCAGGCGCCGCGTCACGTCGAGGCCGTCGAGCCCGGGCATCATCACGTCGAGCACGACTGCGTCCGGCGTCCGCGCTTCGACAGCCGTGAGCGCCGTGTCTCCGTCGGACGCGAGTGCGACCTCGTACCCGTGCAGCTGCAGCGCTCGCTCGAGCGCTTCGCGCACGGCGCGGTCGTCGTCTACCACCAGAACGAGCATTTCGGCTCTAAGTTTGCCGCTAGAAGTGAGAAGCCGCTAAGCGGCCGGTAGATCCACGACGAAGGCGGCGCCCTCGCCGGGCCGCGAGCGGACGTTGAGGCTCCCACCCATCCGCGAGACGAGCTCACGCGAGATGAAGAGGCCGAGTCCGCTTCCCCCGACGCCGCGGGTGAGAGCGGGGTCGAGCCGGTAGAACTTCTCGAAGATCCGCTCCTGCTCGCCGAGGGGAATCCCGAGGCCGCAATCGAGAACCGTCAGCCGGACCCGGCCGTGCCCTCCGGTGAGCTCGACCGTCACGTCGCCGCCGTCCGGCGAGTACTTGATCGCGTTGTCGAGCAGGTTGACGAGCACCTGCCGGAGCTTGTCCTCGTCGGCGAGCGCGACCGCCGGCACGCCGTTCTGCTCGAGCCGCAACCCGATCTGGTCCGGCGCTCGCAGGCGCGCCGAGTCGATCACGCTCTCGGCGAGTGGCCTGAGGTCGGTCGCCGAGGTCGAGACGTCGACCCGGCCTTCCTCGAGCTGGCCCGCGAGAAGGATCTGGGAGACGATCGCCGTCAGGCGCTCCGTCTCGCTCACGATGATCTCGAGGAAGCGATCGTGCTGCTCGGGCGGGATCTCGATGTCGGTGCGCCTCAGCGTGCGGGCGGCGCCGTACACGGCCGCCAGCGGTGTGCGGAGCTCGTGCGAGGCGGTCGCGACGAAGTCGCTCCTCGCCCGCTCGAGCGCCTGCTCGTCGCTGACGTCGCGCAGCGCGTAGACGACGCCCTCGTCGAAGGCGACGCCGGTCACCGCCACCCAGCGGTCGCGGGAGGCGGTCTCGATCGGCACGGTCACGGGGCGCGCCCGCTCGGGCGTCGCGGCCTCGGCGAGCTCCGCGAGCCGCGTCAACTCTCCCCAGGCCGGGAAGACTTCCGCGGGACGCCTGCCGAGCGCGTCGCTCTCCCGGACGTTGGTGATCGCGGCGGCTGCGCCGTTCCAGAAGCGCACGCGGCCGTCGTCGTCGAGCAGGATGACGCCGTCGCCGACGTACGCAAGCGCGAGCGCGGCCTCGGCCCGGCGCTCGGCCTCGCGGTAAAGCCTCGCGTTCTCGACCGCGATCGCGGCGCGCGCAGCGAGCTCCTGCGCGAGCTCGAAGTCGGAATCCTCTAGCTCCTTGACCTCCGAGACGAGCGTGAGCGCGCCGAACGTCTTCTCGCCCGAGCGCAGCGGCACCGTGATCGCACTCCTGATCGAGATCTCCTCGAGCGCAGCGGCGGCGTTGGGGTCGCGCTGGACCGCCTCGTCGAGCAGCTCCTGGGGTACCTCGCGGAGGAAGACCGCCTCGGCGGTGCGGATCACCCGCGCCGTGAGGTCGAACTCGTCGTCGATCATGATCGTGCGCGAGCGCGTCTGCATCGCCTCCGCCCAGCGCTGGCGCTCGGGATCCTGGTGGGCGACGACGAGTTGCTCGATCTCCCCCGTCTCCTCGACGAGCATGGCGATCGCGCACCAGTCGGCCAGCTGCGGCACGGCAAGCTGGGTGAGGCGCTCGAGCGTTCGCTCGAGCTCGAGTGAGGACGTGAGCAATGCGGTCGCCTCGGCGAGGAACGAAAGCCGCTGCCGCAGCGCCTGCTCGCTCGCCGAGAACCGGGCGCGCTCGAGGGCCAGCGCCGCCTGCCGTCCGAGCGCGATCTTGAGCGCCCGTCGGTCCGGAGTGAAGTCCTGGTCGTCCCCGAACGAGAAGACGAGGCCGCCGATCGGACGCCCCAGCTCGCCCACGAGCGGCACGCAGACGAGGCCGTGCCCCGGCTGCGAGCGGCCGACGAGCTCCGGGTAGCGCTCGTCCCGCTCCGCCTCCGAGTGGATGAAGACGCCTTCGCCCGTCCGCACCGCCTCAGCGAGCGGATAGTTCCCGTCCACCGGGAACCGCCGGAAGGGCTCGATCCACTTCAGGTCGTAGCCGCGCGACGCGATCACGTCCAGCCACTCGCCGTCGTCGCTCAGGGTCGCGATCAGCCCGCCGCGGGCCTCGGCTGCGCGCACGCCCTCGGTGAGGACGGCGTCGAGGACCTCCTGCGGCGTGTGCGCAGTCGCGAGCGCGTCGGCGACGTTTTGCAGCCGCGCCGCAGCGTCGAGTGCGCTCCTGGTCTCTTCCACGGCCCACTCGGCCCGCTCGCGCGCCGCCCGCTCGCGTCCCAGCACCTCGCTCCCGAACAGCGCCGCGACGAGGAAGACGGCGAGTGCGGTCGCGCCCTCGTAGTTCAGCTGGTCGCGGTCGTAACGCTCCGCGAAGTAGTGGAAGAACGGATAGGCCGACGCCGCGACTGCGACGAGACCCGCGACGCGACCGCCGGCGGCCGTCGCGAGGATGATCGCGACGACGTAGAGGAGCCCCGGAACGACGGTGCGGACGCTCGTGAAGGCGAGGAGGGTGACGAGCGCGGGTGCGCCGAGGGCAACGGCCAGAGCGGCGCCGTAGCCCATCGCCGGGCGTGGCCACAGGGCAGCCCGCGCGTGCCCGCGCGGCGCTGCGTCGGCGATCAATCCTGCTCCGAGAGCTCGCGATTGAGTTGGTCTCGCTCGCCGCCGGCGACGCGTCCCAGCACCTCTCGCACGGTTTCGGCGAGCTGGAGGGGGTCGAACGGCTTGACCACGTAGCCGACCGCGCCGAGCTCCTGAGCGTGCACCCGGTCCTCGTGGGCGGCACGCGCCGACAGGAAGACGACCGGGATGTCGCGGGTCTCGTCGTCGGATGCCAGCTGCTCGGCGACGCTCCAGCCGTCGACGCCCGGCATCATCACGTCGAGCAGGACCAGTGAGGGCCGACTCTGCCTGACTTGCTCGAGAGCCTCGGAACCGTCGGCCGCCTCGGCCACCGCGAATCCGTCGCCCTCGAGATTGACGCGGCAAATCGTGCGAATGGAGCGCTCGTCGTCGACGAGCAGGACCACGGGAGCCGACTCCTCGGGACGTCCCTTCCCGCCGCCTCCGCCCGTGTCCGGGCGATGCCGTACGCGGCTGCGCCACGACTCGTTCGCGAGCTGCGAGGGCCGGTGCGCACGCGATGCGCGGAGTGCCTCGGACCTCCTCGACCTCGTGTGCTGTACGGCGGTCACGGCTTCCCCCAAGCGTCGTGGCTGTTGGGACGCGAAGTGTGCCCGATTACGGGCCTTGCCGCTGGCCCGTCTCGTGCTCGCGGTTCCATTCCTCCGCAAGCTCGCGGAGACCCGGTCCGCGCACGCGAACAGCGTCGAGCGCGTGCAACCGCATCCGGCCGGCGAAGTCCCGATCGCGTGCCGGCAGCAGGGCGCGAGCCGCGTACTGCCCGCCCATGCCGAGCGCCGCGACCCGTGCGCCCACCGCCGAGTGGTGCTTCCGCCAATAACGGTGCCGGCCACGCCACATCTCGTTGATCCGCCGCTCGGGAATCCCGGCGCTGAACTGCGACTCGTGGTGCACGACGGTCACCTCCGGGAAGTACTGCACACGCCACCCGGCCCGCCGCAGCCGCTGAGCGAGATCCGTCTCCTCCGAGTAGATGAAGAACTCCTCGTCGAAGAGGCCAACCTCGTCGAGCGCCACGCGGCGCACGAGCAGCGCCGCCGCCATGGCCCAGTCGACGTCACGTGTTTCGCTCCCTCCCGACTGGAGGATCCCCTTCCGGCCGAGCGTGAGCAGACCGAGCATCTCGGTCGCGGGCGACGGGAAGCGCCACGCCGACGACTGCAGCCGCCCGTCCGGATAGACGAGCCGTGGCCCAAGCGCGGCCACTCGCGGATTCGCGTCGAGGTGGGCGACCATCCGGTCGAAGCCCCAGTCGTCGCTGGTCGTGTCCTCGTTGAGGACGAACACGTAGCGGCCCGTCGTGGCGCGGATCACCGTGTTGTGGTTGGCGCCGAAGCCGGCGCGGTGCTGCTGCTCGATCACGCGAATCGCGGGGAAGCGCTCGCGGACCACCGCCGCAGACCCGTCCTCAGACGCGTTGTCGAGGACGACGATCTCCAGTTGGTCGTCCTGCGGCAGAGACTCGAGGCACGCGAGGAGGAGCTCCCGCGAGTTCGTGTTGACCAGTGAAACCGAGACGTCCGGCACTAAGCCGTCTGAGTCAGCCCAGCCGTCCACGAGGGCGGCATGTTCCTCAGGACCTCGACGCTCTCGAACCGGACCGGATCGCGGACGCCGGTCTCCCGCGCCCAGTTCGCCATCCGCCGCAGGCCTTCCCCTAACGACACCGTCGACTCCTCGCCGAACACGCGATGCAATTTCGTGTGATCGGAGAACGCGTGGACGACCTCTTTCCGCGCGGGCAGGAACTCGATCTCCGGCTCGGCCACGTCGAAGGCGCGCGCAACCGCGCTCGCGAGGTCGACGACGCTGTACGGCGTGTCTGCCCCGACGTTGAAGACCGCGTTCGCCGCGCTGGGAATGTCGATGCAGCGGGCTATCAGAGGGGCGACGTCGTCGATGTGCGTGAACGCCCGCGTCTGCAGGCCGTCGCCGAAGACCGTCATCGGCTTTCCGGCCATGACCTGATTCATGAAGATCCCGATCACGTTTCGGTACGGGTCGGCGAGATTCTGGAGCTCGCCGTAGACGTTGTGCGGCCGGAAGACGGTGTAGTCGAGGCCGAACATTCGCTGCGCCGCGGCAAGGTCGAGCTCAACGGCGTACTTCGCGATGCCGTACGGATCCTCGGGCTCCGGGACGACGTCCTCCGACATCGGCGCCTGAGCCGGCCCGTAGACCGCGATCGAGCTGGCGAACACGAAACGCTCGACCGTCTCCGCACGGAGCGCGGCGTTGAGCACGTTGACCGAGCCGAGGACGTTGTTCGTGTAGTTGAAGCGGCGGATGAAGTGCGAGAGCCCTTCGGCCGCGTAGGCCGCGAGGTGAAAGACATGGGCGAACTCGTGCGCGCGAAAGAGCTCGTCGACCAGCTCGGGGTCGGTGACCGAGCCCGCGACGAAGGTCGCCTTGGCGGGCACGTTCCCCTCGAAGCCACCGCTGAGGTCGTCGAGGACGACGACGTCGTAACCAGCATCGAGAAGGTGACGCGCGACGTGGGCACCGATGAAGCCGGCACCGCCGGTGACCAGGACCCTCATCGGAGCCTGAGGCTAGCCGTTCCCGCCCGATGCCGCGAGCCTCATTAGGCTTGTGTCTATGCGGCGTTCCCGCCGGGCCGTTCTTCGCAGCGCGCTCGGGATCGCGCTCGCCGCAGTCGTCTTCGTCGAAGTCGTTCCTCGCATCGCGAGCTACGGCAGCGTCGGGAAGCAGCTCGAGACGGTGTCGGCAGCCTGGGCGGTCGCGCTCGCGGTCGCCGCCGCCCTCGACGTCATCACCACGGCTCTGCCGTGGCGAGCGCTGCTGCCGCAGCTCTCGTGGCTCGGCGCGCTCGGATTCACGCAGGCGTCGACCGCGCTGACGCTCGTTCTTCCCGGCGGGGCGCCGCTCGGCATGGCGATCTCCTTCGGCCTGCTACGGCGGCTCCGGGTGACTGCGGGCGAGGCGGGCTTCGCGGTCGCGCTGACCGGCATCTGGAGCCAGGTGATGATCCTGCTCTACCCGCTTATCGGCGCAGCCCTCGTCTTCGGCAGCGGAAACCTCTCGAGCTCGACGGCTGCGATCGCCGGCGCAAGCGCGGCGGCCGGCGCGGTCATCGCCGTCCTCGCCTTCGCGGTCCTGCGAAGCCCGGGATCCGCGCGGTGGGTGGGCGACGCGGCAGGTCGCCTCGGGGCTCGAGTCGCAGGCCTCTTCAGGCGTCCTCCACCGGCCTGGAGCGGCGAGGCGCTCGTTCGCGTGCGTGAGGACCGGCTCACCCATCTGCGCCGACGCTGGCCCGCCCTCACCTTGTCCACGCTCGGCAACCAGCTGACCGCCTACCTCATCTTCGAGTTCTCGCTCCGGGCGGTCGGCATCTCGGTCGCCACCTTGCCGCCGAGCGAGGCCTTCCTCGCCTGGGCGATCGGGCGCGTGATCAGCTCGCTGCCACTCACCCCGGGCGGGATCGGCGTCGTCGAACTGGGGATGATCGGAACGCTCGTCGGCTTTGGTGCACCCCACGCCCACGTCGTGGCCGCGGTGCTCCTGTACCGGGCGCTCGTCATCCTCCCGACGCTTCTGATCGGCGGTGTCGCGCTCGCCGCGTTCCGCGTCTGGGCGCCGTCGGCCGCCGAGCCGAGCGCCTAGGACGATGCCTCGGCGACTTCCTCGCGCGGGTCGTCGTAGTTGAGGCGCTCGCGCACGGCCGAGACGATCCACTCGAGCCGGCGGAAGACGAGGGAGCGCCCGCGCTCCCCTTCGAGCCGCTGCCGTGTCCGGTCGAAACCGCGATCGATGTAGCCGAGCGGCGCGAGCTTCGCATCGGGATAGAGCCGCCGCAAAGCGCCGTGGAGCGGCCCGTGCCCGAGGACGGCGTCGGCGTATTCGATCGTGACGCCCGGCAGCGCATCCAGAACCGCCTCCGCACGCACGAGCCCTTCGACGAGCGCCCACGGGTGTGCGTCGTAGACGCACGCTGCGTGCGCGGGATAGAGCCACTGCCGTTTCAGCATCGTGTAGGCGACCTCTGCCACGTTCCGGCGCACCTTGAGCACCTCGAACTCGCCGAGCCCCTCCCAGCCGCCGAGCACGAAGGGCTGGACGACGTCCTTGTACGCGTGGCCCTGGCGCAGCGCCGCCCGGTCGAGGTAGTGCGTCATGCTCGCGAAGGTGTCGGGAGCCGAGCCGAGGAGCGTGAAGCGCTCGTCCGCAGGCGCCCGGCCGTGCATACGCCTTGGCACGCGCTCGCGGTTGAGGATCTCGCCGTCGCTCGTCCAGGCGGGCTCGGCAAGCCCGATCGCGCCCGCAGCGGCGACGTAGAGGAGGCTCGAAAGCGAGCGCGGCAAGGAGAGAACGAACAGCGATCGCAGCTCGCTCGCGTGTGTCCCGGCGTTGTCTCGCCGGAGTACTCGGAGCCCGCTCATGCGGCCAGCGTACGGACCGCAGAGGAGAAATTCATGTGAGAAAGATGTGAATGAAACGACGGGCTGCAGGCGGGCATTCCGCGCAGTTACCCGGCTGGGCGGGAGCGAATCTCCTATCGCGTCAGCGTTACTTTGCGGAGCCCTACCGGGCTGTCGAGATCGAGTCCGTGGAGGCGCGTCAGGCGCATCGCCGCCACCTGCCCGGGCACCACGGCCGTCAACGGGCTGAGCCACTCCGGCACGCCCGGCGCAAGCACGAGCTTCGTCTGCGCCCGGCGCAGCACCGCGCGCACGTCGGAGACTGCGATGAGCCTCGCGCCACGGGCGCGCAGCGGCGGCACGATCTCCTCCACGCTCGGCCGGGCAGGCCCACTCGGCGCGACGACCACGACCGGCCAGTCCGGCTGGATCGCCGCGATCGGGCCGTGCATCAGGTCGGCAGGCGAATACGCCTCGGTGACGAGCCCTGACAGCTCCCGGATCTTGAGCGCGATCTCGAAGCCCGTGCCGTAGTTGACGCCGCGAGCGACCACCGTCAGGCCGACAGCGTCGCGGTACTCCTCGAGCGACGGGATGTCGGCGAGCGACAGCTCGATCTGCGCCGCAAGGGCGTCCGGCATCTGCGCGAGCTCGTCCCGCGCCGCCGCATCGTCTCCGAGCTGCGCGAAGAGGAGCGCCACCGCTCCGAGCGAGTTGAGGTAGGTCTTGGTCGCCGCGACCGCTTGCTCGCGGCCGGCTTCGAGCGGGAGCACGCCGTCGGCCGTGCGCGCGAGTGGCGAGGCCACATCATTCGTCAGCGCGAGCGTCGGTCGCCCTTGCTCACGAGCCTCCGCCAGCACCGCGACGACGTCCGGCGACGCCCCCGACTGCGAGATCCCGATCACGAAGGCCCCGTCGAGACGCGGCGGCTGGCCGTAGATCGTGTAGAGCGACGGCGTGGCGAACATCACGGGCACGCGGTGTGCTCGTCCGAGGAGGTACTGCGCGTAGCGCGCGACATTGGACGAACTGCCGCGCGAGGCGATCAGGAGGTAGCGGATGTCGCGGCGGCGGAAGAGCCCCGCGGCTGCGCGCGCGGCATCGGCCTGGCGCTCGAGGAGGCGGGCCAGCGCCTCCGGCTGCTCGCGCAGCTCAGTCTCGAGCCACGACATCGTCCCGCCCCGAACAGAGGACGGCCTGGATCTCGAGCCGGTCGTCGAGCACGAGAACGTCGGCGGGCGCGCCGGGCTCGAGGAAGCCCACGTCACCGCGGGCGAGGAAGCGCGCCGGCACCTCGGTCGCCGCACCCACCGCCTGCTCGAACGGGACGCCGAGCGCATGGAGATTCCGCACTGCGTCGATCATCGTGAGCACGGTGCCCGCGAGCGTCCCATCCTCCCGCATCGGCGCGGCGCCGTCCTCGACCGCGACCTCGACGTCGCCGAGCTGGAATGTGCCGTTGCTCTTGTCGCCGGTTCCGGCGGCCGCCATCGCATCGGTGACGAGCGCGACGCGCCCCGCCGCGCAGGCCCAGATGAGCCGAACCGTCTCTTCGGCGAGGTGGTGGCCGTCCACGACCATCGCGATCACGACACTGGCCCGAGTGAGCGCGGCGCCGGCGATTCCGGGATCTCGGGAGCGGAACGGGCGCATCGCGTTGAAGACGTGGGTCACTCCACCGACACCGAGATCGAACGCGTGATGGGCCTCCGCCGCAGTCGCGTTCGTGTGTCCCGCCGAGACGGCCACCCCGCGCTCGCGCAAGCGCTCTACGAGCACGTCGGCGCCGTCGAGCTCCGGCGCGAGGGTCATCTGCGTCACGACGCCGGCGTCGAGCAGCCGGTCGAGCAGGTCGACGTCGGGCTTTCGCAGATGGACGAGGGGATGCGTGCCCGGGCGGTCGGGCGAGAGGAACGGCCCTTCGAGGTGGGCGCCGAGAATGCGCGGGCCGGATGCGCCGACCGGAATCTCCCCGAGAGCCTCGACCGTCGCCTCCTCGGCCGACGTGATGAGCGTCGGCTGGTACGCCGTCACACCCGTGAGCAGAAGCGCGTCGCCGGCCTGGCGGTAGTCCTCGCTCGAGGCGGACAGGAAGTCGACGCC
This sequence comes from uncultured Actinomycetes bacterium, assembly GCA_963819275.1. Lineage (GTDB taxonomy): Bacteria > Actinomycetota > Thermoleophilia > Gaiellales > Gaiellaceae > Palsa-739. Next base: position 372,149 of record CAWFVH010000001.1, on the reverse strand, counting down.
GCCGAAGCCGTTCACCTGGAGGTCGACGAAGCCGGGGATAGCGATGCGGCCGCGCGGACCGCGGGCGAGACCGACCGCAACGACGCGACCGTCCTCGACCTCGACGTCGCCCGGAACGAGCTCGCCGCGGACCAGTGCCGCCTCGACGCCGAGCCTCATCGTCCGGCCGCTTTCCGTACAGAGCCCTCGGATGCCTCGAGCCGGGAGCGGGCTGCATCCACGTCGACACCGGCGAGGAGCGAGACGAGCGCGACACGCGCATCGCCGGCCGCGGCGTCCAGCGCCTCCTCCACCCGTTCTTCGGAGACGCCGCTCGCCAGCACGACGTTGCGGCGCGCGCGCTCACGGAGCTTCTCGTTGCCGGGAGCGACGCCGACCATCAGGCCGCCGAACGTGCGACCGAGCCGGATCATCGTCACCGTCGAGATCGTGTTGAGGACCAGCTTTTGCGCGGTGCCCGCCTTCAGTCGCGTCGAACCCGCGATCACCTCGGGGCCGACCACGACCGCCACCTCGTGCTCCGCGAGAGCAGCCGCCTCGCTGTCGCGCACGCTCGTCACGGCGATGCCGAGCGCATCCGCCTCCCGCGCCGCTTCCAGCGCGGCGAGCACGAATGGAGTCGAACCGCTCGCGCTGACGGCGACGACGCAGTCCACGGGCCGGAGGGAGAGCCCGCGCAATGCGTTCGTCGCCGCAGCACGATCGTCCTCGTCCGCATCCTGCTCAGCGGCGACGGCGAGAACCTCACCAGGCGGCGAGCCAAAGGTGGAACCGCACTCGGCGGCGTCGAGCGCCGCGAGCGCTCCCGACGTGCCGGCGCCGGCGTAGATCAGCCGGCCCCCGCGGCCCATGCGCTCGACGATTGCGTCGATCGCGGCACTGAGCGCGTCGCCCGCCTCGGCGACCGCAGCCGGAACCGTCGCGTCCTCATCGTTCAGGAGGCGCACGAGATCTCGGGTGGAGCGCAGGTCGAGGTCGGCGAGATCGGGGCGTGCGGCTTCGGTCGTCGCCACCTGCGGCCGGGCCGTGAGCGCCGAGCTCACCGCCTCCCAGACGAGCGGCGCGTCGGGCGTGGCAAGCGACGTCATGTGCCCGCAGGCCTCGTAGCCCCAGGTCCAGAGGTCGCGAACGCCTGCCTCACGCGCGGCGGCGACGGCCGCCTCGAGCTCAGGGATGTCCGCCTGGTCGAGACCGAAGCTCGGCACCCAGAGCTGGGCTCCGACGCCATGGCGGTCGGCCGTCTCGCGCAGCAGGTCGGCGAAGCGGCGCACGAACGGCCCCGCGGGCTCGCCCCAGTGCTTCCAGTAGGGGTCGGTCGCCAGCGTGCCGAGGCCGGGGATGGCCGCGACCTCGTCCCAGTCGGCAAGACCTTGCGTGCCCTCGGTCGCGGGCAGGAGGCAGACCGTGTTGTGGCCGCCACGCTCCGCCACGTGGGCGACGACCTCGCGCAGATAGCCGACGACGGACTCCTCTCGGAACCGCCGCAGCTCGGGCGTCAGCTCGGCAGGAACCGGGCCGCCGAAGCGCTCGGCGCAGTGATCGCAGCGGCACGTCCAGCGCGCGGCGTCGTCGACGCCGACGTGCACCGGGACCACCCACGCGGGCTCGTCCCAGAAGACCGAGTCGACGCCGCACTCGAGCACCCAGTCGGCCCACTCCCTGCAGAAGGCGCGGTACGCGGCGCTGTTGAGACAGGCGGCCGCGACGCGGCGGCCGTCGTCGAGCACCTGGCACTCCTCGGGATGGAACGCGACCCAGCGGCTCTCGGCCTCGCCGCCGAACGTACGACCGAGTCCCCATGGGCTCGCCAGCACGCTCAGCCCGGCGTCCTGCGAGATCTCGACGATCTCGGCCATCGTGCCGCGGTAGTAGTCGAAGTCGTTCTCCGAGAACGTGTGGAGGACGCCCGTGTAGCCGCGCGCCGCGAGGTCGGCCATGTCCCGGCGCACGTGGCGCGGGATCCTCACTCCGAAGTAGGAGCAGCCGGCCCGTGTCAGCTCATTGGTCATGACCAGTTCACGCTTTCACCGCTCCGGCGGTAAGCCCGAAGGCGATCCGGCGCTGGACGAGCAGGAAGAAGATGACGACCGGAATCGCGATCAGTGTCGAGGCGGCCATGATCTCGCCCCAGTCGACGAAGCGGTTGCCGCCGTAGAGGTACGAGAGCCAGACGGTGATGGTCTGCTTCGACCCGGTGTTGAGGAGCGTGTTCGCGAAGATGAACTCGTTCCAGCTCGTGATGAAGGCGAACACGGACGTCGCCACCAAACCCGGGGCGATGAGGGGCAAGAGGATCCGGACGAAGGCGCCGATCCGGGTCGAGCCGTCGACCATCGCCGCCTCCTCGAGATCCTTCGGGATGCCGAGCAGGAAGCCGCGCAGTGTCCAGATGCAGAACGGGAGCGCGAACGTCAGGTAGACGAGGATCACGCCGAGCAGCCTGTCCACGAGCGCGTGCTTCGCCAGCACCGTGTACAGCGGGATGATCAGCCCGGCCTGCGGCAGCATCTGGATCCCGATCACGAGCACGATGAACAGCTTGCGCCCGCTGAAGCGGTACTTCGCAAGCGCGACCGCCGCGAAGAACGAGAGCGCGAGCGCGATCACAACCGTTGCGAGCACGACGATGACGCTGTTGCCCACATCTCTCCAGAAGTTCTGCCGGTGGATCGCGTCGCTGAAATGGCTCAGGGTGGGCGAGCTCGGGACCCAGGTCGGGTTGAAGCTGTAGATCTCGGAGTTCCCCTTGAACGCGGTCGTGACCATCCAGAAAACGGGGAAGACCATGACCGCGAAGACGATCAGGCCGAGGGCGTTCCAGCCGAGCTTCCCGAAGCGTCGGCGGCTCACGTCACCTCACCCACTCGCAGCATGCGACGCACGTAGACGACGCTCATCAGCGCCACGATCACGAGCATGATGATCGAGATGGCTGCGCCGATCCCGAACTGGCTCTTGCCGAAGCCCTCGATGTAGAGGTAGACGCTCATGAGGTAGTTGGACGTGTTCTGCTGGCCCGATCCGATCAGCAGATACGGCTGCGTGAAGACGCCGAAGTCCCAGATGATCGACAGGCTGGTGAGGATGAGCAGGACCGGCATCAGCACCGGCAGCGTCACGTCCTTGTAGACGCGCCAGGCTCGGGCGCCGTCGATCTCCGCCGCCTCGACGAGCTCGTGCGGGACCTGCGAAAGCGCCGCGTAGATCGTGATCGTGACGAAGGGAATCGCGCCCCAGACGATGAGGCTCGTGACCATCGCGAGCTGCGAGGTCGGGGTCGCGTACCAGTTGTGCTGGAAGTAGTTGCCGACGTGCAGCTCGGTCAGGATGTAGTTGAGGATGCCGTTCTGGATGTTGGTCATCCAGCTCCAGACCTGGACGGCCACGACCGGCGGCATCGCCCACACCAGGACGAGCCCGGCGGTGAGCAGCAGCCGCACCCAGGCCGAGACGCGCACGAGAAGCAGCGCGAAGAACATCCCGAGCACCATCGTCAGCGAGACGTTCACGATCGTGAAGACGATCGTCCGCAGCAGCGTGTGCCAGAAGACGGTGTCGTGAAGGACGAGCCGGTAGTTGTAGAGCCCCGCGTACGTGCCGTGGTGCGAGATCAGCGAGGCGAGGTCGTACTTCTGCAGCGAGAGCTTGACGAGGTAGTAGATCGGGTAGCCGAGAACGGCCACCAGGACCGCGACCCCGGGCAGGATCAGGAGGTACGGCACCGCCCCGCCGGCGATGCCACGACGCGTCAGCCGCCGCCGTGACCCTGTGGTCACGGCGGCGGCTGTTGCGAGCGCGCTGGGATCGCTCCCGCTCAGGAGAGGTCCCTAGGACTCGTTGAGGGTCTGTGCGATGTTCGAGTCCGCGACCTGCGCGGCCTGCTTGACCGACAGCTGGCCGGTGAGGATCTGGGACAGCATCGTCTTGAGAATGTTGCCATTCTCGACGTCGACCCAGTGCGCAGCCTGCGGCACGAACCAGCTCCTCGCCGCGGCCCGCTCGTTCACGCTGCTGCCGAGCAGGTTGGTGGCGTTGGGGATGTTCCCCTTCGCCTCGAGCGCCTTCTCGACCGCCGTGCTCGTGAAGTCGGCGACCCAGGCCTCCGCCTCCGACTTCGAGTTGCTCTGCGCCGGCACGGCGAGATCAGAGCCGCCGAGGAAGCCCGGCATCGGCTTGCCCTTCGTGTGGCTCGGCATCACAAACTGCTTGGTGCGGTTCGTGAAGTCCAGGCGCCCCTTGGCCCCCTTTGCGGTGGTGCAGCAGGTGTACCAGGCAGGCCCGTAGTTCGCGGCCGTCCGGCCCTGCGAGAACACGGTGTACGGATACGGGTTGGTGCCGTCGAGCTGGGCCGTCGACTTCGGCTGGGTGGCCTTGAAGAAGGACTTGAACCGCGTGAGACCTGCGATCGACTTCTTCGAAGCGAGCGTGCCGACCCACTTGCCGTGCGACTTCGCGGCAATCGATCCGCCGTAGTCGTAGACGAAGCTCAGGGCGGTGTACCAGTCCTCGCCGCCGACGTAGAGCGGTGCGAACCCCTTGACGTGCTTCTCCATCTTGCCGATCCTCGTGAGCTCGCCCTGGAACTGCATGAGGCTCGTCGGCGGCTTCTTGAGGCCCGCCTTCTTGAACAGATCGGTGCGGTACGTGATGACCCGCGAACCGGCGTAGTACGGGACGCCGAAGAGCTTCCCGTCATACGTTGAAGACGCCTTCAGCCCGGAGAGCCACTTCGACGAGTTGTTGAACTGGCCCTTGACGGAGCCGAGGTTCGTGAACGCGTTCGCGGCCATGTAGGCCGTCATCTCGGTGTTGCCCATCTCGATCACGTCCGGCGTGTCGTTGCCGGCGATCGTCGCATCGAACTTCTGCAGGTGGTCGCCCCACTGCTGGTACTGGACGTTGACGTTCCAGCCCGGATGCGCGTTTTGGAACGCAGTGTTCGCCTGTGCGACCAGCTCCGGCCAACCGTTCTGTGCGTCGACCTGAAGCCAGACTGTCAGCGTGTGACCTGCCGCCTTACTGCTTTGGGCAGTCGTTGCGACGACGGCCGAGAGCGCGACCGCGACGGCGACTACCGCGAGAACCCGGTATCTCATGCCAATTCTCCCTCGAGGCGTCGACGCGTGAGCGGGGCGTCCGAAACGTCTGTGGCCGGGAGGACGCTGACGTCCAGCGGTGCGTCGAGTGGTCTATACCAATCGGCCACGCGCGGAATCTTCCACACCAGACCACTCTTGTCAAGGTCCGGTGACGAAGGAGTTACGAGTGCGTTAGCTCGGAGACGATCTGGTAGCGGTCGCCGCGATAGATCGAGTGCACGAACTCGAGTGTCCTGCCGTCGGCGTCGCGGCTCGTCCGTTCGAAGAGAAAGGCCGGCGAGTGCAGAGGTACGTCGAGCACGGGCGACTCCTCGTCGTTCGTCACCGTCGGCTCGATGGTCTGGATCGCCGTCGCAATCTCGATCCCGTAGCGAGTGCGCAGGAACTCGTAGAACGAGCCCTCGAGATCCCGCGGCTGTACGTCCGGGACGACCTGAGCCGGGATGTGAAGCGTCTCGATCGCCATCGAGACCCCGTCCGCGAGCCGAAGCCGCCTCACTACGACGACTTCGTCTCCGGGCGAGACGTTGAGAAAGCGGCCGAGCTTGGGGCCTGCCAGCTGGCGTGTGAGCGAGAGCGTCGTGCTGCTCGGCGCCATCCCGCGCCTCCGCATGTCCTCGCTGAACGACGTCATGGTGAGCTGCTGCGTGATCTTCGGCTGCTGCACGTACGTGCCACTGCCGCGCCGGCGAACGAGATAGCCCTCGCGCGCCAGGTCGTCGAGCGCGGCCCGGACGGTCAGGCGCGAGACTTTCAGGTCGACGCTGAGCTGCCGTTCGGAGGGGATCGCAGTACCTACTCCAAGCCGCTCGATGAGCTCGAGCACCTGTTGCCGCGCGGCGCTCTGCTTCGTGATCTTGGGCTGGGCTCCGATCGCCTCCATGCTATCGGCGACTATAGAGGCGATTGCGGAAGTGGTCAATGCCATTGCGTTCGATCAGCGAATGCGGTATAGACTCCACGATCGTTTCGTGGCTGAGATCGTCCTCGATAACGTCAGCAAGGTCTTCTCCGGCGGAGTAGTCGCCGTCGACGGCGTCTCGCTGACCATCGCCAGCGGCGAGTTCCTCGTTCTCGTGGGGCCGTCGGGCTGCGGCAAGTCGACGCTGCTGCGGATGATCGCCGGCCTCGAGGAGGTGACCGCGGGGACGATCTCGATCGGAGAGGCGAACGTGACAGAGCTTGCCCCGCGCTCGCGCGACATCGCGATGGTCTTCCAGAACTACGCCCTCTACCCGCACATGACCGTGCGGCAGAACCTCGGCTACGGGCTCAAGGTGCGGAAGACCCCGAAGCGCGAGATCGCCGAGCGGGTGGAACGCGCCGCGCAGCTGCTGGGCCTCGACGAGCTGCTCGACCGCAGGCCGGGCGCGCTCTCGGGCGGGCAGCGCCAGCGGGTGGCGATGGGACGCGCGATCGTGCGCGAGCCGAAGGCGTTCCTCATGGACGAGCCGCTCTCGAACCTCGACGCGAAGCTCCGCGTGAGCATGCGCGCGCAGCTCGCTGCGCTCCACGGCCGCCTCGCTACCACGACGATCTACGTCACCCACGACCAGATCGAGGCGATGACGCTCGGTCACCGCGTCGCCGTCATGCGCGACGGACGGATCCAGCAGGTGGACACGCCGCAGGAGCTGTACGCACGCCCGGCCAATCTCTACGTGGCCGCGTTCATCGGCTCCCCGGCGATGAACCTCGTGGAGGCCGAGATCGAAGGCGGCTACATCCGGTTCGGCGGCTACGCGATTCCGCTTCCTGCCGGCCACACGCCGCCAAAGGGCCGCGTGGTCGCGGGCATCCGGCCCGAGGCGTTCGAGGACGACGCGTCCGCCGAGCCCTCACTGCCCCGCCTCGAGGCGAACGTCGAGGTCGTCGAGGAGCTTGGCGCGGACACACATGTCCTTTTCTCGGTCGCTGCGCCGCGGGTCGATGCCGGCGAGGTGCGCGCGGCTGCAGGCGACGAGGACGCATTGCTCGCGACGGTCGAAGGCTCGCTCTTCACGGCCCGTGTCGATCCCGGAACGTCCGCCAAGCCCGGGTCGCCGTTGCAGCTCGCCGTCGACGCATCGCGCTTCCACTACTTCGACGCCGAAACCGGGCTTCGGCTCGAGCCCGACCGCACGCCCGCAGCGCTCGCGACCTCCTAGCTCAACGCGGGAACGCCGCAGGGCCGCTCCCGGCGACGCAGCCCGAGGAACCCGCGGCAGCCCCGCGACCCGACAGGCCGCCCGACTCCGGCAGCGTCGCGAATGCGAGGGAAGGAGCTCGACCCGGCGACCGCACTCCCGGCCGCACTCGCAGAGAAACTCGCCGGGCAGGTCGGGCTCGGCCGAAGCCAGAAGGTCGTAGATCCGGTCGTTGACCTCCCCGAAGAGGCGTGAGCGCTGAGCCTGGGTCATGGTGAGAGCATGCTCCTCCGTCAGCCCGCACCGAAGAGGAAGGATCGACGGCTTACCGACGTTTTACGCCCTAGGCGTCGCCGTTTGCGATGCCTGCAGCGCGGCCGTTAGGGTCGCTCGAAAGGGAGGTATGGATGGCACTTACGATCGGCGACACCGCGCCGGACTTCGAGGCGCAGACGACAGAGGGGACGATCCACTTCCACGACTGGATCGGCGACTCATGGGCGGTGCTCTTCTCGCACCCGAAAGACTTCACGCCCGTGTGCACGACCGAGCTCGGCTACATGGCGAGCATCAAGCCGGAGTTCGACAAGCGCAATGTCAAGATCATCGGGCTCTCGGTCGACGCGGCCGAGAATCACGAGGCATGGGCGCGGGACATCGAGGAAACGCAGGGCACGGCGCCCAATTATCCGCTGATCGGCGACCCGTATCTCACGGTCGCGAAGCTGTACGGGATGCTCCCAGCGGGCGTCGAAGGCGAGGCGGAGGGGCGAACGCCGGCGGACAACCAGACCGTCCGCAACGTCTTCGTGATCGGCCCGGACAAGAAGATCAAGCTGATCCTCGTCTATCCGATGACGACCGGCCGCAACTTCGACGAGGTGCTGCGGGTGATCGACTCGCTCCAGCTCACGGCGAAGCACAAGGTGTCGACTCCGGCCCAGTGGCAGCCCGGAGACGACGTGATCATCGCCGGCTCCGTCTCGAACGACGAGGCGAAGGAGCTGTTCGGGGAGTGGGAGGAGCCGAAGCCGTACATCCGGATCGTGCCCGACCCGTCGAAGGTGCCCGCCTAGAGATCCGCCGCGTTTCGGGCCGGCGTCGTTTAACTCCGGCTCGAACGCGCTACATACGGGGTGACCCGGCACTAGTGAGGTCGCCGTGCTCCATCCGCACCTGCCGCACCCGCACGTCCACCCGGGCTTCGAGCAGTACGCGTGGCGGATGGTTCCCTTCGCACTCGGGACGATCGTCGTCCTCGCTGCCGTGCTGATCGCAGTCTGCTTCGAGCTCGCGAAGGCATTCACCGGGCACGCGTACTGACGAGCCATTCCCCCGCGATCGGGTCTTGACTGTGAGGCCGCAGGAGTGAAGAGTCATCCCTGCAAGCCGTCAACCTGCGAGGAGGGGCAAGACATGAGACGTCGCTTGACGGCACCGAGCCCGGCGCTCGTAATCGCGCTGATCGCGCTGTTCGTCGCGCTGGGGCGGGACGAGCTACGCCGCGATCACGCTGCCGAAGAACAGCGGCGGCACGAAGCAGTTGAAGAAGAACGCCGTGACGGGCGTGAAGATCAAGAAGGGCGCGGTCACGGCGTCGAAGATCAACACCAAGGGACTGACGGTCCCCAACGCGAACCACGCAACAAGCGCCGACTCGGCCACCAACGCCACCAACCTCGGCGGAGTCGCGGCGAGCCATTACGTGAGCAAGAGCGGTGTGTTGACGATCCCGGGGAGCGCCTTCCACTCCAGAGGAACGCGACAGAACTCGGGCTGCATCCCCGACACGACGACCGGGAACACCTCTCCGACCAACCTCTACGCGCCCGTAAACCTGCCGGACGGGGTCACGATCACAAAGGTCACCTACTACTGGTGGGACAACGACGGAGCCGCCAACACCACTGCGCTGCCGTTGGTGATTCCGGTCCCGGCAGCCAGTGGCCCGTTCACAATGGCGACCGCCGTGTCAACCAGAAGCGCCGGCGTCCACACGTCGTCGTCAACCACGTCGGTAAGCAATCCCGTGATCAACAACACGAGCAACATGTACTACGTGAAAACCACGATCCCGAACGCCGGCCTGACACGCACGGACGCCGTACAGATCACGTACAGCGGCTGAGCCGCGTCTAGACCTTCGAAGCACCTGTGGGCGGCGCCTCGACGGCGCCGCCCACAATGGCGTCGATACCCCGTCCGGGGGACGCGCCGTCCCCCAAAGTGACCGATTTCGTGTCTGTGTCTGCGGCCCCGCTTCCTTTCCGCGCGCGCGACGACGAAGCGCTGGCCCCGGACGAGGTGGGCCGCCGCTATCGCACGCTGATCGAGCAGCTTCCGCTCGTCGTCTATCTGGACGAGGTCGACTCGGTCAGCTCGAACATCTTCACCGGCCGCCAGATCGAGCCGATGCTCGGCTACAGCGTCGAGGAATGGGCCACAGACCCCGAGCTCTTCACGCGGCTGCTCCACCCCGACGACCGCGAGCGCGTCCTCGCCGCCCACGCGCACACGCACGACACGCACGAGCCGCTAAGCATCGAGTACCGGCTCGTTGCCCGCGACGGCCGGGTCGTCCATCTCCGTGACGAAGGCGTGATCGTGCTCGACGACCACGCCAAGCCGCTCTACCTGCAGGGCTATCTCCTCGACATCACGGAGCAGCGCGAGGCCGAGCACCAGCTGCGGCAGCTCGCCCTCTACGACCCGCTCACCGGCTTGGCAAACCGCGCCTTCTTCCACGAGCGGCTGCGGCACGCGATCAAGCTCCGGCACGCCGAGGGGCAAGCGACAGGACTCCTCTACATCGACCTCGACGATTTCAAATGGATCAACGACCGCTGGGGCCACGACCTCGGCGACGAGGTACTGCACGCGATCGGACGGCGGATCGAGAGCTCGGTCCGTCCCGGCGACACCGCCGCCCGCCTCGGCGGCGACGAGTTCGCCGTCGTCCTGACAGAGCCCGTCACGCCCGAGGACGCCGTGGGAGTCGCGGAGCGCCTGCTAACGGAGATCGCCCGACCGCTCGAAGGCAGCTCGGGGCCTCTCTACACCACCGCCAGCATCGGCATCGCCTTCGGCAGCAACGACGAGACGCTGCTCAGGGAGGCGGACATCGCTATGTACCGGGCGAAGAATCACGCCGAGATCGGCTACGCGTTCTTCGACTCGGAGCTCGACCGCGCCGCCGTGGACCGGTCGCAGCGCATCGGCGAGCTGCGCGAGGGCATCGCCCGCGAAGAGTTCCGCCTCGACTACCAGGCCGTCGTCGACCTCGAGCGCAGCGAAATCATCGGCTACGAGGCACTCGTCCGCTGGGAGCATCCGACCGCCGGCGAGCTCCCACCTGCCGAGTTCATCCCGCTCGCCGAGGAAACAGGCCTGATCGTCGGACTGGGCGAGTGGGTGCTCATGGAGGCATGCACGGAGGCAACCCGCCTCTGCCAGCTGCATGGTCGTCCCCTGCACATGTCCGTGAACGTCTCGGCGCGACAGCTGAATCACCCCGACTTCTTCCACCACGTCAGCCAGGCACTCGACTGCTCAGCCCTCCTGCCCAGCCTGCTCACGCTCGAGCTCACGGAGAGCACACTGCTCGCGTCCGACGAGCGCGTTGCCCGGACGCTGCAGAAGATCAAGGACCTCGGCGTCGTGCTCGCTCTCGACGACTTCGGGACGGGCTACGCATCACTCTCGTATCTGAGGCAGTTCCCGATCGACGTCGTCAAGATCGATCGCAGCTTCACGGCGTACGCCGGTTCGAAGCACGGCGATCTCATTCTCCTCAAGGGCATCATCGACCTCGGCCACGCGCTCGAGCTCAATCTCGTAGCCGAGGGGATCGAGACGCCCGAGCAGCACACGATCGTGCGCCAGCTCGGCTGCCACCAGGCACAGGGCTTCTACTTCGGCCGGCCGTCGCATCCCGCCCAAAGCGAGCTCGACGCCTCCATCGGCGAGTAGCGCCAGGCGTCAGAACGAGAGCGACCCGGTCGCGCTCGCGTCGACCGAGAACGTGTACGTCCCGGCCGGGATGAACGTCGACCCGCTCGTGCCGCCGTCGCCGTCGTCGAACTCGACGAAGTTCGCGTCGTCCAAGGCGGAGGTCACGTCGAAGAAGTTGTTCCCATCGCGTCTTGCCGATCCCCGACACGGCGACGGTGGTGGTGACGGTCTTCGTCTTTGCGCGCTTGGCGCAGACCTTGGTGTGCCCGATGCGCGCTGCAGTGGCCCGGCGAGAATCGCCGGCACGTCAGCGCGGCTTGCCCTCGGCGTAGCGCTCGAGGCCGTCGTCGGGAATCGGCTCCCAGTCGCACGCGTAGTCGACGTACGTATGCCACTGCGGGCGGATCTCGTGGCCGGGGTCGAAGAGGCCGAGACGGATGCTGCCGACCTCTCCGGTGTCCGGATATTTGCTCCAGAGCGCGCTGCCGCAGGCCGAGCAGAAGCATTTCGGCCAGCCGTCGCCGGGCGCGTACTCCCGCACGAGCTCGTCGCCCGAGAGGAGCCGGAAGGAGCCTGGCGCCAGCCGCGCCTGCGCGGAGGCGGCGGTGCCGGTTCGCCGCTGGCAACGCGTGCAGTGGCAGTACCCGGCGGTCAGCGGGTTCTCGGTCACCTCGAACCGCACGGCTCCGCACATGCAGTGCCCGCTGTAGGGCGGCCCGCTCACTGCAGAAGCGGAGACGGCGGGATGCGCGTCTCCCCGGTGACCTCCGGGATCAGCAGCGCGACCTCGTCCACGTAGCACCAGTTCCAGTCCTCGCCGGGCTCGAGCGAGCGGATGAGCGGATGGGGCGTCTCGTGGGCGTGCGCGGTCGCGTGCCGGTTGGGAGAGTCGTCGCAGCAGCCGACGTGACCGCAGGTCAGGCAGATCCGGAGGTGAAGCCACTTCCCGCCCATGCGAAGGCAGTCCTCGCAGCCGGCCACCTCGGCGGGGAGCTCGCGCAGCTCGACCTGGTCGAGGTGGCTGCAGGGAGCCGCGCTCATCGAACTCCTGCCGGTTGCGCCGAGAGGTGCTCGTGCACGAATTGCACCGCCATCGAGCCTTCCCCGACGGCCGTCGCGCAGCGCTTCGTCGAGCCCGAGCGAACATCCCCGGCGGCGAAGATCCCCGGGACGCTCGTCTGGAGCAGAGACGATGCACCGGCAGCCTCGCCTGTGAGCAGGAAGCCGTCCGAGTGCCGCGCCACCGCCTCTCCGAGCCATTCGGTACAGGGCTTCGCGCCGAGGAACAGGAAGACGAACCCGAACGGCAGTCGCGTGCCGTCGGTGAGCGTCACCGCCTCGAGCCGTCCGTCGCCGCCGTGGAGCTCGGCGATCTCGCTGCGGTCGCGAATCACAACGCCGTACCGCTCGACCTCCCGGATCAGGTAGTCGGACATCGTCTCGCGCAGGTCGGCGCGCCGGTGCAGAAGCGTCACGAGCGCTCCGCCGCGGGCGAGCCAGACCGCCGCCTGGCCGGCCGAGTTGCCGCCGCCGACCACGGCCACACGAGACGCGCCGCAAAGCTGAGCCTCGGGTGGGCCGGCCGCGTAGAAGATGCTCGACCCTTCGTAGTCGGAGAGATCCGCGAGCGGCAGCCGCCGGTACTCGGCGCCGGTCGCGAGGAGAACCGCGCGCGCGGCGATCTCGTGTCCCTCCTCGAGGCGCACGACGTGGCGGTCTTCGCCCGGCTCGAGCCCGACGGCGCGGTACGGAGTAGCGGGCCGCGCGCCGAATTTGCGGGCCTGAGACACGGCGCGGCTCGTGAGCTCGGCGCCGCTGATCCCGGCGGGGAAACCGAGATAGTTCTCGATCCGGCTCGACGATCCCGCTTGCCCGCCGAGCGCGGTGCTTTCCACGACGAGAGTGTCGAGCCCCTCGGAGGCGCCGTAGACCGACGCGGCGAGCCCGGCGGGGCCGGCCCCCACCACGAGCAAGTCGACCTCTTCCCGCCGCTCGAGCTCGCGGCCGATTCCGAGCGCGCGCATCAGATCGCCGCTCGATGGATGCCTCAGCTCGCCGCCGCCCGGAAGGCGGACCACCGGTGGCTCTTCACCACCGTCCGGCGACCGGTCGTGCCAGCTGAACGGCAGCCGATTCGCCCGCACGACCTCTATCAGGCGCAGCGTCGCCTCTGAGGAGCGCGGCCCGACGATCTCGATCCCAACGCCCTCCACGCGCTGCAGCGCAGCGCGTCGTGCCATGAAGGTCGAGAGCACGAGGTCGCTCAGCGGGCCGTCCTCGAACAGCAGGCCGCGCAGCTCGTCGCGTTCGACGGCGACGTAGCGCAGGGGCTGAATTGCGACCGCTGTCACGAACACGGTCTGGCCGGAGAGGAGGTTCAGCTCGCCGAGAAAGCTCGACGGACCGTGGCGCACGATCTCGTTGCCGGCGGCGTCGAGGATCGCCACCTCCCCTTCCTGGATCGCGATGAAGGGATAGGTCGCGTCGCCCACGCGATAGAGGACGTCACCGGCCTTCGCCGTCCGCTCCTCGCCGATTCTCGCCAACGAGTCCAGCTGCGAGGCCGAGAGAGACGGAGCGGCAGGGGGCACGACGGCGGCCATCGGGCGAGCGTAGCCCCGCGCCCTCACCCTGCGTCGGGCGCCGCTTCGGCCTCGACCGCTTCCGTGACCTCAGCGGGGATGCCGCGCTCCATGCGACGCACCGCGACGACGAAACTCGCCGCCATGATCCCCGCCATCGCCAGGTAGACGATGCGCGTCGCGTCCGCGAAGTCGCCCTGGATGGCGGCGTAGACGGCGGAGGTGCCGCGTCCGTGCGACGCCGGCCTGCCCGCGTCCGTGTTTATCGAGGCGACGATCTTCGCCGCGGCGTTGCTCGGGATGTGCAGCTTGGCCAGGGAAGCGGTCGCGTTCGCCCGAGTCTGGTGGATGAGGACGCTGCCGAGAATTGCCAGCGCGAGGCTCGCGGCGAAGTAACGGACGGTCTGCGTGACGTGACGCCGGTCACCTCGCCGTAGCTGCCACCCGGCGCGCGGTTCACCGCGTCGGTCGTGACCGGCGTGAGCACGAAGCCGATCCCGGCACCGGCCATGATGATCCACGGCCACTGGGAGCCGAGCGGCTGGTGCAGGTGTCCGGCCCAGAGATAGAAGCCGATGGCGCCGAGCGCCGAGCCGACGACCGCTGCGGGGCGTGCGCCGCGGCGGTCGAGGATCCTCCCGCCGAGCTGCGTGGCGACCGCGAAGCCGATGAAGATGACGAGGATATACAGGCCGGTCTTGCCGGCGTTGTAGCCCAGTACGACCTGCGCGTAGACGGACGCGAAGAAGAACAGCGGCAGGAAGCAGCCGGAGACGAGCCCCATCACGACGTTGTCGGCGGCGAAGCCGCGATGGGCGAAGATCCCGACCTCGATCAGCGGGCTCTGCTGCCGCAGCTCGAAGCGAACGAAGACCGCAAGCAGGAGCACTCCGGCGACGAGGCAGGCCCACGTCGCGACCGACCTCCAGCCCCAGTTGCCGGCCTGTTGCAGGCCGAGCACGGTCAGCCCCATGCCGGCCGAGACGAGAACCGCGCCGCGCCAGTCGATCGGCACCGGCCGCCGCGTGTCGGCGGGCTTCGCCCGCCAGGTCAGCCAAAGGGCCACAAGCGCGACGGGGATATTGATGAGGAAGATCGCGCGCCACGTCCAGGGCAGCAGGAAGCTGCCGGCGATCGGGCCGAGCGAGGTCAGGGCGCCGCTGATGTCCGAAGAAGAGCGCGAGGGCTTTCCCCCGCTCACGCGCCGCGAACGCGTTGAAAACGATCGCGAGCGCCGCGGGGAACAGAAGCGCGCCGAACGCTCCCTGCAGCAGGCGCGCGGTGATCAGCCAGGCCTGCGCTGCACTGCCGGTGGGGGTGGCCCCGCAGAGCGCCGACGCGGCAGCGAAGCCAATCGTCCCCACCATGACCATGCGCCGGTGGCCGACGACGTCGCCGATCTTGCCGCCGAGCGCGAACAACGCGGCCAGGGCGAGCAGGTATCCGTTGATCACCCATTGCAGTCCCGTCGACGATAAGGCGAGGTCGCGCTGGATGGTCGGCGCCGCGATCGAGACGATCGTCTGGTCGATCGACATCATCGCGACCGCGAAGATCATCGCGCTGAGAACGCGATAACGACTCACGTCGAGAACGTACTCCTCCGCCACCGGACCGGGCTAAGGAAGTTGTGACGAGCTTCGTCGTTCTCCCTCGTGTGACACGACTCGTAGGAATCAACCACGTCGCCCTGCAGGTCGACGACATCGACGAAGCGGTCGCCTTCTACACCGACCTCTTCGAGCCCACGGCGGTGAACCGCATCCCGGGCGCCGCGTTCATCCAGATGGGCGACCAGTTCATCGCTCTGTTCGAACGGGGCCCGCGGACGGAGGAGCCTCACTTCGGACTCGTCGTCGACGACAAGGAGGAGGCGCGCCGGACGCTCGAGGCGGCGGGTGTCGAAGTGCTCCCGGGCCGCTTCCTCGACTTTCTCGACCCGAGCGGAAACCGCATCCAGCTCGTGCAATACGACCAGATCCAGTTCAGGAAGACCGACCGAGTCCTCGCCGGAATGGGGCTCGAGCTCGGCAAGTCCGAACAGGCGGTCGCCGAGCTGCGCGCGAAGAATCTGGCCGACTAGCTCACTTCGACGCACAGGTGGACGAGTCTGTGGAAAACTTTGCGCCCCAATCAGTTCGACCCAACCGGCACGATCCCGCGAGAGGGAGGGCGAGTTGAGACGCGAGCAGGATCAACGCACCGGACGGCCGCTGGTCAACGGCCGCGACAGCATCGAGGAGCTCAGCGACGACGAGCTCGAGGTGGAGGTCACGATCGCGGTGGCGGAGCCGAGCCGTCGGCGCCTGCGGCTCGACGCGCTCCTGCTCGAGCGAGCGCGCCGCCGCGGGCAGCGACAGCCACAACCCGCCTGACCGAGGAAGGTCATGGCTAACCGGGCCGTTCTGGCCGTCGACGTCGGCGGCTCCCATGTCAAGGCGCTGACCTCGAGGGCGAGAGTGCGGCGGCGCTTCGTCTCGGGGCCGTCGCTGACCGCCGCGGAGATGGTCGCGGGCACGCTCGAGGCGGTCAAGGGATGGCGCTGGGACGCTGTCACCGTCGGGATCCCGGCGCCGATCAGGGGCGGCAAGCTGATCAGCGAGCCGGCAAACCTGGGCGACGGCTGGGTCGGATTCGACTACGAAGCCGCGTTCGGGACGCCGACGAAGGTCGTGAACGACGCCGTTATGCAGGCGGTCGGCGACTACCAGGGCGGACGCATGCTGTTTCTCGGCCTCGGCACGGGTCTGGGATCGGCGCTGATCGCCGACGGCGTGATCGAGCCGCTCGAGCTCGCCCACCTTCCGTTCCGCAAGAAGACGTTCGAGGACTACGTCGGCGCGCGCGGGCTGAAGAAGCTCGGCAAGAAGAAGTGGAGGAAAGCCGTGTTCGAGGCCGTCGCTCAGCTCTCGGCGGCGCTGGAGCCGGGCGAGGTCGTGCTCGGGGGAGGCGGCGTCGACAAGCTCGACGAGCTGCCCGAGGGCTGCCGTCGCGGCGAGAACGCGAACGCCTTCCGGGGCGGCTTCCGCCTCTGGGATCCCGACTGGGCCACGCACCTGAAATGACGTGGAGGGCCGCCGGCAAGCGGCCCTCCACGTTGTCCGGAGGAAGTGGCGCGAGAGTCGTCTAGGGGCCGGCCGGCTCGCCCGTTGACGGGTTGAGGAGGTACGGGGTGTCGTTCGGCGGCGCCTTGAAGTCGAACATGCCGCCGAGGTCGAACATGACGCCCTCCTGCTGGTGGATCGGGTCGAGAACCTGGTCGAACGACCCCTTGATCTTGGGCAGGTTCCAGTTGTACTCGACGAAGTTGATGATCGAGGTCTGGTCCGAGAGGTTGTGGTCGACGTAGTTCGTCTTCGCCCACGGCGAGATGACGAGCAACGGCAGGCGCGGGCCGAAGCCGCAACGTCCCTGCTCGTCCGCCAGCGTGTTGGGAGCGGGCTTGGTTCCCCGCGCCGGCAGACACAGCCCGGAGCTGGGGGTCGTCCGGGGGTTGTCAGTTGCGGAGAACACCGTGTTCGTGAGGTTGTCCGCAACCGACTTCGACTTGTTGACGACCGGCCCGAAGACGTGGTCGTACCAGCCGTCGGAATCGTCGTAGTTGACGACGATCGCCGTGTTCGACCAGTCGGGCGACTGCTCGATCTCGTTGATCGTGTGGGCGACGAACTGCTGCTCGTCGGTCGGGTCGGAGTAGGCGGCATGGCCGTCCTCGTAGCCCGGCGCCTTGATGAAGCTCACAGCCGGAAGATCGACTCCAGGATCGTTCGCGTCGATTCCCGCGATCAGCTGGTCGAAGTCGCTCGTGTCGTACTGGTGGTTCGGCGTGTTGAACTGCGGCTGGCCTTGGACGTACGACTGCGTGTCGGTGCCGATCTCCTGCAAACCGGAGAGCGTGTCGACGCCGTTCGTGTTCGGGACGACGAGGTGATGCGGGTTCGCCGTCGACGCGTAGTACTGGAACGGCTCGTGGTGAGCGATGTAGTCGTCCTTCGTCCCGTACGGATCGCTCGTCGGGATGTTCGAGAGGTCGGCTCCGAACGCGGTGCCCACGGCATGAACCGAGTTGCAGAGCGCCTGGTTCGACGCCCCCGCCGGCGTGACCTTTCCGGTGAAGCTCCCCTTGAACTCGTCGGGGATGAAGGTCGCGGTCGACTGGCCCGCGTGACCGATCTCGGGCGCAGCGGCTGCCGTCGCGAACGACGTCGTCGGAGTGAAGCCGCCCTGGAACCAACCCCACGAGAGGCTGCGCTGATTGAGCAGGTCACCGATGTTCTTGCCGTTCATCGCGACTGCATCGCGCGTCGAGCAGTCGTCCCAGTACGGCTGGGCGTCGCTCGTGAGCGAGAAGCCGCCGTGTCCGTCGGGCGTGATGTCGTTGTCCGGGTTCAGCGAGGTCGAGACGCTCGGGCCGCCCGACTCGTGGCTCGTGTCGACGCGGCCGGTGTCGCCGGAGGCGAGATTGATCGCACCCGGTGCCGAGGGGCCGAACGTCGTCCCGAATGAGTTGTCGCTCATCGCGTAGTGCTGGGCGTAGTTCCAGAGCCCGGTGACAGTGTTGCCGTCGTAGTAGTCCATGACGGTCTTCGGGTCGCAGGTCGTCCCCTCGGGCGACTTCGTGCCGCCGTCCGTGCCGACGCTCTGGACGAAGAGGTCCATCTTTCCCCCGTCTTCGGCCTCCTGCTCGTCGCTGTAGTCGTGATCCTGATCGCACGTCAGCTGCCCGGGAATGGAGCTGCCGAGCCGCTGCGGATTCGACTGGTTCGGGTTCGCACCGAGCAGCGAGAAGTTGAGCCCGTTGACGGCGGGCGTACCCTGCGCCGCCGTGAAGTTGTTGCCGTCGGTGTTCGTCGCGTACGGATAGGTGCCGAAGTAGTGGTCGAAGGAGACGTTCTCCTGGAAGATCACGACCACGTGCTTGATGGGTGTCGCGGTTGCTCCGCCGGACGGCGGATTCGCGTGTGAGGACGCAGCCGTTGCGGCCGCGGCGACAGCCACGGCGACGACGAGGAACGGCAGAACCCAGCGGATTCGTCTTCTCATTTCTTTCCCCCTCGATAGAGGTCCTTGGACGATGGCGATCCTCAAGGGGACGGCGCCGCCCGTGGGCGACGCTGCGGAAACCAGGCGGAGACGGAGTGGTGACCGAAATCGAGCTTGAAGTAGGCTCGTAGGGTGGCAACGGCCCGCACCCGCAAGCGCGCAACCCCGGCCGGCGAGCGGCTGATCAATCGCGAGCTCTCGTTCCTCGACTACGACGCCCGGCTGCTCGCGCTGGCGCGCGACGAGACGCAGCTGCTGCTCGAGCGCGTCTTTTTCCTCAAGGTCTCGGCGGACATGCTGGACGAGTTCTTCATGGTGCGGATCGCGACCCTCACCGGACAGGCGGCAGCCGGCGTAAGCAGGCGCCTCCCCGACGGCAGGACGCCGCGGCAGACGCTCGACGACGCCAACGACCGCGTGCTCGGCCTCTACCGCTCGCAGATGGAGCTGTGGGACGATCACCTCCGCCCTGCTCTCGCCGAGGAAGGCGTCGTGATCTCAGGCGTCGAGGAGCTCGAGCCGGACGAGCGCAGCGAGCTCGACGACCGTTTCGAGCGCGAGATCTTCCCCGTGCTGACTCCCCTTGCCGTCGGCCCCGGACAGCCGTTCCCCTACATCTCCGCGCTCTCGATCAGTCTCGGCCTGTTCGTCGCCGACCCCGAGACCGGCGAGGAGCGATTTGCCCGGGTGAAGGTGCCGGAAGGCTTGCCGCGCTTCTTCCCCCTCGGGCGCCGCGGGCGTTTCGTGCTCCTCGAGGACGTCCTCTCGCACTATCTGCCCGAGCTCTTCCCCGGCATGGAGATCCTCGAGCGCTCGCTCTTCCGCGTCACCCGCGACGGCGACCTCGAGGTGGCCGACGAGGCCGACGACCTGCTCGAGGCGGTCGAGGTCCAGTTGCGTCGCGCGCGCTTCGGCGAGGTGACGCGACTCGAGGTGTCGGAGTCGATGTCGCAGGCGATGCGCGAACAGCTCCAACACGGCCTTCGCGTTCCGGACGACCTCGTCTATCCGCTGGCCGGGATGCTCGACCTCGCGGATCTCGGCGAGCTCAGCCGGTTGGACCGGCCCGATCTCAAGAACGAGCCCTGGGTGCCGGTGGCGAGGCCGCCGTGGAACTCGATCGAGTCGTCCGCCGAGCAGTTCGCCGCGATCCGCGCCGGCGACCTCCTGGTGCACCACCCGTACGACTCGTTCGCAAGCAGCTTCGAGACGTTCGTCGACCGGGCTGCCGCCGATCCCGAGGTGATCGCGATCAAGTCGACCGTGTACCGGACGAGCGACGACACGCCGATCGTTCCCGCCTTGATCGACGCCCAGGAGCGGGGCAAGCAGACCGTGAGCCTCGTCGAGATCAAGGCGCGCGGCGACGAGCGCCGCAACATCGAGTGGTCGCGCGCGCTCGAGCAGGCGGGCGTCCACGTCGTCTACGGCGTCCCGGGACTGAAGATCCACGCGAAGACGACGCTCGTGGTGCGCCGCGAGGCGGGAGGGCTGCGCCGCTACGTCCACCTCGGCACCGGCAACTACAACGGCGTCACGGCGCGGAGCTACGAGGATTTCGGCCTCTTCACCGCCGACGAGGACATCGCCGCCGACGTCGCCGACCTCTTCAACTACCTGACGGGCTTTGGACGCCCCGCGCATTTCCGCAAGCTTCTGGTCGCGCCGTTCACCCTGCGCGAGCGGCTGATCGAGGAGATCCGCATGGTGGCCGGCGCTGCGACTGCCGGCAAGAAGGCCCGAATCAGGATCAAGGTCAACGGCTTGACGCACCCGCAGGTGATCGACGAGCTCTACGCGGCCTCCGAAGCGGGAGCCAAGATCGAGCTCCTGGTCAGGGGTGTCTGCTCGCTGCGGCCGGGCGTAGCCGGGCTGAGCGAGCAGATCCGGGTGCGGAGCGTCATCGGCCGCTACCTCGAACACAGCCGGTTCTTCATCTTCGACGCGGCCGATCGCAGCGTCTCCTTCATGGGCAGCGCCGATCTCATGCCCCGCAACCTCGACCACCGGGTCGAGGTGGTGACACCGGTCGAGGACCTCTCGCTCCAGGCCGAGCTCGCCTCGACCTTCGAGGCTCTCTGGCGCGACAACGCGAGCTCCTTCGAGCTCGAAGCGGAGGGACAGTGGCAGCGCGTCCCGCCGAAGAAGGACGAGCGGCCACGCTCTGGGCAGCAGACCCTGATGCGTCGTGCGCGGCGGCGGGTCTCGCTCGCCCGCGCTCACTGAACGTTTACGAAGCCGTCTCCGGCTCGTTACCGAACCGTCACCTGACGTTTCAGACGCCCGCCGATCGCGGACCTACGATGCATGGAGATGAGAATCGGCGTGATCGACGTGGGCTCGAACACGACGCGGCTGCTCGTCGCGAGCGCCGGACCCAAGGGCCTCCAGGCGCTCGAAAAGCAGAAAGTGCGGCTCTCGCTCGGCGAGGAGATCGAGCGCTTCGGCGCCGTCTCGGACGTCCACTGCGCGGCCGCGGTGAAAGCCGTGCGCGAGATGGCGAGCACGGCGCGCCGCAGCCAGGTCGATTCACTCGACGTTTTCCTCACAGCTCCCGGCCGTCAGGCGAGCAACGCTGACGAGCTCGTGCTCGCGCTGTCGCGGGCAGCGGGCGTGCAGGCGCGTGTGCTCACGAAGGACGAAGAGGGCACGCTCGCGTACCGCGGCGCCGTGCTGACTGCCGAGACCGATCTGCCCTCCCGCGTCGCCGTGTGCGACATCGGCGGCGCCTCGACCGAGATCGCGATCGGCTCCCCGACGGGCGAGCCCGACTGGATCGAGTCCGTCGATCTCGGCTCCATCAGGCTGACCACGCGGGCGGGCGACATGCGCGAGGAGGCGGAGGACGAGTTCGCCCATCTGGCTCCGCCGAGCGTCGAAGCGGCACTCGCGGTCGGTGGCAGCGCCCGCGCTGCGCGCCGGCTGGTGGGCGCGGAGCTCGGCAAGGAGGAGCTCGCCGAGGCGCTCCGCATCGTCGAGAAGACTTCGCCGCGCGAGATCGCCCGGCGCTTCGGCGTCGACCGGGCACGCGCAGACATCCTCCCGGCGGGGGTCATCCTGCTCGCAGAGGTGCAGCGGAGGCTCGAAGTTCCGCTCCACGTCTGCGGCGGCGGCATCCGCGAGGGAGCCGTACTCGCCTCGCTCGACGCGCTGGCAGCCTAGGGCGCCGGGATCTCGCGCACGATCGCGCCGTCCTCGAGAACGACGGCCGCGCCCTTCTTCAAGCCTCTCGCAACGAGCTCATCGACGACGTCGCCGTGCGTGCAGGCCACGACACCGTCCTCGCACAGCAGCTCTGCAGCGGCAGCGCCCATTCCCTCGCCGAGGCGATCGTCGTGCTCGAGCGGCAGGCCAAGCGCCGCAGCGAGCGGCTCGACCGTCTCGACGCAGCGAGCGTAGGGGCTTGTGACGACCCGGCTGATCCCGAGCGGTCGCAACAGGTCGACGAGCTCCGTTGCCTGGTCCCGACCGCGAGGGTCGAGCGGGCGGAGCCGGTCGTCGCCGCTCCAGTGTCGCTTGTCGCCGGCCGACGCGTGACGGAGGAGCACGCTCGTCACAGGCCCTCCAGCAGCGGCAGGTCGCGCGACCAGGTGAGCAGGTCGGCAGCGTCCTCCAGGGTCTCCCAGCGGATCTCGTCGACCTCGGCGCCGGACTCGAACTCGCCCCCCACCGCCCGCATGCGCCAGTAGCGAACGGTCTTCGGCCTGCCCTTGGAGTCGATGTAGTTCGTCTCGCCGATTTCTTCGAGAAGCTCGCAGCGGAGGCCCGTCTCCTCTTCGACTTCGCGCAGCGCGCACGCCTCGTCCGACTCGCCCTCGTCGCACTTGCCCTTCGGGAAGCTCCAGTCGTCGTACTTCGGCCGGTGCACGAGCACCACCTTCCGGTCCCGCACGACCAGCCCGCCTGCGGCCCGGACGACCGTCAGATCGTCTTGCGGAGCTTCTTCCACGCCTTCGGCCACTCGGACCGTGCCTCGAGGCGGCGCTCCTCCTCGCGTTCGACGAGCCGGCCGGCGGCGATCGCCTGCACGGGCGTCGCACCGGCGGCGAGCTTCCGCAGCCGCTCGGCGGCAAACACCGCGTCCTGATGCTCACCGAGCACGTCCTGAAAGGTCTTCGCCTGTTTCACGGGCTCCTTCTGCCCCGCGAGCTCGGCCGCATACCTCGCGCGCTTGCCCTTCTTGCGCACCGCATGCAGCTCGTCGTCCGCCGGAGCGTCGGGGAGCTTGCGCACAGCCCTGCTCAGCCGGGCAAACGCCTCGCCGGCGAGCTCGTCGAGGGTGACCGCCGATCCGCTCGGCTCGAGCTCGTCGATCGTGCGAGCGGTGTCGTCGAGCAGAGCCAGGTACTCGTCCGAGCGCAGAGCCGCGAGTAATCGGCTTCGACTGCAGGAGCGCTCGGTGCGGAGGGCCGCGAGCAGCGCGCCGGCGCGCTTCTCGTCCTCTCCGCCGAGCTCGGCCGCCTCTGCGTCGAGTCGCGCGAGCAGCACGTCGAGGTCGCGCACCTCGCCGAGGATCTGACCCAGCAGCTTCAGCCGTTCGTCGAGCTCGTCGGTGTCGGTGGCGACGAGCTCCCGCCCTGCGCGGAGCAACGCCCGCAAGCGGCGAACGCCGACGCGCATGTCGTGGAGGCTTTCGGGGTCGCGGCCGAGGCGTGTGCCCGGATCGTGCCGCTCGATCTGGCGCAGCTGGGCGCGCAGACGGCTGCGCAACTCCTCGAAGACACGTGCTGACGTTCCGTGCGCCGACGTGCGGCCAAGCGCCCGGAACAGCTTCGGCAGGCCCTCGGCCGGCTCGGCGCCCGCTGACAAGAGCTCGTCGGCGATCTCGTCGAGCCCGTCCGGATTGCCTTCGCGGAGCTCGATCTCGACCTCGACAAAGTGGTTGCTCGCTTCGCTCGAGTCCAGCACCGTGACCTCGTCCGCGGTCACCTCCGCCGTCGTCCCGTTGCGCGCGACGAGCTCGCCGCTCCGGTGCGTCCGCAGCTCGGCTACGCGGCCGAGCGGACCCCGGCGCAGGTGCGCGTGCAGGAGAGCCAACATTGCCTCGGGCGGCTGCCCCGGTCCTCCTTCGGCCTCGAGCTCGAGGTGCGAGTCCTCGGCCGGGAGCTTCAGCTGCCAGACGCCGTGGCCGTTCTCGGTTCGCCGCCGGAGCATGATGCCCCCGTCGGCCAGCGAGCCGCCCGGCACGTCGTAGTAGACCGAGTTGAACACCCGCGGCGTGAGCGGGCTGCCGCCGAGCGGCGGCAGCCGGAAGCCGGCCGGGGCGTCGAGCTTGAGCTCATGCTCACTTGCGGCGCGCATACGCTCACGATAGGCCTAGCGAACGAGCTCTGCCAGCCGTTCCCTCGTCCGCATGGCCTCCTGCTCGAGGCTCGGCGCGTAGGCACCGGCAGCCTCGAGCAGAAGCTGTTGCCGTCGCTGGGCGTCGATCCGGCGCAGCAGGTCGTCGACCTGCTGCCGGCGCGCCGTCCCGCCGTCGGCGGCGCTCACGCGGCCTCCCGCAACTCGGGCACTTCGACCTCTTCGACGCGTGCCCGCTCGGGTCGGAGGAAAACGCCGGCGATCACGAGCGACGCGACAAGCAGGCCGCCCAGGACGTAGAACGCGGCCTGGAAGCCGTCGACCGTTGCGGACGCGCTCGTCACCGAGACGCCATGAGAATCCGCATAGCGAGAAGCCGCGCTCGCGACGATCGTGCTGATCGCGGCGAGGCCGACCGCGCCACCGATCTGGCGACTCGTGTTCACGAGCCCAGAGGCGACGCCGGCGTCGGCACGCTCGACACCCGCCAGGCTCGCGATCGTGATCGGAACGAAGGAGAGGCCGAGCCCCGCGCCCCCGAGCACGAAGGGGACGAACAGGTCGGAGAAGTAGTGGCCGTCGACCGGCACCCGGGTCAGCAGGGCGAGGGAGATCGTCGCCAGCGTGAGCCCGGCCATGAGCGTGGTCCGAATACCCACGCGTCCGACCAGAACCTGCGCGACGTTCGACATGACCACGACCGACAGCGCAAAGGCGACGAAAGCGACGCCACTCTGTACGGCCGAGTAGTGGAGGACGTCCTGGACGTAGAGCGTGAGAACGAAGAACTCCGAGAAGGTGACGGCACCGACGAGCGCCATCGTCGCGTTCGCTGCCGTGAGCGACCGCAGACGGAAGATCCGGAGCGGCAGTAGCGGGGCATGCGAGCGCGACTCGATCCAGATGAACGCGGCGATGAGCGCCGCGGCGCCGCCGAGCAGCCCGAGCGTGACCGGAGAGCTCCAGCCGTCACTCGTCGCGCGGGTCAGCGCGTAGACCAGCAGCATCAGCCCGCTCGTGACCGTGGAGGCTCCGGCGACGTCGAAGTGGCGGTGCGGGAGGTCAGCACGGCTGTCGCGGAGCAGGAACGGCGTGAGCGCAATCGCTGCAGCACCGACCGGGACGTTGATGAAGAAGATCCACGACCAGCCGAAATAGGAGGTCAGGACGCCGCCGAGCAGCACGCCCGCAGCCGCGCCGCTACCGGAGGCGGCGCC
This sequence comes from uncultured Actinomycetes bacterium, assembly GCA_963819275.1. Lineage (GTDB taxonomy): Bacteria > Actinomycetota > Thermoleophilia > Gaiellales > Gaiellaceae > Palsa-739. The sequence goes on along the minus strand of CAWFVH010000001.1, from coordinate 346,830 downwards.
GTAGATCCCGAGCGCGCGGTTGCGTTCGCGGCCTTCGGCGAAGGTCGTCATAAGCAGCGAGAGAGCGGCGGGAGCGAGGAGCGCGCCGCCAAGTCCCTGCAGCGCTCGGAAGGCGACGAGCGACCCCGACGACCAGGCGAAGCCGCAAAGCAGGGAGCTCGCCGAGAAGAGTGCAAGGCCGGCGATGAACATGCGCCGTCTGCCCAGCAGGTCCGCAAGGCGGCCGCCGAGTAGCAGCGTCCCGCCGAAGAGAATCGCGTAGGCAGTGATGACCCACTGGAGGCCGGTGGCCGAAAAGCCGAGGTCGGACTTGATCGACGGGAGGGCGACGTTGACGATCGCAACGTCGAGAATGACCATGAACTGAGCGGTGACGATGAGAGCCAGTGCGCTCCACTGCCGCCGCGGTGAAACTGGGTGAAACGAGGGAATCAAGCAGCGCCTCCAATCGTTGGAATGACCAACTATACACGAAAGGAACGCTTGAACGCGCTACCATATTCCAAGGAAATGGGCATTCCGGTGAACGTCGCTCACAAGACCCAGGCTCGCCTGCCGGCAGAGCTCGTCGAATCGAACCTCTTCCTGCTCAAGCGCCTCGGCTTCGCTGCGAAGCAGCGGTCGATCGACGAATACGAGCGGATCGGGCTCAACCCGTACCACTATGCGATCCTCGCCCTGCTCGACGTCGGTGCGCCCGAGACGCAGGCGGCGATCGCCGATGCGCTCGGCTACGACCGTGGAACACTCGTCGGATTGCTCGACGAGCTCGAGGAGCAGGCGCTCATTGAGCGCAAGCGCAGCCCCGACGACCGGCGTCGCCACCTCGTCCGCCTCACAGCCGAGGGCAAGAAGATGCTCGGCAAGGTGCGCGCGCTGTCCCGGCGGTTGGAGGACGAGTTCCTCGCTCCGCTCGACGCACAGGAGCGCGCGCAGCTCCACGCGCTTCTCCTGGAGCTCGCGGAGCTGCACGAGCCGCGCTGCGCCCCGCTGAGCGTCGGCGACTAGCGAAGAGCCCGGATCCGCGCCCGAGCGGTTGCTTCGAGGCCCGGCAGCGGCTCGCAGATCGCGCAGTGGTACACGCGGGCCGTGCCGTCCTCGCTGCCGGTGAGGATCCAGTTGCCGCTCGGGCTGAAGCTCGCCTCCGTGACCTTCTTCGTGTCGCGGCCGAGGTAGAAGAGGAGCTGGCCGGTGTCCGCGTTCCAGAGGCCGGCGGTGAACTGGCTCGAGGTGACGATCCAGTGGCCGTCCGGGCTGTAACTGCCGGTGTTGACCGCGAAGAAGTGGCCGACGAGGACGTGGCGCAGGCGGCCGCGGCCCGTGTCCCAGATGCGGCCCGTGTGGTCGGTGCTGACCGTCACGAGCTCGCGGCCGTTCGGCGAGTACTCCGCGTCGTTGACGAGTGAGCCGTGGCCCTTCAGCGTGTGGAGAAGCTTCCCGGTCGAGGCGTCCCACAACTGGGCGAGCTTGGCCTTCGTCGTCGCGACACCGAGACTGCCCGGCGAGAGAACGGCGTGCGGCGTCGCGGCGTCGATCGTGCTCACCAGGTCGCCTCCCTCGGTGTAGACGCGGACGGAGTCCGCCAACCGCACGAGGAAGCGCCCGCCGCCGGTCGAGAGCCCCAGCACGCGTCCGCCGACCACGTCGAGGACACGCCCGCCGGATGAGGTCACGGTCCCGTGCCGGCCGACGAGCACACGGCCGCCTCGCTCAACAGCGAGCGCCGTGGCGTCCACTCCGTGGGTCAGCCTCATGACTCCGCCGCGGTCGAGCAGCAGATCCCCGGAGCGGTCCGCGAGGGCGACCGTCCGGTCGCGCGCTGCGGCCGCGACGATCGGCGTCGACATGGTCAACTGCTGTACGAGGCGGCCGGTCGGCCTGAGGATGCGCGCGCGCCGTCCCGCGACCGTGACGAGGTCACGACCGGCCCACACGGTCTGCACCGGCATGGCGCGCTTGTCGACCGGGCGCAACGTTCCCTGCGGCAACGCGTCCCAGAGCCGCGCGGTTCCACCGCTCGAGCCCGTCACGACCGTGCGTCCGCTCGGGTCGAAGCCGATGCTCGTCACAGCGGTTGCGCTGCCGGCGAGCGGCGCGAGGAGCCGTCCGTCCTGGCTGTAGTAGAGGCGTCCGAGCCGATCGTCGGACGCTGTCGCGATCTCGGTCCCGTCGGGGCTGAAGGCAGCCTCGTTGATCTTCCCGGTCGCGCCGACGAGGAGAAGCTCGCGCTGGCCGTTCGCGACGTCCCAGACGTATGCGGCCCCATCCTGGCTCGAGGTCACGAGCGACCGGCCGTCGGCGGAGAAGCGCTCGGCGAGGACGTAGCCGCTGTGCGGCAGGACATGGAGCTGCTCGCCGGTGGCGGCATTCCAGATCAGGGCCGTGCGGTCGTAGCTCCCGCTGGCAAGCAGCTGCCCGTCGGGGCTGAACGCGAACGAGCGGATGCCGGGATCCGGGAGATAGGCAACCGCCCGGCCGGTGTGCGCGTCGAGGAGCAAAGCGGTGGTGGACTTCCCGGACCGTGTGGCGACGGCGAAGACCTTTCCGGTCGGATCGAGGGCAGCAGCCACGACCGCGGAGGGGAAGGCGATCGTCTTGATTCGGCCGGTTGCGAGGTCGACGAGGCGGATATGGGTGCCGCTGCCGACGAGCAGCGTCGTCCGGTCGAACGAAAGCGCCGTGACCGGCGACGGCGTCGAGATCGTCTGCGCAGGCGCGCTGCTTCCAACCCGCCAGATGGCGACGCTCCCGCCGAACGCACCGGTGGCGAAGACCTTGCCCTCCGGGCTCCAGGCGGCCTCCGTCAGATGGCTCTGGCGCGGCAACGCCTGCAGCAACCGCCCGGCGCGGCTGTAGAGGCCGAGCCGCCCGTTGCCGCTCGCGACGAGGAGCCGCTCGCCGCGTGGCGCGAACGCCGCGAAGACGATGTCTCCGCCGAGCCGCAGGATTCGCGTCTCGCGCATCGCCCCGAGACTCGAACGCAGGACGTCCGCGGTGTCCCGGCCCGGGGCGAGCTCCGCCGCGCGCAGCGCGAGGTGGACGCTGACCTGTGGATTCGTGGCGATGTCCGCCGAGGCCCGGCCGGCGAGCTCGCCGCCGCGGGCGTGCCGCGCCTGCGTCCGCGCGTCGCTTCGCTGGACCAGGGCGTAGGCGGCGATCGCGGCGACTACGGCGAGCGCGACGAGGCTCGCACCGATGACGGCGAGCAGCCGGCGGCGCTGTCGCCGGGCACGAATCCGCTCGCGCCGCAACTGTTGGCCGGCCTGCCACGCCAGGATCGGCGGCCCCAGCACGTCATGGAAGATCTCGTAGCGAGTCGGCGCACCCGGCATCCCGTTCACGCCGCGGACGATGCGCTCGCGCCCGAGCGTGTCGAGCAACTGCCGGAGCTCAGCATCCTCTACCTCCGCGTACTCGGCGAGATCGGACGGCTCGTGCGAGACCTTTCGCCCCGACGGCGTCACGAGCTGCCGAACCACGCGCGCCGCCGCCTCCTGCTCGGCGAGCGGCAATCGATCGAGCGCTCCCTGGACATGCTCCCGGACGACCGCACGTGCTCCGCCGATTGCGCGCAGCGTCTCCAGGCGCAGCTCGCGCGACCCCGACTCCCGTTCGCGCTCCCACAGACGCTCGAGCACGAGCTGGAGGTACGGCGCCTCGACCCCGGCGTCGGACGAGGCCTCGTCGAGCACCGCCTCGACGAGTGAATCCTCGGCCGTGAACGTCTCACCGGCGAGCTCGCTGTAGCGGGCGAGCGGGCCGAGGATCGCGGCGCGTCCGGCGTTCCGGTCGAGCAGGTCGAGACGCAGCAGGTTCGAGAAGAGCTCGGGAATGCGACCCGCGAAGTCGTCGAGCTCTGCGAGGGCGTCGTCCCGCAGCGCGAGCAGGACGTTGACGCGGAGACCCGGCCGCCGCAGGAGCTCCGGCAGCGTCGCGCTCAGTGGCCCTTCGAGACCGTGGTAAAGCATGTACTCCTCGAAGTTGTCGAGCAGCAGGTGCAGCTCGCCGTTCTGCTGCGCCGCCGCGGCAACCGTGTCGACGAGCCCGGCCGTGGCGCCCAGCTCGCCGCACTCTGCGCGCACCGAAGCGATCAGACGAGCGGCGGGATCCTCGGCCCAGGTGTCGTGCACCACCACTGGCGCGCCACTCAGCTCTCGCAGTCTCCGCGCCACGCCGGCACCCAGCAGCGAGCTCTTGCCGACGCCGCTCGGCCCGTACAACACGGTGAGCCGGCTCGCGAGGACGTTCGCCGCCACAGCCGCGATCTCGCGCTCGCGGCCGAAGAAGAGCAGCGCGTCGAGCTCGGAGTCCTCGAACGAGGCGAGGCCCTTGTACGGGCTCTGCGGGACCTCGCTCACGACACCGCCGCCTTCGCCAGCGCTCGCTCGAGCTCGGCGACGTACGCCGCGGGCGCCATGTCGACGACCTCGACGTCGCGGCGCCGCCAGAACTCACGCTCGAGCGGCTGCAGTCCCGGATGCACCGACCACGAGCGATACGGCAGCGGCTCGCTGCCCCAGAGCCGCTCGAGGACCACGCGCAGCGTCCAGGTCGAGAGCGTGTAGCCGAGCAGCAGCAGATGGGTCCGGCGCAGGCGCGCGGCGAGCGAGACCGGGAGCCGCCGCGCGATGTCTCCGTAGTTGATGAAGTCGTCCTCGGTGACGGCGAAGCTCTCCCAGGCGCGCTCGCTCGTCCGGTCGATCCGGCCCTGCAGATGGAGAAGCACCGTGCGCTCGTCGAGCGCGAGATCGCCGGTGTACGCATTCGGCCGCTCGATCACGTTGGCCACGCCCGTCGGAGCGATGTGGCAGAAGTTGCCGCGCATCTGGCCCGAGGCGAGGTAGCAGACCGTCTCGTACGGCTCCTCGGCCTCTTCGAGGGCACGCTCGAGCGCGAGCTCGTACCCGGTCGTGACGAGCAGCGGCTGCGCCGTCTCGCGCTCGCGCAGCAAGGCGGGGAGGCTCGCGAGAAACCGATGGACGGGCGAAGGCTCGCCGTCACCCTCGACGAGCGTGTGGAGCGCGTCGTAGAGCGGGCCGGAACCGTTGAGCACGGCGACCGCCTGGGAGACGCGCGCGAGCTCCTGTCCGCTTCCTTCGACCCCGAAGCGGCGCGCAAGCTCCGACGCCAGCGGCTCCGAGTCGGAGCCGACCACGACCGTGACCCTGCCGGCGAGCAGCGCGGCGGCAACCTCCTCGAAGTGCTCGGCCTCGGGAATCGCACCGCGGCCGACGGCGAACGTCTCCTGGCGCAGGATCGAGGCGTGCACGCCGCGCAGGAGCGGGCTCGGCTCGAGGCCCAGCTCCTCCACGAGCAACTCGCGTCCCTCGCGGTAGGCCTCGAGCGCCTCTGCCTGCCGGCCCGAGCGATAGAGGGCGAGCATCAGCTGGGCGCGCAGCCGCTCGCGCAACGGATGCACGCGGACGAGCGCCTCGAGCTCGGGGACGACCTCGGCGTGAGCGCCGATCGCGAGCTTCGCCTCGGCCCGCTCTTCGACCAGCGTGAGGTGGAACTCCTCCAAGCGCGCGATCTCTTCCCGCGCGAAGTTCTCGTAGCTGAACTCGGCCAGCGCCTCGCCGCGCCACAGAGCGAGCGCCTGGTCGAGCAGTGCTGCACGTTGAACGGGTTCGCTCGCGCGCGCCGAGTCGACCAGGCTCCGGACGCGCGCGACGTCGAGCTGCTCCGGTTCGAGCCGCACGACGTAGCCGGGCGGCCGCGTCTCGATCACATCGCCGCCGAGCGCCTTGCGCAGCTGAGCGACGAAATTCTGGAGCGAGGCCACGGCCGTCGGCGGCGACCCGTCGGGCCAAAGCGCCTCGACCAAGCTGTCCTGGGAAACGACACGACCCGCTTCGAGCAGCAGTATCGCGAGCACCGCGCGCTGCTTCGGGCCGCCCAGCGAGATCGGCTCGTCTCCCTCTCGAGCCTCGAGCGGTCCCAGAAGTGCGAATTCGACCAACGCGCGAAGGTTGTACCACCCGGGTGAGAGCAGTTCGTAACGGCCGTTAGGCGGCCGTTAGCGCGCGGTTGGCGCCGCCGCCGAGCGTGGCGCCATGAACATCGCGCCGCACCACCTTCGTGATCGCCGGATCTCACGCTCCCCACGCTCCCGACGGCAGCGCGCAGCGGCTGCCTCTTTCGCCTCGGGGGTCGCAGCCGTCGCCGGGCTCGCAATCGTCTTCGGGGTCGTCCTCGGTCCGGGCCGTGCTGCAACCACCCCGCTCCTCGCCGGGTTCGAAGCGCGCAGCTACGCGCCCGGCCAGGTCGCCGTGCTCGACGTCGGCGGCGGCCAGACGAACCGCGCCACGCTCCAGATCTTTCGCGCCGGCGCGTCGGGCACGCCCGGCCCGGCGGCCGCGCCGGGCTGGGACAAGAACACCTTCGGCAAGCCGATGACCGCGCCGCAAGAGGTGCGGCGCCCGTCAGGCGCCCCGCGCTGGCTCGTCCACGTCCCGCTCGACTCGAGCTGGCCGAGCGGCGACTACGTCGCACGCCTGAGCTGGCGCTCACACACCGACTACGCGCCATTCATCCTGCGCCCGCGCCGGCTGGGGTCCGCTCCCGTGCTCGTGGTGGAGCCGACGAACACGTGGCACGCGTACGACGACGTCGACGGCGACAGCTGGTACCTCGACGCCTCCGTCCACCACATCGACCTGACCCATCCGTTCGCGAGCTCCAGGGTGAACGGGACGCCTGTGCCCGCAGGGCTGCCGGAGCAGTTCCAGCGCTTCGATGTCGGCCTCCTCCGCTGGTACTTGCACAGCGGCTACCGGGCCGACTTCATCTCGGACGACGACCTCGAGCACATCTCGAGCGCACGACAGCTCAGCCGTTACCGGCTGATCGTGTTCGGCGGTCACGAGGAGTACGTCACGTCGCACACCTTCGACCTGATCACCGCCTACCGGAACGCCGGCGGCAATCTCGCCTTCCTGTCGGCCAACAACTTCTTCTACAAGGTCGACGTCTCGGGCAACACGATGACCGGCCGCATCCCATGGCGCCGGGTGGGTCGGCCGGAGGCGGCGCTCGTCGGCGCGCAGTACGCCGGCTGGGACGAGGGCAACTATCCGAACAACCCGTACCACGTGACAGACACCGCGGCCGCGCCGTGGCTCTTCAAGGGCACCGGGCTGCACGATGGCAGCACCTTCGGCAAGTACGGGATCGAGGTCGACGAGCCCAACTCGGCTTCGCCTCCGCACACGCACATGCTGGCCGAGATCCCCAACGAACTCGGTCCCGGCAAGCCCGCGGAGATGATCATCTACACGAAGGGCCGCTCGACGGTCTTCGACGCGGGAGCCATCAACTTCGAGGCGAGCGCCCACTGGCCCGCGCTGTCCCGCTTCTTCTCCAATCTCTGGAGCCATCTCAGCGGGGAGTCGAGCGATACCTAAGAGCATCGCGGCCGTCGCGCTGATCGCCGCGGCCGGCGCTCTCGCCTCGTGCGGGGGCGCCCGGCCGCAGCCGCAGACAACGACGATCGCACCGCCGCACTCCACTCCGGCGACGACCACGATCGCGCCTCCTCCCGCGCGAAGTGCCGCGACACCATGGCCGACGTACGGAGCCGACAACGCCCGCCTGCGCGCCGTGGCGGCGCCGCGTGTCCGGCCACCCTTCCGTCGTATCTGGACGTTCCACGGCCGGCACCTGCTCGAGTTCCCACCCGTCGTCGGCTACGGCGGTGTGTTCGAGGAGGTCTTCGACGGGCGGCTCTACTCACTGGATCCCGCGAGCGGCCGGGTGCGCTGGCGGTACGACTCGCACCTCTGCGGCTGGTCGTCGCCCGCGCTCGCCGGCCAGCTCCTCTTCGCCACGTTCATTGGCAACCCGGAGTGTCATGCGTCGGGCGGCGGCGAGCTCGTCGCCTTCTCGCCCGAGACGGGGCACGTGCGCTGGCGGCGGGAGATCGGCCCGTCCGAGTCGTCACCGCTCATCGCCGGCGGCACCGTCTACGTCGGCAGCCAGGACGGACGCGTCTACGCATTCGCCTCTCGCACGGGACGCCTCCGCTGGAGCTTCGACACGGGCGCGCCGATCAAGGCCTCGGCCTCGCTCGCCTACGGACGGATCTTCATCGGCAACTACGACGGCGAGCTCTACGCCCTCGACGCGAGCACCGGCGAGCTCGACTGGCGCAGCGGCGGGTACGGAAACTTCTACTCGACCGCCGCGGTCACAGCCGGACGCGTCTACGTCGGTTCCGTCGACGGTCGCCTGTACGCGTTCTCGGCCCGGAACGGAGACCTCGTCTGGAGCTTCGGGACCGGGAGCTACGTCTACGCCTCGCCCGCCGTCTGGCACGGCCTCGTTCTCGTCGGCTCCTACGACCACGACTTCTATGCCGTCTCCGCGGGCACCGGTGCGCTTCGCTGGAGCTTCCGTGCCGGAGCGCCGATCTCGGGCGCGGCGTCGGTCGTCGACGGCTTCGTCTATTTCTCGAGCTTCGAGCACCGCACGTACGCGCTCGCCGCGACGACCGGACGCTTGCGAGAGCAGTGGAACGACGGCGAGTACTCCCCGGCCGTGGCCGGGAACGGCCGGCTCTATCTCGTCGGTCTCGGCCGGCTCTATGCGCTCGCTCCGCGGTAAAGCGACTTCCGACGGATGCCGATGAAGTGAGCGTTGAACGCCTTCCCTCGGGCGGCTGGGACCCACCGAACCTGTTCGTCACGGCCGGACGGACGCTGCTCTCGACTCACTGGAGCCACGCGTTCGCGAACAGCGAGATCCAGGTCGGCCCGCTGCAGTTCGCCGTGTTCGGCTCGCTCGGCCGCTCGGGCACCGCACTCGCCGCGGTGCTCGCCGTGGCGACGGTCCTGCTCCTCCTCGCCACTGCCCGCACATTCGGTGTGCGGAATCCCGCGCTGCTCTGCGGTCTCGGGCTGATTGCGGTCGCCGTCGGCTTCACCGGCGCCGGATACGTCTACGGTCACCCGGCGGACGCGGTGCTGCCGCTGCTCTGGATCCTCGCGGCTGTTGACGCTCGGCGCGGACATGCGGTGCGCGCAGGAGCTCTTGTCGGCCTCACGGCCGGAGTCCAGACCTGGGGGCTGCTGGGCGTGGCGGTGCTGGCTCTCGCACCGCGGTGGCGCGACGCGGGCAAGGGCATACTCGTCGCAGCGGGCGTAGCCGCCCTCCTCTTCGTCCCCTTCGTCCTCGGCGGACACTTCGCGATGGGGTCGTACTCCTGGAACGTGAATCCGCAGACGTTCCTGTCGCTGCTCGTAGCGCCCGGCGTGCAGTACGGATGGTCGCTGCGCCTGCTCCAGGGCCGCATTCGCGGTCGCCGCGGGCCTAGGAGCCGCGCGGCTCCTACGCGGCTCGCCACATGGGCCGTGGGCCGTGCCGCTTGCGGTCGTCGCAGTCCGGTTGCTGCTCGATCCGTTCGCGCTTCCGTACTACCGCACGGGCATCTGAGGCCCGGCCTTCGTCGGGACCGCATTGCTCGTCTCGCAGCTCGCGCTCTCCCGGAATCGGCGGGAGTCGTACGCGTGAGCATCCGCGCCCGCGTCGGAATCACCGTCGGCTGCGTCGCCGTCTTCCTCGGCTCGTGGGCGCTCGTACACCACAGCTGGTACGCCAGCGGCGGTCGCGGAGTGGACATCTCGATCTACCACGGGTACGCGCGAGACACCGTCCGCGGGGAGATGCCGTATCGCGATTTCTCGATCGAGATCCGCCGGGCTTCCTGATCCCCGCTCTCGCCCCCGAGGCGACGGCGCCCGCGAACGATCACGGCGCCTACGTCCGCGACTTCGACCGCTGGATGGCAGGGGCTGGAGTCGTCCTCATTCTGTTCTCCGCCGCCGGGCTCACGGCACTGCGCGCGAAGCGCAAGGAGTTCACTCTGTCACTGGCGTTCATCGCCATCTCCCCGCTCCTGGTCGGACTGCTCATGTTCTCGCGCTTCGACCTCTGGGCCACAGCTCTCGCCGTCGGCGGCCTGAGCGCGCTGCTCGCCGGGCGCGACCGCACCGGCGGAGCGCTGCTCGGAGCCGCGATCGCGACGAAGCTCTGGCCGGCGGTCCTGATCCCCCTCGGGCTCGTCTGGGTCTGGAGACGGCACGGCCGCGCGGACACCGCGAAGTGGATCGCGATCGTCGTCGGCACCTGTGCGGCCTTCTTCCTCCCGTTCGCGCTGCTCGCCCCAGGCGGCCTCGGCCACAGCTTCGGGCTGCAGATCGACCGGCCGCTGCAGCTCGAGAGCCTCGGTTCGACCGTCCTGCTCGCGGCGCACAACCTCGGCGGCCTCGGAGGCGAGCACCTACGGCTCCGCGAACATCGGAGCCCATGGCGCCACCGCGGTCGCCGATGCGTCGGCCGTTGCGCAGCTGCTGGCGCTGTGCGCGATCTGGGTCGCCTTCGCGCGCAGGCCGGCACGTGCCGACCGCCTCGCCTTCGCGGCAGCCGCCTGCGTCGCCGTCTTCATCGCCTTCGGGAAGGTCTTCTCCCCGCAGTATCTGATCTGGCTGATCCCGTTCGTGGCGCTCGCCCGCCGTCGCCTCGCGTCACTCCTCCTGGCAGCTGCGCTCGTGGCCACTCAGTTCTACTGGCCGAATCACTACGACGAGCTGCTCTCGTTCAAGCCGTTCGCGACCGGGATCGTGCTCACCCGCGACCTCCTCGTCGTGGCGATCGCGGTGGAGCTGGGCCGCGCGCTCCTCGAGCGGGAGCCTGCCGAAGCTGCGGAGCCGGCCCCGCAGCATGCGGCGCTCAGACCAGATCCTCTACCTGGCTGACGTCCGCCGCCGCCGCTTGAGCCCGTCGAGGATCAGGTCGAGCCCGAACTCGAACTCCTGCTTTCCGTTCGGCGCGCCCGGGGCCATGTGCTGCTCCCCGTGCTCGGCGAGGTAGGGATAGTTCGGTCGCATCTGCTCGAGCATGCGCGCGACGAATTCCTCCATCGGCTCATCACGCGAGGCGAACGCCCGGGTCGCGTTCGCGTGGCCGAGCTGCCAGAGCGTGAAGCCGAAGATGTGGCTGTCGAGCGTGTGGTAAGCGGAGTACGCGAGATCCGCGGGGAAGTCCGCTTCGCGGAGGCGCCGCAGCAGCCACTCCATGTAGCGGATGCGCGGGCCGGCGATCGTCCGCATGTCGCTCGGCACGAGGGCCAGCCCGCAGGCCCAGGGATGCTCGAGCAGGAGGTCGTGCGCCTGCACCGCGCAGCGGCGGATCGCCACGTCCCAGGCCGGCTCGTCGTCGGGCAGCTCGAACTGCGCGATGACCGAGTCGACCATGGCCGCGACGAGCTCGCCCTTGTTCCCGACGTGCTTGTAGAGCGACATCGCCTCGACCCCGAGCGCCTGGCCCAGCTTGCGCATGCTGAGCGCCTCGATGCCGTCCTTGTCGGCGACGGCGATCGCCTTGTCGAGGACGCGCTCCTTCGTGAGCGGTCTCCGTCTCCGTTGCTTCGTCGCCATGGCCTTGACAAGCTTACGCTGTATGTCTAGCTTACGCCATAAGCTTACGCTGTAGTGAATACTTGCACAGGAGGAGTGATGGCGACGATGGCGATCGAGACAACCCCGACGATGAAGGCGGCCGTGCGGAGGCGTTGGGGCCGGCCGCGCGACGCTGTCGAGCTGACCGAGGTGGCGAAGCCGACTCCCGCGGACGACGAGGTGCTCGTGCGGGTGCACGCCTCGTCGGTCAACCGCGGCGACTACTACACGCTCGGTGGGGCGGCCGTGCTGATGCGGCCGATGATCGGCGGCTTCCTGCGACCGAAGGACGAGCACGTCGGCGGCGACTTCGCCGGCGTCGCGGAGGCGGTCGGCAAGGACGTCGACGACGTGAAGCCCGGAGACGAGGTCTACGGCGTTCGCTCGGGCGCCTACGCCGAGTACGTGTCGGCGAAGATGGCCGTCTCCCGTAAGCCTGCCAATCTCTCCTTCGAGGAAGCGGCGGCGGTGCCGGTCGCGGGCCTTACGGCACTCGAGGCGGTGCGCGATCACGGGAATCTCCAGCCGGGCCAGCGCGTCCTCGTCAACGGCGCCTCGGGCGGAGTGGGCACGTTTGCCGTCCAACTGGCGAAGGCGCTCGGCGCCGGGCACGTGACCGCGGTCTGCAGCACGAGGAACCTCGAGCGGGCCGAGGCGCTAGGCGCGGACACGGTCATCGACTACACGCGGGAGGACTACACCCGTGGCGACGAGCGCTACGACCTCATCGTCGACGTCGCGGGTACGCACTCCTGGCGCCAGAACCTGCGCGTGCTCATCCCCGGCGGGAGGCTCGTCCTGACCGGAATGCCGAGCGGCAATCACCTCACAGGCCCGCTGGGACGCCTGGCGCGGCTCTACCTCACGTCGCGGATCGGTCGCGGCCGGAAGCTCGTGTTCTTCATCTGCAAGCCGAGCCGCGCGAACCTCGCTGCCCTCCGCGACCTGATCGAGGACGGGAAGGTGCGCCCGACGGTCGACCGCGTCTATCCCCTGGACGAGGTCGCCGACGCGCTCGAGGCGGTGGGCGAGGGGCACACGCAGGGGAAGCTGGTCGTCAGGATCGACTGAGCTCTGATCAGACCGACGCGGCGACCCGCTCGGCGAGCGGGAGCTCGAACACGAACCTGGCCCCGCGGCCGGGATCCGAGTCGACCCAGATCCTGCCGTCCATCGAGCGGACGAGCTCGCGGCAGATGTAGAGGCCGAGACCGCTGCCGCCGATGCCGCGCCGGTGATCGGGATCGAGGCGATAGAACTTCTCGAAGATCCGCTTCTGCTCTCCGAGCGGGATGCCGAGACCCTCGTCGCGGACGGAGAACCGCGCGTGCCTATCGTCGGCCTCGACGCCGAGCTCGATGCGCCCGCCACGCGCTGAGTACTTGAGCGCGTTGTCGACGAGGTTGCCGAGGACCTGGCTGATCCGCTCGGGATCGCCAGCCACCAGCGGCGGCACAGCCGGAATCGAGACGTCGATCCTCCGCCCATCTCCGACGCGGACGCGCGCGGACGCTGCCGCAGCCCAGACGAGTTCCTCCGGATCGAACGGCTCTGTCACGACGCCGAGGGACCCGCTGTCGAGCTGCCCGGCGACGAGGATCTCCTCGACGAGCTTGGCGAGGCGCTTCGCCTGAACGCCGATCATGTCGAGGAGCTCGTGCCGTGTCTCACCGCTCAGGTCGCGCTCGAGCAGCGTCAGCGCGGCGCCGTGCAACGAGGCGAGCGGGGTGCGCAGCTCATGCGAGATCGTGGCCACGAACTGGGAGCGGAGCTCGTCGAGCCGGCGCTCGCGGGTGACGTCGCGGAAGGCGTAGACGATGCTATCGCCCAGAGTGACGCCGACGATCGAGAGCCAGACCTCGCGCCCGTCGACCTCCAGAGGCACGGTCTCGGCACTCGACGAGTCGTCGGCATCCCCCGGTCGGCGAGCGACCGGCACCCTGGCGGCGATCGCCGGCCAGCCGGGGATCGTGTCCTGCGCTGCACGGTTACAGACGACGTCCGCTCGAATGCCGGTGATCGCCTCGGCAGCTGGGTTCCAGAGCCGAATCGCTCCGTCACGATCGACGAGGAAGACCCCGTCGCCCACGCGTGCGAGCACCCGCTCGGCCTGCTCGCGCTCCTGCCTCGAAACTCGGCTCCGCGCGATGGACGGCGACACGGCATAGGCCAGAGCGAGTAGCGCAGCGACGAGTCCGAAACCGATACCCACCACACGCCAGCGTGCGGAATTCGCCTTGGAGTCGATGTAGGAGCTCGGCTCCAACGCGACGAGCCTGATCTGGGACGGGCTGCGGCCGAGCTCCGTCGAAACCGCCCGATATCCGAGGCCGCCGACGTGGATGTTCGTAGCCTCGCTCGAAAGCGGCCCGGCTATCCGCGTCGGCCGGCCTCTCCCCACGAGGTTGCCGCCCTGAGCCAGGGCAAGCTGCTGCCGGAGGCCGAGGTCGGCGTGAGCTGTCAACTGGCGCACGAGAGCGCTGTCCAGCGGGACGAAGACAACGACCTGACCGATCGTACGCCCCTTGGATTGGACGTCGACCTTACGAACTACCGCAGCTGCAGGAATTGGACCGCGACTCGGGCTGAGACTGCCGTCTTGCGGGTTCAGCCGCCAGGAGCGGAGCCTCCGGCCGCCGCGAAGGAACTCGAGCTGGACCTGCCGGCTGTTCGCACGATTGTTTGCACGCTCCTCCGTCTTCGGCACGAGGTTGCGATAGGCGTTGCCTGCCTTGGTGAGATTGCCGGTCAGTCTGCTGTCGGCGTTGTTGCGCGCTCGCTGGGCGGAGTAGCCGCCGAGGCCCCAGGCGGCGACTGCGAGCGGAGCCGCAAGCAGCACGAGTGCGGCGATGAGCCGAACCCGGCCCGAGCCAGTACCTATTTCCCGCCTCCGCGGACGCCGACGCCACCGTGCTCGCCCGGCTGGCCGCCGCCGCGGTCATGACCTGGTGGGACGGCGGGCGGGCCGTGCGAAACGTCTGAGCGATGACTGTGCGGGTGGCCGCGGCCGTGACTCGTGTCGGCGCTCGGCGCAGCGTGGGTGGCAGCCGCCGACTTTGCCGCAAGCTTCTCCAGGTGCCCCAATGCCTTCCGTTTGCCATGCTTCGTGAGGGACGGCGCCGGCGCGGGCGGGGCTGCCGCCGGCCTCGTAACGGGCAGCGCAGGGTGCGTCCGCAGGACCTGGCGATGGTGCACCGGCGTGTGCGCCGGCAGGCTGCGCGCCCGGACCGACAGCGACGAACGGGGCTGCGTCCTTGGTGACGTCGGCGTGACCGAAGTCGGATGAGAGACGACGCCCGTGGGGTGCGGCTGCGCGCTCGTGGTCACAGGCACAGGCACACTGACGACGGCGGCGACGTCACCGGCCGCCACCCGCAGCGCAGGCGCCAACCCGGGCGAGAATGCGGGGGCCGCGCCGCCGGGGAGCATGACGAGCGCAAGGAAGACCGACGTGATTGCGAACGCGACGGGAAGGGCGCTGGTGACGGGTGCGTTCAGTTTCATTCTGGGCGTCCCCTCGGCGGCCGCAACGACGAGGCGATTGAGCGCCTAACGGTAGCGCGGCGCACGTGTCTTTTCCAGCCGTGCGAATCGTCTTGCGCGTTTCCCATTCTCCGGGTACAACGTCCGTGGTCCGATGCATTCGCGCCGCAGCATCGTCCTCCTCGTCGTTCTGCTAGTGGCCGCGGCCTTCGGCGCCACACCAACTTTCGGCAGCGCGATCATCGGCCGCGACGTGAGGCGGACCGACGCTGTCGATCGACCACCAGGGACGCGCCCACATGACCTATTACAGCGGCGACCGCAGGACCGCGCTCGTCGCATCGGGGGCGATCGACGCCCGCACTCCGAGCAGATCCCGTCCCCAGGTGAAATTCAAGATCAGCTGCGGGGTCGGCGGCAAGGGCGTCTGCCTGCCATATGACGGACCGTCCCTCGCCTGGTTGGTCAAGGCCTGCAAGGCCCCGGACGGAAGCTACTGGGCGCTTCAGGCGTGGGTGCGCCTCAAGCCCAACTACGGCGGGACCAGAGGTCCCGTGGAGCTACATCTCTCCCACTGGAGTGGCCCGCTGGCCCAGCTCGTCATCTACGAGAACTGGGCCTACCGCCGCTATCGCCACATCTTCGGGCGGCTCACGTACCGCGGTCAGGGCGCCTATGGCTTCACGGCCACGCCCACCGGCGCTCCGCTCGACAGCTACGGGCGCAACATCTACGTCGATACCTTCAACTCCAGGTACGGCAAGGGCTGGCATCGGGAGAACAGCTTCCTCACCCACCACAACGGCCGCACGCTGGGGGACTTCTGTTACGGCTTCTTCGCGCACGGCTCGCGCCCGCCCGGCAAGGGGACGAAGTACCGCGCGACTGCCGAGGGCCCGGGAGTCACGCCCGACGTGATGTGGGCGGCCGACGACATCGGAGGCTTCAAGGCATCCGTCCAGGCCACGCAACAGGCCCTGGAGCGAAGTTGGGGCGACCCGAAGTGCCGCACCTAGCCCGACGGGCTACCCGAACGTGAAGCTGTAGAGGCGCACGCCGGGCGGGACTCGGAACTGCAGGACGCCGTCGGTCGTCGCATTCGAGCTGAGCACGCTGTAGAGCCTCGACCCGTCGACCTCGATCGGGTGAATCCGCGTGCCGTCGCGCGTGACAGCGACGCGCCCGTGGCCCGACAGCACCATGTAGACGTCCTTCGAGTGGTAGTGGAGGTCGAGACGCGCGTCGTTCCCCGGAGTCGCGGTTTGTCCGGACAGCGTCCAGGTGCCGCCGTAGGAGATGTCGTTCTGCGGCACCGTCTTCGCGAGGCGGTACGCGGCGGCACGGTTCAGCGCAAGCCGCGAGCCGACGTACCTCGACCGATCGAGTCGCTCAGGGCCGAGGTAGGTCTCCGGCGTCTGCAGCTCGGTCGGCGTCAGGTTGGCGACATCGGTCATCCGGCCCTGGTGGAGGCCAAGCAGCTGACGGATGTCATCCTCGGTCTTGGAGTAGTCCCCCTCGCCGAAGCTGTACGCACGCACATTCCCCTGCTGGTCGACGAGATAGTCCGCCGGCCAGTACTCGTTCGACCACGCGTTCCACGTGCCGTAGTCGTTGTCGAGCGCGACCGGCCACGTGACGTGGTTGCCCTTGACGGCGGCCTCGACGTTCGAGAGGACGTGCTCGAAGGCGAACTCGGGCGTGTGGACGCCGACGATGTCGAGGCCGTCCTTGTGGTACGCGGCGTACCAGGCGCGCAGGTGCGGCAGCGTGCGCAGGCAGTTGATGCAGGAGTACGTCCAGAAGTCGATCAGCACGACCTTGCCGCGCAGACCCGCGATCGTGAGCGGCTTGTCGCCGGGCGTGTTGAGCCAGTGCGAGATGCCCGCGAAGTCGGGCGCGGCGGCGTAGACGGGCAGGTTCGAGTGAGGCGCGACGGTCGCCTTGAGCTTCACGCCGCCCGTCGCACCGCGGAGCGTGTTCAGGTGCTTCGTCGCGAACCCGGACTCCTCGGTGTGGCGCTGCAACGCGGTCGTGTACGAGCCGAGGCTGGTCTGGAGCGTCTGGTCCAGGCCGAACGCGACGGCGAAGGCGGCCGCCAGCATGACGACCCCCAGCACGGGCCGCCACCACGCGCGGGTCCGGCGGAGCCGGCGCGTGGCGCGCTGTCCCCCGAGCGCGACGAGCAGGAGCACCGACCCCGCACCGGCGGCGTAGAAGAGGGTGAGCAGTACGAGGCGGAGGCCGATCCGATGCTCGGCGGAGAGCACGCTCACGGTCGCGAGAACCGGTCCGGCGCACGGCACGAAGACAAGGCCGAGGCTCGCCCCGAGCAGGAAGCCGCCACCGAGGTCGCCGCTCGGGCGCCGGCTCAAGCGGGTCAACGGCGCCTCGATCCACATCCCGAACCGCGGCACGAGCAGCGTCGCCGCCACGACGAAGAGCAGCGCGATCGCGATGTTCCGCAGCAGATCCTCCGGCAGTCCGAGCGCCATCAGAAGTGCCGAGGCAGAGAGCGTGAAGACCGTGAAGCTGAGTACGAGCCCGGCGATGATCGCGTACGGCCGGCGCCCTCCACCCGACGCGCCTCCAGCGAGGACGATCGGGAGCACCGGCAGCACGCACGGCGAGACAGCCGTGATCACGCCGGCCAAGAAGCTGATTCCGAGCAGAAGCACCACGTCGGGTCGCCTCAGAGTAGGGACTCGACGACCGGCCGGATCTTAAGTTGACCTGAACGCGTCAGACGGCAGCCGGGCGGCCTTCGCCACTCTGGGGTTGTGGAAATCGACCTCGATCGCGAGCTGGACGAGATGGTGCTCTTCGAGCTCCCGACGCTTGCCTGCAACGCCGCGTTCTCGCTCAGATTTCGGTCGCGCTGGGCGGGCTGGTCGGCACACGACGACGCCGGGTGGCTATTCGCAGCCGACCTGCTCGACGGCGAAGCCGGCCTGGCAGTGTTGCTTCGCGAGGCGCAAGACCTTCTCGAGGAGCTCGGCTTGCCAGCGGTCCGGTTCTGTCTCGACGGTCGGGTGTACACGCTCGAGCCAGAGAAGGCTCGCACGGTAGAGACCGTCCCGAGCAGGGTCTAGCCCGCCAGCAACACCGCGCCGCTCCCTCCCAATCGGATGATGCGCCGCGTCCGGCGCCTAGGCGATGGTGTAGGGCGATGGAGCATCCGCCCGCCGAAGACGGGTCCGACGGGCCGTCCGTCGCCGACGCGATCGGCGGGGCGACCGTCTTCCCAGCCCGTATCGCCGCCCGCGTCCTGCGCGGACCGCTCGAGACGGCCGTCGAGGATCTTCTCTCGGCACCCGAGATCGGGCGCATCCTCGACCGGGCGCTCTCTGGGCCGTTGCCCGAGGAGCTGGCGCGCTCGCTGGCCCGGCATCAGGTCCTCGAGCGGGTCGTGCGGAAGCTCGCGGTGGACGGCGAGCTCGAGCGCCTGCTCGACGCGGCGCTCGCCAGCCCGCGCACGCGCGCGCTGCTCGACCAGGCGCTGGCGAGCGACCAGATGCGGGACGTGGTCCAACGCGTGGCCGGTGGCCCCGAGATCCGGGCGGCGCTCGCAACCCAGTCCGCCGGCTTTGCCGACGAGGTCGCAGGTGGCGTTCGCCAGACCGCGACGGGTCTCGACGGCCGGCTGGCGCTGCGCCCGTCCAGCGCGCCGGCCTTCGCAGGCGTAGCGAGCCGCGGCACCGCACTCGTCGTCGACGCACTCGTGATCGTCACGGCCACGGTGACCCTCGGCGCAGCCGCCGCCCTCGTCGGCGCGCTCGTCGGCGGCGTGCATCCGCAATGGCTCGCCCAGCTCCTCCTGTCGCTGGCGGCAATCGCGGTGGCGGTTGGCTACTTCTCCCTTTTCTGGAGCACGGTCGGCCAAACGCCCGGGATGCGTTTGCTGAACGTGCGCGTCGTGCCACAGCACGACGGCGCGCGACTCGGCCCGTCGCGGGCGCTCGTGCGAACGCTCGGGCTCGCGCTCGCCATCATCCCGTGCTTCCTCGGCTTCCTGCCCGCGCTCTTCGACTTTCGGCGGCGGGCGCTTCCGGACTACCTGGCAGGCACCGTAGTGGTGTACGACGAACCACGAGTGCAATGACAGCCACCCCAAACAATCCAATGCGGGGTTTTCCGCGGCCGCAGAGCCTGATCGAGCGCCGGATGTCGAAGTTCCTGCGCGAACCGCCGTCCGTCCGGCTCGCCGCGAGCGTGATCGTGACCGCCACGGCACTCATCGTCACGCTCGGCGGCGTGCTGATCCGCATTGTCGACCATTCCGCGTACAAGTCGGTTTGGTTCGGCATGTGGTGGGTGCTGCAGACGGTCACCACCGTGGGATTCGGGGACGTCCCACCGAACAACCTGCTGGGCTATCTGGTCACGGCAGGGGTGATGCTCTGGGGAATCGCGTTCCTCACAATCACCACGGCCGCGATCACGTCGGTCTTCGTCGCGCGCGCCCAGCGCGAACGAGCGCTCGGCCAGGAGGACGACCAGGCTCCCGTCGTGGCTGGGCTCGGTCGGGTCGACGAGCAACTCGCCGAGCTCACCGCGCACAGCAAGCAGGTCGACGAGCAGCTGCAGCGGCTGGCCAACCTGCTCGAGCGGTCGGCGCCGGAAACCTGAAGCTCAGCCGCCGCGCCGCCGGCGGGCGAGCAGCGCGAGGCCAAGCGTCGCCGTGACGGTGAGCACGAGCTTCACCGCCTTGCTGCCGCGGAGCTTCGACTCGCCGCCTGCGCGGGGCGCCATGTCCACTGGTACCTCTTCGAGTCGCAGCCCGGCGTCGACGACCCGGATCAGAGCCTCCACCTCCGGCGCGCCACTCGTATACGGCTCGGCAAGTAGCGGCAACGCCTTCGCGTTCACGGCATAGAGGCCGCTCGTGGCGTCGCCGAACGGCCGGCGGAGCACGAAGCCGACCGAGCGCCGCAGCAATCCCGTCCCGAAACGCCGCGCGGGGCTCGGCTTGTAGCGGTACGGGGCGTAGCCGTTGCCCGAGACGAACCGCGAGCCGACCGCGACGTCGCACTCGTCCGCGCGAACGCGCTCGAGCAGTCGCGCAAGCTCCGCGGCGGGATGCTGGCCGTCTGCATCGACGCGCCCGCAGAAGGCATAGCCGTGGTCGAGCGCCCACCGGTAGCCCGCCGCGATCCCGATGCGCAGGCCTTGGTTGCTCCCGAGCGAGAGCACCTGGGCGCCGTGCTCCCTCGCCACCTCGGCAGTGCGATCGGTCGAGCCGTCGTCGACGACGAGCAGGTCTGCAGCGGGCAATTGCTCGTGGAGGCCTTCGAGCACTGCCGGCAGATTCTCCGCCTCGTTATAGGCCGGAATGAAAACCACGAGGTCACTCATTTCGACCTCCTGGCGAGCTCGGTCCTGGCGATGCGAAGCTGCACCGGCAGGAGCGGGAACGCGGCGATCTCCCACGCGACGGAGCGAAGGCTCGGCGCGAGCCGCGGGGCGCGGAACGCCACCTCGACGCCGGCGCTGCGGTAGAGGCGACCGAAGAGCAGGCGCGTCCGCGGCAGATGCGACGGCGCGCAGACGACGACCGCGTGGCCGACCTCACGCTCGTAAAGCAGCGGCAAGGTTCGCGCCGCATTCTCGGCCGTGTTCCGAGCGGTGGGCTCGATCACGAGCTCGGCGGGAGGGCCGCGCCACGCGTCACGCATCTGCTCGGCCTCCGACGGCCCGCCCCTCGACGACCAGCCGCTGAAGACGACGACATCCGCGCCGTCCGCCCTCGCGAGAGCCTCCGCCTCGCGGACGAGCCGCTCGCAACGGTCGCTGATGCGGTGAATGCCGTCGGAACCGAGGCTCCGGTGGCCTGGAACGACGATGGCTGTTCTGTGCCCGGCCATGCCGGACGATCATTGCCGAACGGCGACACCCACCGGCTCGGCGGCCGGCGGCGTACTCGTCCCCTCGAGCAGCTTCCGCCATCCGACGAGCACCCGGTAGAGCGACTCCGCACCGACGACCGGCTCCGCGGGCATCGGCAGCGACGTCGGATGGAGCACGAACGGCCGCGTCTGCGGGCCGCCGAGGCCGCCGTGGAATGAGATCAGCTCCTCGAACGCGCAGCCTTCGTCGAGCGCCGCGTCGTAGAAGCTCCCGATGAGCAGGTCGGGCGCGTGCGTGAACCCGTCGGTGCGCCTGAGGTGGTGCGGAGCCGTGGCCGCGAAGCGCCGCAGCGGATCCTCGCCCTCGACGCGGCCGTCCGCGAGGTGGTGGGTGCCGGCGGCCCCGACGACGACCGGGCCGTGCTCCTCGGAGCGCACAAGGACCCAGCCGACGTGCGGGTGCTCGCTCACGGCCCGCAGCAGGTCGGGATGTCGCGCCGAGAGCTGCTCGAGGGTCATCCGTCCCTCGGCCTCCATGAGGTAGACGAGGCCGAGATTGCCCGAGCCGAGCACGACGACGTCCCGGCCCGAGACGTCGTTCTTCTTCGGCTTCGCCTTCCGGCCCGTCGCCTCGGCGGCGGCGTGGCCGACCATCGACTCCTGCTCGTCGCCACCCTCGATCGTGCTGACGCCGCCGTCGGCGAGATTGCGCTCGACGAGATCGTCGAGGCCGTAACCGTTGCGCTGCCGAAACGTCGCGCCCTGCGTCTGGCCATGGTCCGAGAGAACGACGATCTCGTACGGCCGCGCTGCGAAGGGGCGCGCGCGCTCGATCCGGGCGAACTGCTGGTCGAGCTTGCGCAACGCCTCGAGCGTGTCCGCGCGCTCGAGGCCGGAATGGTGCGCGACCTCGTCGTAGCTCGCGAACGTCGCGTAGATCGCGGGCCGCCCCTTCATCATGTCGGTGAGGACGCCGTAGACGATCAGGTCGCGCGCCATCACGCACATGGTCGCCCTCAGAAACGGATAGACGCCGCCCCGATGGCCGCGTGGCCGGACGTCGCGCCGCCGCTCCCGCGCGGCCGCGCTCCACTCCAGGATCACTTCCCAGCCGAAGAGGACGAAGGTGCGGGCCACGTTGAAGCCGTTCGCAAGGAACGCGCGATAGCCCGGATTGGCACTGCGCTCGGCTTCCATCCGACTCACGGTCAGGATCATGTGGTCGGCGTCGCCCGAGAAGAGGTTGCCGCGGCTTGCACCGCCGTTGGCGAGCAGGCCGTGTCCCGTCGAGTGTCGCCGCTCGAGCTCGGCGCAGTCCTCCGGGGACGAGCAGGCGATGAGCACCTTCCGCTCCTTCTCGACCCAGCGGAAGGCCGGGATGTCGTCGTTCGAGCCGAGCAGGATCCCGGCTTGTGACGCGCCGGTCTGCGACGAGAGGTCCGGTTCCCACTCGGCGAGTAGATGCGAGCCCTCGACGAGCCAGCGCGCCATCGTCGGCGCGTGACCGTCCCGCATGGCCCGCTGCAGCACTGGCAGCGCGAGCCCGTCGATCTCGAGGAAGACGACGCCTGCGCGGTCGGTCACGACCCGGTCGCTCGAGCGCCGTGCGATCCGTTGCACCACACGCAGCGAGTAGACGTCGTCGTCGTTCGTCCCGAACACGACAGAGAGCACGACTCCTACCGCGGCCGCCACGAGCGCGACGCCGAGAGCCGACCAGAACGAGTCGATCTTGAGACCGTTGCTGTAGTGATCCGCGAGCAGCAGCATCCCTGCGTCGAGCGCCAGCACTCCGAAGAAGCCGAGCAGCGCCGTGAACGGGAGCCGCACCGCGGCCAGAAGCGGCGGCAGGATCGCGTTGAGGACGGCGAGGATCGCCGCGACGACGAGCGCCGCGCTAAAGGTCGAGTCCGACGCCCCGGGGACGAGCTCTGTGGCGACGAGCAGCGAGACCCCGCCGAGCAGCCATGCGAGTACCAGCTGACCCGGCCGAAAGCGGGGCCGCTGGGGAGACCAGCCGGGCCGCGCGCCATAGGCCGGGCTCACGATGCGGCCTGATCGGCCTCGGCTGCGGCGGCCTTCTTGGCGCGCCGCTTCTCCTGCTCCTCGACCTGCCTGCGCTTCGCCTCGGCGTACGAATCGGAGACGAACTGCTTACCGCCGCCCCAGCCCCAGGCCCAGATCATCAGGATCAGCGCGTAGATGATGTTCCAGGCAGTCCCCACGAGCTGCTGGGAGACCGAGTACGCCGTCGCGTCCGTCGCGCTGGCGACATGGCTGAGCGAGGCGACGTTCCAGGCCTGGGTCACGCCCACGCCGCCGGGCGTGAACGAGGTGACGTTCGCGAGCGAGTTGCCACCGGCGACGTGCATTAGCGTGTTGAAGTCGACCGGGATCCCGTAGGCGTTGAGGAAGACGCCGATCGTGGCCAGCATCGCAGCCCAGCCGATGAACGACGGCAGGAACACACGGCTGAAGAAGCGGCTCGGCTTGCCGAGGATCGCGCCGCCCTCCTTCGCGTTCTGCCACCAGGCGACGACGTGCGGCCAGAACCGGCGCACGAGCAGAACGATCATCAGTGCTCCGCCCCCGAAGAGGACGATCGTCGCGGGCCAGTGCTCGTGCACCCAGCTGAAGGAGATGTCGAACGAGCCGCCGACCGACAGGAAGAGATAGAGGTAGACGAAGACGCCGGCGAGCGTGAAGAAGATCTTCTCCACCGCGTAGGCGCCGAGCACCGCGGCGAAGCTGATCCCGATCAGAACGGTGAGCATGATCAGGAACACGAGGGTGCCGATGTTGGCGGGCAGGATCCCGTTCAGCGCGACGGAGACGGCGTAGCCGGCGAGGATGTCGCGCCACTTCACGCGTCCCGGATAGGCGAAGCTGAGGATGGAGAACCACGCGAACGCAGTCGCCGTGGTCTGCACGATCATGAGGAGGATCGCCGCTATCAGCGACCCGGCCGAGATCGTCGTGATCGTGTTCCAGAGGCTGTGGAACCAGCCCCTGATGTCCCAGCCGAGCAGGTTCGCCGCGGCGCCGAACACGACCACGATCAGCGCGTACATCACCAGACGGAGCCACAGCGGCCGCCGCCGCTTCTCGGCTGGTGCGGCTCCCTCCTGCGCTGCGGTGGTCACGCGGTTTCCTCCACGGTCTCCGGAATCATGACCTTCGACGACCGTCGCGCGCGCACCGGCTCGCCGAAGTCGGGCGCGCGCGCGACGGCCAGGGTCGCGGTCGGTTCGATTGCCCACCACTGGCCCATTGTCGGGAGCTTCAGCCCGGTGACCGCTAACCGCGTCATGCCGGACGGATGAAACCGCAGGCGTCGGCCGTTCCGGTCGTCCGGTTCCGCCGATCGCTGTCGACAGACGCGCATGCGAACATGTGCGCAGTGCGCATGTTCCTCGCCTCGGGCATCGCAGTCGTCTCCGTCGTGGGGCTTGCCGGCTGCGGTCAGGGCGCGGGCGGAGGGACGAGAACCGGCACCATCGGAACGCTCACGCGCACCACGCCCACGCTGCCGGCGAGAACGCGCACCGAGCCCGGGACGACCGAGTCGACGGTGCCGACGGTGCCGACGACGACAACCGCGGCTACGCGGCCTACGGCGCCGACCCCGACCACCGTCACGAGAAGGCCACGACCACCCAGGTGACGCTGACCCAGATCCAGACGACGCAGACGCTGCACGTCCAGACGAAGACGGAGGTCGTCGTCCCGACGACCGTGCTGACCACGACGCCGACGACGACGAGCGGCGGCGTGAACACGACAGCGGTCGTCGCAGCGGGAGCCGCGGCCGCCGCCGCGTCGCAGAACGAGGAGCCCGAGTCCACGCCGTGGGGGTGGGTCGCCTTCGGGATCCTCGCCGCTGCGCTTGCCGGAGTCGGGATCTTCTGGCTCGTTCGGCGGCGCGACAACGATAAGCCGTCCGTCTCGTAGGGCAAGCTCACCCGGGCGTGGGCACGAGTCCAGACGACACCGCGACTACCAAGCGCTCGCAACTGAGCGGAGCGTTCCGTACGCCGGAGTGGCTGAGCGACGTCGGCCGGAGCTCGTGGCTGCTGGTCGGGTTGTTCGCGCTGCTGGGCGGCCTCATCTGGCTCCTGGCAGAGACCTACACGATCGTCGGCCCGATGCTCTGCGCGCTGATCGTCGCCGTGGTTGCGATGCCCCTCGTCTCGCGGCTCGACGTGCACATGCCACGGGCGATCGCGTCGGCGGTCGTGCTGCTGGCGCTCGTAGGGATCCTCGTCGCCGTAGTGGTGGTCGTCATCGCCGGCATCACCGGCCAGGGCGCCGAGATCTCGGCCCAGGCGGCGGCCGGCGCCGACCGGGTCCGCGGCTGGCTGACGGACCTCGGCGTCAACTCGTCGAGCGCAGCCGGCGCGACGAGCACCGCGAAGTCGGCGGCGCCGAACGTCATCTCGACGCTCGTGCACGGCATCGTCCACGGCATCCGAGGGCTCGCCTCCGTCCTGTTCGGGCTCTCGTTCGCCGCGCTCGGAACCTTCTTTCTGCTCAAGGACGGTCCGCAGATGCGCAGCTGGCTCGACCGCCACGTCGGACTTCCTCACCCGGTCGCGGAGACAATCTCCAGCGCCTTGATCAGGTCGCTGCGCGGCTACTTCCGCGGCGTCACCCTCGTAGCCGGGTTCAACGGCGTCGTCGTGGGACTCGCGGCCCTCGTGCTCGGCGTGCCGCTGGCGGGCACGATCGCCGTCGTCTCCTTTGTCACGGCCTACATCCCGTACATCGGCGCGATCGTTGCCGGCGCGTTCGCCGTCCTGCTCGCGCTCGGCTCCCAAGGGACAGGTGTCGCGATCGCGATGCTCGTGATCGTCATCCTCGCGAACGGGCTGCTGCAGAACCTCGTGCAGCCGTTCGCCATGGGCTCCGCGCTCCACCTCAATCCGCTCATCGTCCTAGTGGTCACGATCGGCGCGGGCTGTCTGTTCGGGATGCTCGGGCTCATCCTCGCCGCCCCGCTCGTCTCGGCCGCCGTCCAGATCGCGAAGGAGCTGAACCAGCCGCTCGGGGCGCAAACCAGGCCTGATCCCGAGCCTCCACCACCCGCCGGAGATGCGCTCATCCCGACGGGATGATGCTCGCAGCGGGAGTCGCTGCGATCGTGAAAAGCGCAGGAATTCCCGCCAGCCTAAGGAGATAGAGCATGGCAACACTCGTCGCGATCGCATATCCCGACGAAGTCACCGCCGAGGCTGCACGCCAGACGGTGGAGGGTCTCGAAGCGGATCTCATCATCCAGGCCGACCAGGTCGCGGCCATCCGTCGCGACAAGAACGGCAAGTACCACGTCACCACGACGCATGGAGGCGCGTCGGCGAGCGGCGGAGCCGTCTGGGGCGGTTTCTGGGGTCTCCTCTTCGGCCTGATCTTCTTCATCCCGTTCTTCGGGCTGGCGATCGGCGCCGCGTTCGGTGCGCTGTCCGGGCACTTCGGCGAGAAGGCGATCGACAAGGAGTTCCAGAACCAGGTCCGCGACAAGGTTCAGCCGGGCACCTCGGCGCTCTTCTTGATCATCGAGAAGGCGACGCCAGACAAGGCGATCGACGCGCTCAAGGGCTACGGCGGTACCGTGATCAAGACCTCGCTGTCGGACGAGGACACGAAGAAGCTGCAGGACGCGCTGGCGGCGAACGAGACGGCCGACGCGGCCTCGTAGGCCCAAGGGAGGCCCGATGTCAGCTCTGCGGCACACCGCCGGCCAAGCCTCACCCGAGGCGGCCACGTTCCCCGGCGACGTGCACGGGGCCCTCGAAGAGCTCGACGTCCCCGCCTACGCGGTCGACAAGTTCGGGGTCATCCGCTGGATCAACAAGGCTGCCCACAAGCTCGTCGGCGACATCCGCGGACGCCAGCAGTCGTCGCTCGTCGTTCCCGAGCAGGCGCGCGCGGCGAAGGAGTCGTTCTTGCGCAAGATGATGGGAACCGAGCGCTCGACCGAGGCCACCGTCGTCATCGTCGACCCCAGCGGCGAGCGCGTCCAGGTCGACATCAGCTCCTGTCCGCTCCGCGAAGGCGGGAGGATCGTCGGAGTATTCGGCGTCGTCACACACCGCGAGGAATCGGCTGCGCCCAGTCCCCATCCGCACCTCACGCCGCGTCAGAACGAGGTCCTACACCTACTCGCCCGCGGAAGGTCCACCGAGCAGATCGCGCGCGAGTTGCACCTGAGCACCGACACGGTCCGCAACCACGTGCGCCGGATGCTGCGTGCGCTCGACGCACATTCACGCATCGAGGCACTCGCGATCGCACATCGCGAGGGTCTCATCCGCTGACGCGCTCGAGATGATCAATCTGCACCAGGCGAAAGGCCCGAGCCCGGCCGTACCGTCGAGGTCATGCGCTGTGTTGAATGCGGCTGCGAGAAAAACCCCGACGAACGCGGCTGGGTGACCGTGCTCTCGCCGTCAGGCGAGGCCCGGATCCACTACTGCCCCGCCTGCATTGCCAACCTCGTCCGACACGCGTACGCGGTGGACGACCCCGGCGACGCCGACAGCGGGTAGCTCAGGCAGCGACCGGTGCGGTCGGCTGGAACACGTTCAAATCGTCCGGCCCGGGTTGCACGACGCCCCAACTCGCGTCGGGAACGGGGTTCCACATGCCGGGGAGATCGCCGAGCGGCTCCGAGACGACGACCCGGGACTCCTCGTCGAAGTCCGCAAGCCGCGGATCGTCGGGATACAGGGCCTTGACCGTGTCGAAAGAGGTCGAGAAGTAGAGCGAGCGCGACTTGCCCTCGCTCGAGTAGCGAAACGCCCAGAGCTTCTCGCCGTTGCTCGTCGCGATCGTCCCCTGGAACGGGTACTTGACGCCGTGCCGCCGGCCGACCTCCTCGACGAGGCCGATCGCGCGCTGTACGGCCCCCGGCGGATCATCCTCGAGTCCGAGCGTCACGGCGAGGAAGAAGAGCACCTCCGAGTCGGTGGTTCCCTCGATCAGCGGGTACAGCGCCGGATCGACGGCGAGCACGAGGTCGCGCTTGACGGTGAGCCAATCGCTGATCAGCCCGTTGTGCACCCACAGCCACTTGCCCCAGCGGAACGGATGGCAATTCGTCTGCTGCACGGGCGTTCCCGTCGTGGCCCGGACGTGCGCGATGAAGAGCGACGACTCGACGTGGGCGGCCAGCTCATGCAGGTTGCGGTCGTTCCAGGCGGGCTCCATGCTCTTGAAGATCCCCGGCTCGCCGGAAGCCGAGTACCAACCGATGCCGAAACCGTCGCCGTTCGTCGGCTCGGCCCCCATGCGCGAGCTGAGGCTCTGCTCGATCAGCGAGTGTTGCGGCCCGAACAGGACCTTGTCCATCCGGATCGGCTTTTCACCGTAGTAGGCGAGCCAGCGGCACATGGCGCGAGTCTGCCGCCGCCCGCGGGCGCGCACAGGGGTGCGCAGCCGACGCCGGCGGGCGTGCAGGCACGAACGCTCGCGGTTCGGGCTGTGGCACGATCCCTGCGTGACCGAGCCCGGGCAGAAGACGTCCTGGAGCTTCCCCGCAGGCGCGGTCGGCCATGACGACAGCGTCAAGGGTTACGAGGTCGAGGCGACGGACGGCCCGGTGGGCACGTGCTCGTGGGCGAGCTACAAACCGGGCGAGAGCTACCTGGTCGTCAGCTACGGGGACGGACACAACGCGGTGCATCACGTCGTGCCGGCAGGCGCCGCGAAGGTCGTCGATCACGAGCGCCGGATCGTCGTCCTGAGCGTCACGGCAGACGAGGTGAAGGCGACGCCAACGCACGAAGAGCCCGAGGCAGCGGTCGACTGGGGCTACGTCGACCAGTTCGAACGGGGAATGCTCGGCGGCGGCGTCGTCTGGCCCTACACAGACGTCTGAGGCGAAACCGGCGGGGGCTTCGCGCGCGAGCGTGACCGCGTCCAGCCGTCGAGCAGCACCGCGACCACGAGGATCGCAACGATGGCGCCAAATGTCTCGGGCGCAGTCCGCCAGATGTCGACGGCGAACGCGACGAGAACGACGACCGTTACCCCCATGGCTGCGAGGACGAGGCCGGTGTTGCTTCCCGTCTCGTGTCGCAGGCGGTACCCGGCGAGTCCGACGAGAACGAAGATCACCAACGCCACGGCGCTGCCCACCGATGCGATCGCGGACAGATCTGCGACGTTCGCGATCACGAGAACGAGGGCACCGGTGATCAGCAGGCCCGCCTTCGTGCCGAGCCGCGAGCCCGCGCCGAAGAACGGTGGGAAGAGGCCTTCCTGGGCGAGCATCCCGGTCAGGTTTCCAGACGCGTAGAACGTCGCGTTCGTCGCACCGGCGGTCGCCAGCAGCGCCGCAACGGCCATCACGGTGTAGCCGGCGTCACCGAGGGCAGGGCGTGCCGCCTCGGCGATCGCACGCTCCCCGTACTGAATGACCTGCGCGACGGTGAGGGTTCCGAACACGCCGATCGAGATCAGGACGTAGACGACCGTCGTGATGCCGAGGGACTGGTACATCGCCCGCGGCATTTCGTGCTTGGGATCGCGGAGGTCGCCGACGGCGAAGGTGATGACGTTGAAGCCGAGGTAGGCGAAGAACGTGAGCGCGACGCTCGCCAGGATCTTCCCGGCCGAGGGGTAGCCGCTGAACGCCAGCATCGAGAAATTCGCGTCCTTGACCGTGATCCAGATGAAGAACCCGAACACGACGAGGACACCGAGCACGATCACGGACTGCGCAGCCGCCACGGTCCTGGCGGGCGTGAGGTTCAGGGCGACGGTGCCGAGGATGAGCAGCGTGATGAACACGTGGTGCCACCACGAGGCGGCGTTGTTGCCGATGAAGAGCGAAGTCGCATAGCTGCCGAACGACACGGCCACCATCGAGATCACGATCACGACCGCCGCGATGTAGCCGAGCCACGACGCCACGCCGACGAGCCGCCCGCGGCCAAAGCCCTCGACGAGGTAGGTGATCAAGCCGCCGGAGGACGGGTAGCGCGTGCCGAGCTTCACGCAGACGTAGCCGAGCAGGAGCGCAACGACCCCGCCGATCAGGAAGGAGAGCCAGACCGCAGCACCGGCGACCGCACCCGCTTCGCCGAGCAGCGCGAAGATGCCCGCGCCGATCATCGAGCCGACACCGAGGACCGTTGCGCCGCGAACAGTCAGTGCCTTCTTGGGCACCTCGGTCGCGGCCTCCGTCACGGCGCGAGCGTAACCGCTCGGCCAGGCATCATCCGGAGAGGGGGATGCGACACGTGGGCCGTGAGGCAAGGCTCGTTTCGTATTGGCGCTTCCCTCGCCTGGGACTTTCTCGCGGCCGCACCCCTCATCGCCGGCGCCGCCGCGGCGCTCCGCCGTGGCTCTTACGCTCGGCCTTGCCGCGCTCGCCGGCTACGCGCTCCTGGAGAGGTGCGCTCGGCTGGGGACCGGCTCGGGCCTCGTCGGCGTCGCGGGTACCTCGCGCGGCTTCGGCGTACGCTCCGGGACCGGGTCGCGGATCGGCTCCACGACGATCTTCCGCTGCGGCTCTCCGATCTCCACGGTGTGATCACATCATCGACCCAGCCGGATCGCCAGGAAGCGCCCATGTGCGTATCGGGTAGGTGTGCGCTGTGACCGAGCCCGAGACCCACACGAAGAAGAAGAAGCCGTGGGGCGTGATCTTCCGCATCCTGCTCCTGCTCGCGACCGCCGTCTCGCTCTACTTCCTGTTCCCGAGCCTCGTCGACACGTTCACACAATGGCGCGCTCTCGCCGGCCTCGACCCCTGGTGGATCCTGCTGGCGGTGGTCTTCGAGGCGACGAGCGTGATGGCGCTCTGGGAGGTTCAGCGAATCGCTCTCCGCACGTCGAGCTGGTTCGCCGTCGGAACGGCTCAGCTCGCGGGAAACGCGGCGGGCAACGTGATCCCGGGCGGAGCCGCTACCGCCGGCGCCTTCTCGTACCGGATGCTCGTGCGGGCGGGCGTCCGGGGAGCCGACGTCGCCGGTGGGCTGACCGCCGTCTCCGTCGCGAACACCGCGACGATCCTGGCCTTCCCGCTGCTCGCGCTACCGGCGATCCTCGGCGGTCTCAAAGCACCGCGCGGTCTACTCACGACCGCCTACATCGGTGCCGGAGCGTTCGCCGTCGCGGTCGCGGCAGGACTCGCCGCCTTCCTCTGGGACCAGCCTCTCGAGCAGGTGGGACGCGCGGTCGACGCCGTCCTCCGCCTCCTGCCGAGCAAGCGCGACGCGAGCGGGACCGGCGAGCGGCTCCTGCAGCAGCGGGACAGCTTGCGGAACGCGTTCGGCACGCGCTGGCCCTTCGCGCTCGTCGGCATCGTCGGCAAGCCGGCGTTCGACTACCTCGGCTTGATCTGCTGTCTCGCCGCCGTAGGCACCCGGCCGAACCCGTCGCTCGTCGTGCTCGCCTACTCGGGGGCCTGTCTCCTGGCGCTGATTCCCTTCACGCCCGGCGGGCTCGGGTTCGTGGAGGCCGGGCTGACGGGCCTGCTGACGCTGGCCGGCGTGAGCGCACACGACGCCGTGGTGGCGACACTCGCGTACCGGCTGTTGACGTTCTGGCTTCCGCTGCCGCTCGGCGGCATCGCGTATCTGCTCTACCGGCGTCGCTACGGAACGGTCGACGTGTCGGCGTCGGCGACGTCGCCGTAGGCACGCAGAGCTTCGCGTACGGCGTCCAATTTCTCGAAGCCGACGAGCGCGCACAGCAGGGCCTGCCCCGGCTTCAGCGACGCGCCGAGCTCGCGCAACCGCGTGTCCGGGACGCCGGTGTCACGGGCGCCCCAGATGCCACCTCCGAGCATGCCGACCAAGGCGCCGCCGATAGGTCCGCCGAGCAGCATCCCGGCGATGAACCCGACCGTCCCGCCGGCGACGACGCCCTCGCCTGCCGCGGCCTGGTGCGTCTGCTTCAACTCGATCCGCCCGCGCTCCGAGCAACGGACGATTACTGCGTCGCTGTCCTTGATCTCGAGCTTGTGCAGCTCTGACAGGGCCTCGTCGGCGACGTCGAGCGACGCGCAGGAAACGACGACGAGCCGTGTCTGATCCGCCACGAGCCGACCCTATCCGCGAACCGAGGTGCGAGCCTCACGTCGGCGGACGTGAGCGCCTGCTGCGGTGCGCGCCCCGGGCAGGCGACAATTCGGGGGCCGATGGGACCCATGTCGAGTCAGCTCGTCGTGGCATTCGCGCTCACGTCGTTCGCAGGCGCGCTGATGTTCCTGCACGGGATCGGGGTGAACCTGCTCGAACGGCGACCCACCCGCTGCCAGGCTTGCGGCGGCGTCGTCAACCGCACGTGCACCTGTCGTCGCCGCTGAGTCTCGAGGTCTGACCGAAAACGGCGGAGCCCCGGACACGAGCACGTCCGGGGCTCCTCGCTGAGCGATCAAGCGCGGAGGGTTACTCCATCATCCGCTTCCCGCCGTAGACCGCGAGCGCATAGATCACGAGCACGTCGAGGGCGAAGATGATCAGCGACCAGAACGGATACGCCTGTGCTGTTGGCGACCCGAAGAGCGCGATCGCATTCAGGCCCGCCGCGAAGATCCCGAACCAGCGCGCGAACCCCGATCCGCTGAACACCCCCATGGCGGCGACGATGAGGAGCCCGCCGATGATGAGCGTGATCCAGCCCCACGTGCGCAGATCGGCGAACACATAGCTGGAGCCTGCCGTATAGAACTTCGACCTCGACAACGCCATGATGCCGTCGATGACGCTCAGGACGCCGGCAAGCCCGAGCATGGTCGCTGCGAAGAGAAGCCAGCCAAAGCCCTTCTCGTCGCCGAACGCCGCCTCTCGATTGGTAGCCAATTCGTTCCTCCTTGGACAGGTAGCGAGACGGTGGCATCTCCTCAGCCGCTCGCCCAGGAAGTCGGTGCGAGGCGGTCATGGATACGCACACGTCTCCGCAGATCGTTTCACCCACTTGTGACGACGACCATCGCTCGAGGCTATGCGAGCCTGCGGACGGAAGGGGAACGAGACGATGGCTGCCGCACCCACCTCGATGCCCACGCTCTCGGACGCCGAGATCGTGAGGCTGCTCGAGACGCTCAAAGGGGCGGACAGCGTCGAGTTGAAGCTGACCGTCCCGGAGCCGAACCAGCGCGCCGCCACGGCCGCGCTCGACCTCGATCCCCTCGACGCGCAGATCCGCCAGGTCTTCTTCTTCGACACGCCGGATCTCGCACTCGACGCGCACGGCGTCGTCGCGCGCGCCCGGCGGATCCAGGGCAAGGGCGGCGACTCGATCATCAAGTTGCGCCCTGTCGAACCGGGCGAGCTCCCGGCGGACCTGCGGCTCTCGAAGGCGTTCCGGGTCGAGGTGGATGCGCTCCCCGGCGGCTTCGTCTGCTCCGGGACGCTGAAGGGCACGCCGGACCAGGCCGCCGTGCTGCAGGCGGCAAACGGAGCGCTTCCGCTGAGCAAGCTCTTCTCGAAGGAGCAGCGGCAGCTCTTCTCCGCGCACGCGCCGGAGGGAGTCGGGCTAGACGACCTCGTCGTCCTCGGGCCGATCTTCGTCCTCAAGCTCCGCTTCTCGCCGCCCGAGCTCGACAGGAGGCTCGTGGCGGAGATGTGGCTCTACCCGGACGGCTCCCGCATCCTCGAGCTGTCGACACGCTGCGAGACGAACGAGGCGTTCCAGGTCGCCGCCGAGACTCGCGCGTTCCTCGTCGGACGCGGCATCGATCTCTCGGGCGAGCAGGAGACGAAGACGCGGAAGGCGCTCGAGTACTTCTCGCGCGAGCGAAAGACAAAGGCCAAGAAGTGAGCTCGGAGACGGAGGCGGCCGGAGCCGGCAGTCTCCCGTCAGAGATCGTCCCGCGGTGGGAGTGGCGCACTTTCGGCGAGCAGCTCGGCGTGGCCGGGGACCTTCCATTGACACGCGAGCCCGAGAGTGTCGAGGAGAGCGACGAGCTCTACCTCCTCTCCGAGGACAGCGACGCCTCGGTGAAGATCCGCGACGGCCTCCTGGACGTGAAGCTGCTGGAGGCAGTCAACACCGACGGGCTCGAGCAGTGGCGGCCGGTCTTGAAGAAGCCCTTTCCCCTGAGGGCCGAGGATGTCTCGACCGCGCTGTCCGCACTCGGCGCCGCTCCCCGCGAGCTCGACTCGGAGTCGTACACGCTCGACGAGCTCGTGAGCGAGTTCGTGCGTCCGAATCCCAGCCTCACCTCCGTCCAGGTGCACAAGCGGCGCTCCCACTTCCACGTCGGCGGCTGCATGACCGAGGTCTCGGAGATGTCGATCGGAGGACGGTCGGCGCGCACGGTTGCGGTCGAGAACGAGGACCCGGCGCTCGTCTCCGCGACGCTGCGGAAGCTGGCGCTGGCCGACCTGCCGAACGTCTGCGCGGCGCGCGGGCTGAAGACCCTGGTGGGCTTCGACCCGGTCCGCTTCGCCGTGATCGACATCGGAACCAACTCGGTCAAGCTGCACGTCGGCGAGCGGCGCGCAGGCGACGTCTGGCGCACGATCGTCGACCGCGCCGAGGTCACGAGGCTCGGCGAGGGACTACGCGAGTCCGGAGCGCTCCAGCCGGAGCCGGTGCGGCGAACCGCCGAGGCGATCGTCGGGATGGTCGGCGAGGCGCGCCGCGCCGGAGCCGCCGAGATCGCCGCCGCCGCGACCGCAGGCATGCGGATCGCGAGCAATCCCCAGGAGCTCGTCGACGCGGTGCAGGAACGTTGCGGGGTGGGCATCGAGGTGATCTCGGGCGAGGAGGAGGCCCGGCTCGCCTACCTCGCCGCAACCTCGGAGCTCGAGCTCGGGAACGGGACGCTCGCCGTGTTCGACACGGGCGGGGGGAGCACGGAGTTCACGTTCGGGCGGCCGGGCCGCGTCGAGGAGCGCTTCAGCCTCGAGGTGGGCGCTGCGCCGCTCACCGACGAGTTCGGCCTTGCCGGCGCGGTCTCGGAGGAGCAGGTCGAAGCGGCACTCAGCACGATTGCCGAGCAGCTCTCGCGGCTGGACGGACACTCGAATCCGGACAAACTCCTCGGCCTGGGCGGCGCCCTCACGAACCTCGCCTCCGTACAGCACGGCCTCGAGACCTACGACTCCGACGTGATCCAGGGCACGATCGTCGACCGAGCCGAGGTTGATCGTCAGATCGCGCTCTACCGCACGCGAACCGTGGAGGAGCGGCGTGCGATCGTCGGCCTGCAGCCGGGCAGAGCGGAGGTGATCCTGGCGGGCGCCTGCATCGTTCGCGCGGTGTTCGACAAGCTGGGCTGCGACGAGCTGACCGTCAGCGACCGCGGCCTACGTCACGGGTTGATTCTCGAGCGCTTCAGTGCAGGACCTCGGCCTTGAGCAGGACGACGAGCAGCCCGAGGCCGGCGTTCAGGCCGACGGCCAACAGTGTCCCGGCGAGACCGAGCCGCTCGATCCGCGCGTAACGCACGCCCTCGAGGGCGAGGATGCCGATGCCGACCGCGAGCGCCAGCCAGATCGACGCGGTCTCGTCGATGACACCGAACGCACCCAGCAGTAGCGCGACCGTCGGCGGGACGACCGCGAGCAGGATCCCCAGCTCGCGCCCGGCAAGCCGCCGGACCTCCACCACGCGCAGACGATGTCCCTCAGAGAGGCTCTCCGAGAGCCCGTGGGTATACACGTGTGCGATCCAGAGGACGACGGCCGTGGACAGGACGAGCTCCTCGACGGTCCAGGGGCTGTCCGGGAACGCCCGGCCGTACGCCGCGACGGTGGCCATCGCCGTGATCGTCCCGAACACGGTGCTGGCGATCCTGCCCTCGACGCCGACGAGGTGCGCAGCCGTGCGAAAGAGTCCCGACCGGGGCGCCGCCATCCTCGGCGAACCATCGCGGTCCCGAGCCGTCTGAACATCGTCCTCTGCGGGTGATGCCGCCGCGACCCTCTCGGCGAAGGATCGCTTGAGTGGCAGACGCGCCCCGGACGACGACGACGGCTCGGGACGAATCGGGGGGGTCCCCGGAGGCACCGAAGGGGGGCTTTCGCTTCCCGACCGCGTTCACCGTGCTCTTCCTCGTGCTCGTGCTCGTGTGGGTGGCGTCGTTCTTCGTCCCCGCCGGGAAGTACCAGACGAAGGACGGGTCGCCCGTGCCGGGCACGTACCACGAGCTGCCGTCCTGCTCAGCCGTCGCCGCAGGCGGGACCGCGCTCGTGGTCGACTCGCCCGGCGAGACGGGCACCGCACCGAGCGACGCGCAGCACGCGCCGACCGCGAAGGTGGTGGCCCACCCCGGCGTCAACTGCGTCGACACCTCGTTCACGTACCGCTTCAAGCAGCTCTGGAACGCGCCGCCGAACGGGCTCTACGGGGTCGAGGCACCGAACGGCTTCGTCGGCCCGTGGGAGGGAGGCTTCCTCTACGGCTCCGCCGCGATCTTCTTCTTCGTCCTCGCCGTCGGCGCCTTCATCACCGTGACGATGAAGACAGACGCGATCCAGACCGGGATCGGCAGGCTCGCTCTCCGCTTCCGCGCGAGCGGCTATGTCCTAATCGCCCTCCTGATGGGGATCTTCGCGATCGGCGGGACGACGTACGGCATGTGGGAGGAGACACTCGGTTTCTTCGTGCTGCTCGTACCACTTGCGCTCGCGCTCAATTACGACCGCATCGTCGCGGCCTCGATCATCTTCCTCGGGGCCGGCGCGGGGGTGATCGGCTCGACGGTCAACCCCTTCTCGACGGGGGTCGCCTCGGATGCGGCGAAGGTCAGCCTCGGAGACGGCATCGGGCTCCGGATCGCGCTCTGGATCGTGGTCGTCGGTCTGGCCATCGGCTACGTGATCTGGTACGCGCGCCGGATCAACCGTGATCCGGCGAAGTCGATCGTCGGCGTCTCGGCCGAGGATGCCGCCGACGCGCAGCACCTCGTCACCGACGTACCGAGCCTCACCGGCCGGCAGAAGGTCGTGTTGCTTCTCTTCGGTCTCACGTTCCTCACAATGATCTACGGGTTCATCCCGTGGAACGACCTCTGGCAGGAAGGCTTCGGCAGGAACTTCCCGCTCCCGACCTTCGCCGACTTCTATTTCCCCGAGGCGGCGGGGCTCTTCCTCGTGATGGCCGTCGTGATCGGCTTGATCGCGCGCCTCGGCGAGGAGGGGACGGTGTCGACGATCGTCGCGGGCGCCGGCGACTTCCTCGGCGCGGGCCTCATCATCGTGTTCGCGCGCGGGATCACGGTCGTGATGCGAAACGCCTACATGACCGACACGATCCTGCACTGGATGGAGAAGGCCGTCGCGGGCACGTCGAGCAGTGGCTTCGCGATCCTGGCCTTCCTCGTCAACATCCCCATCGCCTTCCTCGTGCCGTCGTCCTCGGGGCATGCGGCGCTCGTGATGCCGATCCTCGCCCCGCTCGCCGACTTCGCGGGCGTCCCACGGTCGCTCGTCGTCACGGCCTTCCAGTCGGCGTCCGGATTCGTGAACCTCGTCACGCCGACCTCAGCCGTGATCATGGGCGGCCTCGCGCTCTCGAAGGTCGGTTACGACAAGTACCTCCGCTTCGTCTGGCCCTACCTCCTCGCCGTCTTCATCGTCATCTGCGCGTTCCTCGGAATCGCGGCGGCCACCTGAGCATGAAAGGAGCACCCGCATGAGCACCGTCGCCGAGCCCACTCTCGGGGCACAGTCCGAGGTGGGACCGTTGCGGACCGTCCTCGTCCACCGGCCCGACCTCGCCCACGAGCGACTCTCGCCCACGAATTGCCACGAGCTGCTGTTCGACGACGTGATCTGGGTACGTCGAGCACGGCAGGAGCACGACGCGTTCGTCGACGTCATGCGCGAGCGTGGCATCGAAGTGCTCCTCCTGCACGACTTGCTGACCGAGACGATGCAGGACCCGGGAGCACGCGAGTGGCTCCTCTCGCGGCGGTTGCGCCCCGAAGAGGTGACCGCCGTCTACTCGCGCGAGCTGACAGCGTGGATGACGGAGATGCCGGCCGACGAGCTCGCGACCCGCCTCACCGGCGGCGTCACCGCCGCCGAGTTGCCGGGCGAGATGGGCTCGCTCGTCCAGCGCGCGATGCGACCGAACGACTTCGTGATCGCCCCGCTGCCGAATCACCTCTTCACGCGCGACACGAGCGCCTGGATCTACGGAGGTGTGGCGATCAACCCGATGTACTGGCCGGCGCGCCAGAAGGAGACGCTGAACCTGGAGGCCGTCTACCGCTTCCATCCGCGCTTCCGCTCGGCCGACTTCCCGATCTGGTTCGGCGGCGTCGATCACGACTGGGGCGGTGCGACGCTCGAGGGCGGCGACGTGATGCCCCTCGGCGACGGAGTGCTCCTGGTTGGCCAGGGAGAGCGCTCGAACGCCCGCTCCGTGAGCATCCTCGCCCAGAATCTGTTCGCGGCCGACGCTGCGAAGCTCGTGATCGGCGCGCAGATGCCGCGCGACCGCGCGGCCATGCACCTCGACACCGTGTTCAGCTTCTGCAACCGCGACGTCGTGACCGTCTACGAGCCGGCCGTCTCGCAGATCCTGCCGATCCTCTACCGCCCGAACGGCGACGGCGGCGTGGTCGCGGAGCTTTCCGAGCGCACCTTCCTCGAGGAGGTCCAGCAGGCGCTCGGGCTCGAGCGGCTCAACGTGGTGACGACCGGCGGCGACGAGTTCGAGGCGGAGCGGAACCAGTGGGATGACGGCAACAACGTCGTGGCCCTCGCGCCCGGCGTCGTCGTCGCGTACGAGCGCAACGAGGCAACCAACTTCAAGCTCGAGAAGGCGGGGATCGAAGTGCATGCGATCGCCGGCCAGGAGCTCGGCCGCGGTCGAGGCGGTGGCCACTGCATGACCTGCCCGATCGCCCGGGACGCCTGAGAGGAGACAAGCCATGAGCACCGTCATCGACCTGCACGGCCGGAACTTCCTGAAGCTGGCCGACTACTCCGCCGACGAGATCCGCTACCTCATCGATCTCGCGGCCGAGCTGAAGGCGGCAAAGAAGGAGGGCCGGGAACAGCAGAAGCTCGTCGGCAAGGAGATCGCCCTGATCTTCGAGAAGGACTCGACGCGCACCCGCTGCGCCTTCGAGGTCGCGGCCTATGACCAGGGCGCGCATGTGACCTTCATCGGCCCGGGCGGCTCGCACATGGGCCACAAGGAGACGGTCAAGGACACCGCCCGCGTGCTGGGCCGCATGTACGACGCGATCGAGTACCGCGGCTTCGGCGAGAACGTCGCCGACGAGCTCGCGGCCTGGGCCGGCGTTCCGGTCTACAACGGCCTCACCGACGAGTGGCACCCGACCCAGATCCTCGCGGACTTCCTCACCTTCACCGAGCACAGCGCGAAACCACTCGACGAGGTCGTCTACTGCTACCTCGGCGACGCCCGCTTCAACATGGCCGACTCCTACCTCATCGGCGGCTCGAAGCTCGGCATGGACGTGCGGATCGCCTCACCGAAGTCGCTCTGGCCATCCGACGAGGTGTCGAGCCTCGCACACGAGATCGCCGAAGAGAGCGGGGCGAAGATCTCCGTCACCGACGACGTGGCCCAGGCCGTGCAGGGCGCCGACTTCCTGCTCACCGACGTTTGGGTTTCGATGGGCGAGCCGGCAGAGGCGTGGAAGGAACGGATCGAGCTCCTGACGCCGTACCAGATAAATGCCGAGACGATGGCGGCGACGGGCAACCCGAACACCAAGTTCATGCACTGCCTACCGGCGTTCCACAACACCGACACGCAGGTCGGCAAGGAGCTATACGAGAAGTACGGGCTCGAGGCGCTCGAGGTGACGGAGGAGGTCTTCGAGTCGCCGGCCTCGATCGTCTTCGACGAGGCCGAGAATCGGCTGCACACGATCAAGGCGGTCATGGTCGCGACTCTCGGAAACCGCTGACATGCGCGTCGTCGTCGCGCTCGGAGGGAACGCGCTTCTGCGCCGCGGCGAGGCGCTGACGGCCGAGAACCAACGCGTGAACGCCCGTGTGGCGTGCGAAGCGCTGGCACCGGTTGGGTTGGAGCACGAGCTCGTGCTCTCCCACGGCAACGGTCCGCAGGTCGGCCTTCTGGCCCTCCAGGGATCCGCGTACAAGGAGGTCGACGTCTACCCACTCGACGTTCTCGACGCGCAGACCGAGGGCTTGATCGGCTACATCCTCGAGCAAGAGCTCGGCAACGCGCTCCCGTTCGACAAGCACATCGCCACACTGCTGACGATGATCGAGGTCGACCGGAACGACCCCGCCTTCGCGAACCCGACCAAGCCGATCGGGCCGATGTACACGAAGGAGGAGGCCGACACCATCGGCGCCGACAAGGGCTGGACGTTCAAGCCCGACGCCGACGGCTTCCGTCGCGTCGTGCCCTCA
Source organism: uncultured Actinomycetes bacterium (assembly GCA_963819275.1). Lineage (GTDB taxonomy): Bacteria > Actinomycetota > Thermoleophilia > Gaiellales > Gaiellaceae > Palsa-739. The sequence continues at coordinate 306,729 of CAWFVH010000001.1, read as the reverse complement.
CCGCTGCCGCAGCGGATCTTCGGCATCCCGGCGATTCGAACGCTGCTCGACGGCGGGTGGATCGTGATCTGCTCGGGCGGCGGCGGCATCCCCACCTGCTACACCGACGAGCCGGTGGTTCCGGGTCGACGCCTCGAAGGCGTCGAGGCGGTTATCGACAAGGATCTCGCGAGTGCGCTCCTGGCCGCGGAGCTCGACGCCGACGCGCTCGTCATCGTCACCGACGTCGACGCCGTCTATGCAGGCTGGGGCACGCCCGAGCAGCGCGCGATCCGGCGGGCATCTCCCGCCGCGCTCGCGCGGTCGGAGTTCGCCGAGGGATCGATGGGGCCGAAGGTCAAAGCGGCGTGTACCTTCGTCGAGCGGACCGGGCGCACGGCCGCGATCGGTTCGATCACAGAGACGTCTGCTCTCCTTCGCGGAGAAGCAGGGACGACAGTGGCCCTGGACGCGGCGGAGCTCGAGCTCGCCGCACTCGACTAGGAGGAGCGATGGCGGCGACGACGGCGGCTGCACCGGCTGAGGACAGGCAGTGGTTCGCGCTCGAAGGTGACGCCGTCGCCGGGGAGCTCGGCGTCGACGTGCACGCCGGGCTCGCGCCGGACGAGGCCAAGAAGCGCCTCGGGCAGTACGGCCCGAACGCCTTCGTCGCGGCCGAGACCGAGCCGCGCTGGCGGGCGTTCATGCGCCAGTACCGCGACCCAATGCAGATCGTCCTGCTCGTCGCCGGGATCGGGAGCATCTGGCCGCTGCACGAGCTCGGCACAGGCCTCGTGCTGCTCTTCCTGACCCTGTTCAACGCCGTGCTCGGCCTGAACCAGGAGGGGAAGGCCGCGGCGGCCGTCGCAGCGCTGCAGAAGATGATGATCGTCAAGGCCAGGGTGCTGCGCGGCGGGCAGCTCGTCCAGGTGCCGGCCGAGCAGCTCGTCCCCGGCGACGTCGTCTCGATCGAGGCCGGGGACGTCGTCCCGGCCGACGGGCGCGTGCTGCGCGCCGCCACGCTCGAGGTCGCCGAGTCGGCGCTGACGGGCGAGAGCCTGCCGGTGGCCAAGGGAGCCGAGACGGTGACCCAGCCCGACGCTCCGCTGGGCGACCGGACCGACATGGTCTTCATGAACACCAACGTCACGCGTGGCTCGGGCGAGTTCATCGTGACGACGACCGGAATGAGCACCGAGGTCGGGCACATCTCCGGGATGCTCGCGCAGGAGACCGAGTCCGCCTCGCCGCTGACGAAGCAGCTGAACAAGCTGACGGCGCAGATCCTCGTCATCTCGGGCACCGCCCTGGTGATCTCGATCGCGCTCAACCTGTCGCGTGGCGAGGCCTTCGACACCGTGTTCCTCGCCGCGATCGCGTTCGCCATCGCGGCGATCCCGACCGGCCTGCCGGCGGTGGTCACGGCGATCCTCTCGATGGGCACCCAGACGCTCGCGAAGGCCAACGCGATCATGAAGCGGCTGCGGTCGACAGAGACGCTGGGCGCAACCTCCGCGATCAACTCGGACAAGACCGGGACGCTGACGCTCAACCAGATGACAGCCGTCGAGCTGACGATCCCGGGCCGCCGCTACGCGATCGACGGCAACGGCTACTCGACGCAGGGGAACATCAAGAAGGTCGCGGGCCAGCCGGACGTCGACCTCGAGCAGTTCATGCAGCCGTTGATCCTTGCCTGCGACGCGGTCGTGCACGACGGCGAGCTGATCGGCGATCCGACCGAGGGCGCGCTCGTCGTGCTCGGCGAGAAGGGCGGGCTCGACACGAGCTCGACGCGCGGGACGCATCCGCGCCTCGCCGAGTTGCCGTTCGACACCGCGTACAAGCTGATGGCGACCTTCCATCAGATGAAGGACGAGTCGGGCAACGACGTCGTCCGCTGCTTCGTCAAAGGCGCGCCGGACCAGCTGCTCGCGCGCGCGACCCAGACGCTCTCGCCCGACGACCTCCACCTGATTGCCGCCGACGACGACTTCAAGCAGCGCTACGAGGAAGAGAACCAGCGGCTCGGCGAGCAGGGCCTGCGCGTTCTCGCCACCGGCCGGAAGGACTTCGACCCCGCGAGCTTCGACCCGAACACCGACCTGCTGGCGGTGCTCGACGGCCTGACGGCGCTCGCACTGGTGGGCATCGTCGACCCACCGCGGCCGACCGCGAAGGACGCGATCGCAACGGCGTACTCGGCCGGGATGCAGGTGCGGATGATCACCGGCGACCACGCGGTCACCGCGGCTGCGATCGCGAAACGGCTCGGCATCACCGGCAAGGCGATCACCGGTGCCGAGTTCGGCGCGATGAGCGACGACGAGCTCATCGACGCGATCGACGACATCGGCGTCATCGCCCGCGTCACCCCCGAGCACAAGGTGCGGCTCGTCGACACGCTCAAGAAGAAGGGGCACATCGTCGCGATGACCGGCGACGGCGTGAACGACGCCCCGGCGCTCAAGCGCGCGGACATCGGCATCGCCATGGGCATCACCGGCACGGAGGTCTCGAAGGAAGCCGCCGCGATGATCCTCACCGACGACAACTTCGCGACGATCGTCCGCGCCGTCGAGCTCGGCCGGGGCCTCTACGACAACCTCACGAAGTACATCCGCTTCCAGATGGGCGTCCTGTTCGGCCTGGTCTTCACCTTCCTCGGCTGCGCGATCGGGAACGTCGTCGCCGGCGTTGCCTTCATCCCGCTGCAGACGCTCTGGATCAACTTCACGACGCAGGTGTTCCAGGCGATCGGGCTCGGGTACGGCGAGCCCGCCGAGCACCTCATGGACCGGAAGCCGCGCGATCCGGAGGGGCAGATCCTGCCGCGCTCGAAGCTGCTCTGGCTGGCCCTCGTGGGCGCTGTCATGGGCGGCGTCACGATCGGCGTCATCGCCTGGAGCGACAACCACTACGACACGGAGATCGCCCGCACGATGGGCATGACCTCCTTCGCGACCGCGAACCTCTTCTATTCGTTCTGCGAGCGCGACGAGCGAATGTCCGTGTTCAGCCTCGACGTGCTGCGCGACCGGAGGTTCCTGATGTTCTCCAGCGCGTCGGTACTCGCGATTATCCTTGCCCCGCAGCTGAACCTGCTCAACCGGATCCTCCACACGACGCCGCTGACTCTGCATCAGTGGCTGATCTGCGTCGTGTCGGCGTTCGCGGCCGTCATCGTGACCGAGATCCGCAAGCTGCTCCTGCGCCGCCGCGCCGACGCTCCACAGCAGCAGCCCGCCGAGGCCTAAAGCGCCGCCGCCCCGGGCGACCGGCGTGCGACTTCGGGCTTCATCCGGATGGGACGATGCCGCTCGCCGGGGCTGGCGGGACGCTTGAGGCCGTGGCGGAACCGACGGCCGAACCGGCAGCGAAAGACCCGAAGAAGCCGGCGACAGCAAGCGCTGCGCCGGCCTTGCTGAGCCGCCGGCGCCGCATCACCGTCTGGGTGCTCGTCGTCCTGGCGTCCGTCCTCATGCTCGTCTCGATCCTGACGACGTGGGTGAACCGCCAGATGTTCGACAACACGGCCTGGAACAACGCGACGGCCAAGGTCATCCAGGACCCGCAGGTGCAAAGCTCGCTGGCCACCTACACGGTCAATCAGCTGTACGAGCACGTGGACGTCGCCCAGGCCCTCGAGCAGCGGCTGCCGGGGAACCTCAAGCGCCTTGGAGCGCCACTCGCCGGCGCGCTCCAGGGGCCTGCGACGCAGGGCGTACAGCTTCTTCTCGAGCGGCCTCGCGTACAGCAGGCCTTCATCACAGCGAGCACCGTCGCGCACGAGAAGCTCGTCAACGTGCTCGAGAACAAGACCGGGCACGGGATCTCGACCGGCAGCGGTGTCGTCACGCTGAATCTCCACGAACTCATCGTGGAGGTCGGCGAGGCGCTCGGACTTCCCGCCAGCGCGCTCGCGAAGCTGCCCAACAACACCGGAACGATCAAGCTGCTGAAGTCGGATCAGCTCTCGGCTGCCCAGGCGGGCGTCCAGGCCATCCACGTGCTGAGCGCGTGGCTGCTCGTCGCGGTGCTCTTCCTCTACGGCCTCGCGATCTACCTCGCCCGCGGCAGGCGACGCGTCACGCTCCGCAACGCCGGGATCGGGTTCATCGCGGTCGGGCTCATCATTCTCATCGTCCGGCGGCTGCTCGGTAACTACATCGTCGATCAGCTTGCCTCGCCGGGGTATCAGGTCGCGACGCACCACCTCTACCTGATCGGGACTGCGATTCTCGGTCAGATCGGTGCGGCGATCGTCCTGTACGGAGTGATCGCGACACTCGGCGCGCTGTTCGCCGGGCCCTCGAAGCTCGCTACGCGGCTGCGCGGTGACCTTGCTCCCGTCCTCAACGAACGGCAGGAGATCGTCTGGGCCGTCGTCGGCTTCGTCTATCTGCTCGCCATCCTCTGGGGTGGCACGCACGCACTCCGCACGTGGTGGGGCATCCTGCTGCTCGGCGTGTTGGCCGCTCTCGGCGTCGTGGCCCTGCGACGGCAGACCTTGCAGGAGTTCCCCCCTGGAGCGACGAACGACGACGACGCGGTGCTAGCGCATGCAGCCGTGGCCGGCGCAGGCGGCGCAGCCGGAGAACTCGCACGGCTACACGAGCTGTATCGAGCGGGCGCGATCGACGACGACGAGTTCGACCGAGCGAAAAAAATCGCTCTCACCTAAAGGGGACACGAAATGACAGAGGCAAGCGTCGCAGGGACGTACTCGTCGGCTGCGGCCGAGACCGAGGGCGATCCGCTCTGGTGGATCCTGCTCATCACGGGCTCGCTGTGGTCGATCTTCGCCCTCATCGTGTTCCGCTTCGACTACACGACCGTGTCCGCGCTTTCGATCCTGCTGGGAACCGTGTGCATCTGCGCGGCCCTGTTCGAGGCGTTCGCGGCAGCGGTTGCCCGCGGCTGGTGGCGGGTCGCACACCTCGTGCTGGCGCTCGCGTTCGCCGTGATCGGGATCCTCGCTTACGCGCACCCCGAGAACACGTTCAAGATCCTCGCAACGATCTTCGCGTTCTTCCTGCTCATCCGCGGCACCTTCGAGATCATCGTCTCGTTCCTCGTACGTCCTGCCGACCTCTGGTGGGTCGGTCTCGTCTCGGGAGTGGTGCAGGTTCTTCTCGCCTTCTGGGCGGCCGGCGACTTCGGGCACAAGGCGTTCCTGCTCGTCGTCTGGGTGGGCGCCTCGGCGCTCGTGCACGGCATCGTGCAGCTCGTGACGGCGTTCCGCATCCGTCCGCGACCCGCGTCCTAGCGCTTCACGCGGAACACTATCGACGAAGGGACTTACGAAATGCTCGCGACGTACAGCTTCTGGGACGTGATGTGGACGATGATCGTCTTCTTCATCTGGGTGATGTTCGTCACCTGGGTGATCATGCTAATGATCGACAACTTCCGTCGGACCGACCACTCCGGCTGGGCGAAGGCACTCTGGGCGCTCTTCATCATCTTCCTGCCGATCATCGGCGCGTTCACCTACACGATCGTGCGGGGCACGGCGGAGGCCACCTACGCGGACTCCTACCAGCAGTCGAGCAGCTCGCCGGCTGAGGAGCTCACGCGCCTGAACCAGCTTCGCACCGACGGTGCGATCAGCGACGAGGAGTTCCAGAGCCTCAAGGCCAGGACGATCGCAGTTTCCTGACCCGATCGGGGGGGCGCTCCGCCCGCGGTGCGCCCCCATTCCCGCCTCTGAACCGCCTCCTCGCATCGGGTGCGCGGATCACGGGGCGGGTATGCCCACCTTCGCCCGTCCGACCGGCGTGCGCCCTTGGCCTGCGGCTCCGCCGTGCGCAGGCTTGGTACTTGGCCGTCGTCGAGCCGCTTATTCGCACGTCCCCGGCTGCGCCGAGGCGCCCGGTCGCACCCTCGGACGAGCGGGCCGTGGTTCGCACGGCGATCCTGAACCGGCTCTGCGCCGCGACCGAGGGCACGATCGTTACCATCGTCGCGCCGGCCGGTTACGGAAAGACGACGCTGTTGTCCCAGTGGGCCGAGCGTGACAGCCGCCAGGTTCTGCGGATCGGTCTTCTGCCCGAGGACGACAACGCGGAGCTGCTCGGCGCCCTGCTCGAGCCGCTCGCGCACGAACCCGGGCTGCTGGTCCTGGTCGACGACGTCCATGTGCTTCGCTCCCGGGCGGCCGTGGACGCCTTCGCGCGGATCCTCGGCTCCGCCGCCCAGGGGACGACCGTCGGCCTGGCAACCCGCCGGCTCCCGCAGCTTCCCCTCGCCCGCCTGCGCGCCCAGGGCCGGCTCCTCGAGCTCGGCTCCGACGACCTCGCGCTCAAGGGTCGCGACGGCGAGACCCTGATTCGCCGCGCCGGCGTGTTGCTGCCGCGGCCCGAAGCGACGGCTCTCGCCGAGCGCTTCGAGGGCTGGCCGGCCGCGCTTTTCCTCGCCGCACTCTCCCTGCGGAACGGAGCTCACGCGTCGACGATCGGCGGCGACGACCGCTTCCTCGCCGACTTCCTCGAGACGGAGCACCTGTCGAGCCTCTCGTCCGCCCAGCGCCGGTTCGCGGTCCAGGCGTCCGTCTTGGACCAGCTGACTGCAGAGGCGTGCGACTCGCTCCTCGAGCGATCCGACTCGCGCCGATTGCTCGAGTCGCTCGAAAACGCGGCCGTGGTGGTGCCGCTCGACAACCAGCGGAGGCGCTATCGCTATCCGCGCGTCGTTCGTGACTACCTGCGCGCCGAGCTCGAGCAATCCCAGCCCGACCGTGCGCGCGCGCTGCACCGGCTCGCTGCTGCCCGAGCCGCCGAGAGCGGGGCGTTTGAGGAAGCGATCGAGCATGCAGCCGCCGCCGGCGAGCTCGCCGATGTCGCGGCGTTCGCCGACCTGCTTGCGGTGTCGGCTTGCGGCCGCGGAAGACTGGACCTGCTCGAGCCTTGGCTCGATCTGCTGCGCGACGACCTCGTCGTCGAGTCCCATCCCGACCTCTGTATCGCCGCGTCGTGGCTGTACGCGCTGCGAGGGCGCACCGCAGACGCACAACACTGGTCCGACGCGGCGACGCGCGGTCTCAAGGGCAGCGATGCGCGCCTCCATGTCTTGCGGGCGTTGCGGTGTCGCGACGGCGCCGACCAGATGCTCGACGACGCGAACGCCGCCTGCCAGAAGCTCCCGGCCGGCCACGCGTGGCGGCCCGCTGCCGTCCTTGCACGAGGCACCGCGCTCCTGCTCGCCGACGACGCCGGCAAAGCGGAGAACGAGCTCGTCGAGGCCATCGAGCTCGCCACGGCTGCCGGAGCGACCGAGCTGGCAATCGTGGGGCTCTGTCTTCGCGCCCTGCTCGCAGTCACCGAGAACGAACGTACCGACGCCGAGGCCTTCACGAACGAGGCCGTCTCGATCGCTGCGGTCGAGCCGCCTGCGGAATCGGTGGCCGCGCTCCTGCTCGCGGCCGTCGAGGCGCGCAACTCCGCCCGAGGCGACGACCTCGCGGAAGCGGCGAGCGGACTCGAGCGAGCCGAACCGCTGCTCGACCTCGTAACGCCGGCTGTGCCCTGGCTCGGGACAGTCGCACTCCTCGAGCTCGTGCAGGTCCGCCTCGCCCTCGCCGACGCCGACGAGGGCCGCGCGCTCCTGCGACGTGTCGCCGACGTCCTTCGCGTCAGGCCCCGGCTGGGCGTGGTCGTACAGCGCAGCGCGGAGCTCGACCGGCGCACCCGCGCACTCGCCGAACCCGAAGGTCGCTGGGCATCGAGCCTGACCCCGGCCGAACGACGCCTTCTGCCGCTTCTCGCAACTCATCTGTCGTTCCGCGAGATCGGCGAGCGCCTCTACGTCTCCCGCAACACCGTGAAGACGCAGGCGATCGCGGTCTATCGCAAGTTCGGCGTCACGAGCCGGAGCGCGGCGATCGAGCGCGCCGTCGAGCTGGGGCTGATCGACGAAGCCGCGGCCGGGCCGCACGCCGGGCTCTGGTGCGCGAACTGAGCGGAGGAGAACACGGCCCCCGTTGCGACCCCGCTCCATTTCGGTCGACCCGTCGCAGGCAGCGACGGCCGGCTCGGCCGGCTCACCGACGTCGTCGTCGACCGGAGCGAGCGACGTCTCACGCACCTCGTGGTAGAGGACGCGGCTGGCAAGGCGCGCCTCGTGCCCGCGGAGCTTCTCGTGGACGAACGGGAATCGGACGGCTCGATCGTCCTCTCGTGCAGCAGCAGCGATCTCGCGGCCTGCGACTCGATCCGGTCGTTCTCGTACGTCGGCTTCGGGGCTGAGCTGCCGAGCAAGAGCGACGGAACCGACGTCGGCATCGAGGATGTCGTCCCGATGCCGGCCTTCGGTGCGCTCGCATTCGGCGACTACGCGGGCGATCTCGGCGGCGCCTACGGCGTGACCTACGACTCGATCCCGGCCGGCTCGGCCGAGCTCCGCCGAGACAGCATCGTGGTCTCCGAGAACCAGGAGCTGATCGGCAACGTCCACGGCTTGCTGCTCGAGGGGACGCGGCTCACGTACGTCCTCCTGCACCGTCCGGACCGCGGCGAACCGGACACGATCCCGATTCCGGTCGACTCGGTCGTCTCGATCGACACCGACTGCGTCACCGTCACCAGTTGGGCTGAGACGCCGGGGTGACGTGAGCGTGCCGGGCCCCGCCGGGCTGACGTGGCTGGGGCACAGCTGCGTCGAGATCCGGCTCGACAACCTGCTGCTTGTCACCGACCCGGTGCTCCGCGCCCGGATCTTTCACCTCCGCCGGAAGAGCTCCGTCGATCCTGGAGCGCTCGACGGGGTCGACGTCATCCTCATCTCGCATGTCCATCACGACCACCTCGACCTTCCCTCGCTCGACCGGCTCGACCGCGACGCGCAGGTGCTCGTGCCGGCCGGCGCGGGATCGCTGCTGCGCAGGCGCGGGTTCCGTGTCGTCCGGGAGGTCCACGCCGGCCAGGAGGTGGATCTCGGCGCCTTGCGGGTGCGGGCGACGCACGCCGAGCATGCCGCCAGCCGCCGCCTGGGCATCGGGAGGACGCAGCCCGTGGGCTACGTGATCAGCGGCTCCCGAACGGTCTACTTCGCGGGCGACACCGACCTGTTCGAGGGTATGGACGAGCTGGGCCGGATCGACGTCGCGCTGGTGCCGGTGGCCGGCTGGGGGCCGAGGCTTCCCGCCGGACACCTCGATCCGGCCCGCGCGGCGCAGGCGCTCGAGCTGATCAAGCCGCGCGTCGCCGTCCCGATCCACTGGGGGACGTATGCACCGTGGCGACCGCCGCGCGGTCAGGATGCCCCGGCGAAGACCTTCGCGGAGATCGCCTCGAGGATCACCCCCGCAGTCGACGTACGCGTGCTCCGGCCGGGGCAGTCCTGCCCGCTCGACTGAAGCGCAGCCTCAGGACGCCGCCAGCGCAGCGGGCGCAGCAACGTCGACCGGAACCCGGTACTCGTCGAGCGCCTGCAGGACCTCCTCGACATGCGCGCGCCGGCGGAACCCGAACCTCTCGGTCGCCGGGTCGCGGAGAAAGAGCTCGACCGGATACGCGTGGGACGCCCGCCACCCGAGCGGTCCCTCGACGACGTCGCCCCACAGGGCGACGCGTCCGATCACGCGATCATCTCGGTACGGGAGTGGCGTGCAGTCGATGTACGGCCTGGCCGCGGCGACCGTGCGCACGCCGTAGATCCCGCACCGGCAGTCGAACGCCGGTGCCACGTGGCCGGTCGATTGCAGACGCCAGGGACGCCACGGAACCCTCTGTACGCCGGTGCAAAACGCGGTGACCGGAACGGTCGGCTCCCAGACCGTGCCGGAGAAAAGGCTCTTGAGGACGATCCGGCCCTGCCACCTGCCCACCCGCCACACGCGCCACGCCTCGAAGGGCTCGATGAAGTCCGGAATCGGGTCGGTGCGACCGTCAGCGAGCGTGAGTGACATGTACACCGGATCGCATCAATCCGACGGGCCTTGTACCAGGAGGCTCGCACCTCTCTGGCGGGCGGGCGCACCCAGCAACGATCGTGTCGTGTCTCTCAGACCGGGTCGGCGACCATGGCGTGCTCCCGCTGCAGGTCGCGCCACAGCATCCTGAGCCGGTTCGGCGAGACCTCGCCTTTGGGGAGGATGGCGTTCGCTCCGCACGTTTCCACACCTACGGGCAGTTCCAGCCCGACGTGCGCCGAAACCAGAACGATGCGGGCCCGGGCTCCTCTGGCGCGGAGGATGGCAGTGGCCTCCAGCCCGTCCAGACCCGTCATTCGGATGTCGAGGAGGAGCAGGTCGGGGTCGAGTTCCTGCACCACCGCCAGTGCGTCTTCGCCGGAAGTCACCGACGCGACCAACTCGAACTCGCTCGTGGCGGTGACCACGGCTTCGAGCGCCGCACGAGCACCAGCCGAGTCGTCGACGACGACAACGCGTGCTCGATCGCTTGTCGTGATCCGCTTCATCCGCAGGCCGGTCTCCACGCGGGAGCGTTCGCCACCTGCCGACCGTCAGCAGGATGCACGCACCACAGTTGTGACATTCCCGTGTCGAGAGAGCTCAGTCGTACTCGGCCTCGGACTCGATTTCGGACTCTGCGAGGAAGAGCAACGCAGCCCGAACCCGCCTGCTGACGGCCTTGTCGTCCGTGAAGCCGAGCTTCGCGAAGAGCGAGTTGATGTTCTTCTCGACCGCGCGCTTCGTCAGGAAGAGGGAGTCGGCGATAGCGGCGTTGGACTTGCCCGAAGCGACGCCGGCGAGCACCTCGCGCTCGCGCTTCGTGAGCTGCGTCAACGGCGAGTTCCGCGCGCGCAGCCGCGCCTCAACCAGCACGTCGACGACCTTGGGGTCGACCACCGAGCCGCCGGCGGCGACCTCGCGTATCCCCTCCATGAGCTGGATGCGATGCCCGACCCGTTCCTTGAGGAGGTAGGCGCGCCCGGCCGAGCCGTGCTCGAAGAGCTTGAGCGCGTAGTACGGGCTCACGTACTGGCTGATGACGAGGACGCCGATCTCGGGGTGGCTCTCGCGCAGGACCGCAGCCGCGCGGATGCCCTCGTCCGTGCTCGTCGGCGGCATGCGGATGTCCGTGATCACGACGTCGGGCCGATGCGCGTCGACCGCCTCCAGCAACGAGGGGAGATCGGAGCAGTACTCGAGAACCTCGACCTCGTCCTCTTCCCGTTCGAGCGCGCTGCGGATTCCCTCCCGGATCAGGTACGCGTCCTCGGCGACGACGAGGCGATAGGCCTCGTCGCGCTCCGGCGCTTCAGGCGGGGACGGCATCGCCGGGCGCCCGGTTTTCGGCGCGAACTCTGATCCGGATCTCGACAGTCGTCCCCTCGCCGGGGCGCGACGTCACGGCGAGCGTCCCGCCGACGGCTCCGATGCGGTCGGCCAGGTTGGTGAGCCCGGCTCCTCTCGGCGCCGACTGCTCGTTGAAGCCCTCTCCGTCGTCGCGGATGCGGAGGTGCACGACGCTTCGATCCTGCCAGAGCCGCAGCGTGGCGGAAGCATCGGGCCCGGCGTGCTTGGCGACGTTCTGCAGGGCCTCGAGGCAGCAGTAGTAGATCGCCGCCTCGGCATCCTCTGAGAGCCGGTCGACGTCCCCGATCTCGGCCGTCACCGGCACGATCGAACGGCGAGTCGCGTCGAGGAGGGCTGCGGCGAGCCCGGCGTCGGCGAGCAGCGGCGGATAGATCCCGTGCGCGACGGACCGGAGCTCGTCGAGCGCGGCGTCGAACTCCTCCCCAAGGCTCGTGAGGCTTCCGGCGAGACCGCTCTCCTCGTCGGCGAGCTCGAGCACGAGCTCGAGATGGATCCTCAGCGCGACGAGGGTCTGCTGCACACCGTCATGGAGATCACGCTCGATCTTTCGCCGCTCGGACGACGCCGCTGCCACGAGCCGCCGTTGCGACGCGCGCAGCGCGCCGACGGAATCGAGCAGGTCTTGTTCGAGACGCCGGTTCTCGAGAATCAGCAGTGCGGTGGCGCCCACCGCGCCGACGAGCTCGGGATCCTCGCCGAGGATGGGCTCGTGGAGGATGGCGAGGACCTGGCTCTCGCCGTGACCGAACGCACGCCACGTCTTCCCCTCTTCCGCCGTGTCCAGGACGACCGAGTTGCCATGGCGGTCGACGAAGCGCTCGCGCCGCGGCAGCCAGAACGCGAGCCGCGCCAGCGGATCGTCGAGCACCTGCCGCACGAGCTGCTCGACGGCCGCGGCCGACGGTCGCCCGACCAGCCGACTCGCCATCAGCGTGAGCGCCTCTCCGGCGTACGCACGGGCAAAGAGCAGCGCGACGATGAATCCCAGCGGGAGGACGATGCGCGTGCCGGCGAGGACGGCACGGCCGGAAGAGCCAACCTCGAGACCGACCAGCCCCATAGCGACAGCGTGGTACGTGAAGACAGCGACGAACGGAGCGGCAAGCGCAAAGGCCGGCGCCAGCAGCCGCCGGCGTGGATAGCTCGCCCTCGCGAACGCCGACGCCATGAAGACGAGCAATCCGATCCCCGAGATCGTCTGGAACACGCTCTGCACGGCACGGAGCGCGTCGGCCCCGCCGGGCGCGTCGACGACGAGCACCGGATTCGCCGGGCAGGCGTGGACGCACTCGCCGAGGACGGCCATGCTCGGCAGCGACCTCGAGAGGAGGATCCGTGGCAGCCCCCCGAACACGAAGGCCGCGAGAGCCGCGCCGATCACGATCCAGCCCGCCCGGTCCGGCCGCACGCCCGGGAAGACGAGCAGCAGGTACGTCAGGCCGAGAGCGGCGGCCCACGCGCCGAGCACCCCGAGCAGGTAGAGGGCCGGGACGGACGAACCTGCGAACGACGAGAGGAAGACGAGGGCGGCCTCGCCCAGCAGCAGGTAGCCGAACGGACTGGAGGGGCGCGCATGCCGCCAGAGCAGTCCGCCGACAAGGAGGGTCACGACGTTCGCGACGATCACGGCCGCGAACTCGGTGGTATCGGTTGCGACGCCCCCCGTCAGGACGACTACGACGGCGACGGAAAGTCCCGCGATGCCGAGCGCGACCGCGAGGAGATCGGACTTCCGCAAGGGCGTCCCGAATGCAGGGTCGCGCGGCCCGCCCTCGAGGTCCAGGGCCGCAAAGTCGAAGTCGTGGCCGACGGTAGAGCTATTCAAGGAGACGGCACTCCCTCACCCCGTCCCTGGTTTCGGCGAGCACATATGCAGGCGCAGAGCGCCTGACGAGGACAACCTCTCACATCCAGCGTCGCCACGGCAAGGATTGCGCACCTCTTTCGAGGCTAGCCGCTCGAGACGACTCGAAGGGGAGCGGGGCAACTCGCTCCCCTTCGATGTCAGCCCACCGTGTAGCTGAACGGCAGAGCGGCGAGCTCGTCGCCGCCGCCGAACTCGTACCCCGTCACGGCGTTGACCTGGAAGGCGTCGTCGAGGTTGACGGTGCCGGAGACGTGCGTCCCAGGGGTTGCAGTCGGGGTGATCGTGAGCGAGATCGTCGCGCTCTTCCCCGGCTTGAGATAGACGGGGTTGAAGTTCCCGGAACCGACCTTGTTGAACAGGCCCCACATGTCTCCGGTCTTCGAGCGGACCGTGGAGTCGAAGGACTGAGTGACCGCGCTGAAGTGGGCGCTCGCCGTGACGGAAGTGGCCCCGGAAGCGGTGTACGGTCCGACTTCGCTGGGGAACAAGGCCCAGAGACCTGGCGCGAGTTCGCTCGCCGCGGTGAGGCTCAGCGAAGCCGCATTGCCCGACTGTGACGCGGTCACTCCCGGAGCTGACAATGCGGGCGAGAGATCCGGATCGCCCGCCAGCGGGTCGATGTCGAAGGTCACCGGCGCCGAGCCGGTGATGCTGGACTCCACCGCGGTCGTCTCGGGCGGGACGAGATAGAACGGGTAGGTGATGCCCGAGCCGAGCGGAAGCGACATGTTCTGGTCGCTTTTCAGGGCGGTGTTCTCCTGGACGAGCGCGACCGTCGTGGTGCCCGGGGCTCGGGGATCGAGGAAGAACGCCTCCGGCGTCGCCGCCGTGTTCTTGACCTTCACGTGGAACGAGTACGACTGGCCCTGGTGAAGGGTCTCGCCCTTCGGGAGGTTCGAGCTCGACCGCACCTGGTTGAACTGAACCTTGCCGGCGAACGGCTCCGAGAGCTCTGCGAATGCTTTCCCCGACACGACGGGCGGAAGCCAGTCGATCACGAGCGTCCAGCGGCCGGCCTGCGGGTTGTCCTTATAGACCTCGAGCGTGTGGGTCCGCACGAGCTTCGCTCCCAGCAGGCTCGCCTTGCCGAGCGTGATGTTGGACGAGGACGCAACCGTCTCTCCCTCGGGATCCTCGAGATACGCGACGGCGGCGTCCTTGGTGTCCGAGAGCGTGGCGCTCACGTCGACGTCGTGCTTGCCGCTCGGAACGTCGAACGCATACGTGTTCATCTGGGCCGGGTTACCGCGGCCGTTGCCGCCGCTGAGGAGGCCGCTGAAGCTGCCGCCCTTCGCAGCGATCTTGACGAGGGCGCGGACCGTGACGGGCACGGTGGTCGTGCCGTAGGTGCTCTTGACCACGATCGACTGCGCCACGTCGCCGGCGCGCTTCGGGCCCTTCGCTCGGAACGTCGCAGTCTTTGCAGTGCCCGACGGGATCGTGAGGGAGGCGGGCCTGATCGTCCCACCGCTGCCGTAGGTCCACGTGTCGGCCCGCCACTTGATCTTTCCCGTCGTGCCCGTCGTGCCGTGCCTCGTCCGGTTGCCCTTCTGGGTGAAGAAGACGGCGGTCCAGGTGCCTGGCTTCGGGTCGGTGACCTGGACGTTCGCGTAATTGGCATCCCCCTGCGGGTCTGAATACCCGGCGTACGCACCGCTCGGGTCGTAGAGGGCGACGTGCAGCAACGACGCCTGGTTCGTGAACGGATAGTTGGCCGAGAAGTTGAGCCGCGACTGCTTCTTGCCGGTGTGCGGCACGGAGAAGGTCTTCTCGACGTAGACCTCCGTCACTCCGCTCCAGATCCTGAGGCTGCGCTTTGTGGGCGGCCCGCACGAGATCTTCTTCGAGGACGGATCCAGACAGAGGGATCCGCTGTGGCTCGCCACCTTCCTGGTCAGCGTTCGGGTCGAGAGATGGACGGTCACGGTCTGGCTGCCCATGTTGGTGATGCTGACCTGCTTGCTCGTGGCGCTGCCGGGAGCGTGCGTGATGTTGATCTGGTTCGGGCTCAGCAGGAGCGAACCCGTCCGCTGCGCGGCCGACCCGGCTTCCTTGACGGCCGCGCCGATGTTCAGGAGGCCGGCGCCCTGCTGCTCGGCGGGCGCATTGATGTCGGTGGCGGTGCTCATTAGGATCTGCTTGACGAGCGCCGGCGACGGGCTCGCTCCGCCGTGCGCAGACTGGTAGGCCTGGATCACGTCGGCTGCGGCGCCGGCGGTCAGCGGCGCGGACTCGCTCGTGCCACCCGTGAACTGAAGGCTGGCGGGCTTTCCCGAGAACGTCGTGCACGTCGTGTAGAGGGTGACGTTCGCGCTGCAGAGAGCCCAGTTCGAGTCGCCCGGAGCCACGAGATCGACGGCGTTGTCGCCGTTCTGCGAGAACCCGGAGGACGAGATGGTCGCGATGTTGTTGTCGAGCCAGGTTCCCTTGCTCGCTTTCGGCGCCGGGGCGTTGATCCCGCCGAAGGTGAGCTGCTTGTAGGCGCGGAACGTCGTCGAGGCGCCGGCGTTGATCAGGTTCGAATCGGTCGCGGGCGACCCGACCGTGCTGGTCACTCCGGAGTCGCCGGTGCTCGTGACGACGGTGACTCCTGCCGCGACCGCCTCGTCGTCGGCGATCCGCGTCGCATCGAGCGCGGTGTCGGGGAACGGATTGCTGCCGAACGACTCGTTCAGCACCTTGACGCCGTGCGAGACCGCGTACTGGATCGCCTGGATGAAGTTCGACTCGGTGGTCGAGTTCTTGTCGGAGAACACGTCGAGGCCCATGACGTTCGCGCCCGGAGCCGATCCCGTGACCGTGATGTCACAGGGATGCGGCAGCGGATGCGCCGAGCCGACGAAGGCGTTGAGGTCGAACACCGTGTTGCCCTGCGCCCCGATCGAGCTCGCGTCGAGGAACGATTCGCCGGCGTCGTCGCCGCTCGGCGTAGTGGCAGGATCACCCGAGAAGTTCACGTTCGTCAGAACCGGCGAGCCGGCGGGGGAGCCGGACGACGCGTACTTCGCGTTGCGCTTGAAGTCCGGGATGGTCGTGTCGATCGGGCCGGCGATGTAGGCGACCGAGACACCAGCACCGTCGAAGCCGAGCTTCATGGCCTCCGGCGCATTGATCACTCCGAGCGCCTCGGGATCCGTCTCGGGCTTGCTCGCGGTCCCACACGGTCCAGCGGACGCCGTCGAGCTTCGCGTGGTGAGAGGCGCGGCCGCTTGAGCCGCTGCCGGGATCTCGGCGCTCGGAGCACGGATGACGGCGTCCGGCAACACCGCCCGGACGTCCGGGTTCGACTCCAGCGCAGCTTTCTGCCCGGAGCTCACCGACGCAAGCACGAAGGGGAGCGTCTTTCCGGCCGTCAGATGCTTCGCGCCCTGGGCGCGAAGAGCCTGAGCCAGCGGCCCGACCTCCGCCCGAACCACCCGGGCTCGGGCCGCCGAGCGTCCTCCCAGCCCCGCCGACCGATCGCGCATCAGCACGATCACCTTCTTCATCGGTCCATTGGCGCTCGGAACGGTCCCCGGATCCGGAGACACTGAGGCTGCGGCCGCACTCACTGTCAGCGTCATGCCGACCAGCGCCGCGAAGAGGAACAGTCCGCGCGGCACCGCCGCAGTGCGACGCGCAAACACCTTCTTGAACACGCGTGCCCCCTTCTTCACCGCAATTGTCTTGACGCCGAACTCCGAGCGCTCAAGCTACTACGGCCGAACCGGCCTCGGAGATTTCCGACGTTGCGCACGCCCAAAAGTTGACCAGCTGGACGTAAACGCGGGTTAAGGGCCTGTCTCTACGGCAACAGCATGCCCCCGGCATGAATCGAACATGCGCACGCGGTTTAGGAAACCACTGCTCTATCCACTGAGCTACGGGGGCCGCCGGACATTGTGCCCGGACTGCTCGACGGGCTAGGCGCCGGGGCTTGCGTGCGCGGCGACGTCGAGCCACTCCATTGGCGTCGGCTGCGTCGTGACGCCGGCGGCATCGAGCGCCGGCCGGAGCCGAGCGTTCAGGAACTGGTCCTGCGCATCCCTCGACTCCCAGACCTCGAACACGACGAGGCCGCCGGGCTTCTCGGCGCCCGTGTGGGAGATCAAGCCCTCGGGCCAACCGCCGCCGCCCTCCGGATCGATCCCGAGCTTCTCGTTCACCGCGTCGTAGTCGTCGCGGCTGACGCCGTCGAACTCCCAGATGATCGCGTCCGCCATGTCGCCTCCAAGTTGTATTTGACGAGCGGACACATCTCCGGCGGAGTCACCGCTGTCACGCGCCGTGTGTGCGAGGATCGGCCACATGGCCGACCCGAAAGCCATCGCGGATCTTCTGCACGAGGCCGGCGAGACTCACCACGTCGTCTATCGAATCGTGGACGGCGACGATCCCGACTGGGCATCCTGGTATGCCGACTGGCTGCTGACGCTCTCCGAGCTGCCGCAGCTGCTCGGCGCGACGCCCGTGCGCAGCCATCTCGTCCACGCGCTCGTCCAGCTCGACCGCGACTACACGGCCGAGCCGCGCGAGGATCGCTGGGAGGACTGGTATGCCGAGCGCCTGCTCGGCGAGTTCGGCGCGGGCTAAGCCTCGGCTCCGACCGTTTCGGCGGAGCGGCTCAGCGCATCGTCGGCGGCGAGCGCCTCGAAGAGCTGCTGCCCACGCTCGGCAACGTAGACACCGCCGGCGGCGCCGGCGCCCATCGCGATCGCCGTCAGGACCGGCCCGCGGAGCCTGATCCCGAGCACCTCGTCGAGCGCATAGCAGCCCGGGCCGCCGTCCGCGAGCGCGGCCAACGCGGCAAGCACGACGACCGGATACTCGACGCCGCCTTCGGTCACCCAGAGCCCGTTCTTGCCGTGCACGTGCCGGATCGCGTTCGTCATCACCCCGGTGAGCATGCTTACCGCGGCCGGTGTGAACAGCCCGAGCGCGAGCAGCGAACCGCCGCCTGCTTCGGCCGCGCCGGCGAGCAACGCGCTCTCGCGGCCCGGCCGCAGCCCGATCTGTTCGAAATGCTGCCCGGTTCCGTCCAGGCCCGCGCCGCCGAACCAGCCGGCGAGCTTCTGCATCCCATGGCCGACGAAGTAACCGCCGAGCGTCGCGCGCAATATCAGCTTGCCAAGTCCCATGATCGCCCTCGGCTACCCGGCGTTCTGGAAGGAAAACCTGCGAGGTACAGTCCGGCGCGATGAGCGACTTCAGCCTCGAGGCGCTGCTCGAGTCGCGGCGCGGGGAGGATCTCGACCTCTGGGCGCGGACGATCAACCCGCAGTTCGTACGGGTGTTACGCACGATCGGCTTCGACCGGACGTGGGCGAGAGCCGAGGGCGCGTACCTCTTCGACAAGGACGGGACTCGCTATCTCGACCTGCTCGGCGGCTTTGGGATGTACGGCGTCGGCCGGAACAACCCGCGCGTGCGCGCCGCCCTGGTCGAGGCGCTCGGGCTCGAGACGCCCGGGATGCTCGCCATGGGGACGACGCTCCTGCCCGGCCTGCTCGCAGAAGAGCTGATCGCGCTCGCCGGCGGCCGGATCGAACGCTGCCTGTTCACGAGCTCCGGTACCGAATCGGTGGAGTCTGCGCTCAAGCTCGGCCGCGCAGCGACCGGACGATCGCGCGTCCTCTCCGCCGACCACGGCTTCCACGGGTTGACACTCGGCTCCCTCTCGGCCAACGGCAACTCCGAGTTCACCGCGCGCTTCCAGCCGCTCCTGCCCGCATTCGCGCAGGTTCCCATCGGCGATCTCGACGCCCTCGAGGCAGAGCTGCGGCGAGAGGACGTCGCGCTCTTCCTCGTCGAGCCGGTGCAGGGCAAGGGAATCAACCTGCCGCCCGACGGCTATCTCGAAGGTGCGCAGGAGCTCTGCCGCCGCTACGGGACGCTCTTCTGCGTCGACGAGGTGATGACCGGCTTCGGGCGGACCGGCCGTATGTTCGCCTTCCAGCACTGGGGACTCGAGCCGGATCTCGTCACGGTGGCGAAGACGCTTTCCGGCGGCTACGTCCCGTCGGGCGCGCTCCTCATGGCGCGCTCGGTGCACGAGGCGGTCTTTGACTCCATGCCGCACGCGATGTCGCACGGGTCCACGTTCGCACCGAACGAGCTGGCGATGGCCGCCGGGCTCGCCACGCTGCACGAGCTGCGGGAGCAGCGGCTGGTGGAGCAGAGCGCTCGGCTCGGCGAGCGGCTGCTCGAGCTCACCCGGCCGCTCGTGGACGAGTTCGAGGTCGTGCGCGACGTCCGTGGGCTCGGGCTCGCGTGGGCGATCGAGTTCGCCGAGCCGGAAGGCGGTCGCATGACGTATCGCCTCATCGAGCGGGCGCAGCCCGGCCTCTTCGCCCAGCTCGTCGTCGTGCCGCTGTTCACGAAGCACCGCATCCTCACCCAGGTCGCCGGGCACGACATGGCCGTGATCCGCATCCTGCCGCCGCTCGTTCTGACGGACGGCGACGTCGAGGAGTTCGCCGGCGCGCTGCGCGCGACGATCAAGGACGCGCAGCGCATGCCGAAGTCGCTGACGAAGCTCGCGTTCTCCGCCGCGGGCGCGGCGGTCTCGCGGCGCTAGCTAGTCGCGTTCAAGCGGCAGGCCGCGCTTCGACCACTCGCTCCACGAGCCCGGGTAGAGCCGTCCCTCGTGGCCGGCGAGCCAGGCTCGATGGAGGCTGACGCACGCCGCGACACCCGAACCGCAGTAGGCGGCGAGCTCTCCCTCGGGTAGCGCAGGCAGTGGCTCGTTCCACGGCGCGTTCACAGCGCCCGGGATCCGGCCCGGCGGATCGTCGATCTCGTTCGGCTCGCCGCGCCAGCGGTTCGCGGTTCGCGCGTCCACCAGGGCCAGCAAGGGATCGGCCAGGCGGCGGGCGATCTCGGCGGCGTCGATCGTGTCGCCGCTCCGCTCCTGCGGGACGAACTCGGCCGGCTCGACCGCGTCCTCTCCCGCACGCAGGGCTCCTCCCCACACGTCGATCCCGCCGAGCAGGACCGCGCATTCGTCGTGGCCGAAGTGGCGGAGCAGCCACCAGAGACGCTCCGGACCGCCGCCGTTCCCGTAGGCGACGACGAACACATTCGGCCCGATCCCGGCGCGGCCGGCCGAGGCGGCGAACTTCTCGGCAGACGGAAGCGGATGACGCCCCGCGTTCTCGATCGAGAGATCCGACAGGTCATCGTCCACGTCGAGGAACGAGGCGCCCGGGATGTGCCCGGCGAGATAGAGCTCGCGCCCGCGCGCCGGGTTCCCGAGCTCCCACCTGCAGTCCACGAACTGGACGATCCGAGCCATCTCCGTATGTTGACCCAGGTGGGGCGTTGACGCTCTGCCGTTGTTCCTCTACCTTGCCGCGAGCTATGAAGAGGCTTTCAAGTGGTCTACTGCTGACGCTCTGCGTTCTGGCTTTTGCCGTTGCCGGCTGCGGTGGCGGTGGCAGCGGCGACCAGCTCACGAAGGCTCAGTACAAGAGCAAGCTCGCCGACATCTCCAAGCAGGCCGACTCGGCACATGGCGACCTCTCTAGCGGAGCGAAGCAGGCCGTGACGGTTGCCGACGTGCAATCTGTTTTGAATCGGTACGCGGCAGCAGAGCAGCGGCTCGGCGACCAGGTCTCGAAGCTGAAGCCGCCCGCGAACGCCGTGGCGGCGAATGCCCAACTCGCCCGCGGCTGGCACGACGACTCGGCCGAGATCAAGGCTCTAATCCCGAAGCTGGCCAAGTTGAAGAGCGCGGCGGAGGCGTTCGCCTTCCTGCAGAGCATCCCCCACACCAAGGGCGGGGACGAGCAGGACACGGCGGTGCAGAAGCTGACGAAGCTCGGCTACACCAGCGGGAGCTAGACGCCCACGAGCGTCGAACGGCGCTCCAGCAGGACGACGTCGCGCCAGACGCCGTCCAGGTGTCCGAGCCGCTCGCGAACCCCGACCTCGCGGAATCCGCACCCCTTGTGGAGCCGGATCGACGCCTCGTTCTCCGGGAAAACGCCGGCGTTCAGCGTCCAATAGCCGGCTTGTTCCGAGAGCCTGACGAGCTCTTCGAGCAGCGCGCGCCCGATGCGCGAGCCGCGCGCCGTCTCGGCGACGTAGACGCTCACCTCTCCGACGCCTTCGTAGCAGCAGCGATCCGAGACCGGTGAGACCGCCGCCCAGCCGACGACCATGTCGTCCCGCTCGGCGACGATTCGCAGCTCCGGATGCGCGGCATCCCAGCGCTCCCACGACGGCGGCTCGGCCTCGAACGTCGCGTCCCCGCCGCGAATGCCGTCCTCGTAGATCGCCCACACGGCCGGCCAGTCTTCCGCCGTCAGGTCGCGGAGGATCACCTCGCGTGGCTCGGCGTCCACACCGCCGCGAGGATCCCGAGGCCGACCAGCACGCCCCCTCCCACCCAGCGCTGCACTCTCGCGATCGCAGTCGAGCCGCGCAGGCGATCGGCGACGGTCCCGGCCGCGAGCGCCCAGGCACTGTCACTGAGAAAGCCGAGGCACGCGAAGCTGAGCCCCAGCACGAGGATCTGCAGCGACGCGTGAGGCGCCTGGGGATCGACGAACTGCGGCAGGAAGACGAAGACGATCGTCTTCGGATTCGTCAGGTTGACGACGATGCCCTGCGCGTAGGCGCGCCGGCGAGTGCGTGGGACAGCGTCCTCATCCGGCTCCTGGAGGCCACGGCCGAGCAGCCGCCGCACGCCGAGGACGAAGAGATATCCAGCTCCGAGGTACTTGACGACATCGAATGCGGCGGTCGACGCGAGGACGAGCGACGAGAGCCCCGCCGTGGCGAGCAAGACGTACGCAACGGTTCCGGTCGTGATGCCCGCGACCGAGGCGATGCCGCCCGAGCGTCCCATCTCGATGCTGCGCGTCACGACGTAGAGGACGGCAGGCCCGGGGATGAGCAGCAGCACGATTGCCGTGGCCAGGAAGACGGCGTACGCCGAGGACGAAGGCACCGGCGCCACGCTACCGCGCCCGCAACGCCGCGCCCGCAACTCGGTGCAAACCGCGTGCTCAGAGGCGAGATTTGACGTCCGGGAGACGAACGCCTAGCCTGGAGGAGCCATGTTGCTTACGAACGTGATGGATCGGATTCCGGGGGGCTGCAGCGCTTGCCCCGTCCGGAACAGCGGCGCCCTTTAGGTCCGCGCGCCGCCTGACCGCGGCTTTCCGTCCTCCGTTTCGTACTTCGTTTCCGAAGGAGCAGCATGTCCACTTTTGCAACATCCGCATCAGATCTCGCTTCACGTCTAGACCGCCAGGTACCCGCCGTCGAGGTGCGGGGCCTGAGGAAGACGTTCCGGCGCCGTGACCGCAAGGCCGGCCGCTTCGCGCGCAAGCGTCCGTGGCCGGCGCTCGCCGACGTCACCTTCACGATCGCTCGTGGCGAGTGCGTCGCCATCCTCGGCCAGAACGGCTCGGGGAAGTCGACGCTCGTCCGTCTGCTCTCGACGCTCCTGATCGACGACGGCGGCGAGGCTCGGGTCTTCGGCCACGACATCGTCAAGGACGCCTCGGCGATCCGCCGGCTCGTCAACCGCGTCTCGGTCGAGGCGAGCTTCTTCAAGAAGATGTCCGCGTTCGAGAACCTCTCGTACGCGGCGCGCTTCTACGGCATGACGCCGAGCCAGACGCGCAAGTCCATCCCCGAGATCCTGGGGCGAGTCGGCTTCCCGCCCGATCGGAGCGGCGAGGCAATGGAGAACCTGTCGCGCGGCATGCAGCAGAAGGTCGCCCTCGCCCGGGCGCTCCTGACCTCACCTGTCCTGCTGCTGCTCGACGAGCCGACGACGGGACTCGACCCGCGCTCGAAGCTCGAGGTGCAGGAGTTCATCCGCCAGGTGCGGGCCGAGCACGACGCGACGATCCTGCTCTGCACGCACGACATGGCCGAGGCCGAGACGCTCGCGGACAGGATCGGGTTGCTCGACCGCGGCCGGTTGCCGTTCCTCGAGCCGGTCGCCGACGTGAAGCGCCGCTTCGGCGTCGAGACGCTCGAAGAGGCGTTCTTCGCCGCCACCGGCCGCGAGTTCGTGGCCGAGGAGGGCGACGCCTCGGACGACGACGAGTACAGGGAGGTGTTCGGATGAGCGAGTTCGCTCTTGAAACCAGGAACCAGCTCGTCGGCCTGTTCGGGATCGTCGAGCGCAACGTCTATCTCACCAAGCGCTACTTCCTCTGGGATCTCGCGTTCATGGTCTGGACGATCGCGAACACGCTCACGATCGTCTTCATCGCGCGGGCGATCCCCGGCATCACGCCGGCGGAGGAGAACACGGCTGCGACCGTGCTGCTCGTCGGCGCCACGATCTGGGCCTTCCTCGGGATCATCTTCGAGTTCATGACGGAGACGGTCGCGTGGGAGCGCTGGGAGGGGACGATCGAGTACACGTTCATGGCGCCGCTGTCGCGTCTCGTGCACCTGTTCGGCCAGGGCGCATATGCGGTGCTGTACGGGCTGATCCGCGCGACGATCCTCTTCTTCGTGGTCGCCGCGTTCATCGGCATCCACGCGCCGGAGGCGAACTACGCGGCCGCGCTCGGATTGCTCGCGCTCGCGTCGCTCTCGTTCATCGGCGTGGGGATCATGACCTCGGTTCTGCCGCTGATCTCGCCGGAGAAGGGCGCGCAGCTCGGCTTCGTCTGTCAGGGCGTGATGCTCGTGGTCTCGGGCGTCTACTACCCGGTGAGCGTCATGCCGGAGTGGATGCAGTGGATCTCGAAGTTCTCGCCGGCGACGTACGCGCTGCGCGGCTGCCGCGCCTCGATCATCAACGGAACCGGCATGGCCTGGGCCGACGTCTGGCCGCTGCTGATCATCGCCGTCCTCGCGACGCCGATCGGCCTCGCCGTGTTCAAGGTGGGCGAGCGGCACGCGAAGCGGCACGGGAAGCTGAAGCGGGCAGGATGACCGACTGGTTCGCAGGCAAGGTCGCGGAGCGCTACGACTCGTCGACAGCCGGCATGCCGGTCGAGCCGGTCGTCGACTTCCTGGAGCCGCTGGCGAGCGGCGGCGCACTCGAGCTCGCGATCGGCACCGGCAGGATCGCGGTGCCGCTCGCGGGCCGAGGCGTGCGCGTCGCGGGCATCGACCTCTCGCCGGACATGGTCGCGCAGCTGCAAGCGAAGACCGACGAGATCCCGGTCGAGATCGGTGACATGGCGACCACGCGAGTCGAGGGGACGTTCTCGCTTGCCTACGTCGTCTACAACTCGATCAACAACGTGACGACGCAGGACGGGCAGGTCGCGGTGTTCGAGAACGCAGCGAGGCCTCTTGCGCCCGGAGGCTGCTTCGTCGTCGAGGTCGAAGTGCCGAACACACAGCGGCTCGAGGTTTTCGACCTGAGCGACACCCACGTCGGCGTCGACGAGCTCGACTTCGACACGCAGCGGCTCGTCTCCCACCATTTCTCACTCGTGCACGGCGAGCGGCGACGGCTCTCGGTGCCCTTCCGCTCGGTCTCTCCGGCGGAGCTCGACCTGATGGCGCGCCTGGCCGGAATGCAGCTGCGCGAGCGCTGGGCCGACTGGAACCGATCCCCGTTCACCGCCGAGAGCACGAAGCACGTCTCGGTCTGGGAGAAGTCCGCTGGGTGAGGATCGCGCTCCCGATCGAGACCGAGCGGCTGGTCATTCGCCCGCTCCGCGTCGAGGACGCGGCCGACCTCGGCGAGTCCGAGGAGTGGATCCAGGAGAAGATCGACCGCTTCGAGCGGGACGGAGGCATGAGCCTTTGGGCGACGGTCGAGCGTGAGACCGGAAGAGCGGTCGCGCTGGCCGGCCTGCAGTGGGAGCAGATCGACGGTCGCCGCGAGCTCGATCTCGGTTGCGTCGTTGCGGCCGACATGCAGAAGCGCGGCTTCGGGACGGAGGCATCGATCGCCGTCCTGGACGCTGCCTCTGCGGCCGGCTTCGAGCGCATCACTGCGATGACCGGTCGTGACAACGCGGTGGCGTTGCATGTCCTGGAGAAGCTCGAGTTCACGCCCGAGGGCGAGACGACCTTCGAGGGCCGTCCGCATGCCTTCTTCGTGCGGCAGCGTTAGCGTTCGCGCGTGCCCACTCGCGCACGCCGCTCCTGTCTGACCGTTCCCGCCTCCAGCGAGCGGATGCTGGCGAAGGCGTCGTCGCTCGCCGCCGACGAGGTCGTCGTCGACCTCGAGGACGCGGTCGCGGCCGAAGACAAGGAGCAGGCGCGTGGGCTCGCCGTCGCCGCGCTGAGGGGCGGCCGCCTCGGCCGGACGACCGCACTTCGCGTCAACGCGCGCTCGACGCCCTGGTGGGAGGACGATCTGCGTGCCGCCGCGGAGGCGCGCCCCGATGTCGTCGTACTCCCCAAGGTCGAGTCCCCGGAGGACGTGTCCGCTGCGGCCGAGCTGCTTCCGGCCGGAATCGGCCTCGAAGCTCAGATCGAAACGGCGCGCGGACTCGCGGAGGCCGAGCGGATCGGCGCCGCCGGGCACGAGCTCGAGGCGCTCGTCTTTGGCCCCGCCGACATGGCCGCCTCGCTCGGTGTGCCCGTCCTGACGATCGGAGCCGGCAGCTCGGAGTACGCGCTCAGACGCGTCGTCGTGGCCGCGCGCGCGTTCGGGCTCCAGGCGGTGGACGGCCCGCACGGGCGTCTCGGCGACGACCTCGGTCTCGTCCTCTCCGCGCGACGCGCGCTCGAGCACGGCTACGACGGCAAGTGGGTGATCCACCCCAGCCAGATCGAGCCGGTCAACCGCATCTTCACGCCGTCTCCGGCCGAACTGGAACGCGCGGAGCGGATCGTCGAGGCAGCGACGGGAGCGGCTCGCTTCGAAGGCGAGCTCGTCGACGAAGCCTCGCGACGGCTCGCGGAATCGCTTCTCAGGCGCGCCGGGCTGCTCTCTTAGCGGCCTTCCGCCGTTTCACCTCTGGCGCAGCGAGGACTCCGCGGTACCAGACGTGGAGCAGCGCGGCGATCGCTAGCACGAGCAATCCGAGGATCCTGCGAACGATGCTTGCCACCTCGTCACAGAGGGTACTTCCGACTCATGACCGGGAGACGGGAGCTCTGGGACGTCGCGCACTTTGCGGCCCCGCGCCGCGGGTTCCAGCCGCAGTGCGACTGCTACCGCACCGACGACCCGCCCAGGCTGCACCTGTTGCTCGAGCTGCCGGGCGTCGACCCGGCCCAGGTGCAGATCGACGCCGCGGGCACCGCACTCGTCGTCTCGGGCGTGCGCGAGCGGCCGCATCCGGCCGGCGCCCGGTACCACCAGATCGAGATCGAGTACGGCCCGTTCGAGCGCAGCATCGAGCTCGCCGAGGAAGTCGACGTCGACGCAGTCGCGGTGATCTACGAGACCTGGATCCTGCAGCTGGAGGTGCCTCTGCGATGAACGAGATCGAGTTCACCGAGACGCAACAGGCGCAGGTCGACGAGATCCCGGCCGAGCTGCCCGTCCTGCCGCTGAAGGAGACGGTCGTCTTCCCCGACTCGATGTCTCCGCTAGCCATCGGCCAGGAGCGCTCGATCCAGCTCGTGGACGACGTGTTGGGCGGCGATCGCCTGCTCGCGCTCGTCGCGGTGCGCGACTCCGAGGTGGAGGTTCCCGACTGGCGCCACCTCTACGAGATCGGAACGGCGGCCGTCGTGCACAAGATGATCCGCGTCCCCGACGGGACGCTGCGGATCCTCGTCCAGGGCCTGCGCCGGATCCGGCTCGAGGAGCCGGTGGCCGGCGACCCGTACCTCGTCGCACGCTTCTCGCCCCTACCCGACGAGGCCGAGGAGACGCGCGAGCTCGAGGCGCTGCTGCGGAACGCCCAGGGCCTGTTCGGGCAGATCATCGGCCTCGCGTCGTACCTGCCCGAGGAGCTCTCGATCGCCGCCGCGAACGTCGACGACGCGAGCAGCCTTTGCAACCTCGTCGCCTCGACACTTCGACTGAAGACCGAGGAGAAGCAGCTGATCCTCGAGCTCGCGGACACCGAAGAGCGGCTGCGTGAGGTCTCGAAGATCCTCAACCGCGAGCTCCAGGCCTTCGAGCTCGGCACCAAGATCCAGTCGCAGGTGCAGTCGCAACTCGAAGAGGGGCAGCGCGAGTTCTTCCTCCGCCAGCAGCTGAAGGCGATCCAGGAGGAGCTCGGCGAGGCCGACCCGGAGCAGGCGGATGTGAACGAGCTGCGCGAGCGACTCGACTCGCCCGAGTTGCCCGAAGACGTGCGCAAGGCTGCCGACCGCGAGCTCGCACGGCTCGAGCGGCTACCGGCGGCGGCAGCGGAGTACGGCCTTATCCGCTCCTATCTCGACTGGCTGGCGACGCTGCCGTGGGACGTGACCACGGACGACGACCTCGATCTCGACCGCGCGCGCCAGATCCTCGACGAGGACCACTACGACCTCGACAGGGTGAAGGAGCGGATCGTCGAGCATCTCGCCGTCTCGAAGCTCACGCAGGATCCCGCCGGCCAGATCCTCTGCTTCGTCGGCCCGCCCGGCGTCGGCAAGACCTCGCTCGGCCAGTCGATCGCCCGCACGCTCGGCCGCAAGTTTGCGCGGCTGTCGGTAGGCGGCGTCCACGACGAAGCGGCGATCCGCGGCCATCGCCGCACGTACATCGGCGCCATGCCGGGCTCGATCATCCGAGCGCTGCGCGACGCCGAGTCCATCAACCCAGTGCTCCTGATCGATGAGATCGACAAGCTCGGTTCGGACGTGCGAGGCGACCCGGCGAGCGCGATGCTCGAGGTGCTCGATCGCGCCCAGAACTCGACCTTCCGCGACCACTACCTCGACCTGCCGTTCGATCTCTCCAAGACGCTTTTCATCTCCACGGCGAACACCGTCGACACGATCCCGCCGGCTTTGCTGGACCGGATGGACGTGATCCAGCTATCCGGCTACACCGAGGAGGAGAAGCTCGGGATCGCCGAGCGCTACCTCGTGCCGCGCCAGATCGCCGAGCACGGGCTCGGGCACCGCGCGATCGAGATCGGAGAGCCGGTGCTCCGCCTGCTCGCCCGCGAGTACACGCGCGAAGCCGGCGTGCGCGGGCTCGAGCGGCGCGTCGGCGACCTCTGCCGCAAGGCCGCGGTGCTCGTGGCGCGCGGAAGGGAGGAACAGATCCGGGTGACCGAGGATCTCGCGCGGGAGTGGCTCGGCCCGCGCCGCTTCTCGGCCGAGACCCGGCGCCGCACCGCGGATCCCGGCGTCGCGACCGGGCTCGCGTACACGCCCGTCGGCGGCGATGTCCTCTACATCGAGGCGCAGGCGTACTCCGGCCGCGGCGATCTCACCGTGACCGGGCAGCTCGGCGAGGTGATGCAGGAGTCGGCGCAGGCAGCGCTGTCCTGGGTGCGCTCCCACACCGGGGAGCTCGAGCTCGACGAGCGGTGGTTCTCGCGCCACGACGTCCACGTGCACGTCCCCGCAGGCGCCGTCCCGAAGGACGGTCCGTCGGCCGGGATCGCGATGGCGACGGCGATCGCATCGCTCGTCCGCGACACGGCGGTCGCCGGCGACGTCGCGATGACCGGGGAGATCACCCTGACCGGCCAGGTGCTACCGATCGGCGGCGTCCGAGACAAGGTGCTCGCCGCGCAGCGCGCGGGTCTCGGCCGCGTCATCCTCCCGCGCGAGAACGAGCACGACCTCGAGGAGCTACCGTCCGAGACGCGCGACGCCCTCTGTTTCGTCCTCGTCGACTCGATCGCCGAGGTGTTCGACGCCGCGTTCAGCTCGAACGACGCCACCGGAAACGGTCGCTTGCGAGCGGCGGCTGCGCAAGGATAGAAAGCACTCCACACCCCCGACGAAAGGATCGATACAGATGACCGTCACCAAGGACAAGGCCGCCGCCGCCGCAGCGAGCGCGCGCCCCTACGTCGAGCGTGCGCTCCGCGACAAGGAGCTGCGCGACAACATCCGCAACGCCTTCTTCTCAGCCCGTGTCGTCTACGACGAGCTCGCCTCGCGCCGCAAGGTCTCGGACGCAGCCGCCCGCTTCGCCGCGGACAAGGACATCCAGGACGAGCTGCGGAACGCGATCGAAGAGCTCCGTAACGCAGCCGGCCGCGTCAAGAGCGTCAAGCACAGCTCACCCGAACCGGTGCGCGCCGCCCGGAACGGCCTGCTCCTGACCTTCGGGATCCTGATCGGCCTCCTCGTCAACCCGATCACGGGCCCGGCGTTCCGGAGAGTCCTCGCCCGCAAGCTGTTCGGCAGCGGAGACAGCGGCTTCGTCTACCAGGGGAACGGCTCGAAGACCTCGGCGTAGAAGCTAGTTCGGGCGGCCAAGATGCTCCCGCGCGAATGCGCGGAAGCGGTCGCGCGCGTCGTCGTCCGGCGCGAGAGGCTCGTCGTCGGCGTACTGCGGATCGGAAGTGATCTCCTCCGCGACTGCCCTCACCTCGCGCTCGATCGCTGCGCGGTGAGCGGGCTCGCGGAGGAGCGCGTCGACCCAGCTCTCGGAGCCGTCCCAGTCGGGTAGGTCATGGTCGAAGAGCAGCTGGCCGAGCAGGATCCCGGTGCGGATGTAGGCGAACGTCCTGAAGGCGAGGATCCGGTGCGGCGTCTCGATCTTGGCCCCGAGCGCCGGGTCGGCGCGGACGATGCGATCGACGATGCCGCCGATCGGCTCGTCTACGAGGGGAATCCAGAGCTCGTCGAGATCGGGCACGCCTGGATTATGGCCGGACCTGCATATCCTTGAGCGTGGCCCCGGATTCGCTGCTCGAGCGGCTCGCCGCCGAGCCTGACCAGGCAGGCCTGTTCCTCGACTTCGACGGCGTCCTCGCGCCGATCGTCGCGCGGCCTGACGACGCGGCTCCCTCGCCCGAGACGCGCGCCGAGCTCGAGCGCCTCGTCGGGCGATATGCGCTCGTCGCGGTCGTGAGCGGACGGGCCGGAGAGGACGTGAGCGCGCGGGTCGGAGTGAGGGGCGTGGTCTGCGTCGGCTCGCACGGGCTCGAGCTCGAGCCGCAGGCCGAGAGCTGGCGTCGCGCGCTCGCGAAGTTCGCGGCCGACGCGCCGTGGCCGGAGGCCGAGGTCGAGGTGAAAGGTCTCGGCGTGACCTTCCACTTCCGCAGCCGGACGGACGAGGACGAGGCGGTACGCGAGCTCGACGCCATCGCGGAGTCGGCACGGATGCAGGGGCTCGTCGCGCGTTATGGCCGCAAGGTCCTCGAGGTCCTCCCGCCGGTCGTCGCGAACAAGGGAGCGGCGGTGCGGCGGCTGCTGGAGGAGCACGGACTGCGCCGTGCGCTCGCAGCCGGCGACGACACGACAGACATCGACTCCTTCGCGGCGCTCGACGGCCTCGAGGTCGCGATACGAGTGGCCGTCACATCGACGGAGGCGCCGTCGGCGCTGATCGACGCCGCCGACATCGTGGTCGGCTCGACCGACGAGTTCCTCGCGCTGCTCCGTCGGATCTAAGCCTTGTGCACCTTCACGGCCGTGCCGTAGGCGCAGATCTCGGTCCAGTTCCCGCCCATCTCGGAAGTGTCGAAGCGCATGGCGATGATCGCGTTCGCGCCGTGGGCCTCCGCCTCCTCGATCATCCGCTGCCGGACCTGCTCGCGACTGTCGGTCAACGCCTTCGTCATCCCCTTCAACTCGCCGCCGAGGATCGACTTGAAGCCGGCGCCGATCTGCGAGCCGACGTTCCGCGACCGAACAGTCAGGCCCATCACCTCGCCGAACACCTCGTCTACCTCGTAGCCGGGGATGTCGTTCATCGTCGTGACGATCATCGTTCGCCTCCTTTGCGCCCTACTCGGTGTCGTAGAAGCGGACTATCTCGCTTCGGCCGACCAGCGGAGCGTTCGGCGGGTGGAGCTCGAAGCACTCTCGCGTTCCGCTCGTACAGCGAAGCTCGAACGCGCCCGTCGGGATCGGAAGCCGAACGACTCGATCATCTTGGCCAGGCCCGCCGGGAGCGGGTCGCCGGGGCGAACCACGCGAATCTCCGAGGTCGAGTCCCAGATCGCAGGCTCGCCACCACCCGGCAGCGCCACGACGAGGACGTGGCCCGGGCCACGCACCTCCCATGCCTCGGCATCGTCAGCGGGCGCGCTCACGACCGAGACGCCACCGTCGAAGTCGATCTGTAACGTCGAATCGCTGCTCGCGACCGCCCGCTCGATGCGCGCTTCGCGGACGACGAGCTCCGTCATCACGTCCCCTGCGATATCGGCGGACACCCAGGCCTCGTCTTGCGCGTCCGGGCTGCGCAGGATCAGGTCGTCGCCGCGAGCCTCGGTGCAGATGAACCCGCCGAGCGGGAGAACGAACCCACCGGACGCTTCCTCGACCATGTAGTCACTCATCGGTCCGCCTCCCTGCCGAGCACTTCCCACGCACGCCGCACATCGTCCTCGGTCGTTCGGGCGTTGCCGATCGCGAGGCGCAGCACGTAGCGGCCGTCGAGCTTCGTGTGCGTGATGAAGATCTCGCCCGAGGCGTTGACACGCTCGAGCAGCCGCTCGTTGTCCGAGTCCGAGCCGTTCCGCCGGAAGACGACGAGAGAAAAGCGCCGCGGAGCGACGAGCTCCCAGCCCTCGCTCTCGTGCACCCAGCCGGCGAAGAGCTCGGCGAGGCGGATGTGCTCGCGGAGGATCGCCCGCAGCCCTTCGGCGCCGTAGCAGCGCAGCACCGTCCAGAGCTTGAGCGAGCGGAAGCGCCGGCCGAGCGGCGGCCCGAAGTCCGCAAGCGAGAACGCCTCGTCGTCGGTGCGCAGGTACTCCGGCGTCAGCGTGAACGCCTCGCGCCACTCGTCGGGCCGAGCCGTCCAGACGAGCGAGCAATCCGTCGGAACGAGCAGCCATTTGTGCGGATTGATCACCAGGCTGTCGGCGAGCTCGACGCCGTCGGCCGACCAGCGCTCCTCTGCGCAGATCCACGAGGAGCCCGCGTAGGCCGCGTCGACGTGGAGCCACGCGCCGGCCGTGTGCGCACGCTCGGCCAGCTCCCGCACGGGATCGACGGAGGCGAAGGACGTCGTGCCGACCGTCGCGACGACGGCTGCGACGTCCGCGAGGTCGTAGCCGTCGACGCGCATCCGCAGCTCGTCGTCGACCGGCACCTTGCGCAGCTCCATCCCGAGCATTCGCGCGTCCTTCTCGACCGAGGAGTGCGCATGTTCGGAGCAGACGACGACGTTGCGGCCGGTCACGTGGCGCGCAGCGATGAGCGCGGCGAGCGTCGAGGTCGAGGCCGTGTCCTCGATGTGGCCGTGCCAACCCTCGGGAAGCCCCAGCAGCTGCCGCACCCAGTCGGCGACGCGCAGCTCCAGCTCGGTCGAGGCGGGCGACGCGCGCCAGAGGATCGCAACCTGGTTCAGCGTCGCCGCGAGCAGCTCGGCGAGGATCGCCGGCTCCGACGACGTCACGGCGAAGTAGGAGAAGAAGCGCGGGCTCTGCCAGTTCGTGAGCGCAGGCAACAGCAGCTCGTCGAGGTCGCGCAGGACGGCGGCGAACGACTCCGGGTGCTCTGGCGCGGCGGCGGGGAGCTGCGCGGAGAGCTCGCCCGGCTTGACCTGAGCGAGCACCGGAAGCTCGCCGACCCGCTCCAGATATTGCGCCGCCCATTCGAGGGCGGCAGCGCCGTCTTCGCGGAAATCCACACTGCTCATGGCCGCTTCTTCCGCAACTTGTCGAGCTGCTTCCACGTGTGCGTGTTGGCAACGTCGGCCTTGGTCAGCCAGCCGCGCCGCGCCTGAGCGATCGCGAGCTCGACGTAGGCCTGCGAGCGCACCTCGTGCCCGTCGGAGGAGACGACGAGCTTCAGCCCGGCCTCCTTCGCGGCGCGCGCATGGACGTCGCGCAGGTCGAGCCGGTCCGGCTGACCGTTGATCTCGAGCAACGTGCCCGTCTCGAGAGCGCCCTCGATCACGCGCGCGACGTCGACGTCGCGCGGCGGCCGCTTCCCGATCCTCCGCCCCGTCAGGTGTCCGATCACGTCGACGTAGGGGTTCTGCATCGCTTCGAGCACGCGCTCGGTCGGGCGCGAGTCGGGCGCCTGGTGCACCGACGCGACGACCCAGTCGAGCAAGGCGAGATCCTCGTCGGCCACGTCGACCTCGCCGCTCGAGCGGATGTTCGCCTCGACCCCGGCGAGGATCGTCAGCTGTGGGAAGCGCTTCCGCAGCGTCTCGATCTCCTCGAGCTGTGCGTGCAGCCGTCCCTCGCGCAGGTAGTGCGAGTGGTCGGTGACCGCGTAGTACTCGTAGCCGCGGGCAACAGCCCCCTCGAGCATCTCTGTGAGCGTGCTCTTGCCGTCGGCGGACCAGTGCGAGTGCGTGTGGAGGTCGCCGCGCACCTCCTTCAGCTCGACGAGCTTCGGCAGCTCACCGCGCCGCGCCGCCTCGAGCTCGCCGGAATTCTCGCGCAGCTCCGGCGGGATCGGCTGGTAGCCCAGGAACTCGTAGACGGCGTCCTCCTCCGGGCTCTTGAAGACCTCGCCGGTCTCGACGTTCGTGACGCCGTACTCCGAGATCGAGAGCCCGCGCCGCACCGCCTCTTCGCGCATCGCGACGTTGTGATCCTTCGACCCCGTGAAGTGCTGAAGGAGGTTGCCGAACGACTCCGGCGGAACGACGCGCAGGTCGAAGCGGAGTCCTTCGCGAGAGATGACCGTCGCCTTCGTGTCGCCCTGCGCCGCCACGTCGACGACCCACTTGAGGCTCGCGAAGTGCTCGGTCAGCTCGGCTGGATTCGAGGCGCTCGCGATGATGTCGAGATCGCGGAACGTCTCCTTCCGCCGCCGCACCGAACCGGCCTCGGAGACCGCGATCGCCGCCGGGAGCTCGCTCAGCGCCGCGACCACCGCCTGAACCGCCGGGAGGCCGCGACCGAGCAGATGCCGCCCCGGTTCCGGGCTCTCGGCCTGGTACGCGAGCGCGGCGAGGATCTTCTCCTCGCTCTTCGGGCCGAGGCCGGCGAGGGTGCGCAGCCGCTCGCCCTCGGCCGCGGACTTGAGCTCGTCGAGCGTCTCGACACCCAGCTCACGCCAGATCCGGGCCGCGGTCTTCGGGCCGAGACCCGGCAGCTTCATGAAGAGGACGACCTCGGGCGGGACGCCCTTCTTGTATCGCGTCAGCGCCTCGATCTCGCCGAGCTCGACGATCTGGACGATCTTCTCCTCGATCGTCTCGCCGATGCCCTGCAGCTCCTTCGCTCGGCCGTCGAGCGCGAGCTGGGCGACGGACCCCGACGTCTCGCGTACGCGGGCGGACGCGCGGCGGTAGGCGACGATGCGAAACGTGTCCTTTCCCTCGAGCTCAAGCAAGTCCGCGAGGAGGTCGATCTGGTCCGCGATGTCGCTGTTCTGCGGTAGGTCAGCCACTCGGCGATCATAGGCGCGGCCATGCCGACGAATTCCGTGGTCTGCCTACCGACGTACAACGAGCGCGAGAACCTCGAGCCGATGGTGCGCGCGCTCGCGGATCACGGCGTGAAGGTGCTAGTCATCGACGACAACTCTCCCGACGGGACCGGCGAGATCGCGGACCGGCTGGCGGCCGAGCTCGAGTGGGTCGAGGTGCTCCACCGGCCGCGCAAGGAGGGCCTCGGGCGCGCCTACGTCGACGGTTTTCGCCACGTACTCGCGGGCGGCGCCGAGCTCGTGCTCGAGATGGACTGCGATTTCTCGCACGACCCGGCCGACGTGCCGCGGCTGATCGCCGCGGTCGAGAGCGGCGCCGACCTTGCGCTCGGTTCCCGGTACGTCGAGGGTGGCGGCACCGCCAGCTGGGGGCTCGTGCGCCGCCTGATCTCCCGCGGCGCCTCGGTCTACACGCGCGTGCTGTTGATGCCGATCCACGACGCGACCGGAGGCTTCAAGTGCTTCCGCCGACGTGTCCTCGAGTCGATCGACCTCGACACAATCGACGCTGCCGGCTACGTCTTTCAGATCGAGACGACGTATCGCACCCTGCGCAAGGGCTTCCAGGTCGTCGAGATTCCGATCCGTTTTGCCGACCGCACCGCCGGCAAGTCGAAGATGAGCCGCGCGATCGTGCTCGAGGCCGTCTGGAAGGTCCCGGCGCTACGGTTCGCAGCGTTGAGGGGGAGGCTCTGAAAGAGCTCGACGAGACCACGTTCGACGAGGCGATCGCCGGCGGGCCGTTGCTCGTCGACTTCTGGGCGCCATGGTGCCGACCGTGCAAGGCGCTGGATCCGATCCTCGAGGAGCTTCCCGTCGAGGTCGCGCGCGTGAACATCGACGAGGAAGTGGGCCTCGCGTCCCGCTACGACGTCCTCTCGATCCCGACCGTGATCCTCTTCTCGGACGGGGAGGCACGGGGCTCCATCGTGGGGGTGCGACCGAAGGCGCACTTCGAGGGCTGGCTAGCGGAAGTGCTCCCAGCCGGCGAGTGAGTACGGCTCGCCGCCGAGCGTGAGCTCGACGCCCTCCCCTTCCACCACGCGGCCGATGACCGGGAAGCCGAGGGGGTCGGGCGTGGCCGCGAGCAGCTCGTAGTCCTCGCCGAAGCCGACATCGTCGAGCTCGGCACCCGGCGCAAGCGGCACGCGCTCGAGCTCGATCTCGAGGCGGACGCCGGATCGCGTCGCGATGTGGCCGGCGTCCCACGCGAGGCCGTCCGAGACGTCGAGCATGGCGGTGGCCACCGCCGCGAGACGCTTCCCCTCCTCCACGCGGTCCGGCACCGCCGGCAGGCGCCCGGCGCGAAACGACTTGCCCGCGGCTCCGAGCGGCCCGGTCACGACGACGACGTTCCCTGGGCGTGCTCCGGCGCGGCCGGGAACGCGCTCGGCTCGACCGAGTGCGGTCACGGACAGGACGACCCGGTCGGCGCGCGTGGTGTCGCCGCCTCGCACCGGCACGCCGCGCTCGTTCAGGCCCGCGTAGAGCTCGAGCGCGTCGTCGAGCTCGGTCTCGGGAGGAAGCCCGACCGAGACGAGGAGCGCGAGCGGGTCGGCACCCGACGCGGCGAGGTCGCTGAGGTTGACCGCGGCTGCACGCGCGCCGAGCTCGCGCCAGCTGAGCAGGTCGAGGCGGAAGTGGACGCCCTCGACGAGTGCGTCCTGCGTGGCAACGAGCCCGCCGACGACAGCCGCGTCGTGCTCGATTCCCTGCGCGAGCCCGAGTCTCTCGAGCTCGGCGAGCAGCCCGAACTCGCCGACGTCCGCCAAGGTGGTCACAGCTCGGAGATGCGAGCCCGCCCGTCGAGCGTCTCGGGATCGAGCGCCGCGAGCGCATCGTAGAGCCGCGCATGGAACGTCCCGGGGCCGGCGGCGCCGGCGGCCGCGTCCTCGGCGGCGACTCCGAGAGCAGCCAGCGCTTCGGCGGCCGCCTCGAGCGGCTCCTCCGGCTTGGCGGTCAGGAAGCAGCCTGTCAGCGCCGACGAGATGCAACCGGTGCCGGTGACGGCGGCGAGCAGCGGATGGCCGTTTGCCACGGCGAGGGTCCGCTTGCCGTTCGACACGTGATCGACGGGGCCGGTGACCGAGGCCACGAGACCGAGCTGCCGAGCTCCCTCCTGCGCGATCTCCGCCGGCTCAAGCCCGGCCGTGATCGACTCGACACCACGCACCTCGGCCGCCGCGCCGACGAGGGTTGCCACCTCGCCCGCGTTGCCGCGCAGCACCGTCACCGCTACCTCGTCGAGGATCCGCCGCGCGGTCTCGGTGCGGTACGCGGTCGCCCCTGCGCCGACCGGATCGAGGACGACGGGAATCCCGCGCGCGCTCGCGGCGCGACCCGCGAGGAGCATCGCGTCGACCCAGTGCTGCGAGAGTGTGCCGATGTTGATGACGAGCGCGGACGCGAGCCCGATCATCTCCTCGACCTCCTCGCGCGCGTGCGCCATCACCGGCAGCGCGCCGAGCGCGAGAGTCGCGTTGGCCGTCTCGTTCATCACGACGTAGTTCGTGATCTGGTGGACGAGCGGCTTCTGCGCGCGCAGCGAGCGGAGCGTTGTTCCCGGAGAGATGCTCATCGCGCCGTGGCTCCCAGCACGTCCACGGGCCCGTCGCCGCTTCCCAGCTCCACCAGCCCCTGCGCGACCGCTCGTGAGGCAGCCGCCGCGGCGCCACGCGCCGCCTCGAGCAGCGAGAACCCGCGCGCGAGGAGCGCCGCAAGCGTCGCCGAGTGGGTGCAGCCGGCACCGTGGGTGGCTGCGTCGTCACGACGCTCGAACGGGATCACGTAGTGCTCCTTTCCGTCGAAGAGATGGTCGGCCGCGTCGTCGGCGTGCCCGCCGGTGACGAGCGCCGCCGGCGCGCCCAGCGCGACGAGCGCCTCGGCGAGCCCGGCCGGCGACGCGTTTGAGCCGGCGAGCGCTCGCGCCTCGAGCAGGTTCGGCGTGACGACGGTCGCGAGCGGAAAGAGCCGCGCCACGAGCACCTCGACCGCCTCGTCCTCCAGGAGGCGGGCGCCGGAGCTCGCGACCATGACCGGGTCGACGACGAGCGGCACCCGGTACTCCTCCAGCCAGTCCGCGACCGCCTCGATGATCGCGCGGGAGAAGAGCATTCCGGTCTTCGCGGCGTCGATTCCGATGTCGCCGCCGACCGCATCGAGCTGCGCTCGGACGAACGGTGCGGGCACCTCGTGGACTGCGGACACCTCGCGCGTGTTCTGCGCCGTGAGCGCGACGATCGCGGACATGCCGTGGACGCCCGCGGCTGCGAACGCCTTCAGGTCGGCCTGGATCCCGGCTCCTCCGCCGGAGTCGGAGCCTGCGATCGTGATGCAGCGTGGAACCAACGCACTCCCTTCGCCGGCATGACCCGGATCAGGTTCGACGGGTGTGATCTCAGCCTCGCCGCGAGGCACCCCGGAGCCGAAACCCTAGTGCCTGAGGCCAAACCGGCGCGCGATCTCGGCGAAGTTGAAGTCGTAGCCCCAACCGAACGCCCGAGGCATGACGATCCGCCGGTCGTTCGGGTTCCAGAGGCGCGACCGGTACCGCTCCCACGTCGGTCGCCGCCAGTCGTACGGAACGCCGAGGAACTTGCCGGTGCGCCCCTTCGTCATGTATCGAGCGTAGCGATGCATCGGCTTCCACCGGCCCTCGCCGCCTCCGCCACGCCGCAGATCGTCGAGCTGCTCGGCGAAGGGCCGGGACGCGTGCTCGAGCTCGGGTTCGCCGGCATCCACGCAACCCCGCTCGAGCTCGCCGGCTGGGAGGTCGTCGTCGTGGAGCCGGATCCGGCCTTCCGCGCTCGTGCCGAGGCACGGGCCGGGACGGTCGTGGACGCTCCGGTCGGCAGGTTCGACGCGGTCGTTGCTCCCGCCGATGCCGATCTCGCCGGCATCGAGGCCGCACGAATCGTCCTCGTGGACGAGCACGGTGCGGCTTCAATATCGCCGTGACCACAACCGCCGTCTGGGACGACCTGCTCGGCTCTGTAGGAGTGGGGGACGAGCTCGCGCACCTCGCGACGGAGCCCGCGCGCGGTGCGCGGACCACCGCGGTGCCGGGCTCGCTCTACTCGGCCGTGCGCGATGCGCTCGCGCGCCGAGGCATCGACGAGCTCTACGCCCACCAGGCCGAGGCGTACGAAGCGGCGCAAGACGGCGGCAACGTCATCGTCACGACGGGCACCGCCTCGGGCAAGACGCTCGCCTTCAACCTGCCCGTGCTCGACGCGCTCGCCGCCGACCGCCATGCGCGGGCTCTCTACCTCTATCCCACGAAGGCGCTCGCGCAGGATCAGGCCCGCTCGCTCGGACAGCTCGGCGTTCCCGGAATCCGCGCCGCGATCTACGACGGCGACACGCCGCCCGACCGGCGCCGCCAGATCCGCGGCTGGGCGAACCTCGTGCTGACGAACCCGGACATGCTCCACATCGGCGTCCTGCCGCGGCACGATTTGTGGGGCGACTTCCTGCACAACCTCCGCTTCGTCGTGGTGGACGAGGCACACGTGTACCGCGGCGTCTTCGGCTCGCACGTCGCGAACGTGCTGCGGCGGCTCCACCGGCTGGCGCGCATCTACGGCGCCGAGCCGCAGTTCCTGCTCGCCTCGGCGACGATCGCAAATCCGGCGGAGCTGGCACACGCGCTCACGGGCGAGGAGGCAACGGTGGTCGAAGACGACGCGGCGCCCCGAGCCGAGCGGACCATCGCGCTCTGGAACCCGCCGCTCCTCGACGCCGAGGCCGGGATCCGCGCAAGCGCGCTCGGAGAGGCGTCGCGCCTGCTCGCCGCGCTCGTGGGTCGCGGCCTGCGGACGATCTGCTTCGCGAAGAGCCGCAAGTCGGCCGAGCTCATCCATCGCTTCGCAAGTGATCGGCTCGATGCAGAAACCGCAGAACGACTCGCGCCCTATCGCGCCGGCTACACGCCGCAGCAGCGACGCGAGATCGAGCGGCGGCTCGTCGAGGGCGACCTGCTCGGCGTCACCTCGACCGACGCGCTCGAGCTCGGCATCGACATCGGCGACCTCGACTGCGCCATCTCGGCCGGCTTCCCGGGCACCGTCGCGAGCCTCCGCCAGCAGTGGGGACGAGCCGGCCGCCGCGATCACGGCCTCGGGATCCTCATCGCCTCGGAGGACGCGCTCGACCAGTACTTCATGCGCGAGCCACCTGCCCTCCTCGAGCGCCATGTCGAGGCGGCGATCCTCGACCACGCCAACCCGCGCGTGCTCGACGGGCACGTCGCCGCGGCGGCATTCGAAGCGCCGATCGACGAGGACGATGCGGTGACTCTCGGCGCGGAGGCGCTCGAACGAGCGCCGCACGTGCCGGAGCTGCGCAGCACACCGCGCGGCTGGGTCTGGGCCGGCAAGGACTCGCCCGCCGCCCGCACTCCGCTTCGCTCGACGTCGCCCGACGCATTCCTCGTCGTCGACTCCTCCAGCGGCGCCGTGCTCGGCCTGGCCGAGCTGGAACGCGCCTACTCGACGGTGCACCAGGGTGCCGTCTACCTCCACCTCGGCCGTCAACACCTCGTGCGCGAGCTCGACCTGCAGGCGCGGCGCGCGCTCGTCGAGCCGTTCGACGGCGACTGGTACACGCAGGCCAAGAAGGAGACCGAGACATCGATCGAGGAGGCCCTGCGCATCGAGCGGCGCCTCGGCCTGGAGCTCTCATTCGGCCGCGTCTCGGTCACCGAGCAGGTGGTCGCGTACCAGAAGAAAGCGGCGGCGGACGGCTCGACGCTCGACACGGTCCCGCTCGAGTTGCCGCCTACGACCTTCGAGACGGAGGCGGTCTGGTTCGTGCCGCGGCCACATCAGCTCGAAGGCCTCGAGGCGATGCCGCTCCTGCTCTCCTCGCTTCACGCCGCCGAGCACTCGCTGATCGCACTGCTGCCGCTGTGGGCGATGTGCGACCGCTCGGACATCGGCGGCCTCTCGACGAACCTCCACCTCGACACGGGCGCGCCGACTGTCTTCGTCTACGACGGACACGCGGGCGGAGTCGGAATCGCGGCGCGCGGCTTCGACCAGTTCGAGGGCTGGGTCGCCGACACGGCCGAGCTCCTGGCCGGCTGTCCCTGCGAGCGCGGCTGCCCGTCGTGCGTCCAGAGCCCCAAGTGCGGCAACCTCAACGAGTTCCTCGACAAGGCCGGGGCGCTGAAGCTGCTGCGCCGTATGCTCGCCACGTGAGGATCCTCGTCCGCGCGCCGTCCGCCGAGGACGTTGCCTCGTGGCGCGAGCTCAACTGGCGCGCCGAACCCGACCCGGCGCGGCTGGCCGAAGAGCACGCGCAGTTCCGCGGCCTCCTCGCGGGTGCCGGCGCCGAGTTGATCGAGGCGCGCGGCGAGCCCGGCAACCTCGACTCGATCTACGTCTACGACCCCGTGCTCGTGACGCCGCAGGGAGCGATCCTGCTTCAGCCGGGAAAGGCCGGCCGGCGCGGCGAGCCGGAGGCGCTCGCCGGCGACCTGCCGCTGCCGGTGGTCGGGCGGCTCGAGGACGACGAGCTCGCCGAGGGAGGCGACACCGTGTGGCTCGACGAGACGACGCTGCTCGTCGGCCAGACGTACCGCACGAACGAGGCGGGCATCGAGGCGCTGCGCCACCTCCTTCCGGGCGTGGACGTGCTCGCGTTCCACCTGCCGCACTTTCACGGCCCCGCCGAGGTGCTCCACCTCCGCTCGCTGCTGAATCCCGTCGCCACGGATCTCGTCGCCGCGTATCTGCCGCTGCTGCCGGTTCCGCTCGTCGAGCTGCTCATGGAACGCGGCGTGCGGATCCTCGAGGTGCCTGGCGACGAGTTCGAGACGATGGGACCGAACGTCCTCGGCCTCCCCGGCGGCCGCGCGCTCGCCATCGCAGGCAACGCCGAGACGAAGGCGCGGCTGGAGGCCGCCGGGATCGAGGTCCTGGAGTACGAAGGCGACGAGATCTCGCGCAAGGGCGACGGCGGGCCGACCTGTTTGACGTTGCCTGTCGATTTTGCGACGGCTCGTTCGTCGTAGAAGCGTCAACGATCTCCCGAAGGAGGGACACATGCAGTACCTGCTCCTGATCAACGACGACGAGAGTCAGTGGGGCTCGATGCCCGAGGACGAGCGCAACGCGGTCTTCGCCGAGTACGGGACCTACACGGAGGAGCTGCAGAGCCGCGGCATCCTCGTCGGAGCCAACCAGCTCCAGCCTGGCGACACCGCGACCGTCGTCCACGTCGAGGACGGCAAGACGCTGACGACCGACGG
The DNA here is from genome assembly GCA_963819275.1 of uncultured Actinomycetes bacterium. Lineage (GTDB taxonomy): Bacteria > Actinomycetota > Thermoleophilia > Gaiellales > Gaiellaceae > Palsa-739. The sequence goes on along the minus strand of CAWFVH010000001.1, from coordinate 265,017 downwards.
GCCGTTCGCCGAGACGAAGGAAGTGCTCGGCGGCTACTACCTGATCGACGTCGACACGCTCGACGAGGCGCTCGAGTGGGCCGCGAAGATCCCCTCGGCGCGCTACGGCCACATCGAGGTGCGCCCGATCGTCATGCGAACGGCAGAGGTCGCCTCGTAGAGGACCTCGACTCTGTTGGCCTCGAAGGGGCCTACCGCGACGAGCGCGCCCGCTCGATCGCGATCCTCGGCCGCGTCCTCGGCGACCTCGACCTCGCCGAGGACGCGGTGCAGGACGCCTTCGTGCGGGCGGCTGAACGGTGGCCGCGCGACGGTGTCCCCGGCAATCCCGGCGCGTGGATCGTGACGACCGCGCGGAACGCGGCGATCGACCGGATCCGCCGCGAGCAGACGCTGGCCCGCAAGACGGAGCTCCTCGCGCGCGTCGACGAGCTCCCCTACGACGAGGAGGCCACCATTCCCGACGAGCGGCTCGAGCTGATCTTCGCCTGCTGCCATCCGGCCCTCGCGCCGGAGGCACAGGTGGCGCTGACGCTGAGCCTCGTCGCAGGCCTCGATACGCCCGAGATCGCTCGTGCCTTCCTCGTCCCCGAAGCGACGCTCGCCCAGCGGCTGGTCCGCGCGAAGCGGAAGATCCGCGACGCCGGCATCCCACTGCGGGTGCCGGCGGAGCATCTGCTGCCGGACCGGGTGCGGCTCGTGCTCGCGACGATCTACCTCGTCTTCAACGCAGGCTACGGCCCCCCGATCCGGCGCGAGCTCTGCGGTGAGGCGATCCGCCTCGCGGCGATCCTCGCGACGCTGATGCCCGACGAGGCGGAGGCGCACGGCCTGCATGCGCTGCTTCTGCTGCAGGACGCCCGCCGTGATGCGCGCGTCTCGCCAGCCGGCGAGCTCGTACTCCTCGAGGAGCAGGACCGAGAGCTCTGGGACGCCGGCGAGATCGCACAAGGCACGAGCGCGCTCGAGCGCGCCCTCTCGTTGCGCCTGCCCGGTCCGTACCAGCTGCAGGCGGCCATCGCGTCGCTGCACTTCGAGGAGGAGACCGACTGGGCGCAGATTGCGCTGCTCTACGGCCGCCTCGCGGAGTTGAGCCCTTCGCCGGTCGTGGAGCTGAACCGAGCAGCCGCCGTTTCCTTTGCCGGCGGCCCCGACGCCGCTCTCCAGCTCCTGGACGAAATCGACGGGCTCGACGGCTACTACCTCTACCACTCGACCCGAGCCGACCTCCTTCGCCGGCTCGGGCAACCGGCTGCGAGTGAATACGAACGCGCGCTGGAACTCGCGCCGACCGAGGTCGAGCGCGAATTCCTACGCGGCCGCCAGAACCTGCTTCCGCCGGAGCCGTAGCAGCGAGACGGCCTGTGAGCTCTGCCGAAACGGGTCGTACACCGTCGCCCCGTCGTCGACCGAGACCGCGGCCACCGGCACCCCGTCGACGTCCGCGACGAGCCACTCGCCGTCGTGCAGAGGGCGCTCGCTCAGCGCCGCGAGCCGCTCGAGCTCTTCGCGGCAGGCGCTCAGCCGTAACTCGATAGCTGCCCGCACTGGCCGCGGTGGCTTGACGGAAGCGGCCCGACCACGGCGAAACCGCTCGGCATCGCGGCGGAACCCCGCCATCCGGTCGAGGACGAACTGCTCACCGATCTCTGGATGCATCAGAACTCCTCCTTCCGACCTGCTAACCTAACCACTGTTCGGAGATTACCAGTTACGTAACCTCCGACGCAAGATCAATGGTTACTTCTCTTCATACCCAGCTCGACGTCGTTCGGGATTTCGTCAACACACTCGATCTCGAGACGGGAATCGATGCGATTGCGACGCCTGATGAGCTCGCCGCGTGGTTCTCCGAGCAAGGGCTCGTCGACGATCTCGTCGAGCCCACGACGGAGGAGCACGCCGACGCCCTCGCCGTTCGAGAAGCGATCAGAGAGCTACTCCTCGCGAACAACGGCGAGCCGGCGGACACCGCGGGCGCCTCGAAGACGCTCGAGGAGGCGGGCCGGGGGGCTCATCTCGGAGTCCGGTTCGAGAACGGCCGCCCAGTGCTCGCGCCGGAGGCAGACGGAGCGCGCAGCGCGATCGGCCGCATCGTCGCCCTGGTCGCGGAGCTCGCGCCCGCCGACGAATGGAAGCGGCTCAAGACGTGCCGCGACGAGAACTGCCGCGTGGTCTTTTACGACCAGTCGCGCAACCGCTCGCGGGCCTGGTGCTCGATGGAGGTCTGCGGCAACCGCGACAAGCAACGCGGCTACCGCGAGCGCCACAAGGTCTAGGGAATCGCCGCGAGCGCGAGCTCGACGGCTTCCGCCGGAGTCGCGGCGCGCAGCGTGCCCTCCACCTCCCAGCCCGGCTCGAGCACGACGACCGTCCGGTCCAGCGTGAGCGCGAAGCCGATCTCCGCCAGCGTGCCGTAGCGTCCGCCCACCGCGATCACCGCGTCGCCGGACGCGACGACAGCGAGGTTCCTGCCGTGCCCGATTCCCGTGACGACGACGTGGTCGAGCCACGCGTTTGCGTTCGCCCGCGTCTCGCCCGGGAGAATCCCGATCGTGGTGCCACCGGCGCTCTTCGCACCGCGCGCCGCAGCCGCCATGACCTCGCCGAGCCCACCCGTCACGACCGTCGCCCCACGCTCGGCGAGCAGCCGCCCGACGTGCTCGGCACTGTCCTCGTGCTCCGTTCCGCTTCCGACCACGGCGACCTGGACGGCCATCACTGCGCGATGCTAGGGGACATGGCCGAAACGAGACAGGCACAGGGCGGCGTACTCGTGGTCGGCGGCGGCTTCGCCGGCGCCTACGTCGCACGCCAGCTCCGCGAGCGCGGCGCGACCATCGTCAGCAAGGAGAACTTCATGCTCTACACGCCGCTGCTGCCGGAAGCCGCGTCGGGGACACTCGAGCCGCGCCACTGCGTCGTGCCGCTGCGCGTCATGTGCCCGCACGCCGAGCTCATCCTTGGCGCAGTGGGCGAACTCGATCTCGAGGCGCAGACCGCGGCCGTCGAGACAGACGAGGGAATGCACACACTCGGCTGGAGCGAGCTCGTGCTGGCGCTCGGCGCCGTGCCGCGCACCCTGCCGATCCCCGGCCTCGCCGAGCACGGCCTCTCGTTCAAATCGCTGGCCGACGCGATCAACCTCCGCAACCGCGTTCTCCACCAGCTCGAGGCGGCCGACGCCACTTCAGACGAGGAGGAGCGGTCGCGGCTGCTGACCTTCGTCTTCGTCGGCGCCGGGTACGCGGGTGTCGAGGCGCTCGCGGAGCTGTCCGACCTCGCCGAGGACGCGCTCCGCTACTACCCGCGCCTGCGCTCGACTCCACGACGCTGGGTCATGGTGGACGCAGCGTCGCGGATCCTGCCCGACATCCCGCAGCCGCTCGGCGAATACGCCGCGGACGAGCTCGGCAAGCGCGGGATCGAGATGCATGTCGACACGACGCTCGAGTCGGTCTCGGCGGACGAGGCCGTGCTCGGCGACGGCACTCGGATCCCCACGAACATGCTCGTCTGGACTGCGGGCGTCGCTCCGAACCCGAAGCTGCGCGATTGGTCGCTGCCGCTCGACGAGAAGGGCCGCGTCGTCGTCGACCAGTTCCTCCGGGTGAGCGGGCAGGAGCATGTGTGGGCGCTCGGCGACTGCGCACGTGTCCCGAACGCCCGCAGCGCGCAGCCCGATCCACCGACGTGCCAACACGCACTGCGCCAGGCCCGGCGCCTCGCGAAGAACCTGGCCGGGACGCCCCAGCCGTACCACTACCTGATGCTCGGCCAGGTCGCGACCCTCGGCCGGCACAAGGGGATCGCCGAGGTGCTGGGCCTACGTCTGCGTGGCTTCCTCGGCTGGTTCGTGACGCGGACGTATCACCTCTACCAACTCCCGCTGGCGTCGAGGAGGTTCCGGGTCGTCGTCGACTGGACCGTGGCGCTCTTCTTCCGCCGCGACATCGTCGAGCTCGGCCAGCTCGGACACCCCGAGAAGCTGAGCTGATCAGCGTCTACGCGGTTGCGGCACGCTCGAGCTCGAGGCACGCCGCGAGCGCGGCCTGAGCCACCTCGAGCTGGGCGTCGCTCGGCTCGGCAGTCGAGAAGCGGTGCTGGAGCTCGTGGCCCGGCTTTCCGAGCGCCTGCGCGACGGGATTTTCCGGATGCCGCGTCATCCAGCCGAAGAGCTCGGTGGCCGCGGCGATCGCCCCGAGCTGAGCGACTGCCTGGGCGTGGCGCCGGTGGCGCTCCGGGGCGAATCCGGCCAGGACGTTTCCGACCACTGACGTAGCCACGAGCGGCCCGACAAGATGGCCTCCGCACCGTTCGTGCTCACGCGTCGCGCGCTTGCCCTGCTCGTAGCTGCCGATCGAGATGTGCTCGGCGCCGTGGTACGCCGCAAGCTCGCCGGAGCGGAGCGAGAGCACCGCCGGTGCGACCGATGCAACGGCGATCAGCAGCTCGCGGGCGACCGGCCGCAGCCTCGACTCGCGCAGTCCGCGGACGAACACCGCTGTGCCCATCATCGAAAGGAGCACGCGCCGGTTCTCCATCGGCAGCCGCGCCGCGGGGAGCTTCGCCTTGATCTGCGGCAGCAGCGCGAGCGCCTCCGCGAGACGAGCCGGCCCCCGCAGCAGCGGGCTCTGGATCCTCGACGCCTGAAAGCGCTTCCGCGCCGAGGCGACCTCGATCCGTCCATCCTCGTGCCGGATCGCGCACGCCCAGGAGTGCGGCCCATGCACGAGCACGCCGTTCGGAAGGGCCATGCCGCCGAGCCTGATCTTCTCCTCGCCCATCGCGGGGAAGGGTAGCCCCGCGGCCTTTCCTAGCCGAGCATGGCCTGCGCTGCGTAACGCAGCCAGCCGACACCGAGCTCGAGGTCGGTGACCGGGATCCGCTCGTCGGCCGAGTGGACGAGCGCTGCAGAGACCTCGGGCGGCAGCTCGCCGCTCGAAGGGAAGAACCCGTAGGCGACGGTGCCGAACGCCTCGCGCAGCCAGTGGCTGTCGGTGAACCCGACACACGCGAGCGGCGCGGCCTTCGCTCCGGGCTCGACCTCTGCGACCCACTCCTCGAGCGCGCGCCACAGCGGCGTGTCGAGCGACGAGCGCGTGCCGCCGCGAGCCTCGATCCACTCGAGCTCGTAGTCGACGTCCCCGCCGAGGACGGCGCGAATCATCGGCTCGACGTGCTCAACATGCTGGCCCGGCAGAAGCCGGCAGTCGACTTCGATCTGACAGAGCGCCGGGATGACGTTCCGCTTCTTCGAAGCGGAGATCATCGTCGGCGAGAAGGTCGGCGCCAGGAGCGCGTCGATCACGACCGCTGCGATCGGCGACAGCGGCGCCACGCGCTCAGCCGCCTCGGCCGCGGTCGTCGGCTCGCCGAGCACTGCCTGGAGGAAGGCCTCGACCTCGGGGCCGAGCTGCGGTTCGGGCCGGTAGTCGGCGATCCGCTCGATCAGCTGAACCGCGTTGACGAGCGCGTTGTCGGCGATCCGCGGCATCGACGCATGCCCGGAGCGGCCTCGCACGGTGAGCCGGAACGGCGCGGTCATCTTCTCGGCCACCGTCGGCAGATAGACCGGGGTGCCGTCTTCGAGCTCGATCCGGTCGCCACCGCCCTCGTTGATCGCGAAGTCGCAGCGGACTGCATCCGGATGGTCCTCACACAGCCACTCGAGCCCGAAGCCGTTGCCGGCCTCCTCGTCGGCCGTCGCCGCAAAGATCAGGTCGCCGCTCGGCCGGAACCCTTCGCGCGCAAGCGACGCGATGGCGACGGCGTTCGCCGCGACCTCGCTCTTCATGTCGAGCGCGCCACGTCCCCAGACCATGCCAGCTCGCAACTCGCCCGAGAACGGCGGCACCGACCACTCGGCCGGGTCTGCGAGCACGACGTCGGTGTGCCCGAGGAAGAGGAGCGACGGGCCGTCGCCGCCGGGGAGCCGCGCGACGAGGTTGGCGCGCTCGGGCACCCGTGCGATCAGCTCGCACCCGAGGCCGTTCGCCTCGAGGTACTCCTTCAGGAGCTCGGCCGCGGCCGTCTCGTTGCCGGGCGGATTCGTCGTGTCGACGCGGATGAGGCGCTGGAGGAGGTCGGTGACCTCGTCGCGCAGCGTCGTCGGCGTGCTCATCGGCGCGTCCCCACGACGAGAACGTACTCACGACGCAGCACACCCGGTGCCAGGTACTCGAGATAGACCCGCTGTGCGTACGCGCGTACCTCGTCGTCCTGCTCGGCGAGCCAGGAGCGCAGCGGCGGCATCGACGTCGACGCAAGCTCCCAGAGCTCTTCGCCCGAATCCGCTTCGATGCGCCATTCCCCGCGTAGGAGCTCCAGGTCGAAGGAGTCGCCGAGCAGCGCCCGGACATGCGCTTCCTCGGCCCAGTCGCGCGCGTCCGGCCCCGGTGGGAACACCCGCCCGGCCCGTTCGTTCACTTCCGACCACTCGTCCTTCGGCCAGGCGGTCAGCGCGAGCCGGCCGCCCGGCCGGCAGACACGCGCCAGCTCGCCCGCAGCGCGTTCATGGTCGGGCGCGAAGATCGCGCCAAAGGCGGAGGCGACGGCGTCGAACCCGGCATCGCCGTACGGAAGCTCCTGGCAGTCGCCTTCGTCGAGCTCGATTGCGAGGCCTTCCTCGTCCGCGGCGGTTCGCGCCTTGGCGAGCTGGTCGACGGAGATGTCGATCCCGACGACATCCGCGCCGGCCCGTGCGGCTCGCAGCGCCACCCCACCGGTCCCGCAGGCCACGTCGACAACGCGCGTCCCGGGCTCGATCGCAAGCGACCCGACGACCCGATCGTGGATCGGCGCGAAGGTCTCGGCGATGCGCTCGTAGCTCGCGCCGCTCCACGCGTCGGCCACAGAACCGGACACGGCGCGGAGCATACTGGCCCTCATGAGCGACCTCTTCTCGGACGCCGCCGACCAGCGCGCGGGCGACGTGGCGCCACTGGCCCAACGGCTGAGGCCGACGACCCTCGAGGAGTTCGTCGGACAGGAGCACGTCCTCGGCAAGAGCTCGGCGCTGCGGCTGGCGATCGAGGAAGACCGGGTGCGCTCGTCGATCCTCTACGGCCCTCCCGGTAGCGGCAAGACGACGCTCGCCCGCATCGTCGCGGCCTCGACGGGAGCAGCGTTCGAGGAGCTGTCGGCGGTCTCGGCGACCGTGAAGGACGTGCGCGAGGTACTGGCGCGGGCGCAGGAGCGGCTCGGCACCACGGGACGGCGCACGATCCTCTTCCTCGACGAGATCCACCGCTTCAACAAGGCGCAGCAGGACGCGCTGCTGCCGGGGGTCGAGTCGGGGCTCGTGACGCTGATCGGCGCGACGACCGAGAACCCGTACTACGAGGTCAACTCCGCGCTCATCTCCCGCAGCCAGGTGTACGAACTCGAGCCCCTCACGCCGGCAGAGATGGCGATCGTCGTCCGTCGCGGACTCGCCGAGGTGGGCGCCGAAGCGTCCGGCGAGGTCGTTGAGCTGATCGCGCACCGCTCGGGCGGCGACGCTCGTACCGCGCTCAACATCGTCGAGCTGGCGAGCCAGACGGCCGGAGGAACCATCACCGCGGAGACCGTCGAGGACGCGGCACGCAAGCCGCCGCTCGTCTACGACAAGGCCGGCAACCAGCACTACGACTTCACGTCGGCGTTCATCAAGTCGATGCGAGGCAGCGACCCCGACGCGGCCGTCTACTACCTCGCCGCGATGCTCGAGGGCGGCGAGGACGCGCGCTTCATCGCCCGGCGGATGATCGTGCTCGCGTCCGAGGACATCGGCAATGCCGACCCGCGGGCGCTCCTCGTCGCGGTCGCAGCCGCGCAGGCGGTCGAGCACGTCGGGCTTCCCGAGGCGCGGCTCAATCTCTCGCAGGCTGCCATCTATCTCGCACGGGCGCCGAAGTCGAATGCGAGCTACGTCGCGTTGAACCGGGCGACGAGCGACGTGCAGGAGCGCGGCGCCGCGAGACCGCCGAAGCCGCTCCGCGACGGGTCGTGGTACGGCCGCCGGCTCGGTCACGGCGAGGGCTACGTCTACCCTCATGACGATCCACAGGGATTCGAGGCGAGCTATCTGCCGGAAGAGCTCGAGGGCCGCCGGTACTACGAGCCCTCGGGGAGCGGCGAGGAGAGCTCGGACGAGAACGCCTCGTAAGCCTCGCCGCCGTAGACCGCGAAGATCACATGCTCGAGCGACTCGGCCGGGAAGATCCGCGCTTCCTCGACCATGATCCGCGCGCACTCGCCGAGCGGAAACGCGCCGACGCCGGTGCCGAACGCGGGCAGCGCGAGCGAGCGGCAGCCGAGCTCCTCGGCGACCTCGAGACAAGCGCGCGTCGTGCGGAGGATGAGGTCTCGGTCGGTGCGCAGGTCCTGTCCCATGACCGCGCCATGGATGACCCAGCGTGCGCGGAGCCGTCCGGCTGTCGTCGCCACGGCGGTGCCAAGCGGGATCCCGCCGACCGCCATGGCCTCCTGCTCGATCTCCTCGCCGCCCGCGCGCTTGAGCGCTCCGGCGACGCCGGCGCCCATCCAGAGGCGATCGTTCGCCGCATTCGCAATCGCGTCCGCCTCGACCGCGGCGATGTCTCCATCGCGGACCTCCAGCCGAAGCACTAGAGGATGCGAGCGCCGAGCGCAGACGCGACGAGCTCGACGGCGAGTTGGCCCGTCGCGTTCTCGCGGTCGAGGATCGGGTTCACCTCGACCACGTCCATCGAGTCGATGCGGCCGGACTTCGCCACAGTCTCCATCGCGAGGTGCGCCTCGCGATACGAGAGCCCGCCGCGCACCGGCGTTCCCACCCCGGGCGCGTAGTCCGGATCGACGGCGTCCATGTCGAGCGAGACGTGGAGGAACGCTGCGCCGGATGCGTGCGCGAGGGCTTCGCGCACGCACGGCTCGACCCCGATCCGGTCGACCTCGTTCATCGTGAAGACCTTCGCGTCGAGCTTCCCCAGGAGCTTCCGTTCTCCCTCGTCGAGCGAGCGAACGCCGACGAGCGCGAGCTTGCCGGGCTCCACAGCCGGCAGCGGCCAGCCCTCGCGGCGGAAGGAATCGCCTGCCATCCCGAGCGCCGCCGCGAGCACCATCCCGTGGACGTTGCCGCTCGGCGACGTCTCGGGCGTGTTGAGGTCACCGTGCGCGTCGATCCACACGACGCCGCCCGGCCCATGCACCTTCGCCATCCCGAGGAGCGAGCCGAGCGCGACGGAGTGATCGCCGCCCAGCACGAGCGGCAGGGCACCGCGGCCGGCCGCAGCCGCCACGAGCACCGAAAGGCGGTCGCAGAGGTCGAGGATCTGCCGCAGGTACCGGGCATGCTCGTCACCCATGTCCGCGGTCTCGACGACCGGGGAGATGACGTTGCCGGCGTCGGAGACGCGGACGCCGAGCTTGTCCGTGAGCTGCTGCTCGAGACCCGCGTAGCGGATCGCGGATGGGCCCATGTCGACGCCGCGGCGCCCGGCGCCCAGATCGAGCGTGGCGCCGATGACGGCGATTTCGCGGGCGGCCTCTTCGACGCTCACCGCGGGGAGGCTAACGCGGCCACCTGCCGCCGCGCCCGGGCTACACTGACCGCCGCCCAGCCGCGGCGAGGTAGCTCAGCTGGTAGAGCACTCGGCTGAAAACCGGGGTGTCGCCGGTTCGAGTCCGGCCCTCGCCACTTACTTCTGTCGTCAGCAGCCGTGCACGAGATGCGGCTTCGCGCCGCTGATCGGAACGCGCCACAGACCGCTGGGGCACCCCGAGTGAGCCGGCGCCTTCCACACCACCAGCAGCTGTTGCGAATCCGGCGACCAGGCGACGCTCGAGGCGCCGTACGGAAGTCCGAGCTTCAGCAGCTTCAGCACCTTCTTGGTCGCGACGTCGACGACGGCAAGGTTCCCTTTCGAATCCGAGAAAGCGAGCTGCTTGCCGTCGGGTGACCAACCAAAGACGGCTCCGACGCCGTTGTGCAGGAGGGTCGTGCTCGTACCGCCACCCGCCGGCACGAGCCGCAGCTCAACCGGATCTGCGTTGGTGGGGTTGATATACGCAATTCGGTTGCCCCCGGGCGACCAGAGCGGGTCGCCGCCGCTCGGCGCCAACCGCCGCAGGTGACTACCGTCGGCCGACGCGGTCCAGATCCCGAGATTCCGGCCGGAGTCGTTGGCGGGGAAGCGCGCGAAGGCGACCTGCGTCCCGTCGGGCGAAAGGCTCGGTTCGGTGTTGATCAGCTTCGAGCCGCCGACCTTTCCGACGACGGTTCCGGACGGGACGTCGAGGACTCTCACCGGCCCTGCACAGCCGGTGTTCGTACAGCCCGAGGCCACGCCGGCGGCGACGCGATCGCCCTTCGTGTCGGACGAGAACTGCGCGGGCGGTGTTCTGCCGACGAGCGTCGGCTGCTGACCAGTCGGGATCGCGCCGATCCCGGCGTCGCTGCCGTAGAGCATCCCCGTTGCAACCCAGTAGAGCTGATCCGGCGGCTCGCTCAAGTCCTTGGAACAGCGCTCGCTACAGACCGTGTGGGGGAGCGCGTGGACGTTCTTGCCGTCGGCGTCCGAGACGCAGATCGCCCGCAAGAGCTTGATGCTGCCGCTCGAGTGGTGAAGGTTCGGCAGCGGCCAGCGCTTGCCGTACCAGCCGATCTGGGTGCCGTCCGGCGACCAGGAGGGAAGCGTCGCCGTCCCACATGGCGACACGACCTTCGAGTCCGCTCTCACCGCGCCGCAGCCGATCACCGCCGCGATCGCGAGCGCGGAACCGACCACTATCACCGAGCGGCGAAGACTCATGTCGCGGCGAAGGGTAGATCGTCCCGCCAACGGCGGACCAACGGCGAGACGAAAAGAGGCCCCCGTGGACGCTTGCGCGTGCTCCGAGGGCCATGGGTCGTTCGGACCGGTGTAACCGTGTCGCGGACGACCGTTGCCCAAGAGCCTACTCCCTCGTCGCCCGCAGCGCCGTGGCCGGATCCGCCGAAAACTCCGCAAATTCCGCAAAGCCACGGCGGCCGAGCTCCTCGCGCGACCGCTCCGACGGAACGTATATCGGCGTCTCGGCGCCCCTCGAGAACGAGAGCACGAGCGTCCCTCCCGGCGCGGCGATCCGAGCGAGCTCGTCGTAGAACGGGATCATGTTGGAGAGGACGACGAGCTCGAATGCGCCGTCGGGATAGGACAGCGCCGATGCGTCGCCGACCTCGAAGCGAGCTCGCCCCTCGAGCTCCGGGGAGAGCTTCCCACGCGCCTCCTCGATCATCGCCGGGCTGAGGTCGATGCCCACGACCTCGGCCTCCGGATAGCGCTCGGCGAGCGCGAGAGCGACGACACCGGTTCCCGTCCCGAGATCGAGGACGTTGCGCGGCCCGGGCACGTCCGCGAGCGCGAGATCGAGCGCCAGAAGGTGATGCGGGCCGATCCGGGTCTCCCATGTCGGCGCGAGCCCGTCGAACATGGTGCGCAGGCGGCCGCGGAAGATCCGCCATAGCCACGGCCGTCGCACCACCGCATCCGTGACGAGGCGGGCGAACCTCCGGCTGTCGATCACCGCACCGCGAAGTCGAGGACGATCTCGCTTCCCTCCTCGACGCGCAGAAGTTCGGCGGCGCTGCCCTGCGAGACCGCGAGGGCGAGGCTGCCGTAGCTGTCCTCGTAGAGGATGAGCGACCCCCGCGGGGCGTCCGCGAACGTGCGCGCGGAGATTGCGTAGAACTGCGCGCCGTGACAGGTGAGCTCGACCCGAGTGCCCGCGACGAGCTCCATACGCTCGAGGTGCTCGCGGCGCAGGTCGAGCGCGACGTTCCCGAAGCGATCGACGACGAGCACGGTCGCGCGCACCCTGTTCTGCCCGACCTCGGGCTTCGGGATCTCGACGCGCACCAGCTCGTCCGGATCGACTGGCGGACCGAGCTCTTCGAGCGCCACGCCCGCGGCGAGGTGAGCCGCCGCCGGCGAGAAGAGGTCGCGGCCGTGGAAGGTCCGCGAGACGGGCTGCAGCGAGTACTCGGCGTTGGCAAGCTCGTGTGCCTCGGCGACGCCCCCGAACCGCTCGGCCGCAGGTAGGAGCAGCCCGTTGTCCGGGCCAACGTGCAGCCGGCCTTCGCGGTCGCGCAGCGCGAGCGCGCGGCGGCCGCTCCCCACGCCGGGGTCGACAACCGCGAGGTGGACGCCTGCCGGCATGTACGGCAGCGTGTTCGCGAGCACGAGCGCTCCTTGCAGGACACGGCCGGGCCGGACACCGTGCGTGACGTCGATCACGCGAGCTTCGGGCGCGATCGTCGCGATCACGCCGTGACACGTGCCGACGAAGTCGTCCTGCAATCCGAAATCGGTCAGGAAAGTGATGACCACGGCAGGGAACGTAATGCCTCGACAAGTCCGTCGAGGTCGTGAGTGGCAGCGACCGCGGCAACGTCGAGGCCGGCAGCGCTCGCCTCAGCCTCGGTCTGCGGCCCGATCGCGACGACCGGGACGTCCACCCCGGCCGCAGCGAGCGCCCTCGCAGCGGAGCCGGACATGAGCAGTGCGACGTCGACCTCCGGCACCTCGGGCCGCAGCTCGATCGTCCGGTAGAGCGGCAGGAAGTCCGCGTCGAGCACGTCGAGCCGCGCACCCTCGGCCGCCGCGAGCAGGGCGGTTCCCTCCGGCAGCTCGTCACGCAGGCCTTCCTGGCTGTGGTTCGCGGCGACAAGATCGACGTGCAGCCCGTGCGAACGCAGCGCGTCGGCCGTGGCCGGCCCGATCGCAGCAATGCGGTTGGCGGCGACTCCGCGACGGCCGAGCTCGTGCGCGCCGTTGCGGCTCGTGACCACGAGCCAGTCGTACGCGCGAGCGTCGACAGGCTCGCCACCGAGTGGCTCGATGCGAATCAGCTCGCAGAAGACCGCTTCGTGCCCGAGCGCCGCGACGCGGGCGGCGAGCTCCTCACGCGTGACGAGTACTCGCATCCACCAGCTCCGCGCCGAGCGCGGCTGCGTCGGCGCCCGTGCGCCGCTCGATCCACGATCCGTCCTCCGCCGCGATGAGCCCGGTCAGCGTCACTCCGTCGTGATGCGCCGCGACGGGAGCGAGGCAGCCGCCGCCGACCGCGGCCACGACCGCACGCTCCGCCTCGACCCGGACCCCCGTCTCGGCATCGTCCACCGCCTGCACGAGCGGCAGGTCTCCCGCCCGTACCTGGAGGGCAAGCGCGCCTTGCCCCGCCTCGGGCAGCATCGTCTCGGGATCGAACCGAAGCCCGATCTCTCCCTCGAGCCCAAGCCGGTCGAGCCCGCACGCGGCGAGCACGATCGCGTCGAGGCCTCGTTCGCCTCGCTTGCGCAGGCGCGTGTCGATGTTGCCGCGCAGCGGCTCGATCGAGAGGGTCGGGTCGAGCGCGAGCAGCTGCGCCTTGCGTCGCGCGGACGCGGTGCCGATCCGCATCCCCGAGCGAAGCTCGGACGCGCCGCAAAGTGCGTCTCGGGGATCCTCACGCCGGATATAGGCGCCGACCGAGAGGCCGTCGGGATCCGTCGCAGTCAGGTCCTTCGCGGAGTGAACCGCGACGTCGATCCGCCCGTCGAGGAGCGCCTCCTCGAGCTCCTTGACGAAGACGCCGCGCGAGCCGATCTCGCCGAACGGACGCGAGCGGTCGCGGTCGCCGGCGGTCGTGATCGGGACGAGGGCAAACTCGAGCCCGGGCCTCCGCAACGCAGAGACAGCGCGCTCGGCCTGAGTGAGCGCGAGCCTACTGCCGCGACTGCCGACGCGGACGAGCACAGCTCTTCGAGAGCGAAGCGGGTTGCCTCCGCACCGGCGCGCAACCGACGCCGCGCGGCCGGATTCGGATGAAGGCCGTCGGCACCTGCAGCGGCAGGGGACGGCTCGTTGCGAGCTTGACGTTCAGCGCTCGTCCTCGCCGAGACCGAAGAGGTGCCGCACGGCCTCAGCATAGAGGACCCCATCGGCTGCCGCGGCGGCCTGCTTCATGCGCACGGTCGGCAGATGCAGGAGCTTGTTCACGATCTGTGCGGTCACCGCCTCGACCGCCCGACGCTGGCTCTCGTCGAGCCGTTCGAGCAACGCCTCGGCCTTCTGCAGCTCTGCCGCGCGAATCTCCTCGGCCCGTGCGCGCAGCGAGGTGATCGCGGGCAAGACCTCGAGCGACGCGTGCCATTCGTGGAACTTCTCCGCCTCGGCCGCGACGATCGTCTCGGCCCGCTCGGCCTCGCGCCTGCGACCCGAGAGCGTCTCGGCGACGATCTGCTCGAGGTCGTCGATGTCGTAGAGGTAGCACCCGTCGAGGTCGGCGATCGCCGAGTCGAGGTCGCGCGGTACCGCGAGGTCGATGAGCACCATCTGCCGGCCGCGGCGGTTTCGCAGTGCCGTTGCCACGGTCGTAGCGTCGAGCACGAGCCCGGACGCATTGGTGGACGCGATCACCACGTCGACGCGGCCGAGCTCCTCGTCGATGCGCTCGCGTTTCGTCTTGCTGTTGGCGACGAGCGCGATCTCGGCGCCGCGGCTGCGAAGGTTGCGCGCAGCCTGCTCGCTCACCTTGCCCGCGCCCAGCAGAAGGATCGAGCGGCCGTCGAGGCTGCCGAAGACCTGCTCTGCAAGCGCGGCGGCGGCCGACGACACAGACGCAGGGCTTTCCCCGATCGCCGTTTGCGCCCGCACCTTCCGACCCGCGTGCTGCGCCTGCCGGAAGACGCGGTCGAGCAGCGGCCCGATCGTCCCGAGCTCGTGAGCGAGCCGAACCTGGCCGAGAATCTCGCCCTCGCCCGGCACGAGCGAGTCGAGGCCGGCCGCAACGCGGAAGAGGTGATGAGCCGCGGCCCGGTCCTGAAGTCGGTAGAGAGCGGGCTCGACCTCCGGCCCGAGCGAGGCCAGCGCGGCGACCGCGGCGAGCTCGGCCTGCTCCGAATCGTCGGCGGCGAGGTAGAGCTCGGTGCGGTTGCAGGTCGAGAGACAGGTGGCCTCGCGGCCGTCCACAGCGAGCTGGGCCGCGAGCGCCTGCGCGGCGTCGCGATCGAGCGCAACCTGCTCGCGCAGCTCGACCGGAGCGTGGTGGTGCGAGGTGCCGACGAGGACTAGATGCTTCATGCGAAGTGGGTGGCCGGGAGAGCGAGCCGGACGACGACGACGAGGACGAAGCCGGCGAGCGCGAGATAGGCAGCGCGGCGTCCGGCCCAGCCGCCGAGCAAGCGCAGGCCGAGATACGCGCACCAGACCAGCCACGTCGCGGCTGTCACGGCGATGAGCGCGTCGAAGCGGTCGTCGTCGGCCACGAGACGCACGACCCCGACGGCTGCGCCGAGCGTCAAGAGCGGCACCGACCACACGACCGTCCGCAGGGCGAGCGAGTCGAGCGTCGCCAGCGCCGGCATCTGCCTGCGCAAGATCGTGGCCGGACGTGTCCGCAACCGGCGCTCCTGCCAGATGTAGAGCCCCGAGAGCGCAGCGGCGAGCGTGAAGCCGGCGAAGGCGGCGAGCACGAGGCCGACGTGGACGACGAGGAAGAGGTTCGAGTACCGGCTCGCACTCCCGTTCCCGGTCCCGCCGCCGGCCCGCGCGACGACGAGCAGCGCCACCGCGAGCGGCATCACGACGAGCCCGAGCAGCCGGTACGGCCTGCGGCAGCCCCAGATCAGGTAGGCCGAGACGACGAGCCAGACGAAGAGCGAGAGCGACGAGGCCCACGTCCCCCACGGAAACCCGTCGTCCCGCGTCGCCTGGACGACAAGCAGCGCGGTCTGCGCGAGCCAACCGAGCCGCACTCCCCACGTGGCCGCCCGTCCCGCGCGCCCGGGCCTCCGCACCTCGCCGAGGTAGCCGACGGCAGCCTCCCCGTAGAGCAGAAGCGCCGGCCAGAAGAGGAGCTCAGCCAACGTGGACCGTCTCGCGTTCGTCGTCCTCCGCCGCCTTCGGCTCGCGCCGCTCGAGGTCGTCGACCTCCCGCTCGAGCCGCTGGAGCTTGAGCGCGATGAGAACGACGTACGCGAGGACGACGGCAAAGATCACGCAGTAGGCAGCGGTGACGTACTTCTCGACGTTGGTCACGCGAGCCTCAGTTCCCGCAGGCGGATGTCGAGGCGCTTCCCGGTGAGCTCGATGCGGTACAGCGTGTACGCGAGCAGCAGCACCGACGGCTGCGTCACGAGGTACGCGACCAGCATCCAGCCGCCGAGATTCGCGCCGTGCCGCGTGAAGATCTCGGGGTGGAGAAACGGCTTCGCGAGGCGGATCGCGAGGAAGCTGACAGGAACGAGCACGACGCCGAAGAGTGCGTAGACGGCCGAGAAGTTCTCCCGCTGCGGCCCCGGGTCGACCGAGAACCGCAACATGAAGTACGCGCAGTAGAAGAGGAACAGGACGAGGAAGAGCACGAGCTCGTCCTCGCTCCACACCCACCAGTGGCCCCAGCTGTACTTCGCCCAGATGGAGCCGGTGATCAATACGAGCACGCCGAAGATCACGCCCTGGTGCACGGCGACGTAGCTCTCGAGATCCGCCCGAGGATCCCGTTTCCACAGATGGTGGAACGCCTTCCAGGCACCGGCGGCGAAGCACGCGTACGCGGTGAAGGCGATCGAGACGTGGAAGTAGAAGATCTTCTGCGAGAAGCCGAGCACGGCGTCATTCGGCGCGACGAAGAACACGATCACGAGCGAGACCGTGATGCAGATGAGGGACGCCACCGCCAGGGCGGGCAGCGGCACGCGGTACTGCCTGTCCACCGTTTCCAAGATTACTCCGTGACGACGTATTCGAAGGACGCCCAACAGAGCAGGGCGAACATCCCGTCGTAGAGGCCGAGGAACGCGAGATATCTGCCCGGATCCGCGACGACGCTCGCGCCGACGCCGCCGACCACGATCGGGATCGCCAGCGGCAGGAAGAGGAGCGGCAGAAGCAGGTCTCGGGCGCGGGTGGCCACAGCCATCGCACCCAGGAACGTGCCGACGGCGCAGATCCCGACGTCGGCGAGCAGGACGGCGGCGACCGTCGCCCCACGCAGGCCGTGGAAGAAGAGCGAGAACACGGGCAGCGCGACCACCTCGGCAGCGACGAGGAAGGCGAACGTCGCGATCGCCTTGGCGAGCCAGATCGCGCTGCGGTCGCACGGCGTGAGGACGAGGCCGTCGAGCATCCGCTGCTCTCGCTCGGGGACGAACGCGCGGCCGAGCCCGAGCAGCGCCGTGAAGATGATCGCGACCCACAGGAGCCCGCTCGCCGCGAGCTGCGACGAATGCTCGGGCAGCGAGAAGTGGAAGACGACGAACGTCGCCACCACGAAGAGGAGCATCGCGGGCAGCGTGTCTTTCGCGCGGAGCTCGAGCAGCAGATCCTTTCGGGCGAGCGCGCGGACGTCGGAGAAGTACCTCATGCGAGCGCAAGCCTCGCCGTCGCGAGCGAGGCAACCCGATCCGGATCGTGGGTCGACACGAGCACGGTGCGCTCGCCGTGCAGTTCGGCCAGCTGGGCATCGAGCAGCTCCGCTCCGGCCGCGTCGAGCGCCGTGAACGGCTCGTCGAGCACGAGCAGCTCCGGCTCGTGCAACAGAACGCGACAGAGCGCGAGCCGTTGGGTCATCCCCCGCGAGTACGAGACGACGCGGTCGTGGCGAACCTCCCACAGTCCGTAGCGCTCGAGGAGCATGCCGATCCGCTCGCGCCGTTCGGGAACGCGATAGAGCTTCCCGTACAGATCGAGGTTCTCGAGCGCGCTCAACTCGCGGTAGACGAGCGGCTCGTGCGCCAGGTAGCCGATCGCCCCGCGCGGCGCGCCGACGGCGAGCTTCCCTTCGGTCGGACGCGCGAGGCCGGCGCAGATCCGCAACAGGGTCGTCTTCCCGGAGCCGTTCGGCCCGGTGACCATGAGGAAGCCGCCGCGCGGCAGCTCGAGATCGATCCCCCGCAGGACTCGCTTGTCTCCGTACCGCTTGCCGAGACGCTTCGCCGTCAGCACGCGGCGCAGCATAGGCCTACAGCACAGCGTCGAGGATCACGAACGCGGCGAAGACCACGCTGATCACGCCGTTCATCGTGAAGAAGGCCGTATCGAGGCGCTTCAGGTCTCCGGGCCGCACCAGCGAGTGCTCGTACGCGAGCAGGAGCGCGACAACAGCGACGCCGAGCCAGTAGAGGACGCCCACCGAGAGGCCGAGGCCTGCGACGACGAGGCAGACGATCGTCGCAGCATGCGCGAGACGGGCGCCGAGAAAGGCCCCCTTCACGCCGAACCGGGTGACGATCGAATGCAGGCCCTCGCGCCGGTCGATCTCCTCGTCGAAGAGGGCGTAGAAGAAGTCGAAGCCGGCCACCCAGAGGGCCACCGCGAGGCCGAGCGTCCAGGCCTGCCACGGCAGCTTCCCGGTGATCGCCACCCACGCGCCAACGGGCGCCAGGCCGTCCACGGCCCCGAGCCAGAGATGACACGTCCACGTGTACCGCTTGAGATACGGGTAGACGACGAAGCCGATCACCGGGATCGGCCAGAGCCAGCGCACGATCGGGTTCAGCTGCCAGACGGCTGCGAGGAAGAGCGCAAGCGAGAGGACGCAGAAGACGACGACCTGCGCGATCGAGAGCTGGCCGCTCGGAATCTCCCGGCCGGCGGTGCGCGGATTGCGTGCGTCGATCCCCGCGTCGATCAGCCGGTTGAGCGCCATGGCGAGCGACCGGGCGCCGACCATGGCGAGCGTGATCCAGAGGAGATCGTGTGCGGTCGGCGTCCCGTCCACCGCGAGGAAAGCACCGACGTAGGCGAACGGCAGCGCGAAGACGGTGTGCTCGATCTTCACGAGCCGCGCGAAGCGCGCGGGAAGCGGAACCGGCGAAGCTTCCGCGGTCATGTCTGCTCGTGGGCCGTGGGAGCGTCCGCGAGCAGCTCGAGCGCGTGGGCCAGCGCCGGACGGAGCACGGCGAAGCCGTCGCGGCAGCCGCCGGTCGAGCCCGGCAGGTTGACGACGAGCGTCGCGCCCACGACGCCGGCCGCCCCTCGCGAGAGCAGTCCGTGCGGTGTCTTCGCGATCGAGTCGGCACGCAGCGCCTGGGAGATTCCGGGGGCCGCTCGCTCGAGCACGTCCCGGGTCGCCTCGGGCGTCACGTCCCGCGGCGCGAGGCCGGTTCCGCCGGTGGTGAGGACGAGGCGCGCCGAAGCCGCGAGCTCGCGGATGGCGGTCGCAATCTGGTCGCGCTCGTCGGGAACGATGCGGCGCTCGACCTCGTAGCCATCGCCACGCAGAAGCTCGTCAAGGGCGTCGCCGCTGCGATCCTCGCGCGTTCCGCTCGCGACGCCGTCCGAGATCGTGAGCACCGCAGCCTTCAGACGACCGGATCCTTCGTCTTCTCGACGAGCACGACGTCTGTGATCCGCATCTGCTTGTCCACCGCCTTGGCCATGTCGTAGACAGTCAGCGCCGCGACCGACGCGGCCGTCAGCGCTTCCATCTCGACCCCGGTCTGCGCTGTGGTCTCCACCGCCGACACGATCTCGACGGACTCCTCGCCGACCTCGAGTGTCACCTCGATGTGCGTCAGCGGCAGCGGATGGCAGAGCGGGATAAGCTCGCTCGTCCGCTTGGCGGCCATGATCCCCGCGAGCTGCGCCGTCGCCAGCGCATCGCCCTTCGGCAGCTCACGCAATCGTCTTGCCGTCGCGGCTGCCATCCGAACCTCGGCACGCGCGACCGCCCGGCGCCGCAGCGGGGCCTTGGCACCGACGTCGACCATCCGCACGGCACCCGACTCGTCGACGTGGGAGAGCTCCTCCATCAGGAGGATCGTACGGCGTCGAGGTCGGCGAGCTGCGCGTCGACCCACTCCCTGATGTCGTGCGTCCGAACGTTCTCGCGAATCGCCGCCGCTCGCCGGCGCTTCTCGGCGGGATCGAGCGTGAGCGCCGCGTACAAGGCGTCTGCCTGCCCCGAGACGTCGAGCGGATTCACGGTCACTGACCACTCCCCGAGTTGCTCGTGTGCCCCCGCGTTCTCGGAGAGGACGAGCACACCGTCTCGCTCGTTGACGAGGCACGCCTCCTTCGCGACGAGGTTGAGCCCGTCGAAGACCGAGTTGACGAACAGGACGTCGAACTGCTTGTAGCCCGCGACCGAGCGTTGGAAGTCGTCGGCGACGTCGAGGTCGAGCGGTGTCCAGCCCGCCTCCCCGAAACGGTCGTTCACGTCGCGCGCCGCGTCCTCGACAGCCTTGGCGTAGTCGACGTACTCGGCGATGTCCTCGCGGGACGGCGCGACGAGCGCGGCCAGCTTGACCTTGCCGCGCAGCTCCGGATGACGCTCGAGCAGGAGCGCATAGGCCTGGAACCCGCGCACGATGTTCTTGGCCGGGTCGATGCGGTCGACCCGGAGGATCAGCTGCTCCGGTCGGCTCGTGAAGAGCGTCCGCTCGCGCTCGAGCACTCCGGGCGCGTCACGTGCGGCTTCGAACTCGCCGACGTCGATTCCGATCGGCCGCGCGACGACACGCGTGCGACGGTCCGCGTGCTCGACCGTTCCCGCGACGTCGTCCACAGCCGCGCCGAGCAGCGCCTCGCACGAGGCGAAGAACGCACTCCGCCAGCGCTCGGTGTGGAAGCCCACCACGTCGTTCGCGAGCAGTCCCTCGTGAATCGCGATCCGCAGCTCGGAAGGCAGCGCGTGCCAGTAGTCCGGCTCCGGCCACGGGATGTGGACGAAGTGGGACGTCAGTGCGTCGGGCTGCGCCTCCCGCACGATGCCAGGTGCGAGGTAGAGGTGGTAGTCGTGGAAGAGCACCGCCGCCTCGGGTTCCAGGGCGATCTCCTCGAGAGTCGCCGCGGCGAAGGCCTCGTTGACAGGGGCGTAGCCCTCCTGCCAGGCCCGATGGAGACGGGTGTCAAAGGTCGGCGCAGTGCCAAGGCCCCACAGGTAGTGCTGCAGGAACCACAGCGTCGGATTGGCGACGACGTTGTAGAACGAGTCGTAGGCCTCGGCCGAGTGCGCCACGAGGCGAAGGCGATAGTCGGCGCCGCCGCGCGCTGTCTCGGCGAATGAGCCCTCGTGCTCGGCGGCGATCGCGTGATCCTCCCCGCTCATGGCGCTCGCGACCCAGGTCACGTCGTGGTGCGCGAGCAAGCCTCCCAGCGCCGTGACGAGCCCACCGCCACCCCGCCGCGCGGCGCGGTTGCCGTCGGTCCCGCGCTCGTAGACGACCGGCGCTCGGTTGGCGACGACGAGAAGCTTACGCCGAGTCGTTGCCGAACTTGACAACGTTCAGGAGGACTGCTGCAGGCGCTTGACGAAGCGCAACCGGGAGCCGCGGGAGCCGAGCCGAGAGTGCAGCTCGAACTCGTCCGCGATCGTCCGGATGATCGCGATACCGAGGCCGCCTTCGGTGAGCTCCTCGCCCTCGAGCGGCGTCGGATGGTCCGGATCGAAGCCCTTCCCATCATCGACGACCTCCACGGCGAGCGCGCTGCCGCTCAGCTCATACGCGATCGACACGAATCCGCCCTCTTCCGTGTACGCGTGTCGGACCGAGTTCGACACCGCCTCTGTCAGCGCGAGCTTGAGATCGGCGAGAAGCTCGTCGGGCAACGCCACGATCTCGGCGATCCCGCTGAGCGCAAGACGAGCCAGAGCGATGTACTCCGCGCGAGCCGGCACACGGAGCCTGATCGTCCGCATGCCCTCGACCGTCTCACCCGCCGTTTTGACCAATATCGCCTCGTCCATCCCCAAGTCTCTCGCTCACATTCCCGAAGATTCCAGGTCCTAACCCTGTCGATTTCTACCAGTAACGGTCCACACCGCTCGCAAGCCGATGTTTGCTCTCGGCTCCGCCTTCCCTGCAAGGCCGGAGATGTAACCCGCACCGTTTCCACGGGAAAACGACGCGCCCGAAACGCGACCTAGACTGAGCCCCGTGACGGCCGCCTCGCCCGCAGACGAGCGTCGACGACCGCGGCCAGGATCGCTCGAGCGTCCGATCAACGGGCGCCTCTACCGTGGCACCTGGCTCCTCGTCGGCTTGCCGCTGCTGTTGCTCGCGTTCAGCGTCGCCCGGCCGCCGGCACTTCATGCGCCGAACCTCCCGCAGGCGTTCGGCAAGGAGGCAGCGGCGACTCTCGCCCGTGATCTCGCGGCCGACTACCCCGATCGCGCGCCCGGCACACTGGGTGCCAGAGGCGCAGCGGCCTGGTTCCGTGCTGCGCTCAAGCCGTACGGCTTCACGGTCCGCTCCGATCGCTTCGCGGCGACGATTCACGGCCGCCGGGCGACACTCGTCAACCTGGTCGCCGAGGAGTCCGGCCGCTCTCCAACCGGCGAGATCGTCGTGATGGCGCACCGAGACGACAGCGGCTCCGGCGCCGGGCTCGACGACAACGCGTCGGGCACAGCGGCGCTGATCGAGCTGGCTCGCGCCTACGCGCCGATCGCCGGTGGGCAGCGCATCTCGCCGCCGTATTCCCTCGTCTTCCTCTCGACCGACGGTTCCGACGGCGCGAGAGGCGCCGCCCACTTCGCCGCGTTGCAGAACGGTGGCCAGAACATCCTCGGCGTCATCAACCTCGACGCCATCGGCGGTCGCGGCAGACCGAGACTCGTGTTCGGCGGCAACACGTCCCGCTCACCGGCACCGGGGCTCGTCGAAACGCTACGCGCCGCCCTCGGGCAGGAGAGCGGAGGCGACCCCTCACGGCCGAGCGGGATGCAGCAGCTCACCAGCCTCGCGTTTCCGTTCGATCCTTACGAGCAGGCGCCGTTCGTCAGCCGCGGAATCCCGGCGGTTACCGTCACGACGGCCGGTGCTCGGCCACCCGCGAGCCAGCAGCATGGTGGGAAGCTCAACGTCAGACGCCTCGGCCAGATCGGGCTCGCGACCCAGGACACGATCGACGCGATGGAGGAGGGCGTCTCGCTCGCGCAGGGCCCGGCGAGTTACGTCTTCCTCGGCCAGCGACTGATTCGCGGCTGGGCGATCGAGATCGTGCTCGTCGCCATGCTGCTGCCGTTTCTCACCGCTGCTGTCGACCTCTTCGCCCGCTGCCGCCGGCGGCGCATCCGCATCGCACCGGCGCTCCGTAGCTACCGCAGCCGGCTCGGCTTCTGGGCCTGGGTCGGCGCCGTCTTCCTCGTTTTCGGCGCGTTCGGCTTCTGGGGGACGACGGACGGGCACGCGCCGCCACTGAGCTCCGTCACATGGCCGGGCAGCGCGCTGCTCGCACTCGTCCTGCTCGCCGGCGCGGGCTGGATCGTGGCTCGCGCCCGCCTGCTGCCACAACGGGAAATCCGCCCGGAGGAACGGCTGGCGGGGCACAGTGCAGCTCTGCTCGCACTCGGCGTCGTCGGCCTTCTCGTTGCCGCGACGAATCCGTTCGCCCTCATCTTCGTCCTGCCCTCGCTTCACGCCTGGCTCTGGCTGCCGCAGGTGCAGAGCCGAAATCCGGCGGTGCGTGCGAGCGTCTTCTGCGCGGGCCTGCTGGGTCCCGCCTACCTCGTCTGGTCGTTCGCGACCCACTACGGCCTCGGCTGGGACGCGCCCTGGTATGTCGTGCAGCTCTTCGCCGTCGGCTACGCCCCGCTGGCGTTGCTCATCATCGGGCTCGGCTGGCTCGCGGCCGGAGGCCAGCTCGCGGCGCTGGCGGCAGGACGCTATGCGCCGTATCCGACGCCGGGGGAACGCCCGCGCCGTGGGCCGCTGCGCGAGCTCATCCGGACGCTCGTCCTCGCGCGGCGGCACCGACTCGACAACTGCCGAGACGCGCCAGGCAGTAAACGAGTAGCGCTCGGTCAAGCAGCGCCGAGACGTAGCCAGCGCACCGTCGAGCCGGCCTCGAGCTCGCCGTTTCCACGTGGAATGTGCACGAGCGCGTCGGCGGCGCCCGAGCGAACGATCATGTGCGACTCCTGGCCGACGATCGGGTCGAGCACGATTGCGTCTCCGTCCACCCGCGAGCGGGCTCGCACGAACTCGTCGCGCTCCTCGTTGCGGCGCAGGCCAATCGCAAGCCGACCGGGTTCGAACCTCGGCAGTGGATCCGCGATCCCCTCCAGGGCGCGGAGCGCCGGCTTGACGAAGAGCTCGCTGCCGACGAGCGCGGAGACGGGGTTTCCGGGCAGGCCAAAGACGAGCGTGTCTCGGCGCACCCCGAAGGAGACCGGCTTGCCGGGCTTGATCGCTACGCGCCAGAACATCTCCTCGACCCCGAGTTCGCGCTCGGCCTCGCGAACGAGGTCGTGCTCGCCGACCGAGACGCCGCCCGACGTCACGAGGACATCTGCGACGAGGCCGCGCTCGAGCGCTTGCCGGAGCTCCACCTCCTCGTCGGCGGCAGGCGGCTGCGCGAGTACCTCTGCACCAGCAGCCGCGAGCACCGAGGTGAGCATCAGCGTGTTCGTCTCGTAGATCTGGCCGGCCCCGAGCGCCTCGCCCGGGGCGACGAGCTCGCTCCCGGTTGCGAGCACCGCAACCCGCGGCCGGCGCCGACACGGCAGCTCCGCGATTCCGGAGGCCGCCGCCGCGGCCAGCCGTGCCGGCGTGAGCCTCGTTCCCGCCGGCACGGCAAGGTCGCCTGCTGCGATGTCTCCGCCCCGCGGGCGGATGTGCGCGCCGGGAACGGCCCCGACTGCGAACTCCACTCTGTTTTCTCGCCTGACAACAGACTCGATCGGGACAACGGCGTCCCCGCCGTCCGGCACGACGGCGCCGGTCGAGATGGCGACCGCGCAGCCGGCTTCGACCGTCGCCTCGTAGGGCCGGCCCGCGGCCGACTCGCCGACGATCTCCAGGGTCCCCGGCAGGTCGGACGCGCGCACAGCGAAGCCGTCCATCGCCGAGCTCGCGAACGGCGGAAGGTCGACCCTGGCGCGAACGGCTTCCGCGGCGACTCGTCCGCTTGCCTCGCCGATCGGCACAAGCTCGGGCGGAAGCGGCCGCACGCGAGCCAGCACCAGCTCCTGAGCCTCCTCGAGGGTGAGTAGTTCGGTCACCGTGGGTGCATACCGTAGTAGCCGTGAATCAGGGAGACGAGGTCGCCGGCCGCTACCGGCTCGAAGAGCTACAGGGTCGCGGGCCGATGTCAGAGGTCTGGCGCGCGCACGACAGCACGCTCGATCGGACGGTCGCGCTCAAGATCCTCTCGCCGACCGCCGACCTCGGTCGTTTCCGACGCGAGGCGAAGGCCGCCGCGACGCTGGCACACGAGAACGTGACGCGCGTCTACGACTACGGCGAGGGCGAGGCCGGGCCGTTCATCGCGCTCGAATGGCTGCCGGGCGGGTCGCTCGAGGATCGCCTCGGCACGGAGCCGCTGCCGCCCGACGAGACCCGGCGTGTGGCGCAGGGCGTCGCAGCCGGGCTCGCGCATCTCCACGCCCGCGGTCTCGTCCACCGGGATCTCAAGCCCGCCAACGTCATGTTCGACGAGGAGGACCGGCCGAAGCTCGCAGACTTCGGGCTGGCGCGCAGCACCGCAGGCGCCGGCACGCTGACCGAGGCCGGGACTGTGCTCGGCACGGCCGCATACATCTCGCCCGAGCAAGCGGCGGGGGAGCCGGCCGGAGCGGCGAGCGACGTCTACTCCTTCGGGGTCATCCTCTTCCGAATGCTGGCTGGCGCGTTGCCATTCGTGGCCGACGACGCCATCGCCCTCGTGGACATGCACCGGCATGCGCCGCCGCCGGCAGTCGAGTCTCTCCAGCCGAACGCGCCACGGGACCTCGCCGCGCTGACAGCGGCAACTCTGCGCAAGGATCCGGTGCAGCGACCCGCCGACGGAGCCGCGCTCCTGGCCGCCCTCGGGACGACGGCTTCGACCGTTGTCATCGCGGCGGACACGGAGGCAACCCGCGTTCTCGCTCCTGCGCCCGTCCCGGTTCCGCCGCCGCCGGCTCCTCCGCCGAGCGACGCGCGCCGGAAGTGGGCCATCGTGGCGGCAGCCGTCGTGCTCCTCGCAGCTGCCGGCGGCCTCCTCGCATGGGCCGTGACACGTCCCGGATCGGCGGTGCCGGCCACCACCAGCGTCCATACCCCCAGTCACCCCACGACCACCACGCAGCCGGCCACGACGCCCGGCGCGACGACGGCGACTACGCAGACTCAGCCGACCACAACCGCGCGGTCGACGACGTCGCCGGCGACCTCGCAGACCACCACGACGATTCCCCCGACACTTCCGACAACCACGATCCCGACCATCACCACGCCGACCACGACAGCGACGACGGGCGGGGTCGGAACGACGACTACCCCGACGGGGACGCCGTGAGCCTGTAGGCGTACTGCCCGGTCCACGGCGAGAACTCGGCCGGAGAGAGCGGCGAGGGAAAGTCAGCGTTCGCGGAGCCTGCGAGCGCTCGCTCCATGAAGAGCCGCCAAGCCGTGGCCGGCAACGTCGGCCCGGAAACAGCGGCGCCGTGGACGTCGAGCATCGGGGTCTCGCCGCGCGGGTAGCCCATCCAGACGGTGGCCTCGAGCGAGGGGGTGTAGCCGGCGAACCAGGCATCGGCATAGTCGTCGGTCGTCCCGGTCTTCCCCGCGTCGACGCGACCCGAGACGTGAGCCCCGACGCCGGTTCCGTGGAGCATGTTCTCCTCGAGGACGCGCGTCACCGTGGTTGCGACCCAGTCCGGGATGACCCGCGTCCTCTGCGACCGCCCCCAGCCCGCGTCGGTCTTGCCGCCGGAGAAGACGACCCGGCGAATCGCCAGCGGCCGGGAGTACACGCCTCCGGCGGCGAGAGTTGCGTACACGGAGGCCATGTCGAGCGGGGTCACCGCATCGGTGCCGAGGGCGAGGGAGGGCGCCGGCTGTAGCTGCGTCTGCACCCCGAGCTTCTTCGCCATCGCCACGATCGCCGCCGGGCCGACATCGAGCGCGAGCCGCGCATAGACGGCGTTGTCGGAGTGGATCGTCGCCGCGGCGACCGTCTCGGGGCCGGCGTACGTGCCGTCGTACGTCCGGACGCTCCACTGGAGCGGCGCGTAGTAGAACGGCGCAGAGAGATAGCGCGTCGCCCACGGGTTCATCCCTTGCGCGACTGCGGCGGCGAGGACGATGGGCTTGAACGTCGACCCGGCCTGTCTCTCGGCCGCCGTGGCGAGGTTGAACTCGCTGCCACTCTCCTCGGGGCTCACGCCCGCCATCGCACGAATCGCGCCAGACGCGGGATCGGTCGAGACGATCGCGCCCGAGGGATCGCGGCGCGCATAGAGCACGTGAGACAAGGCGTCCACCGCAGCTTGCTGCAGGCGCGGCTGGATTGTCGTGTAGATCTTCAGCCCGCCCGCGCGGACGGTCGCGGCGCCGTACTCCTCTTCGAGCTGGTTCTCGACGTACCCGACGAAGTACGGCTCCCGGCTCGCATACGCGGAGCTCGGGCGGAGGTGGAGGGAGCGATCGTGAACAGCCGCCGCGTACCGCGCCTTCGTGATGTCCCCGCTCCGTCGCAACGCTTGCAGAACCGCGTCGCGCCGGGTCAGCGCCGCAACCGCGTTGTGCAGCGGGTCGTAGTAGGACGGAGCCTGCGGCAGCCCGGCGAGGAGCGCTGCTTGCTCGAGTGTCAGTCGGCTCGCCGGAACCGAGAAGTACGTCTCGGCAGCAGCCTGGATCCCGTATGCGTGATTGCCGTAGTAGACGTCGTTGAGATAGGCGGTGAGGATCCTGTCCCTCGGCCACGCGCGCGCGAGCTTGACGGCGAGGCAGGCCTCGACGACCTTCCGCTGCACTGTCTTGTCGCGCGAGAGGTAGAGGTTGCGGACGAGTTCCTGCGTGATGGTCGAACCGCCCTGCACGATGTGGCCGGCGCTCACGTCGGCGACGAAGGCGCGGAGGATTCCCTCCGGATCGATTCCGCCGTGCTGGTAAAAGCGCCGATCCTCGATGGCGACGGTCGCCTTGGGCATCCAGGCGCCGACGGCGTGACGCGCGACGGCCGTGCGGTTCTCGACGGCGGGCAGGACGCCGATCAGACTGCCGTTCGCTCCGTAGACGAGCGAGCTGTCGGCCTGGCGCACCGGCTGCAGCGCGCTCAGGTCGCAGCTGGAACCGAAGTACACGGCTCCACCGGCCGCCGTGAGCGCGAGCAGGGCGAGCGGAATCGCGATCGCGAGGACGGCGAGGAGCCTGCGCCTCCGCCGCGGCCGCCGTGGCGGCTTCGGCTTTCGCTTCGAGCTCACGCCCAGACGCCGAGCGCCCGGAGGCGCCGGTGGGCACGCAGGCGGAGCTCGTGCTCAAGGCGCTCGGCCGCGAGGTCGTCGGACGCTGCGGCCCGCAGCGTCACCATTGCGGGATCGGCGAGCGCGCTGACGTAGACGGACGCGTCCCGTTCGTCCGCAACGTCCTCGCGCAAGGCGTCGAGCGCCGCGTCGAGGTCGGCAGCAAGCGGGACCGGGACGGAGATCTCGGCGAACGTTTCGCGACTCCGGATCGACGCGTTGATGATCGTGTCGGAGGCGAGCTTCTCGTTCGGCACGACGATCCGGCGGCGGTCGGTTCCCCGGATGAACGTGTACGTGAGGCCGATCTCCTCGACGACACCGGCGGAGCCTTCGTACTCGACGCGGTCGCCGATGCGCACGGGCTGGGCGAGCCCGATCAGCAGCCCGGCGATGAAGTTGCCGAGCGTCTTTTGCGCAGCGAAGCCGAGGATGATGCCGAGAATCGCCGTCGAGGCGAGCAGACCGCCGGCCACGGCCCGCACCTCGGGAATCGCAAGCAACGCGGAGAAGAGGCCGACGACGAGGATGACCACGATGATCATCCGTCGGAAGATCCGGTAACGAGTCGCCGACTCGGGCGTCAACGTGCGACGTCGCAACAGCCAGTCGACGGTGCGGGCGAACAGCACGACCACGGCGAAGATCGCCGCGGCAAAGACGATGTGCTTCCAGAACTCGCTCATCCCCCGCCCGGACTTCGCGGCGAAGCCGTGAAATCCTCAGTCGAGTGGAAGCGGACGGCGGCCCTCGAAGCCGTCGTCCACGCGGTGCCACCAGCCGATCTCGTCCTCGCCGAGCTGCCAGCAGAGGAGCACGGTCTCGTCGCCCCGTAAGGCGGGGAAGTCGATGAGGCCGCTGTCGAGGTCTTTCACCTGTGCACCGTGCGCCGTGATCTCGTCGACGAGCCGCGCCAGCCGCCGGGCGACCGCGTCGACCTCGGCGGTCGCAGAGGCGAGCTCAGCCGGCGGAATGCCGCCGCCGTTGCCGCGGATCTTCTGCTCGAGCTCCTCCTGTCGCTCGAGCGCAGCCGTGTGCTCCTGGCGCTGCGCGACGAGTTGCTCGACGAGCGGCCCTACCTCCTCGAGCTCGGCGTTCGCCTCCTCCGGCGTGAAGTGCCGCATGGCCGGAACCCTATGCTGAGCGCTCGTGGAGGTCGAAGCCGCCCCGCCCCGTCCTCGCGAGGATCACACCCGACTCGTCTTCTGGGGCGTCTTCGTCGGGCTGATCGCGCTCGTCAACTACGCGGCGCGGTTCTCGGGGCGGAGTGGCGGAGGCCGCGGCGTTTCGCATCAGGAGGTCTACTCGTACTCGACCTTCGCCGGCGGGGCGGTTCTCTATGCGATCTGGCTCGGGATCGTCCTGCTCATCGTCAGAGGGCGCTTCGACCTGCTCGCGCTCAGGGCGCCGCGCGCCTGGGGCGCTGCACTCCGGCTCGCCGCCGGCGTCATCGTCGCGATCTTTCTCTGGGAAGCCGTGATCTCGTATCTGCCGTTGCCGGAGAGCCCGGGCAAGGAGCAGGGGATCACGAACGTGCCGTGGGAGCCGGCACACGCCGGCGCCTTCGCCGCCAACCTCCTCCTCTTCGCCGTGATCGCGCCGTTCGTCGAGGAGCTCACCTTTCGCGGCGCCGGCCAGTCGCTGCTCGCGTTTCTCGGACGCTGGTGGTCGATCGTTCTCGTCGGCGTCGCGTTCGGCGTCGCTCATGGTTTGGTCGAGGCGCTGCTCGTCCTCGTCCCGTTCGGCATCGCGCTCGCCTGGCTCCGTGACCGAACCGACAGTGTGGTGCCAGGGATGTTCGTGCACGGCCTCTTCAACGCCACGGCGTTGATAGCGATCGTGCTGAGCTAGCTAGTCCTCTTCGTCGCCGTTCTCGACGACGAACTGGTCCGGCGTCACGTCCTCGAGGAAGTTGCGGAAGCGCAATACCTCGGCTTCGAGCTGCTCCTCGTCGACTTCCTCACCCTCGAACTCGATTGCAGACTCGGCGATCACGTCGTCGGCGGCGAAGATCGGCGCCTCGGCGCGGATGGCGAGCGCGATCGCGTCGGAGGGGCGGGAGTCGACCTCGATCTCCTGGCCATCCTGGATGACGGTGATCTGTGCGTAGAACGTGTTCTCACGAAGCTCGGTCACCGTGATCCGGCTGATCGACGCGCCCAGCTGCTCGAGCATCTCGCCGACGAGATCGTGCGTCATCGGCCTCGCGGGGGTCTGGCTCTGCAGCCTCGTGAGGATGGCGGTCGCCTCTGGATGCCCGATCCAGATCGGCAGGAACTTGTTCCCGTCCGCAGTCTTCAGCAGGACGATCGGCTGCTTGCCGACCAGATCGAAGCTGACTCCGTAGATGTGCATCTCCTGCATCCGCGGCAACCTCGTCTCGAATATAGCTCAGGGCGCGTCCACCAAAACCCGGCGTAACCCGCGTCAGGCGAGTGCCGTTTGACACTCATGCGCGCTCCCTGGCTGGACGACATCGAGTCGTTCGAGGCAATCTCGCAGAACGAGGACGCCCGGCGGATCTTCCTGCGGATGGCGTCTCTCTCGCAGACTGGGCGAACCTCGAGCTTCGTCGCCGAGATCGCGCTCGACGAGGATCTCGATGCGACGACCAAGGACCAGCTGGTCGAGCTCGCCGAGGACGAGGCGTTCCTGCTGGCGGTCAAGGAGTACCTCGTCCGCACGCACCGGCTACACTAGGCGGCTCAGTGAGCGCGGCGAAATGGGCGATCCTGGATTCGAACCAGGGACCTCCGCCTTATCAGAGCGGCGCTCTAACCAGCTGAGCTAATCGCCCCCACTAGTCGGAACTGCGGGGCTCGATTGTAGCCGCGCTCTCGAGGGCCTCGACCAGCTCGGCAAGGTCGTGCTCGTCCGCGAAGGGAAGCTCGACCCGTCCCGGCAGGACACGCGCGGTCCGGCCGGTCAAGTGCTCGACGGCGGCGCGCGCTCGGTCGGCGAGCGCCGGATCGACCGGGGTCGATCCTGTGCGCGGCCGCTGCCGCGCGCCCGCCCACTTGGCCCGCTGCTCCGCGGCACGCACCGAAAGGCCGCGCCGCACGATCTCGCGCGCTAGCCGGCGCCTCCCTTCGTGATCGGGAACCGCGAGGACCGCCCTGGCGTGTCCCTCGGTCAGCTGCCCGCGCTCGACCATCCCGAGCACGTCGTCGGGCAACTCGAGCAGGCGGATGCGGTTCGAGACGGACGGCTTGGAGCGGCCGACTCGCTCGGCCACGTCGCCGAGCGAGAGTGAGAACTCGTCGATCAGGACGGCGTAGGCACGCGCCTCCTCGATCGGCGTCAGCTGCTCGCGGGCGACGTTCTCGACGAGACCGAGCAGGAGCGTGTCGCGGTCGTCGGCGGCTCGGACGACCGCCGGCACGGTCTGGCGACCCGCCTCTCGCGCCGCCCGCCAGCGACGCTCACCGGCGACGATCTCGTAGCCGCCCACACCGCGTGGGCGCACGAGCAGCGGCTGGATGACTCCCTGGCGCCGCACCGACTCGGCCAGGCCCGAAGCGGCCTCGGCCTCGAAGCGACGGCGCGGCTGGCGCGGGTTGGGATGGATCGCGTCGACGGGGATCTCGAGCAGGTCGGTCGGGACCGGCGAGCCGCCGATCAGGACTTCGAGGCCGCGGCCCAGACCACGACGTTGCGGAGAAGACTCAGGCGCGCTCGACAAGCTCCATCGCCACCTTCCAGTAGGCGTCGGCTCCGGCGGAGCGACGGTCGTAGGCAATCGCGGGCAGCCCGTGGCTCGGAGCTTCGGCGAGCCGCACCGAGCGCGGGACGGAGGTACGGAAGACGAGCTCACCGAAATGGCGTCGCACCTCATCCTCGACTTGCTTCGACAGGCGCGTGCGGCCGTCGACCATCGTGAGCAGGACGCCGCCCACGGCGAGGCTCGGGTTGAGCCGCCGGCGGATCAGCTCGACCGAGTGCAGCAGCTGGGTCAGCCCCTCGAGCGCGTAGTACTCCGCCTGAACCGGTACGAGAACCCTGTCTGCAGCAGCGAGCGCGTTGACGGTGAGCGGGCCGAACGACGGCGGGCAGTCGAGGAAGACGAAGTCGTAGCGGTCGGTGCCCGACGCAAGCGCCTGAACGAGATACCGCTCGCCGTCCTCGCGGCCGGAGAGCTCGACCACGGCGCCGGCGAGATCCGGCTTCGCCGGAACGAGATCCAGATTCGCGAACGCGGTCGGATGCACGAGCTCGGCGAGCGGGACGCCGTCGAGCAGGTCGTAGCTCGAGGTGCCGTTGGCGCGCATCCCGAGACCCGAGGTCGCGTTCGCCTGCGGATCGAGGTCGATCACGAGCGCGCGCTGACCGGCCTCCGCGAGACAGGCCGCGAGATTGACGGCGGTCGTCGTCTTGCCGACGCCGCCTTTCTGGTTCGCAAGGGCGTAGATGCGACTCATGGCCGCAGCCATTGTCGCTACGCCAGCGGACGCTTCTTCGCCACGCCGACGCGGCGGGGGAAGCCGGGCGGTGTCGGCATCACCTTGAGCAGCACCGCCAGGCCGTCATACAGCTCCGGCGCACGCGCACCGAGCTGGACCGAGGCACGCGCGAGCTTGTCGAGGTCGGCACTTTCGCCGAGCCAGAGGATCACCGCGCCGCCGATGGCGACGAGCGGCAGGCACCACTCCGCGGCGACAGCCGGCTGCGCGAGTGCTTTCGCCGTCGCGACGTCCCACGCCTCGAGCGGCTGCTCCTCCGCCCGTCCGCGGACGACGCGCGCGTTCGGCGGCGCCCAGTGCCGGAGGAACTCGCACTTGCGCTGCTCGGCCTCCAACAGCGTCACCTCTCGGTCGGGAAGCGCGGCCGCGAGCGGGATGCCGGGCGACCCGCCGCCCGAGCCGACGTCGATGACTGGGCCGTCGTACTGCTCCACGACCGGCACGGCGCGCAGCGCATCGTCGAACAGCATCTCGCGCGCACTGTCGAGATCGCGCAGGCCCGTCAGGCCCGGCGTCGCGAGGACCGCGCGGAGCCAGTCGTCAGTCGGGAACGACGACGACGTAGCGGTTCGGCTCCGTGCCCTCGGAGGTCGTGCCGACACCCGCGACGTCCTTGAGACTCAGGTGGACGACCTTGCGCTCGACCGCCGTCATCGGGTCGAGCTCTTCCGGCTCACCCGAAACGCGCACTCGCTCGGCGACCCGCAGTGCAAGCGTCTCGAGCGTGGCCTGCCTGCGCGCGCGGTAATCCGCAGCGTCGACGACCACGTCTTTCTTCTCGTCGCCGTAGGCGCGATAGGCGATCACGTTGAGCAGGTACTGGACCGCGTCGATCGTCTGCCCGTGGCGGCCGATGAGCAGGCCGACGTCCGGTCCGGAGCAGGTCACGACGATCGCGTCGGCGTCTTCATGAGCGGAGACCCCGGCATCGACGCCCAGAGCGTCGACGATCCGCGCGACCAGCCTGCGCGCTTCCCCGGCCTGGTCGCTCTCGTCGGCGGGGGTCACGACGACCGCTTCGACAGCCTCGGCGGGCAAATGCGCGACGACCCTGGCCGGCTCGTAGCCCACGCCGAGGATGCCTCGCTCACCTTCCGCCACCACCTCGAACTGCACCGCAGCCTTGTCGAGCCCGGGATGGCGGCGCTCGAGCTCCCGTAGAACCGCCCACTTCGCCTCGCCGACGGTCTCGCCGGTCGCCTCGGCCGTGAGGTCAGCGACTTCGTTCATCTGCGGCTCGTGCGCTTCTTCTTGCGGCGCACCTGCCGCGGCTGCTGCTGCGCCGTGGGCGGCGCGGGACTTGGGGCGGGCGCTTCCGGAGCTGCGCCGTTCCCGCCCGAGCCGTCGTCCTTCGGCGGTGTCCGCGAGCTGCGTCGCTCCAGGACCGGCGCGGGTGTCTTCGTGACCAGTCGCCGCGTGATCAGCCCCTGGCCGACCGTCCAGAGGTTCGTCGTCACCCAGTAGAGGACGAGGCCGGCGGGGAAGCGCGCGATGATGAAGACGAAGAAGAGCGGCATGATCATGAAGAGCGTCCGCTGCGTCTTGTCGGCTGTCGCGGCCATGAAGAGCGACGACGCCATCTGGCTCGCGACGTAGACGACGAGCAGCACATAGCCGCCCCACTGCTCGGTGGTCCCGACGGTGATGTTGGGGATGAAGTGGAGGAACGAGAGGTTCTCGCCCGCCGCCTGGGGGAAGTTCGTCTCGAAGTGCTTGAGCGTGTAGTAGAGGGAGATGAAGACCGGCAGCTGCAGGAGCATCGGCAGGCAGGAGGCAGCCGGGTTGATGTTGTTCTCCCGGTAGAACTTCATCAGCTCCTCGTTCTGCTTCGCCTTGTCCTGCTTGTACTTCTTCTGGATCTCCTTCATCTGCGGCGCGAACTTCTGCATGTTCTGCATCGAGTGGATCTGCTTGACCGTCAGCGGCACGAGGATCATCCGCACGAGGACGGTGGTGGCCACGATCGCCCACGCCCAGGGCAGGCCGAAGCTCGTGTGGAAGAAGTTGAGGACGTGACGCATCACGGCCTCGAGCTGGCTGATGATCGGGATCGCGAACAGCATCATCGGACCGGGTCGAAGCCTCCGCGGCTCCACGGGTTGCAGCGAAGCAGCCGCCAGCCGGCGAGCAGGCTGCCGCGAACGAGGCCGTGCCGATGGAGCGCCTGCACCGCGTACTCCGAGCACGACGGGTGGTACTTGCACGTGGTCGGGAAGAACGCGCCGAACGTGACGCGGTAGGCCCAGACAAGGCCGACGCCGAGCGCGGCCGGAATGCGCAGCACGGCGCTCACGCGGCGAGGACTCCGGTCTGGCCAAGCAACTCGTCGACGCATTCGCCGAGCCACTCGAACCCGTTCACTTCGGCCGCGTCGACGAGGCCGGGGCGCACGATCAGCACGTAGTCATAGCCGCCCGGCACGCGGTCGAGCCGCGCGTTCCAGACCTCCCGCAGGCGCCGTTTGATCCGGTTCCGCTCGACGGCGCCGCCGGCCGCGCGAGGCACGGCGAACCCGATCCTCGGCTCGACCGGCTCCTCCTGCGGGAGCCAGTACAGGACGAGGAAACGAGACGAGACCGAGCGTCCGCGGCGATGCACCGCGTCGAAGTCCCGAGAGCGGGACAGACGGTTGGCGCGCTTCACGGGTGCAGCTTAGTGGCTCGGTCCTGCCGAGCCGACTAGGCGGAGAGGCGAGCCCGGCCTCTGTCGCGGCGCCGCTTCAGAATCGCCCGGCCGGCCTTCGTCGACATGCGGGCACGGAAGCCGTGCTTGCGCTTGCGACGACGGACGTTGGGCTGATAGGTGCGCTTCACGACAGTGGGAAAAGGCTCGTCTTTGCCAGAAAAATCCCCGCCGGCAGCGGGGGTGGCCAGTCAGTGCGGCGGTCAGTATAGCCGCGGCCTGTCCACCGCCTTGTCCACAGCCGGAGACGGCGCAGGTATGCGGGTCGAAGCAGTTGCCCCCACGATTGTCCACACCTGTGGAGGGATCTGGGCGGCCTGGAAACCTCCTGCAAACAACGCGGTTTTGCCCCCGGCGAAGCCACTGTTATGCTGGCCGCCGGGCCGGAGACGGGGAGGAATCAGAACGTCGGTGGAGCACCAAGTCGAGCTGTCTACAGAGAACCTCTGGGAGGAAATTTCCGGACGGCTCAAGGAGGCCCTCAGCGACGGGACGTACAGCAAGTGGTTCGGTGACGTCCGCGAGCTCGCGCTCGAGGGCGACACCCTCGTCCTGACCGTTCCGAGCGAGTTCACGCGCGACTGGATCGAGGGGCACTTCCTCGGCCTGATCGGCGCGGCGGTACGCGACATCGTCGGCATCGAGCGCCCGATCGAGCTCAAGGTCGCCGGCGACGCAGAGGCGTCGGCGGAGGGCCATGCAGCGTCTGAAGGCTTCGTTCCCATGGTCCAGCGCCCGCACGGACGGCCCGAAAGCGGCGGGTTCAATGCGAAGTACACGTTCGACTCGTTCGTCATCGGCTCGTCGAATCGGTTCGCGCATGCCGCCGCGCTCGCAGTCGCCGAGGCGCCGGCACAGGCGTACAACCCCCTCTTCATCTACGGCGGCACCGGGCTCGGCAAGACGCATCTTCTGCAGGCGGTCGCGCAGTACGTCGCGGAGCATTCGTCCGAGCTCTCGGTGCGCTACATGACGAGCGAGGCCTTCGTCAACGACTTCATCAACTCGCTGCGCGACAAGCGGATCGAGGGCTTCAAGCAGCGCTACCGCGGCTACGACGTCCTCCTCATCGACGACGTCCAGTTCTTCGAGGGCAAGGAGCGCTTCCAGGAGGAGTTCTTCCATACCTTCAACACGCTGTACGAGGCTGGCTCGCAGATCGTGCTGTCCTCCGACCGCCCGCCGCGCGACATCGCAACGCTCGAGGAGCGCCTGCGGAGCCGCTTCGAGTGGGGTCTGATCACCGACATCCAGCCGCCGGACCTCGAGACGCGGATCGCAATCCTGCGCAAGAAGGTGAAGGTCGACGGGATCCACGTTCACGACGAGCAGGTGCTGACGTTCATCGCCGGCCGCGTCTCGTCGAACATCCGCGAGCTCGAGGGTGCGCTGACCCGCGTGGTCGCCTTCTCGTCCCTCACCGGGCGGCCGATGACGGTCGAGCTCGCGCAGGACGTGCTGCGCGACGTCTTCCCGCAGGGCGAAGCCGCGGAGGTGTCGATCAAGCGGATCCAGGATCTCGTCGCGGAGCGCTTCAGTCTCTCGCTCGACGAGCTGTGCAGCGAGAAGCGCTCGCAGAACATCGTCTATCCGCGGCAGGTCGCGATGTACCTCTCGCGCGAGCTGACCGACTCCTCGCTGCCGAAGATCGGCAAGGAATTCGGCGGCCGCGACCATACGACGGTGATCCACGCGACGTCCAAGATTTCCCGCCTGATCCGTGAGGACAGGTCTGTGTACAACCTCGTGCAGGAACTCACCGCACGTGTGAAGCAGGTCCGCTGACGCTTGCCTGCTGTGGGACCATCCGAATCGTCCACAATGAACCTCCACACGAGATCTGCAGTCGGGGAGCGGGTCAGAGGACGTCTTCCCCGTCGTCCACACTCCCTATGACTACTACGAGAGTCTCTAGATGATTGAGAGTGACATCACAGTCGGTACCGGGTTGAGGATTACGTGCACGAAGAACGAGCTCGTGCAGGGCCTCGGGCTCGTGGGTCGCGCTGTCTCGAGCCGCACGGCGATCCAGATCCTGTCGGGGATCCTGCTCGAGGCCGCCGGCGACGAGCTACGGCTGGCTGCAACCGACATGGAGCTTTCGCTGCGCGCCGCGGTACCCGCGCAGGTGGAGGGAGACGGCGCGGTCGTGCTGCCGGGCCGCACCCTCGTCGACATCGCGCGCCTTCTGCCGGGAGACGAGGTCACGATCGAGCACAAGGCGGCGGAGTCCGTCGTCCACATCGGCTCGGGAAGCGCGAGCTACACGCTGCACACCTACAACGCCGAGGACTTTCCACGACTGCCCGAGTTCACCGAGGCGGAGACGTTCGCGGTGGATCGCGACGCGCTGCTCGCGACGATCGCCCGGGTCGCGCGTGCGGCTTCCCGCGACGAGGCTCGGCCCGTCCTCACCGGCGTCCTCGTGCAGTTTGCGGGGGACAAGCTCGTGATGGCCGCGACCGACTCGTATCGGCTTGCCGTCAAGGAGACGACGCTGGCCTCGGCGGCTCCGGACCTGGAGGCGATCGTTCCCAGCCGTGCGCTCCAGGAGCTGGCGCGAATCCCTGGCGACGGCGACGAGATCTCGGTCGGGGTGCAGGAGAACCAGGTGCTCTTCTCGACCGCCGGCGTCTGGCTCACGACGCGCCGGATCGACGGCCAGTTCCCGAACTACCGCCAGCTTTTGCCCGAGACGTTCGAGCACGAGCTGACGGTGCCGCGCGCCGAGCTGCTCGAGGTCGTGCGCCGGGCCGCGGTGATGATCCAACGCGCGACGCCGCTGCAGCTGCGCTTCGCGGACGGCGAGGTCACGGTCGTGGCGCGGACACACGAGGTCGGCGAGTCGAAGGAGTCGATGCCGGTCGCCTACAACGGCGAGCTGCTCGAGATCGGCTTCAACGCCGAGTTCCTGCGCGAAGGTCTCGAGTCGGTGGAAGGCGAGGACGTGAAGCTGAAGCTCATCAGCCCGCTGCGGCCGGCGATCCTCACCGACGAGGCCGACGACTTCACGTACCTCATCATGCCGATCCGCCTTCCCGGCTAAAGCCGGACAGGGTTAGCAGAGTCTGATCGTCGAATCGGTCTCGCTAAGGGACTTCCGCTCGTATGAGCGGCTCGAGCTGGCCCTACAGCCGGGACTCGTCCTCGTCGTGGGAGCGAACGGCGTCGGCAAGACGAACCTGCTCGAGGCTGCGCACGTCGCGACGCAGGGGTTCTCGCCGCGCACGCGGACCGATTCGCAGATCGTGCGCTTCGGTGCCGAAGGGGCGCGCGCGGCGATAGCGGGACGCCGCGGCGAGGTCGGCCTGGAGCTCGAGGTGACGGTGCGTCGGGGGGAGGGCAAGCGCGCCAAGCTGAACGGGGCTCCGCTACGCGCGGCCGAGCAGCTCCGCTCCGTGGTGTCGACGCTCGTCTTCACTCCGGATCGGCTCGGAGTCGTGAAGGGTCCACCCGCCGCCCGTCGCGCCTACTTCGACCGCGTCCTCGGCCGCTTCGCGCCGGCGCGGGCCCCGCTCCCGACGGAATACGGAGCCGCGGTGGCGCAGAGGAACGCGGCGCTCCGCCGTGCGAGTGCCGGCATGTCCGGCCGTGACGCGATCGAGCCGTGGAGCGAGCGCGTCGCCACGCTAGGAGCCGACCTCGTCCAGGCTCGCCTCGAGACGCTCGACCTATTGGAGCCGGTTTTCGCCGAACGGGCCGCAGAGCTCGGCCTGGGAGACGTCGCCCTCCGGTACGAGGGCGACCCGCCGACGCTCGAGGGCCTTGCGGCCGTGCTCGACCGCGATCTCGATCGCGGAGTGACCTCGCTCGGTCCGCACCTCGACGACGTCGTGCTCTCTGCGGCCGGCCGCGATCTCCGCAACTTCGGCTCTCAGGGAGAGCAGCGGCTCGCCCTGCTCGCGCTACTTCTTGCCGAGGCCGAGACGATCGCCGACCGCACCGGCGTCCCACCGCTCCTCCTGCTCGACGACGTGCTATCCGAGCTCGATCCCGAACGGCGGCGAATCCTGGCCGCGCGCGTGCGAACCGCGGGACAGGCGCTCGTCACGGCGACGGATGCCGCGATGCTGCCGGCTGATCCGGACCAGCTGCTCGAGGTGACCCCAGGAGCAGTCCTGGGCGAGGCAGCCGGGTAGTGGAACCCGTCGGCGAGCAGATTCGCGCTGAGCTCTCTCGCGTCGGTGCCGACAGTGGCGCGGGCGACGCGGTCACCGCCTGGCCGTCCGCGGTCGGCGAGGAGATCGCGCGCAACGCGTGGCCGGCACGGACTCAGCCCGACGGGACGCTTGTCGTGCACGTCCGCGACGCGATCTGGGGCTTCGAACTGACGCAGCGGGCAAGCGAGATCTCGCAGCGGTTGCCCGGCCGCCCGAGGCTGCGCTTCACCCCGGGGCCGCTGCCGGACACGACTCCCGAGGAGCCGCTGTCGCCCAGGGTCGAGATCTCCGCAGAGCACGCGCGTGAAGCGGCAGAGATCGCCGCCGGGATCGAGGATCCAAACCTGCGGGAATCTGTTGCGAAAGCCATAAAAATCGGCCTCGCACGCGCCTCGGCCGACCGCTCCGTCTGATACACTTCGTCCTGCCCGCAAATGCGGAATTTGCAGGGCTTTTTTCATGACTGAAACAGACTACACCGCTAGGGACATCACGGTCCTCGAAGGCCTCGAGCCGGTCCGGCTGCGGCCGGGCATGTACATCGGCTCGACCGGGCTTCGCGGCCTCCACCACCTCATCACCGAGGTGGTCGACAACTCGGTCGACGAAGCGCTCGCGGGTCGCAACGACCGGATCGAGGTCACCCTTCATCCGGACAACTCGGTCACCGTTCAGGACTGGGGCTCCGGCATCCCCGTGGACGTCATGCCGGAGCAGGGGTTGCCGGCGCTGACAGTCGTCCTCACGAAGCTCCATGCGGGCGGGAAGTTCGGCGGCGACGGGTACAAGGTCTCGGGCGGCCTGCACGGTGTCGGCGTCTCGGTCGTGAACGCGCTGTCGGAGCGGCTCGTGGCCGAGGTGCGCCGCGACGGCGAGGTCTACCGGCAGGAATTCGAGCGCGGCGACCCTGTCGGCGAGATGGAAGTCGTCGGGGAGATGACGACGGACGAGCCGACCGGGACGACGATCACCTTCCTGCCCGACTCCGAGGTTTTCGAGGAGCTCGACGTCGACGCGGCGACGATCACGCAGCGCCTCCGGGAGACGGCGTTCCTCACGAAGGGGCTCTACATCAAGCTCGTCGACGAGCGCGCGGAAGGCAAGACTGTCGAGTTCCACTACGAGAACGGCATCCGCGACTTCGTCGCGTACGTCAACGAGGCGAAGGACCCGATCCACAAGAGCCTCATCTATTTCGAAGGCGAGACCGAGCAGGGCGCCGTGGAGGTGGGGATGCAATGGAACTCCTCCTACCAGGAGTCCGTCTTCACCTTCGCCAACAACGTCAACACGATCGAAGGCGGCTCCCACCTGTCCGGCTTCCGCAGCGCCCTGACGCGGACGCTGAACGCGAAGGCGCAGGCGCTCAAGCTCCTGAAGGACAAGGAGAGCCTCGACGGCGAGGACGTGCGCGAGGGGCTCGCGGCCGTCATCTCGGTCAAGCTCCGCAACCCCCAGTTCGAGGGGCAGACGAAGACGAAGCTCGGCAATCCGGGAGTCGAGGGGCTCGTCCAGACGACCGTCAACGCCAACCTCGGCCATTTTCTCGAGGAGAACCCCCAGGACGCGAAGCAGATCTGCAACAAGGCGATCGCGGCGATGCGCGCGCGGCTCGCCGCCCGGAAGGCGCGCGAGCTGACGCGGAAATCGGCGCTCAACGGCTCGTCTCTGCCGGGCAAGCTCGCCGACTGCTCGAGCCGCGATCCGGCGTCGACCGAGCTGTTCATCGTCGAGGGCGACTCCGCGGGCGGCTCGGCCAAGATGGGCCGCGACCGCACCTACCAGGCGATTCTGCCCCTGCGCGGGAAGATCATCAACAGCGAGAAGAACCGGATCAACAAGGTGCTCTCCAACAACGAGATCCAGGCGATGATCACGGCGATCGGCACCGGAATCGGCGACGAGTTCGACCTCGCCGGCCTGCGCTACCACCGGATCGTCATCATGACCGACGCCGACGTCGACGGCTCGCACATCCGCACGCTCGTCCTCACGTTCCTCTACCGGCACATGCGCGAGTTGTTCGAGTACGGGCACATCTACATCGCGGTGCCGCCGCTCTACAAGGTCAAGCTGGGCAACCAGGAGTACTACTTCGAGAAGGACTCCCAGCTCGAGGAGCTGCTCGTTCGCGAGCGCTTCGGCGATCTTGAGGTGTTCGACCGCGACGGCCAGGACGTGAAGCTGACGGAGGCGCGCTGGAAGCGGCTTACGGGCGCGCTCGCCGAGCTCGACGGATGGTCGGCGCGGCTGCGCTCCGACTATGGGCATTACGCGGCCGATCTCGCCGTGTCGCACCGGCTCGTCGAGCTCGACGCGACGACGCCGGCTGCGCTGCAGACGGCGATCGGCTCGCTGCCGCCCAACGGTTACAAGCTCTCCGTCCTTGAGTGCAGCGACGAATCCCTGCAGATCAAGGCGGTCGAAGAGGAGACGTCCGCTGCCGAGATCGTCGTCCTGTCGGCCGACCTGCTCGGCTCTCCGATCTACGCCAATCTCCGGCGTGCTTACCAGAAGCTCGTAGACGTGGTCGGGGCGCCGCCGTTCACGATCACGCTCGGCAAGAAGACGGCCGAGGCGGAGAGCTTCGCCGAGCTTCGCGCCACCGCTCTCGCCCTCACCAAGGAGGCCGGTATCCAGCTCTCCCGCTACAAGGGGCTCGGCGAGATGAACGCCGAGCAGCTGTGGGAGACGACGATGGATCCCACGAAGCGGCTGATGGTCCGAGTCGACGTCGAAGACGCGAGCGCCGCCGACCAGCTCTTCTCGATGCTGATGGGCGACCAGGTCGAGCCGCGCCGCATCTTCATCGAAGAGAACGCCAAGGACGTCACGTTCCTCGATGTCTGAGGTAGAGACGGGGGCACTCGGCCGGGGCCGGGTCGAGCCGCGCGAGCTGGAGCAGGAGATGCGCTCGAGCTTCCTCGACTACGCGATGTCGGTCATCGTCTCGCGTGCGCTCCCCGATGTGCGCGACGGTCTCAAGCCCGTGCATCGACGCGTCCTCTACGGGATGCACGAGGCGGGCCTGCAGC
This sequence comes from uncultured Actinomycetes bacterium, assembly GCA_963819275.1. GTDB lineage: Bacteria > Actinomycetota > Thermoleophilia > Gaiellales > Gaiellaceae > Palsa-739. The sequence goes on along the minus strand of CAWFVH010000001.1, from coordinate 222,522 downwards.
CGAACCGGCCGTACAAGAAGTCCGCCTCGACGGTGGGCGCCGTGATGGCGAACTACCACCCGCACGGCGACCAGGCGATCTACGACACGCTCGTCCGGATGGCGCAGCCGTTCTCGCTGCGCTACCCGCTCGTCGACGGGCAGGGGAACTTCGGCTCCATCGACGACGACCCGGCGGCCGCGATGCGCTACACGGAAGCGCGACTCTCTCGCCTCGCGACCGAGCTGCTCCGCGACATCGACGCGAACACCGTCGACTTCGAGCCGAACTACGACGAGTCGCGCCGGCAGCCGTCCGTCCTTCCCTCCCGGTTCCCGAACCTCCTTGTCAACGGTTCGACGGGGATCGCGGTCGGCATGGCTACGAACATGCCGCCGCACCAACTCGGCGAGACGATCGACGCGGTGATCGCGATGATCGACGACCCGGACATCTCGGTCGAAGGTCTGATGAAGCACGTCAAAGGCCCCGACTTCCCGACCGGCGCGATCGTGGTCGGGCGCAGCGGTATTCGCGACGCATACCGCACCGGCCGCGGCCGCATCGTCATGCGCGCCCGGGCGCACATCGAGGAGCTCCGCGGTGGCCGCTCTGCCGTCGTCGTCACCGAGCTCCCCTACGGCGTCAAGAAGGGCGGCGACACCGGCGTCATCGTGAAGATCGCCGACCTCGTCCGCGACAAGGTGCTCACCGAGGTCTCGGACCTCGCAGACCATTCCGACCGGACCGGGATGCGCATCCAGATCGAGCTGAAGCGGGACGCCGTCCCGCAGGTCGCGCTCAACAAGCTGTTCAAGCACACGCCGCTCCAGTCGACCTTCGGCTACAACGCCGTCGCGCTCGTCGACGGCGTCCCGCGCACGCTTTCCCTCCTCGAGCTCGTCACCCACTACCTCGACTTCCAGCGCGAAGTCGTCACCCGCCGCTCGAAGGACGAGCTGCGCAAGGCCGAGGCGCGCGCGCACGTCCTGCAGGGCTACCTGATCGCTCTCGACAACATCGACGCAATCGTCGCGCTCATCCGTGCCGCCGACGACCGAGACGACGCGCGGGTGCAGTTGATCGAGCGGTTCTCGCTCTCCGAGATCCAGGCCGAGGCGATCCTCGAGATGAGGCTCTCGCGTCTCACCGGCCTCGCGCGCAAGGAGGTCGAGGCCGAGCACAAGGATCTGCGGGAGAAGATCGCCGAGCTGCGCGAGCTCCTCGGCGACCAGGCGAAGATCGACGGCGTCATCCGCGAGGAGCTGCTCGAGATCAAGCAGATCTACGGCCGCAACGACGACCGGCGTACCGAGATCGTGGCCGCCGAGGAGGAGCTCGAGCTCGAGGACCTCATCGCCGAGGAAGACATGGTCATCGCGATCACGCGCTCGGGCTACATCAAACGGCTACCCGTGACGACGTACCGCGAGCAGCGGCGCGGCGGCATCGGCGTCATGGGGATGGACATGAAGGAGGACGACTACATCGAGCACCTCTTCGTCGCCTCCACGCACGACTACATCCTCTTCTTCACGAACGTCGGCAAGGTCTACCGGCTCAAGGTGCACGAGCTGCCACTCGGCTCGCGCCAGTCGAAGGGCCGAGCGATCGTCAACCTCCTTCCGTTCCGGCAGGAGGAGCAGGTACGCGCGGTGATCCAGACACGCGCGTTCGAGGAGGCGAAGTACCTCGTCTTCGCCACGAAGAACGGCGTCGTGAAGAAGACCGAGCTCGCCGCCTACAACACACCGCTCAAAGCCGACGGGATCATCGCGATCAAGATGCGCGACAGCGACGAGCTGGTGGGCGTTCGCCATTCCACCGGCGAGGACGACATCCTGATGGTCTCGGCCAAGGGACAGGCGATGCGCTTCCACGAGACGGCCGTTCGGTCGACCAGCCGAGCGACCGAGGGTGTCAACGGCATGAGGCTCCGCAAGGGCGACGAGGTGATCTCGATCAACATCGCCGAGGACGACGCCGACCTGCTCGTCGTGACGACGAACGGCTATGGCAAGCGCACGCGCGTCAGCGAGTACCCGGTCAAGGGCCGCGGCGGCATGGGAGTCAAGACAGTGCAGCTGACCGAGGCCCGCGGCCATCTCGTCGGCTCTCGCGTCGTTCGCGACGGCTACCAGGTGATGCTCATCTCGACCGCCGGCACCGTGATCAAGATCCCGGTCGAAGACGTCAAGCGGCTCGGCCGCTCCACGCAGGGCGTGATCGTGATGCGCCTCCGCGGCGACGACGAGACGGTCTCAGCGCTCGCTCCCGTGGTCGAGTCCGACGAGACGAACGGCGACGATGCAGCCGCCGAGCCGGCCGATCCGCAGCCGAGCGCTGGCTGACCGCAGCGGCCCCCTTCCAAAAGCAGCGCCGGATCTTTATAACTCGCGAAGGGGTCTGAACCCGACGCGGCGAGGGCATGGATGGCGGTGAGTCGGCAGGTCGATCTTCTCGAACCCATCAATTTGGCGGATCATCTCGACAAGGTCGAGCTGTACCTCGGCCAGGTTTGCCAGATCGCGGGGATCTCGAAGATGCAGCTCGACTACTGGACGAACAAGGCTCAGATCCCGACCAAAGGCAAGAAGCAGCGGATCTACGACATCGACGCGCTCGAGACTGTGATGCTGATCAAGCAGGCGAAGGACAAGGGCCTGAACCTCGGCGCGGCGATCGAAGCTGCGCGGAGCTTCCGCGAGCAGCACCCCAACCTGCACTGACGCTCAGCGGTTCGTGTGGAGCCGCTGCCAGTCGTCGTAGCGGTTCTCGAGCTCGAGCAGGATTGCGGCGAGTAGCGGCGCTCGCGGCCACTCGCGTCCGGTCTCGACGCGCAGCGACGTTGGCGGCTTCGGTGTGTCCGCGGGCAGGGCGTCGGCGGTCTGGTTGACGTTGACGCCGATTCCGAGCACGACCCTCCCGACCGTCGCCTCAGGCAGGACTCCGGCAATCTTTCGGCCCCCGACGAGGACGTCGTTCGGATGGCCCAGCTCGGCCGCGATCCCGGTCTGCTCGTGCAGCGCCGCGGCAACTGCCTCTCCGGCGACAAGCGAGAGCTCAGGCCAGATCGCCATTGGCGGTTGCGGGCGCAGGAGTACGGAGAAGAGCAGTGCGGCCCCTTTCGGCGCCTCCCACGTCCGGCCAAGCCTGCCGCGTCCGTGGGTCTGGAGATCGGCGGCGACCGTCGTCCCTTCGGCGTCGACTGCGTCGAGCAGCCGCTGCGTCGACGGGCACTCCTCGACAAAGGTGTACGGGCGGCCGAGCCGCCCCTGCAGCACCGCGTCGACAGAGGCGGACGAGAGATCCGACACCCGCATTTAGACTAACCCGGCTGTGGGGAGGATCAAGCAGCCGCTGCGGGAGCGCGGCCTCGACTACGCGAGCCTCAGCGACCCGATTCTCCTCACCCGCGCCAAGGCTGGCGACGCACGCGCGCTCGAGGCGCTCTGCGTTCGGCACTCGCCACGGGTGGAGCGGCTGGCGCGGCATCTCTTGCGAGACCCCGAGGATGCCCGTGACGCCGCGCAGGAGGCACTGGCAAAGCTCTGCGTCAGGCTCAAGCAGTTCCGTGGCGAGTCGCAGTTCTCGACCTGGCTGCATCGCCTCGTCGTCAACACATGCCGTGACGTGGCCGAACGCCAACGGACGCGCGCGCACGATCCGCTGCCCGATGAGCTCGGCGCCGACGTCGAACAAGACCCGACGCGCGGCGTGCGGATGACCGAGCTGCGGCGCGAGCTCTGCGACTCGCTGGCCGACATCTCGCCCGAGCAGGCGCAGGTCATCGTTCTCAAGGACGCGCTCGGCTACACGTTCGAGGAGATCGCAGCCGCGGCCGGCATGCCGGTCGGAACGGCCAAGTGCCACGCGCACCGTGGCCGCAACCGGCTTCGCGAGCGCCTCGAGCGGTGCGACGTCGCATGACCGACCTCGCAACGCCGTTCGGGCGGGAGGCGATCGAGTCGATCATCCCCCACCGCCCTCCGTTTCTGCTCGTCGACGAGGTGCTCGAGCTCGAGCCAGGGCGCAAGGTGCGTGGCCGCTTCCTCGTGCCCGAGGACGGGTGGTGGTTCCCGGGGCACTTCCCCGGTCGCCCGGTGATGCCCGGCGTGCTGACGATCGAGGCCATTGCGCAATGCGGCGCCGTCGCGGTGCTCGCTGACGAGGCCAACCGCGGCAAGGTTCCCTTCTTCGCCGGAATCGACGACTGCCGCTTCAAGCGGATCGTCGAGCCGGGCGACGAGCTCGAGCTCGAGTGCGAGTTCCTGCGCGTACGTGGGCCGATCGCAAAGGGACAGGGCCGCGCGAGCGTCGGCGGAGACGTCGCGGCGGAGGCGATGCTCACGGTCTTCGTGGGGAGCGAGGCCGGCGCATGATCGGCGACGCTCGCAGCGACCTCCAGGTCACGATCACAGGGCTCGGCGCCTACGCACCCGAGCGGGTGATGACGAACGACGACCTCGAGCGGATGGTCGACACGTCGGACGAGTGGATCATGGAGCGGACCGGCATCCGCGAGCGCCGGATCGCAGCGGAGGACCAGGCACTGTCGGATCTCTCGCTGCCCGCGGCGAGGCAGGCGCTCGAGCAGGCAGGCATCGGCGGGGCGGACATCGATCTCCTGATCGTCGCCACCGTCACGCCCGACATGATGTTCCCCTCGACCTCCGCGATGCTCGCCGACCAGTTGGGCGCCACAAATGCGGGTGCCTATGACCTCTCCGCCGGGTGCACGGGCTTCATGTACGCGCTCGTGCAGGCCTACGGGATGATCGCGGCGGGCCTGTCTCAGCGGGCGCTCGTGGTCGGTGGCGACGTGCTCTCGCGCATCCTGGACTGGACCGACCGTTCGACGGTCGTCCTCTTCGGGGATGGTGCCGGCGCCGCGGTGCTCGAGCGCTCGGACGACGCCGGTTTCCTGGCCTTCGAGCTCGGCGCCGACGGCGCGGGCGGCGAGCACCTCTGGCTACCGGGCAGCGGCTCCCGCCGGTTCGAGAATCCCGACCAGTTCGTGAAGATGAACGGCCGCGAGGTCTTCAAGTTCGCGACGCGTGTTCTCGTTCAGTCGGCCGAGGCCGTGCTCGAGCGCTACGGGGCAACGATCGACGATGTCGACGTCTATGTCCCGCATCAGGCGAACGTTCGTATCATCGACCACGCAACCAAGAAGCTCGGGATTCCGTCGGATCGGGTGGTGATCAATGTCGACCGTTACGGCAACACGTCCTCCGGCTCGATTCCGCTCGCGCTCGCCGAAGCGCAGGCCGACGGCAGGCTTCAGGCGGGAAACCTCGTATTGATGACGGGAATGGGTGCCGGACTCACGTGGGGGAGCGCGCTGATGCGCTGGACAGGAGTGAAAGCGGCATGAACAAGGTCGCCTTCTGCTTCCCCGGACAGGGCTCGTTCGAGGCCGGAATGGGTCGCGACTTCGCCGAGGCGGTTCCGGCAGCGATGGACGTCTTCCGGCGCGCGAGTGAGGCGAGCGGGCTCGACCTCGAGCGTTTGTGCTTCCACGCCGACGCCGAGGAGCTCTACGACACCGCGGTGCAGCAGCCGGCCCTCGTCGCGACCTCGCTCGCGATGCTCGCCGCCCTGCAGGAGCGAGGCATCCACGCCGACTTCGTCATCGGCCACTCGGTCGGGGAGTTCGCAGCACTGGCAGCGGCGGAGGCAATGACCATCGAGGAGGCGATCGCGCTTGTGCGCGAGCGCGGTCTCGCCATGGCCGACGCTGCCGCTCGGAATCCCGGTTCGATGGCGGCCATCCTCGGCCTCACCGACGAAGTGGTCGAAGGCCTCTGCCGTAAGATCCTCGGGGTCTGGCCGGCCAACTACAACTGCCCCGGGCAGGTCGTGGTCTCGGGCGAGGATCAGGCCGTGCTGGAGTGCATCGAGCAGGCGCAGAGCCACGGTGCCCGTCGCGCAGTCAAGCTCAAGGTCTCGGGGGCGTTCCACTCGCCGCTCGTCGCACGCGCTGCGGACCGGCTGCGCCCGGCGATCGAGAAGGTGCGTTTCCAGGAGCCGGTCGCGCCGTTCATGTCCACCGTGACGGCGCGCGTCGAGTCGGCGCACCGGATGGGCCCGCTCCTCGTCGACCAGCTCACTGCGCCCGTGCGCTTCACGCAGTCGGCGACCGAGCTGATTCGCGGCGGCGCGCGCACGTTCGTCGAGGTCGGGCCAGGGAACGTGTTATCCGGGCTCGTGAAGCGAATCGATCGCAGCGTCAAGACCGTCTCGATCAACAGCATCGAGGCGCTCGAGCGGCTTCCCGAGCTGCTCGCCGAGAGCTAGTGGGCCCCCGATGACGTTCTGCTCGCTCGAGGGCAAGCGGGCTCTCGTCACGGGCGCATCCAAGGGAATCGGTCGCGCGATCGCGGAGCAGCTCGCCGCGGCCGGCGCCGACGTCGTGATCGGCTACCGCACCGGAGCCGAGGAAGCCGAGGCGCTGGCCAAGGAGATCGACGGCTCCGCTGTGCAGGCCGACGTCTCGAGCGCCGAGGATGCCGCGCGGCTCGTCGCAACGGCCGGCGACCTCGACATCCTCGTCAACAACGCCGGCCTGACGCGCGACGGCCTGCTCGCTCGCATGTCCGACGACGACTGGCGCACGGTGATCGACACGAACCTCTCCTCGGTCTTCTACACCTGCCGTGCCGTCTGCCGGCCGATGATGAAGAAGCGCGCCGGCTCGATCGTCAACATCTCGTCGATCGTCGGCGTGCACGGCAACTGGGGCCAGACGAACTACGCGGCCTCGAAGGCCGGGATCATCGGCTTCACGAAGTCGCTCGCGCGCGAGCTCGGCAGCCGCGGCGTGCGCGCCAACGTCGTCGCTCCCGGGTACGTCCGGACGCAGCTCACCGACGTCCTGCCCGAGGAAGCGACCTCTGCAATGCTCGGCAACACGCCGCTCGGCCGGCTCGGAGAGCCGACAGACGTGGCCGGCGCGGTACGCTTCCTCTGTTCCGACGAGGCATCGTTCATCACAGGGGACGTGCTGCTCGTCGACGGCGGACTCGGGATGTAGTGACTACAGAGAACGGTTCTCTCAACGGGCGCAGACGCGTCGTCGTCACCGGTCTGGGCGCGGTGACGCCACTCGGGCTCGACGTCGAGTCGACGTGGTCGAGCCTGCTCGCGGGCGAGTCGGGTGCGGGCGAGATCACGGCCTTCGACCACACCGACTATCCCGTGCACTTCGCCTGCGAGGTGAAGGGTTTCGACCCGACGGATTGGATCGAGCGCAAGCAGGCGCGGCGGATGGACCGCTTCACGCATCTGATCCTCGCGGCGGCCCGGCAAGCGGTCGCAGATTCCGGGCTCGAGGTCGAGAAGGAGCCCGACCGGATCGGCGCTGCGGTCGCGACGGGAATCGGAGGGCTGCAGTCGTTCCAGGAGTGCTACGACGTCCTGGTCACGCGCGGGCCGGACCGCGTGAATCCGTTCTCGATCCCGGCGATCATCCCGAACCTCGGTGCCGGCTGGGTTTCGATCGAGCTCGGCACACGCGGGCCGCTGCTCTCCGAGTGCACGGCATGTGCCGCTTCGAACATGGCCATCGGCGACGGCTGCGACGCGATCCGGCTCGGGCGCGCCGACGTCATGCTCTGCGGAGGGACCGAGGCGGCCGTGTGCGAGGTCGGGATCGCCGGCTTCGGCGCGATGCGCGCGCTCTCGCGGCGCAACGACGATCCCGTGCATGCGTCCCGGCCCTTCGACGCCGGGCGGGACGGGTTCGTGATGGGAGAGGCCGGCGCCTTGATGGTGCTCGAGGAGCTCGAGCACGCGAAGGCGCGCGGTGCGCACATCTATGCGGAGGTCTCGGGGTACGGTCTCTCGTCCGACGCGAGGCACATCACCGAGCCCGACCCGACTGGGCCTGTGAACGCGTTCAAGATGGCTCTCGGCGACGCCGGTGTCGGTGCGGACGAGATCGACTACGTCAACGCGCACGCGACGTCGACTCCGATCGGCGACTCCTCCGAGACGCAGATGCTCAAGTACGCGCTCGGCGAGGAGAACGCCTACAAGACGCCTGTCTCCGGAACGAAGGGCGCGACCGGCCACTGTCTCGGTGCTGCCGGCGCAATCGAAGCGATGTTCACGATTCTCGCGATCCGCGACGGCAAGCTGCCGCCCACCATCAACTACGAGGTCGAGGATCCGAGCTGCGATCTCGACTACGTGACGAACGAGGCACGCGACGCCGACGTGAAGGTGGCCGTCTCGAACAGCTTCGGCTTCGGCGGCCACAATGCCTGCGTCGTCTTCGAGCGGTTCGAGGACTGAGTCCGGGGGTCGATAGGCTCGCGCCCATGGAGAAGTGGGCGACCTTCGACTGCTACGGCACGCCGATCGACTGGAACGGCGGTATCCGCCGCGAGCTCCACAGCCTCGCAGGCCTCGGAGGGGGTCTCGACTCGTTCGTGTCATGAGCGTCCGGCCGATCACACCCGTCGACGTTCCGAGCGTTGCGGAGTTTCTCGCCGACGACGAGACGCATCTGTTCGGCCGTCCGGCTCGTCTGGGTGTGCCGGATGTCACTGCCTGGCTCTCGGAGGTGGACCTGCCGAACGACTCGTGGTTGTTCGAGGAAGGAGGCGCGACCGTCGCGCTCGGCTGGGTCGAGAAGGACGAACATGAGAGAGGCGTCGCAATCGGCGCCGTGCATCGCCATTCGCGCGGGCGTGGGTTCGGCTCGAGCCTTGTCGACCGCAGCGAGGAACGGCTACGGGCCCTTGGCGTCGCGCGCGTTCACAACGTGAGCCTGGCCCCGGACCTGGCGGCAGGGCCGCTGTTGGAGACCCGTGGCTACCGCGAGGTGCGCCGCTTCTGGGAGATGACGATCGAGCTTGGTGACGAGCCGCCGCCTGCTCCGCAGCTTCCGGAGGGGCTCGCGGTCGAGCCGTTCTCCGAGGAGCTTGCGGTCGACTTCCACGCTGCGCTCGAAGAGGCGTTTGCGGACCACTGGGAGTTCCGGCCGGACCCGTTCGAGGACTGGTGGCGACGGCAGCGCGCGAGACCGGACCACGACCCCTCGCTCTGGTTCCTGGTTCGCGACGGAGAGAACGTCGTCGCAGCCACCCGCAACGACCCCGAGCGGTCGGGCGGGGGCTGGATCGGCGCGCTCGGCGTTCGGCCGGCGTGGCGGGGACGCGGTCTCGCGAAGGCCCTGCTGTTGCACAGCTTCCGGGAGTTCCACCGGCGCGGGAAGCGGCGGGTCGGCCTGGGGGTCGACTCCGAGAACCCGACAGGTGCGACGAAGCTGTATGAGAGCGTCGGCATGGTCGTCGACTCGGAACAGGTCGTCTGGGAGAAGGTGCTCACATGAATGTCCGACCGTTCGTCGAGGACGATGCACCGGCCGTCGCGGCGCTGATCTCCGCGAACGAGGAGCTCTTCTACGGCCGCCCCGGGCGCATCACCGGCGCCGACGTCCTCTTTTTTCAGCAGTACAACAAGGAGGCGTGGGTCTGGGAGGAGGACGGCCGCATCGTCGCCGGCGCGATGTACGGCGTCCACGGCGACGCCGCGAACGTTCGAGGCTTTGTCGCCGACAAGGGACGGGGCCTCGGCACGGAGGCCCTCGAGCGCGGGGAGGCATTCGCGCGTGCGGAGGGCGTGGAGAAGATCCTCGCGGGCGCGGCCGAGCCCGATGCCGCGGCGCGCGCGCTCTTCGAGGCGCACGGCTATCGCGAGGCGCGCCGCTTCTACGAGATGGCGATCGAGTTGACCGAGGAGCCATCGGTACCGACGCTTCCGGCCGGGCTCATCCTGGACGAGCTCCACGAGGACGAGTACGAGGCGTTTTACGACGCGCTGAACGAGGCTTTCGCGGAGCATTGGGAGTGGCATCCGCAGCCGTTCGACGAGTGGCTCGAGCGCCGGCAGGGCCAGCACCGCGACGAGGCTGGCCCCATCTGGTTCGTCGTCCGCGACGGCGCCGAGCTCGCAGCGGTCACGCGCAACGACCTGAGCGTCGCCGGCGGCGGCTACGTCGGCGCGATCGGCGTCCGGCCCGCGTGGCGCAGCAGGGGAATGGCCAAGGCGCTGCTCCAGCGGACATTCGCCGAGTTCTGGCGGCGCGGTACGACCCGCGTGACGCTCGACGTCGACTCCCAGAACGAGACCGGTGCCGTGGCGGTCTACGAGCGGGTGGGCATGCACGTCGAGGCGTGCGGCGTGGCTTTCGAGAAGACGCTCGAATGAGCCTCCTCCGCGCCAGATGCCCCGACTGCCGAACGCTCACGGCCGTCGCGATCGACGAAGGCTACGAGTGCCACAGCTGCGGACGCTCGTTCGGGGCCGGACTCGTTCGCGTGGCGCGGGCGTGGGGCGACGGTGGCGAGGCGATGGTCGAAGCGGCGTCGCTCGCGCTCGACTACCCCGAGGTGGCGGTCGTCGAGGAGGAGACGCTCGCTATGCAGACGCTCGCGGTGGCCTCCGACCTGCCGGTGCGGCCACTCGTGCTCGGCGGCTGCTGTTGCTCGCACGTCGGCGCGGTCGAAGGGCTCGCCGCGCGGCACGGGCGCGTAGCCGTGCTCTGGCTCGATGCGCACGGCGACCTCAACACGCCCGCGACGTCTCCGTCCGGCAACGAGTGGGGAATGCCGCTGCGGACGCTGATCGACCGGGGCACGATTGCCGCCACCGACGTCGTCCTCTGGGGAGCCCGCAACCTCGATCCGCCCGAGGAGGAATTCATCGCGGCCGCCGGCATCGGGGACGATCCCGACGCTCTGCTGGAGCGCTCGGATGCCGTCTATGTCGCCCTCGACTGCGACGTTTTCGAGCCGAACGAGCTCGCGGTCTTCATGCCCGAGCCCGGCGGACCTTCGCTCGGGGAGGTCGAACGGCTGCTCGCGCGAGTCCGTGACAGCGGCACGCTCGTCGGCGTGGGGTTCACGGGCCTTGCGCCCGATCCCGCGAACGTCGACAAGCTTGCGCGGCTGGCGGCGTCTCTCGGCTACTGAGCGGGGTCGCAACCAGCGCTCTCGGCGGTAGGTCTAAGCTGGCGACGTGGCCAATACTGACGTTTCGGTCGAGACCAACGACCAGCCGAGCCCTCCGCCGGATCACCCGAACACCTGCCCGAGCTGCCATTCGCACTATCGCGACGACGAGCTCGAGCGGAGTCTCTGGGTCTGCGAGCAGTGCGGTCATCACTTCCCGATGCCGGCGCGGGCGCGCATCGCTTCGCTCACCGATCCGGACTCCTTTGCGGAGGAGGCGACGGAGCTGCACTCCGAGGATCCGCTCGGGTTCTTCGATCTCCGGCCGTACACCGAGCGCCTCGCCGAGGCCGAGATGAAGACCGGGCTCGCCGACGCGATGGTGATCGGGCGTGCCGCGATCGAGGGCCGCCGCTGTGAGCTGGCCGTCATGGACTTCGCCTTCATGGGCGGCTCGATGGGCAGCGTGGTGGGCGAGAAGCTCTCGCGCGCCTGCGACTCGGCCGCCGAGGCCGGGATGCCGCTCGTCGCCGTCACGAGCTCGGGTGGCGCGCGCATGCAGGAGGGGATCCTCGCGCTCATGCAGCTGCCGAAGACCGTCGCGGCCGTCGAGGACCTCCATGACTCGGGACACGCGCTGCTCTGTGTGATGGCTCATCCCACCACGGGCGGTGTGCTCGCGAGCTTCGCCACGCGCGGCGACGTCCTGCTCGCGGAGCCGAATGCACTGATGTCCTTCGCCGGCCCTCGGGTCGTGCAGGAGATCACGCGTGAGAAGCTGCCCGACGATTTCGGCCGCGCCGAGCAGAACCTTCGTTACGGCCACATCGATGCGATCGTGCCGCGGCCCGAGCTGCGGCCTACGCTTGCCCGTCTGCTGAGGCTGTTCGATGCCCCCGACTGAGCACGAGCTGCGTCTGCGCCAGCGCCTCGGCCGCCTGAGGAACCTGCCGCTCCTCGGCGGCGCGAAGCTGTCCGGCGAGCTTGATCGTCTCCAGCGCCAGATCGCGCGGATCGGCGAGGAGGCGACCGACGAGGAAGTCTGGCGCAAGGTCGAGCTCGCACGGCACGAAGACCGGCCGTACACGCTCGACTATGTAGAGCGTCTGCTCGACGACTGGTTCGAGCTCCACGGCGACCGGGCGATCGGCGACGACGGAGCGATGATCGCCGGCCTGGGCAAGCTCGACGGTCGCACCGTCGTCCTCATCGGCCAGCAGAAAGGACGCGACGCCCACGAGCGCGTCGCTCGGCGCTTCGGCATGCCGAACCCGGAGGGTTACCGCAAGGCGATGGATGCGATGGAGCTCGCCGACCGGCACGGCTTCCCCATCGTGACTCTCGTGGATACGCCGGGCGCCTATCCCGGGGTCGTCGCCGAGCAGCACGGGCAGGGTGCGGCGATTGCCGCTTCGCAGGCGACGATGGCCCGGCTGAAGGTGCCGGTCGTGACCTGCGTGATCGGCGAGGGCGGCTCGGGCGGGGCGATCGCGATCGCGCTCGCCGACCGCGTCCTGATGCAGGAGAACGCGATCTATTCCGTCATCTCTCCGGAGGGCTGCGCGGCGATCCTCTGGCGCGACGCCGGCCAGGCGAAGAAGGCCGCAGCTGCCTTCCGGCCAGACGCGGTGCACTGTCTCGAGCTCGGCGTGGTGGACGAGATCGTCTCGGAGCCGGTCGGCGGTGCGCACATCGATCCCGACATGGCTGCCCGCCTCCTCGGACAGGCGTTGCGCGAATCGTTCGCCCAGCTCGAGGGCATCCCGGGCGACGACCTCCGCCGCCGGCGACGCGCGCGCTTCCGTTCGCTCGGCGTCTTCGCCTGAGTAGCTTGTGGCAGGTTTACGCAGGTTCGGGGACGCCCACGGTGGAGGCTGTCCACAGCGTCCACAGGCTTATCCCCGCCATGTATTCGTTGTGTAAACGACAGGCATACAACTCGAAACCGAGAAACGCCACGTGAGCAAGAAGCTTTCGGAGTACGAGCGCAAGCGAAATCGCACGAAAACGCCGGAGCCTTTCGGGGGCAAGCGCGGCAAGAAGAAGGCCCCGATCTTCGTCGTGCAGCGCCACGACGCGCGGCGGCTGCACTACGACTTCCGGCTCGAGCGCGACGGCGTTCTCGCCTCCTGGGCGGTGCCGAAAGGCGTCCCGCTGGAGCCCGGCGAGCAGCACCTCGCGGTCCACGTCGAGGATCACCCGCTCGAGTATGGGAGCTTCGAGGGCGAGATCCCACTGGGCAACTACGGCGCCGGCACGGTCGAGATCTGGGACCGCGGCACGTACGAGCTGGTGGAGGAGAAGCCCGATGGCGGTCTCACGGTGCGGCTGCACGGCGAGCGGCTCGAGGGGACCTGGACGCTCGTGCCTGCGCACCTCTCCGGCGACGAGAAGAACTGGCTCATCCTCCGCAAGCGCGACGGCGGTGTTGCGGCAACCGGACCGAGTCGCGTCTACTGGCCGATGCTCGCGACGCTGACCGAGGAGCTGCCGCGTGGCGAGGGCTGGCAGTTCGAGCCGAAGTGGGACGGCTACCGGGCGCTCGGCTACGTCCGCGGCGGCGAGGCGAAGCTGCTCTCCCGCCGAGGCAACGATCTGACGCAGCGATTCGAGCCGGTGGCGAAGGAGCTCGTGAAGGCGCTGCGCACACCCGATGCGGTCGTCGACGGCGAGGTCGTCGCGCTCGACAGGGCCGGCAAGGCCAGCTTCTCGGCGATGCAGCAGGGAAGCACTCGGCTCGCCTACGAGGTGTTCGATCTGCTCGAGGCGGACGGCGAGCCGGTGGTCGGGCTTCCGTTGCACGAGCGGAGGGCGCGGCTCGAGAAACTCTTCGCACCGAACCCGGTCGTCCAGCTCTCCGCCGTCTTCGACGACGGCGAGGCGCTGCTCGAGGCGGCGACCGAGCAGGGACTCGAGGGCGTGATGGCCAAGCGCTCGTCGTCGCGCTACTCGGAAGGCGGCCGTGGTCGCGACTGGCTGAAGATCAAGACGCACGGGCGGCAGGAGTTCGCGATCTGCGGCTACACGAAGGGTCGGGGCCGGCGCAGCGGAAGCTTCGGAGCGCTCGTGCTTGGTGTCCGGCGCGGCCGCACCTGGGAGTGGGTCGGGAACGTCGGCACCGGCTTTGGCGAGCGCGAGATCGCCGAACTGCTCGCGCAACTCGAGCCGCTGCGCCGGGACGAGTCGGCGTTCCAGGTCGTCCCGAAGATGCCGAAAGTGCGTAAGGGCGACGTCGTCTGGGTCGAGCCGTCGCTCGTCGCCGAGATCGAGTTCGCCGAGTGGACGCACGACGGACACCTGCGCGCGCCGTCGTTTCAGGGCCTGCGTACGGATAAGGCGGCCGAGGATGTGCGGCGCGAGCGACCCGCGGCGGCGACAGAGGGCAGGGTGAAGCTCTCCAACCTCGACAAGGTCTTCTGGCCCGACGAGGGCATCACGAAGGGCGACCTCATCGACTACTACCGCGAGGTTGCCGACGTGCTCGTGCCGCACCTGCGCGGCCGGCCGTTCACGATGCGCCGCTATCCCGACGGCGCCTTCGGCAAGGCGTTCTTCCAGAAGGATGCCCCGAAAGGCATGCCGGAGTGGATCCCGCGCTTCCACGCGCAGGTCTCGACGCGCGAGCGGCCGCCCAAGCAGCGGTGGATCGACGCGCCCGTCGTCAACGACGCGGACGCCCTGACCTGGATGGCGAACATGGGCTGCATCGACATGAACGCGTGGTACTCGCGTGTCGACAAGCCAGACCGGCCCGATTTCGTCCTTTTCGACCTCGACCCGTCGCCGGACGCCGGCTTCGGCGAGGTCGTTCAGGTGGCCCTGCTCGTCAAGCAGGCGCTCGACGCGCTGGGGCTCGTCGCCTTTCCGAAGACCTCGAGCGCAGACGGCATGCACGTGCTCGTCCCCGTGGAGCGGCGTTACACCTATGCGCAGACGCGCGAGCTTTGCGAGATCGTCGCCGGCGCGCTCGCGCGCACGCATCGCGGGCTGGTGACCACGGAATGGTCGAAGGCGAAGCGGCGTGGGGTGCTGATCGACGCGAACCAGAACGGCGAGGGGAAGACGATTGCCTCGGCCTACTCGGTGCGTCCGCGGCCGGGCGCTCCGGTCTCGACGCCGCTGCGCTGGGACGAGGTCCACGAGTCGCTCGACGCGACGGCGTTCACGATGGACGTCGTCGTCGACCGGGTCCGCCGCCACGGCGATCTTTTCGAGGGCGTGCTGACCACGCGACAGCGACTCGAGCCCGCTCTGAACGCCCTTCGCTAGGGATTCCATCACTCGGCTAAGGGATGCGTCCCTTCCTGCCGATGAGTCGGGAGATGGTCGGGCATTGGTTTGATCAATTGGCGAACTTCGCCACGACCTGGTTGCCGCTCGCCTTCTTCGGTCTCGTCATCGTGATGGTCTGGCTGCTCTGGAAGACGGCCGGGATGATGCCGCGGACCACGCCGGCCAACATGGTGCGCGGCACGAAATCGCAGATCGGCTGGGACGACGTCGCCGGCGTCGAAGAGGTTCGCAGCGAGCTCATGGAGGTCGTCGAGTTCATGCGCGAGCCGAAGCGGTTTCAGCGGCTCGGCGCGAAGGTGCCGAAGGGGCTCCTCCTCTACGGCCCGCCGGGCACGGGCAAGACGCTGCTCGCCAAGGCAGTGGCCCACGAGTCCGGCGCGAACTTCTACAGCGCGTCGGCCTCGTCGTTCGTCGAGATGTTCGCCGGCCTCGGCGCGTCCCGCATCCGCAAGCTCTTCAACGAGGCCCGCAAGAACGCGCCCGCGATCATCTTCATCGACGAGCTGGACGCCGTCGGGGCGCAGCGCACCGGACACGGCTTCAACCGCGAGCAGGACCAGACGCTCAATCAGCTGCTCGTCGAGCTCGACGGCTTCGAAGGCGCCGAGCAGGTCGTCGTCATGGGCGCCTCGAACCGGATCCAGGACCTCGACCAGGCGCTTCTACGTCCGGGCCGCTTCGACCGGCAGCTGCTCGTGCCGCCGCCGGATCTCGCAGGCCGCGAGGCGATCCTCCGTGTCCATACCCGCGGCAAGCCCCTCAATCTGGACGACGTCGATCTCGCCACGGTGGCGCGTCAAACCTCAGGGCTGACCGGCGCCGAACTGGCGAACGTCTGCAACGAGGCGGCGATCAAGGCCGGGCGCCGCGACGCCACGTCGATCACGCAGGCCGACTTCGACTGGGCGCTCGAGCGGGTCGTCGCCGGCCTCCAGCAGCGGAAGATGCTGACCGAGAAAGAGCGGCGGATCCTCGCCTACCACGAGGGCGGCCATGCGCTCATGGCTCACCTGA
This sequence comes from uncultured Actinomycetes bacterium, assembly GCA_963819275.1. Taxonomy (GTDB): domain Bacteria; phylum Actinomycetota; class Thermoleophilia; order Gaiellales; family Gaiellaceae; genus Palsa-739. The sequence goes on along the minus strand of CAWFVH010000001.1, from coordinate 206,275 downwards.
TGGGCTCCGTGATGGAGCTGCAGAAGGTGACGATCGTCTCGCGCGGAAACGCGCTCGGCTACGCCTTCTACCTGCCCGAGGAGGATCGCTACCTCCACACGAAGGAAGAGCTCGTCGACCGGATGATCGTCGCCCTCGCGGGCCGTGCCGCGGAGGAGGTCGTGTTCGGCCGGGTTACGAACGGCGCGGCCAACGACCTCGAGAAGGTGACGGAGATCGCCCGCTCGATGGTGTTCGAGTGGGGCATGTCCGACTCGGTCTCGTCGCGCACGATGCGGGCCGACAACTACGCGCTCTCCGAGACCACGAAGCGGACGCGCGACGAGGAGCAGGCTCGGCTGACCGACGGCGCCTACGCGGAGGCCGTGCGGCTGCTGCACAAGCACCGCGCGCCGCTCGACTGGATCGCGGCTGCGCTGCTCGAGAAGGAGACGCTCATTCGCGACGAGCTGCAGGCTCTGGTCGTGGACGTCGCGGCCGAGTCGAGCGCATCCGAGACCGTTGGCGTCCCGCGCGTCGTCGCGACCGACGTCGGTGGCAGCTCCGTTCCGCTGACCTAGCCGCCGAGCTTGGAGATGTCGATGGCGCCGCGCGGCGCCGTCAAGGCGACGTGCTTGTTCCAGTCGCCGAACGTAATCGTCCCGGACTGGTTTGCCTTGCCGCCGACGAGCGCAACCGGGTATGGCTTGCCGACGGCGGCGACATAGAACTTGCTGTTGTCAGAGGCGTCCCGGATCCTGATCACCTTCGCGCCGTGGTGGGCCATCTGGCCGTCGTTGACGAGCTTGCCGTGGGTCGAGCTGACCTTGCCGAGCAGCAAGGCGATGCTCGTCAGCGGGGCGAGCGAGCTGTACCGGCCCGTGGTGGCGGAGGCCTTGAGCCACTTGCCGTGGAGCAGCTGTGCGGCTAGCGCTCCGCCGTTCTCCTTCAGAAACGCGTCGCTGCCGCGGATGTAGACCGTGTCGCCGATCCGGAGGAGGTCGAAGCCGGCCCCGTTGATGGACATCGAGCCCTTCGCGCCCCTGCCGCGCGCCATCGAGAGATCGAGGCTGATCTTGGTTCCGGCTGAGTCGATATTCCCCGCCACGTGCGCGGAGCGCGCGCTCGAGGCGGTTGCCTTGGCGTCGGCCAGCACCTGCGTCGCCGACTTCGTGGCCTCGTCGTTCCCCTTCGCTGCACCGCTGTGCCCGCTGCCGCAGCCCGCGAGGAGCACGACGGTGAGTACGAGAGCGGCGACCGAGGCGCGCATCTGGCGCCGAGTCTTTCAAATACGATCGCCGGAGGATGGAGACGCCGCGCGCGGTACATCACGTCGGTTTCGCGGTCGAGGACTTGGACGGCGCGCTCGCTACGTACGAGCGCCTCTTCGGCGCCCGGCTCGAGCACCGGTCGCGCGTCGAGGAGCAGGGAGTCGAGGCTGCGTCGATCCGCGTCGGAGCGAGCCGGCTCGAGCTCCTGAGCTCGCTCGGCGAAGACACGCCCGTCGGTCGGTTCCTCGCCAACCGCGGGCCGGGCATGCACCACGTCGCGTACGAGGTCGAGGACATTCGTGCTGCCCTCGCGCACCTCTCGGATGCGGGCGCGGAGCTGATCGACGAGACGCCGCGCCGTGGAATGTTCGGTCTTGAGGTCGCCTTCGTCCACCCTGACTCCGTCCACGGTGTGCTGTCGGAAGTAGTGTGCGCGCATGGCTGACGAGCGCGTTCGCATCGAGCTCGGCTTCGCCGGCGGCCAGATCGTCGGCTGCTTCGTCGACGCGCGCTCGGCGGACGAGCTCGAATCCGCGCTCGGCTCGACCGGCGCCGGTAGGCCGGTGGTCGCGCTCGAGACCGAGGACGGCCCGCTTCACGTCGTCGTGGCACACGTTGCCTACTACAAGCGGATCGTCCGCGCCGGCCGTGTCGGGTTCGGCTCTGGTTAGTTAGCTCAGGTGCCGTCTCGGGGAAATGAAGGCGGGATGACTTCTCCCACCGAGAATGCGCCTGCCCGCGAATCGACCGAGCACGTGCGGGAGCTCGTCGCACGCGGCCAGCAAGGCGATCGCGAGGCTCTCGAGGAGCTCTACCTGATCCATTTCGACCGGATCTACAGCTACTTGCACGTCAGCGTGGGCAACCGCCACGACGCCGAGGACCTCACGACGCAGACGTTCCTCAAGATGCTCGAGAAGATCGGCACCTTCAAGTGGCAATCGGCTCCGTTCTCGGCCTGGCTCTTCCGGATCGCGCACAACCTCGCGATGGACCACTTCCGGGCCGGTCGCCGCTGGCAGCCCGAAGAGGAGGTTCCGGAACCGCCCGGCGAGGAGGAGCCGTCCGCCGAGCTCAAGGCGATGCAGACCATCGGCCGGGAGTCGATGCTGAAGCTCATCGACCACCTCTCGCCCGAGCAGCAGCAGGTCCTGACGTTGAAGTTTGTCTTCAACCTCCCGAACGCGGAGGTGGCGGCGATCCTCGACAAGACGGAAGGAGCGATCAAGTCGCTCCAGCACCGCGCGCTCGTCTCGCTCCAGAAGCAGATCGCTCAGTCGTCCGGCTAGCCTCCGCGCGTGGCGCTCGAGGTTGGAATCGTGGGGCTGGCGAGCTCGGGAAAGACGACGCTCTTTCGCGTGCTGACGCGCGCGGAGGCGCACGGCTCCGGCAAGGAGCACGTCGGCATGGCCCAGATCCCCGACGAGCGGCTCAACCGGCTCGCCGCGACGGTGGGTGCGCGCAAGGTCACGCCGGCCGCGGTACGGGTCGTCGACGTTCCCGGAACCGGCTCGCAGCTGCTCGGCAACCTGCGACAGGTCGATGCGCTGCTGGTCGTGTTCGACGGCTTCTCGGGCACTCGTGTTCCCGCCGACGACCTCGAGACGCTGAAGCTCGAGCTCCTCGTCGCCGACCGCGACCGCGTCGAGCGGCGGCTGGAACGGATCGCGAAGCAGGCAAAGTCGGGGGATACGCGCCTCAAAGCGGAGGTGACCGACCTCGAGCGGCTCCTGGCGCATCTCGACGCCGGTCACATGCTGGCCGAGTGGGAGGACGAGCTGTCGCCCGAGCTCGATCCGCTCACCACGAAGCCGCTGCTCGAGCTCGTGAACGGTGGCGAGGGGATCGACCTGCAGCTCGAGGCGGAGCTGGCGGAGCTGCCGCCCGAGGAGGCAGCCGAGTTCCGAGGCGGCGGAGAGTCGGCGCTGGGCGAGGTCGTACGCAGGCTTGCGGAGACGCTCGACCTGATCACGTTCTTCACCGCGGGTGAGAAGGAGACGCGGGCGTGGACGCTCGCTCGCGGCGAAACCGCTCTTGACGCGGCCGAGACGATCCATTCCGACATCGCGCGCGGTTTCATCCGCTGCGAGGTCGTGCGCTGGGACGACCTCGTCGAGGCGGGCGGCCACGCGGAAGCCGCCCGGGCGGGCAAGCAGCGGCTCGAGGGCAAGACGTATGTCATCGAGGACGGCGACGTCCTCAACGTCCGTTTCAACGTCTGAAGGCGCCGGCGGGTCGTACGCCCCGCCGGCAGGTGCCGTTCAGCAGCAGTCGGTGCCGTCGCAGCAGTCGCCGCCCGGACAACAGGTGTCGCTCATCGTTCCTCCTTTCATCGATGGACGTCGATACAGTATATTGAGATCCATCGATGAAGACGCTTCCTGTCCTCTGTTGCGGCCCCGGTACCGAGCCGCTCGACCCTGAAGCGAGCGAGACGCTTGCCGCGCGCTTCCGCGCGCTCTCCGATCCAACGCGCGTCGCGATCGTGAATCGTCTGGCTTCGGCTGACGAGTGCTGCGTCTGCGATCTCAACGCGGCGTTCGAGCTGTCGCAGCCCACGATCTCCCATCACCTCAAGGTGCTGCGCGACGCCGGGCTCGTCGAAGCGAGCCGCCGCGGCACATGGGCCTACTACCGGCTCGTGCCCGACGCCGTACGCGAGCTCCGGCATACGCTCGGCGGGTGACGCGGGTCGTCTTCGTCGGCGTGCACGGTGCGCCTGCGGCCGCTCTGGCTCGAGGTGCGTTCGTCGGCCCGGAGCCCGAGGAGGCAGTCGCCGAGGCCATCGACGAGCTCGAGATCCCGTTCCCTCCACGGCTCGTCGCACCCGCCCCGGACGACGTGATCGTCGACACGGATGTCTGGGGCCTGCCTGAGCCTGTCGGGCTCTGTCTCGAGGAGGTGCGGGAGCTGCTCGCCGTGATCGAGCAGCGGGTGACTAGCCACCCGCTGTGATCAGGACGACGCCGACGAGCGCGACTGCCACGCCGACGTCCTGCGTCCGTTGCACTCGCTCGCCGAGCAGGTATCGGGCGAGCAGCACCGTCACCACCGGGTAGAGCGACGCCAGCACCGAGACGATGCTGAGCAGGCCGTGCGACGACGAGGCGGCTGCGAACAGCGCGTTCCCGCCCGTGTCGAGGAAGCCGATCGCGATCAGCGCGAGCCAGTGGCCGCGGAGGCCGGCGGGCCGGGCGCGCCGCAGGAGGACGACGGACCAGACGAGCGTCACCGAGGTGCAGCGGAAGAGGAACGCCGGCCACAGCCAATCCTGGGTCGACGCTGCGTGCATCGGCACGTAGTAGGCGCCGAAGCACAGCATCGCGAGCACGGCCCAGCCGACCCCCGCCGCGATTTGTCTCTGCTCGGGCCGTAGCTCGAGCGACGCGCCAACGCAACCGCCGATCGCCGCCACGAAGCCGACTGCCTGGAGCCCGCTGATGTGGTTGCCCGAGACGGCGACTCCCCAGATCACCGGAATTGCGGCCGCGACGGCGGCGATCGGCGTCACGACACTGATCGCTCCGGCCGCCATGCCGCGGTAGAACGCAAAGAGTCCCACGGTTCCGAACAGCGCCGCGAGCGCCGCCCAGGCCACCTCGGCGCCGGGAATCCCGGTTCCGCGGACTGCGACGGCGATACCGAGCGCCGCCAGGCCGAACGGCTGCGAGGCGGCGAGCACGGTGAGGCTCGGCAGCACCCGGGCCTTCACTCCGCCGAGGAAGTCGCCGACACCCCAGCTGAGGCTGGCGGCGAGCGCAAATAGCGCGGCCAAGCTAGGAGGCCTGGTCTTGCACCGGCCGCGTCGCGGCGACGGCGTCGAGCTGGTTTGCGTGGTAGAGGACGGCCGCCTCGGCGGTGCGGGCGGCGCGGACGTCGTGGTGGCAGGCGACTGCGTGGAGGAGCTCGGCGGGAGCACCGAGCTCCTCGAGCATGCGGAGCCCGAGATGGACGTGGCCGAGCAGGCGTCCCTCGTCGGTCGGCGCGAAGATGGGCGGCCGGCCGAGCTCGCGCGTCCGGCCTATGTCGTGGGTGAGGGCAGCTGCCAGCAGCAGGTCCACGCGCAGCCGGGGATGGATCTGCGCGAGCTCGCGACAGAGTGTTGCCACCCCGACGGTGTGCTCGAGCAGCCCGCCGGCGTAGGAGTGATGGCCGCCCGGCGTCGCCGGGTACTCCCGCAGCGACGCCTCCCCGAGCGCTCGCGTGACGATGCCGCGAAGCGCGTCGTCGTGCACCTCGCCGACGAGGAACTCGAGGAACCCGTCGAGCTCGTCGGCGTCTCGACGCAGACCCGGCGTCAGTCCTGCAGGATCGACGCCCTCGGCCGGCTCGAGCGTCCGCACCTCGACCTGGAGCTTGTCGCGGAAGCGCTCGACGCGGCCGAGCACTCGGACCGCGTCGCCCGCCGCGAACCGCCCGTCGAGCAGGTCCACGTCGTTCCAGACGCGCGCACCGATCCGGCCGCTCGGGTCCACGAGCTCGAGGGCGAGGTAGCTCGAGCCGCCTCGCGTCCGCAACCGCTCCTTGCGCGCGACCGCGTAGACGCCCTCAACGGTGCGGTTTTCCTCCAGTTCCGCGATGGTGGTCACAGACAGGAGTTTCGCATGGCGGGGTATCGGGGACCGAGGCCTGGATGGCGGTTGCATTGCGCCAGAGCCGACGCTTCGACGCGTCGAGCCCCGTCACGCGCCACTGGCTTGCCAACTGTGTCGGTTTCACCCTCGCAGGCGGCGGTCGCGGCACGGTCGTGCGGATCCTTGCGGACGTCAGCCCGCACGATCCATCGATGCTGGAGGTGCGGACCGGACGCCATCGCCTGCGGCGCGTGCCCACATCCGCGGTCATCGCCGTCGTCCCGGCGGAGCAGCTGCTCGTCGTAGCTCGTGGCAGTCGGGCCTTGCCCGACCCGAGGAGAGACCTCACTGTGCGCCTGCGCTGGAGTGGCCGTGTCCTGGGGCGATCTCTCGTCGTGGCGATGGGGCTTCTGGCCTCGTTCGTGCTCGAGCTGCTGCAGCTGGTCCGACAGGCTTGGACGCACGGCTCTCCCGTCGTCGCGCGGACGAGCCGCCGCGGCGGTACCGAGGCGGCGCGGTTGGTACGGTCAGTGCCGTGGCAGTCGTACGGCCGTTCCGCGCGCTCCGCTACGACCCGGCTGTCGCGGGCGGGCTCGAGTCGCTCGTCGCGCCCCCGTACGACGTCATCCAGCCGGAGCAGCGGGAAGAGCTCCTCCGACAAAGCCCGTACAACGTCGTCCACCTGACGCTGCCCGACTCCGAGGAAGAGGCCGCCGCGAGCCTCGCCGAGTGGCGCGAGCAGGGCCTACTCGTCCGCGATCCCGACCCGGCGTGCTGGTGGCTCTCGCAGGAGTACGTCGGCCCCGACGGCAAGGCGCGGCGCCGGGAAGGCTTCGTCGCTGCGCTCCGGCTCGAGCCGTACGACCGGCGAGTCGTCCTGCCACACGAGCGGACGCACGCGGGGCCGAAGGAGGGCCGGCTGCGGCTGTTGCGCGCCACGCGGGCGCAGCTCGAGCCGCTCTTCTTTCTCTGGGACGGAACGATCGAGGTCGACGGCCTCGGCGCCCCCGAGCTCGAGGTGGACGAGAGCGGTGTCGTCTCGCGGTTCTGGCGGCTCGACCCTGAGTTCTCGGCCGGGCTCGTCGAGGAGCTCGCCGACGCTCAGCTCCTGATCGCGGACGGGCACCACCGCTACGAGACGGCCCTGGCATTCCACTCCGAGGAGGGAACCGATGCGTCGGCGTGGCTGCTGGCGGTGATCGTCTCGACAGGACAGGAGGGTCTGACGATCTTTCCGACGCACCGGGTCGCCCAGAACGCGGGCAGCGGCTCCGGCACGCCGATCCTGCCGCCGCGGGAGCACCTCCCAGGGCCGGTGCGCTACCGCGCCGGCACGTACGAGCTGCTCGACGGGAACGGGTTCCTCGACCCGGAGGTCGTTGACCGGCTCGGCCCTGCCGGTGTCACGTATACGCCGCGCCGCGAGGAAGCGGTTGCCGCGGTCGACCGCGGCGAGGCAGAGGCGGCGTTTCTGCTGCGCCCGACGCGCATCGAGGACGTCTGGTCGGTCGCGCGCCGCGGCGACGTCATGCCGCAGAAGAGCACGTTCTTCTATCCGAAGCTCACGTCCGGCCTCTTGATGCTGCCGTTCGACGAGTGACCGACTGGCTGGAGCTTTGCCGGGCCGCGGTCGCGGACGTCGACGAGGTGCTCGTGCGCCTGCCGACGCGCGCCGAGCGCGAGCCCGTGGTGGGCGCGGGGCTCGGCGGCGACGACACGACCGCGATCGACAAGGCCGCAGAGGACGTGATCCTCGCCCGGGTCCGCGAGGCCGCCGGCGCCGTCGTCTCGGAGGAGGTCGGTCGTCTGGGCGGCGAGGCGCTGCCGCTCGTCGTCGTCGACCCGATCGACGGCTCGCTCAACGCGAAGCGCGGCATTCCGTTCTTTTCCCTCTCGATCGCGGTCGCGGAGGGCGAGACGATGGACGATGTCGTCTTCGGCTTCGTGCACGACTTCGGCTCGCGCGAGGAGTGGACGGCGCGGCGAGGGGAGGGTGCCTGGCTCGACGGACGGTCGCTCGGTGCGGTCGGGCCGAAGGACGAGGTCGAGATCCTCTCCTTCGAGGCGACGCTGACCTCGCTCGTCGCGCGCGACGCGCCGAAGGTCGCCGACCTCGCTCACCGTCTGCGAATCATGGGCTCGCTGGCGCTGTCGTTCTGCCATCTCGCAGCCGGCCGCGTCGACGCGGTCTGCTCGCTCAAGCCGGCGCGCTCGGTCGACATCGCAGCCGCACAGCTCCTCTGCCGCGAGCTCGGGCTTGCAGTCGAGTTGTTCGACGTCGCCGAGCTCTTCGGCGCGGCGCCCCTCGACCTCGAGCAGCGTTCGCGGGTCGTCGCTGCCGGCTCGCTGTCCGTGTGCGACCGAATTGCCGCCGCGCTACGCGGCTAGCTCTTGGCTGCCGCGACGCGCGCCGTGGAGCGCGAGGTTGCCGTCTTGCTGCCGGCGGCGTTCACGGCCGTGATGAGGACGCGCAGCCGGTGCCGAGCGTCGCGCTTCGTGAGCCGGTACTTCGGGTGGGTCGCCCGGCTGATCTGGACACAGGATCCGCCACCGGTGTTACAGCGGAGCCACTGGAACCGGTAGGTCTCGGGCGGCCCGCTCCATGCCCCCCGGCCTGCGATCAGCTGCCCACCGACCCTGGCATGCCCCCTGATGCGCGGCATCTTCTGGCTCGCCGGGACGTCGACCACGACGTCGGTCGGCTTGGAGGGGGCGGCCGTCGTGCCACGGGAGTTCGTCGCCGAGACGCGTACCTCCAGCGTGTTGCCGCCGTCGGCTGCGCCGGCCACGTAGGTCGCCGACGTCGCGCCCGAGATGGCCTGGCAGCCGGCTCCATTCGGGCCGCAGCGAAGCCACTGGTACGCGTATCCGGCCGGGAACTGCGTCCAGGCGCCTTGAGTGGCGGAGAGGGTCTGCCTCACGATGGCGGCTCCGGTGACTGCCGGCGGAGTCGTGTTCGCCGGTACCCCGATATAGCGCTGGCGGCACACGCTGCCGTCGTTGCTGTACTCCTGCTGCAGCTCGTACTGATGGCCGTTGATCAGCTGGTTGTACGGCTGGCCGTCGGAGGCGGTGCCGAGCGGAGTGCCGAAGTTCCAGGCGCAGATATCGGCGATCTCGTCGCCCGAGGAGTCGAGCCACCCGTTGCCCCACGGATCGGTGATCGCCTCGTTGTGCTCGTGGCTGATGCGTGTTGATCGTCGAGTCGGCGTCGTCGTTGTTGGGAGAGGGCGATGCGCAGTCCGGGACGTCAACGGCGTACGGCTCGTTGGCGTAGAGCACGGGGTTGCCGTCCTTGCCGGTGAAGCCGTTGTGGTACGCGCAGTAGAAGTTCGTCGAGCACTCCGCGCCCGAGCTGTTGAAGCACGAGCTCACGCCGTCGGGCGTCAGGATGAAGAACAGCGAGTCAGGCCCGTCCGTCCAGCCCTTCGCCGTGATCACTTTCTGGATCTCAGTCTGGAGCTGCGAGTCCGTGAGGCAGGTTGGTGTGGCCTGACACCCGCTCAACGGGAACGGGTCGGTGTCGACGTCCGCGCCGCCGAACGTCGACGTGTAGGCGATGAAGCCGGTCGAGTCGTAGTACTGCGTACCGACGGAGTAGACGTTCGTCTGGCTGCCGCTCGCCGCGGCCACGTCGGCCAGATACTGGTTGATGCTGGCCTCGTAGCTCGGGCTGGCCTGAACCGAGAAGCCGCTCGGAACCCAGTAGATCGCATACGTCCGGTTCGTCCGCATCACCCAGCACAAGGGTGGCGTGCACGGCGACCGCTGCAAAGCGACGTTGTTCTCGCCGATGACGCCGGCGGTGGCTGCGACGCGCAGCTTGGCCGCATTCGCGGCGGATCCTGCATGCAGCACGACTCCCTCAAGTGGCGCGCGCGGCGGGCTCGCGGAAGCGCCACCGACCGCCGTGACGCCGAGCACGAGCGCCGCGAGCACAGCGAGCGTGGCGAGGCGGGCGGCAGCTCTGCTCATGTGCGGGACAGAGTGCCCGAAAAACCACGCCAACCGGTGACGACTCAGCGGGGCTTCAGCGCGGTTGCGTCACGGCTGAGCTTGCGCAGAGCGGCTGCGAGATGCCGTGGCGAACGGTGCGCGCTCCTCCAACAGGGGCCGGCGCTTGGTGTCGAGCTCACCCGCCAGCGCTTCGCCGCGAGGAGTCGGCCTCATGCCTGCGGCGCAGGCTCCACCACAACCGCAGCGGAAACATGCCGAGGAACGGCGCCCGCCGTCCCAGCTCGGACCTGTCCTCCCGGTCGAAGGCCGCGGCGTACTGGGCGGCCTCGGCGGCACTTGCGTACTCCTTCGAGCCATCCGAGCCGCAGCCGCGCTCGCACGTCCACGACATCGTTCGGCCCTCGGCCTGGAAGCGGTAGCGGTGACCGAGGAGCCTGCAGCCGAGCACCGAGCGAGCGTAACCGCGGCCGGGCCGCAGCCGTTGTTATCCGGCATGAGCGCGCAGACCGCGAGCGTCGAGACCGGCCGGATCGAGACCAACATCCCCGCGCGGCTCGACCGGCTGCCGTGGGCGAAGTTCCACTGGCTCGTCGTGATCGGGCTCGGCACCGTCTGGATTCTCGACGGCCTCGAGGTGACGATCGTCGGCTCGATCGCGCCGCGCCTGACGGAACCGGGCAGCGGGATCGCGATAACGACGGCCCAGATCGGGACCGCCGCTGCCGTCTACGTAGCCGGCGCCTGCACCGGCGCGCTCTTCTTCGGTCAGCTCACCGACCGCTTCGGGCGGAAAAAGCTCTTCCTGCTCACGCTCGGCGTCTACATCATCGCCACGCTGGCCACGGCCGCCTCGTGGACAGCGTGGTTTTTCTTCCTCTGCCGCTTCGTCACCGGTGCGGGCATCGGGGGTGAGTATGCGGCGATCAATTCCGCCATCGACGAACTGATTCCCGCCCGCGTGCGCGGCCGTGTCGACCTGATCATCAACGGCTCCTACTGGGTCGGCGCCGCGGCCGGAGCGGCTGTCTCGATTCTGCTGCTCAACGAGGCGCTGTTTTCGGCGAGCGTGGGCTGGCGCCTCGCGTTCCTGCTCGGCGCGGTGATCGGCCTCGCTGTCCTCGTCGTGCGCCGCAATGTGCCCGAGAGCCCGCGCTGGCTCTTCATTCACGGCCGCGAGGAGGAGGCCGAGCAGATCGTCCGCTCGATCGAGCAGGACGTCGAACAGGAGACGGACGAGCACCTGAGCGAGCCGAAGCAGACGATCACCGTGCGTCAGCGCGAGCGAATCCCGTTCCGCGAGATCGCGAAGACGGCATTCCAGCGGTACCCACGCCGCGCGGTGCTCGGCCTCGCGCTCTTCATCGGCCAGGCGTTCCTCTACAACGGCGTCACGTTCAATCTCGGGACGTTGTACTCGACCTTCTTCGGGGTCTCGTCGAGCTTCGTGCCGGTCTTCCTCATCGTCTTCGCGATCGGGAACTTCCTCGGGCCGCTCCTGCTCGGCCGGCTCTTCGACACGGTCGGCAGGAAGCCGATGATCGCCGGCACCTATCTCGGCTCGGCGGCGATCGCAACCGTCATGGCGGTGCTCTTCGCCGGCGGCTCACTGGGCTCGGCGTGGACGTTCCAGGCATTCGTGTTCGCCACCTTCTTCCTTGCCTCGGCGGGAGCGAGCGCCGCCTACCTCACCGTGAGCGAGATCTTCCCGATGGAGACGCGCGCGCTGGCGATCGCCTTCTTCTTCGCGGTCGGCACGGCAGTCGGAGGGATCACCGGGCCGCTCCTCTTCGGCAATCTGATCGCGTCCGGCAATCGCAGGGAGGTCGCCCTGGCCTTCCTCATCGGAGCCGCCGTGATGGCGATCGGCGGCATCGTCGAGTTGTTCTTCGGCGTCAAGGCCGAGCAGGTGCCGCTCGAGAACATCGCCAAGCCGCTGACCGCCGAGGAGGCCGAGGAGGTGCCGGAGCGCGAGCGCCAGGGCCGCAGGCGCTACCGGCCCGGGCCTGGCCTGGAGTATCCGTACTACTCGCCGGGGCTCATGGGTACCTCGCTGCGCCGGCCGACCGGGCTGGCCGAGCTCCAGGACGAGGTCGAGGCGATCGGACGTGCGGTCGACGAGGGCGGTCTGATCTCCCGGGACGAGCTCCTCCGAACCGTCCGGGGTCGCCGCTGGGGGCCGGGCCGCTTCGGCCGTGCGCTCGGCGAGGCCGTTGCGTCGGGGCGCATCCGGCGGACTGCGCGCGGCCGCTTCGAAGCTCCTGAGCCCGGCAGCTAGGCGCTAACCTCGCCTTCGTGACTGCCTCCCGCGCAGAGGTTCTGAAGGCGCTCGACCAGGTAATTGACCCGGAGCTCCGGCGTCCGGTCACCGAACTCGACATGGTCCGCGACCTCGAGCTGCACGACGGGATCGTGGCGCTCACGATCGTCCTCACCATCGCCGGCTGTCCGTTGCGCGACTCGTTCGAGCAGCAGGTGGACCAGGCGCTCGCCGGTGTCGCCGGCGTGACAGGCGTCGAGCTCTCGTTCGACGTGATGACGCCCGAGGAGCGGCAGGCGCTGACGCAGAAGCTCCGTGGCGGTGCGCCCGAGCGCGACGGCGTGATCCGCCTGCCGAGCGACTGCCGTGTGCTTGCGATCGCGAGTGGCAAGGGTGGGGTCGGGAAGTCGTCGCTGGCCGCGAACCTCGCCGTCGCGTTCTCGGAGTTCGGTCACAGCGTCGGCGTGCTCGACGCGGACATCTACGGCCACTCGATTCCGCACATCCTCGGCATCCGGCAGCGGCCGGTCGCCGTCGACGACCTGATCGTGCCTCCGGTGAAGGGCGACCTGAAGCTGATGTCGATCGGCTTCTTCCTCGAGACCAGCAGCGAGCCCGTCATGTGGCGCGGGCCGATGCTCCATCGCGCACTCGAGCAGTTCCTCACCGACGTCCACTGGGGTGAGATCGACACGCTCGTCGTCGACATGCCGCCCGGCACGGGTGACGTCTCGATCTCGCTCGGCCAGCTGCTTCCACGCGCCGAGGTCGTGGTCGTGACAACGCCGCAGAAGCTCGCTCAGGACGTCGCCGCGCGCGCCGCCTCGATGGCCCGAAAGACGAACATGCGCCTGCTGGGCGTGATCGAGAACATGTCGGGCGACGTCTTCGGCAGCGGCGGCGGTGAAGAGCTCGCGGACGATCTCGGCGTGCCGCTGCTCGGCACGGTGCCGCTCGACTTCGCGCTGCGTGAGCAGGGCGACGCGGGAGCGCCCATCGTCTCGGCGCAGCCGGACGCCGAATCGGCGCGGGCGATCGTGGCGATCGCACAGGAGATCGAGGCGCTCCGCCGCGCGCCTGGCCCGGGGATCCTCAAGTCCCTTCCTCTCGTCGGATGAGCTCGCCGAAAGAGACGGTCCGGGAGGCCTACGCGCTCGCGCGTAAGGCTGACCATCGCGCCTTGCGAAAGCTGATCGCGGACGACGCGACCTGGCATCCGGCCCACGAGGGCGACTGGAATCCGTGCCGGGACGGCGACATGATCGTGCGGACGCTGCTGTGGCGCGCAGGATTCGCGAACCGCCTGCGACCGGCTACGACGGTCGAGCTCGGCGGCCAGGTGCTCGTCGGACTCAGCGGCAAGCGGCTCCGGCGGCTAGGAATCAAGGGATTCAGGCCGAGGCTGTTCCAGATCGTCGAGGTTCGCAACGGGACCATCGTGCGGATGCAGGACTACCCGACGCCCGAGGAAGCTCGGGCCGCCGCCGGTCTTACGACCTGAGTCGGGTGCCGGCGGCTGCTTTCTTCGATCTCGACCGGACGTTGTTGCGGCGGTCCTCGGCCCTCGCGCTCGCCGGTTCGTTCCGCGAGCGCGGCCTGATCTCGCGGCGTCAGCTGATGCAGGCAGCGGCGTGGCAGCTTCTCTTCGTTGCGCGCGGCGCGAGCCACGAAGCCGTCCGTCGCGGCGCAGAGGAGGGGCTGCACGTCCTCGCCGGCCACCGGCCGGAGGAGTTGCGCGAGCTCGTCGCCGACGCGATGGAGCCCGTGCTGCGCCCGCTCGTCTATGCCGAGCCGCTGCGTCTCGTCGAGCGGCATCGCGAACAGGGCGAGCGCGTGTTCATCGTCTCGGCGACGCTGCAGGAGATCGTGGATGCGATCGCAGGCGATCTCGGCTTCGACGGCGCTCTCGGGACGATCTGCGAGGTGCGGGACGGCCGCTACACCGGTCGCGCGCTGCGCGCGTTGCATGCCGGCGCCAAGGCCGACTGCCTGCGCGAGGTCGCCGAGAGGGAGAGCCTCGACCTTGCCGAGTGCACCGCCTATTCCGACAGCCATACCGACCTCCCCTTCCTCGAAGCCGTCGGGCATCCGGTGGCCGTCAATCCCGATCGCGAGCTGCGGAGAATCGCGGCGGATCGCGGCTGGCCGGTTCTCCAGTTCGGCGAGCGCGCCTACCCGCACGCTCGCAGGCGCGTCCCTCCCGCGTTCGTCGCCGCGGGCGCGGCAGGTCTCGCGCTCCTGCTTGCCACGAGGGCGCGTGGACGCTGACGAGGGACTCGGACGCCTGCGGGCGCTCGGCTTCGGGGAGGCCGACGCCGAGGAGCTGTGGGCGCATTTCGACGGAGCCGAGCGTCGCGGAAAGCACGGGCACGGCCACGCGAGGATCCCGTGGCTCGAAGGGCTCGAGGGCTACGACCCGTCTGCGGAGCCGGAGTTGCTCGAGGAAGACGACGGCTTCCAGCGCTGGCACGGGCGCGGGGCGATCGGCTATCTCGTCCTCGGCCGGGTCGTGCGCGCCCAGCTCGAGCGGCCGCCTGCGCCGGCGCGACTCGTCGTCTGCGAGAGGACGTTTCCGACCGGGATGCTGGGCCACCATGTGCGCCGGCTTGCGGACGATGGCCTCGTCGGCGTCCTGACGGCGACTTCTCCGGCACGCCTCGGGCACCCCTCGGGCGGGCCGAAGCTTGCCGGAACGAACCCGCTCGCGATCGGGATCCCGAGCTCGGCCGGCGAGCCGATCGTGGTCGACGTCTCGATGGGAGCGATCACATGGGGGGACGTCGTCGCAGGGCTCGCGCAGGAGGACGACCTCGTCCCCTTCGGCGGCGAGCAGGCGCACAAGGCGTTCGCTCTCGCCCTCGGCTTGCAGCTGCTCGTCGACTCGCTCGTGCGGGATGCGGGTCACGGCGCCGTTCTCCTGGTCGCGCGGCCCGAGGCAGATCCGGTTCCGGCGCTTCGCACGCTGGCGGCCGGCGTCCGGCTCCCGGGCGACAGCTAGCGCGGAAAGCGCGGGTCGTCGCGGATCGAGACGAGGTCGTCGTCCGTCTCAGCTGCCTCGAAGAACCGCTCGTTTGCGGCGGTCGCGGCCAGGAGATGGTCGAGCGCTGCCTCCTTCTTGCCGGCGCGTGCTTCGAAGCACGCCAGGTTGTAGAGCAAGGCCGGGTTGCCGGGGGACGTCTCGAGACCTTCGTGCATCACCTGCTCAGCGTCTTCCCACCGCCCGGCCTGAATGTGCGGCACCGCGGCGAAGACGTACTCCCACGCGGAGATCCCGTGAGCCTGGCCCGGCTTCCCGCCGATCGCGAGCACCGCCGCGTCATCGGTCAGCGCGATCCCGCCGCGCTTGAGGGACGGATCCCGGACGAAAACAAGCTGGCCGGGGCCAAGCTCGTGGTCGTTGCCGTCGATCGTGAAGCGCACCCGGCCACGCAGGACGAGGTAGATCTCCTCGTGCTCGAGCTGCCCCTCGGTGTGTTCCTCGATGACCTCTCCACTCGCGCCGGGTGTATAGGCGTTGGTGCCGAACGCGCGGATCCCGAAGTGGCGTCGCACCGGGTGCCAGACGAAGCCTTCGGGCATCTCGATCGCGTCGAGCTCGTCGATGTGGACGAGATTCATCCCAGCAGCTCCTGAAAGCGTGGGTCGCCGCGGAGCGAGTCGAGGTCGCTGTCCTCGCGGAAGTACTGCGCGGACTGTCCCTCGGTGTCGAGTTCCTTCACACGCCGCAGATGCTCGAGGGCGGCGTCGGCGTTGCCGCCGAGCGCCTCGAGGCAGCCGGCGTTGTAGCGGGGACCCCAGTGGTCCGGCCGGTGAGCGATCTGCTCCTCCATGATCGCCCTCGACTCGTCGAGCCGGCCCGCCTGCCGATACGCGTCCGCCAGGGCGAACGAGTCCCAGCCGCCGCCGTAGAACGCCTCGCCGACCGTGGCGCCGACCACGAAGACGATCGTCCCGTCCTCCGCCGCGATCGCGGTGCGGAAGACCTCGGCCGGAACGAAGACGAGCGACCCCGCGGTCGCGTCAGCCTCTTCGTCGCCCACCGTGAAGGTCGCGCGCCCGCTAACGACGACGTAGAGCTCCTCGTTGCCGCTGTCCTCTTCGTGCGGCGGAATCAGCCTGCCGCCCGTGTCGGCCTTCCATGCGTTGACCCCCGCTGCCCGGAACCCGAGGTGATGCCGAATCGGGATGAGAGTCGTGTTCTCACGATGCGGCGCGGTGTCGGCCTCGTCGAGCGTGAGGATCGTGTAGCCGTCGCTCATTCGGATACCTCGCGCAGAGCCTGCAGCACGACCGGGTCGATCGCGTCGTCACCGTCCACGCGCTCCTCGAGGTTCTCCACTCCCGCCCAGGCGTCGAGCGTTTCGTAGCCGAGCCGGCCGAGGCGCTCGCCGACCTCGGTGCGCAGCTCGCCCTCGAGCGGCAGCCAGTCCTCGCGCGGGCTGACGTCGAACAGTCGCCGGTGGAGGCCGTAGATGCGGCGCAGCTCCTCGATCGGCTGCGCGTGGTCGTCCACCCGGAGATCGACGAGCGTGTCGGAGAGGCTTGCGTAGCCGCCGTCGCGCTGCACGACGAGCAGGGAGGCCGACTGCTGGCCACGTCGGTCGCCGCCGGCTGCTTGTGCCGCGGCGAGGCACTCGATCAGGCGCTGCACGAGGGGCAGCTGCGCGTTCACCTCGAACGTCGTCGCGAGCGCAGCGACCGTCTCCCCGCCGACAAGGATGTTGCCCTGGGCCGCGTAGCCGTCGCCGGTGCTGTGCCCCGCCCAGTCGTTGCACTCCGGCCCCGTCCAGCTCGCGCTGGTGCCGTTTCCGTCGACGACTCCGAGCTGCCGCTCGGCTCGTCCGTCGTCGGCTGCGGTCAGCCGTTCGACGATTTCGCTCGCGCTCAGGCCGTCGCGCAGGAGCGCGAGCCCGTCCGGGCCGTAGCGCGGATTCGCGTACGCCTGGGTCGCGATCGCTCCGACCCCGGGCTCCGCCCACGGGACGACCGAGCCTACGGCGAGGAACTTCGACTGCACGGCGACGCCCCACTGACCGGCCTCGAGGTCGCAGGCGGCGATCGAGTAGGTCGCGACGACCGGGTCAGCCATACGTCAGTTCGGCCAGGTCGAGCTCGAGCAGCTCGCGACGCTCCTCCGGTACGAGCACGGCCGCCACCTCGGGCCTCGCCAGCGCTGCGCGCACTTCCTCCGGCGACGAGGCGCGGACGACGACCGGACGGCCGCCCGCGAACGCCTCGGCGATCGCCGGCAGGTCCTCGACGTCGGCGAGAACGAGCGCCTCCTCGACCGGCACGGCGGGGTCGCCCTCGACCGCGAGCTCCGGCACACGCCGGCCGCTACCGCCCCACCAGCGCTCTCTCATACGTTCACTGAGTCGCCCGGCTCCATCTCCTCCACCTGGACGTCGGGCGCGAGCTCGCGCAGCTGAGCAGGCGTGCCGACGAGCGGCGGGAAGGTGCCGTAGTGGCAGGGGACGCAACGCTTCGTTCCGAGCAGCTCGAGAGCGACGGCCGCCTCGCGCGGACCCATCGTGTAGTGGTCGCCGATCGGGAGGATCGCGAGATCGGGCGAGTAGATGCGGCCGATGAGCTGCATATCGCCGAAGACGCACGTGTCGCCGGCGAAATAGAGCTTCGTCCCGTTCTCGACCTCGACGACGATGCCGCACGGCTCGCCCATGTACTCGCCGTCGTTGTTGGAGCTCGAGTGATGGGCGTTCGTGAGCGTGAACTTGACCCCGGCCGCCTCGACCGTACCGCCCTTGTTCGGGTCGAGCACGTTCTCGACGCCCTGTTTTCCCTGCAGCCAGCCGGCGAGCTCGACCGGGGCGATCACCGTGCAGCCGTGCTTCTTGGCGAGCGCGACGGTGTCGCCGACATGGTCGCCGTGCCCGTGGGTGAGCGCGATCACGTCGATCCGCTCCGGCTCGAGCTCGGACTCCGGGCACTTCGGGTTTCCGTTGAGGAACGGGTCGACGTAGACACGCTTATCGCCCGGCGTATCGAAGCGGAAGCTCGCGTGGCCGAGCCAGGTCAGCGTCGTTTCGGGCATGCCTTCTCCTTGGACTGGGTCAGGCCGAGCCTACTGAGGGAGGACCGTCCGATGCGGAAACGAACCTTTAGGAGGTGCTCGGCTCGCGGCTCCTGCCCCTGGCGCTCGCGGTGGCTGCTCTGGCAGCCGGATCTGCGGGACTAGGCGGGCTCGCAGAGTGGCTCGGTCTGCTGGCTGTTCCGGCGGCCGCGGCCGCGGCGTTCGTTGCGGTCAGCGACGCGCTCGAGGGACGTTCCGCTCGGCTCGCCGCCGTGGCCAGCGGCGTCGCGCTCGGACTTCTCGTCCTCGCCTCGGCAGTCCGTACCGGAGCTTCCACGGGCGGGAGCATCTCACCGCTCGCCACGTGGGCACTCTTCCTCGCGCTGTTCGCCTACGGGGTCCCGCTCGTCGCCTGGGTGCTCGAGCCGGTCCGCGTGCCGCGAAGGACACGCCCCGCCCCTCGCCGCCTCCGACCCACCGAGGTCGACGAGCTTCTGTCTCGCGCCGCCTGAGGGTGGCAGTGGCGGCCCAGCGGGAGGGCCGGGCGCCACCGTCGGGTCGTCTCGACGCCTAGTGCCCTAGGCGGAACGCGAGGATCCGGCGGGCGGAGACGCCGCCGGCTCGCGGCTGTCCGAAGACGGCACCGAGCAGTACGCCGGCGGCAACTGCCAGCACGAGCCTCAGCCTCGTTTGCGTCAGGTGCCTTCGTAGCATGGTCGGCTCCTTGGGTTGAATTGCGTGAGGAGTGGTACCTCAGGCGCGATGGTGTCTAACCTCGGGCGCTGCGACCTTGCGCGTTCTTTGCAGAGCGCTTTCAGAGAGGTAACGCACTTGCCGCGTGTTCCGCGAGGTTGATCAGCGGATTGACGGCGAAGAGCGAGCCGAACGAGACGAGGAGGGCAGCTCCTACCGCGAGGTGAAGCAGTCTCTCGTGGGCCGGTGCGCCGCCGCTGACGGCGACTCCCGCTCCCGGCTGCACCTGGAGCTCGGTGGCCGGGCGCATGTACATCGCCCGCACGATCCCGAGGTAGTAGTAGAGGCTGACGAGCGTCGCAAGCACACCGACGATCACGAGCCAGACCCAGCCGTAGTCGTACGCCGCGGCGAAGACGTAGAACTTGCCGACGAAGCCGCCGCCTAGAGGCAGCCCGGCGAAGCCGAATACGAAGAACCACATCGCGACGCCCAGGAAAGGCCGCTCCCACCCGAAGCCGGCGAGGTTGTCGAGTGTGACCGGCACTCCGAGCTCCCGCTCTCGCGCGGCGATGATCGCGAACGAGCCGAACGCGGCCGCCGAATAGGGGATGAGATAGAACATGACCGCCCGCGCGCCGAGCGCGCTTCCCGTGCTCAGTCCGATCAGCATGAAGCCCGCTTGCGCGATCGCCGAGTAGGCGAGGATTCGCTTCACGTTCCGCTGGACGAGGGCCGCGAAGTTACCGATCGCCAGCGAGATCGTCGCGATGATCGCGAACGCCCAGCCCCAGAGATGCTGGTTCTGGGGGAACGCCGTCGTCATGAGGCGGAACGTGAGGAGCAGGGCCGCGACCTTCGTCGCCGACGACATCCAGGCGGTGACCGTCGTCGGCGCGCCCTCGTAGACGTCGGGCGTCCACATGTGGAACGGCGCCGCGGACATCTTGAAGCCGAGCCCAGCGATGATCAGCGCAATCCCTGTGACCAGAAACGCGTCGCCCGTCAGTCCCTGCGAGGCGACCGCCGCGGCGATGCCGGTATACGAGATCTGTCCGGTCGCGCCGTAGACGAGCGCCGAGCCGAAGAGAAGCGTGGCCGCGCCGAACGAGCCGACAACGAGGTACTTGAGGCCCGCCTCGAGCGATCCCTCGAGGTCGTAGTCGATCGCGCACATGATGTAGAGCGCGATCGAGAACCACTCGAGTGAGAGGAACAGCACCATCAGATTCGCCGCCCCGATGAAGAACGCCATCCCCGCGGCGGAGGCGAGCAGGAGCGCGTAGAACTCCGCCACGTGATCGTCGCGGCGGGTGGGGTCGGCGTCGCGGCTCCAGCCCGGGACATACTCGACGGCGAGGAGCGTCGTGGCGAGGCCGACGGCGCAGAGGATGACCTGGCCGAGCGCCGTCCAGCGGTCGCGGTAGAAGGCGCCGGCCACGATCGTGTGCCCGTTCGCGCTGTCGACGTAGAGCCAGACGGCGAGGACGATCCCGGCGAGGAAGCCGACAGCCGAGAGCGACGCGGCGACGAGGCGCCGGTAGGCGTGCGGCACGAGGACCGCGCAGAGGAGCGCGAAGAACGAGGTGCCGACGAGCGCGAGGATCGGGCTGAGCCCGAACCAGTCGATATTGGGCGTGTTCAGCGTCACTTGAACTGGCTCTTCACGGCGGCCGCCGGGCTCTGGCCGAAGAAGGAGTGCTGGCTGATCCCCGCCGGCCACGCCGACAGGAAGAGCAGCCCTGCCACGAGCGGGACGACGAGCGCGAGCTCGCCCGGTCGCAGGTCGAGCGCCTCGTCCGAGACCGTCGAGCCGCGCGCCTCGTGCAGCACGGCGGAGATCAACCTCAGCATGTACATCGCCGCGAGCACGATTGCGCCGGCGCCGATCACGGCCCACCACCACGCTCGTTGGAAAACTCCGCCGAGGATCAAGAACTCGCCGGCGAACATCGAGGAGCCGGGCACCGCGAGGGAGATCACGCCGAGCGTCATGAGCAGGGTCGCGAGCGCGGGTCGTCCGCGCGCCATCCCGCCGAGCAGACGGAACTCGCCCGTCGTCGTGCGCCGTTCGACCGCGCCGGCGATGAGGAAGAGGGAGGCCGAGACGAGCCCGTGCGCGACCATCTGCAGCACCGCGCCGTCGAAGCCGAGATCGGTACCGGCGAACAGGCCAAGCGCGATCAATCCCGACTGCGCGAGTGACGAGTACGCGACGACGCCGCGGAAATCCGGTGCGCGGAAGGCAAGGAGCGATCCGTAGACGAGCGCGGCGGCGGCGAGCGCGAGGATGGTCGTCCGGTAGTAGGAGGTCGGGTCGGGGAACTTCGTGATCGCGATCCGCAGCATCCCGTAGAGGCCGGCCTTGGCGATCACGCCGGACAGGACGGCGGCCACCTCGGGCGGCGCCTCGCGGTAGGCGTCCGGCAGCCAGCCGTGGAACGGGAAGAGCGGCGCCTTGATGACGAAGGCGATCATGAAGCCGAGGAAGAGCCAGCGGCTCGTGCTTGTCGGGCTGTTCACGAGGTCGAACGTCCCGGCCTTCAGGCCGTAGGCGACGATCGCGGCGAGCATCAGCAGCGAGCCGGCCATCGTGTAGATGACGAACTTGACCGTCGCCTCCATGCGCCGTGCGCCGCCCCAGACGCCGATCAGGATGTAGAGCGGAATCAGCATCGCCTCGAAGAAGGCGTAGAAGAGGAGCAGATCCTGCGACTCGAACACGCCGACCGTCGCCCCGGTGAGCATGAGCATCAGCCCGAAGTAGGCGCGCGAGCGGTCGCGGCCGACCCAGAAGCCGTAGCCGATGCACGCGGCCATCACGATGACGGTCAGTCCGACGAGCCAGAGCGAGAAGCCGTAGACGCCGACGTGGTAGGTCACGCCGAGGTCGCCGAACCAGTTCGCCTGCTCCGACATCTGCAGGCCCGACCGCGAGAAGTCGAAGCGCGCCGCTTGCTCGATCCAGAAGCCGACCTCGGCGAGCGAGAGAAGCAGCGCGAGGCTCCCGGTCGCGTAGCGCGAGAGCGGCAGCAGCCAGATCAGCAGCGCACCGGCGATCGGCAGCCAGATCAGGATCGAGGTGAGAGAGGTGGCGTTCACTTGGCTATGAGGAAGGCGAGGACGATCGCCGCGGCGCCCGCGGCGATGAAGAGGACGTAGGTGCGGAGCAGGCCGGTCTGGATCCGGCGCACCAGGCTCCCGGTGGCCAGCGTGGTGTTACCGAGGTCGGTGCCGGTCTCGAGCACGACGGGCTCCTCGAACTCGCGGCGAAGGAAGCTCGCCGTCGCCACGGCAGGCGCGTAGAAGATCCGCTCGTAGAGCCAGTCGAAGTAGAACTTGTTCTCGAGCACCCTGCGCACAGACGGGGCCGCGGGGATTGCGAGACGCTGCTCCGAATAGATCGCGCGCGCCACGACGATGCCCGCGAGCCCGGCCACCACGACGACGGCGGACGTGACGTACTCCATCGTGTCCGTCGGCACGGCAGCCGCGAGTGTCGGCGCCGAAGGCGCGAGCCAGCGGGTGACCGGGTCCCAACGTGGCGTCCACTGCAACCAACCGGAGAACGTCGCGAGTACGGCGAGGATCCCGACGGGCACCAGCATCGTCCACGCGCCTTCGCGGCCGTGATGGTCGTGGTAGTGCTCGCGGACGAACGGGCTCGGCTCGCCCGGGAAGACGAGATACCAGAGGCGGAACGTGTAGAGACCCGTGAGGAAGGCGCCCGCGACGCCGCAGACCCAGAAGATCCAGCCGTACCAGGTCCCGAGCGCGGCCGCCGACGCGACGATCGGGTCCTTCGAGAAGAAACCGCTGAACGGCGGAATCCCGACGAGCGCGAGCGCGCCCGCGAGGAAGCACCACTTCGTGAACGGCATCAGCCGCCCTACCCCGCGCAGTTTCCGGATGTCCTGCTCGTCCGCGATCGCGTGGATCACGAGGCCCGCCGTCATGAAGAGGAGCGCCTTGAAGAACGCGTGCGTAAGCAGGTGGAAGATCCCGTTCGCGTACGCGCCGACGCCGACGCCGACGAACATGTAGCCGATCTGGGACATCGTCGAATAGGCGATGACGCGCTTGATGTCGGTCTGGACGAGCGCGATGAGACCGGCCACGAGCAGCGTGAGCGCACCTGCCCCGGCGGCGATCAACTGCACGGTGCGCGCCTGCTCGAAGATCGGGTAGGTGCGCGCGATCAGGTAGACGCCTGCGGTGACCATCGTCGCGGCGTGAATGAGGGCGCTGACCGGAGTCGGGCCTTCCATCGCGTCGGGCAGCCACGTCTGGAGCGGTATCTGCGCCGACTTTGCGACCGCTCCGCCGAGCAGGCCGAGCGCGACGAAGTTCGCCGCGGTCGACGAGAGGTTGCCGTTGAGGACTCCGAACGACAGCGAGCCTGTGTGCGCGATCAGGATGAAGAGTGCGAGCGCCATCGTCGCGTCGCCGAACGCGTTCATGATGAAGGCCTTCTTCGCCGCGGCGACCGCGCTCGGCCGGTCGTGCCAGAAGCCGATCAGGAGATACGACGAGAGACCGACCAGTCCCCAGCCGACGAGCAGCATGAGCAGGTTGCCGCCCTCGACGAGCAGCAGCATCGAGAAGACGAAGAACGCGATGTAGGCGAAGTAGCGGCGCTCCTCCTCGTCGCCGTCCATGTAGCCGATCGAGTAGAGGACGATCAGCCCGCCGACGCCGCTGACGATCAGCATCATCATCGTGCTCAGCGGGTCGGCGAGCAGTTGCAGCGGCACGCTGAAGTGGCCGGCCGCGAGCCACGTCCAGGCGGTGGTGATCTCGCCGCGCTGCGGAAACGTAGAGAGGGTGAGGCCGGTACCCGGATTCGTCGGCTGCGAGTGGACGCCGACGAAGGCCCAGATCGCGCCTGCGAAGGCGACGAAAACGCTCGTCGTAGCGATCCAAGCAGCCGCGATGCGCGGCAGCCAGGACCCGCCGAGCAGGATCAGGATCGTGCCGGCGAGCGGCGCGAGCAGGCAGAGCCAGGAGCCGTACGTCATGGCGGTCATCCGCGCAGCCTCGAGAGCGTGTCGACGTCGAGGGAGAGATTCCGCCGGTTGAGTGCCACCACGAGGCCGAGCCCGACGCAGACCTCGGCTGCGGCGACGGCCATCACGGTGAGCGCGAAGATCTGCCCGGCGCCGTTGTGGAACTGGCGCGAAAGCGCGATCAGCGAGAGGTTCCCCGCGTTGAGCATCAGCTCGAGCGAGAGGAGCACGACGAGCGTGTTGCGCCGGATGAGCACGCCGAGTGCGCCGGTCGCGAACAGGCAGGCCGCGAGCGCGATGTACCAGGCGACGCCGGGCCCGAGCATCAGGTCGCCCTCCGCGTGTGCGAGCCGAGGATCACGCCGCCCATGGCGGCGATCAGCAGCACGACCGAGGTGATCTCGAAGGCGAGCAAATGGTCGACGAGGAAGATGCGGCCGATCCAGGCGGGGGTACCGAAGTCGGCTCCGACCTTCGTCTCGTGCGAAAGGCTCCCGCTCGCCTGCATGCCGACGACCACGACGATCTCGACGAGGAGCGCGCCCGCGGCCGCGACAGCGCCCACCGTCTGCCAGCCCGGGCCGCCGGACCACGGGGTCTCGTGCCGAGGCCCGACGTACGCGATCACGAACAGGAACATCACGACAACCGCTCCGGCGTAGACGAGCACCTGTGCCGCCGCGACGAACTCCGCGCTCAGCAGCAGGTACATCATCGCGAGCGAGCCGAGGTTCCCGATCAGCGCGAGCGCCGAAAAGAAGGGATTCGAAAAGGAGACGACCGCGACCGCGGAACCGAGACAGGCAAACGCGGCGGCGAGCCACACGATCCAGACGAGCACGTTGCTGGCGGAGAACGCGAGAATCATGAGTCGGACTTGTAGAAGGGGATCGGCGTGTCGTAGAGGTCGGGATCCGCGACCGGCACCTGCTTGACCGGAGGCGTGAGGAGCATGTCCTTCGTGTAGATCTGGTCGTCGCGGTTGTGCTCCGAGATCTCGAACTCGTTACCGAGCGTGATCGCGTCGAAGGGACACGCGAGCTCGCAGTAGCCGCAGAAGATGCAGCGGCTGAGGTTGATCTCGTAGATCCGCGCGTAGCGCTCGCCGGCCGAGACGCGATTGTCGGGCGTGTTCTCGGCGGCCACGACCCGGATGCAGTCGGCGGGGCACGCGGCCGCGCAAAGCGAGCAGCCGACGCACTTCTCCAGCCCGTTCTCGTGCTTCCAGAGGCGATGTCGGCCGCGGAAGCGCGGATAGACCGGCCGCTTGTACTCCGGGTACTGCTGCGTGATCGGCTTCTTGAAGATCTGCTTGAAGGTGACCCCGAAGCCCTTGAAGGACTCGAGCGGCTGAGGACTCATTGGAACGCCACCACCAGAGCGGCCGTGACGACGGCGTTGACCGTCGCGATCGGCAGCAGCACCTTCCAGCCGAAGCGCATCAGCTGGTCGTAGCGAAGCCGCGGCAGCGTGGTGCGCAGCCAGATGAAGATGAAGAGGATGACCATCATCTTGAGCAGGAACCAGATCGGTCCGAGGTCCCACGGCCCGTGCCAGCCCGCGAAGAAGAGCGTCACCATCAGGCCGGAGATCGTGATCAGGTTGATGTATTCGGCCATCTGGAAGAGGCCCCAGCGCATCCCCGAGTACTCGGTGTGGTAGCCGGCGACGAGCTCCTGCTCGGCTTCGGGCAGATCGAACGGCGCACGGCTCGTCTCGGCGATTCCGGCGAAGAAGAAGACGACCAGGCCGACGAACTGCGGGGCGGCGTACGGCAGGAACGACCCCTGGCGGGCGACGATCTCGGGCAAGTTGAGCGAGCGGCCGAGGATGACGACGCCGAGCACGCTGAGCGCGAGCGAGACCTCGTACGAGACGAGCTGCGCGCACGTGCGCATCGAGCCGAGGATCGAGTACTTCGACTCCGACGCCCAGCCGCCGACGATGAAGCCGTAGATCCCGATCGAACCGAGCGCGAAGATCGCGATCAGGCCGATCGAGACGTTCGCAATCTCGCCGTTGATGTGCCAGCCGTTCACGGTCCAGCCGGGGCCCCACGGGATGAAGGCGAAGGCGGCGATCGCGGTGAAGGCCGAGACGAGCGGCGCGAGGATGTACGGCAGGTCGATCGCCGATTCGGGCGCGAAGGCTTCCTTGCGCACGAGCTTGACGAGGTCGGCGATCGGCTGCAGGAGGCCGAACTTGCCGGCGCGATTCGGGCCAAAGCGGAGCTGCATCCGCCCCATCAGCTTCCGCTCGACCAGGGTCAGGTAGGCGAAGAGCCCGAGCAGGACGTTGACGATGATCACTGCCTTGATCAGCGAGATCCACCAGGGCTCGCCGCTCACGCCGTCACCTCCTCGGCCTTCGCGACCTCAACGACGCCCGCGAGTCCTTCCGCGTGCTCGATCGCGACCCGCGCGATTCCCGCGCGAAGGTGGCGGTTGACGCGGACCGGCAGCGTGATCGCGCTGCCGTTCGCGCCAACCGTGACGAGATCCCCGGTCGCGATCTTGCGCCGCCGCGCGTCGTCGGCCGAGAGCTCGAGCTCGGGCTGCGGCCGCTGGAACTGGAGCTCGGTCACCCGCTCGACGGCGGCGCCGGAGAAGAGCGGCTTGTACGCGACGAGCCGGATCTCGCCTCGCTTCGCCTTCTGCTCGGGTGCCGGAAGCGCCTCGCGCGCGACGTGCTCCGGGGCGTCGGGATAGCCGCGCAGCGGCGCGCGCTCGCCGACCTCGCCGAAAGAGAGCCCGCCGTAGACCTTTTCCGAGACCTCGGAGAAGACCCCTGAGGCGTACGGCGCTACCTCGACGCCGAAGCGGGCGGCGAGTTGCGAGATCCACTCGAGCTCGTCGGGGCACGGCGGCGTGACGGTGCGGCGCAGGCGCTGCAAGCGGCATTCGAGGTTGACGAACGTGCCCTCGCGCTCGAGGTAGCTCGTGCCGGGGAGGATCAGATCCGCCCAGCCCGCGGCGAGCCCCCCGTACATCGAGATCACGATCGTCGCGTCTGCCTGCTCGGCGAGCGCACGCACGTTTTCGTCGGCCGCTGCCTCGTCGCCCGAGACCACGAGCAACCCGATCGAGTCGGCCGCCTCGGCCTCCTCGTCGCAGCAGGCGGCCCAGGCGTCGGCGACGCCACGTCCGTTCGGCGTCTCGGGGAGGTAGAACGCGCCGCAGCCGTCGCGCTCGCCGAGGCCAAGCTTCTCCGCGAGCTTCGCGACGGTCGCGCCGCCGCGGCCGCCGGGACCCGACCAGACGAGAACGATGCGCTCCGCCTCGGCGACGGCCGGATCATCGGCGTCGTCGAGGATCCGGGCGCCGTTGCGGTGAGCGGACTTGATCCAGAGATCGACGACCGGCGCGCGCTCGACGACCGGGACGTCGCCCAGCACGACCACCACGTCGGCGTCACGGATCGCCGAAAGCGGCAGCCGGTACGCGTCGAGCGCGCCGGATACCTCCTCCGGCAATGTCGCCTGGTGCGAGTCGAGTCCCTGGCGCAGCAGCTTCCCGAGCGCATACGCCTGCTCGACCGTCTCCGAGCCCGAGAGGACGGTGACGACGCGGCCGCGCGCCTCGTCGAGCAGCCGCTCTGCCTCGTCGAGCGCGCGATCCCAGGACACCGGCTCGAGACCGTGCAGGCGTGCGCGCAGCAGCGGCTCCGCGAGTCGGTCCTCGGCGCGCAGGTGCGTGTACGCGAAGCGGCCCTTGTCGCAGATCCAGCCCTCATCGATCTCGGGGTGGTTGCGGGAGAGGATCCGCTTGACCTTTCCCTCGCGCACAGTCGCGTTGACGTTGCAGCCGACCGGGCAGAGCCCGCAGACGGTGGGCACGTCGACGATCTCCCACGGCCGTCCCTCGAAGCGGTACTGCGTAGGCAGGAGCGCGCCGACCGGGCAGAGCTCGGTCACGTTGCCCGTGAAGGCGCCCGTGTAGGGCAGGTCCTCGAAGGTCGTGATCACCGACATCGCCCCGCGGTTGGCGGCGACGAGCTGGTTGTCCTCGCTCACGTCCGAGCTGAAGCGGGTGCAGCGATAGCAGAGGATGCAGCGCTCGCGGTCGAGCGAGATGGTGGGCGAGATCGGGATCGGCTTCTCGAAGGTGACCTTCTCGAAGCTCATCCGCGTGTTGCCGGGCCCGTAGCGGAAGGTGAGGTCCTGCAGAGGGCACTCGCCGCCCTTGTCGCAGACCGGGCAGTCGAGCGGATGGTTGACGAGGATGAACTCGAGCGTCGCGTTCTGGGCCTCGGCGGCCATCCGTGAGGTGCGTGCCGTCTTCACGACCATCCCGTCCTGGGCGGTCAGGGTGCAGGCTGCCTGCGGCTTCGGCGGCATCCCTTCGACCTCGACGAGACACATGCGGCAGGCGCCGATGGGAGCGCCGAGCCGCGGCTCGTAACAGAAGACGGGAATCTCGACGCCGGCAGCCAGCGCAGTCTCGACGAGCCCCGTTCCCTTCGGGACGTGGACGTCGCGCTCGTCGATCGTGACCTTGACGAGCTCGCTGCTCAAACCGGAGCCTCCTGCGGCACCGTCGTGTGCGCGTGCTGGTCGACCGGAGCGAACAGCCCGGCGAGCTGCGAGTCGGCGCCGAACGGGCAGCCGCCGTGCTCGAGATGGGCGCGGAACTCGTCGCGGAACTTCGTCACGCAGCTCGCGACCGGCATCGCGGCCGAGTCGCCGAGCACACAGAGGCACTTGCCGATGATCCGGTCGCAGACGTCGAGCGTGAGGTCGAAGTCGCTCTCCTGGGCGGTTCCGTCCTCGACGGAGCGCAGCAGCTGGACGAGCCAGCGCGTGCCGACCCGGCACGGCGTGCACTTGCCGCACGACTCGTGCATATAGAACTGTGCGACCCGCAGGGCGAACTGGACGATGCACGAGCGCTCGTCGATCACGGTCACGACGCCCGAGCCGATGAAGTAGCCCTTCTTGCCGAGCGAGTCGGCGTCGAGCGGCGTGTCGAGGTCGTCCGGTGTCATCACCGGGAACGACGATCCGCCCATCATCACGGCCTTGAGCGTGTGCCCGCCGGGCACGCCGCCGCCGACGTCGTCGATCAGATGCCGGACAGTGATTCCGTGCGGCGCCTCGTACACCCCCGGCTGCGCGACGTTGCCCGAGAGGCAGAAGAGCCGCGTGCCGGTCGAGTCGGGCGGGGCGCCGATCTGCGCGAACTCCGCAGGCCCCACCGCGAGGATGGCCGGGATCGTGGTGATCGACTCGACGTTGTTGATCAGCGTCGGCGCGGCGTACACGCCCGAGATCGCCGGGAACGGAGGCTTGGAGCGAGGCTGGCCGCGCTTGCCCTCGAGCGACTCGAGCAACGCGGTCTCCTCGCCGCAGATGTAGGCGCCGGCGCCGCGGTGGATCACGATCTCGACGCCGGCGAGCAGACCCGCGTCGCGCACCTCGTCGAGCGCCGCCTGCAGCACCTCGTACTCGCGCTCGTATTCGCCGCGGATGTAGATGTAGACGTTCCGCGACTGGATCGCGTGTGCTGCGACGAGACAGCCCTCGAGCAGCCGGTGCGGAACCTTCAGCATGATCTCGCGGTCCTTGAACGTCCCGGGCTCCGACTCGTCGGCGTTGACCGTGATGTAGATCGGCTTCGCGATCTTGTCGGGTGTCGGGATGAAGCTCGCCTTGCGTCCGGTTGGGAAGAACGCGCCGCCGCGGCCGCGCAGGTTCGACTCGATCAGCTCCTGGATGACGGCCTGTGGATCCTGGGCGCGCGCCCGCTCGAGCTGGTCGTAGCCGCCGACAGCGCGATACGCCGCGAGGCTCGTCACCGGCTCGCCGTCATAACCGGCGAGGACGAGCGCCGGACCCTCGGCGACGCGGACGGTCGTCTCAGCCATTTCGCAGCTCCTGGACGATCGCGGGGACGTCGTAGGGCGTCACCGACTGCCGATAGCCGCCGTCGAGGGCGACGATGGTCGGCGTCGAGCAGCCGCCGAGGCACTCGACTGCGCGCAGCGTGATCTCGCCGTCTTCCGTCGTCTGCCCCGGCTCGACGCCGAGCTCGCGCTCGAACGCGTCGAGCACGGCCTGGGCGTTGACGAGGCCGCAGCACACGTTGGTGCAGACCTCGATCGTGTGCGCTCCGACGGGCTCGAGGCGGAACATGTCGTAGAAGCTCGCCACCGAATAGCAGTAGGCGGGGGTGAGCTCGAGCGCGTCGGCGGCCTCCTCGATCGCCTCGCGCGAGAGCCAACCGTGCCGCTCCTGCGCGAGCCGGAGCGCCGGCAGGACCGCCGAGTTCGTTCCCTCGGGATAACGCGTGCGGATCTCCTGCACCTCTTCGTAGAACGACGTCACCGGTCGGTGTCTCCCATCACGGCGTCGAGCGAGCCGACGACCGCGATCAGGTCGGCGACGAGCGCGTGGTGCAGACAGGTCGCGGTGGCTTCGAGCGCGACGAACGAGGGTGCGCGGAAGTGGATGCGCCACGGCTTCGGGCCGCCGTCCGAAACGAGGTAGCAGCCCGACTCGCCGCGCGGCGACTCGACTGCGACGTAGATCTCACCCTCGGGCACGCGGAATCCCTCGGTCACGATCTTGAAGTGGTGGATGAGGGACTCCATCGAGGTGTGGAGCTCCTCGCGCGGCGGCAGCACGACCTTGCGGTCGTCCGCGATCCACGGCATTCCGTCCATGCGCTCGAGCTTGTCGAGGCACTGGCGGACGATCTTGTTCGACTCCGCCATCTCGTCCATCCGCACGCGGTAGCGGGCGTAGACGTCGCCTTCGGGATAGACCGGTACGGCGAAGTCGACCTGCTCGTAGTGAAGGTACGGCTCGTCGCGCCGCAGATCCCAGTCGACGCCCGATGCGCGCAGGTTCGGCCCCGACTGCCCGAGCGCGATCGCGTCGGATGCCGAGAGGACGCCGATGCCCTGCGTTCGCTCGAGCCAGATCTCGTTGCGGTCGAGGATGCCCTTGTAGTCGTCGAGCGCATGCGGCATCCACTCGACGAACTTGCGGCACTCCGGATAGAAGCCCTGCGGGATGTCCTCGGCCAGCCCGCCGATCTGGAAGTAGCGGGTGTGCATCCGCTGCCCCGTGACGAGCTCGAAGAGATCGAGGATCGTCTCCCGCTCGCGGAAGCAGTACCAAAACATCGAAATGGCGCCGAGTTCCAGAGCCGACGTGCCGAGGAAGACGAGGTGTGAGTGGATCCGGTTGAGCTCGCACAGGAGCATCCGCATCCACTTCGCCTTGGTCGGCACCTCGAGCTCGAGCAGTTGCTCGACCGCGAGCACGTACACGAGCTCGTTGTTCTGGTAGCCGACGTAGTCGATCCGCTCGGGGAAGGTGACGTCCTTCCAGTACGTCTTCGACTCCATCGACTTCTCGAACCCGGTGTGGAGGTAGCCGATCACGGCCGAGACGCCCACCACTTCCTCGCCGTAGAGGTCGACGATCAGGCGCAGCACGCCGTGAGTCGAGGGGTGGTTCGGCCCGAAGTTGACCTGGAGGACGTCCTCGTTCTCGCGCAGGGCTGTCGGCACGTCGAGCACGGTCGGGACGCGCGCCGGGATGCGCGAGCCCTCGTACTGATCGTCGGCGACGACTGGCCAGCGGCGCGTCGTGGTCACCGTCGCGCTCATTGCTCGTCGCTGAAGCGGACCGGCTCCCCGCCGATCGGGTAGTCCTTGCGCAGCGGGTGGCCCTCCCAGTCCGCGGGCATCAGCAGCCGCTCGAGGTTCGGGTGGCCGTCGAAGACGATCCCCATCAGGTCGAACTGCTCGCGCTCGTGCCAGTCGCAGGTCGGCCAGACGGTGATGACGCTCGGCACATGCTCGCCTTCGTCGACCCAGCACTGGAACCGCGCGCGCGGTGCACCTTGCCGCAGCGCGAGCAGGTGGTAACTGATGGAGAAGCGCTTCGGCTTGCTCTCGGGAAGCGCCTGGAGGCCCTGCGTCATCGGGTGCATGAGGTCGCGTCCCGACGCGGTGCCGATGTAGCCCGAGACGCCCTTGCCGCCCCAGTCGAGGTAGTCGGTCGCGACGAGGTCGACGCATACGTCGAAGCCCAGTTCGTCGCGCGCGTGCTCGCACGCCTCGCGGATCTGCTCGGTCTCGACCGTCACGGTCGGCATCTCCGGTCCCTCGCGATGCGAGACGTAGCCCGGAACCCGTTGCCAGTCCGTCATTCGGCGACTCCGACCCGCTCGTACGCAGGAGGAACGCCGGCCTGGTGCGCCTCGTGCAGGCGGATGATCCCCTCCATCAGCGCCTCCGGCCGGGGCGGGCAGAACGGGATGTAGATGTCGACGGGAACGATCCGGTCGACGCCCTGGAGGATCGTGTAGTTGTTGAACATGCCACCGGAGCTCGCGCAGACGCCCATCGCGATCACCCATTTCGGCTCGAGCATCTGGTCGTAGATCTGACGCAGCGGCGCGGCCATCTTGTGCGCGACGCGGCCCGAGACGATGAGCAGGTCGGCCTGGCGCGGCGAGGAACGGAATGCCTCCATCCCGAAGCGCGCGATGTCGTAGCGCGCCGAGACGATCGACATCATCTCGATCGCGCAGCAGGCAAGCCCGAACGTGTCCGGCCACATCGACTTGGTCTGCGCCCAGCGAACGGCCTTCTCGAGCGTCGTGATCCCGAGCGCGCGCTCGAGCTCGTCGGCACCCATCTCCTCCTCGAAGCGTGACGGCCCCTTCGTCGGCCACAGCAGGCGCTCCGACTGGAGCCCGTAGTCACGGAGGCGCTTGGGCTCGTCAGCCACGTTGCATCACCAGTTCAACGCTCCCTTGCGCCAGATGTAGACGTAGGCGACGAGGAGGATGAGGACGAAGAAGCCGAGCTCCGCAAACCCGAACCAGCCGAGCGCGTGGAGCTGCACGGCCAGCGGGTAGAGGAAGACGATCTCGATGTCGAAGACGATGAACAGCATCGCGGTGAGGTAGAAGCTGACGCTGAAGCGCTGCTGCGGCAGCGGGCCGGTCGAGACACCCGACTCGAACGGCACCGTGCGCGCCCGGGTGCGGCGCGCGGGCCGCTGCGAGAACGCGAACGACATCCACAGCATCGAACCGGGGATGGCGAGCGCCAGGATCGCCCAGATCAGGAATGGCAGCCAGCTTTGAAGCATCTACGCGTGCCTCTCCTTACCCGTTCGCGCTGCCCGAAGCACTCACCGACCGGCTGACGTTATCAATGTCGCGAGCCTGCACTTGCGGGTAGCGAATCCCCGTAGCTGTGCCTGCAGCGGCTGTTACAAAGTCGGGTCGGGTTCGCCGGCGCGCGACCGGGTAGCCGGTAGGCACGTTGCTACGATGCAACGCGAATGGAGATTCAGGAGCGCACCGGGAACATCGTCTCGCTGACGCCTGCGGCGGCGGCGAAGATCCGCGGCCTGATGGCCACCGAGGAAGACGTCTCGGTGTTGCGCGTCGCCATCGAGGGCGGCGGCTGCTCCGGCTTCCAGTACGGCCTCGGTTTCGACCGTGCCGCCCAGGAGGGCGACCTCGAGTTCGAATGCGAGGGCGTCACGGTCGTCGTCGACCCGTTCAGCGCGCCGTATCTCTCCGGTGCGCAGGTCGACTACCTCGAGACGATCCAGGAGTCCGGGTTCAAGATCGAGAACCCGAACGCCGTCGCGTCGTGTGGCTGTGGCCACTCGTTCCAGGTGGCCGAGGGCGAAACGCCCGAGGATGGAGCCGGCTGCGGCTCCGGCTGCTCGCACTAGCGATCACGCCGACCCTCTAGCATCGCCACCGTGCGCGTCGCGGTAGTCGGCTCCGGCCCTGCAGGCTTCTACGCCGCCGGCGCCTTGCTGTCTGCGGACACGCCGGTCGAGGTGGATCTGATCGAGCGTCTGCCGACGCCGTGGGGTCTCGTCCGGCTCGGCGTCGCCCCCGACCATCCGAAGCTGAAGACCGTGTCGCGCGCCTTCGAGCGAATCGCCGAGCGGCCGGGGTTCCGCTTCCTCGGCAACGTCGAGGTCGGCCGCGACCTTCACCACGTCGACCTCGTGCGTCTCTACGACGCCGTCATCTACGCCATCGGCGCCCAGACCGACCGCAGACTCGGGATCCCGGGCGAGGACCTGCGGGGCTCGTGGGCGGCCACCGAGCTCGTCGCCTGGTACAACGGCCATCCCGACTACCAGCAGCTCGAGTTCGATCTTGCGGTCGAGCGAGTGGTCGTGATCGGGAACGGAAACGTGGCGCTCGACGTGGCGCGGATGCTCGCGCTGACCCACTCCGAGCTCGCGCCGACCGACGCGACCGACGCCTCGATCGCCGCCATCGAGAGCTCGCCGATCCGCGAGATCGTCGTGGTCGGTCGCCGGGGGCCGGCGCAGGCTGCGTTCACCACGCCCGAGCTGCAGGAGATGGGTGAGCTGGCCGGTGCCGACGTGATGGTCGATCCGGCCGACCTCGAGGGCGCCGACCCGCAGGGCACGAAAGCCGAGCGCAACCTCGCCGTGCTGCGAGAGCTCGCTGCGCGCGAGCCCGAAGGCAAGCCGCGGCGCGTCGTCTTTCGCTTCTTTCACTCGCCTGTCGCAATCCTGGGCGAAGAGCGGGTCGAGGGGATCGAGCTCGTTCGCAACGAGCTCGACGCGAACGAGCGCGCCGTCCCGACCGACGAGCGCGAGACGCTGCCGTGCGGGCTCGTCTTCCGCAGCGTCGGCTATCGCGGCGTCGAGCTGCCGGACGTCGTTTTCGACCCCGCGAGCGGCACGATTCCGAACGACGGTGGCCGTGTCGTCGATGACACCGGCCACGTCGTACCGGGCGTCTACGTCGCCGGCTGGATCAAGCGCGGCCCCACCGGTGTGATCGGCACCAACAAGAAGGACGCGACCGAGACGGTCGAGCTCCTGCTCGAGGATGCCGCTGCGGGCCGCCTCGAACCCGGGCCGGACGCGACCGCCGCCGCGGTCGACGCCCTGCTCGCCGAGCGTCACATCCCGGTCGTCGAGTACGCCGGCTGGATGGCGATCGACGAGGTCGAGCGCGCAGCCGGCGAGAGAGGTGGACGGCCACGCGTGAAGCTCTGCTCATGGGAGGAGCTCCTTTCAGCAGCGGAGCGGGTCGCGACCTGAGCGTAAGCCGCTCGTAAACCCCAGCTTTACGCGGGTGCCGACCCGCCTAGACTCCGTCCGCTCTGCAACTTGCAGGGGAGAAGAAGGAGAGGGAATACCTTAGAGATTCAGGCTCACACCCATGCGCGTCGCCATGTTGGCGATCGGCGTTGCGGCAATCGTTGCAGGCACAGCTGGCGCGCTCGGCTCCGCCCGCGCTCTGTCCGGGCGCCAGGCGATCCCTAACACGTGGCCTTTGTGGCTCGGGCACGCGACGAATTTGGGCCACGCCTCACCGGGGGAGTCGGTCAACGCTCGGACCTACCTGACGCCGAACGGCGGCATGGACAAGCTCCAGCAGTTTGTGCTGGCCGTCTCGACTCGGGGCAATGCGCAGTACCGGCACTTCCTGACGCCGAGCGGCTACTTCCAGCGCTTCGGCACGACCGCGGGCAGCGTGTCGGCTTGAAGTCCTGGCTGACCGGAGCGGGCCTCCAGGTCACCGCTGTCGAGCAGCACAACCGCTACGTTGAGGTCTCCGGCACGGCCGCGGCGGCCGAGACAGCATTCGGCGTTTCGATCAACAGCTACCGGCACAACGGTCTCACGGTGCAGGCGCCGACAGCGGCGCTCAGCGCTCCGGCAGCCGTGGCCCCGTCGGTACTCACCGTGTTGGGCGTGGACACCACGCCGATGATCGTCCATCCACAGGCGCAAAAACCCGCGCCGCCCGAGCCCGGATTCAGGAATGCAACACCGTGCTCGACCTACTACGGCGAGAAGCTTGCGACGACCTTGCCGCAGTTCAACGGCCATACCCTGCCGTACGCGCCGTGCGGCTACGTGGGCTCGCAGTTCCGCTCGGCGTACGAAGGGACTACGACACTGGACGGCACCGGACGTCACGGTCGCGATCACCGACGCCTACGCGTCGCCGAACATCGCCTCTGATGCGGCCACGTACGCCAGTCGCAACGGCGACCGCGCGTACGCGCCGGGCCAGTTCAGCCAGTCGCTCCCGAAGACCCTCATGCGCGTGAACGGCGGTTCGCACCAGTGCGGTGAAAACGGCTGGTACGGCGAGGAGACGCTCGACGTTGAGGCCGTCCACGCAGCGGCGCAGGGAGCGAAGATCCGCTATTACGGCGCGGCGAGCTGCTTCGACGCCGACTTCCTCGACACATTCGCGATGATCAACGACGAGGACGCGGCCCAGTTCGTCATCAACTCCTGGGACGGGTTCGAAGTGGGCCAGAAGGCGAGCACGACCGCCGCGTACGAGCAGGCCTTCCTACAGGGTGCCGCGGAGGGGATCTCGTACATGTTCTCGTGGAATCCTCTCGACTTCCTCTACGGCTCCGGCGGCGGGTCCCTGCTCTTCGCACAGCCCGCCTACAAGGCCGGCGTGACGCCAGCAGGCGCCCGGGGGGTTCCCGACGTCGCAATGGACGCCGACCCGACGACAGGAATGCTCGTCGGTGAGACGCAGACCTTGCCGGAGGGCGTCCACTACGGCCAGTACCGGATCGGCGGCACCAGCCTTGCATCGCCGCTCTTCGCCGGGATGACGGCGCTTGCGCTCCAGCACGGCGGCGGCGTGGGTCTGCTCAACCCGACGATCTACGCCCAACGCCGACACCGGCGCCTACACCGATGTCAGCGGGCCGGGACCGGATGCCGGCCACGTGCGCGTCGACTAAGCCAACAGCCTCGACGGGTCGGATGGCCCCTCTACTCCGTGCGGACGTTCGACCAGGACTCGAGCCTCGCAGTGGCGCCCGGCTGGGACGACGGCACGGGCCTCGGCAGTCCAACTCGAACTGGCTGACCGCGGTCGGCTAGCGCACTCGCGCAAGGACGGCCGCGTTCCACATGGGCGCGGCCATCCTGTTGTCCCCCGAACAGGGGAGCCGCGGACCTCTGGTGGCGCCGATGGGACCTGACGTGGACACGCTCATCGTCGAATGCCTCCAGTGCGGCACGAGCCGACTGACGCGGCAAGACCGCTTCAAGCACTTCGAGTCGCCTGAGTGTCCCGAGTGCGGGTACCTCGGCTGGGCCCCCGTGCTCGAGGTGAAGGGGTCGGATCGCCGTGCGCCGCGCGAGCCGGCGCAAGCCGAGCACCGGCTCCCGTCCGTCGCGTAGTTCCTGCCGGCGGCACCCGCGCGCACTTCCCTACACTCGCTGCATCGTGAAGATCGAAGAGCGGCAAGAGCTCTGGGGCGGCGAGACGGCGAAGGCCGTCGCGAACTTCCCGGTCTCCGGTGAGCCGATCCCGGCGCCTGTTGTCCACTGGCTGGGTCGCATCAAGGGAGCGGCAGCGCGCGTGAACGCCGAGCTCGGTTTGCTCGACCCCGACAAGGCGGAGCGGATCTCGGCCGCCGCGGTCCGGATCGCCGCCGGCGAACTCGACGACCAGTTCCCGATCGACGTCTTCCAGACCGGCTCCGGCACCTCGTCGAACACGAACGCCAACGAGGTGCTCGCCGCGCTCGCCGGCGACGGCGTGCATCCGAACGACGACGTCAACATGGGCCAGTCGTCGAACGACGTCTTCCCGTCGGCCGTCCACCTCGCGACTCTCGACGAGATCACGAACGAGCTGCTGCCGGCAATGGAGCTTCTCGCCTCCTCGCTCGAGGTGAAGTCGCGGGAGTTCGACGACGTCGTCAAGTCGGGACGCACGCACTGGATGGATGCCGTTCCGGTGACGCTCGGCCAGGAGTTCGGGGGCTATGCCGCCCAGGTGCGTCAGGGAGTCGAGCGAGTTCGCGCCGCGCTGCCGCGGCTCGGTCAGATTCCGCTCGGCGGCACCGCGACCGGAACCGGGCTCAACACGCATCCGGAGTTCGCTGCGCGCGTCCGTGAGCTGCTCGCTCGCGAGACCGGGCTCGAGATCTCGGCGCCGGCCGACCCGTTCGAGGCGCAGGCTGCGCGCGACGGGATCGTCGAAGCGTCGGGCGCGCTGAAGACCGTCGCCGTCTCGCTGACGAAGGTCGCGAACGACATCCGCTTCCTCGGCTCAGGCCCGCGCGCGGGTCTCGGCGAGATCGCACTGCCG
The DNA here is from genome assembly GCA_963819275.1 of uncultured Actinomycetes bacterium. Taxonomy (GTDB): domain Bacteria; phylum Actinomycetota; class Thermoleophilia; order Gaiellales; family Gaiellaceae; genus Palsa-739. Next base: position 168,399 of record CAWFVH010000001.1, on the reverse strand, counting down.
GAGCTCCAGAAAGGCAGCTCGATCATGCCTGGCAAGGTGAACCCGGTGATGCCGGAAGTCGTGACGCAGGTTGCGGCGCAGGTGATCGGCAACGACTCGGCGATCGCGATCGGCGGGATGCAGGGGCACTTCGAGCTCAACGTCTTCGTGCCGCTGCTCGCCCGGAACATTCTCGACTCCGTGAAGCTGCTCGCAAGCGCGTGCCGCCTGTTCGCCGAGAAGTGCGTCGTCGGGATCGAGGCGAACCGCGAAAACTGCGAGCGCTACGCCGAGTTGACTCTCTCGGCCGCGACGGCTCTCAACCCGTACATCGGCTACGACCGCGCCACCGAGATCGTCAAGGAGGCGGCCGCCTCCGGTCAGTCGCTGCGGGAGGTCGCGCGTGAGAAGGGGGTCGAGGATTCGGTGCTCGACGAGGCGCTCGACTACCGCAAGATGGCCAAGCCAAACGGTTAGCTCGCGGGCTTGACCGCGAGCTTGGCAGTAAAGGTGCGCTTCCCGTGCGTCGCCGTGAAGCCGTAGGAGCCCGCCCGGGCGGGATTCGTCAGCTTCGCCGCATGTGTGAATGCGAGGCTCACCGAACCGGGACCCATCAGATTGCACAACACGCCCTTGTGCGGCGGGACCGTCACAGTCACGCGCCGCCCGCCGACGGTCGCCGCGATCTGCTTTCCGTTCAGCTTGACCGCGCCTGACGCGAATCGCTGCGGCAGCTTGAAGGCCGAAGGGAAGGTCACGACGAGCGGCCCGACCCCCGGATAGTTGCACTGCATCTCGTAGCGCAGGGTCAAGCTGAGTCGGACCGCGTGAGCTCTAGCGGTGCGCGGCGATGCGGTCACGGTCATCGGCGGGACGGACCCGGTCGACCGTCTCGGCCGTGCGCCGGCCGGCGACACGGCGACCAGCAGGGCTCCGACCACAAGAGCGGCGGCAACTCCTCCGCGCATGGTCGCAGTGTAACGCTGATCCCCCGTCGCGGCTCCTCCGGTTGCCACTTGCGCTTTCAAGCAAACTGGATCAGGATATTCTCGCAGCAAAAGGGGGCGCGGGCTTCGCGCTCGGGTTTCATCGAGGGAGAGGGAAGACATGAAGCAAAAGCTTCGTGCGCGGAGAACTGCGCTCGCCTTTTTGGCGCTCGCCGTTGGGGCCGCGTTCGCAATGCTCGGGGCCGCTTCGTCGTCACACGCGACAGTGGCGTCGTCGCACGCCGTCACACCGGCCATCCGGGGCGTCGGCGGGAAGCCGGACGTCTCCGGACCACAGCACCTCAAGCCTGGTGCGGCCAGCTTCAGCTGTCAGGGCAGGCCGATCGACGGCTCTCAGGGCATCGTGTGCTATTCGCCCGCCCAGATCCAGCAGGCATATGGCTATTCCGGGCTGCTGTCGTCGGGCGTCAACGGAACGGGCAAGACGATCGTGATCGTCGACGCCTTCTCGAATCCGTACGTCGCAGGGGATCTCGCGATCCAGAACAGCACGTTCGACCTGCCGACGGCGAGCTTCACGACGCTCCAGGAGCCGAACGTGGTCCCGCCGTTCGATCCGAGCAACGGGAACATGGACGGCTGGGCCGAGGAGATCACGCTCGACGTCCTCTGGGCCCACGCGATGGCTCCGGGCGCGAACATCGTGCTCGCGGAGGCGGCGAGCAACAGTGACGCGGACCTCCTCGCGACGACGAAGTACGTGGTCGACCACCACATCGGCGACGTCATCTCGCAGAGCTTCGGCGAGGCCGAGCACTGCATGGATCCGAGCCTGCTCGCGCAGCAGCACGAGGTCTTCGCGAAGGCCGTGAGCGAGGGCTACACGATCTTTGCCTCTTCCGGTGACAGTGGCGCCTCACAGGGCGACTGCAGCACCGGTGAGACGCCGCTCCTCGCGGCGAGCACGCCGGCATCTGATCCGAACGTCACCGGTGTCGGTGGTACGACGCTGGCCGCCGACCTCAACGGCAACTACATCGGCGAGACGGCCTGGACCGAGCAGTTCTTCGGCTGCAACCCGCCGGACACGGATGACATCAACTGCAGCGGCGGCGGCTTCAGCACGGTGTACGGCCGCCCGAGCTGGCAGGCCTCGCAGAACAAGAACAAGGCTCGCGGGGTGCCTGACGTCTCGTACAACGCGGGCGTCAACGGCGGCGTGCTGACGCACTGCCAGATCTGCAACATCCTGGATGGGGTGCCGCCGTCGCAGCAGGCGACGACCTTCTTCCTCTTCGGAGGGACGAGCGCCGGCTCGCCGCAATGGGCCGCGCTGACCGCTGACGCGGATCAGATGGCTGGGGGTGACCTGGGGAGCATCAACCAGACGCTCTACCAGATCGGCCAGTCGTCCCACGCGCGTGCGGATCTGCACGACGTGACGACGGGCAACAACACCGTGGCCGACCTCGGCGGCGCCGGCTACAGCGCCGGCCCGGGCTGGGACCCGGTCACGGGTCTCGGTACCCCGAACGCGGCCGGCCTGCTGCCGTATCTCGCGAAGAAGGGCTAGAGGCACGCAGCAAGCAGCACGACTTGAGAGGCCCGCTTCGGCGGGCCTCTCTCGTTCTGGCTAGTAGGCGACCGCGCCGCGGCCGCTCGAGGCGGCGTGCTTCTGCTCGTCGGCGCGGTACGAACTACGCACGAGCGGTCCCGAGAAGACCGACCCGAAGCCCAGCGCCTCGCCCTGCTCGCGGAACCAGCGGAACTCGTCGGGATGCACCCAGCGGTCGATCTGCGCGTGCTTCGCGCTCGGCTGGAGGTACTGGCCGATCGTGACGACATCGACGCCGTTCGCCCGCAGGTCGCGCATCGTGTCCACGACCTCGTCGTTCGTCTCGCCGAGCCCCACGATGATCCCCGACTTCGTGAGGACGGGATAGTCTGCGATCTCCTTTGCGCGGCGCAGCAGCCAGAGCGCGCCGTCGTAGCTCGCCTTCGCTCCGCGCATCCGCGCGTGCAGGCGGCGCACCGTTTCGATGTTGTGGTTGAACACCTCCGGTCGCGCTGCGAGCACCGTCTGCAGCGCCTCCTCCTCGACGCCAAGGAAGTCGGGCGTCAGCACCTCGACGGAGGCTTCCGGCAGCTTCGCCTTGAGCGCCCGGATCGTCGCCGCGTAGTGGCCGGCGCCGCGGTCGGGAACGTCGTCGCGGTCGACCGAGGTCACGACGACGTGCTTGAGCTGCATCTGCGCCGCCGCCTGGGCGAGCCGCAGAGGCTCGAGCGGGTCGGGCGGCGTCTCGGGCTTGCCGGAGTGGACGTAGCAGTACCGACAGGCGCGGGTGCAGGTGTCGCCGAGGATCTGGAACGTCGCCGTGCCGCGTCCCCAGCACTCGGAGATGTTCGGGCACCGCGCTTCCTCGCAGATCGTGTGCAGCGAGAGCCCGTGCACGAGCTTCTGGACGTCGAAGTACGAGCCGTCCCTCGACGGGGCTCGTACCTTCATCCACTCGGGCCGACGGGGCCTCTCGGCGACGGGAAGCGATGACTCCATAGGCGCGTTCCAGTCTATGTGGCGTAGGGAGACCGACCGCTGCTAGCCTGAAACGGACTGTTGAGTCCGCTTACGTCAAGGAGTTGAATGAGCCGCCATTCCACCAATCCCTGGATCGTCCTGGTCATCATCTGCCTCGCGCAGTTCATGGTCGTCCTCGATGCCACGATCGTGAACGTTGCGCTGCCCCACATCCAGACGTCGCTGGGCTTCAGTGAGGCAAGCCTGCAGTGGGTGATCAACGCGTACACGCTGGTCTTCGCCGGTTTCCTTCTGCTGGGCGGGCGCGTTGGCGATCTCCTGGGACGGAAGCGGTTCTTCCTCATCGGGTTGATCATCTTCACGGCGGCCTCGTTCCTGAATGGGATCGCGACGACCTCCGGGATGCTGATCGGCTTCCGGGCGCTGCAGGGCCTCGGGGCGGCGCTGATCTCGCCCGCCGCGCTGTCGATCATCTCCACGACGTTCGCCGAGGGCAAGGAGCGCTCCCGGGCGCTCGGCGTCTGGGCCGCGATCGCGATCGGAGGCTCGGCAGTGGGCCTCGTGCTCGGCGGCGCGCTCACCCAGGCTTTCTCCTGGCGCTGGATCTTCTTCGTCAACGTCCCGGTCGGCATCTTTGCCTTCTTCGCCGCGCTCCGGCTGGTGCCGGAGTCGAAGGATGAGCACGCCCATGAGGGCTACGACATCGCCGGCGCGGTCACGGTGACGAGCGGGCTGATGGTGCTCGTCTTCGGCCTCGTCCACTCGGCTACGCACGGCTGGAGCTCGACGGCGACGATCGCCTCCTTCATCGCGTCCGCGGTGCTGCTCACCGCGTTCGTCCTGATCGAGTCACGCTCGGCCGAGCCGCTCGTCCGGCTCTCGATCTTCCGCGTGCGCTCGCTCACGACGGCGAACCTGTCGATGTTCCTCGCCTTCTCGGGCATGTTCGCGATGTTCTTCTTCAACACGCTGTACATCCAGAAGGTGCTCGGCTTCGGGCCGCTGAAGGCGGGAGTCGCCTTCCTGCCGTTCACGGCGGGGATCATGCTCTCGGCAGGGCTCGCCTCGACCTTCGCGCCGCGGATCGGCGTGCGTCCGGTCGCCGCGACCGGCATGGTGCTGACCATCCTGGGCCTGCTCCTCTTCTCCCGGATGCCGGTCGACGGCACGTACGCGAAGGACGTCCTGCCAGGAATGATCCTCTCCTCTCTCGGGATGGGCGCGATCTTCATGCCGCTGACGCTCATTGCGACGACCGGCCTGGAGAATGAGGACCAGGGGCTCGCCTCGGGTCTGTTCAACACGTCGCAGCAGGTCGGAGGTGCGCTCGGGCTCGCGATCCTGTCGACGATCGCCGCGTCACATACAAACGGGCACTCGGCAGCTGCTCTCGTCAACGGCTTCCATTACGCGTTCATCGGTGCAGCCGTCCTCGTGGGACTGAGCCTCATCGTCTTCGTTGCGCTTCTGCGGAAGCGCGACGTTGCGAGGATCGAGGCCGACATCGAGACGGAACCGGCGCTGGCCGCCTGATGACCGAGCTGCGCGCCGACGCGCGGCGCAATCTCGAGCGGGTGCTCGATGCGGCGGAGCAGGCCTTCGGCGCGTCGGGCCCCGAGGCGAGCATCGACGAGATCGCACGGCTGGCCGGGGTCGGCCACGGGACGGTCTTCCGCCGTTTTCCCACGAAGGACGACCTCATGTACGCCGTCATCGAACGTCACGTCGCGCAGTTGTCCGCGATGGCCGAGGAGGCACTCGCCTCCGACGATCCCGGCGAGGCGTTCTTCGACTTCGCCCGCCGGGCTGCAGAGCTCGGGATGACCACACCTGGCCTGCACAAGTGCGTCGTCCACTGTGGCGAGAAGCCCGGCGCGGCGGAGCTCGAGCAGCTGAGCGCGAAGCTCGTCTCGCGTGCGCAGCGCGCAGGGGCGGTACGGCGGGATGTGAAGCCCGCCGACGTGCAGCTGCTCGTGCGGTCGGCGTTGACCTCGGCGCCGCCGGGTCATTGGCGGCGCTACCTCGACGTCGTGCTCGACGGCCTGCGCGCGGAGAGTCGCTAGGCCTTCGCCGCGAGCTGCTCGTGGAGCGGCTGCGGCCACAGGCCGGCGCCGTTCTCTGCCGGCAGCTCCTCGAGCTCCAGCCCGAAGACCGCCTCGAGTGCGGCGACCGCGTGCGGCCGCACCTCGTCCACCGTGACCGGCCGGCCGAGCTCGCGCGCGATTGTGGTGAACATCGCGTCCTCGAGCCCGCACGCCGTGATCCAGTCGGTGAAGGGGGCTGGGTCGAGGTCGACATTGAGCGCGTAGCCGTGCGTCGTCACCCAGCGCGAGACGTGGACGCCGATCGACGCGATCTTGCGCGGCGGCCGCTCGAGCCAGACGCCGGTGAGGCCCTCGAGGCGCGTCGCGGCCACGCCGAGTGGCGCGAGCGTGCCGATCAGTGCCTCCTCGAGATTCCGGACGTACTGCTTCACGTCGCGTCCGTGCCGCTTCAGGTCGAAGATCGGATAGCAGACGAGCTGGCCGGGGCCGTGAAAAGTCGACTTGCCGCCGCGGTCGGTCTCGACCACCTCGACCTCTGCACCCTCGGGGACGTGCAGCTCTGCCGTCTCGTCTGCGCGCCGGCCGAGCGTCACGACCGGCGGATGCTCGAGCAGGACGACCGTGTCCGGAATTGCGCCCTGCGAGACCGCGCCGGCGAGCGACCGCTGCAGCTCCCACGCGTCGAGGTACGGCACCTCACCGAGCTCGAGCAGGTATCCCCCGGTCGCCACGAACGCAGGCTAGCGTCACGGCATGCCTCTGGTTTTCGTCGAAGGGATCACCGACCGGCTCGCGCTCGAGGCGGTCGCGGCGAAGCTCGGTCTCGACCTCGCCGCGGAGGACATCGAGATTGTCCCGATCGGCGGTGCGCAGGCGATCCGCCGGGCTGCCGCGGGGTACGAGGGCGAGCGCGTGGCCGGCCTCTGCGACGCCAACGAGGAGCGGTACTTCCGTCGCGTGCTCGGCGACGCGACGTACATCTGCGACAAGGACCTGGAGGACGAGTTGATCCGCGCGCTCGGCCCCGACCGGGTCAAGGAGGTCGTCGCTGCCCAGGGGGAGCTCGAGACCTTCCGCAACTTCCAGAACCAGGTCTTCTGGCGCGGCCGCCCGGTCGAGGCGCAGCTGCGGCGCTGGCTGCAGAACGGCGGCCGCTACCTGCGCTATCCGCCGCTGCTCGTCGAAGTGCTTACGCCGGCCGGGATTCCTGCGCCTCTCGCCGGAGTCCTCGCGGCGGTCAGCTAGCCCGCGCCGGCGTTACTCGCCGTCGCCCTCCCAGTCCTCGAGCCGCTCGCGCAGGTCGCGGAGGAAGCGGCCGGCGAGCGCGCCATCGACGAGGCGGTGGTCGTAGGTGAGCGTGATGTTCATCAGCGGCCGGATCGCGATCACGTCCTGGCCGAGCTCGTCCTCGATTACCCAAGGCCGCTTCACGAGCGCGTACGTGCCAAGGATCGCCGACTGCGGCTGGCTGATGACCGGCGTGCCGTGGAAGGTGCCGTAGCCGCCCGGGTTCGTGATCGTGAACGTGCCGCCCTGGACGTCGTCCGGCACGAGCTGCTTGTTGCGCGCCTTCGCGGCGATCTCGGAGATGCCGCGCGCGAGCCCGAGCAGGTTGAGTCCCTCGGCGTTGCGGATGACGGGAACTATCAGGCCCTTGCCCTCGGCGAGCTCGACTGCGATGCCGAGGTTGACGAAGCTGCGCGTGACGATCGAGTCGCCGCGCATCTCGGCGTTCACGTACGGATAGTCGCGCAGCGTCTCGACCGAGGCCTTCGCCACGAAGGCGAGGTATGTCGGGTTGACGCCGTAGGCGGCCTGGTACTCCTTCTTCAGCTGGTTGCGCACGGCGACGATGCGGGAGAAGTCGATCTCGATCGCGCTCGTAACGTGCGCGGACGTGTCGAGCGAGCGGCGCATGTGCTCGGCGATCCCGCGGCGCATCGCCGTGATCGGCTCGAGCGTCTCGCCGGGCAGGGTCTCGCCAGCTGCGACCGGAGCCGGGGCCGGCGGCTTCGCCGGAGCGGCCGGAGCCTCGGCCGGCGGCGGAGCCTGCGGTGCCGGAGCCTCGGGCTGCGCGGGTGCCGCCGGGGCGGCTTCCTGCTGCTGCTGTGCGCCGCCGGACTCGACGAACGCGAGGATGTCCTTCTTCGTCACGCGGCCGCCCGAGCCGGTGCCGGGGACCTGGGCCGGGTCGATCCCATGCTCGCCGGCGATGCGGGCGACGACGGGGGAGACGAAGGCCTTGCCGTTGCCCGTCGGCGCCGATGCGGCCGGGGCAGGAGCCGGGGTCGCGGCGGGCTCCGCAGGCGCAGGCGCGGGAGCCGCGGGCTCGGACGCTTCCTCGGCGGCCGGCGCAGGCGCCTCGGGCTCGGCCGCCGGAGCGGCGGGAGCCTCCGCGGCGGCGCTGCCGCCGATTTGGCCGAGCTTCGTGCCGACGTCGACGGTCTCGCCTTCCTGGACGAGAATCTGCGTCAGCGTTCCGGCGGCGGGGCTCGGCACCTCGGTGTCGACTTTGTCGGTGGAGATCTCGAGCAACGGCTCGTCGGCCTCGACCTGCTCGCCTTCCTGCTTGAGCCACCGGGTGAGCGTCCCCTCCGAGACGGAAACGCCCATCTGCGGCATCACGACGTCGACTGCGGTCTCCGTGGCCATGCGGCTCCTTCCTAGTACTCCGCGAGCTCTCGAACGCCGGCGACGACGTCGTCGACCTGCGGAATGAATGCTTTCTCGAGCGTCGGCGAGAACGGGACGGGCGTGTCCGGCGCCGCCAGCCGCTTGACCGGAGCGTCGAGATCCTCGAACGCCTCCTCGGCGATCGTCGCCGCGATCTCCCCACCGAAGCCACCGGTGCGCGTGTCCTCGTGCAGCACGAGCACCTTCGACGTCTTGCGCACGGACTCGAGCACCGCCGCCTTGTCCCACGGCATCACCGTGCGTAGGTCGACGACCTCGACCGAGACACCGTCGGAATCGAGTTGCTGTGCGGCTTCCTCGGCCGTGTAGACCATCGCGCCCCAGGTGATCACCGAGACGTCGCTGCCTTCCCGATGGATGCGCGCCTTGCCGAGCGGGGTCGTGTAGCGCTCCTCGGGCACCTCGCCCTTGATGCGCCGGTAGAGGTGCTTGTGCTCGAAGTAGAGAACCGGATTCGGATCCTCGATCGCGCTGATCAAGAGGCCCTTCGCATCTTCGGGCCTCGCGGGGCACACGCACTTCAAGCCGGGGATGTGCGCGAATGACGACTCTGGGTTCTGGGAGTGGAACGGCCCGCCCGAGAAGCCGCCGCCCGACGGCAGGCGCACGACCATCGGCACGGGAGTGCCGGCGCGCCAGCGCTGCTTCGCCGCGATGGTGACGAGGTGGTCCCAGGCGCACGAGATGAAGTCGGCGAACTGCATCTCCGCGACCGGCCGCAGGCCCATGATCGCCGCGCCGGTGCAGCCGCCGACGATCGCGGTCTCCGCCAGCGGTGCGTCGATCACGCGCCAGGGGCCGAACTCCTCCTGAAAGCCCTGCGAGACCTTGAAGGCGCCGCCGTAGACGCCGACGTCCTCGCCGATCAGGAAGACGCGCTTGTCGCGCCGCATCTCGGTGCGGAGTCCGTCCGAAATCGCCTGCAAATACGTAAGTTCCGCCATTACTTGTGGTGCGGCGTGTCGAGGTCCTCGGGTGAGGCGAAGACGCCGTCGGTGAGGGTGGACGGGTCTGGCTGCGGCGATTCCTCGGCGCGCTCGAGTGCAGTGATGAGCAGTCGCTTCACGCCGCTCTCGATCTCGCCCTCCTCCTCGTCGGTGAGGTCGGCGTTGTCGCGGAGCCAGGTGCGGAAGCGCTCGATCGGGTCCGACGCAGCCCACGTCTCCAGCATCGGCTTCGGCACGTAGAAGGCGTCGTCGTGCACGGCGTGGCCCTCCATCCTCAGGGTGAGGCACTCGAGCAGCGTCGGCCCGCCGCCGGCGCGCGCCTTGTCGATCGCGCGCTTCGCCTCGCGGTAGACGGCGAGGACGTCGGTTCCGTCGACGACGACGCCTTCGAAGCCGTAGGCCTCGGCGCGGTCGGCGACGTGCTCTGTGGCGAACTCGAGGTAGGAAGGCGTCGAGTACGCGAACTGGTTGTTGTCGCAGACGAAGACGACCGGCAGCTTGCGCGTGCCGGCGAAGGTCATCGACTCGTGCGCGTCACCGCGCGCCGAGGCTCCCTCGCCGAACCAGCCGACGGCGACCCGCGACTCGTCTCGGATCCGGAAGGCGAGCGCAGCGCCTGTCGCGACCGGGAGCATCGCGGGCAGGTGGCTGACCATCGCGATCAGCCCGAGCTGCGAGTCGGCCATGTGGACGTTGCCGTCGCGCCCGTGCGTCGGGCCATCCTGGCGGCCCATGTACTGCGCGAAGATCCGCCACGGGTCGACGCCGCGCACGATGTGCACGCCCATGTCGCGGTGGAGCGGCGTCCCGACGTCGTCGGGTCCCATCGCCGTCGCCACGCCGACCGCCGCAGCCTCGTTGCCGCGGCCCGTGTAGAACGAGCCGGGAATCTTGCCCTGGCGGTAGAGGATGTGGCCGCGCTCCTCGACGCCGCGCGTGATGAGCATGTTGCGGTAGGCGCCGAGCAGGTCCTCGCGGTCGAGGCCAGCCTCGCGCACTTCGTGGAGCGACCCGACCGGTCCTGCCTCTCTTGCGATCGCCATCGTGGCGAAATCTAACGATCCCAGCCGAAGGCGCCGCCGATGTGCCGCAGACGGGCACGTGTCACGTCGTCGCAGAGCGCCCCGGCGACCCCGGCCTCGTACGCGGAGTGCGCCGAGAGGCCGAGCGAAGCGGCCGCCTCGTAGTCACGCGTGAGGTCGGTTTCGAACATCGCCGGGTCGTCGGTCGAGATCGAGCAGCGCACGCCGGCGGCGACGAGCTGCGGCAGCGGATGCTCCTCGAGCGAGCGCACCACGCCGGTGCGGAGGTTCGAGAGCGGGCAGACGTCGAGGACGGTGCCGCGGCCGGCGAGCTCGGCGACGAGACCGGGGTCCTCGACCGAGCGGAACCCGTGCCGGATCCGGTCGGCGCCGAGCGCGTCGAGCGCTCCGCGGACGGAAGGCGGCCCGGCGGCCTCGCCGGCGTGAGGAACCGAGCCGAGCCCGAGAGAGCTCGCGAGTGTGAACGCGGCTTCGTACGGCTCGGGCGGATATTCGGCCTCGAGCCCGCCGAGCCCAACCGCGACCACCCCACGGTCGCGGTACTTGGCGGAGTAGCGGACTATCTGCTCCGCCTGCTCCGGCGTCGCGCCGCGAAAGATGTCCGGCGTCAGCCGCACCTCGACGCCGTGCGCCTCGCGCGCGTCCTGGGCGCCGTCGCAATAGCCGCTGAAGATCTCGTCCCAGTCGACTCCCCGCGCAATGCGCTCGGCGGGGCTGAAGATCGCCTCGAGATAGACCGCGCCGTGTGAGGCGGCCTCGGCCGCGTAGTCCGCGACCACCTGGCGGAAGTCGGCCGCGGTCTGCAGCGCGTTCGTCGTGAGGATCCAGACCTCGATGAAGTGCGCGAAGTCGCGGAAGCGGTAGAGCGACTCGAGGTCGTCGGGCAGCGGGTAGTCGTTGCGCTTCGCAATCGCGCGCAGCGTGTCCGGGCGCACCGTCCCCTCTAGATGGACGTGCAGCTCGATCTTCGGCTCAGGCGCAGGCATGTGCGAAGAAGCGTAGGAACTGCGGCGTAAAGGCGTCCCACAGAGCGTTGTCATGGCCGCCCGGTTGGATGTGGGCACGTACGCCCGCCAGTCGCGCGTAGGTGAGCGTGGCCACGCGGAAGGGATCGCTGGCCCCGAGGTCGATCCAGAGTGGGTGTGGTGGACGCCGGTGGAAGACGCTGTGCAGTGCAAAGTCCTGCGCGTTGTCGAAAGCACCCGGAGCGGTCTGGCTTGCGCTCAGCCAAAGCGCCGGTGACTGCGCGCCCACCGCACAGAACAATCCCGCACCGCGCGAGCCGAGGAGCAGCGCGCCGTAGCCTCCCATCGAGATCCCGCCGATTGCGACTCGCTTGGCGTGGGTGCGCGCGATCCCCGCCGGAATAGCCTCCCGCAGGACCATCGAGCCCCAGCGTCCATCGGCGCGGTCGTGCCAGTAGCTGTCCGCGCCGCCGTCGAGCAGCAGAACCTCGGGGGCGCGGGTGTGAAGTCCGGCCAGCGTGTCGAAGAACGGTTGGCTGAGGAACTGGGATGGGCTCGCGTGGTAGCCGTGCAGGAGCACGAGCAGCCAGTCGCCATGGCGCGGCGGCACGACCAGGATCTCGTGCAGGTCGCGGTGAGCGAGCCGGCTGTGCAGGGTGAAGTGCACGAGTCGCGCGCCCCTCGTCGAGTGATAGCGCGGACCGCCACAACCGGCGAGCGTCAGGAGGACCACGGCTATCGTCAGGGGGTGGCTAAGGCGGCGGATTGGCTGCGGCAAGAGCGTCGGAAGGTCCTCGGCGACTGGGTCGCATTCTGTCTCGGTTGCGGCGCGGCGCGCCGGTGGTTCGAGGGGTTCGAGGCCGAGGTGCCTGCCACCTGCCCGCAGTGCGGCGGCGAGGTGCTGCGGCGCTGTCGTGCCTGCGGCGCTCCGTTCTCCTCGATCGCGGTCGTCGACTGTGAGGAGTGCGGCGAGCCGGTGCGTCCGAACGAACTCTTCGGCTCGAGGATCCGCCGTGCCTGACTGGTCCGTCCAGAACGTCGCGGACATCCCGTGGTGGGTGAACGAGAAGTTCGGCGCGCGCACGATGCTCGTCCCGTACGCCTCAGAGGTCGGCGCCCGGGTCCACGTGCTCGAGCCCGGCAAGCCGATGACGCTCTACCACCGCGAGTCCGAGCAGGAGGGCTTCCTCGTCGTCGAGGGCGAATGCCTGCTCATCGTCGAGGGCGAGGAGCGGCCGCTGCGGCGCTGGGACTACTTCCACTGCCCGCCCGGCACGACGCACTCCTTCGTCGGCGCGGGCGACGGGCCGTGCGTGATGGTCACGCTCGGCGCTCGCAAGGAGGACGGGTCGATCCAGTACGCGCGCGACGAGACGGCGCTCCGGCACGGCGCCGGCGTCGAACAGGACACGGACACTCCGGCCGAGGCCTACGCGCCGTTCGCGAAGTGGGAAGACGGCCGTCCCGCGGCCTGGGACTCGCTTCCCTGGAACCGCTGAGGCCGCGCTAGAAGAGGTCGCCCTCGCGGAACCCGGCTACGACCGGGCCGTTCATGATCTGCGAGAAGCGGATGACGGTGACGAGATCGTCGAGCCCGACCTCGCGGTTGTAGAGCTGGCCGAGGAAGTTCCCCATCTCGTCGGTGCGCCGGATCTCGGGGTTGTCGTGCTCGATCTCGCGGGGCGACAGCTCACCGAGCGTCTTCACTTCGACCTTGTCGATCACGGCGTCGAAGACGTGCTCGCGGGGGCTAAAGCGGACGCCGCAGAGCACGCGGACGACCATGCCCTTCTTGTACTTGCCCGCCTTGTCGCCGAGCCGGATCGTGGCCGACTTCCGCCCCGACCGCAGCTGGTCGGCAACGAGCGGGGAGTAGAAGTTGAGCGCATACATCGCGGAGAGTCTGCCACTTACGCGGATGACCGTTGGACGTGCGTTTGCGTGATCTCTTCGGGTGACGCGCACCCGAGCAGGCACAGCGTCAGAGCGAGCTCCTCGCGCAGCAGCTCGAGGACATGTCGGACGCCGTCGTCGCCGGCCGCTGCGAGCCCGAAGACCGGTGCGCGTCCGGCGAGCACCGCCCTGGCTCCCAGCGCGAGCGCCTTGGCGACGTCGGTGCCGCGGCGAATGCCGCCGTCGAGATACACCTCGACCCGGCCGCCGACGGCTTCCACCACCTCCGGCAGCGCGTCGAGCGTCGCAGGAGCTCCATCGAGCTGACGGCCGCCGTGGTTCGAGACGACGACCGCGGCGGCGCCATGCTCGACCGCGAGCTGCGCGTCTTCGGCGGTGACGATCCCCTTGAGCACGACGGGCAGGCGCCCTTCGTCCGCGATCCATTCGAGGTCGCGCCACGAGACCGAGGCGTCGAGGAGCGCGAACTGGTCGGCGGGATTCGACGCCGCGTCTCCGACCGCCGAGCGGGCGTAGGGAAGGGGTAGGTCCGACGGAACCTCGAAGCCGACGCGGATGTCTCGTTCCCGTTGTGCAAGCCGAGGGGTGTCGACCGTAAGGACGACGGCGCTACACCCGGCGTCCGCAGCACCTGCGAGGTGCTCACGGGTGACGCGGCGATCCTGGAAGACGTACACCTGGCACCACTGCCTAAGGCCTGGCGCCGCCGCCGCGATCTCCTCGTGCGAGCGCGTGCAGAACGTCGAGACGGCCATGGCGGTGCCCGCGGCGGCGGCTGCGCGGGCCGTCGCGCACTCGCCGTCGGGGTGGTAGAGCTGCTGATAGGCGACAGGACCGACCACAACAGGCAACTCGATCGGCTGTCCGAGGACTGTCGTCGCGGTCGAGATCCTCGACACGTCGCAGAGCACACGCGGCCGGAACGTCCAGCGCGCGAAGGCTGCGCGGTTCTGGCGTAGCGTCCATTCATCGCCCGAGCCTCCGGCGAGGTACGCCCACGGGCCGGGCTCGAGCCGCTCCTCGGCGAGACGTTCGTAGTCGGCGATGGAGAGTGGCGCGCTCATGCTTCCTCCGAGGTCCGGCGGAAGACCTCGGCTGCGGCCTCGTGGAATCCGGTCGGGAGATCCTGCGCGGCCATGCTGCGTGCAATCTCCTGCATCTCGCCGATCCAGCGCCAGCCCTTGCGTCGCGCCGAGCGCTCGGCGCCTGTGAGGCGTTGCTCGAGCGCGGGAATCGAGAGCAGCCACTCCGCGAGCAGCGCGTCCTCGACTCCCTCGGCGCGCGCCAGCCCGCGCACGGTCAGGAGCAGCGCCGCGCTACCCTTCGTCCAGCCCGCGTAGGCGGCCTTCAGCGCCGATGCCGCGCCCGGCTCGCCGGAGATGACCCGCGCGTCGACGTTCGTTCCGGCGAACAGCGCCGCGATCTCGTCCGCCTCGCCGCCGGAGAGATAGAGGCGGGTCGTGCCCGGCTGGTCGGGCGCCGGTCCGACGATGCCGCCGTCGACGAACCGACTGTGCAGGCCCGCGATCGTCCGCGCCGTCTCGGGCGCCACCGCGTTTGCATCGACGTAGACCCCGCCGAAGCCGCTCGCCGAACGCGCGACGTCCACCGCGGCGTGCGGCGGGCAGACCGAGAGCAGGATCTCGGCGCGGCTGCAGAGCGCGTCGAGGTCGCCGGCGTCCTCGAGTCCCGCCTGTTCGGCACGCTCGGCCGTGGCCCGGCTGCGACCGGCCGACGACCAGAGGACGGTCTCGCCGCGCCCGCGCAGGGCGGTGGCGACCGCGGCGCCCATCTCGCCCGGGTGCAGGATGCCAACGACGGTCATTGCCCGATTCTCTCCAACGCCTGGGCGGCCATCCTGCGCTCGCCGTCGTAGGAGAGCAGGCGCGGCGCCTCGTCGAGCGGCAGCCAGCGCGCCTCTGCCACCTCGACCCGCATCGACTCGTCGATCTCGCCGATCCGTCCGCGCCCCGCTCGCAGGAGGAAGAAGCTCACGACCTTGAAGATTCGCTCGCCCGAACCCCCCTCGTACGAGGCCGTGTACGTGTAGCGAATGTCGCCGAGCTTCTCGACGAGCTTCCCCTCGACGCCGGTCTCCTCACGCGCCTCGCGCACGGCGGTGTCTCCGGCCGATTCGCCGTCCTCGATGTGACCCTTCGGCAAGGCCCAGATGTGTTCCCGGCCACGCGGACGGATCGCCGCGAGCATCGGTCGGCCGCGGATCGTCCGTACGAGCACCCCTCCGGCCGAGAACTCCCGCTCCACCGGTCCGGTTCTACCAGTTGGCACTTGCACGGTCCGAGTGCCGACCGTACAATGGCCCCGGCACTCTCGAGGGGAGAGTGCCAGGAAATGTCACTGAGAGCAGTCAGGAGGCTCTACATATGAACCTGAAGCCGCTTGGTGACCGCCTCATCGTCGAGGTCCTCGAAGAGGAAGAGTCGACGGTGAGCGGCATCGTGCTTCCGGACACCGCGAAGGAGAAGCCGCAGCGCGGCCGCGTCCTCGCAGTCGGTCCCGGCTCCCGGGACGACAACGGAAAGTTCGTCCCGATGGATCTGGCGGAGGGCGACGAGATCGTCTTCTCCAAGTACGGCGGGACCGAGATCAAGGTCGGCACCGACGACTACCTGATCCTGCGCGAGTCGGACGTTCTCGCCAAGGTCACCGGCGATCGCGAGCCGGCCGGCGCCACGGTCTAAAGACAACGCGCTAAAGAGATAAACGGAGGTCAGAACAAAAAATGGCTCACAAAGAGCTGAAGTTCAACGAGGATGCGCGGCGCTCGCTCGAGCGCGGCGTGAACATCCTCGCCGACGCGGTCAAGGTCACCCTTGGCCCGAAGGGGCGCTACGTCGTGCTCGACAAGAAGTTCGGCGCTCCGACCATTACCAACGACGGCGTCACGATCGCACGTGAGATCGAGCTCGAGGACGTGTTCGAGAACCAGGGTGCACAGCTCGTGCGCGAGGTCGCCACGGCGACCAACGACGTCGCCGGCGACGGCACGACGACCGCGACCGTCCTCGCGCAGGCGATCGTCCACGAGGGCATGAAGAACGTCGCGGCGGGCGCGAACCCGATGGGTCTCAAGCGGGGCATCGAGGCCGCCGTCGACGCAGTGGTCGAGAACCTCAAGGAGCAGTCGAAGGACGTCTCCGGCCGCGAGGACATCGCCCGCATCGCCACCGTCTCGTCGCGCGAGCGCGAGATCGGCGACGTGATCGCCGACGCGATCGAGAAGGTCGGCAAGGACGGCGTCGTCAACGTCGAGGAGGGCCAGACCCTCGGGCTCGAGCTCGAGTTCACCGAGGGCATGCAGTTCGACAAGGGCTACCTGTCGCCCTACATGATCACCGACCCCGAGCGGATGGAAGCGGTGCTCGAGGATCCGTTCGTCCTCATCGCCAACTCGAAGATCGGCGCGGTCAAGGACCTCCTGCCGGTGCTCGAGCAGGTCATCCAGTCCGGCAAGCCGCTGCTGATCGTCGCGGAGGACGTCGAGGGCGAGTCGCTCGCCACGATCGTCGTCAACAAGCTCCGCGGCACCTTCCAGGCCGTCGCCGTCAAGGCGCCCGGCTTCGGCGATCGCCGCAAGCGGATGCTCGAGGACATCGCGATCCTCACGGGCGGCGAGGTGATCACCGAGGAGCTGGGCCTCAAGCTCGAGAACACGAAGGTCTCGCAGCTCGGCCATGCCCGCCGCGTCGTGATCGACAAGGACACGACGACGATCATCGACGGTGCCGGCGAGAGCGACGCCATCAAGGGTCGGATCAAGCAGCTGAAGTCCGAGATCGAGAACACCGACTCCGACTTCGACCGCGAGAAGCTCCAGGAGCGCCTGGCGAAGCTGTCCGGCGGTGTCGCGGTCGTCAAGGTCGGCGCGTCGACCGAGACCGAGATGAAGGAGAAGAAGCACCGCGTCGAGGACGCGCTGCAGGCGGCCCGAGCAGCCCTCGAGGAGGGCCAGGTTCCGGGCGGCGGTGTCGCGCTGATCAACGCGGCGGAAGCGGTCCGTGACGACGTCATCGGCAAGCTCGAGGGCGACGAGAAGACGGGGGCGCAGATCATCATCCGCGCGCTCGAGGAGCCCCTTCGCCAGCTCGCGTACAACGCGGGCCTCGAGGGCTCGGTCGTCGTCCAGCAGGTGCGGGGCGCCGAGAAGGGCTTCGGCCTGAACGTCGAGACCGGCGAGGTCGAGGACCTGCTCAAGAGCGGGATCGGCGACCCCACCATGGTCACTCGCTCGGCGCTGCAGAACGCCGCGTCGATCGCGAAGAACATCCTCACCACCGAGGCGATCGTCGCCGAGGCCCCGGAGAAGAATCCCGTGGGCGTCGGCGGAGGCATGCCGGATATGGGCGGGATGATGTAACGAGCCGCTCTTGCGGTTCCGCGCGAAGGGCCGGCTTAGCCGGCCCTTCGTCGTAGTCAGGCCGGCTTGCGCGCGATCACGATCTCGGTGTCGCCGGGCCAGTCCCAGAAGACGCCGTCCGGCGACCGTGCCGCGAGGAGCTCGCGCAGCTCGCGGGTGAAGTCGTCAGCCCGGTCGCCGAACAGGTGCGGCGCCGAAGTCGAGAGCGAGAAGTAGCCCGACACGACGCTGTCGGTGTCTCGCACGAGGTCGGGGATCCCGGGCGCGAAGACCGCTTCCGGCGCGCCGAAGCGGGTGCGGACGAGGACGTCCTCGAAGCGGTGGGTCCGTACCGGCGCGAGCCCCTGGCCCGCGCGTTTCTCCGGGCCGAGGTACTTCTCGACCAGCGCTCGGATCTCGTCGTGCGGAATCGGCGGCGGTCCCGGTCCGAGCGGCACAGGTCGCCCTTCGACGGTGTGGACGATCATTGCGAGCGCTCCGCCCGGCTCGAGCAGGTCGTAGACGATCTCGGCCACCGGCGCCTCGTTCGTCCAGTGGAACGACTGGCCGAAGGTCACCGTGCGGTACGGCCCGGGCGCCGCCTCCGGAAGGTCCTCCGCCACGGCTCGCACCCAGCAGATGTTCGTGATGCCCCGTTCGTGAGCGAGGCGGCGGCCCTCGGAGAGCATGTCCGGGTCGGGGTCGAGCCCGACCGCCTCCTCGAACAGGTGGGCGAGCCGGATCGTGAGGATCCCTGGCCCGCAGCCGCCGTCGAGGAGCCTGCCGCTGCCGGCGAGGCCGAGCTTTTCGCTGAGGGTCGCCTCGAGCTGGGGCGAGTACGGTGGCCGGCCCGCGCGGTAGTGAGCTGCGGAGCCTTCGTAGATCGTGGGGTCGTACACCTCGAGCCAGAACCTAGTCCCAGACGAGAAACGGCGCCCTTGCGGGGCGCCGTTTCTCGTAGGGGGAGGTGGTTCGCTTGTCCGTATCGGCAACAACCGTCGCGAGCTTTAGAAGCCGTAGCGCTCTTCCTTCCACGGATCCGCGTCGTTGTGGTAGCCGTAGCGCTCCCAAAACCCGGGCCGATCGGCTGGGGCCAGCTCGATCCCGTTCAGCCACTTCGCGCTCTTCCAGAAGTAGCGCGAGGGAACGACGAGCCGCACCGGGCCGCCGTGCTCCGGCGCCAGCGGCTCGCCGTCCGCTTCGTAGACGACGAGCGCGTCGGCCTCGTCGAGCGCGGTGAGCGGGAGGTTCTCGGTGTATCCCGCCTCGGCGTGCGCGATCGCGAAGTGCGCCGACGGCTTGGGCCTGCAGAGCTGCGCGAGCTCGCGCCAGTGAACGCCGCGGAAGCCGGCGTCGAAGCGGCTCCAGCGGGTGACGCAGTGGATGTCGGTCGTGACGTCGGTGGCGGGGAGGGCACGCAGCTGCTCGTAGTCGAGCGTGAGCTCCTCTTCGACCTCGCCGAAGAGCCGCAGCTCCCAGGTGCCCAGGTCGACACGCGCGACGTCGCCCGCGTGCAAGACGGGCCACTTCTCGGTCAGGTACTGCCCCGGCGGCAGACGGGCCGGGTCGTAGCCGGCGGCGCGCACCTTGTTCTCGGCTTTCGAGCGGAAGAGCGGCATCGGAGGGCACACTAGACGGCATGGACGTGGCTGCGAAAGAGCGGGACTTTGTCGGAGTCACGGGGTCAGATGCCGCCGACTACCTGCAGCGGATGGTTTCGAACGACGTCGAGGCTCTATCGCCCGGGGAGGCGTGCCCCGCGCTCCTGCTTACGGCCAAGGCGCGCGTGATCGCGCCGCTCGTCGTCCTGCGGCGCGCCGACGACGACTTCCTGCTTCTGACCGAGCCCGGGCTGGGCGAGGTCGTGCGCGGGCTGCTCGTGCGGATGCGGTTGCGCGCCCAGTGCGAGATCGAACCGGAGGAGCACGGGTCGGTGCTCGTCCTCGGCGGCGCCGAAGGCTTTGCGACCGACTGGCCCGGTGCTCGGGAGGCGCTCGACTCCGCGCTCTCTCCGACCCTGTCCGAGGAGGAGCTCGAGCTGCGCCGGATCGAGAACGGCGTGCCGCGCTGGGGGCGCGAGATCGACGACCGGATCCTTCCGGCAGAAGCGCGTCTCGACGAGACGCACGTCTCCTTCTCCAAGGGTTGCTACCCGGGGCAGGAGCCGATCGCGCGGCTCCACTTCCGCGGCCATCCGAACCGCGCCCTGCGCGTTCTCGAGCTCGAGGAGCTGCCGGACTACGACGCGCCGCTTCTCCACGACGGACGCGAAGTCGGACGCGTCACGAGCGCCGCAGGCCGCGAGGACGGTAGCGTCGTCGCGCTTGCCTACGTGCGCACGGAGGTGCCGGATGACGCGCTGCTCGCGCTCGCGGCTCGAACCGGCTGACTGGTACAGCATCCGCCCGGTGCGGAGCATGAAGCCGGCGACGTACCGCTGCCCGCTCTGCGGCTACCAGCTCCACGCCATGAGCGACCACGTCCTCATCGCGCCGGAAGGGGACACGACTCGCCGCCGCCACGCCCATCTGGAATGCGTCGCCGCCGCGAATCTGCCAGGGCGTCCCGCGCGGCCAGGCCTGCTCTCGCGGCTGCTGGGCCGCGACTAAGGCGGCGCTACACTGGCTGTCCCGAGCGCCCGTAGCTCAGGGGATAGAGCGCTGCCCTGCGGAGGCAGAGGTCGCAAGTTCGAATCTTGCCGGGCGCACTTTTTCGTGCTCTGGGCCGCCAGTGACGAGATGCCGCCGGAGACGGCAACGGCACAGGAGGCACCAACGGGGGCCGTCACCAACTTCTCGGATACGCAGTACACGTTGATGATGAGCGATCTGCTCTGTGACTCCGACACCTTTGCCCTCGAGCCGGTCGGTTTTTCGGTACCGCAGCCTTTGGCTCCGCCGGGAAACGACGTCTACTACCGCCAGATCGATGCGATCGGTGGGGCGGGCTTGCCCGGCGACTGATCCCTGTCGGTGCAACAGGTTCACCAGTGACGGCCGGCATCCCACCGGCCGTCACTGCGTTTGCTCCACAATCGGCTCGTGCCTCTCTATCTCACGGAGCAGGACGTCGCGGAACTGCTCACTCCGGCCGACGCGGTCGAGGCGATCGAGGCGTGCTTCAGGCGCCTGGCGGCGGGAAGCGTCGAGAACCGGCCGCGCTACCGGCTCGGGCTCGAGGGCGGCGCCCTCGCGGTGATGGCGGCGGCCGATCTCGAGCTCGGCTACGCGGGCGCGAAGGTGTATGCGGGCTTCGCCGAGGGCGCTCGCTTCGTCGTCCTCCTCTTCCGGGCCGACTCGCCGGAGCTCGTTGCCGTCATCGAAGCCGACAAGCTCGGCCAGATGCGCACCGGCGCGGCGAGCGGTGTCGCGGCCAGGCACCTCGCTTCGAGCGGCGCGAGAACTCTCGGAGTGATCGGCTGCGGCTGGCAGGCAGAGACGCAGGTCGCATGTATCCGCGCCGCGCTGCCGCAGGTCGAGCGTGTCGTCGCCTACTGCCGGACGGAGGAGCGGCTGCGCGCCTTCTGCAAGCAGAACGGCGCCGAGCCGGGCGAGAGTCACCAGGATCCGGCCGCCTGTGACGTCGTCGTTACGGCCACTACCTCCAAGGATCCGGTTCTGCGCGGGGAGTGGCTCCAGCCCGGCGCGCTCGTCTGCGCCGTGGGGGCCAACGACGGCCGCCGCCGCGAGCTCGACAATGTCGTGCTCGAGCGCGCAGCGTTCGTCTGCTGTGATTCGGTCGAGGACACGAAGCTCGAGTCGGCCGATCTGATGGAGCCCATCTCGTCGGGCGTCCTCGACTGGCTCGAGGTGCACGAGCTACAGGAGGTCGTCGCCGGCGAGATCGCGGGGCGCCAGTCGGACGACGACGTCGTCGTCTTCAAGTCCAACGGCCTGGCGGCCTGGGACATCGCAGTCGCGGCAGCGGTCGTCGAGCGGGCGCGCTCCGCGGGTGCCGGGCGCGAGGTGGCATAGTCCAAGCGTGAAGGCGGCGACCGACCGCGGACGGTTCGCGGAGCGGGTGCTCCAGGGCATCGACTCGAACGGCGACGCCGAGACGGTCGTCATCTGGATCGAGCGAAAAGAGGGCGGGGTCTGGGCTGTCGGCCGCGCCGTCAATCCGCACCTCCGGGATCAGAAGGAACCGCGGCCCGAGGACTACGTCTTCGAGGGCTACGAGCTCGTCGATTGCCTCCAGGAGGCGAACGAGACGCTCGAGGACGACTTCACCGTCTCGGAGGGCGACGGCCACGGCGAGCCGGTGCGGCCGTTCACACGCAACGAGCTCCTCAAGCCGCTCGAAGCCTGGTTCTTCGGTCGCTCGTGACCCTCCGCTTTGGCTTCACTCCCTGTCCGAACGACGCGTTCGCGTTCCATGCGCTCGTGCACGGGCTGGTTCCCGCCCCGTTCGAAACCGAGCCGGTGCTGCTCGACATCGAGGAGCTGAACCGCCGCGCCGCGGATGCCGAGTTCGAGCTCACCAAGCTCAGCTTCGGGGCAGCCGCCGCGGCGGGCGACCGCTACCGGCTGCTCAGAAGCGGCGCGGCGCTGGGTCGCGGCGTCGGGCCGCTCGTGGTGGCGCGCGAGGTCGCTTCGCTCGAGGAAGCGGCGGCCGGCCGCATCGCCGTGCCGGGGCGCGAGACGACTGCCTTCCTGCTGTTCCGGCTCGCGGCGCCCGCATTCGGCGACGTGGTCGAGCTTCGCTACGACCGGATCCTGGACGCGGTCGTCGCGGGAGACGTGGACGCCGGGTTGATCATCCACGAGAGCCGCTTCACCTACGCAGAGCACGGCCTCGTGGCGGTCGCCGACCTCGGCGAGTGGTGGGAAGGCGAGACCGGCCTGCCCGTTCCACTGGCGGGGATCTTCGCGCGCGGCGATCTCGAGCCGGAGGTTGTCGAGGCCGCAGAAGCCGCGATCCGCGCCTCGGTCGAGTACGCGTTCGCCAACCCCGAGGCGAGTCGCGAATACGTCCGGTCGCTCTCGCACGAGATGTCGGACGAGGTCTGTGCGGCGCACATCGCTCTCTACGTGAACGAGCACAGCGTCGACATCGGCGCCGACGGCCTCACCGCTATCGATCGGCTGCTCGGTCGGGCTGCTGCCGCTGCCTAGACTCACGCGGATGAGTCGCGCAGTAATCCTCTCCGCCGTTCGCACCCCGATCGGCCGCTACGGCGGTGCGTTGTCGGGCGTGCGCCCCGACGACCTCGCCGCACTCGTGATCCGCGAGGCGGTCGCGCGCGCGGAGGTGCCGGCGGACGAGATCGAGGACGTCTGGTTCGGCGCCGCCAACCAGGCCGGCGAGGACAACCGCAACGTTGCTCGTATGGCCGCGCTGCTCGCGGGACTCCCCGAAACCGCAGCCGGCGTGACCGTGAACCGGCTCTGCGCCTCCGGTCTCGCCGCCGTGATCGGTGCTTGTCACGCCGTGATTGCGGGCGACGGCGACCTCTTCGTCGCGGGCGGCGAGGAGTCGATGAGCCGCGCGCCGTTCGTCACGCCGAAAGCCGAAAAGCCGTTCGAGCGCGGCGATCGGCCGCTCCACGACACGACGCTGGGCTGGCGCTTCACAAACCCGAAGCTCGAGGAGCTCTTCCCGGCCGAGTCGATGGGCGAGACCGGTGAGAACGTCGCCGAGCGGTGGGCCGTGTCGCGTGAGGATCAGGACGCGTTCGCGCTTCAGTCGCAGCGGCGCTGGGCGGCCGCCGACGAGGCGGGCCGCTTCGCGGACGAGCTCGTGCCGGTCGGAGACATCACGCGCGACGAGCACCCGCGTCCCGACACGACCGCCGAGAAGCTAGCCACCCTCAAGCCCGCGTTCCGCAAGGGGGGAACTGTCACGGCCGGGAACGCGTCCGGGATCAACGACGGCGCCGCAGCGCTCGTCATCGCCTCGGAGGAGAAGGCACGCGAGCTGGGCGTAGAACCGCTCGGCACGTTCGTCGGCAGTGCGGTGGCGGGCGTCGACCCGCGCGTGATGGGCATCGGCCCGATCCCGGCGGTGCGCAAACTGCTCGAGCGAAGCGGCGTCTCGCTCGATGACGTCGACCTCGTCGAGCTGAACGAGGCGTTCGCGTCGCAGAGCCTTGCCGTGATCCGGGAGCTCGGACTCGACTCCGAGAAGGTGAACGTGAACGGCGGCGCCATCGCCCTCGGCCATCCGCTGGGGATGAGCGGCGCGCGCCTCGTCGTCTCGCTCCTGCACGAGCTGCGCCGCCGCGGCGGTCGGTACGGCCTCGCGACGCTCTGCGTCGGTGTCGGCCAGGGCCAGGCCGCGCTGTTCGAGCGGTCGGTCTAGCCCACCGGCGGGCGGATGTAGATCACGCCCTCGTGCTCGGTCGGCACGAAGGGCGCACCGACGCTGAAGACCACACCCTCGACCTGGTGGAAGAGTTCAGTCGCCGCCTTCGCCGACGGGGACGACGATGCCGACCTCGTCTTCCGGCTCGGCGTCGAGTCCCTCGTCCCGCAGCGCCTCGAGCAGCCGGTTGCGGTCGGGGATGCGCGCGGCCTCGACGCGGATCGTGCTCGGCATCTCGTCTCCTCTCGTTGGACTTCGGATCCGAAATCTACCGCGCCGGTCGGCTCCGCAAACCCGCTAAGTTCCGCTCGATGGCCGTGACCGCGGGACAGGAGTACGGGCTTTTCATCGGCGGCGAGGTCGTGGAGTCGGCGTCCGGGGAGGTTCGCGACCTGCACGAGCCGGCGACCGGCGAGCCGCTGGCCCGC
Source organism: uncultured Actinomycetes bacterium (assembly GCA_963819275.1). Classification (GTDB taxonomy): domain Bacteria; phylum Actinomycetota; class Thermoleophilia; order Gaiellales; family Gaiellaceae; genus Palsa-739. The sequence goes on along the minus strand of CAWFVH010000001.1, from coordinate 144,241 downwards.
GCCGCCATGGCCGGCGAGGCGGACATCGACCGCGCCGTCGAGGCCGCGCGCGCCGCTCTCGACGGGCCGTGGGGCAAGACGCCGCCGAACGAGCGCGCCCGCCTGCTGCAAGCGCTCGCCGATGCGATCGTGGCGAATCGCAAGGAGCTCGCGGAGCTCGAGTCGCGCAACGTCGGCAAGGCCATCTCCTCGGTCAAGGCCGAGGTAGCGGGCGCCGTCGAGAACTTCCGCTTCTTCGCCTCCGTGGTCGGCTCGATCGCCGGCCGCTCGAACCCGATCGGCGGCTCGCTGCTCAGCTACACGCTGAAGGAGCCGGTCGGCGTCTGCGCGCAGATCGTGCCGTGGAACTACCCGCTGCTCATGTCTGTCTGGAAGCTCTCGCCGGCGCTCGCGGCGGGCTGCGCCGTCGTCCTCAAGCCCGATCCACAGACGCCGCTCAGCGTGTTGCGCATCGCCGAGCTCGCGGCCGAGGTCGGCTTTCCCGCCGGCGCGATCAACATCGTCCCGGCGGAGGGCTCGACGACGGGCTCGTATCTCGTCAAGCACCCCGGCGTCGACAAGGTCGCGTTCACGGGCTCGACCCGCACGGGGAGCGAGATCATGCGGCTCTGCTCCGAGCCGATCAAGCGCCTGACGCTCGAGCTCGGGGGCAAGAGCCCGGCGATCGTCTTCGCCGACGCGAATCTCGACGACGCGATTCCTAGCTCGGTCTGGTCGATCTACTACGCGGCCGGCCAGAGCTGCGAGGCGCGCTCGCGCGTGCTCGTCGAGGCTTCGATCTACGACGACTTCGTGGCTCGGTTTGCCGACGCAACGAAAAGCCTCAAAGTCGGCGACCCGCTGGATGCCGAGACGCAGGTCGGCTCGCTCATCTCGACCGTGCACCGCGACCGCGTCCACGCCTATGTCGAGAAGGGCCGCGAGGAGGGAGCCGAGGTCGTGGTCGGCGGCGAAGCCGGCGACGGCGCAGGCGCGTTCTACACGCCGACCCTGCTCGCGGGAGTCGAGACGTCGATGGCGGTCGCGCAGGAAGAGATCTTCGGCCCGGTCGTGGTGGCGATTCCGTTCGAGGACGAGAAGGACGCGATCCGGATCGCGAACGACGTCCAGTACGGCCTGTTCGCCACGGTTTGGACGGGCGACCCGGCGCGTGGTCATCGCGTGGCGCGCGCCGTCAAGTCGGGCATGGTCGGGATCAACATGCCGTTCACCGCCTTCCCGGGCATTCCGTTCGGCGGTTACAAGCAGTCGGGCTTCGGCCGCGAGCTCTCGATCGACACGCTCGACCTCTATCTCGAGACGAAGGGCGTGCTCTTCTCCACGAGCGCGAAGCCCTTCAACCCCTTCGGGCTCTAGCTACTTCTTCAGGGAGAGCGCCGCGCCGACGGCGAGCAGCGCGATGCCAAGCACTCGCGGCCAGTGGAGCGCGATCCGCTCCGAGTCGAAGAGACCCCAACGGTCGATCGCTGCGCCCATCGCGAGCTGGCCGGCGATCAGGATCCCCACGGTCGCCGTGATCCCGATGCGCGGCCCGGCGTACGTGATCGAGAGGACGATGATCAACCCCATCACCCCGCCGAGCAGCATCCACCACGGCTGGTGGACAGCCCGGGCGAAGCCGTCGAGGCTGCCGTGGGCTACGGCGAGGATCACGACGGCGATGGCGGCGGTCACGGCCGTCGAGAATCCGAGTGCCTCGAGGACGCCGATGCGCTCGCCGAGCCGCGACATCAACGCGACCTGGATCGAGCCGGCCAGCCCGGCGGTCACCGCCAGAACCGTCGCGATTCCGCTCCCGGACACGGCCGAACCCTAGTTTCCGCTTCGGCGGGGCCTGACGGTCAGCGCCCGACCCGCGCCAGGTACTCCTGGAGATTGCGCGGGTCGGGCGTCAGCCGTCTTCGAGTCGGTGGATCGCCCGTCGCCGGCTCGTAGCCCGCGAACTCCGCATCGAGCACGCCCTCGCCGCCCGTCAAGCCGGGCAGCCGGCGGCGAAGCTCCTGCACACGTGACGCCGGCAGCTCCGCCTCCAGCACCGTGAGCTCTCCGCGCGGCGACGGCACGCCTGCCCCGCCGCCGAGGCGGCCCAGGGCCCCGAGCACCACGCCGATCGCCTCCGTCGGCACCTCGGCGGCGATTCGGAAGACGGGCTCGCAGACAGTCGAGCCACCTTCCTCGAGGGCCTGCATGAGCACGACGGGCACGAGTCGCTTGAGATCGCGGGCAGTCGGCATCGGCCCGCGTCGCGACGGCGGTCCGTCGGCGAGGCTGTAGCCGATCTTCGTCACCGTGACCACGCAGTCGGTCACCTGCCAGCCGTGGAGCCCCTCTTCGAGAGCGAGCCGCACATACTCGTCCATGTGCCCGGCGAAGGCGTCGAAGGTCTTGAAGACGTAGAGCGGCGCGTCGCGCCGGTCGATCTCGCCGGACACGCGCACTGCGACTCCGGAGCCGGGCGCCGCCGGCTCGACGCGCAGCCCGAGGTCCGCGTGGAACGGATTGGTGGGCGTGTTGAGGATCTCGACCGCCTCGCCGGTTCCCGACGGTCGCTCGATGCAGATCGTCGTCGTCTCGTGGAACGCGACCGCGACGCCGTAGTCGTCGGCGAGCGTCGACTCGATGACCTCCCGCTGAACCTCGCCGTACAGCGAGACGGAGATCTCGGCTCTCGTGTCGTCCTGGCGGACATCGATCAGCGGGTCCTGTTCCGCCAGCTGTCCGAGCGCGACACTCAGCCGCTGCGCCTCCGCAGGATCGACCGCCTGGATCACCGCCTCGAACGTCGGCGGCGCGAAGTGGTGCTCGGCGCCGCGGTGCGGCTCGCCGAGCCAGTCCCCGATCTGGATCTCTCCGAGGCCCCAGAGCTTCGCGATCTCGCCCGCGTGAACCGCGTCCCGCTGCACGGCGTCTCCGTCGGCAAAGACGCGGAGCGCCGTGACCTTGCCTGCGTCGAAGCGGTCGCGGACTCCAAGAGTCCCGGAGAAGAGCCGCGTGTAGGCGATCCGGTCCCCGTCCGGGCCGCGCTCGATCTTGAAGACGCGCGCCGAGAGCGGTGCGTCGCCGTCACCCGCGCGCGCAGGGAGCAGGCCGGCGATTCCCCGCGTCAGGTCCTCGGTGCCGGCGCCGGTGAGCGCCGAGCCGAAGAAGACGGGATTGAGCTCGCCCGCCCGCGAGCGTTGGACGAGATCGCCGTCGGCCGATCCGAACGCGGCGAACGACGCGGCTCGCGTTCCGAGCCCGTCGGCCGAGCCCATCGGCACGACGGCGGGCGTCAGGCGCTGCTCGATCTCGTCGAGCACGCGCTCCGGATCCGCCCCCGCCCGGTCGATCTTGTTCACGAAGAGCAGGCTCGGAACCTCGAGCCGCTGCAACGCGCGCATCAGGACTCGCGTCTGCGGCTGCACTCCTTCCACCGCCGAGACCACCAGCACACAGCCGTCGAGCACGCCGAGCACCCGCTCCACCTCGGCGATGAAGTCCGGATGGCCGGGCGTGTCGATCAGGTTGACCGTCACGTCGTCGACCGGAAACGAGACGACGGCCGACTTGATCGTGATTCCGCGTCGCTGCTCGAGCGCGAGCGAGTCGGTCTGCGTCGTTCCCTTGTCGACGCTGCCGGGCGTGTCGATCACGCCGGCCCCGTACAGAAGTCGTTCGGTGAGAGTCGTCTTACCGGCGTCTACATGCGCCAGGATCCCGAGGTTGAGCGTTTTGCGAAGCAAGTGTCCATCCCTTCAAGTAGGTCATCACGGCCTTCTCGATTGACATGGCACTTGCGCGCACGACGCCTCCTCGGTCGACTCCAACGGCGCTTGCCCAGTCAGAATAGTCAGCGGGGATAATCGGCGCCGTGGCGATCTTCCAGCCGGAGCTCGAGACGCTGCCGCGCCCGGAGCTCGAGCAGCTGCAGCGCGAGCGGTTGCGGGAGCGGTTCGGGGTCGAGCTCGAGGCGCTGCCTGAGCAGCCGTTCAGGGTCAAGTCGGAGCTGCGCGACGCGTATCCGTTCGGGCTGCTGCAGGTGCCGCTCGAGGAGTGCGTGCGTATCCACGCCTCGTCGGGGACGCGCGGCAAGGCGACGATCGTCGCGTACACGCGCGGCGATCTCGCGGCCTGGGCCGACTGCTGCGCGCGGGCGCTCGCGGCGGCCGGAGCCGGCCCGGGCACGCGTGTGCACATCGCGTACGGCTACGGCCTCTTCACCGGCGGTCTCGGCATCCACTACGGCGCCGAGCGGCTCGGCTGCACCGTCGTGCCGGCGTCGGGAGGGAACACGCCGCGCCAGGCGCAGCTGCTCGAGGATCTCGGCGCCGAGATCCTCTGCTGCACCCCGAGCTATGCGCTTTCGATCGCCGACCATGTCGCCGATTCGTCTCGCCTGAACCTCCGGGCCGGCGTCTTCGGCGCCGAGCCGTGGACCGAAGGGCTGCGCGAGGCCATCGAGGGCGCGCTCGCGCTGACGGCGCTCGACATCTACGGCCTGTCGGAGGTGATGGGACCAGGCGTCTCCGCCGAATGCGCCGAGGCGCGGGATGGCGCGCATGTGAACGAGGACCACTTCCTGGTCGAGGTCGTCGATCCGGCGTCAGATGAGCCGCTGCCGGACGGCGAGGTCGGTGAGCTCGTCTTCACGACGCTGACGAAGGAGGCGCTGCCGCTGCTGCGCTACCGCACCGGCGACCTTGCCTCGCTCACACGCGAGCCCTGCGCCTGCGGCCGCACGTTCGCGCGCATGTCGCGCGTGCTCGGGCGGACCGACGACATGCTGATCATCCGAGGCGTCAACGTCTTTCCGAGCGAGATCGAGCGTGCGCTCCTCGCGATCGCCGAGCTCGAGCCGCACTACCAGCTCGTGGTCGACCGCCCTGGTCACCTCGACGAGCTCACGGTCCAGGTGGAGGGGACCGTCGACGCTGCGCCCGTGCGCGAGCAGCTGCGCCACGCCCTCGGACTCACGGCTCGCGTCGAGGTCGTCCCGCCCGGGAGCGTTCCGCGCAGCGAGGGGAAGGCTCTGCGCGTCGTCGATCGCCGCGGGACGTAACCGCGGTGACGGCTCGCGCGTTCAAGCTCACGTATGAGCGAGCACGCCGAGGCGAACGACAACGACGGCTGGCCGTTTCCGTCGCGCGACGTGCTCCGCGAGCTCGATCCGCCTGCGGTCGATTGGTCGGAGCCCGAGCCGTCGCTCAGCTGGCCGCAGAGTCCCCCTGCCAGAGGCTGAACGCGTTCCCCTCGGTGTCGCTGCAAGCGGCGAACCAGCCGTGGCCCGGCACGGGCACCTTGTCGCCGGCCTGGCCGCCGTGCTCCGCGACTTTGGCGAGCGACGCGTCGATGTCTGCCGTGTCGAAGTAGACCGTGATATTGCCCTGCTGCTCGGTGGCGACAATCGCGCCGCCCTGGTCCTCGGCGCTCTGGAACATGCGGTAGTCCATCTCGGGCGACATCGGCGGGCCGACTTCCCAGCCGAAGACTCCGCTCCAGAATCCCTGCGCGCGGTCGGTGTCCGCTGCGCCGATCTCGACGTGCACGACCTTGCCTGCCATCGCTCCTCCTCTTGGTGGACCTGGTTAGGGTCCCCCCGGCCAGCGACTGGGAGGGACTCATGTACCGGATCGTCATTCTCTACGAAGAGGCGCCCGACGCCGAGGGGTACGCCGATCACGTCGAGCGCTTCTGCCAGGCGCCGAACGGCACGTTCCGGCACGGCGCCGTCAAGGGCGCGCCGATGGGCGAGCCGGCGCACGAGTACTACGCCGAGTTCGAGTTTGCCGACAAGCAGGCATTCGACGAGTTCGTTCGCAGCGACGGGTTCATGGCAGCCGGCCGCGACGTGATGGAGCGCGGCTGGAAGATGCCGGCCATCCAGTTCGTCGAGATCGCGTAGCGAGGGGACCGTCGTCGAAGCGACCCCCTCGCCACGCCCCTGGGGTCAATCGGAGGTCGGCGCAATCGCGAACGGCTGGTACGTCCCGAAGTGCCAGGCGAGCCCCTCGGGGTCGCGAGCGCCGTACTCCCGCGAGCCGTAGTCGGTGTCGTTCGGCTCGCGCACGATCTCTGCGCCCGCCGCGCGCGCCTGCGCGCAATGCTCGTCCGGCTGTGGAACGACGACGTAGACACCGCCTCCTGCGGCCGCCTCTGCCTCGCCCAGCATCACCATTCCGTTGCCAAGCCTCAGCTCGGCATGGCGGACCCGCCCGCTCTCGTCGAGGTAGACGGTGTGCTGCTCGGCGCCGAACGCACGCTCGAGGAACTCGATCGCCGCGCCCGCGTCGCGGTAGGACATGGTCGGGAAGACCGTCGGATGGTCGCTCATGGTGCTCCTCTCGTCGAAGACGGAGCGAGCCTAGGCTGCGGCTTCGGCGGTGTCTTGAACGAAATTGCCGCCGACGAGCTCGCCCGGGGTGACGCCGCCGAGCGCGCGGACATCGCGCGCGAGATGGGCCTGGTCCGCGTAGCCGCACGCGGCGGCCACCTGCGCGATCTGCGGCGTCCCGGAGTTCAGCGCGGTCACCGCGCGGCTGAAGCGGATCACTCGGGCGGCGGCCTTCGGAGGCAGGCCGAGGTGGTCACGGAAGCGGTCGATCAGCCGACGCGGACTCCAGCCCAGCTCGACCGCGAGCGCACGAACGCGCACGCGCCCCCCGCTCCGGATCAGCTGCCGCCACGCCCACTCCAGCTCGCGAGGCGGCGGAATGGAGTCGGCAAGCCGCCGGTTGAGGAAGCTCTCGACCAGATCGAAGCGCGCCTCCCAGCTTTGCTCTTCCCGCAGGCGCTGCGTCAGCGTTTCTGCCTCGGGTAGCAGCTCCTCGAGCGGAACCGAGCGGTTGGTCAGCTCGTGCAGCGGCCGCCTGAGCAGGCGTCGCGTGCCGAGGGGCGTCAGGCGGAGCTCCAGACACGAGAACCCTCGCTCCCCCGCGACCCTCGTTGGCCTCGTGTGCAGTCCCGCGAGGAAGCTGTCGATATTCGCGTCGTCGACTCGCCACGGCGCAGCCAGGTTGAGGATGAGCGGGATCCCGGGGAATGGAAGCTCCCGAAAGCTCGCCGCCGCTTGGCCTTCCCACGCCCAGCCTTCGAGTGCCTGGCCGAGCAGCGGCCGCAGGGCCGGCGCCGGCAGGCGACGGGCAACCTCCCAGCGCACACCATCCCGCTCGTGGTGCTCGATCTCCACGCTCCGGAGCGTATGTCAGCAGTAGGGTCCCCGCGATGGCCGAGATAGAAGTAGCTCGCGACGGCGCCGTCCAGACGATCACGCTCAACCGGCCCGAGAAGCTCAACGCCTTCACGCGGACGCTGCACGAGGAGCTGCAGGCGGCGCTCGAGGAGGCTCGTGACCCGGCCGTGCGGGCGGTCGTCATCACCGGAGCCGGCCGGGGCTTCTCGGCAGGGCAGGATCTGAGTGCGTTCGGCGAGTCCGGCGACGTCGCGGCGATGCTGCGTGCGACCTACCACGTCAACGTGCTGGCGATCCGCTCGCTCGAGAAGCCCGTCGTCGCCGCGGTGAACGGCGTTTGCGCAGGCGCGGGTCTCTCGCTCGCGTGCGCGTGCGACATCCGGCTCGCCTCCGACGCCGCGTTCTTCGTCCCCGGTTTCGTCGGGATCGGTCTCGTCCCGGACTCCGGCGGCACGTACTTCATCCAGCGCTTGCTGGGGACGCCCCGCGCGTTCGAGTGGATGATCTCGAACCGGAGACTGACCGCTGCAGAGGCGCACGCGTGGGGGCTCGTCTCGGAGGTGGTCGAGGCGGGCGCGTTCGAGGCTCGCGTGGCGGAGCACGCGGCAGGGCTGGCCGCCGCACCGACGCGCGCGATCGCGCTGACGAAGCGGCTCTACGACGAGGCGTCGACCGGGACGCTCGAGGAGCAACTCGAGCGGGAGGCGGAGGCACAGGCCGAGGCGACGCAGACGGCGGACTTTCGCGAGGGAGTCGCGGCGTTCGGCGAGAAGCGGGAGGCGCGGTTCAGCGGGAGCTGAGGAGGCTCAGGATCTCGCCGTCCTCGGGATAGCGCCCGAGCTCTTGCTTCGAGAAGATCGTCTCGCCGTCGACCACGACGTCGTACTGGCTCTTCGCCCCTTCGCGCGGCCTTGCGTCGTAGCCCTGGCCGTTCAGCTCGGCCGCGAGACTCGCAGCCCGTTGGTCGTACCCGCTTCAGACAGGGCAGTAGAGGATCTCGACGGCCACGTCGGGAGCGTAGCCGGAGGCGTCGACGCTACGCGCTAGGCGGCTTGTGCCGTGGCTCGCAGCCGCGACTCGATCTGGGCGGCGAGCTCCGGGTACTCCTGCTGGAGCTGCCGGAACTCGGTTCCGAAGAGCACGAGTACCCGCACCGGCGATGCCGTGGTGACGGTGGCGGTGCGCCGGCCGTCGCCGAGGATCGCGAGCTCGCCGAAGAAGTCGCCCGGCTCGAGCGTCCGCACCTCGATTCCGTCGATCGTGACGGTCGCGGTGCCCTCGCGGAGGATGAAGAACGAATAGCCCGATGCGCCTTCGCCGGTCAGCTTCACACCGGCGCTGACGTTCTGGACTTCGAACCACGCCGCGAGTGTCGCGCGATCGTCGGGCTCGAGGCCGGCGAACAGCGGGACGGCGGCGAGGTCGTCTCCAACGGCGGACATCGCGGCGCACCCTAACCCGCACGTACTCGTCGTTCCACCTTCGTCACCGGACTGTCACCGGCCGCGTACCGGTGCGATACTCGCCTGCGTGGACGAAGTCGATCTGATCAAGCTGCGGGAGGCGGGCTCGGCGCTCTCGTTCGGGGTCGGGCAGGTATTGATCGAAAGCGGCAAGCCGGGCACCGGGCTCTACGTCGTGGTCGACGGGCGTCTCGTGGTGGAGGCGCCGGAAGGAACGCGCGAGCTCGGTCCGGGCGCGGTGGTCGGGGAGCGGGCGCTCCTCTCCGGCGACGGGGTGCGCTCTGCGCGCGTCCGTGCCCTCACGGCCGGCGTGGTCGTAGCCGTCGAGCGCGCCGAGGTCGATCGTCTCTGCGCCGAGGATCCGGCGTTCGCCGAGCGACTCGCTAGATCGTCTTGAACTGCTCGAACGGCTGACGGCAGCTCTCGCAGTAGCGCAGCGAACGGCACGGCGTCGGGCCGAAGATGTTCTCGAGCCGCGTTTCGGTCGAGCTGCAGTACGGGCAGCGGAAGACCTTCGTCTGCAGCTGCACGAGTTTCGGCGCGGTTGCTTCCCGTGGCGCCGGCGGTGCGAAGCCTGCCGCCCGCAGCTTCTCGCGGCCGGCCGCGGTGATCCGGTCCGTCGACCAAGAGTCGTCGGAGATCACCTCGACCTCGGGCTGGGCGCCAAGGCCGGCGATCTTCTCCTCCATAGCGCGCTTCATCACCTCGAGCGCGGGACAGCCGAGGAAGGTCGGCGTGAACTCGATCCGGACGTGTTCGTTCTGGACATCGACCGAGCGGATAACGCCTAGCTCGACGAGTGAGACCACGGGAATCTCGGGATCCGGGATCTCCTCGAGCGCCTCCCAGACCTGGGCCTCGGCTACCACTGCGCCCCCGCCGGCGCCGAGCGGCGCACCATCGTCATCTCGTGCAACAGCGGTCCGAGCTCCTCGGTGTGCGTGCCGCGATCGACGGGGTCGGCCTCGGCGAGGCCGACCCGCTGCACGAGCTCGCCGCGCAGCTCGGCTGGGAGCACTCCGAGCGCGTACGGCCACAGCTCCTCGACGGCCGCCTGGAAGCGCGGCTCGTCGCGCAGGCGGTCGTGCCACATTTCGGCGTGCATGCGGTGGTACGCCTCCTCGCGGTCGATCTTGGCCGCGAGACCCGCGACTGCCGGGTCCGAGTCGTCCTTGAGCGTCGTGATGCGGATCTCGTCGGCGACTTCGTAGAGCCAGCGGCGCGCGATCGTGCGCGCCCAGTCGAGCAGGTGCAGCTCGACGAGCGGCGAGCAGCGGTACTCCTCCGGCTTGCGGTCGAAGGCGAGCGCGTCCGGGTCGTCGGACAGCAGTGAATAGACGGCGCGTGCGTGCCCGATCTCGTTCTGCGCGATCGAGGAGAACGCCACGTCCTCCTCGAGCATGGGCGCGATGCCCGTCCACTCGGAGTCGCGCCAGCCGAGCACGAGCTCGTCGTCAGCCAGGCCCAGCAGTGCCTGCTCGCTCACGAGCCTCCTTCAGGCGTGCCTTGATCGAGTAGCCGTCGACTCGGCGGTATTTGAGGTCGAACTCGTCGGCCCAGTCCTCGACGTCGCGGATCGCTTTGCGCGGAACGAGCCAGAGCGCGACCGACTCGCCGCGACGGCCGTACTGCTCGCGCGCCCAGGCCTCCGCGAAGTCCGCGTCGGGCGCGACGACCGAGCCGGCGTGCTCGAACGCGGCGCCCCGCTTCTCCTTGCGGAAGACCTCCCAGACCGGATGTTCCATCACGCGGCGAGGACCGCGTCGCGCACCCACTGCTCCCGCTCGAGGAAGCCGCGACGGAAGGCGAGTCGCTCCTGGGTCTTCGGGCCGTGGCCGGTCACGACGTGCTTGAGCTCGTCCCAGTCGGGCTCGCTGAACTCCCACGTGCCGTCGTCGCGCTTGCGCAGCTTTGGGTCGGGCAGGGTGAGGCCGAGCTCCCAGATCTGCGGAACGTATCCGTCGAGGAACTGCTGACGCGCTTCCCCGTTCCCCTGCGACTTGATCCGCCACAGGTACATCGGGTCCTCGTCGGGCGGGATCGGATTGCCGTGGAACTGCATCAACGGCCCCCACCAGCGGTCGAGCGCCTCCTGCACGAGCTCGAACTGCTGCGGCGTGCCCGTCACCATGGCGAGGATCACGTCGCGGCCGTGGAGGATGTGGAACGACTCCTCCCAGCAGATCTTTTTCATGATCCGCGCGTACGGCGCGTACGAGCATTTGAGGAGCGCCTTCTGGCTGATGATCGCCGCGGCGTCGACGAGCCAGGCGATGACGCCGACGTCTCCCCACGTCTCGGTGGGGTAATGGAAGACGTTGTGGAACTTCGCCTTTCCGTCGACCAAATCCGCGAGGCATTGCTCGCGCGGCTTGCCGAGGTCCTCGACGACGCGATAGATGAGCTGCGCGTGGCCGACCTCGTCCTGCACCTTCGCAGTCAGCGCGAGCTTGCGCTGGAGCGTCGGAGCACGCAGGATCCACTCGCGCTCGGGCAGCACGCCCATGAGCTCGGAGTTGCCATGCATCTCGATGAACTTGATCAACAGGCGTCGGTACTCGTCCGGCATCCAGTCGGTCGTCTCGACCTGCCCGCCGGCCTGGATGTACTCGAGAAATGCCTGTTCGTTCTGGGGAATCTCGACCGCTGCCACGCAGCACCACCTTCCGAACGATCGTTAGTTTTTCGATTGTAGATGTCCGCACGACGCAACGAGCTAACACGTGCCGCAGCCCGCCTCTTCGCCGATAAGGGCTACCACGGCACGTCTATTGGTGATTTAGCCGAGGCGATGGGCGTGCAGAAGGGCTCGCTCTACGCGCACATCGAGTCGAAGGCCGATCTCTTGTGGGAGGTCGCGCACGAAGGCGCCGTCGCGTTCCACGAAGCGCTCGATGGCGTGCCGGACGAAGGGCCGGTTCTGGAGCGAATCCGTGCCGCCCTCCGCGCGCATCTCCGCGTCGTGGCCGAGCAGCTCGACGTCGCAACGGTGTTCGTGCGCGAGTGGCGCTACCTGGAGGGCGAGCGGCGGGAGCAGTTCGTCGCCGAGCGGCGCCGCTACGAGGAGCGCTTCCGCGCGCTCTTCCGGGAGGGTCGCGAGCTCGGCGAGCTGCGCACCGACCTCGACGACGCGACGGCCGCGTTGCTCGCTCTCTCCGCCATGAACTGGGCCTTCACGTGGCTCAGAGCGGGAACCGAAACGGACGAGCTGGCCGACCGCTTCACCGCCCTTCTGCTCGACGGGATGCGCGGCTACGCGAGCCGATGACTGTCGTCCTGATCGTCAATCCGTTCGCGACGCACGTCACCGACGAGCGGGTCGCCGCGGTGGAGGAGGAGCTGAGGCGCGTCGGGCCGGTCGAGACGGTGCGAACGGAGGGAGCCGGGCACGCCACCGAGCTCGTGACCGACGCGTGTCGCAGGCGTAGCGACGCCATCGTCGTCTTCTCGGGCGACGGCGGCTTCAACGAGGCATTGAACGGGCTGCACGCCGACGTGCCGATCGGCTTCCTGCCGGGCGGAGGCGCGAGCGTGTTGCCTCGCGCGCTCGGTCTGCCGCACGACCTGGCCGGAGCCGTCGCGCAGGTTGCCGACGCCATCGGCGCGCGCCGGACGCGGCGCATCACGCTCGGCAGGGTCAACGGGCGCCGCTTCGGGTTCGCGGCGGGTGTGGGTCTCGACGCCGAGGCGGTGCGACGGGTGGACGAGATGGGCCGGAGCCCGGACGGGCGGCGGCCGGGCGATCTCGCGTTCGCGCGTGCCGTCGTCGGCGCGATTGCGTCGAACCGGGGCCATCTCGAGCCTACGCTCGAGGTCGCCGGCCTCGGTCGTGCCGCCTTCGCCTTCGTTGCGAACGGCTCGCCCTACACCTATGCGAAGGGCATCCCGCTGCCGCTCGTCCCCGACGCCGAGTTCGAGCTCGGGCTCGACGTCGTGGCCCCCGTTCGCATCCGTCGGCGCTCGATCATCTGGACGGCGTACGCCTTGATCCGCGGCCATCCGCGCGCGGCAGAGGTGCTGGTCGGTCACGACCTCGACCGGATCGAGATCAGGTGCGACACCCCGCTGCCGCTCCACGCCGACGGCGAGGATCTCGGCGACGTCGAGCAGGCCGTCTTCGAGGCCGAGCGGCTCGCGATCTCGGTGCTCGTCTAGGTCACGTAGCCCAGGGAAGCCACGCAACGTCGTCGACGACGTCGAGCTCACCGAAGATGCGTTGCGCCTCGGCCGCATCCTCCGCGGAGCCCGTGTGTTTCGCCCGTGCGCGGAGGGTGAGCGCGGTCTCGTAGAGCATCCCGCCCTCACGCGCGATGCGCAGGCTCTCGTCGAACTCCCGTGCCGAGTCCTCCGTGCCGCCGCGCGCGAGCAGCGCCTGCCCGCGGATGCGATGGAGCAGCGCTCGCACCGCCGGCGGTGCGGATGCGCCCGTCGCCTCGGCCTCGTCGGTGCGCGCGAGCGCGCCTTCGAAGTCGCCCGCGAAGAGCGCTGCCTCCGCGAGGCGCGCCTGCACCTCGACCACGAAGCTGCCCGCGTCGATCTCGCGCAGCGACGAGATCGCGGAGGACAGCAGCTCGCGCGCCTCGTCCACACGCCCGGCCCGCGCTGCCGCACGGCCGAGGTTCGCGTCGGCGACCGCGGTCATCAGGCGGGAGCCCGCGGCCTCGCAGGTCGCCCTGACCTCGCGCAGCTCGGCCTCCGCCTCTCCGATCCGGCCCTGGTCGGAATGGATCTCGGCGATGTTGTTGGCGATCGTCGCCGCTCCGACGACGTCGCCGATCCGGTCGCGGGCGGCCCGGCTCCGGCCGTAGTAGGCGAGCGCGTCCTCCCAGCGACCCTCGTAGTAGGCGTCGATCCCGAGGTTGTTGAGCGCGTTCGCCTGGCCGAGGAGGTCGCCGAGCTCCTCGTAGATCGGCAGCGCGAGCTCGCGCACCTCGTTGCGCTTCGGGCTGCCGAGCGACGTGTAGGCGAGGTGAGCGAGGTAGTACGCATGCGCGAGCTCCGGCAGCGCGCCGGCGGCTCGCGCGTCCTCGATCACGCGCTCGACCCATTCCACGCACTCCTCGAAGGCGCCCTGACGGAAACGCGCTGCCGCATGGCCGAGCGAGAGACGGAGCCGATGCAGCATGCGAGCCGAGCCCTCGAGCTCGTCGGCGGCGCGGAGACCCTGCGCGTACCAGTCGAGCGCCTCGGCGTAATGGCCCTCGTTCTCGCGTAGACGACCCTCCTTCAGGCACAGGCCGGCGAGCGCCTCCGGATCCGAGCGCAGGTGATCCCGAGCCTGTTCGTAGGCCTGGCGCGCGCCGGCGTAGTCGCCGCCGAGCTCGAGCACGTCGGCGAGGCTCTCCCCGGCCCGACCGACCTCTGCGGGCGCGATCGAGGGCACCCTGGGCGCGACGTCGAGGGCACGGCGGAAGAGCTCGGCCGCGTCCGCATTCGCGAACTTCGCCCGCGCCCGCTCTGCCGCGATCAAGGAAAAGCGCCACGTCTCCTCGGGTAGCTCGGCGAGCGAGAAGTGGAGGGAAAGCGTCTCGGCCGCCTCGTCCTCGTCGACCGCGGTCTCGCGCAGGACGTCGGCAACGCGGGCGTGCAGCTCTCGGCGTCGTCGGAACGACAGGCCTTCGTATGCCGCGTCGCGGATCAGCGCGTGGCGGAAGTGGAAGGTCCCCGCGGCGTACGGGTCGCGCTCGACAAACTCGCCCAGCCGGTCCCACGACTCCACGTCGAGGGCGGCGTCGGAGTCACCCTCGAGCACGCGCGCGATGAGCTCGCTCGAGAAGCTGGCGCCGAGCACCGATGCCCAGCGCAGAAGCGCCCGGTCGCCCGGGGCGAGACCGTCGATCCGGCTCGTGAGCACGCCCTCGACGCTCTCGGGCAGCTCCTCGAGGCCCTGCTCCGAGCCTCGCGTGGCGGCGACGAGCTCCTGCACGAAGAGCGGATTGCCGCCCGCGCGCTCTGTGATCGCCGCGAGCTCCTCGGGCGGCAGCCCATCGGCGCCGGCGGCCACCGCGAGCTCGTGAGCGTCGGCCTCGGGCAGCGGGTCGAGGCGGAGGGACATGGCCGGCACCGGCGGATTTCCCGCGGCAGCGAGGAAGCCGCTCTCGCCCGGGTCGGCGCGTCGCGCAGACGAGCCACGGCTTCGAGGCCACCCGGCTGCCGAGGTGGCGCAGCAGGTCCGACGACGCCTCGTCCATCCAGTGCACGTCCTCGACGAGGAGGAGCGTCGGCGGCTCGAGCAGCTCGCCGAGCACCGTCTCGACGACGCCGTGCAGGCGGGCGCGCCGGAACGCGGGTTGGAGGTCGTTCGCCTCGGGAGTCGCGTGCACGGGGCGTCGATGACGTCGGCGACGAGCGGCGTCCACGGGACGAGCTCGGGATCGATCTGCTCGAGCCGGTCGGCGAGCGCGACCGAGTTGGCGTCCGGGTCGCCGTCCACCTCGACGTCGAGGAGGCCTCGTAGGAGCTTCCGGAACGGGAAGTACGGCGTCGTGGCCTCGTACTGCTCGCAACCGGTGGCGACGAGGGTCAGCCCTTCGGCGCGGTCGCAGAGCTCCTCGAGGATCCGCGATTTGCCGATGCCTGCCTCGCCTATGAGCTCGACGAAGCTGCCGAAGCCCATTCGCACGGGCACGAGCGCAGCGTCGAGCACCGGCAGCTCACGCTGCCGGTCGACGAGCGGGAGCTTCTTCTTCGGCGAGGCCGGCTCGCGGGTGCCCGAAACGGCGCCGACCGCGACCGCCTCGACGGGTTCGGCCTTCCCTTTCAGCGTCAGCGCGCCGACCGGCTCGGTGACGAAGGCCGTGCGCGACCGCTCGAGCAGATCCGGTGTCGTCCAGATCGAGCGCCCGTCCGCTTTCGCCATCAGGCGTGCGGCGAGCGCGGCCGTGCCGCCGAGAATCGTGAACGCCTGTCGATAGGGCGGTCCGATCCGGCCGGCGAAGACGTTGCCGGCTGCGACTCCTACGTGAAGAGGCAGCGTCGTCTGGGCGTCGACCGCCGCGCGGACGGTTCGCAGGAGGCGTTCCTCGTCCTCGCCGGCCGTGGTCGGTACGCCGGCGACGAGGATGATCCGCCCGCCGATCGCGTCGATGTCGCTCTCGAGGAAGCAGGCACCGTGCGCGGCGGCGGCTTCCTCGAGGGTGTCGACGACCTCTTCGACGGAATCGGTGTCCAAGACCTGATCGGCGCCGCCGAAGCGGACGAAGGCGACGGCGGCGCGCCGGTGCTCGCTCTCGACGTTTCCGGCGGCGAGGTGCCCACGAAGCGCCTCGGGAATGCAGGCGGCCACGTTCAGGTCAGAGGTGTCGGGGAGGGATGCGACTCTGGTGAACCGCACGGCCGGCGGCCAGGCCAGAAGGTTCCCGGCGCCCTTGCGGTCGCCGAGGCACGAGGTCTCGATCTGGGCCGCGGTTGCGTCACTGATCGCGATCTCGCCGGCTTCGGCCGTGTCCTCCATCTCGACGGTCACCGCTGCGTCGGGACCGGCGACGATCAGCTCACGGTGGCGTGTGCCGACGAGGAAGAAGTCGAAGTCGCCGCTGTGGATGCCGACGTGCATCTTCAGCTCGACTGCGCCGACCGAGGTCTCGAGCGGGCCGAGCACGGCGAGCGAGTCGCGCATCCCCCAGGCGGCGGCACAGGCGCGAGTGGCGTGGTCGCCGCCGTCGAAGAAGAGCAGCAGCGCGTCGCCGCCGAGCTTGACGAGCCCTCCGCCGAGCCCGTACGCGACCGACAGGAGGCGGCCGAACGTGGCGCTCATGACGTCGGTCACCTCTTCGGCTCCGAGCCGCCCTTTCGGCGCGAGCCGCTCCGACATCGCGGTGAATCCGGAGACGTCGACGAAGGCCATCGTTCCCGGCAGCGCGCGGTGCCGTTCGGCCGGCGCGTCACGCAGCCACTCGAGCGTGATACGAGGCAGGTACGGGATCACGGCCGCACCCGCCGCCTCGTCGCGCGCCTCGTTCTCTCGCACCCCCACGTCTTCGATTGTGCCGCTATTGACAAGAAAGTTGAAGGGGCGCATGCTCCAGCCAGGGCCGGGTGGTGCCGGTCTGCGACAAGGGGAGGGCATGCAGACCGGTGGCGCTCGTCGGCCGCATTGCGCAGCCACTCGAGCGTGATGCGCGGCAGGTACGGGATCACTGCCGCGTCGGCAGCCTCGGCCCGAGTCTCGTTTTCCCGCACCCCCACGCCGTCGATTGTGCCGCTATTGACAAGAAAGTTGAAGGGCCTCATGCTTCGTCACGGGCCGGGAGGTGCCGGTCAAGCGGCTGGGGAGAGGGCGTGACAGCGGTTCGGAAGGCGAATAGCGCTCTGCGGCGCTCGGCATGGATCGGCCTCTTGGCCCTCGCTGTGCTGCTCGTGCTCTTCGTCGGCGCCGCGCTGGGCGCGCCCGACCCCGTCTACACGGTCACCTCCACCCTCGATACCACGGGAGGAGGCTGTGACTCAGGCTGCACGCTCCCCGACGCGATCGCGCTCGCCAACGGCGACAACGCCGCGAGCCAGATCCAATTCGCGATTCCGGGAAGCGGCCCGAAGACGATCCAGCTGACGCAAGCCCTTCCCGCCATCACCGCTCCCGTCACGATCGACGGCACGACCCAGGGCGACGTCGTCGCGATCGACGGCGGCGGAGTCACCGACCTTGAAGGCGGCGAGATCACGAAGTCGGGTGTGCAGGGGCTCGTCCTCGCTGCGGGCTCCGACGGCTCGACGATCCGCGGCCTCACCCTTGGGAACTTCGAGATCCCCGGCCAGCCTGATCCTGCCCTCGAGGTCGACTCGAGCAACAACTCGATCGTGGGCAACACCATCGGCGTCGAGGCCGACGGCACGACAGCGGCACCGGACCAGGTAGGGATTCTGGTCACCGCCAACGGGAATACGATCGGCGGCAGTGACATCGCCGACGGCAACGTCGTCGTCAACAGCTTCTCGGACAACTCGAACAACTTCCCTGACGGGATCCTCGTCCAGGGCAACGGCTCCGACTTCCCGGCCATGAACAACCAGATCGTCGGCAACTACGTCGGCGTGCTGGCAGACGGGACGACGGTCGCGCGCAACGAGGAGTCCGACATCCAGGTCGTCGACGGGGAGACAACGACGATCGGAGGGCCGGACCCGGCAGACGGGAACGTGCTCGCGGGGGCAGGCAGTCCGGACGCGATCTTCCTCGGCGACTTCGCCGACACGAGCGGCGGCAACGCGACTGTCCAGAACAACCTGATCGGCCTGACGGCTGACGGCTCGGCGAGCCTCGGCCCGGAGTCGAGCAACGGGATCGACGTCGACGACCACGGTTCGAACACGATCGCCGACAACACGATCGCCGACACGTACCAGGGCATCGACATCTGCGACTCGCCCGACAACACGGTCGTGCGCAACTTGATCGGCTCGAACCAGGCGAGCGGCGGGCTCGATCTCGGAGTCCACGACCAGGGCATCTCGATGGAGAACGGCTTCTGCCTCGAGAACGGGTCCGCGACCGGGAACGTCATCGGCGGCGACGCGGCCGACGGCAACACCGTCCTCGACTCGCAGCTGAACGACGTCGCGGTCGACGCCGACAACAACACGGTCTCCTTCAACACGCTCCGCGGCTCGCAGGGTGGCCCGGTCGTCGAGATCGCCGCGAGCCACAACCAGGTCGTGAGCAACGAGATCACAGGCGCCAAGGTGGGCGCGGACGACGGCGACGGCGTCCTCGTCGACAGCGGCAACGCGAACTCGATCGAGGAGAACTCGATCCACGCCAACCAGAATCTGGGGATCGAGCTGGTGAGCGGCGCGAACGACGACCAGGCCGCTCCAACTCTTGGCTCGGCGTCCGTGGCCGACGGAGCGATCACCGTCCAGGGCACGTACGCCTTCCCGAGCGGGCCCGGGTACACGATCGACGTGTACCAGAGCCCGTCATGCGAGTCGGGGGGCGCGGGAACGACCTGGGTCGGCGCCTTCAACGTGGACTCGTTCGGCGATGGCTCTCAGCCGTTCACGAGCCCGGTCCTAACGGCGCACTCTTCCGGCACCGCAATCACGGCGACGGCGACCGCGCCCGACGGCAGTACGTCGGAGTTCTCGAACTGCGCGACGCTCAGCGCGGCGCCGAACGTCTTCACGGTCGACACCACAGGCGACGGCGACGACGGCTCTTGCCTGCCCGGCTTCTGTTCGTTCCGGGACGCGATCAACGCCGTCAACAGCTACGCGGGCGCCAGCGCCACGATCAAGTTCGCCATCTCGGGTGGATGGCCGCAGACCATCTCGCTCCTCACCGCGCTGCCGCCCATCACCACGCCGGTCAGCATCGACGGCACGACCGAAACGGGAACGCCGGCGAACACGCCCGGGGTGACGCTGGCGCCTCTCCCAAGCGCAGCCGTCGGCCTGGCGCTCGACCTCGCAGGTGGTTCGGGCGGGTCGACCGTCCGGGGACTCGCGTTCGGTGGGTTCTCGTGCGAGTGCTCCCCCGGCAACGCGATCCAGGTCGAGTCGAACGGCAACACGATCGCCGGCGACTGGTTCGGAGTCGGCGCGGACTCGGCCCAGCTCGAGTCGTCCGGTACCGATATCGAGGTCACCGGCGACAGCAACACCATTGGCGGCGCGGGCGCCGACGCCAACGTGCTGGTGAACGGCGGGAACGGCATCCTCGTCGACCCGTCGAGCGAGTCGAGCACCGGCCCGACCGGAACCGTCATTCAGGGCAACCTGATCGGCTTCCATCCGAACGGCTCGCCGGCGGACGTCGGCGCTTCCACGGGGATCGACCTCGTCGACGCGCACAGCACCGTGATAGGTAGCGACGTCGGCCCGAGCGACCTCGCCGACGTCGATCCCGCGCTCGGAAACCTGATCGCCGACTCGGGCAACGACGCAATCAAGATCCAGCGCGACACCGGCAGCTCGAGCAACTCGGTGGTGGCCGGCAACTTCATCGGCGTCGACCGGTCGGGCAACCCGACGACGCCGGGCGGCGGCAACACGAACGGCATCGAGATCGTCGACTCGTCCGGCGACCAGATCGGGCCGGGCGACATCATCGCCAACTCGGTCGAGGACGGCGTTCTGGTCGAGAGCGAGGATCTCGGCGCGAGCAGCGACCGGATCGTCGCGAACTCGATCTACGCGAACGGCGGTCTCGGGATCGACCTGCAGGGCGGCGCAAACGACAACATCGCGGCGCCGGTGATCACGGCGGCGTCGGGGAACGGCCTTTCGGGCACCTTCGCGAGCTCGAACTCCGATCCCGTATTCATCGAGATCTTCGTCAACCCGTCCTGCGACGACACTGATGCGACGAGCGGGAAGGTGTACGACAGCTTCATCGCCGCCTCGCCGGGTCAATGGAACGCGGGGTTCGGCGGGCTCGTGAATGGCCAGGGCGTCACCGTCACCGCTACCGACGAGTTCACGAACGACACGTCCCAGTTCTCCGGCTGCGCGGTCGTCGGCGCCGTTCCGGTGTTCTCGAATCTGACCGTGAACGCGAATCCGTCGAGCGCAGGCGCGGGCATCGACCAGGTCAAGATCTCGGACGTCCCCAACGCCTGGCTCTCGTTCTTCGCCGGATCCACCACCTCCGATCCGGTCGGCTCGACGCCGGTTGGGTCGACGCCGGTCGGTTCCACTCCGGTCGGTTCCACTCCGGTCGGCTCGACGCCCGTCGGCTCGACCCCGGTTGGCTCGACGCCTGTGGGCTCGACCCCGGTCGGCTCGACTCCCGTGGGCTCCACCGGATTGCTCGACCTGCCGGTCGGCTCGACTCCGGTCGGCTCCACCGCGCTTTCGTCCCTGCTGCTGTCTCAGATCCCGCTTTGCGGCGACACGCCGTTGCCCGGGACGAACCAGGCGCAGTGCGTGACCGACGGCGCGACGTGGGCGCAGGTTCTCGCCGGCACGAGCTTCGCGAACCTGCCGCTGAACTCGCTCACGCTCGCGAACATTGCGGGAGACCCGACGGCGAAGGCGCGCCTCGCGGGACTCCCGCTCAGGGACGTCAGCTTCGCCACGACGCTCTTCCGCAGCGTCCACTGGTCGTCGCTCCTGCTCGGCTCGACGCCGCTCTCGGACCTGCCCGGCGGCTTCAGCGGCTGGTGCGGTGCGGGCGGGCTGATCCCGGACAACGGTGGCGACTGCACGAACGCAACGCCGTCGACGAGCGTGCTGCAGATGGACGTCGGCGGCCAGCTCGGCTCTGCGCCGGTCGGGTCGACGCCGGTTGGCTCGACTCCCGTCGGGTCGACGCCGGTTGGCTCGACTCCGGTCGGCTCGACCGACATCCCCTCGTCGCTGCTCGCGAACATCCCGCTCGCCGACATCGCCAAGCCTCTCCCCGACGGGGATAACGACCTCGCTAGCGTCGTGGACTGCTCGAAGGTCGACTGCGCGAACGGCACGCTGGGTGACGCCTACTCCGCGCGCGCGATTCTGGGGACGGCGACGTTTGCGCAGATCCAGAACGCGATGAGGGCGAACGGCATCACGATCAACGACATCCTGATTGCGGTGCTCGGCGCCGCCGGGCTGCCGTGGGAGCAGCTACCGCTGCAGGGCCTGCAGCCGTACTCCCAGACGCCCTCGACGGTCCACTACACGATCGGCACCCAGGTCGACTGCTCGCAGGCGCCGGCGTTCACGCTGACGGCTCGGCTGCCGGACGGCTTCTTCCCGGTCAACAATTCGGCGCAGGCGACGGTGGGCGCCTCGACCTCGAGCGCCGGCGCTCCGACCGTGGACGACAAGAACAACGGCTACACGTGGACAGTCGACTGTCCCGCGCGGGGACACTGCCATTGAGAACGCGACGTTGACCTTCGACTCGTGGGTCGGCCTGACGCTCGGAACCTTCACGACCCACGCCATCGCGACGGCGAACGCCGTGTCGATCTCCACCACGGGCGCGCCCGTCACCGTGAACCAGAACCCGGAAGCCGGAGATCCGTCGACCGCGACGGAGATCAAGCCCGACACGCTCGTCGCGGGCCACATCGCGGTCAGCGGCGAGCAGGCGTTCTACAAGGTGAAGCTCGATGGGCTCACGCCTGGCACTCGGATCTCCGCCTTCCTCAGCGTCCCGTCGGACGCCGACCTCGACCTGACGATGAGCGCGCCCGCGACGCCGGAGCCCACCTCCTCCCCCGTCGGCTCGACTCCGGTCGGCTCGACGCCGATCGAGGATCAGAATGTCGGTTTCTCGACGGCCGGCCAGACGTTGTCGCCGGCCACGCTCCAGGACGTCCCGGTGGGTTCGACGCCCGTGGGTTCGACGCCGGTGGGCTCGACTCCGGTCGGGAGCACGTCGGACAACCGCGGCGCAGGCGTGAACGAGGCCGGTGCGATCATCACCGAGGGCCAGACCGGCTACGTCACCGTCGGCGTCAGCGGCTACAACGGCGCATCGAGCAACCAGCCGTTCGTTCTGCGCGTCCAGGAGACGCCGCCGCCACCGCTGCCCACCTGCCCGGCCCGGTCGCTCACCGTCTCGACTTCCGCGCAGGGAACGCTGCCCGCGACGGTCAATGCGAACACGAAGACGCTCTTCATCGTCAACAAGCAGCGGCTGACGGCGCTGTACGGGAGCGCGGCGGTCACGACGCTCCTCGGCTCGCTGAATACGCTCGCCGCGCGCTCCGAGGTGTCCGGCACCGTTCTGCCGGTCGACGGCAACGCCGCGGTGCGCAGCGCCTACACCGCGTGGGACGCGAGCCCGTGCAGCACGAGCGCGCGCAACAACGTCGTGCAGGCGATCAACAGTTCGTGGCCGGTTACCGGGCCAACAACGCTCTGCCGAACCTCCACTACGTCGTCCTGGTCGGCTCTGACGAGGCGACGCCGATGGCCGACGCGCCGGATCCGGTGCTGCTCTCGCCGGAGGAGGACGAGGCATCGGGCCTCGCGTTCACGACCAACGGCGGAACGCAGGGGAACGCCCTCTACGCCTCGGCGGCGCAGAACCAGATCCTGACCGACGGCGCGTACGGTGCGTTCACGAACATCCAATGGCTCGGGCGCAGCCTGCTCCTGCCGCAGCTGTCCGTCTCGCGTCTGCTGGAGTCGCCGGCGGACGTGGTCGGCCAGATCAGCCGCTACCTGAAGGCCAACGGCTACACGGGGACGCCGCAGAGCGGGGTCGGGACGCTGAACCCGACGAGCGCCACGGTCACGGGCTACGACTTCCTCGCCGACGGCTCGCAGAGCGTCCAGACGAACCTCGCGCACCAGTTCGGCGGCCTGACGGCGCCTGCGAACTTCGCGAACGGCGACCCGTCGATCTTCAACCCACCGACCACGTGGAAGGCGCTGACGGCGTACTCGGCAGGCGCCGTCGTACAGGCGACTACGACGTCGAGCTTCCTCTTCCAGGCGCAGAACGCCGGCACCTCGAGCATGACCGAGCCCATTTGGCCGACCGTCCTGGGCGGCACGGTGACGGTCGGCGGGATCACGTGGAAGGCGATTCGGCCCTGGAGCGCGACCGACGCGATCTCGGGTGTCCTCGCGTCGGCGAATCCGGCCTCGATCGACGCCCTCAACGGTCACTACAACCAGTACGAGCTGGAGGCCGCCGACGGCACGCTCGCGACGACCGCCCAGGCGACGAGTGCGAACCTCGCCGCTCGCATCCTCTTCACGATGGGCTGCCACGGCGGCCTCAACGTGGCGGACACGCTCCCCGGCGGCAACCCGAGCAACCCGACCGGGAAATACCTCGATTGGCCGGAGCTGTACGCCAAGGGCCAGGCGGCCGTCTACATCGGCAACACGGGCTTCGGCTACGGTGATACCGCTTCGGTCGCGCTCTCCGAGCGGCTCCTCGCGCTCTACGCGCGCAACCTGCACTCGAACACCGACTCGGCCGGCGAGCAGTGGGCCGAGACGCTCGGCCAGTACTTCGCCACGGCCGGCGCCTACGACGTCTACGACGAGAAGGTGATGGAGGAGACGACGTTCTACGGTCTCCCGTTCTGGCACTTCGGCACCGCGCCCGTCACTCCGCTCTCGGGCACGCTGAGCTCGGTGAACGGCGCCAAGCCGCTCACCAGGGCCTCCGGCGCGAACCCGACCACGGCCAGCGCGTCGTCGCTCTCGACCTCGGTCGACCCGATCACCGGCACGCCGAGCGCTACGGTCAGCTTCCCGGCGGCGGGCGACACGACGCAATCGCAGTTCGGCCTCTACCGGCCGATCCTGCCGATCACGAGCCAGGAAGTGACCTCGAGTACCGGCCCGGCGACCGGACTCTGGATAAAGTCGCTCTCCTCGGCTGACACGCCGAACGTCACGCCGAGGCTCGGCTACCCGACGATCGACCTCTCGGCGCACGAGCCCGCGCCCGAGTTCCAGCCGATTTTCTTCCCGTCCAGCCCGTTCATGCTCGAGCACTCGTTCGTGTTCGGCAACGAGCGCGACTACCTCAACGTGAGCGACCAGTTCCGGCCGCACGACCCGGCCGACGGCGAGGGGACGCAGCGGCACTTTGCCTCGGGGTCGTTCGAGGTCTTCTACGGCAACACGAGCGATCGGATCTCTCCGCTCATCTCAGACGTCAATTCCACGTTCGCCGCTGGCACGGCGAACATCGCGGTCCGCGTCACCGATCCCTCGAGCCCGGTCGCCGAGGTCGCTGTCCTCGTGAACGACGGGATGTGGCACTACGTTCAGTTGACGCGGTCGAGCGACCCGACGCTCTGGACGGGCTCGATCGGCAACCTCGCCCAGAATCCGGAGATCTTCGCCGAGGCGACCGACGGCACGAACGTCTCCTACAGCGCGAACAAAGGCTCGAACTTCACGTCCGTCCCGGCAGACCAACCGGCGCCCCGCTCGTCACCCTCAGCTCGCCGTTCGGGACGTACTTCCAGGGCTCGTCGGTGAACGCGAGCTTCTCGTGCGCCGGCGGTTTCCCGGCGGTCGCCCAGTGCAATGCGACCCTCGACGGGAACCCGATCCAGAGCGGCGCGCTGATCAATACCGCGACGCCGGGCCAGCACACCTTCGTCGTCACGGCCCTCGACGCGGACGGCGACGTCGTCGCGACCCTCCAGCGCACCTACACCGTGGCTGCGCTCACGTGCCAGACGGGCTCCCTCTCCGGCTCCCTCACTGTCAAAAGCGGTGTCGCGTACTGCATTCAGGGCGGAAAGGTCAGCGGATCGATCACGGTCCAGAGCGGCGGGGCGCTGTACATGACTGGAGGATCGGTCTCGGGCTCGATCTCTTCGACCGGAGCGGGCGCGTTGACGCTCTGCGGCACGAGCGTCAGCGGGTCGATAAACGTCAGCTCCTCGTCGGGCCTGGTCCAGCTCGGCGGCCCGTCGGGAAGCGGCTGCGCCGCGAATAAGCTCTCCGGCTGCTCAGCCTCACGGGGAACACAGACGGAGTAATCGTCTCCGGCAACAAGATCAGCGCCGGGGTCCTGGCGACGAACAACGGCGGCGGCGTCACGTTCACGAACAACACGGTCAGTGGCTCCGTCTCGATCACGAACAACACCGGCGGCTTCGCATTCTCGGGAAACACGATCTCCGGCAGCCTGACGCTCCATAACAACACGTAGCTCGCTGCGCGGGCGGCAGCGGACTAGGCTTGGCGACCGTGGCGAAGGTCGTCCGAGAGGAGCACGAGCTCCGGCGAGTCCTCGACGAGGAACGGAGGTCGAAGGCCTCGGCCCCGACGACCTCCTCGCGATCTACCGCTCGCTGATCCTGCTGCGGACGTACGACGAGCGCTCGGTCGTCTACCACAGCCAGGGCCGGATCGGCACCTACGCGATCTTCTGGAACCACGAGGCGATGCAGGCCGGCTCGGTGCACGCGCTCGCCGACGAGGACTGGATCTTCCCGAGCTACCGCGAGTCGGCGATCGGGCTCCTGCGCGGGCTTCCGGCGAGCACCGTCCTGCACTGGTGGCGCGGGCATCCGGCCGGCTGGTGGAACCCGGCCGAGTACCGGGTCGCCTCGATCTGCGTGCCGATCGCGACGCACGTCCCGCACGCCGCCGGCCTCGCCTGGGGCGAGAAGCTCAAGGGCTCTTCGACCGCCGCGATCGCGTACTTCGGGGACGGCGCGACCAGCGAAGGCGCCTTCCACGAAGGCGCGAACCTCGCGGCCGTGATGCAGGCGCCGCTGATCCTCTTCTGCAACAACAACCAGTGGGCGATCTCGACGCCGCTCGAGGCGCAGACTCATGCCGAGGCGCTCGTCGACAAGGCCGTCGGCTACGGAATGCCGGGCGTGCGCGTCGACGGCGGCGACGTGCTCGCGGTCTACGAGGCGACGCGCGAGGCCGTCGAGCGGGCGCGCGCGGGGGTGGCCCCACCTTCATCGAGGCCGTCTCGTATCGCGCCGCCCCGCACGCGACGGCCGACGACCCGCGCGTGTACATCGACCTCGACCGCGTCGAGGAGGAGAAGCGCAACGAGTGCGTCGGCCGCTACGAGGCCTATCTCCGCCAGCTCGGGGTGCTCGACGATGCGACTGCCGAGGAGATCAAGAACGAAGCGCTTGAGACGATGCGGCAGGGAATCGCGGCGGCCGAGGCCGAGCCGGAGCCCGACCCGGAGCTCGTCTTCGACAACGCCTACGTCCTCCCGCCGCCGAACCTCCGCGAGGGCTGGAATGGCTGAGCTGTTTCTCGTCGAGGCAGTCAACGATGCGCTCCACGTCGAGCTCGCGCGCGACGACGCGGTGATGGTGCTGGGCGAGGACGTCGGACGCGCCGGCGGCGTCTTCCGCGCGACCGCAGGTTTGCGCGACCGCTTCGGTGAGAACCGTTGCGTCGATACGCCGCTCGCCGAGGCCGGGATCCTCGGCGGCGCGATCGGGCTCTGCATGGCCGGCTGGAAGCCGGTCTGCGAGATGCAATACGACGCCTTCTCGTATCCGTGCCTCGACCAGCTGATCACGCACGTCGGTCGCTACCGCTGGCGCACCGGCGGGAAGATGGAGTTCCCGCTCGTCATCCGCATGCCGTACGGCGGCGGCGTGCGCGCGCCCGAGCTCCACGACGACTCGCCCGAGGCGTACTACGTGCACACGCCCGGCGTGAAGGTCGCGATCCCGTCCACGCCGGCCGACGCGAAAGGGCTGCTCGCGGCCGCCATCCGCGACCCGGATCCGGTCGTCCTGCTGGAGCCGAAGCTGATCTACCGCGGCGAGAAGCAGGAGGTGCCCGAGGGCGAGCACGTCGTGCCGTTGGGTGAGGCCCGGCTCGCACGCGAAGGGACAGACGTGACGCTGGTCGCCTACGGCGCGATGGTGCCGGTGTGCGAGCGCGCGGCGGACGCGCTCGAGGGCGACGCTTCGGTCGAGGTGCTCGACCTGCGCTCACTGCGGCCGCTCGACGAGGACGCTCTGCTCGCGTCCGCGGCGAAGACGGGTCGCGTCGTGGTCGTGCAGGAGGCGCCGCGAACCGCCGGTTTCGGTGCTGAGATCGCAGCGATCCTCGCCGAGAAGGCAATCCTCGATCTCCACGGCCCCGTCCTGCGTGTGACCGGCTTCGACGTGCCGTATCCGTACTGGAAGATCGAGGATCGCTACATGCCGTCGGTCGAGCGGGTCGTCGATGCCGCCCGGAAGCTCCTCGAGTTCTGAGCGCTTACGGATCTGGCTCGACCGCGGCGAGTCGGGCTACTGGCTGCGTGATGCGGCGAGCGGGGAGCCGATCAAGTGGGACGATCCGCGGGTGCGCGTGGTGAAGCTCGCAGGCGCGTCGTACCGCGCTGACGCGTTGCAGGACGAGGCCTTCGCGCCGGGTCGGCGGCTCGCGCTCGTCCGGGAGCCGCAGAACGAGCACGACCCGAACGCGGTCGCCGTCTGGGATGCCGACCGGCGTCTGCAGGGCGGCTACGTCCCGGCCGAGGTCGCTCCGGAGCTGGCGGGAGACGAGCAGGCCGTCTCGCTGTGGGAGTTCCGCGGCGAGAACAGACAGCGCATCGGCCTGCGCGTGTTGCTCGCACCGGCGGACGCCTGGGTCCAGGAGCCGCGCGCGTGAAGGGCTGGTTCTCGCGCGACTACGACCCGGTCGAAACGGTCGACCGCGGCGGCTCCGTCACGTTCCAGGTGCCGAACGCGGGCTGGTTCTGGGATCCCGACGTCGAGCCGGAGCGGCCCGAGGGCGCGGGTCACGCGCTCTACGGTCCCGTTGAGGTCAGCGGAGCGCGCGCCGGGCAGACGCTCGCAGTGCGGGTCGACGAGGTCGTCCCGCGCGACTGGGGACGCACCTGGGCCGACGGCGAGACGTTCACATGGTCGCGAGACGGCGACTGGTGGCATCACGGCGAGCGCCGCGTCCGCTCGACGCCGTTTCTCGGCGTGATCGGGATGCCCCCGCCGGAACCCGGCGAGCACACGACTACGCCGCCGCGGCGCTGGGGCGGCAACATCGACTGCAAGGAGCTCGTCGCCGGCACGACGCTTTACCTCCCGATTCCGGTCGACGGCGCGCTCCTGATGGCGGGGGACGGCCACGGCACGCAGGGAGACGGCGAAGTCTCGGGAACCGCGATCGAGTGCCCGCTCGAGCGGGCGACTCTCACGCTCGATGTCGAGGACCGCGAGCTGCGCTCCCCGATCGCCCGAACGGCCGACTCCTGGCTCGCGTTCGGCTTCGACGAGGATCTCGATGCCGCCGCCGAGCAGGCCGTCGAGACGATCCTCGACCTGATGGAACGGGAGCTCGCAGTCTCCCGGAAGGAAGCGCTCGCGCTGGCGAGCGTCGCGGTCGACCTGCGCGTGACCCAGGTCGTCAACCAGGTCAAGGGCGTCCACGCCGTCCTTCGAGACGACGCGATCAGCTAGAACTGCGGCCCGTGGCCTACGAGTTCAAGCTGCCCGACCTCGGCGAGGGACTGACCGAAGGCGAGATCTCTCGCTGGCTCGTCTCCGAGGGACAGGAGATCGCCGAGGACGACCCCCTCGTCGAGATCGCGACCGACAAGACGACGGTCGAGATCCCGTCGCCGGCGAGCGGAACCGTCTCGCGGATCCTCGTCCCCGAAGGCGAGGTCGCCCCCGTGGGCACCGTCCTTGTCGTGATCGGCGGCGACGGATCCACAGCCGAACCCGAACCGCAGAAGAGCCCGCCGCAGCCGGCCGCCCGCGCCGAGGAGAAGGTCCGCGCGACGCCGCTGGTGCGCAAGGTGGCGGCCGAGCTCGGCATCGACCTCGCCGCGGTGAGCGGCACGGGGCCGCAGGGCCGGATCACCGAGGAGGACGTCCGGGCCGCGGCCGGCGGCGGTGTCTCCGGCGCGGCCAAGGAAGGCGAGCGCGTCCAGCTCCACGGAATCCGCCGCCAGATGTTCGAGCACCTCACGCGCGCGCACCGCGAGATCCCGGCCGTGACCTGGGTCGAGGAGTGCGACTTCTCGGGCGTCGACCTGAAGCGGCTCGTTCCGCTCGTGCTCCAGGCCGTCGCGGCGTCGCTGCGCGAGTTCCCGGAGCTCAACGCGCGCGTCGAGGACGGGGAGCTCGTGCTGCTCGACCGCTACGACATCGGGATCGCGGTGCAGACCGAACAGGGACTCGTCGTCCCCGTCGTCCACGGAGCCCACCAGCTGTCGCTCGACGAGCTCGACGCAGAGGTGCGACGCCTCGCCGAGGCCGCGAACGCCGGCACGTTGAAGCCAGAGGAACTGCGCGGCGGCACGTTCACCGTCACGAGTGCCGGCAAGGCCGCGGGCCTGTTCGTGACGCCGCTGATCAACCATCCGGAGGTCGCGATCCTCGGCATCCACCGGATCGAGGACAGGGCCGTCGTCCGTGACGGCGAGGTGGTCGTCCGCCGGATGGGGAACGTCTCGGTCACGTTCGACCACCGGGTGATCGACGGCAAACGCGCCGCCGACTTCGGCCTCGCCGTGATCGCGCGGCTCGAGAGCTCCAGCTAGACCGCGGCGACTTCGACGTCGCCGAGGTGCGGTTCGAGCATCGACTCGATCCGCGGCGCGGTCGCGCGCCCGTCGAGCCGCGAGACGACGCGCTGCTCCACCACGAGCGCGAGCGACGGCACCTGCTGCACCCTGAACCGCTCGGCGAGCTCGGGACGGTCGTCGACGTCGACCTTGGTCACGCGCAGGCGCCCTCGGTCCTTCCGGGCGATGTGCGCGAGCAGGCTCTCCATCCGCCGGGCGGGGCCCGAACGGCGAGAGGTGAAGAAGACGAGGAGCGGAAGGTTGTCGGTCACGTTGAGGCCTCCTGGCGGGATCTCTGGACGAACAACGGTGAAGAGGCACGCGCGGTTACGGTTCCCATGTGGGTTCCTGGTACTGGATCGGCGTGAGCGCGGGGCTCGGCGCGGCGGCCGGCGTCCTGTTCGGTGGGATCGCCGGCGAGGGGCGCGGAGCGCGGATCTTCGCGATCCTGCTCGCCGGGGCCGTGGGCGCCGGCATCGGCTACGAGATCGGGAGCTGGCAATCGGGCGGCTGGGGCGACCGCGCCGCCGGAATCGCCGGGGGTCTCGCCGGAGCCATCTGCGCGACGCAGACGGTGAGCGGCGCACTCAGGCGCGGTGGCACGCGCGTCGCCACCGGAGTGCTCGTCGCCTGCGGCGCGATCCTGGTCGCTGCACTCGCCTGGATCCCGGCCGCCGGTTACCTGATTGTGCTCGTCCTCGTGGGTCTGGTGCCGCTGCTCAAGCGATCGCGGCCCGAGCGCTACGCAGGTTTGCGGACGCTCGCCCGCGACGAGTAGGGCCTGCGCCATGCAGAAGAAGCTCGTGCTCGTCGTCGTCGACGGGATGACTCCGGCCGCGTTCGAGCGCGCGGTCTCCAGCGGCCGCGCGCCGGCTCTGGCATTCCTTGCCGACCAGGGCGACTACCGGCAAGCGACGTCGGTCTTCCCGTCGCTGACCCCGGTCTGCCTCACGTCGATCGCGACAGGCGCCGGGCCGGGCGTCCACCACATTCCGTCGCTCGTCTGGTGGAGCGGGCAGGAGCACCGGATCGTGGAGTACGGATCCTCCTTCGCCGCCGTGCGCGCCGCGGGTCTGTCGCAGTCGCTGCTCGACACGATCTTCAACATGAACGCGCGGCACCTCTCGAAGGACGCTGTGACGATCTACGAGGCGCTCAAGGATGCGGGACTCGTCGCGGCTGCCGTGAACATCACGTGCTACCGCGGCCGCCACCGCCACCTACCGACGGTTCCGGGTCTGAGCCGCGCCGCCTACGGCCCGACGCGATTCTTCTACTACGGGCTCTTCGAGTCGGACCGGACGGGAGCGCCGTTCGCGGTCCGCAGCCGCCGCGGCGGCTCGGTCGACGCGTACGCCGCCGCGGTCGGGCGCTGGCTCGTCACGCGCGACGGCTTCGACTTCCTCGCCTTCTACCTCTCCGGCTTCGATTTCGCCTCGCACGCGGGCGGGCCGGACGGCGAGGGCGCCGAGCATGCGCTCGAGCAGGCCGACGCCGCCATCGGCACGCTCCTCGACGCGGCCGGGGGGCCGGACGAGTTCCTCGAGCGCTACGCCGTCGTCCTCCTCTCCGATCACGGCCAGACGCGAGTCGACCGGGCGGCGCGGTTGGAGGAGCCCTTCGCCGACATCGCCGGCGAGATCGTCGTGACCGCGTCGAACCGCGCGGGCCAGGTCTACCTCCGGCCCGGCGCACGGGTCGAGCCGGCCCAGCTCGCGCAGCGGCTCGATGGCTTCCCGGCCGTCGACGTCACGCTTCGCCTCGAGGGGGACGAGGTCGTCGCCCGGCGGGACGGTGCCGACGCTCCGGTCGAGAAGCTCGAGCATCCCGACGCCGCCTGGCGCGCGCGGTCGGCGCTCGCGAATCCGAACGCGGGCGAGCTGCTCGTCTCGGCGGCTGAGGGCTGGGAGCTCGCCGACCTGGGCGGTCGCCACCACGCCGGCGGCGGCAGCCACGGCTCGCTTGTCCCGGGCGATTCGCTCGTTCCGGTGCTGACCGTGGGGCTCCAGGCGGAGCTCCGGCGGATCACCGACGTGGCTCCCGCCGTTCTCGAGTACTTCGGCGTGGCTGCGCCACCGTCGATGGAGGCTCCCGCGGGTGTGGACTGACGAGCGGGCATCGATGGTCGAGCAGCAGCTTCGGCGCCGCGGCATCGAGGACGAGCGGGTGCTCGCCGCGATGGAGCGTGTGCCGCGCGAGCTCTTCGTTCCGCCGGAGGTCCGCTCGACGGCTTACGCCGATGCTGCGCTGCCGATCGGCGCGGAGCAGACGATCTCCCAGCCCTACATGGTCGCGCTCATCTGCGAGCAGCTCGCGCTGCACGGGACCGAGCGCGTGCTCGACGTCGGCACGGGTTCGGGCTACCAGGCAGCCGTGCTCGCTGAGCTCGGCGCGGAGGTGCACAGCATCGAGCGAATCCCGGAGCTCGCCGAGGGCGCACGCGCGAATCTCGCCGCCGCCGGTTATGGGGATCGCGTCGAGCTGCACGTCGGCGACGGCACGCGCGGCGTCCCGGAGCGCGCGCCGTTCACCGCGATTGCAGTCGCGGCCGCCGCGCTCGAGGCACCGCCCGCGCTCTACGAGCAGCTCGAGCCGCGTGGCCGGCTCGTCGTTCCGGTCGGCGGGGCCGACGGGCAATGGCTCGAGGTCGTCGTGCGAAGCCCGGAAGGACCTGCCGTGCTTCGTACCGTCCCGTGCCGCTTCGTTCCGCTCGTGGCGGGTAGATAAGAAAACGTGGGGTCGAGGTCGGCGACTGAGCTGCTGCAGCTTCCGGTGCAGCTCCACGGAATCCGCCTCGGCCGCCCGGTCGATCTGCTGCTCGACGCGGCCGAGTGGCGTGCGCTCGGCTTCGTCGTGCTCTGCGGCGACGAGAGCCTCCGCTTCCTCGTCTTCGCCGCGGCCGACGTCGAGGCGGATGCGATCAAGGTTCCATCGGCCCTCCTGCTGCTCGAGGATCTGGAGTTCTACCGAGAGCGCTCGCGATCTCTGCGCGGGCTGCTGGGCGGTGGGGTCGCGAGCGGACCGGCAGAGCTCGGCAAGCTTCGTGACCTCACCCTCGCGCCAGGCGGCAGCGTCGAGTCGCTCGTGGTGGCGGACGACGACGTCGTCCGCGAGGTCGGTCCGGCCGGCGTGACGGTCCGCGCCCGGCACGTTTCCCCGGCGCGTAGCTGAGAAGGCGCTACCCTCGCCTTCGACCGTGGAACGTCCGGCCGCCACCCTCGAGCCTCCGCGGCCCAAGCCTTCCAGGCTTCGTCTGCTTGCGTCGCTTCGGTCTGTTAGCAACTGGCAACAGCTCGGCAAGTTCTGCGCGGTCGGCGCCGTCGGGTACCTGATCAATCTCGCGGTCTACGGCGCATTGCTGCACGCGGGACTGCACTTCCTCCTCGCCGCGACCTGCTCGTTCCTCGTCGCCGTCACCAGTAACTACGCGTGGAATCGCCTCTGGACCTTTCGTGAGCACCGCGGTCACGTCGGCGTTCAGGGGATGCGCTTCCTGCTCGTCTCGCTGGGGGCGCTTGGAGCCAATCTCCTTGTGCTCGATGTCCTCGTCAGCAGCGCCGGGGTGGACAAGCTCGTTGGGCAGGCTGTCGCCATCGTCGTCGTGACCCCGCTCAACTTCGTCGGGAACAAGCTCTGGTCGTTCCGTCGTGCTGCGCCGTAGTTTTCGCGCGGTTGCTGTAGCCGCGCTCGCAGCGGCGCTGTTCGCTCCGGTCGCCCTTGCGTCGGGCACCACGACGTCGACCGGACCGAAGTTCGACGGGAAAGGCCACCTCCTCCAGACGCCGCTCGTTCCTGCGCGGAAGCACTCCTCGCTCACGGCCGCGCAGGCGCTGCGGATCGTCGAGCGCGATCCGACGGTCGCGTCCTGGCTCACGCGCTACCCGCACTCGGGCCGCAGCCACGAGGCCACCTACGACGCGAAGACCGGCGAGTGGACGGTCAAGATCTCGTGGGGCGCCGCCGGCGAGATCGCCGAGGGGACGGTGGTCGACTCGACCGGCACGGTGAGCGACGCGTTCACCGGGCCGCAGGTGGCGTGGGGGATGGCGCGCGGGTCGCCGGGCGCGTTTGGCGGGACGGCGATCAACAGTCCGTGGATCTGGGGGATGTTCTGCCTCATCTTCTTCGTCGGCCTGTGCGACTGGCGCCGGCCGTTCTCGCTGCGCAGCCTCGATCTGCTGTTTCTCCTCTCGCCGACCGCGTCGCTGTGGTTCTTCAACCACGGCCACGTGTTCGCGGCGGTGTCGCTGTTCTATCCGCTGCTCGTCTGGGTGGTGCTGCGCTCGACGTGGATCGGCTTCCGGAACCGCGGCACACCGGGTGCGCCCCGCTGGCCGGTGTGGGTGCTGCTCGCCGCCACGATCTTCCTGGTCGGGTTCCGGGTCGGGCTCAATGTCGAGCGCTCGAACGTCATCGACGTCGGCTACTCGGGTGTGATCGGCGCCGAGCGGATCGTCCACGGCCAGGCGCCCTGGGGCAATTTCCCGGTCGAGACGACGGCCCCGAACGGCAAGGCGCTGAAGGCGTGCGGGCCGGCGGACTCCTCGGGCGAGATCCGCGACTGGATTCAGACGAACGGCCGCTGCGAGAGCGCGAATCCCGAAGGTGACACGTACGGGCCGGTCGCGTACGAGTCGTACATCCCGGGCTACGCACTTCTGGGTTGGACTGGGAAGTGGGACGACCTGCCGGCCTCGCACTTCACGGCGATCGCGTTCGACCTGCTGACGCTGCTCGGCCTCTACCTCGTCGGGCTCCGCTTCGGCGGCCAGCGGCTCGGCGCCGTGCTCGCGTTCGCCTGGGCGGCTTACCCGTTCACCCAGTACGTCTCGAACTCGAACACCAACGACACGATCATGCCGTGCTTCCTCGTCTGGGGGTTCTGGCTCGTCTCGAGACCCGTTGCGCGAGGCATCTTCGCGGCGCTGTCCGGGTGGACGAAGTTTGCCTCGCTGCTCATCGCGCCGATGTGGCTGACCTATCCGGGGCGGAAGCCAAGCGCGGGATTCGCCTGGGGCTTCGCGGTGGCGACGCTCGTGGCGTTCTCGGTCCTGCTGCTCGAGCCGAACGCGTTCCACGAGGCGCACGTCTTCTGGACGCGGACGGTCGGCTTCCAGGTCGGACGTGCGGCGCCATGGTCGCTCTGGGACTGGGGCCAGTACCACGCGCGGGGGCTGCCCGACCTCCACCTCGTGCAGCGCGTCCTGCAGGTCATGCTCCTCGTGGGGGCGGTCGCGGCCGCCTTCTTCCCGCGCCGCAAGTCGCCGCTGCAGCTCGCCGCGCTCACCGCCGCGCTCCTCGCCGGCTTCGAGCTCGTCCTCACCTACTGGCTCTACACGTACATCCCGTGGTTCTATCCCTTCGCCGCGATCGCGCTGCTCGCGCCGGCGGTGCCGCTGCGGCACCTGGTCACGCAGCCGCGCGAGGAACCGACCACCGTGCCGGCCGATGGGACCTACTCCGATCGCGAAGTCCCGGTTCCGTTGCAATAGCAGCAAGCGGGCGCTAGCTTCGTACCCGATGAAGACGTTCGGTCTTGCGGGAGCGGTGGCTCTCGCTGTCGTCGTATACGGGGCGTCCCTCGGCCTGGCCGCAGGCAATCGGGTCGAGACGCAGGTGCGACGGACCTTCTCGTGCGCCACGACCCAGGGGGCGTTGCAGATCTCGGCTTTCGCCGCCAATCCCACGATCGGGACCGCGAATGTGTCCATCACGACCGGTAACCCGAACTCTTCCACCGGCCTGCTGGGAATCAGTACCGGGCAGCCGCGGTACGGACTGGGGGGCGCTTGCCGCTCCGTGACGAAGCAGGTCGCCATGACGCATCGCGGCCTGACGTCGGCGGGCGTGGTTCACGCGGGCGACATCCGCTGGCCGACCGTCTTTTGCCCCGCATCGGCGCGTGTTCTGTTGCATTTCGTCCTCGCGCTAAACGGCTCGGGAAAGCCGGTGAGCGCAACGATCGCGATCAGGACGCAGCCGAACGCCCGCGGCAAGAAGAGCAAGGCGATCGGCTTCGTCCAGTGGTCGCAGGCGCGGTCGGTGACGTACCACGCGCCAGGCTGCACCACCCAGGAACAGTGAGGCGGCCGCCCGCTTCGGAGCTAGGCGGGAACGCGGACGAGCTCGATTTTCTCGGCGCGTCCGGCGTCGGTGCACGTGACGAGGGCGCCCTCCAGCCGCACGTCGCCTTCGGCCGGTTCGAACCGGATCGGTAGGGGACCGCGCATCCGGGCGATCGCGAGCTCCGACCGGACGCCGATCACCGAGTCGTGCGGGCCGGTCATCCCCGCGTCGGTCAGCGCCGCGGTGCCGCCGGGGAGGACTCGCGCGTCATTCGTCTGGATGTGCGTGTGCGTGCCGATGACCGCAGTGACCCGGCCGTCGAGCCAGGTCGCGAGCGCGACCTTCTCGCTCGTCGCCTCGGCGTGGAAGTCGACGATTACGACCGGCGCCGAGGCGCGTGCTTCGTCGACGAGCGCGTCGACCATCTCCCACGGCGAGACCGGGGTCGGCAGGAAGAGCTGGCCCAGCAGGTTGATCACGGCGACGGCAATGCCGTTGCGCGCCTCGACGACCGCCATCCCGTGTCCGGGCGCCGCGGCTCCGGAGTTCGCGGGCCGGATCACGCGCTCGCTGGCCGCGAGGTAGGCGGCGATACCGCCGCGGCGATAGGTGTGGTTGCCGAGCGTAACGACGTCGGCGCCGGCGGCGAGCAACTTGTCGGCGAGCTTGGCGGTGATGCCCGCTCCGTCGGCGGCGTTCTCTCCGTTCACGATCGCAAGGTCGGCGTCGTAGCGCTCGCGGAGGCTCGGGAGGTGCCTCTCCACGGCGCTGCGACCCGGGACGCCGAAGACGTCCGCGAGAAAGAGGATCTTCAAAGGGCCTCCGTCTAGCCGGTCGCCTGCACGGGCGTCGCGCGAACCTCGAGGGTCACGTGGTTCCCGGCGTCGTTCGTATAGCGCGCGAGGGCCTGTCGCTCGATCCCGGCGAGGTCGGCCACCCGGCCGAGCTTCGTCGCGCCGCTCACGACCGACGTGCCGACCGTGAGCGCCGGGTCGGCTACGAGTTGCGTCACCGCTACGACGAGCGAAGGAGCCGTCTGCGGTTGGATGTCGATTTCGGAGCCGAACTTCTTGCCTTCGACGACGAAGGGGCGGATCGCGACGACTGATCCGTCCACCGGCGAGTAGACGTCGCTGCCGATCGGCGCGCCGACGTCGAGCGCGGACGTGCCGCCGCCCGCCAGCTGATACCACTTCGGCGAGGCGTCGCCGCCGCCGAAGATGCCGTGCACGACCCGCTGCACGACCCCTTCGTTCGCCTGGTGGCCGACCGGGTCGAGTGTGAGGGCGCCGTCGCCGGCGGTGTGGTAGCCGATAGCGGTCAGCCGGCTCTGTGAGATCGGGAGCTGGAGGCTGAGAGCGCCGCGTTGCGCCACGATCTCGGTGCCGGGCCGTGTCTGCGCGACCGTCGCCTGGCTCGGGCCGGGGATGATGGCCGAGACGCGTTTCGTCTTCGTCGTGCCGCCGAACGCGGTGAGACCGAGCGCGACGAGAAAGACTGCGGAAAGCAGGACGAGGAGGGCGACCCGGCGCGCCCGGCGCGCAGCGCGCGCGCGATGGCGATCGACCCGCCGCCTCCCTTTGGGGCGCGAGGACGGCATGTCGCGCGGCACCTT
The DNA here is from genome assembly GCA_963819275.1 of uncultured Actinomycetes bacterium. GTDB lineage: Bacteria > Actinomycetota > Thermoleophilia > Gaiellales > Gaiellaceae > Palsa-739. The sequence goes on along the minus strand of CAWFVH010000001.1, from coordinate 107,012 downwards.
ATCGAACTGTCGCGGATCCTCCAACCGGTCGAGGGCCAAATTGCCCTGGATCTGACGGATCCCGGCGTTACCATCGAGCGCATGCCCGAGCGCATGCCGCCGCCCGCGCCCATCACGATCGTGGTCCCGCGCTGGGCCCAGCTCGTGCTGCTGCCACTGACGCTGCTGCTGATCTGGGCGGTGGCGGGAGCGGTGCGTCACGTGCTCTTCCTCTTCCTCGTGGCGCTGCTCATCGCCTTGCTTCTCAATCCGCTCGTTCGAGGGCTGGGTCGGGCGCGGATCCCGCGCGGGCCGGCGGTTGCGTTCGTCTATCTCGCGTTCGCAGCCGTTGTCGCACTGGCCATCCTCGCTCTCGCCACGGTGGTGGTGCAGCAGACGCGCACCGCCTCCCACCGGGTGGACAACTACTTTACGGCCGATTCCGGACACCCGCCCCAGACGGGTGCCGAGCAGGATCTGGGGCGTTTCCAGGGCTGGCTCGACCGGCACCACCTGAGCAGCGTCCACGTCGAGCACCAGGGACGGAAGTTCCTCGACCAGGTCGGGACGAACGACGTCCAGAACTACACGACAAGGGCGCTTCGCTGGGCCGAGGGAGCCGGGGTCGCCGTCGTCACGCTCCTCTTCGACGCTCTGCTGGTCGTCGTCGTCTCGATCTACATGCTGCTCGACATGCAGCGGTTGACGGACGCCGTCGACCGGCGCTTCCCACCGCGAGGGCGTGGCGGGTTGATCGTGCGGATGGAGTCGGCGGTCGCGAGCTACGTCAAGGGCCAGTTCCTGCTTTCGCTGATCATCGGCCTGACTGTCGGCGTGGGACTGTGGATCTTCGGGATGGTCGGGCTGATGCCGAACGGGCAGAAATACGCGGCGGCGTTCGGCGCGTGGGCCGCCTTCACCGAGCTGATTCCGTACGTCGGGCCCTGGCTCGGCGCGATCCCGCCGGTTCTGTACGCGCTCGTTCAACACCCGATCTCGGCGGTCTGGGTCGCGCTCCTCTTCCTCGGCATCCAGCAGCTCGAGGGTCACGTGATCGTGCCGAGGGTGATGGGGCACACGCTGCGCCTCCACCCGCTGCTCGTGATCTTCGGCCTGTTAGCCGGCGGCGAGATCTACGGCTTCCCGGGGATTCTCGTCGCGCTACCGCTGCTCGCCGCCGGGCGCGCCGCGTGGGAGTTCTTCTCCGAGCGGATCAGGTTTCAGAAGTGGACGGCCGGTGAGCCCGAGCCGCTTACCGAGGTCGGCGTCGAGCTGACCGGCGAGCACACCCCCGTGCCGGAGACGCCGCCGGCACGCGCGACCTGAGTCGCGAGCGGCGTACCATCCCGGCGTGAGCTCGTTTCCGGTCACGCGGCTTCGGCGCTTTCGCCGTACGGCCTCGCTGCGCGGGCTCGTGCGCGAGACGCAGCTCTCGCTCGACCAGTTCGTGATGCCGCTCTTCGTCGCGCCCGAGCCGGTCGCGAACGAGGCGCTGCCCGGGATGGCACGCTTCGACATCACCGGACTGCTGCACGAGGCCGAGTCGCTGGCCGCGTCCGGAGTGCGTGCGTTGATCCTCTTCGGCGTCCCCGAGATCAAGGACGAGGAGGCGACCGGCGCCTGGGAGGAGGACGGCATCGTCCAGCTGGCGCTGCGCGCGCTGCGGCCGCGCTTCCCGGAGCTCGTCCTGCTCACCGACGTCTGTCTGTGCGAGTACACCTCGCACGGCCACTGCGGCGTCGTCGTCGACGGCCAAGTGGACAACGACCGGAGCCTCGAGCTGCTCACGCGCACCGCGGTCAGCCACGTCGAGGCGGGGGCCGACGTCGTCGCACCGAGCGACATGATGGACGGCCGCGTCGGCGCGATCCGCGAGTCCCTCGACGACCACGGCTTCGAGACCACGCCGATCCTCGCCTACTCGGCGAAGTACGCCTCTGCGTTCTACGGCCCCTTCCGCGAGGCGGCCGGCTCGGCTCCTTCGTTCGGTGACAGGCGCGGGTACCAGATGGATCCCGCCAACGTCCGCGAGGCCCTGCGCGAGTGCAAAATGGATCTCGCCGAGGGAGCCGACGCGATCATGATCAAGCCGGCGTTGCCGTATCTCGATGTGATCCGCGCGGCACGCGACGCGTTACAGGCGCCGCTCGCGGCGTACAACGTGTCGGGCGAGTACGCGATGATCAAGGCGGCCGCTCAGGCCGGCTGGCTCGACGAGAGAACCGCGGCGCTCGAGTCGCTCACCGCGATCAAGCGCGCCGGTGCCGACCTGATCGTCAGCTACTGGACGCGAGACCTGCCGGCGTGGCTCTGACGCAGCGCTCGCAGCTCTACCGGCGCGCGCTCGAGCTGATTCCCGGCGGCGTGAACTCGCCCGTGCGGGCGATGCGAGCCGTCGGGCTCGACGAGCCCGTCTTCGTCGATAGCGGCTCCGGCGCGTACGTCGAGACGGCCGACGGCCGGCGTCTCCTCGACTGGGTGATGTCCTGGGGGCCGCTCGTCTTCGGCCACGCCGACCCGCAGACGGTCGAGGCTGTTCGGGAGGCGGCGCTTCGCGGCACCAGCTTCGGTGCGGCGACCGAAGCCGAGGTCGAGCTCGCTGCGGAGATCGTCGACGCGGTGCCGTCTGTCGAGAAGGTCCGGCTGGTCTCGTCGGGCACCGAGGCGGGGATGAGCGTGCTGCGGCTCGCGCGCGCGTTCACCAAGCGCGACCGGATCCTCAAGACCGCCGGCGGCTACCACGGCCACGCCGACGCGCTGCTCGCGAGCGCCGGCTCCGGCCTGGCGACGCTCGGGATCCCCGCCTCCCCCGGCGTGCCGACGGGAGCGGCTGCGGACACGATCGTCGTCCCCTACAACGACACGGACGCCGCAGCGGCCGCCGTCCTCGAGCATGGCGAGGGACTCGCGGCGATCATCGTCGAGCCCGTCGCGGCGAACATGGGTGTGGTTCCGCCAGACCCGGGCTACCTCGAGACGCTGCGCCGGCTCTGCGACGTCTCGGGCGCGCTGCTCGTCTTCGACGAGGTCATCACCGGCTTCCGCGTCTCGCGCGGCGGCGCGCAGGAGCGCTACGGCGTCCTCCCGGATCTCACCGTGTTGGGCAAGATCGTCGGCGGCGGGTTGCCGCTCGCGGCGTTCGGCGGCCGGGCCGAGATCATGGATCTGCTCGCGCCGGCCGGCCCCGTCTACCAGGCGGGCACGCTTGCCGGGAACCCGCTCGCCACCGCGGCGGGCCTCGCGGTGCTGAGACGGTTGCGCGACCGCTCCGTCTACGACGAGCTCGAGCGGCGCGCGGCCCTCCTCGAGGAGGGCCTCGCTCCGTTCGGCCGGGTGCAGCGGGTCGGCGCGCTGTTGACGCTCTTCCAGACCGACGCGCCGGTGCGGAACTTCGAGGACGCACAGGCCTGCGACACCGAGCGTTACGGCGCGCTCTTCCGTCACCTCCTCGAGCAGGACATTTACGTTCCGCCCTCGCAGTTCGAGGCGCTCTTCCCCTCGACTGTCCACGGAACCGAAGAGATCGAGCGCACCGTCGCCGCCGTGGAGAGTTTTGCTCGCTGACGTCTGGGAGACCATGGCCGTCGGCGCGACGGCCGAGAGCTCGCTCTGGGCCGACTGCCTGCTGCCCGAGGCCGAACGCAATCGCAGCGCCGTCTTCTCGGCACTCGGAGAAGCCCGCTACGCCTTGGGGCTGGAGACGATCTACGAGGGCTACCTCGTGCACTACGGCCTGCCCCGCCTGTTCGCGCCGCCCGACGACGACACCGCGCTTCTGCTCGGGGACTACCTCTACGCGCACGGCGTCGCACGGATCTCCGCGTTGGACGACGTTGCGGCCGTCGCCGATCTCGCCGAGCTCATCTCGCTCTGCAGCCAGATCCGGGCAGAGGAGACGCAAGGCGACGGACCGCTCTGGGCGGCGACCGCCGCGCTCCTCGGCCGCGGTGCGCTCGATGAGGCACGGATCGCGCTTCGGCTGCATGGCGATGCGGCGCCGCTCGACCAGGTCGCCCGGGCCGCGGCCGGAGACGAGGCGGTCGACGCAGCACTCGCGGCGCATGCCGAGCTCCGAGTGAGCTAGATTCTCGCCGTGCTCGCTGCGCTCTTTCACTCGCTACTGGCCATCGAGACAGCGGCCCAGCAAGGGCGGAAGGTCGTGCTCGTCATGCTCGGCACGGGCGGCGTCTTCGTCTGCGTGATCGCCCTCGGCGAACTGAGTCACTGGGTCGCGAAGCAGCGGCGTCGCAGCCGCGAGAGCTAGCCCGCTCCACCCTCGCTCCGCCGCGCTTGACGCTCGCAGTCGTGCTAGTCAAACTAGCACTACATGCTGGCCCCACCGAGACCGCCGGCGCACGACGAAGCGGAGGCCCTGATCCGTGAGGCACGCGCACGCCAGCGCAAGCGACGGCTTGGCGCTGCCGCTTTCGTCGCCCTTGTTGCGGGAGTCACCGTGGCGGTCTATTCGATTGCGAGCGGCGGGAACTCCGACACCGCTCGACACGGTCGAAGTACGACGGCCGTGAGGAGCACGAGCAAGTGCGGGGTGCGACTGGCCGGCCCGCGAGTCATCGGCTCAGGTGGTGGGACCGTCTATCGCGAGCCGGTGCCGAATGGCGAGGTGCACCCGAATGCCGTTCCGAGCCAGGTTCAGTGCAGCGCGTCGACGATCTGGGTGGTTTGGGACAACGGGGCAGAGATGTCGCAGGAGGGTTACGTCGGAGCACGCTCGCTCGACCGCGGGCGCACCTGGAAACTCGTCTTTGCCGAACGCTTCTTCCGTGTGAGAGCGCCGCACCAGCTTGTGACCGGCTACCTCGGCCCGTGGAGTCTCGACGGTCCAAGCGCTGCGTACTTCGTAGGCGATTGCGTTGCGTGCGGATTCGACAAGGTCTCGCTCTGGGTGACTGAGGACGGTGGACGGACCTTCCACCACTACGCGGTTGCTGGCCGAAGGGCACAAGATCAGCGTCAGTTCGCGTGCCGGGGCACAGGGTCACGATCTCGCGCCGCACCGCGCTCCAGGTCTCGTAGCGTCGTCTCGCCGTACACTCGCGCGGTGTCCGTGAAAGACCTCCGCGACTGGATCGCCCTGCTCGAGCGCGAGGGCGAGCTCGTCCGCGTCTCCGCCGAGGTCGATCCCGATCTCGAGATCACGGAGATCGTCGACCGCACCGTCAAGGCCGGCGGGCCGGCGCTTCTGTTCGAGAAGCCGAAGGGCTCCGAGCATCCGCTCCTGATCAACCAGTTCGGCACCGAGCGGCGGATGTGCCTCGCCTTCGGCGTCGAGCGCCTCGACGACGTGGGCAAGCGCGTCGCCGACGTGCTCGAGATGCAGCCGCCGCAAGGAGTGATGGAGAAGATCCGCGGCCTGCAGAAGCTCAAGTCGATCGCGGATGCCCGCCCCAAGACCGTCGGCAAGGGCGCGTGCCAGGAGATCGTCCTGCGCGGCGACGACGTCGATCTCGGCCTCCTCCCGATCCAGCGCTGCTGGCCGGGCGACCCGGCTCCTTTCATCACGCTCCCGGCGGTGATCACGCACGACCCGCAGAGCGGCGGCCGCAACGTCGGCATGTACCGGATGCAGGTCATCGACCGGAACACGACCTTCATGCACTGGCAGATCCACAAGGACGGCCGCGCCGACTACCTCGCGACCGACGGCCGCATCGAGGTTGCCGTCGCCCTCGGGCTCGACCCGATCACCGCGTACTCGGCCAGCGCGCCGCTGCCCAAGCACATCGACGAGTTCATGATCGCCGGCTTCCTCCGCGGGGATTCGGTCGAGCTCGTGAAGGGAGTCAGCGTCGGAGTCGAGGTACCTGCCCGCGCGGAGATCGTGCTCGAGGGCTACATCGACAAAGACGAGGTCGGCGAGGAGGGGCCGTTCGGCGACCACACCGGCTACTACACCGCGGCCGAGCCGTTCCCGGTCTTCCACGTCACGGCCATGACGATGCGGCGCGACGCGATCTATCCCTCGATCGTGGTCGGCAAGCCGCCGCAGGAGGACGCCTGGCTCGGCAAGGCGACCGAGCGGATCTTCCTGCCTGCGGTGCGCACGACCCTGCCGGAGGTCGTCGACTACGACCTGCCGGTCGCCGGCGCCTTCCACAACTGTTGTCTGGTCTCGATCCGCAAGCAGTTCCCGGGCCACGCGGCAAAGGTGATGCACGCGCTCTGGGGCCTCGGGATGATGAGCCTCACGAAGTGCATCGTCGTGGTCGACGCATCGGTCGACGTGCACGACTACCAGCAGGTGCTCTTCTACGCGGGCGCCAACGTCGACCCGAAGCGCGATGTGATCCTCTCGGAAGGCCCGCTCGACCATCTCGACCACGCGCCCGAGCGGCAGTTCTTCGGCGGCAAGCTCGGCATCGACGCGACCGCGAAGTGGCCGGAGGAGGGTGCGCGGCCGTGGCCCGACGAGATCGAGATGAGTCCCGAGATCAAGGAGCTCGTCACGCGCCGCTGGAACGACTACGAAATCGGTTAGTTCCCGCTCCGCTCGGTAGGCGTTTGCGGTAAGACTTCGATCGGTGGAGCCGGAACAGCCGAGTCCCGACACCGAGCACGAATCGGCCCACGAGGAGGCGCACCTCCCGCCGCCGACGCTATGGCCGATCGGCTTCGCCATCGGCATTGTCGTAGTCCTCGTCGGACTCGTGATCGATCCGCTGCTGATCTCGACGATCGGCGCGGTCATCGCCATCGTCTTCGGGGTCCTCTGGGCGCGCGACGCGACCGCCGAGCTGCGCCAGGAGAGCGTCGTCGTGGAGCCGGAGCGGCGCGAGTTGGAGGAGGACGACCCGCACCAGGTCACGCTCACCGCGGTGTCCGATACCCAGGTCACGCGAAGCGTCTTCCTCGAAGGCGCGACGCTTGGACTCGGCGCGGCGATCGGCGGCCTGATCACGATCCCGATCGCGGGTTTCGCAGTGCTCCCAGGCTTTCTCGGGCAGGAGCTGCACAAGGTCGACCTCGGCCCCATCGAGAGATTTCCGCTCAACCAGTGGTACGTCGCCACGTTCATCGTCGACCCGACCGAGGGCGAGGTGTCCAAACGGGCGGCGTTCCTCCGTAACAACGGCCCCGCGACGAACGGCGAGCCGAGCTTCTCGATCATCTCCAACCGCTGCACGCATCTCGGCTGCCCCACGCAGGCGAACGGCCCGAGCGGCCTGAAGTTCACCGGGAAGCCGACGATCAAGGAGCACACGCTGACCGGCCCTGCGGAGTTCGTGCCGGTCATTCCGGCGGGTTACGGCTGCCCGTGCCACGGCAGCCAGTTCGACACCGAGGGCAACCGCACGGCCGGCCCGGCTCCGCGCGCGCTCGACCGCTACGGGTTCGAGATCAATCACGGTCGCCTGGTTCTGCTGGGCACGTACTCGGTGTCCCACGTGGTCGGGACGGGCGCCCAGGCCCAGATCTACAAGTACAAGCAGGCCGGGCCCGGGGAGCACATCGACGGACCGGAGCAGTTGCTCTATCCCCTCCAGCCGCCGCACAACTGATGGCCACCACCTACAAACGGAAGCTCTCCAAGAGCGAGCTCCGCCGCCAGAAGATGGAGGAGATCGTCGTCTACCCGTTCGACTGGCTCGAGGAGCGGTCGGGTCTCGTCGGCGGCGTCAAGTACTTCCTCTTCCGCAAGGTGCCGTCTGACATCAACTGGATGCAGACGCTCGGGTCGGCCGCGCTGACCGCATTCCTCGTGCAGGCGGTCACCGGCGTGATCCTCGCGATGTACTACGTGCCCTCGGCGGACATCGACCCCCACACCGGCCAGCCGGTCGCCTGGGAGTCGATCGTCAACATCACCGACCATCTGACGCTGGGCTGGCTCGTCCGCGGCATGCACCGCTGGGGAGCGAGCGTCTTCATCATCCTCATGTTCCTGCACATGGGCCGCGTCTTCCTGTTCGGCGCCTACAAGTACCCGCGCGAGCTGAACTGGATCGTCGGCGTTCTCATCCTCGTGATGGGGATGATGGAGGGCTTTACCGGTTACCTCCTGCCGTGGGATCAGACCGCGTACTGGGCGACTGTCGTTGGGATCAACCTCAACGGGACGGCGCCCTTCTTAGGACCGTGGTTAGCCCAGTTCTTACGTGGCGGCCAGGAGATCAGCGGCGCAACACTGACGCGCTTCTACTCCCTGCACATGCTCGTGATCCCGGGCGGGATCATCGCCCTGATCACGCTGCACCTCTACCTCGTGATCCGGCTCGGCGTCACCTCGCCGCCGTGGTCCGAGGACCAGGCGGGCGGGGAACCCGAGGAAGCCGAGCCCGAGCGACGGCGGTCCGGCCTGACGCGGCCCGTGCCGCGCTCGGCCGGTGCCCAGGCGATGCAGGCTGAGCCGGGAGGCAGCGAGTAGTGGCCGCTATCCCGAAGGAGAAGCCGTCGCGCGCCGAGGAGAACCGCGCCGGGTTCGCGCGCTACAAGGCGGACGTCAAGGCGCGCGGGAAGCCCTTCTACCCGTACGCGATGTTCCACGACACGATCATGAGCCTCGTCGTCGTGTGCACGATCATCGGGCTCGCGGTGATCTGGAAGTGGTCGGCCTGGGCACCGGGCCACGATCCCACGCATCCGGGGATCCTCGGCCCCGAGATCGACGCTCCCGCGAACCCGGGCACGACGAGCTTCGTGCCGCGGCCGGACTGGTACTTCTACTTCCTCTTCTATCTCCTCCGGGTTTTCAAATGGCCGGAGTCGGTCTTCCTCGGCACCATCGGCGTGCCGACGATCGCGCTCGTCCTGCTGCTGATGCTGCCGTTCATGGACCGGCGCCGCGTGCGCAGGCCGTCGGCTCGTCCCGTTGCGATGGTCGCCGCCGTCCTCACGATCGTCTCGATGGGCGTGCTGACGTGGAAAGGCGCGACGGCCAACGAGGCGCTCGCCTCCGAGGTCGTCCAGAACATCCCGACGTGGATCAAGGACGAGCAGCTGCCGAAGAACGCCGTACCGGGCGTCAACCTCTTCGCCAGGGCAGGCTGTACGGCTTGCCACACGTATGACGGGGTGGGAGGCGCTCTGCTGGGAGCGCCGGATCTGACCGACATCGCCAGCCGGCACCTCGGCATCGCCACGCAGATCAAGCACCTGAATGACCCCTCGTCGGTCACTCCCGGGTCGCCGATGCCGTCGTTCTCCTCGCTGGGCCAGCAACGCCTGCGCCAGCTCGCGATCTTCCTCGAAGCTTCCAAGGGCAAGCAGTAACAGCGAGGATTCCCGGGAATGCACGTGTTCCTCGGGATCACAGGCGCTTCGGGAGCGCCATACGCGGCGCGGCTGCTCGAAGCGCTCGCCGCTGCCGACTGCGAGATCGGCGTGTGTGCGTCGCGCGCCGGGATCGAAGTGCTCGCCACCGAGCTCTTCGCCGATCCGACGCTGCCGCGCGACGAGACACTCGCGCGGGTGCTCGAGCACGCGCACGGCGCGGCGCGTATCTACGACTCCGAGGACTGGAGCGCGCCGTACGCCTCCGGCTCGGCCAAGGTCGATGCCTACGTGATCTGCCCCTGCTCGATGGGCACGCTCGGCACGCTCGCCTCCGGCGCGATGTCGAACCTCATCCACCGAGCCGCATCGGTTGCGCTGAAGGAGGAGCGCCGGCTCGTGCTCATGCCGCGTGAGACGCCGCTCTCGGCGATCCACCTGCGCAACATGCTGACGCTGCGCGAGGCCGGAGCGACGATCCTCTTCCTCGCGCCCGGCTTCTACCACGGCGCCGAGACGGTCGACCAGCTCGTGGACTTCATGGTCGCGCGCGCCCTCGACCTGCTCGGCCTCGACCACGCGCTGACGCCGCGCTGGGGGCAGAGCCATGACGGTCGAGAGCGGCCGCCTTCCGGCCGAGGGCGTGCAGCGGATGTTCGATCGCATCGCGCCGGTCTACGACGCGATGAACCGCGTCATGACCCTCGGCCTCGACCAGCGCTGGCGCAGAGCGACGGTGCGTGAGACGGTGCGGCCGGGCGACTACGTGCTCGACGCGTGCTGCGGCACGGGCGACCTCGCACTCGCGGCACGCAAGGCGCGCGCCGCGGACGTCGTCGGCCTCGACTTCTCCGAGCGGATGCTCGAGCGCGCCCGTCGCAAGGCTCCCGAGCTCGAGTGGGTGCAGGGCGACGTACTCGCGCTTCCGTTCGAGGACGCGCATTTCGACTCGGCGGTGGTGGGCTTCGGCATACGCAACGTGGACGACCTCGAAGCCGGGCTGAAGGAGCTGCGCCGCGTGCTGCGTCCCGGCGGCCGGCTCGGGATCCTGGAGATCACGACGCCGCGCGGGTGGCTCGCGCCGTTCTACCGGCTCTGGTTCGACCGGATCGTGCCGCTGCTCGGCCGTGTTCTCCCGGGCGGAGACGCGTACACGTACCTGCCCGCCAGCGTGCGGCGCTTCCCCCCGCCCGAGGAGCTCGCGGAGCTGCTCGCCACCTGCGGCTTCGAGGCCGTGCGGTTCAGGCTCTTCGCCGGCGGCATCGTTGCTCTCCACGTGGGGGAGGTTCCGGCGTGACCGCGTCGCTCGCAGAGCTCCGGGCGGTGCCGGGGCTCGACGACTATCTGGACGCGCTCGAGGAACGGCTCGCACGGACGGTCGCCACGCATCCGGGGCTCGTCGCTGCCGTGGGCAACGAGGCGCTCGCGGCGGGCGGCAAGCGGTTGAGGCCCGCGCTCGTCTTCCTCTCGGCGCCGCCCGGCACGGAGCCGTCGCTCGCCGCCGGCGTTGCGGTCGAGCTCGTCCACATGGCGACGCTTGTCCACGACGACCTGATCGACCGCGCCCATTTCCGGCGCGGCAAGGCGGCCGCCTGGTCGATCTACGGGCCGGCTGCGGCGCGCGCGACCGGCGACTACCTCTTCGCACGGGCGTTCTCGGAGCTGAGCGCGACGGGAGATGCGCAGGCGGTCGACATCCTCGCCGATGCGACCCTCTGTCTCGCGCGCGGCGAAGCGCTGCAGCGGACGCAGACCCGCGACCCGGCCACGACCATCGAGGCGTATCTCGAGCGTTGCGCGCTCAAGACGGGGAAGCTCTTCGAGGCGGCGTGCCGGCTCGGCGGCGGCTCCGGCGAATACGGGCTGGCGCTCGGGATCGCCTTCCAGATCGCCGACGACGTCCTCGACTGTTCGGGCGCCACGATCGAGACGGGCAAGATCGCCGGCACCGACCTCCGCGACGGCACTCCGACGCTTCCGCTCCTGCTCGCCGCGCAGCGGGATGCCGTCGTGCGGGCCGCGCTCGCGGGCGGGCCGATGGACGGCGCGCTCCTGCGTGTCGCCGCGACGGGAGCCCTCGACGAATCCCGTGAGGTTGCCCTCGACTACGCTAGGCAGGCCAGGGGACGGCTCGACGGCGAGCTACACCGAGACGAGCTCGAGGCCCTGACGCACGCAGTCGTCGACCGGGAAAGGTAGGCCGAGAGGTGGCAGTTCTCGACACGCTCGACACGCTCGCTCCGATCCGGGACAAGGTGCTCGCCGGCGAGCGGCTCGACTTCGACGACGGCGTCGCGCTGATGGAGACCGACGACCTGCTCGCGCTCGGCGACCTCGCCGACCTCGCGCGCCGGCAGCGGGGCGGCGGCGACGAGGTCTACTTCGTCCAGAACATCAACCTGTACCAGACGAACGTCTGCCGCGTGAAGTGCAAATTCTGCGCCTTCGCCAAGACTCGCAAGCAGGAGGACGCGTTCACGCTGACGACCGACGAGTTCGTCGAGGACGCGGTCGCCCAGCATGAGATCCATCACTTCACCGAGATCCACACCGTCAACGGCGAGAACCCGCACGTCGACCTCGAGTACTACGCCGGCCTCCTGCGCCGGCTGAAAGAGGCGTTGCCGGACGTCCACCTCAAGTTCTACACGGCCTCCGAGATCCACCACATCTCGCGGCTCGAGGGCTGCTCGCACGAGGAGGTCCTGCGCACGCTCAAGGATGCTGGTCTCGACTCGATGCCCGGCGGCGGCGCCGAGATCTTCGCCGACCGGGTACGCGCGCTCATCGCACCGGGCAAGGAGCCCCCCGAGGACTGGTTCGACGTGCACGACACCGCGCATCGGCTCGGGATCACGACCCAGTGCACGATGCTCTATGGCCACGTCGAGACCTACGAGGAGCGCGTCGACCACCTGCTGCGGCTCCGCGACCAGCAGGACAAGACGAACGGCTTCCTGTCCTTCATCCCGCTCGCATTCCACCCGGAGAACACCGTCTTCGAGCGTCGTGGCTTCCGCTTCACCACGGGTGCCGACGATCTGAAGGTGATCGCCGTTTCGCGTCTCCTGCTCGACAACGTCCCGCACGTGAAGGCCTACTGGATCATGATGGGCCTCCCGCTGGCGCAGGTCGCGCTTCACTTCGGCGCCGACGACGTCCAGGGCACGGTCGTGCGGGAGAAGATCTTCCAGGCGGCGGGTGCGAGCGCGGGCACCGAGCAGAAGGCCGCCGAGCTCGTCCGGTTCGTCCGCGAAGCAGGCCGCACGCCCGTCCAGCGCGACAGCCTCTACAACGAGCTGCGCCGATGGTGAGCGTCGCGCGAGGCGATCGTGCAGGGCGACCTCACGGCGTTCGAGGAGGTGCTCGCTCCCGACATCGTGTGGGTCGGGCTCTGGCCCGGGCAACTGTGCCGAAACCGCGCGGAGGTGCTCGAGATGCTCACGCATGCGCAGGCCGAAAGTCTTCAGCCGACGCGCCGAGTCGTCCGCGACGAGGGCGACCTCTTCGTCGTCGATCCGCACCTCGATCGACGGGCGCCATCACGTCTTCGTCGCTCCGCGACGATCGTCGTCTGCGAGGTGCGCGGCTATCCCGACCGGGGCTCCGCGCGCGGCTGGCCCATGGGAGGGCGGCCATGGTGAAGCTCGGCCGCATCTCGTACGTGAACATGGCGCCGGTTTTTTACCGCGTCGACACGGAGGTCGAGGAGGTGCAGGGCGTCCCGACCGAGCTGAACCGGATGCTCGTGGCGGGGGAGCTCGACACGGCTCCGATCTCCTCGATCGAGTACGCGCGTCACGCCGATTCGCTGCGCCTGCTGCCGCGGCTCTGCGTCGCGTCGGAGGGCGCGGTCGACTCGATCCAGCTCGTCTCGCGCAAGCCGCTCGAGCAGGTGCGCAACGTGGCGGTGACTCCCGAGTCGGCGACCTCGGTCGCGCTCGTCAAGGTGCTGCTGCCGGAGGCCGACCAGGCGCCGCTCGATGCGTACGAGGCCGGCGATGCCGAGGCGAAGCTCCTCATCGGCGACGCGGCTCTCCGCTCCGCATTCGAGGATCCGACGCCGCATCATGACCTCGGCCGGCTGTGGCTCGAGCGGACGGGGCTGCCGATGGTGTTCGCAGTCTGGGCGTGCCCGGAGCCGCTGGCCGAGGGCCTCGCGGAGCTCGAGGACGCGCTGGTCTCCTCGGTGCGGCTCGCGCGCGCCGAGCCCGAGCAGCTCGCCCACGAGGCCGCGGAGCGCTACGGCTATCCGGCCGGCTTCCTCGCTCGCTACTTCGAGAAGCTCCGCTACCGCTTCGGGCCGCGCGAGCGTGCCGGGCTCTACACGTTCCTCGAGCTCGCCCGCGACGCCGGTTTGCTCGAGACGGTGCCCGAGCTTCGTTTCGTGCAGACCACCGCCGGCGCAGGCGCCGCAGTCGCGTGAGCGTCGCGGAACGCACTCCGGTCGCCGAGATCCTCGAGCGCGCGACCTCCGGCGAGCGGATCACCGACGAGGACGCCGTCGCGCTTCTCCGCTCCCGCGACCTCGTCGCGGTCGGTCGCACCGCCAACACGATCCGCAACCGGCTGCACGACCCGGAGCGCGTCACGTTCATCATCGACCGCAACCTGAACTACACGAACATCTGCGTCACCGATTGCGACTTCTGCGCCTTCTATCGCCGCCCCGGCGACCAGCGGGACGGCTATCTGCTGCCGAAGCCGGTCATCTTCAAGAAGATCGAGGAGACGCTCGCGCTCGGCGGCACCGGCCTGCTCATGCAGGGCGGCCATCACCCCGACCTCGGCGTCGACTACTACGAGGATCTCTTCTCGTCGATCAAGGCGCGCTACCCGATCCACCTCCACGCGCTCTCGCCGTCGGAGGTCGTACACGCGGCGCGCCGGTCGAAGCTGACGGTTCCCGAGACGCTGACGCGGATGCGCGACGCTGGCCTCGACTCGATCCCGGGCGGCGGCGCCGAGATCCTCGTCGACCGCGTGCGCGACATCATCGCGCCGAAGAAAGTGAACACGAACGAGTGGCTCGGCGTGATGCGTGAGGCGCACCGGCTCGGGATCTCGACGACGGCGACGATGATGTACGGCCACGTCGAGACGCTCGAGGAGCGGGTCGAGCACTTCCGCCGGATCCGCGAGCTGCAGGACGAGACGGGCGGCTTCCGGGCGTTCTTCTCGTGGACGTTCCAGGACGACGGCAACCGGCTCGTCGCGCTGGTGCCGGCCGAGTCCCGGCCGACCTCGTTCGACTACCTGCTCACGCAGGCGGTCTCGCGCATCTACCTCGACAACATGCCGCACATCGGCTCGTCGTGGGTGACGCAGGGAAAGAAGATCGGGCAGGTCGCGCTCGGCTTCGGCGCCGACGACTTCGGCTCGGTGATGATCGAGGAAAACGTCGTCTCTGCGGCCGGCACGACGCATCGCACGAGCGCCGACGAGCTCGTCCACCTCATCCGCTCACTTGGCAAGACGGCCGTGCAGCGCGACACGCTCTACCGGCCGGTCAAGGTCTGGGACTAGCTAGCTGCTACGCACACGCTGCTCGGTCAAGACACCGTATGCGCCTCGAACCACGGCCCGAGCCGGTGGTAGCATGCCGGCTCGACGGCGAGATTCGTCGGTCCACCTCCCAGTCGGGAACGGGCCGTTCCGGAGCCACGCGTAGTCGAGTGCCGGGTCGCCGATACCGGGCGTCTCCCCAGTCGATCACGCCGGCCAGCAGGTCGTCGCGCACGAGCAGATGCGACGAACCGAGATCTGAGTGGGTGACTGTCGGCTCGAATCCGGTCAGAGTCTCGATCTCCTGCAGCACGGCTCTTCGCCGCCGCACGCTCGTCATGTCGAGCAGGTAGGGCGACACGCCGGAACTCGTCGCTCTGTTCGCGTACGTCGCGAGCCAGTCGTGCCGCGGTGCGACGACTGCGTCGACATCGATCCCGTGCAGGGCGGTCGAGGAAGGCGCGACGCCGTCGGAGTCCTCGTCCACCAGCGCTCGCCGCGCGGGCGATAGGCGCACGAGCGACGGCTCACGCGAGACGTACTCGCGTGCGGCACGTCCACCGCTAAGACGGCGCCAGTCCCGGCAGCAGCTCGAGTTCCTTCACGATCTCCTCGACGGGGCTCGCGCGCGGCACCGACCACCCACTCGTCGCTCGAGGATCAGTCGACCTCGCAGTCCCAGCCTTCGTGCGACCGACCTCGCTCAGGACCACTGCGCGGCCCATTCGTCCGCGTGTGGACGGCCGCTGCGTAGAGCCGCCGCCTGTACGTCGTCCACCGAGTAGGGGACCTCGCGGAACTCGACCGCGACTGCGCCGTTCTCGATCGTGACGAGCGCCCACTCCGCGAGCGGGCGCACGGCGAGTGAGTCGGGGTGCCGGTCGTACGAGATGCCGACGCTGCCGGGATTGACGTAGAGCGCATCACCGATCCTGCGCGTCCACTGCAGGTGCGTGTGCCCGCCGGCCAGAAGGGCCGCGTCGTGGCCGAGGAACGGCTCGAGCGCCTCGCCGGCGAGCTCGGGCAGCAACACGTCGTCGTAGGAACGCGGAGAGCCGTGGAACAGGATCAGGGCGAGGCCTTCGTGCTCGAGGCGCACGACCGGTGCGAAGGCGCGGATCTGCTCGACCTGCGACGAGTCCAGCTGCGCAAGCGTCCAGTCGCGTACCTCGAGCTGTCGCTCGGTGACGGGCTCCGGCGAGTCGTCGGGGATCTCGAGCAGGAATGCGTCCGCGTTGCCGAGCACTGTCTCGCAGCCGAGCGTGGCGAGGCGGTCGAGCGTGGCCGCGGGCTGGGTACCGCCTTGCACGACGTCGCCGAGACAGACGACCTCGTCGACTCCGATGCGCTCGACATCCTCGAGAGCGGCTTGGAATGCGACGTCGTTGCCGTGCTGGTCCGAGAGAAGTGCGACGCGCACGGCCCGAGGCTACCCTGCGTCCCGGGTCGTGCCGGTCTTGCGCAGAATCGTCGTCGCCGCCGTGCCGGTGGCGCTCGTCGCGGCAGCGGTCGCCTCAGCGGCGACCGGCTCCTCGCGGCAGTCCAGTCAGGACTCTGTCTCGACGTCCCTGCTCATGCCCGGCGTGACGTATTCGCGCGAGGTCGACTTCACGTCGCGCGGGCCGATCGTGCTCGACGTCGTAACGGCCCCGAAGCCCGACGGCAAGGTCTATTCGCTCGCCCCGGCCCTCTCGAACAACTCCCTGACCGGGCGAGAAGCCCTCACCAGTCTCGACACTCGGGTCGCCGCGGGTGCCACCAGCGTGGCGATCGACGGCGACTACTTCGACAACGGCACCGGCGCGCCGAGCGGAATCCTGCTGCAGAACGACGTGCTTGAGAGTGCGCCGGCGGTCGGCCGCTCGAGCCTCGGCATCGGTACCGACGGCACCCTCACGACGGGTCAGGTCTCCTCTGCCGGCATCTGGCAGGGAACCGGCCAGCGCCGGCCGCTGCTGCTCAACGTCCCGACCGGCAAGTTCACGCTCTTCACACCGGCGTACGGCGCGACGACACCGAAAGAGTCGGGAGCCGTCGTCGAGGCGGTGCTGGGGTCGTTTCCGGCTGCGCATCTCGACCAGCCGCTCGACGGCACGGTGACGCAGGTCACGACGGCCGGATCGACACCGATCCCGAGCGGCGGCGCGGTGCTCGTCGCTCGGGGCGCAGTCTCCACAGCCCAGCTCAAGGCGGAAGCCCCGCTCGGGCAGCAGGTCGAGGCTCAGCTGTCGCTCTCGCCGGACTGGAGCGGCCTCGCGAGCGCGATCGGCGGCGGACCGCTGCTCGTGAAGAACGGCAAGCCGATCTTCCAGGCCGGCGAGCTGTTCAACGCCCGCCAGCTCAATGGCCGGCAAGCCCGCGGCGGGATCGGCCAGCTCGCCAACGGAAACATCCTGCTCGTCAGCATCGAGGGGACGAAGCCCGCGTACAGCATCGGCATGTCGAGCTACGAGCTCGCCGTCGAGCTCTCGCGGCTCGGTGCCGTGACCGCCTACGGGCTCGGCGCGGGCTCGGCTGCCGGACTCGCCTTCGACGGCGACCTGCTGACGCGGCCCTCGACCGGTACGACGCCGAAGGTGTCGGACGCGCTCGTCCTCTCGTACACGGGGATCTACGCGGCGCAGCCGTCGGCACCGGCGCTCTCCCCGAACGGCGACGGCGTCGGCGACACCGAGACGCTCTCGTACCGCGTCGTCCGTCCTTCGCAGGTCGTCGCGACGCTCTCGGGTCCCAACGGCACACAGATCCCGCTTGCGAACGGGGCGGAGTCCCCGGGCGTGCACACCCTGACCTGGAACGGGACCGATGGAGGCTCTCTCGCACCCGAGGGCAAGTGGACCTTCACCGTCACCGGGACCGACGACCGCAGCATCGCGACGACCGCGACGCGCACGTTCTCGCTCGACGACACGCTTTCGTCGCTCGTCGTGCACGCCGGCACGGGTTCGGCGACGGCGACCTTCCAGCTGACGCGTGCGGCGACCGCCCTCGTGCAGGTCGAGCGCCCCACCGGCGTGCCCGTGGCCACTCTCCGCGCGGGCAAGCTGGCGGCTGGGGCGGAGCGACTGACGTGGCGCGGCCGGATCGGCGGCGGACTCAGCGCCCCGAGCGGCCGCTACCAGGTGGCCGTGCAGGCGACGAGCTCGGTCGGCACGAGCTTGCTCGTGGCGCCGTTCTCATTCCACGCTCACAAGCGTTAATAGACTCGCCCGGTGCTCCTCGCGAGCCTTTCGTCGAGCTTCACGTCGCAGGTCGCCCATCACGGCGTCTATGCCGTGTTCGGTCTGCTCGCGCTCGGCGCGCTCCTCCCTATCGGGAGTGAGGTCGTCGCCCTCGTAGCCGGCGCCGTCGCGGCCGGCGTGCTCGCGGGTACGGACGGCGTCTCGGTCTTCGGCGTCCACGTCGGCTCGGGGGCCGGCTCCTACGTCGCGCTCTCGCTCGCGGCGACCCTCGGCTACCTCCTGGGCTGCGTCGTCGGCTGGCTGATCGGACGCTATGGAGGCCGCGAGCTGCTCGAACGGCACGGCCGCTGGTTCCACGTGTCGCCCGAGAGACTCGACCGCGCCGATGCGTGGTTCCGGCGCTGGGACCGGCCCGGCGTGCTGATCGGCACGATGACGCCCGTCGTTCGCTCGTTCGTCGCGATTCCCGCCGGACTGTTCGAGATGCCGCTTGCGCAGTTCCTCGGCCTGGCGCTGGTCGGGTCGGCCGTCTGGTCGTTTGCCTTCGTCGGCATCGGCTACGCCCTTGGCGCGAGCTACAAGAGCTTCGAGCACGACTTCCATTACGTGGAGTACGCGATCGTGGCCGGAATCGTGCTCGTGCTGGCCTTTTTGGTCTACCGTCGGAGGGCTACGGCTAAAGTGACTCCGCGTGCAGACGATTCCACTCGTTGACGTCCGAGCCGAATACGAGCCCCTGATACCTCGGCTCGAGGCCGCTTTCCGTGAGGTGCTCGACGGAAAGGGCTTCATCCGCGGCCCTCACTACTGGGCGTTCCAGGAGGAGGCCGCCGCCTATCTCGGCGTCAAGCGCGCGATCGGCGTGGCCAACGGCACCGACGCGCTCGTGCTCGCCCTCGACGCGCTCGGCGTCGGGCCCGGCGACGAGGTGATCTGCCCGGCCTTCACCTTCTACGCGACCGCGGAGTCCGTGGCGCGGCGCGGTGCGACGCCCGTCTTCGCGGACATCGATCCCGTCACGCTCAACCTCGACATCGAGGAGACCGCCGGCGAAGCTGACCGACCGCACGCGGGCGATCATCCCGGTCCACCTCTTCGGCCGCCTGATGGACGTCCGGCCGCTCATGGATCTCGGCGTTCCCGTGCTCGAGGATGCGGCGCAAGCCTTCGGCGCACCCGGTGTCGCGCAGCACGGCACGATCTCGACCTTCAGCTTCTATCCCACCAAAAACCTTTTTTGCCTCGGCGACGGAGGCCTCGTCGTGACGAGCGACGAGGAGCTTGCGGACCGCGTCCAGCTCCTCTCCTTCCACGGCTCGCGCGACAAGTCGGCCTTCGACCTCGTCGGCTACAACTCGCGCCTCGACGAGCTGCAGGCCGCGTTCCTGCGCATCTTCCTGCCGGAGCTCGACGGCTGGAACGAGGGGCGGCGGGCCGCCGCGGCCCGCTACGCCGAGCTTGGCCTCGGGGAGCTCGTGGAGCTTCCGCAGGACGAGCCGGGCCACGTCTACCACCTCTTCGTCTGCCGCTCGCGCGAACGCGACACGATCCGCACGGCGCTGGCGGAGGCGGGAATCGCGTCGGCCACGTACTACACGACGCCGCTCCACCTGCAGCCGTCGCTGCGCTTCCTCGGCTACGAGCCGGGCTCGCTGCCCGCGACCGAGCAGGCCGGAGCCGAGAACTTCTCGCTGCCGCTCTGGCCGGGGATTCCGGCAGAGGCGCAGGAGCGCGTCGTCGAGGTCGTGCGCTCGGCCGTCCCCAGTCGCGTCTGATGCGTCAGCTCCTCTCTCCGCACCGGTTGTGGCAGGTGCTCGTCGACGCGGGGATCGTCGCCTTCTCGTGGTGGGCCGCGTTCGAGCTCCGTTTCGACAACCACCTGCCGCTCAAGTACTCGCAGCTCTTCATTCGAACGCTCGCGCTCGTCGTCGTCATCAAGCTCGTCATCTTCATCGCGTTCGGCTTCTACAACCGCTGGTGGCGCTACGTCTCGATCCGCGACATGTGGGCGGTGGCCCGCGGCGTCGTCGTCGCGTGCTTCGTCGCGTACCTCACCGTCTATCTCGTCGCTCCTGTGCACGGCTTCCGGTTGCCACGGTCGATCGCCGCCAGCGACCTGCTGCTCACGCTCGCTCTTGTCGCCGGCGCGCGTCTCGTGGCGCGCACCGTGAACGAGCGTCCGGGCCTGACCATGGTCGCGCGCGGCAAGGAGGTCGTCGTGGTCGGCGCCGGCGACGCGGGGCGCCTGATCGTGCAGGAGATGCAGCGCTCGCGGATGATCGACTACACGCCGATCGGGTTCGTCGACGACGACCCGCGCAAGCGGCAGACGCGGATCATGGGCGTGCGCGTGCTGGGCTCGATCGACGAGCTGCCGCGCATCCTCCGCGAGCACCGGCCCGACGAGGTGCTGATCGCGATGCCGACCGTTTCGGGCGACGTGCGCCGCCGGATCTTCGAGGCGGCCCAGGAGCTGCGGATCGGGGTCAAGACGCTGCCGGGGCTCTACGAGCTCATCTCGGGAGACCTCAATCTCGCCGGCCAGATCCGTTCCGTGCAGGTGCAGGACGTGCTCGGCCGCGAGCAGGTCGAGGTCGACTTCCACGAGGTGGCGGCCTACCTCGAGGGGCACACCGTGCTCGTCACCGGCGCCGGCGGCTCGATCGGTTCGGAGCTCTGCCGCCAGATCGCGCGCGTCCGTCCGTCACGGCTGATCCTCGTCGACAACGCCGAGGGTCCGCTGTTCGAGATCGAGCGCGAGCTCGTCTCCGAGCGCGACTTCACCGCGGCGCTGCCGAAGCTCGTCGACGTCAAGGACCGGAAGGCGATGCGGCGCGAGGTGTTCGAGAAGTACCAGCCGACGGTGGTGTTCCATGCGGCCGCGTACAAGCACGTCGCGATGCTCGAGACGCACCCGCTCGAGTCGGTGCGTAACAACATCGTTGGCACCCGCATCCTCTGCGAGCTCTCGGCCGAGTTCGGTGTCGAGCGCTTCGTCTTCATCTCGACCGACAAGGCGGTCAACCCGAAGACGGTGATGGGCCAGTCGAAAGCGCTCTGCGAATGGGTCGTCGAGTCGTTCGGCCATCGGCGCGACGTGGCGACGCGGTTCGTCGCCGTGCGCTTCGGCAACGTTCTCAACTCGTCCGGCAGCGTGATCCCGATCTTCCGCAAGCAGATCGAGCGGGGCGGGCCGGTGACGGTGACGCATCCCGAGATGACGCGGTACTTCATGACGATTCCCGAGGCGGTCTCGCTCGTCGTGCAGGCCGGCGCGATCGGCGGCCGCGGGCAGGTGTTCGTCCTCGACATGGGCGAGCCCGTGCGGATTGTCGACCTGGCGAAGAACATGATCCGCCTCTCGGGCAAGGACGCTCGCCTGCCCGACGACCCGACCTCGGGCCCGCGAGACATCCGGATCGCGTTCACCGGCTCTCGGCCCGGCGAGAAGATCCACGAAGAGCTCTGGAGCGACGACGACTCGGTCGGCGAGACGACGCATCCCAAGATCATGCGACTGAGCCGGCCTCCGGTCGATCCCGACTGGCTCGCTGTGCAACTCGCCGAGCTCGAGCGCCTGGCGGACGAGGGAGACACGCTCGAGGTGGTCGGGAAGCTCCGGACGGTCGTGGAAAAGCCTCAGCGCCTGCAGCCGCCGAGCCTCTCGGACACCGGCAGCTACGTGCTCGATCTCGAGCAGGGCCTGACGCGCGACACGAACCCCTGATCCTTCCGGCACGGTAGTCGGCCGGTCGCGACGCTAGCGTCCTCGGCCTTGGACGCCGAGCGGATCCTGCAAGATCTGAATCCCGAGCAGCGCGCTGCGGCGGAGACGACGCGCGGACCGCTGTGCATCCTCGCCGGAGCAGGCACGGGCAAGACGACGACGATCACGCGCCGGATCGCGTGGCAGGTCGCCACGAGCGCGTTCCCGCCGCAGCAGATCGTGGCCGTGACGTTCACCGACAAGGCGGCCGGCGAGCTGCGCGCGCGCCTCGGCGCGCTCGGCGTCGAGGGCGTGCGGGCCTCGACGTTCCACTCGGCGGCGCTCGCCCTGCTGCGCCACTTCCGCGGTGATCCCGGGCGCATCCTTGGCTCGAAGGCGATCCTCCTGCGCCGGATCGGCAACGGGCTGCCGGGTGCGTACCGCTTCCGGCCCGCCGGCGATCTCGCGACCGAGATCGAGTGGGCGAAGAACCGGCGACTCACGCCCGAGACGTACGGCGACGGGCTCGGCGACCACGAGCCGCCGATTCCGTTCGACCTCATGGGCCGGGTCTTCCGCGAGTACGAAAAGCGGAAAGCGGCGGAGGACATGCTCGACTTCGAGGATCTGCTCGAGAGGACGGTGCGGCTGCTCGAGGAGGACGAGCAGGCGCGGACGGCGGTGCAAGACCGGTGGCGCGCGTTCACCGTCGACGAGTACCAGGACGTCAACCTGCTGCAGCAGTCGCTGCTCGACCTCTGGCTCGGCGAGCGGGACGAGCTCTGCGCGGTCGGCGACGACTACCAGGCGATCTACGGCTTCACGGGCGCGAGCGCGCGCTGGTTGCTCGCGCTGCCGAAGCGCTTCCCGCACGCTCACGTGGTCAAGCTCGAGCGCAACTACCGCTCGACGCCGCAGGTGCTCGAGCTGGCGAACCGGCTCGTGCCGCGGCTCGGCGGCTCGGCGAAGACGCTCGCACCGACGCTCGACGCCGGCCCTGACCCGGTCGTCGGGCCCGGCCTAGACGTGGTTGCGCAGGTCAGGCGGCTCCACGACGGTGGGCTTCCGCTCGAGCAGATGGCCGTGCTCGTGCGGACGAACGCGCGGACGACCGAGTTCGAGGAGGCGTTCCACGACGCAGGGATCCCGTTCCAGGGCGCGTCGCTGCTCGCGCGCGACGCGGCCCGGCAGCTGCTGAAGGCGCTGCGCGGCCGGCGCGGGCTGGCCGGCGAGGTGGTACGCGAGCTCGCCGTTCGTCAGGGGCTCCTCACCGAGGTTCCGGACAAGCTCGGCGAGCGCGAGCAGACACGGCAGGCCGATCTCGCGCGGCTCGTGCGGCTCGCCGAGGAGTTCGGCGGAGAGGTCGAGGAGTTCGTCGAGTCGCTGCGCGCGCGCTTCGGCGACAGCGCGGGCCGCGGCGTCCATCTCCTGACGCTCCACCGGGCGAAGGGGCTCGAGTGGGAGGCCGTTTTCCTGCCACATGTCGAGGAGGGCGAGTTGCCGATCCGCCGCGGCGACGTCGAGGACGAGCGGCGCCTCTTCTACGTGGGCCTGACGCGCGCGAAGCAGCATCTGCTCGTCACGTGGGACGGCAAGCCGAGCCGGTTCCTTGGCGAGCTCGGCGTGCGTGCGGCGGCTCCGCCTTCTCCGAAATCGGCCAAGACCGCTCTACCGCAGACGCCGGCTGTGCAGGCGCTGAAGGAGTGGCGGCTCGCGCGCGCCCGCGAGGACGAGGTGCCGGCGTACGTGGTCTTCAACGATCGGACGCTGGCGGAGCTCGTCGCCCGGACGCCGCAAACGCTCGCCGAGCTTGCCGCGGTGCCAGGGATCGGTCCGGCGAAGCTCGAACGGTACGGCGCCGAGCTGCTCGCCAGGCTCGCAGACGTCGCCGCCTGAGCCTCCGCGTGTCGTCGAGATCGGTGGTACGTTGGTTAGTGCCTTCTGGCTCAGAATCCTCGCCCGCCAGGCGACGCGGTAGGACGTGCTCGGTTGTAGGTCGGCTCGGTCAGGAGCATCCACTCGAAGGAGGCCATCAATGGCCACCATCAATCCGTCCGCGGCGCCGGTCATGGACGCACGGAAGACGAGCATTCTCGCCCGCTTCACGCCCACGTCCGATGTGACCACGGAACAGTACGACGAGACCATGCGCCAGCTGGAGAAGTCGGGCGACTGGCTGCCGGAGGGACTCGAGTTCCACGTCGCCTTCAAGTCGGACGGCAAGTTCGTCGTCAGTGAGATCTGGGACTCGCGGGAGCAGTTCGACGCGTTCGGCGAGCGCCTCATGCCGATCCTGAAAGACGCTGGGATCGAGCCTGGTCAGCCCGAGATCCTCGAGATCCACAACATCGTCAAGCGCTAAGACGATCGTCTGACGATCGGGGGCCGGACTAGCTGAGCAACGGCGGCGCGGATTCGCGCCTGGTTGCCTCGGCGAAGTTCGGCCCTTGAGCGTTTCGTGCTCCCAAACCAAGCACGGGCCTGGCGGGCGAGCGATCCGGCTACATGCCCTTCTGGTGCTCCTCCCCGTACCGATCGAAGAGACCGGGGACCTTGGGGCTCCCCAAGCGCAGCTGTTCCTCGCTGAGGGGTTCGCCTTCGCCCTCGCTCTCCTCGGGATGATCCTCCCGCCACTGGGCTGGTTTCCACCAGCGTCGGACTCGGTCGGTGAGACGCATCGAACAAGGAGGGTAGATCGACGTTCTGACGACAGCAACCTCGGCTGAGCGAGTGTCCTCTCCCCTGATCGGCCGAACCGCCTGAAACTCGATCAGGCCTCGAGCGCCGACAGCAGCAATCGGAGCATCTCGCTCGGCTCGCGCCGGACGCGCGGAGCCGCTGCCGGGTCGCGCTTCTTCAGCTCGAGCGCGCGCGGGTCGGTAAGCGGTTTGAGGCGTCCGTCGCGGATCAGCTCCTCGTCGACGCCGCCCAGCCTCCCGCCGTAGGTCGTGTAGACGGGCACGCCGAGTGCTGCCGCCTCGCGGTTCATCGTGCCGCCGGCCGAGACGACGAGATCGGCGAGCGCGATCAGGCTCTGCGCGTCGACGGCGTCGTCCGGGAGGATCACCGACGGCAGCGCCAGACCCTTCACGTATTCATGCTGCTCCACGGTTCGCGGCAACACGAACGCCTGCACGTCCTCCGACCGGCCCAGATGCTCGAGCGTCTGCGGGAAGAGCGGGTTCGAGTGCCGGTGGTAAAGCGACACGTCGGGCGGCGGTCGCAGCACCACGAGCACGCGCGCCGGGTCGACGCCGAAGCGGTCGAGCAGCGACCGGTCGGGCTCGAAGTCGGCGAGGTAGTACTCCTCCTTCAACCCCGGGTACTGGACGAGCTTCGGCGGCCGCACGCCGTACGGCTTGAGCCGCTCCGGAGGGATCGCGTCGGGAACGACGACGCGCGTCGCCGCGCGGCAGCCGAGCTGGTGCTGGAGCGTCGCGAACTCGTAGTCGAACGTCGTCGAGCTCGGAATTCCGAGCCTGCGCGCGGAGATGGTCAACTCGTGCGACCCGTGGGCAAGCGCGACGTCGAACTCACGCGGGCGGGCCCACTTCCGCAGCGCGCCGAGGCGGCTCGTCATCTGGCGCGCCTTCTGCAGCCGCGACCGGCCGGCGTGGCGTCCCATGACCGCGTCGGCCTCGAGCTCGTGCAGCTCGAGCAGCTGCAGCGTCTGGGCGTAGTCGCGCGCGGTGATCTCCACCTCGTCGCCGCGGCCTCGCATGATCTCGATGAGCGGCTTGAAGACGAGCACGTGCGCGGGGGCGGTGATGTCGATCCAGACGCGCATCAGAGGCGCTCCACCAGGCGAAAGCGGATCGCGACGATCTGCGTCTTCGCCTCGATCGGGCTGCCGAAGAAGCGCTCGTGCGCGCTGCGCCAGTCTTCGACGGACTCGTACCCCTCGCCCTCGTCGCGCGCGAACTGCTCGTCGATCTCCTCGGCGGGGACGACGCGCGCTTCCGTCACCTCGATGACTGCGACCGGGTGGTCGTCATAGTCGAGCAACGCGGCGCGGGTTCCCGCCGGCTCGGGCGTCGTGCCGTCGGCCTCGTACGCTTCGAGCAGCCCAGCGGTCGAGGTTTTCTCGCCGCGGAGCACCGCGTCGACGAGCTGCCGCCGCAACTCGGTCCGCGCGTAGCCGAGCTCGAAGGGCGGGAGATCGCTCACGCCGCGAGAGCCTCCATCCGCGCCGACTCGAGCCGAGGCGGCTCCTGCTCGACGTGGCGTTCGTACCAGAGCGTGAACGCGAGCAGCCCCCACAGCTGGCGGCTCCAGTCCTGCTTGCCCGCGACGTGCTCGTCGAGCAGCCGACAGACCGGCTCGGGCTGGAAGAAGCCCTGGCGCTGGAGGGAACTCGGCGACAGGGTCTCGCGCGCAAACGGCTCGAGCTCGCCGCGCAGCCAGGCGGCCGCCGGGATGGAGAAGCCGCGCTTCCGCCCGTGCACGACCTCCTTCGGCAGAAGCGGCTCGGCCGCCTTGCGCAGCAGCACCTTCTTCGTGAGACCACGCAGCTTGAGCCGCGTGGGCAGCGCGAATGCGAGATTCGTCACGACGGGGTCGAGGAAGGGGACACGTGCTTCGAGAGAATGCGCCATCGACGCGCGGTCGGTCTTCACGAGCAGGTCGTCGACGAGGTAGACGCCGAAGTCCACGTCCTGCAGCCGAGCCAGCTGCGGAGCGGCCGAGGTCTCGGCGTACCGGGCGCGGTAGACGTCGACCGGATCGAACGCGGCGCGGCGGCCGGTCAGCTCGCTGCGCACGTCGGCCGAGAAGATCTCCTTCCAGCCGTGATGCCGCTCGAGCGGCGGCAGGTGCGCCGCGCGCACGAATCGCTTCGCCTTGTAGTCGAGACTCGCCTTGCGGGAGGAGGACGGCAGCGCCTCGACGAGCGGACGCACGGCTCGTGCGAACGGCGCCAGCTGGTCGGCCATGAGATCCGCCTGGTACGTGTAGTAGCCGCCGAAGAGCTCGTCCCCGCCCTCGCCCGAGAGCGCCACCTTGACGTGCTCGGCCGCCAGCTGCGAGACGAGGTAGGTCGGCAGAGCCGAAGAGTCGGCGAACGGCTCGTCGAACGCCTCTGCGAGCGCGCGCAGCAGCAGCTCCGGCTCGGGTCGGACGAGGAGCTCATGATGCTCCGTTCCGTACCGCTCAGCGACCCGTCGCGCGTCGGCGCGCTCGTCGAAGCTGCGCTCCTCGAAGCCGATCGTGAACGTGTGCACCGGCCCGGGCGTCTCCTGCGCGGCGAGCGCGGCAAGCGCCGCCGAGTCGACGCCGCCCGAGAGCAGGACGCCGACCGGCACGTCGGAAAGCAGGTGCGCGCGTACCGAGTCACGCAACCGGGCGCGCAACTCCTCGACGAGCTCCGCCTCGTCGCCCGTGCGGAGCGCGCTCTCGGCTTCCGGTCCCGGCCGCGCGTATCGCTCGAGCTTGATCGCGCCGTCTTCCCAGACGAGGACGTGCCCCGCCGGCAGCTTCCGGACGTCGCGGAAGATCGAGTACGGCGCGGGAATCGAGTTGAAGGCGAGGAACGCCTCCAGCGCGTCGGGGTCGATCTCGCCGCGCGGTAGGGCGCGCAGCTCTGACGCGAAGCGCAGCTCGTCGGCCGCGTGCCGGTAGTAGAGCGGCTTGATCCCGTACGGGTCGCGTGCCAGAACGAGGCGATGCCGCCGCGAGTCCCAGATCGCCACCGCGAACATCCCGCGCAGCCGTTCGGCGAAACCGAGCCCGTGCTCCTCGTAGAGATGGACGAGCGCCTCGGTGTCGCAGTGCGTTCGCAGCTCGTGCCCGGCGCGCTCGAGTTCTCGGCGGAGCTCCGGGTAGTTGTAGATCTCGCCGTTCTGAACGACGACGCAGCTTCCGTCCTCGTTGGCGATCGGCTGGTCGCCGTGCGCGAGATCGATGATCGAGAGCCGCCGCGCCGCGAGGGCGACGCCGTTGGCAAGGTGCTCTCCGGCGCTGTCAGGACCGCGGTGGACGAGCAGATCGCTCATCGCACGCAGCGCCTCGACGTCCGCTGCGCCGCGCGTCGTCGCAATCCCGCAGATCCCGCACACGGCCCTACCTTAGGTGCCGCGTCCCGTCAGTCCTGCGATCGACTGCTTGAGCACGCGCCAGCCGGTCGCGACGACCGTGCGGAGGTAAAGGCGCACCGAACGGTCGGCGATCCACTCGAGATCGTGGGCGAGCTTCTCGCTCATCGGCGTCTCGTAGCCGCGCCGCACCTGGGCGAAGCCGGTCAGGCCGGGCCGGACGACGAGCCGTTGCCAGTACGACGGCAGCTCGTGCGCGAGCTCCTCGAAGAAGACGGGACGGATCGGACGCGGCCCGACGAGGCTCATGTCTCCGCGCAGGACGTTGACGAACTGCGGGATCTCGTCGAGTTGCGTCGCCTTGAGCCAATGGCCGACCGGTGTGAACTCGGCCTGTGTGTGCTGCACGAGCTCCTCGCCGAGATACTGGCCGAGCCGCCTCTCGGCGCCTCGGCGCAGCGTGCGGAACTTGTACATCGTGAAGACCTTGGCGCCGCGGCCGACGCGCTCGCCGCGGTAGAGGATCGGCGTTCCGCTCGTGACGAGCACGAGCACCGCGATCGCGAGCGAGATCGGCAGCGAGACGAGCAGGAAGACCGACGAGAGGAGCACGTCGAGAATTCGCAGGACGATGTCGCGCGGCCGCTCCGGCGTCTCGAGCGCAAGCTGGCGATAGCCACGGACGAGCGTGTCCTCGATCCGCGTCGGGTCTGGCACGAGCCGATCGTAAGTCCGCGGCGGCGCCGCCGTGCGCGCGAGAAGACAGCAATAAGATGTTCTTATGGACACGAAGCAGCTGGTTGCCTTCTGCGCGGTCGTCGAGCGCCGGAGCTTCTCGCAGGCGGCCGACCAGCTCGGCGTCACCCAGCCCGCTGTCAGCCTGCAGATCCGGTCGCTCGAACAGCGCGTCGGTCAACGGCTCCTCGACCGCTCCGGCCGCCGGGTCGAGCCCACCGAGGCCGGCCTGAGGCTCTATCGCGGAGCCCAGCGCCTACTCGCGCTCGAGCAGCAACTGCTCGCCGATCTCGGCGAGGAGGCCGAGGGCGAGCTCAAGGGCCGGCTCGAGATCGGCGCCTCCACCGGCCCGGGAGGGAGCGTCCTGCCGGTCCTGCTGGGCGAGTTCCAGAGCCTTCACCCGCTCGTCCATGTGGCGCTGACCGTCTCCGACACGCACACCGTGGTCGAGCAGGTCGGCCGACGTGAGCTCGAGCTAGGAGTGGTGGGGGCCGGCGGACGTCATCGCGGCGTCTCCTTCGAGCCCTTCTATCGCGACGAGGTCGTGCTCGCCGTTCCCGCAGGCCACAGGCGCGCCGGCAAGAGCATGACGCTCGAAGAGCTGAAGTCGGAGCCGCTGGTGCTGATGCAGGAGGGAGCCGGCATCCGGCAGATGATCGATGACGAGCTGCGCGAGCTCGGCGTCCGGCCTCGCGACCTCAACGTGAAGCTCGAGCTGGGGTTGCAGGAGTCGGCGCGGGCCGCGGTGCTCGGCGGGTTCGGCGCCACGTTCATCTCGCGCATCGCGATCGAAGGCGACCTGTCCTCCGGAGCACTCGCGGTCGTGCGCGTCCAGGGGCTGGAGCCGGCCCGTGACGTCCAGATCGCGCGCGCGACCGGCCGGGCCGAGACCCGCATCGCGCAGGAGTTCGTCGCGTTCGCGCGCGAGCGGCTGAAGTAGAGGGTCCCGACGTGATTGTCCGCTGGGGACTCGACGCGTTGCCTGAAGCCTGTGTCGAGGCAGGCGTCTCGTCTCCGCTTCTCGTGGCCGGGGCGCGGTGGGATTCGCTGGAGCTCTCTCTGGCCGTAGCAGGACGGTGGCGAGAAGTCCCCTCCGATCGCGTTTCCGAGGCGGTCGACGCGGCGCGGGACGCAGACGGGGTGCTCGCCGTCGGCGGTGGAAGCACGATCGACCTCGGGAAGGCGATCTCCGCCGCGACGGAGTTGCCGCTCGTCTCCGTACCGACGACGTACTCCGGCGCCGAGTGGACGACCTACTTCGGCGTCCGTGACCAGGAGCGCCGCATGCGCGGC
The DNA here is from genome assembly GCA_963819275.1 of uncultured Actinomycetes bacterium. Classification (GTDB taxonomy): domain Bacteria; phylum Actinomycetota; class Thermoleophilia; order Gaiellales; family Gaiellaceae; genus Palsa-739. The sequence continues at coordinate 77,355 of CAWFVH010000001.1, read as the reverse complement.
GGTGGCGGAGGCGCGCGACCGACCGCGATCGTCTACGAACCCGAGCTCACGCTCGACCTGCCGGCCGGGACGAGCGTGGGCACGGCGATGAACGCCCTCGCCCATTGCGCCGAGGCGCTCTACGCGCGGGGACACAACCCCGCCGCAGACGAGCACGCACTGGCAGGGGCGCGCCTCATCTGCGAGTGGCTGCCGCCGGTCGTCTCGGCACCGCGAGGTCTCGAGGCACGGACCGAGCTGCTCCGCGGCGCCTGTCACGGCGGCGCAGCGCTCGCCGGGTCGATGCTCGCGCTCGCGCACGCGATGGCGCAGACGATCGGCGGGCGCTACGGGTTGCCGCACGGGACGCTGAACGGGATCTGCCTGCCGCCGGTGCTTCGCTTCAACGCCGCGTTCGCTCCCGACGCGGTCGCGAGGTTCGGTGAGGCTGTCGGCGCTCCGGACGACCCTGCGGGCCGCGTCGAGGCTGCTGGCCGCCCTGGCGGGGCCGACGCGACTGCGCGACCTCGGCATGCCGGAGGCCGACCTGCCCGAGCTCGCGGCGGCTGCCGCCGAGCGAGGCGGGAATCTCGCCAACCCGAAAGCCGCGAGCCCGGACGAGATCGAGCAGCTCATGCGCGCGGTGTACTAGCCGAAGCCGACTTCGGTCGTCCCGCCACGGTCCGTTCGCTTCGTGTCCAGGTGATGCGTGGTGTGGATCGCGATCCAGGGCACGGCGGTCTGACACGCGAAGTTGGCCGACGCGCGGTTCGTGAAGTACGTGAAGCCCGGTCCGATTCCGCCGCCGATCAGTGCGCTCGCGCGCCAGCTCACGCCGCAGAGCAAGCCGGACGCCGTCGTGGTCGAGGTGCGGTAGGTGATGTGCCTGTCGAAGATGGCGCACCAGTACGTCGTGTCGGTGATCCGCTGCTGGTACGGCCACGTTCCCCACTGATGCCACGCCTGGCTGGCCCAACACGACGCCCGGGTCGCCGGGACCGAGGCGATGTTGGAGCCGCTGTCGGAGTCGTTGAGGGGAGCGAGGCCGACTGCCGCTTGCTGTGACACGCCGGCTTCGACCGACGTGGCGGCTCCGGGAAGCGTGGAGGCGTTCAGCGCGGTTTGGCCGTCGACCGCGGTCGTCGAGGAGCCGCTCGGCACGGCCGCCGTCGCCGTGGCGAGGGCCTGCGCGTCGTCGGGAGCAAACGGACTGGGTCCCGGGAGGCTCTCCGCGGCGAGGGCCGGAACGGCCCCGACGAAGATCACGACCACGGTGAGGAGCAGCCCGAGGAGAACTGATCGTCGTAGGGACACCGAAGGTCGAATGGACACCGAACGTGGATTGGACATCGTGACCTCCTGTCGTTCGTGGGCAGATGCGACGAGGTCACGCTAGCGTTGTCAATCCTGACAATCAAGATGGCTCTTTCGGGCATGGCGAAAGCAGCCAAATCCGGTATGGAATAAGCGATTGCTTATTCCAACGATTAGGTACCATCCGGGCGATGCCGGGCTTTTCAGACGAATTTCTCGGAGTTCCGGAGCGGCCGGAGAAGCCGCGCGAGACCGGGCTCACCCACGTGATGGACAAGGGTCTCAACCTGCGGGAGATCGAGGGTCTCTTCGACACCGCGGGGGCGTTCGTCGACATCGTCAAGCTCGGCTGGGGCACGAGCTACGTCACGAACAACCTCGAGAAGAAGATCGCGCTCTACCGCCATTTCGAGACGCCTGTCGTCTGCGGCGGCACGTTCTTCGAGGCGGTCTACGCACGCGACAAGATCGACGAGTTCAAGAGCTGGCTGTCCAAGTATCGGTTCTCGCACGTCGAGATCTCCGACGGCACGATCGAGATCCCGCGCGACCGGAAGCTCGAGCTCATCACCGATTTTGCGCGCGACTTCACGGTGCTCTCGGAGGTCGGCTCGAAGGACGCCGAGGTGAACATCGCGCCGTACCTGTGGGCGCAGTGGATGCAGGAGGAGCTCGACGCGGGCGCGTGGCGCGTGATCGCCGAGGGCCGCGAGGGCGGCACCGCCGGCATCTACCGGCCGAGCGGCGAGCTTCGCACCGGGCTCGTCGACGAGATCGAGCACTCCGTCCCGTTCGACTCCCTGATCTGGGAGGCGCCGTCGAAGGAGAGCCAGGCCTGGTTCATCAAGCATTTCGGTACGAACGTCAACCTCGGCAACATCCCGCCGGAAGAGGTGATCGCGCTCGAGACGCTCCGGCTCGGCCTGCGCGGCGACACGCTGAAGGAGGTGCTGCTCGGTGGCGAGCCGGTCGCGTAGGCTCGACGGAGCGACGTCAGCGAAGGTGCCGGCTTTGCCGGCTCCTGAGCAACAACACTGCGTACCGGCTGACGTCGAGACCTGGACGGCGCAGCGGGTCGTCGAGTACGTCCTCGACGAGTTCTCCGGCCGCGTTGCCCTCGCGTGCTCGTTCCAGAAGGAGGAGTCGGTCCTGCTCGACATGCTGTTCGAGCACGATCCGCAGGCGCGCGTCTTCGCGATCGACACCCACCATCTCTTCCCGGAGACGCACGAGCTCTGGCGCGAGGTCGAGCGGCGTTACGGGACGAAGATCGAGGTCTTCGCCGGCTCGCCGGTAGAGGACGGGCTCTGGGACACGAATCCCGACCTCTACCTCGCGGTGGCGAAGATCGAGCCGCTCAACCGGGCGCTGCTCGATCTCGACTGCTGGATCACCGGGATCCGCCGCGACCAGTCGCCGGTTCGCGCAAACGCGCCGAAGCTCGCCTGGGACGAGCAGCACGAGCTCTGGAAGGCCAACCCGCTCGCAGACTGGACCGACGACGACTGCTGGGCCTACGTCCGTGAGCGCGGGCTGCCGTACAACGCGCTCCACGACCGCGGCTACGAGTCGATCGGCGACACGCACTCCACGCAGCCGGGCCAAGGCCGCGATGGGCGCTGGGCCGGGACCGAGCGGACCGAATGCGGGCTGCACACATGAGCGGATTCGTGCTCTGGTTCACGGGGCTCTCGGGCGCGGGGAAGACGACGATCGCGAACATCGTTGAGCCGGAGCTCGAGCAGCGCGGCTTTGTCGTCGACCACCTCGACGGCGACATTGTCCGCACGCATCTCTCGAAGGGTCTCGGCTTCTCGAAGGAGGATCGCGACACGAACATCGCGCGCATCGGCTGGGTCGCGTCGCGCCTGGCGCGCGCCGGCGCGGTGGTGGTCGTCTCGGCGATCTCGCCGTATGAGGAGATGCGACGGCACGCGCGCTCCCTGGTCGAGCAACATGCGCCGTTCGTCGAGATCTACGTCGCGACGTCGCTCGAGGAGTGCGCGCGACGCGACCCGAAGGGCCTCTACGCGGCTGCATTCGCGGGCGAGATCGCGGATTTCACAGGCGTCTCCGCGCCATACGAGGAGCCGCTCGAGCCCGAGCTGCGATTGGAAACGATGGGTCGCACGCCCTCGGAATCGGCCGTCGCGGTGATCGACCGGCTCGAAGAGCTCAGCCTCATCTCCGAGCGTGGCAAGTCGTGAGCACTTCCCCGGCTCTGCCGACGCTCACGCACCTCGACGAGCTCGAGTCCGAGGCCGTCCACATCTTCCGCGAGGTCGCGGCCGAGCTCGAGCGGCCGGTGCTCCTCTTCTCGGGCGGCAAGGACTCGATCGTCCTGCTGCGGCTCGCCGAGAAGGCGTTCAGGCCTGGCAGGTTCCCGTTCCCGATCATGCACATCGACACCGGCCACAACTTCGCCGAGGCGATCGAGTACCGCGACCGTCGCGTCGCTGAGCTCGGAGAGCGCCTCGTGGTCGCGTCGGTGCAGGAGTCGATCGACAAGGGACGGGTCGTCGAGGAGACCGGCCCGCGCGCGTCGCGCAACCGGCTGCAGACGACGACGCTGCTCGACGCGATCGAGGAGCACTCGTTCGACGCGGCGATCGGCGGAGCGAGGCGTGACGAGGAGCGAAGCCGCGCGAAGGAGCGGATCTTTTCCTTCCGCGACGACTTCGGCCAGTGGAACCCGCGCGCGCAGCGGCCCGAGCTCTGGAACCTCTACAACACGCGCGTTCGCAAGGGCGAGCACGTCCGCGTCTTCCCGATCTCGAACTGGACCGAGCTCGACGTGTGGCAGTACGTTGCGCGCGAGCAGCTCGAGCTGCCGCCGATCTACTTCGCGCACGAGCGCGAGGTCTTCCGCCGCGACGGGATGCTGTACGCGGTCTCGCCGTACGTCGAGCGCATGGAGGGCGAGGACTCGTTCACGACCTCGGTTCGCTTCCGCACCGTCGGCGACATGACCTGCACCGGCGGCGTCGAGTCGCGGGCGGCGACGATCGACGAGGTCGTGGAGGAGATCGCTGCGACGCGTGTCACCGAGCGCGGCGAGACCCGCGCCGACGACCGGTTCAGCGAAGCGGCCATGGAGGACCGCAAACGCGTTGGCTACTTCTGAGCAGGCGCAGTCGACCGACCTGCTGCGGCTCGTCACGTGCGGCTCCGTCGACGACGGCAAGTCCACCCTGATCGGGCGGCTGCTCTACGACACGAAGCAGATCTTCGTCGACCAGCTGGAGCACATCGAGGACGTCTCGCGCCGGCGCGGCAACGAGTACGTCGACCTCGCGCTGCTGACCGACGGCCTGCGCGCCGAGCGCGAGCAGGGCATCACGATCGACGTCGCCTACCGCTCCTTCGTGACGCCGAGGCGCCGCTTCCAGCTCGCCGACGCGCCCGGCCACGTCCAGTACACGCGCAACATGGTGACCGGCGCCTCGACCGCCGAGCTCGGGATCGTGCTCGTCGACGCACGCCAGGGCGTGGTCGAGCAGACGCGCCGCCACGCGTACATCCTCTCGATCCTCCGCGTGCCGCACGCCGTCGCCGCGATCAACAAGATGGACCTCGTCGACTGGTCGCAGGAGCGGTTCGACGAGATCGCTTCGCAGCTCGCCGAGCTCGGTCTGCCGGATCTCGCCGTGATCCCGATCTCGGCGCTGCAGGGAGACAATGTCGTCGACCGTTCCGAACACATGCCGTGGTACTCCGGTCCGGTGCTGCTCGAGCATCTCGAGACCGTCGAGATCTCCTCCGACCGCGACCTCGACAGCCGGCGCTTCCCCGTGCAGTGGGTGATCAGGCCGATGTCCGACGAGCACCACGACTATCGCGGCTACGGCGGTGAGGTTGCGGGTGGCGTCTGGAGCGCCGGCGACGAGGTGGTCGTCCTTCCTGCCGGCGTCAGGACGCGGGTCGAGTCGGTGGAGACGATCGACGGGCCGCTCGAGGCGGCGATCCCCCCGATGGCCGTGACCATCCGGCTCGCCGACGACATCGACGTCTCGCGCGGCGACATGCTCGCCGACCCGGACGACCCGCCCACCGTTGCCCGGGAGCTCGAGGCGCGCGTCTGCTGGATGAGCGACCGGCCGCTCGAGCCGCGGGCGCGGCTCGCGGTGAAGTCGACGACGCGCTCGGTGCGGGCGATCGCCGACGAGCTCGTGGCGCAGATCGACGTTCACACGCTCGAAGATGTGCCGGCGCCGGAGCGGCTCGAGCTGAACGACATCGGCATCGTCCGGCTCCGGCTCTCGGAGCCGCTGCTTGTCGATCCGTACGAGAAGAACCGCCTGACCGGCGCCTTCGTGCTGATCGACGAGGCGACGAACGAGACGGTCGGCGCAGGGATGGTTCTCAGCGCCTCATGACCTGGCAGTTCACGCTGACCGGGCTCGGGCTCGGACTGATCGTGGGCCTTACGGGAGTCGGCGGCGGCTCGCTCATGACGCCGATTCTGATCATCGTGTTCGGCTTCAAGCCGAGCTACGCCGTCGGCACGGACATCTTCCACGGCGCAGTCTTCAAGTCGTTCGGGGCGGTGCGCCACCGGCGGCTGGGGACGGTGCACAGCCATCTGGCGCTGTGGCTGTTCGCCGGCTCGGGACCGGCCGCGCTGCTCGGAGTCGTGCTTCTGTACGTGCTCCGGAACTCGATCACGAACGCACAGACGATCCTGGGCTACGCGATCGGTGTGGCGCTCATCGGCGGCGGCGTGGGATTCCTCGCCAAGTCGTTTGTGAAGCGTGGCGTGCAGCCGAGCGAAGCGCCGTTCATCATGAGCCGCCGCGACAAGCTGATCGCGCTCGGTACCGGCATCGTGTTCGGCTTCATCGTCGGAATCACATCAGTCGGGAGCGGCACGTACTTCGGCCTCATGATGGTGCTCGTCTATCCGCTGATCATGCCGCGGATCGTCGGCACGGACATCTTCCACGCCGCCGCGCTCCTCTGGGTCGCGGGCGTCGGACACCTGATCATCGGCGACGTCGACCTGCACGCGACCGCCTGGCTGCTGCTCGGCTCCGTGCCCGGGATCCTCATCTCGAGCCGGTACACCGTGAAGGTGCCGGACATGACGATCCGCGGCGGCCTCGGCGGAATCCTGATCATCAGCGGGCTCAAGCTCCTCAACGTGCCGGAGGCGAACTGGGTACTTGGCGGCGGCCTCGTCTTCATCTTGGTGGTCCTGACGATCTACACCGTGAACGTGATGCTGAAGGAGTCGCGCGCCGCGCACGAGGCTCAGGCGACGCGAGCCTGACCTTTCTTCAACTTCGTTAACGAGAGGCCCGTAGAATCGGCGGGCTTTGCAGCGGGTTCTCACGACGGTCACCCTTCTGGGCCTGCTGGTGGCCACGGCTGCCGCCTTTGCGATCACCGAGCACCTGAAGCTGATCAAGAGCCCGCTCTCGGGAGCGCTCCTGTCGGAGCGGCGCGGTCGCGAAGTCGCCAGCGGGCACGTTCTGATCGGGCCGACGTGTAATTGCCCGACGAGCAAAGCCACTCTCCGGGTGAAGCTTCGCCATTCGAGCCGAGTAACGGTGACGATCCTGGACTCCTCCGGGCACACGGTCAGGACCATCGCGGCGCTCGTCCCCGTGCCGGCCAAGACCGAGAAGCTGTTCGTCTGGGACGGCCGGACGGATGCCGGTCGAGTGGCTCCGGACGGCGTCTACAACCCCTCGGTCCAGCTGCCGCGCCAGACGTTCAATTTCCTCAACAAGATCACTGTCGACACGAAGCCGCCCGAGGTCGTGGCGAAGGCCGTGAAGAAGAAGCCCGTCCTCTTCGCCGGGCCGGGCCGCACCGTCGCGATCCGCTACGCGTTCAGCGAACCGGCGCACGCGCTCGTGTACCTCGGCCCGCGTCTGATCATCCGTAGCAACAAGGCGAAGGAGCACGACAAGGTCAAGTGGGCCGGGACGCTCGGCGGCGAGGCGCTGCGCCCGGGAAGGTACGTCCTCTCGATCGGAGCGCAGGACCTCGCGGGCAACAAGACTCCCGCCGCGAAGCGCAAGCACGTGACGGTCGTCGTCCGTTACGTGGGGGTCTCCCCGCAGCAGCTCACCGTCCGCGCCGGACATCGACTCACCGTGCACGTCAAGACGGCCGCCAAGCGCTACACGTGGCGGCTTGGCCAGCGTCACGGCTCGCACCGCGGCAGCGTGCTGCACCTGCGCGCGCCGACCACGCCGGGCACGTACCGGCTCGTCGTCGCCGAGAATGGGCAGGCGACCACCGCCGTCGTGCAGGTACACGGATGATCGGGCTCGCCGAGCTCGGAGCCCCGATTGCCTGCATCGGCCTCGCGGTCGTGCTGCTGGCGCGGACGCGCCTGAACCGGATCGCGGGTCTCGGCTACGCCGGCGTGGGGACGATCCTGCTCTGCGCATCGCTCGCGCCGTCGAGCGCGGCGGAGCTCGGTGGCGCGATCGTGGGCGCGCTCGTGCTCGGCCCGCTGCTCACCCTGCTCTTCCGCCGCGAGCCGTGGCTCATCGCCTTCGCCACACTCGCGTTCGTCCCGTTCCGGGTCGGCTTTCTCGGCCATCAGCTGCTCGTCCCGCTCTACGCCGTCGGGCTCGGGGCGGCCGGGCTTTTCCTCTGGCAGCTCGTCGACGGCGACGAGAGGACGCGTGAGCTCGGGATCGCGTCGTGGCCGCTCGCGCTTTACCTCGTCTGGACCGGGTTCTCGGTCGCGTGGAGCGTCGACCTGCACACCGCGGCGATCGACATGCTCGCCTTCTACGTGCCGTTCACGATCCTCGCCATCTCGATCGCGCGGCTCCCGTGGCGCACTTCGCGGGTCCGGATCCTCTACGGCGAGCTCGTGGTGATGGCGCTCATCTTCGCCGTGGTCGGCTTCTACCAGTACAAGACGCGCACGATCTTCGAGAACACCAAGCTGCAGCAGATCAACACGTTCCAGGCGATCTTCCGGGTCAACTCGGTCTTCTTCGACCCCTCGATCTACGGTCGCTTCCTGGTGGTCGGGCTGGTCGCCACCGCCGTGCTGCTGGTTCGCGCTGGGGTCTCCAGGCGCGTCGGGCTGGCCGCGCTGGCCTTCATCGCAGTGGTCTGGCTCGGGCTCCTCATCTCGTTCTCGCAGTCGAGCTTCGCGGCGCTCTTCGTGGCCGTGTTCGCTCTCGCCGCGATCGTCTGGCGCTGGAAGTCGCTTCTTGCTCTCGCGGCCGTTCTCGTCCTCGTGGCCGGAGTCGCGGTGACGCAGCCGCGGGTGATCCATGCGCTCCGTCACCACACGACGTCCGGGCTCAACAAGGCGACCGGCGGCCGTTCGACTCTGATCGCGGTCGGGATTCGTATCGCCGAAACGCACCCCACGCACGGAGTCGGGCTCGGCGGCTTCGAACATGCCTACTCGAAGCGAACCGGCCATACGCCGAAGAAGAGCGCGTCGCACAACACGCCTGTCACGGTCGCGGCGGAGGAGGGCGGCCCCGGTCTGCTCCTTTTCTTCTGGCTCGTCGGGGCGCTGTTCCTCGCCGCCTACCGGCGGATCAACCATCGCACCTACGGGCTCGTGGCTCTGGCTGCCGGGCTGGGCCTGCTGGCGATCTTCGTGCACTCCCTCGCGTACAACGACTTCTTCGAGGATCCCACGACGTGGCTCTTGATCGGCCTGATCGGCCTTGTCTCGCCGGTGCGGGTGCGGGCGCGCGACTGGCAACCTGTGGAGACCGAGGAGCCCGTGCCTGAGATGATCGCCGGATGATCGAGCAGTGGCGGAAGGCGCTCGTGCTGGCGCCGCACACCGACGACGGCGAGTTTGGCTGCGGCGGGACGATGGCGCGGCTCGTCGAGGCGGGCTGCGAAGTGCGCTACATCGCGTTCTCGATCGCGACCCGCTCGCTGCCGCCGGGCTTCCCGCCCGACACGCTCGCGCGCGAGGTCGCCGAGGCGACGGCCGAGCTCGGCATTCCCGGGGAGTCGCTGACGGTGCACGACTTCGACGTCCGCACGTTCCCCGAGCGGCGGCAGGACATCCTCGAGCTGCTCGTCGCGTTGTGGGAGGAGTGGGCGCCCGACGTCGTCTTCCAACCGAGCCTCCATGACGTCCACCAGGATCACCGCACGATCGCCGAGGAGGGCCTGCGTGCCTTCAAGCGCACGACGATCCTCGGCTACGAGATCCCGTGGAACAACTTCGACTTCGAGTACCAGTGGTACATGGCGCTCGAGCAGCGGCATATCGATCTCAAGGTGGCGGCGCTCGAGAAATACGCCTCGCAGCAGCATCGGCGCTACGCGAACGAGGAGTACGTCCGGAACCTCGCGCGAATGCACGGCGTGAACGTGAATCGCGAGTACGCCGAGGTGTTCCAGGTGTACCGCGTCGTGGCTTGAGTTTCGGCGCCGGGTTGCCGATAGCTCCCGGATGGTTCGTGTTGCTTTCGGACTTCCGGTGCTGCTCGTCACCGTCTTCATCGGTCTCTACCTGACCTCGCAGGACGCGAAGCAGAACGTCCAGGCGTCTTCGGCCGGCCAGCAGGCGATCTCGCAGGCCCACTCCGCAACGGCGGGGCTGGACTTCAACCAGGCCGCGCCGGCGCTGCAGGGGTACTTCGACGAGAACCATACGTACGTCGGCGCGACCCTCCCGCCCGGCTCCGAGGTCGTGCTCGCCGCGGCCACCACGACCGGGTACTGCCTGGAGTCCGGAGGCCAGCACGAAGACGGCCCCGGCGGCACCCCGCAGCAGGGCCCCTGCTAGCGGCGAGGCTCAGCCGAGCACGGGATGCGAGCGCCGCCAGAGCGGTGAACGCTGGTACGCCGCTGCGGACAGGTTCCAGCTTCGGCTGAGCGCGGCGAAGCGCGCGAGCTCGCGCTTGCCACGCGCGGTGGGATAGCTCGCACCGGGCTCGAGCAGCTCGTAGCGCCCGCTGCGCAGGACGTCGCCCGCGACCTCTTCGAAGGCCAGCGCGTCCTCGCGGCTCATCTGGCTGTGCCAGTCGCGTAGCCCCGGTGTCGGCGGCTGCGCGAGGTTCTTGTTCTCCGGCATCGAGGCGAGCTCGGAGGTGCCCGGGTAGTCGAGCATCGCCGGCTCCCACGGCAGCGAGGCGTGTTCGCAGACGCGGCGCAGCTCGCGCTCCGGATCCGTGACGAGATCCTCGTACCGGAGCTCGAGGTAGCGGCCGCCGACGTGCGCGCCGAGCCGCCGGGCGGCGAGGATCTCCGTCCGCCAGCGCGCCGCGAACTGCGCCGCGGTGTGCGGCAGCGCCCACGTCTTCTCGGAGAAGCCCTCGGGCAGCGAGAGAAACGAGAGCGCTGCGTCGCGGCCGTCGCGAACCAGATGAACCCAGAGCGCGTCCGGGAACAGCCGCTCGAGCAGCGGCAGGTGCTGCATGTAGAGCGGCGTCTTGTCGCCCCAGCGCGGCTTTCCCTCGTGCTCTGCGTACACCTCGAAGACGGCGGCGATCGCCTCGCCGGTCGTCATCCCCTCGTGCAACCGGGGACGAACGTCCTCGGGGGAGATGCCCCACTCATAGAGCTGGTAGAAGCGCCCCAGATCGTCGAGGAAGTCGTCGAGGTTCGGTCGCCGCCCGTGCCTCTGCGCGAGCGGTGTGACGAAGAACGACTCGTACGGGATCGCGATCTCGCTGTTCCGGTCGAGCATCACGCGCAGCAGCGTCCTGCCCGAGCGGCCGACGCCGAGCACGATCACGGGCGGAGCCATCGCCTGAACTAGAGCAGAAGCTCGGCCAGCGTCTGCAGAGCCTCGGGCTGGGTCGTGCCGAGCACGAGCGTCGTGACCGGCGTCTCTCGCCACGCCTCGAGACGCTCCGCGATGCGCTCCTTCGGCCCGACGAGCGAGACGGCGTCGACGAGCTCGTCGGGCACCGCGGCGATCGCCTCGCGCTGCTTCCCGGAGAGGTAGAGCTCCTGGATCCGCTCAGCTTCGTCCTCCCACCCGTAGCGGCGGACGAGCGAGTTGTAGAAGTTGCGGCCCTTCGCGCCCATGCCGCCGACGTAGAGAGCGATGTGCGGCCGCAGCGCGTCGCGGAGAGCGGCCACGTCGTCGCCGACGAGGACGCTCGCGGTCGCTGCGATCTCGAAGTCGGATGGCGCTGCAGCGAGGCTCGGCCCGAAGGCGTCGTCGAAGCGCTCGGGCGCGACGAAGATCGGGAGCCAGCCGTCGGCGATCTCGGCCGCGAGCGCGACGTTCTTCGGCCCGAGCGCCGCGAGGTAGATCGGGATCTCCGCGCGCAGCGGGCGCAGCATCAGCTTCAGCGGCTTGCCGAGTCCGGTCGCGCCCGGGCCGTCCCACGGGATCCGGTAGTGCTCGCCCTGGTGCTCGACGACGTCCCGCCGCAGCGCCGCGCGGACGATCTCGACGTACTCGCGCGTCTTCGTCAGGGGCTTCCCCCACGGCTGCCCGTGCCAGCCCTCGACCACCTGCGGCCCCGAGGTGCCGAGGCCCATGAGGAAGCGGCCGCCGGAGAGGAGGTCGAGCGTCGCAGCGGTCATGGCGGCGTTGCCGGGCGTGCGGCCGGGGATCTGCATGATCGCCGAGCCGAGCTTGATCCGCTCTGTCTTCGCCGCGAGCCAGCCGAGCACGCTGACGGCGTCGGTGCCCCAGGCCTCGGCGACCCAGACCGAGTCGAAGCCGAGCCGCTCCGCCTCCGCGACGAGCGGGAAGAGGTCGGCCGGGTTCGTGCCGGGCGGGGCGTAGCCGAGGCTGAGACCGAGCTTCATCGTGCCGACGATCCTACGATGTGGCGGGTGGGTGAGTGGGAGTGGGATCCGGAGATGTATCTCGCCGAGATGGCCGCGGAGATCCCCGGCTACGAGGAGCTGCAGGAGGCGGTGGCGTCGGCGACCTCGGACATCGAGGCCGCGTGTGTCCTCGAGCTCGGCACCGGCACCGGCGAGACGGCGCTGCGGGTGCAGGCCGCGCACCCCGAAGCCGACTGGGTCGGCATCGACGCGAGCGAGGCGATGCTCGGGCGCGCACGCGAGCGGCTCCCGGACGCCGACCTGCGTCTGCAGCGGCTCGAGGACGAGCTCCCGGCGGGGCCGTTCGACCTCGTCGTCTCCGCGCTCGCCGTCCACCACCTCGACGGCCCGGGGAAGCGCGACCTGTTCGCGCGTGTCGCCGGCGTGCTGCGGCCCGGCGGCGAATTCGTGCTGGGAGACGTGGTCGTTCCCGTGAGGGGCGAGACCGGGCCGATCGAGATCGACTGGGTGATGGACACGCCCGACAGCGTCGAGGATCAGCTCGCCTGGCTGCGCGAGGCGGGCTTCGAGGCGAAGGCCTCCAGCGTTCGCGTCGATCTCGCGGTCTTCCGCGCTAGGCTCAGCGATCGGTGACGCACCCGGAGCTCGCAGCCGAGCAGGCCTATGTCGACCGCGCCTACGACCAGCTCGACAGCATGCGGTCGACGGTCGCGCGCACCCAGGAGGCGATGGCCACCGAGTGGGCCGCGCTGAACATGGAGGCGTGGGCGAAGCGCCGGATGCGCACGTTCGAGGACGCCGAGCGCGGGCTCGTCTTCGGTCGATTGACGCTCGACGGGACGCCGCGTCCGCTCTACGTCGGCCGCCGCTGGGTGCACGACGAGGAGCACGAGTCGCTCGTCGTCAACTGGCAGGCGCCGGCGGCGCGTCCCTTCTACACGGCCACGCCGCAGGAACCGCACGGCGTGCAGCAGCGGCGCCGCTTCCGCGCCGAGGGCCGGCGGCTCACGGACATCTCCGACGAGGCGCTCGACGGCAGCGCGGTCGAGGGCGCGAGCGTCTCCGACTTCATGCTCGAGGAGTTGGACCGCAGGCGTGACGTGCGGATGCGCGACATCGTCGCGACGATCCAGTCCGACCAGTACCGGCTGATCACGGCCGAGCCCGAGGGCGCGCTCGTCGTGCAGGGCGGGCCGGGCACCGGGAAGACGGCCGTCGGCCTGCATCGCGCGTCCTGGCTTCTCTACACGCACCGCGAGAAGCTGCGGCGCGTGCTCGTGGTGGGGCCGAACCCCACGTTCATGGACTACGTCTCGCATGTCCTGCCGACGCTCGGCGAGGAGGCGGTCGAGCAGCGCGCCGTCACCGAGCTTGTCGACGGGGTCGAGGTGTTGCGGGAGGAGGAGCCGGAGGTCGCGCGCCTGAAGGGCGATCCACGGCTGCGCGAGGTCGTTGCGCGCGCGGTCGAGATCGCCGTCGTGCCGGCGCCGGAGGAGCTCTACGCGCGAATCGACGGCGTCTACGTCCGCGTGCGGGAGCGGGACGTCGCCGAGCTCCTCGACGAGGCGTTGGAGGCCGGAGATCCGCTTGGGCTCGCACGCGAGCGGTTCCGGATGGCCGTGCTCCGCCGCTTCTACGAGCGCTACGGCGAGTTGCTCGGCCCGCAGGCGTTCCGCAGCTTCGAGGAGCTCGAGCGGGCCTTGCGGAAGGGCGGGTTCCTCACGAAGTGGCTCGACCGCGTGCTCCCGCTGCCGCAGCCCGAGAAGCTCGTGGCGCGGCTGCTCACCTCGCCGGCGGCGCTCGAAGCGGCGTCCGCGGGCGTGTTGGAGGCCGACGAGCGGAAGCTCCTGTTGCGCGACCGGCCGCGCCGCGTGTCCGAGCTCCGCTGGAGCGACCAGGACGTGCCCCTGCTCGACGAGGCGCGGGCGCTTCTTTCCGGCGCGCCGCGGTCGTACGGGCACGTGATCGTCGACGAGGCGCAGGATCTCTCACCCATGCAGCTGCTCGCGATCTCGCGGCGGGCGCTCGACGGCTCGCTCACGATTCTCGGCGACGTCGCGCAGGCGACCGGCCCCCTCGTCTACCGCCGCTGGCAGGAGCTCGAGCCCTATCTGCCCGACGCGGCCGAGATGAAGATCGAGGAGCTGCGGCACGCCTACCGCGTCCCGGGCGAGATCATGGATTTCGCGCTTCCGCTGCTCGACCGGATCGCGCCCGAGGTCGAGCCGCCGCTCGCGTACCGAAAGGGCGGCGACCCGCCGCGGCTCGTGCGCGTTGGCGAGGACGAGCTCCTGGAAACCGCTCTACGCGAAGCGGTCGCGCTGGAGGACCTCGACGGCCTGCTCGCAGTCATCGTCCCGCGCTCGCTCCCGGTCGACGACTCGTTCCCGTTTCCGATCCTCACGCCGCGACAGGCGAAGGGCCTCGAGTTCGACCACGTAGTTGTCGTCGAGCCGGCGGCGATCACCGACGACGGAGACCGCGGCCTCCGCGAGCTCTACGTCGCGCTGACGCGGCCGACGAAGACGCTCGTCGTCGTCCACGCCCGGCCGCTGCCCGAGCCGCTCGGCCTGCCTCGTTAGACTCGTGCTAGTGGCGTACCCGGCCTAGTTGATCCGTTCTCTCGTTACTCGCTGTCGAGGCTGACCCGCGTCGGCGGCTCACAGTGGATCGACTAGGAGGAACCGATGGTGACGGGAACGCTCTACGAGCCACAACAGTTCGAGCCTCTGACCGACGAGCCGTGGGATGCGGGGCGTGTCGAGGATGCGATCGCTGCGATCGTCGCCGATGCCGACGCGGCGTTCGACCCTGATCTGCTCTGGCCCGCCCACGAGTGGGAGGCGTACGTCTCTCCCGTGGGACACCCGCTGAAGGTCCTTTACGCCGGCGCGGCCGGGCTGGTCTGGGCGCTCGACGCGCTCCGGCGCAGTTGTCATGCCGAGACATCGCTCGAGCTCGCCGGCATTGCGATGCGTGCCCTGGAGCTCGAGCGCGCCGAGCCCGATGCGACGGCGGATGAGCACCATCGCGCGGGAGCACTCTTCTACGGCGAGACGGGCGCGCTGCTCGTCGCCTTCCGGCTCACATCCGACGCCGCGCTCGCGGACGATCTTCACGCCCTCGTCCGCGGCAACGTCGACAACCCCACCGACGACATCAGCTGGGGCGCACCCGGCTCGCTGCTCGTGGCGCTGGCGATGCACGAGTCGACGGCCGAGCCGCGGTGGCTGGAGGCGGCTCACGAGTCGGCCGCGGCACTCCGTGCGCGCCGGGGCGAGGACAGGCTGTGGCGACAGGACGACGACTACCGGGGGCTCGGCACGCTGCACGGCGCCGCAGGCAACACACTCGCCCTGCTCCGTCTCGAGTCGGACGACCGCCTGGCGACCGAGACGGCCGCTGTCCTCGCGCGGCACGCGGTGCTCGAGAACGGCCTCGCCAACTGGCCTGGCGCGATGGGTAGGCCGCTCGCACGGCCGCGAGACGCCCGCATCTGTCTCCAGTGTGCACCGGCGCCCCCGGCATCCTCGCGGGCGCGTGGGATTACCTCGACGGCGACCTCGTACTTGCCGGCGCCGAGCTCGTCTGGCGTGCCGGCGCGCATCGCGACGAGAAGGGCCACGGTCTCTGCCACGGCACGTCGGGCAACGGGTTCGCGCTCCTCAAGGCGTTCGCGCGCACCGGTGACGAGCGTTGGCTCGAGCGCGCCCGCCGCTTTGCGGTCCATGCGCTTGGCCAGGCGGAACGGATTGCGACCACGAACGGCCGCCGGCGCTACTCGCTGTTCACGGGTGACATCGGCACCGCACTCTTTGCCGCGGCCTGCCTCGACGGCGACACGCGCTTTCCGATCATCGACGTCATGTAGAGCGCTCGGGCGAGAGCAGGCTGTAGCCGTAGCGCCGCACCCGGCGCTCGTACCGGAGCGAGACGAGATCGAGGAAGGCGCGCATCCGCAGGTCGCGCTTCAGCTCCTGCCACTGCTGGAAGTACTTCTCGTTCGCGCCCGCCTCGACGGGCTCGCTGGGCGGGATCGGGTCGAGCTCGAGGAAGTCGAAGATCCCACGCAGCACGCCTTCCGGGTTGCGGACGAGCTGCTCGTACGTGAGGACGTGCACCCGCTCGAGGTGCTCGCGGTCGGCCTCGAACAGGGCGTGGCAGCGGAGCCAGTGCTCGAACATTCGGTCATAGCGGCGTGTGCCGCGCCATTTCGCCGTCGGCACCGAGACCGGGATCGGGTGCCGGATGATGACGACGAACGCGGCGCCCGGATAGAGCGCCTGCAGGAAGCGCGTCTTGAGCAGGTTCGGCGGCGACTTCTCGAGCAGCACGGGCCGGGACAGATCCCAGTGCGGCGACCATTCCTCGAAGATCCGCCGCGCGCTCTCCTCCGAGACGAGCGGCGAGGACTCCGTGAGATGCGACTCGGGCGCGAAGCCGAAGCGGCCCGGGCCGCCGTAGACCGCGGCCACAGGGTAGACGGTCTGCAGATGCTGGCCCTCGTCCGCAGGGACTCCGGTGTCCGAGAAGCCGCTGATCTCGGGGTGCGCGGCGAGCAGGCGCGCGAGCAGGGTCGTGCCGCTTCGGTGCAGCCCGGCGAGGAAGACGAATCGATGCTCGGCCACGGCGGGCAATCGTAGTGCTGCCGCCCAACCCGGCTCCGGTCGGTTAGCGTCGGGACCATGCGTACTCGCGTCCTCGGGAACGGCGGTCCGGAAGTGTCGGTGGTCGGCCTCGGCACGAACAACTTCGGCCGCCGCTGTGACTACGACCAGACGCTCGCTGTGATCGACGCCGCGCTCGACGCCGGCGTGACCCTCTTCGACACGGCCGACATCTACGGCCAGGGGATGAGCGAGGAGTACATCGGGCGCGCGCTCGAAGGTCGCCGCGACCAGGTCGTGATCGCCACGAAGTTCGGCAGCGAGATGGACGAGCGGCCGGAGGAGCGGCGCGGCAATCCCGACTACATCCGGTGGGCGGTCGAGGGCTCGCTCCGCCGCCTGCGCACCGACGTGATCGACGTCTACCAGATGCACGTTCCCGACCCGGTGACGCCGATCGTCGAGACCCTGGGCGCGCTCAACGACCTCGTCGCGGAGGGCAAGGTGCGCTGGATCGGCTCCTCGAACTTCTCCGCGGATCAGATCGAAGCCGCCGAGGAGGTCTCGCGCGGCGCCGGCTTCGACCGTTTCGTCTCGGCGCAGAACCAGCACTCGCTCGTCAAGCGCGAGGTCGAGGACGACGTGCTGCCGGTCTGCGAAAAGCTCGGGATCGGCTTCCTGCCCTACTTCCCGCTGGCGAGCGGCCTGCTCACCGGCAAGTACACACGCGGCGAGGAGGCCACCGAAGGGCGGCTCGTCGGGCGCGAGATCCCGGAGGACCAGTGGGACCGGGCCGAGGCGTTGCAGAGCTATGCCGACGAGCGCGGAGCCTCGCTGCTCGACGTCGCGGTGGGCGGCCTGCTCGCCATGCCGGCCGTGACCTCGGTGATCGCAGGAGCCACGAAGCCGGAGCAGGTGCGCGCGAATGTGGCCGCCGGCGCGTGGGAGCCGAGCGACGCTGACGTGGCAGCCCTGCTGGCGCTCCGCTAGATCGAGGCGCGGGCGGGGCGAGACGCCGGCGCGTCTCGCCCCGCCCGCCGGAGGCTCCTAGGGGCCGGCCACCTGAACCAGGTAGCCCGAGAACCTGCAAGTCGCCGCGGCGCCCGAGCCGACCACCTGCTGGTTGCCGAAGCCGTCGAGCGCGAGGGAGCCGGCGGCGTTCTGCGCCGCCCAGCTGCCATCGTCAGGACCGACGAAGGAGTCGGTCACCGTGTCGTTCTCGGCGATGTCTTCGCTGATCTCAACCGGTCCGGTGGCGATGTTCAACGGGTTCAACCCCTCGTCGCTATACCCCTGGGCCACGGCCCCGTCCTGGGTCGTCGCGATGAAGGTCGCGGCGAACGTGTTCGTGCCGTTGTCCCAGCAGATTCCGTCGATCTTGAGCGTGCCGTCGGTGGCGACGGTGACGATTCCGGTCGTGTCGGTGAGGTTGCTGAGGTCTGGCCCTGAACTGGTGCCCACTACGTCACGGACAGAAGCGGTCGTGTTCCAGCGAATCGTGTTGCTCGGGCCGGGCTGGCCCTGGATCCCCTGGATCCCCTGAATGCCCTGGATGCCCTGGATGCCCTGGGCGCCGGTGTTTCCCTTCGGGCCTCTTGCACCTTTCTGCCCGTGCAGAGCCTTGATCGCCTTGCTCGTGAGCTTCTTCTCGGAGATGGAGTGGTTCTTGATGCTCGAGCCCGAGATGAGCGAGCTCGCCCAGGCTCCTCCGCCGAGAGCGACGAACAAGGCCACGGCGGCGATGATCGTCGCCGGATGTAGCAGACGCTTCACGTACGTCCTCCCTGTAGTTGACCCGATTCGGCTGTCGCATGTAAAGCAATACAACCGACCACGTACTGAAGCATGGAGCCCGGATGCTGCTGCTCTGACCTCAGACGTGCAGGGTTGGGCGGTAGGTGAGTTCCTGGATGTCACCGTCGAGCGTTCGACTCTCGAGTAGCTCGAGGTCGAAGTCGGCTGCACCCTGGAAGATCGCATCCGACCCGTTCTGACCCGTGATCACGGGGAAGATGGTCACCTGGACGCGGTCGACCAGTCCGGCGGCCATCAGCGCCCGATTCATCGCCAGGCTCCCGTGCGAGCGCAACGGCACGTCGGATTCCTGCCTCAGCCGGGCGACGACGTCGACCGCGTCGCCGCTCAGCACGGTTCCGTCGGCCCAGTCGAGGGGTCCCTCCAGCGTGTTCGAGACCACGGTCGCGGGAAGGTTGACCATCCGGGTGACCCACGGATCCCGCACCTCCGACTCCTCGGTACTCGAAGCCAACATCTGCGCGAAGAGCCGATAGGTGTTGGCCCCGAACACCATCCGCTGCTCCTCGCCGTACAACGCAAGCCGGTGGTCGAGCAGCTCAGGGCCCTGCTTGCCCCAGTAGCCGCCCCAGTCGCCACCGCTGGCAGAGCCGAAGCCGTCCAGGCTGGAAAAGACGTCGAAGGTGTAGGTGGCGGTCATGGTTCCTCCTCGAGCGCGTTGATCGGTCGCGGATACAGACCGGCACCCATCGCAAGACTCATCGCAGCGCTCTACCTCTTCCTCGCCTCCCGGCCGACCGGGCGCTACGACGACAACCCGATCGGCGGCGTCTTCTTCTTCGAGCTCCGGCTCTGGAGCGAGTTCGGCTAGTCCCCGGCCTCCTCGAGCTCGGCCATCTCCAACGCGAACCCGAGGGCGCGGAGGATGTTGCCGGTGGCGGACACGATCTTCGTGGTGCCGACGATCGGCGCGATCGCTGCGAGCACGGCGCGAACCTCGTCCTCGCCGATGCCGATCTCGCCTGCCGCGCCGAGGTTCATCAGGTAGGAGGCGGGCGGAGCGTCGACGGCGACGAGTGCGGCGATGCGGACGAGCATCGCCGTCTCGGCGTCGAGGGTCGTCGCTTCGAGCGACGCGAGCGTCATCGTCTCGATCAGGTCGAGAACAGGTGTCTCGGGGGCTTGCTCAGACAAGGTCTTCTCCTTCTTGAGGGGTGCGACTTGAACGATCTTAGAGTCGCGCGGAGCGGCGGGCTCGCTCAGGCCGCTGCGACGTCGCCGAGCCGGTAGCGCAGGTCGTTGAGCCGGTCGTGCCAGTCGTCCGAGAGCGCGGCCACGCACTTCATCGAGCGGCACGCGAGATCGACGAGCTCGGTCGGCGGGATGCCGTGCTGCTCGGCCCAGTCGCGGTCCTCGGCCGAGAGGTCGTCGGGCGG
Organism: uncultured Actinomycetes bacterium; assembly: GCA_963819275.1. Taxonomy (GTDB): domain Bacteria; phylum Actinomycetota; class Thermoleophilia; order Gaiellales; family Gaiellaceae; genus Palsa-739. The sequence goes on along the minus strand of CAWFVH010000001.1, from coordinate 57,563 downwards.
CTCGCCTGCGGTCGACGCGACGAGCTCCGCGGCCCGCACGGCGCGCTCCGCGGTCTCCTCGTCCGGCTCATCGCACGCGGCCGCGAGCGTCTCCTCCAACGATTTCCAGTCCATCACGGATCGAATTCCACCTGCTCGAAGAAACGAAGCACCGTGTGCCCTGGCCGCACGCGGCTCTGCACCGCACGCAGCTCCTCGTCGGAGGCCTCGCCGAGCGCTCGCTTGACCGCGAGCCAGGGGAGGTTGAAGTCCTCCTGGATCATCATCGTCGAGATGCGCGGGTTGATCTCGATCACCTTCTCGCCCATGAACTGGATGCTGAAGAACCATTCGAGGCCGAACTCGGCGACGATGCGCTCCGACGCCTCGACGAGCTCCGGTGCGTCGAGCGTCACGAAATACATGCCGAGCCCGCAGCGCACCGACTCGCGGGTCCGCGTTGCCTGCAGGACGATGCGGCTGCCGTCGGCGATGCCGTCGACCGTCCGTTCCGGCTCCGTCAGGAACTCCATCACGAGCAGGTCGAGCCCACCCTCCGGGAGCAGCTCGACCGCCTCCTCGAGCCGCATCGCGAGCGCGCCCGGCCGCTCGTTGAGGAGCTGGTGCGTGCGGTCGACGCTCGGGTCGAGCACGCGGAAGCCGCGCGAGCCTGAGGAGAAGACCGGCTTGAAGCAGACGGGCGTGTCCGGGTACCCGAGCTCGCGGGCCGCAGCCTCGACGCCCGCCGCGCCGGTCACTCGGCGGAACTCGGGCGCGCCGACGCCGCATCGCTGCAGGCCCTCCAACGTCTCGGCCTTGTCGTTCGAGCGCCTCTCCGCATCTGGGCCGCACACCATCACGGGCACGGGGAACTCGCCGCGCCTCGGCGCGAGGTGGCGCAGGTCGTGCGACGACTCGGGCAGCACGACATCGACGCCTTCCTGTTCCACGAGGGCGAGGAGCGCATCGGGGAAGGTCGGATCCGCGCCCGGCGGGACGAGATGGAACGAGTCGCACAGGTGGCGGCCGATCGCGCGTTCCCCCATGTCCACGCCGACGAGCCGAACCTCGCGCTCGCCGTTGTCGCGCAGGGCGCGCAGCAGGCGGGCCGCTCCCGGCGCGCCGCACGCGGTGACGAGGATCGTGGTCATGCCTGAGCGAGTACCCATTGGAAGCGATCCGTCCCCTCCGGCGTCTCCCACTCGACGACCTCGTCTCCTTCGATCGTGAAGCCCGCCTCGCGGACGAGGCGCGAGTTGATCTCGGGTGGGAAGCTCGCGAAGAACGTCTGTGCTCCGAGCCACTCGCCCGTCCAGCCGGGATTGTCCGTCTGGCCCAAGCCGGTGAGGAGCCAGCCACCCGGTACGACCCAGCGGTGGATGCGCTCGAACAGGGGCGCGAGGAACTCCCGGGGGATGTGGTTGAAGCTGTAGAAGGAGGCGACCGCGTCGAATGACTCGGGGGGCAGATCGAGCTCGGTGATGTCGGCGCAACGAAACTCCGCCCGGGGAACCGCGGCGCGAGCACGCTCGACTTGCCGCGGCGAGATATCGACGCCTGTGACCTGAAACCGTTCGGCGAGCCGCTTTGTCTCCGGTGCCCCGCCGCCGCAGCAGAGCTCGAGCACGCGAGCGCCGTCTGCGAGGCGGGAGACGAGCTCGTCCTCCCATTCGCGGCGCGGGTCGCCGACAGCCTCCTCACGCCAGGCGGCGAAGGTCTCGCCGATTGCGTCGTAGCCGTCGGCGACGATCTGGGTGCGTGGGTCCACCACCCCGCGATGCTACTTCTGGAGCGCCCACTAGACTCGCGGTCGGGTGAAGTTGCGCGTCTCTCGAGGGCGCACGGTGCGTCGCGCCGCCGTCCTCGTCGTCACCGGCCTCGCGGTCGCGTACATCGTCTGGCAGATCAACCTGCGCGAGACGTTGCACGTGCTCGCGCACGCGCACGTCGGCTGGTGGCTCCTCTCGTGCGGCATCTGGATCGCCGCCGTCTGGCCGCTCGCGTGGCGCTGGAAGGTCTTGCTCGCCGCGAAAGGCGTTCACGAGCGGTTCGGCTGGTGCGCGCGGACGCTGTTCGTCTCCTTCGCCACGGCACAGGTGCTTCCGACCTCACTCGGCGGCGACGCCTCGCGGATCTACGAGACGTCGCGCAAGCACCCGGGCCGCGGCGGACCCGCTGCCGGCACCGTGCTGCTCGAGCGGGTGCTGGGCGGTTCCGCGACCCTCGTCCTCGCGGCGGTCGGCTTTGCACTCGCCATCGGCCACTATCCGGTCGGCGGCTACATCTGGCTCGAGCTCGCCTTCGTCGTGCTCACCATCGCCGGCGGCTTCGTCCTCTTCTCGAAGCGACTGCACCCGGTGCTGCGGTTCTTCCAGCCGCTCTTGCGCCGAATGCGCATCGAGGAGCCCCTGCGGGCCGCGTATCTCGCGATCCACTCGTTCCGCGGACAAGTCCCGCTGCTCGCGGGGATGTTCGCGCTCACGCTCGTCGTGCAGGCCGTTCGGGTGATCGCGATCTGGAGCGCCGGCAAGGCCGTTGGCGTCGACCTCTCGCCGCGCCCCTACTACGTGATGGGGCCGCTGCTCTTCCTCGTCATGCTCGTCCCGTTCACGATCAACGGACTGGCGGTACGGGAGTCGTTCTTCGTCAGCTTCCTCGGCGGACTCGGTGTCTCTGCCGATCAGGCTTTCTCGACCGGGTTCCTGTTCTTCCTCGTCACCCTGGTAACCGCGCTGCCGGGTGCCGTGATCGTCGCCTGGGAGGGAGTGAACCGGGCCGAGCCGAAAGCGGCTCGATGAGGGAACGGCTCGACGTTCCGGCGCTTCTCGCCGTGGTCGGCGGTGCGGCGCTGCTCGGGATCGCACGGCTCCTGCCCGACACCGGCTTCGGCCTCTGGCTGCGGCTCGCGGCCGCGACCGTCGTGTTGCTGTTGCCCGGCGGGCTCGTGGCGCGCTGCCTCGGGCAGCGGACCGTGGCTGCCGCGCTCTCCTGGTCGGTCGCGCTCGTCGGGGCCGGGCTGGCGCTCGCGTTCACCCTCGGTGCCTCGCTCGACCTCACCATCGCCTTCGCTCTCGCGGTTGGCTTGGCTGCGCTCGTCGTCCTCGTCGTGGGGCCCGTCGCTTCGGGTGAGGTGCAACCGCCTCGCGTTTCGCTCGGACGCCTCGCCGTCGGCGCCGTGGGGCTGATCCTCGGCGGCGCGTTGTGGGCGATCCACGACGTCCTGGCCGGCGACGCCTTCATGCATCTCGGTCGCATCCGCAAGCTCTACGCGCTGCACTCTCTCTCGCTGCACGACGTCGGCGAGTTCCTGCACGGCGGACTCCACCCCGGCTACGCGTTTCCCCTCTGGCACGGCTGCATCGCGGCCGTCGCGCGCCTCGCCGGCGTCGATCCCACCAGTGTCGTGCTCCACGAGCCGAGCCTGCTGGTTCCGCTCGCCGTGGTGCTCGCCTACGAGATGGGCTGGGCCGTCTTCCGCTCTGTTGGCCTCGCCGTGGCCGTCGTGCTCGGGCAGGTGGCGCTCAGGGCTCTCGCCCAGGGACACGGCGGCATCTACCCGGACCTGTGGCAGCCGGGACAGGCTGCGACCCAGCTCTTCCTGCCCGCCGTCGTCGCCCTGTTCTTCCTGTGCGTGCGCCGGCCGTCGTGGCCGGTCGCGCTCACGCTCGCCGCAGGCTCCGCCGACCTCGCGCTCACCCACCCGACGTACGCGCTCTTCATCGCGATTCCGCTGATCGCGTTCGTCGGCGTGCGCTTGCTGCTCACGCGCGGCGCCGATCTCCGCAGCGGGATCGCGTCGCTCGTCGCCCTCGGACTGCCCATGGGGCTCGCCTACCTCTGGCTGCGACCGGTCGTCGAGCAGTCGGTCGCGCTTCACCTCGGCTCGAAAGGCCTCGGCGCGAGCCTTCACCACTACCGGCCCGACCTCGTCATCCACTCGCTGACGCGGTACACGCTCGCCCCGGCGCGCGTCGACCGGCTCGGCGTGATCCCGATCGCGGCGCTCGCGCTGACGCCGCTCGCCTTCTTCGCGCGACGGCGGCGCTGGGCAGCTCTCGTGCTCGGCGGGACGGTCGTGATCCTCGTGCTCGACCTCTCGCCGCTCGTCTTCCCGCACTTTTCCAACGTCGTCTCGCTCTCGCAGTCGCGGCGCGCCGCGGTCTTCATCCCGTACGCGCTTGCGCTGGCGGGTGGCGCTGCCGTGATCGCCGGCCTCTCGCGGCTTCTCGCGCTCGTCCTCGCGCTCGCCGGCGGGATCTGGCTGCAGCTCTCCTATCCGGGCGACTTCGGCCTGAAGGCCGCAGCGCACCAGCCTGCGCTGCCGGTGTGGATCGGCCTCTACGGCGGCATCGCGGCCATCGTGATCGGAACCGTCGCCGCGTGGCTGCGCCGCGATCCGTTCCCGAGGGTCGTCGGCCGGCACGGGGCGACTGTCGCGCTCGCGGCGCTCCTCTTCGTGCTCCCGGTCTCGGTGCACGGCTTCAGGACGTGGACTGCGAGCGCCACGGTGGATCACCATGCGCTGACGCCGGGGCTGATCCGGTTCCTCCAGAAGGGGGTGCCTGCGCGCTCGGTCGTCTTCGGCGACCTCGAGACGAGCTACCGCGCCGTCGCGTACGCGCCGGTCTACGCCGTGACCGTGCCGCCGACGCACGCGGGGAACACGAAACCCAATCGACTCTTCGCTCGCAGGAGAGCGTGGCTGACGTTCCGCGCGCATCCGAGTCTGGCGGAGCCGCGCGCCTGGCACGCAGGCTGGATCGTCCTGCGCCGCGACGAGCCCAGGCAGTGGCGCGCGATCGAGCACGTCGTCGGGAGGCCCGTCTACGCCGACAACGGGTTCCTCGTCTTCAGGCTCCCACTACCGTTGCACCCGTGAAGCTCCTCCTCGTGACACGCCACTTCCCGCCGGGCGGGGGCGGAGGAATCCAGCGACCGCTCAAGTTCGCAACGCACCTGCCGGCGCTCGGGATCGAGACGCACGTGCTCGCGCCGGACGTACCCGGCGCGACTCTGAACGACGCGGAGCTCGAGCTCCCGACCCAGGCCTGGATCCACCGCGTGCGCTACGTCGGGCCGCGCGCCGCTCGTCCGTCGGAGGAGCTGGTCGACAAGCAGGGCATCGCGCGCCTCGGCACGCAGGCGGCGCTCATGGGTCGCAAGCTGCTCGTCCCCGACGAGAACGTCCCGTGGAGCACGGTCGCGCTGCCGTTCGCGATCCGGCTCGTGCGCCGTGAGGGCATCGACGTGGTGCTCACGACCTCGCCGCCGCCGTCGCTCCACCTCCTCGGCGCTGCGGTCAAGCGGACAACCGGCGCGGCCTGGGTCGCCGACCTCAGAGATCCGCTCACCTCGCATCCCCACCGGCGCGGCTACGAGTCTCAGCTCTCGCGGCTGAAGGAGAAGTCCGTCGGCGGCGTGGGGAGGCTGGTCGCGTCGCAGGCAGACGCGATCGTCGCCGCCTCCGACGCGATCGCCGAGGAGATCCGCGCGCTCGAGCCGAAGGGCAAGGTCGTGACGATCGAGAACGGCTGCGACTTCGATGACTTCGCGGGTCTCGAGCATCATCCGAGCGACCGGCTCCGGATCACGCACACAGGCCACTTCCACGGCAAGCGCGACCCGAAGCCGTTTCTCAGAGCCCTCTCAGCGTCGGGCCTCGAAGATGTCGTCGTGCGCTTCGCCGGCGAGTTCAGAGCTGCCGATCGCGAGTTCGTGGAGGAGCTCGGCCTCGGCGACCGGGTCGAGCTGCTCGGCGACGTCTCGCGCCGCCGCTCGCTCGAGCTGCAGCGTGACTCCGAGGCGCTGCTGCTACTGATCCCGGAGTCCGGCGGCCGCGGCAAGGGCGTGCTGACCGGGAAGATCTTCGAGTACCTGGCGGCGGAGCGGCCCATCCTCGCCGTCGTCCCTCCCGAGGGTGCGGCGGCCCGGCTCGTGCACGACACGGGTGCGGGAATCGTGGTGGGCCCCGACGACGTCGACGCCATACGCGACGCGCTCATCGACTTGCACAGGCGCTGGCAGGCCGGAAGCCTCGACGGCACGCCGCTCTCGGCCGAATGGCGCAAGCGGCTCTCGCGCGGCGAACGCGTCGAAGAGCTCGCCGACGTCCTCAGGAGCGTCGTGTGAGCGCTGCCACCCTCACCGCCGGCCGTGTCACCGCCGAGTCGCGCACGCAGGAGCGCATCGTGCGGGGGCTGTTCTTCGCCTCGCTCTTCGTGGCGACCTTCGAGAAGGTGCACTGGAACGTTGCCGGCGAGATCGGGATCAACGACATCGTGACGATCCTCTTCGTGGTCGCGTACGCGGCGACCGAGCGTCGCCCGTTGCCGCGAACGAGCGCGATCGTGCTCGGCTTCTTCGCTGCCTTTGCGCTCGTCTACCTGGCCGGCTACTGGAACATCGACACGCAGCAGGGGCTGACCCAGTTCGTGAAAGGCATGACGAAGTTCGTCATCCACTTCGCCTTCATCGTCGCCGCGATCGGTTACCTCGCGCAGTGCGGTGAGCGCTTTTTCTGGCGCGCGCTCGGCTGGTTCACGGTCGGTTTCGTCGCGAATGCCGTCTACGGGATCCTGCAACTCGGCTCGTCTCTGGCCGGACACAGTCTCGACAACCTGCTGCTCAACCCGCTTACCGGCGGCGCGGCCGGCATCAACATCTACGGCGCGATCGGCGGCCAGAGCATCTACCGGGTCAACGCGCTGACGGGCGACCCGAACCACCTCGGCGTGATGTTGATCGTTCCGCTGCTGATGCTCACCCCCGTCTACCTGCGGCTGCCGCGCGGCCATCGCCTGAGGTGGCCCCTGGCGATCGCGCTCGCGTTCCTCTTTCTCGTGGACATCGCGACGTTCTCGCGTAGTGCCGGGGTCGGGCTCATCGCCGGCGCCCTCGTCCTCGTGGTGCCGTATCGGCGCTTCTTTCGCTCGAAGGAGTTCCTCTACCCGGTCGGCGCGATCGTGGTTGTGCTCCTCGGCGTGCTCTACACGCGCCGTCACTTCTTCGAGACCTTCCTGCGACAGCGGGTGTCGACCCAGGGCAGCTCGGCGAACGCCCACTTCGCGGTCTACTCGTTCATCGGCCAGATCCTCCATATGCATCCGCTGCTCGGGCTCGGCCTGAACAACTTCGCCGTCTACTACGAGTTCGTGACCGGGAAGTCGAACTTCGGCGCCCACTCCTACTGGGTCGCCGTGATCGTGGAGTCCGGCCTCCTCGGCCTGATCTTGTGGATCGTCTTCCTTCGCTACGTCTTCCTGCGGCTGCTCGCGGCGCGGCGGCTCGGGCGTCTGCTCGACCGGCTCGGCGATGCGGAAGGCCCGCACGTTCGCCCGCTCGCCTATGGGATGACGGCTGCCCTGGTCGGGACGATCGCCGCGAACTTCTTCTACCTGACGATGCAGTTCTATTACTTCTACGCGTTCCTGGCCTTCTGCCTTGCGCTGCCCGTCGTGTTCGGCAGCCGTGCCCGCGGCGAACCCGGCTAGCTGCGCTTGTCGGTCATCGCGCTCACGGCGTCGTGATCCCGACCGTAGCGGGATCCAGCGAAGGCTCGAGGTCTACCGGCGCGTACTCGACGTCTGAGGTGCGGCTTCGCGGTACCAGGCGATTGTCTGCTCGAGTCCTTCGCGCAGCGGCGTTCGCGCCTCGAATCCGAACAGCTCGCGGGCGCGGGAGGTGTCGAGCGACCGCCGCGGCTGGCCGTTCGGCATCGACGCGTCCCAGACGATCTCGCCCTCGAAGGCCGTCAGCTCCGCGATCAGCTCTGCGAGTTCGCCGATGGAGATCTCTGATCCCGTGCCGAGGTTGACCGGCTCCGCGGCGTCGTAGCGTTTGGCTGCGAGCACCAAGCCCTCAGCAGCGTCGTCCACGTAGAGGAACTCCCGCGTCGGCGAGCCGTCGCCCCACAGTACGACCTCGTCCCGTGAGCTGACCATCTTGCGGATCAGGTCGGGGATGACGTGTCCATTCGTCGGCTGGAAGTTGTCGCGCGGCCCGTAAAGGTTGGCGGGCAGCAGGAAGATCGCATCCTGCCCGTACTGGTCGCGATACGCCTGGGCTCCGACGAGGATCGACTTCTTCGCGACGCCGTACGGTGCGTTTGTCTCCTCGGGATAGCCGTTCCAGAGGTCGTCCTCACTGAAGGGCACCGGCGTGAACTTCGGGTAGGCGCAGACGGTGCCGACCACTACGACCTTTCCGACGCCGTGTTCGCGCGCCTGCTCGAGCACGTGCGCGCCCATCATGAGGTTCGCGTACCAGTAGCGGCCCGGGTTGGCGCGGTTGGCGCCGATGCCGCCGACTTCGGCGGCGAGGTGGAAGACGATCTCCGGCCGGGCGTCGTCGAAGAGACGCGCGGTGTCGGCCTCGTGCGTCAGATCGTAGTCGCGTCGTCGCGCGACGAACGGATCGATACCGTCGGCGCGGAGTCGTTCGACGAGATGCGAGCCGAGGAAGCCGCCTCCGCCGGTGACGAGCGTACGCATACTCGCAAGCGTAGACGCCGGCGCCGCTACGGTAAGGCGCCGTGGCCAAGCGCAAGGCATTCATCACAGGCATCACGGGCCAGGACGGCTCCTACCTTGCGGAGCTCCTGCTCGAGAAGGACTACGAGGTTTACGGAATGATCCGTCGCTCGAGCTCGTTCAACACGGCGCGGATCGACCACATCTTCGGTGACCTCGAGCTCGTGTTCGGCGATCTCGGCGACGGTTCGTCGCTCAACCAGCTCGTGCGCACGATCCGGCCGGACGAGGTCTACAACCTCGGAGCTCAGAGCCATGTCCGCGTCAGCTTCGACGTCCCCGAATACACGGCCGACATCGCCGCGCTCGGGACGCTGCGACTGCTCGACGCGATCCGCGAGGAGGGCGTGAAGTGCCGCTTCTACGAAGCGGGCTCGAGCGAGATGTTCGGACAGGTGCGAGAGACGCCGCAGACCGAGGAGACGCCGTTCCATCCGCGGAGCCCGTATGGCGTGGGGAAGCTCTTCGGCTACTGGATCACGCGCAACTATCGCGAAGCCTACGGGATGTATGCGGTGAACGGCATTCTCTTCAACCACGAGTCGCCGCGGCGCGGGCCGACCTTCGTCACTCGCAAGGTCACGCGTGCTGTTGGCGCCATCTTGCGCAGCGAGCAGCGCGAGCTAGCCCTCGGAAACCTCGAGGCGAAGCGCGACTGGGGTTATGCACGCGACTACATGGAAGGTGCGTGGCGGATGCTCCAGGCCGACAAGCCCGACGACTACATTCTCGCGACGGGTGAGACGCATTCGGTGCGCGAGCTCCTCGACGAGGCTTTCGGCTACGTCGGCCTCGACTGGAACGACTACGTGACGATCGACGAGCGCTACTTCCGGCCCGCCGAGGTCGATCTTCTGCTCGGCGACGCTTCGAAAGCCCGGGACAAGCTTGGCTGGGAGCCGAGCGTTCGCTTTCCCGAGCTCGTGCGGATGATGGTCGACCACGACCGCGAGCGCCGCCAGACCGAAGAGCATTACGTGTAGGCGACGCGTGCGCGTCGTCGTCCACGACTACTTCGGCCACGCATTTCCGGCACAGCTGGCGCGGGCGCTTGTCGGACGCGGCCACGCGGTGCTTCACCTGCACTGCAGGTCGTTCGTTGGCGGGAAGGGACGGCTCACGCGGACCGACGAAGATCGGCCGGGGCTCGAGTTCGCCGCCGTCGATCTCGGGCAGCCGTTCGCCAAGTACGACGTGCTGAGGCGAGTCAAACACGAATTGAAGACGTCAGGTGCGCTCGCGCAGCTGCTGCGCGGCTTTCGGCCCGACGCCGTCCTCTCGATCGCGCCGCTGGTCGTACAGCGCGAGCTCCTGAGGGCCGGCCACGCCGTGGGCGCCGGGTTCGTCTTCTGGCAGCAGGACGTAATGAGCATCGCTGCGCGCCGCGTGCTCGGCCGGCGCTCCCGCCTCTATGGAGCGGGCGCCGAGCACGCGGTCGCGCAGCTCGAGCGCCGGCTCATTCAACGGAGCGACGCAATTGTCGTGATATCCGAAGACTTCCTGCCGCAGCTCCGACGGTGGAAGGTCGACAGATCGCGGGTCGTCGTGATCGAGAACTGGGCGCCGCTCGACGAGGTTCCAGAGCTGCCCCGAGACAACATGTGGGCCCGCGAGCATGGCCTCGACCGGCGCGCCGTCTTTCTCTACTCGGGGACGTTGGGGTTCAAGCACGACCCGGGCCTGCTTCTCGAGCTCGCCAGCTGGGCGGGGAGGCGCGACGCGGTCGTCGTTGTCGTTTCGGAGGGGCCTGGTGCGGACTGGCTCGACGCGCATGGAGCGGGCGACCCTGGGCTCCGGATCCTGCCGTATCAGCCATACGTACGTTTCCCCGAGGTGCTGGCTTCGGCAGACGTCCTCGTTGCCGTGCTCGAGCCAGAGGCGGGCGTCTTCTCGACGCCGTCGAAGATCCTGACGTACCTCTGCGCCGCGCGTCCGCTGCTCGCGTCCGTTCCGGGTGACAATCTCGCGGCTCGCATCGTGGAGCGAAGTGGGGCAGGCATCGTCGTGCCGCCGGGCGACGTGCGCGCGCTTCTCGATGCGGCAGAAGCGCTGTTGGGGGACGCGGACCGGCGGCGGGAGCTGTCGCAGCATGGCCGCGCCTACGCGGAGACGGCGTTCGATATCGACGCCATCGCGGCGCGCTTCGAGGAGGTTCTCGAACGGGCCTGGAGCGCTAGGCGCTAGGGCCTCGGCGCTGGCGGTTCTGCACCACGCCGTGAGCGACGAGGGCCGCCGCCGACGCCAGGAGGATCGCGAGGAGCGCTAGGGGCCCGAGACCGAGATCGAGGGCAGCGCCGATCAAGCCGGGGCCGGCAACATTGCCCGGTCCGCCTCCCAACGGGTTGCCGCCGGAATCGTTCAAGAGCCTGGACAGTGGCACTTTGTCATTGCCCGCGTGAGCGAGCACCCGCGACAGCTTGCTCGGCTGGTTCGTCTGGCTGCCGCTGCCCCCTCCCGCCGAGCTGGTCGGCTGCTGAGGCGGCGGCGGCTGCTGCTTCCCGGCGCTCGGAGCGTTGGGTTCGACGTAGACTTTGCACGCAGACGCATTGCACTTGCCTCCGCTGTGGGCAAGCGCCAGCGCGGGTAGTGCAAGGGCGATGCAAAATATCGCTAATGCGGCACGGAAGACCCGCCTCAAGCCGGCAACCATGACGGTACTGTAGCGGCCGGTGCAGCTGGCCGCCCGCGAGATTACACCTCTCGAACACGCCCGGATTGTGCTCGCTCGTAACGCCTTTTTGGGGTTGTTGGTGGCGGGTTGCGTGTTCGCTCTTTCGTATGCGAACGGCGGTTTCGACACGACGACGAAAGCCTACGCCGGAATCACAGCGTGGTGGCTGCTCGGCACGGCGGCGGCGATCGGAGTAGCGCAAGCTCGCGCGCGCGTCGACAGGCTCGCGCTCGTTGCGCTCGGCCTCCTCGCTGCCTTCGCGCTCTGGACTCTGCTCTCGATGAGTTGGGCTTCCGATGGCGGGCGCGCCTTTGCACAGTTCGACCAGGTCTCGCTCTACGTCGCCGTACTCGCGATCGCGATCGCCCTAGGGAGGCTCGTGCCGTCCTCCGTGATCGTCGGCGGCGTTGCGCTCGCGCTGTCGGCGATCGCGTGCGTCGCCCTGGCCAGCCGGTTCTTCCCGAGCACATTCGGCGTCGAGCCGTCCACGATCCTCCCCTCGATCACCAGCCGTCTGAGCTTTCCGCTCGGCTACTGGAACGGGCTGGGGATCGAGGTGGCGCTCGCGTACCCGCTGCTGCTCTCGATCATGGTCTCGCGACGCTCGCGGGTCGCACGGGCGCTCGCCGCGCTGCCGCTGCCACTCCTCGGCGCGGTGATGTACCTGACTTCGTCGCGCGGTGCGTTTCTCGCAGCCGTCGTCGCCATCGTCGCGTACCTCCTGCTCGCACCGGATCGGTGGCCCGCCCTAGCTGCGACGGTCGTCGCAGGCGGCGCGGCCGTCGTCTCCGTGGCGACGCTTGTCCACAAGACCCAGCTCCTCTCCGGCGTGATGAGCGAGCCGGGCGCCGTACATCAGGGGCATAGCGCGGCGCTCGTGATCGGGATCGCGTGCGTCGTGACGGCGCTCGTATGGCTGGGCTGTTCGGAAATCGGCCGCCGGGCGCCTACGCCGCCGCAGCGCGCGGGCTGGGCCGTCGCCGGCCTGATCGTTCTCGGCGGCGTGATTGCGATCGCTCTCTCGCACCCGATCGCGAAGTTCGACGCCTTCAAGGCCACCGCCTTCACGTCCGGCGGTCCGGGTGCCAGCTACGTCAACACGCACCTGCTCAGCAGCTCCGGTAGCGGCCGTTGGCAGTTCTGGGGCGCTGCCAGCTCCGAGTTCCAGGCCCACCCGCTGAACGGCGGAGGAGCTGGCTCGTGGCAGGCGTGGTGGCTCCAGCACGACACGCTCGGGCCGTTCTTCACGCAGTACGCGCACTCGCTCTACCTCGAGTCGCTCGCCGAGCTTGGGATCGTGGGGCTCCTCCTGATTGGAGGTTTCATCGTGGTCGCGGTCTTCGGCGCGGTTCGCGCGGCGCTCACCCTGCGAAGTGGGGACGTGGCCGCGGCAGCGGCGGCCGGAACCGCGTTCTTCGTGGCCGCGGCGTACGACTGGGTCTGGCAGCTTGCGGGGATCGCCATCGTCGGCGTCGGCCTGCTCGGGATCGCGCTCGGCGCCCTTCCTTCGATGCGCGCGGGCGAGTGGGGACGTTCCAGCGTGGTGCGTCCGCTGGTCGCGCTCCTCGCCGTGGCCGCGATCGTGCCGCAGGTCGTGGTGCTCGCCGCGGGCATCCACATCGGGAACAGCCAGGCCGCGCATGACGCCGTCAACGGCGCCCGCGCGAAATCTGAAGCGCTGGCGGCGAAGGCGGTCGAGCCGTGGGACGCCCAGACGTGGCTTCAGCTAGCGCTCGTCGAAAGAGACCTGCGGGAATACAAGGCGGCGTCCTCAGCGATCCGCTCGGCGATCCGCCGTGCGCCTGATGACTACACGCTCTGGGAGGCCGCGGTGGCCATCGACGCCTATCGCGGCGACGTCGTCGCCGTCCACCGCGACTTCGCCCAAGTCCGGCGGCTCTTCCCCAGCGCGCCCGTCCTTCAAGGCAGCCCATGAGTGGCGGTCGGCCGTTAGCGCAGCTACGTTTCTCGCGTCTATGAGCCCGGTTCGAGCCGAACGGAACGGGAAGGAGCTGAGGGGATGAGCGAGATCGAAGCCGTCGCCCCCGCGTCTGACGAGCGTCCAAAGACCAACGCGGGATCACGCCGTCTCATCGCCGGTTACAGCAGCGACGCGCTCCTGCATCGGATGCTGGCCGCTGCAGACACCCTGACCATCGCGGCTGCCGCAGTCATCGTCGGCCTTTGGGGCAGTGGTGCGAACGGGGCATTCTTACTCGTCCTGTCAGCGCCGATCTGGATCGTCGTCGGGAAGCTCGTCGGCCTGTACGACCGCGACCACCGCACCCTGCGGCATCTGACCGTCGAGGAGCTGCCGTGGATATTCGTCTGGGCGCTCGGCGGCACGGCGATCTTGACGTTTCTGCTGGCACCCTTCCCGAGCCTCGACCTGAGCTCGACCGACCGGCTGCTCGTCTGGGGCTCGGTTCTCGTGCTCGGCTTCCTCTTTCGAGGCACGGCGCGGATCGTCTGGCGTCGAATCACGCCGCCCGAGCGGATCCTGATCGTCGGCGAAGGCCCGCTGGCGGACGCCGTGGCGCGAAAGCTCGAGCTCTTCCCTGACATCCACGCGACGATCGCCGGAAACATCCCGAGTTGCAACGGGTTGCCGGACCGCATCAACGAGCTCGATGGCGTGGATCGCGTCGTCGTCGCCTGCACCGAGCTGAACGAGAGTCTGCTCGTTGGCGCTCCTTCCGGTCTGCCGGATGCGCGGCGTCAAGCTCACCGTCGTTCCGCCGACGCGTGGCATCTTCGGGACGGCGACGCATCTCGGCCACGTCGCCGACCTGCCGTTGCTGGACTACAACACGTGGTACGTCTCGCCCTCGACGCTTGCGCTGAAGCGCATCTTCGACGTCGTCGTCTCGACGGTCGGGCTGGTGCTGACGTCACCGCTGTTCCTGCTCATCGCGCTCGCGATCCCCGTGGACGACGGGTTCCCTGTGCTCTTCCGGCAGCTGCGGGCGGGCGAGAACGGCCGTGCCTTCCAGATCTTCAAGTTCCGGACGATGGTGCGTGACGCCGAGGCGATGTTGCCCGAGCTTATCTCGCTCGACGAGCTGAGCGACCCGATGTTCAAGCTCAAGTACGATCCGCGCATCACCCGGGTCGGCCGGTTTCTGCGGCGGACGAGTCTCGACGAGCTGCCGCAGCTACTGAACGTCCTGCGCGGCGAGATGTCCATCGTCGGCCCGCGGCCCGAGCTCGTCGATCTCGTCGAGCGGTACTCGCCTGAACACGAAGTGCGCTTGCGGGTGAAGCCCGGGATCACCGGCCCGTGGCAGGTCTATGGGCGGAGTGAGCTCACCTTCGACGAGGTCCTCGCGGTCGAGCGCGAGTACGTGGAGAACCTCTCGCTCGGCCGGGACCTCCGCATCATCCTCATGACGATCCCGGTCGTCCTCGGCCGGCGCGGCGCCTACTGACCGCGTGGCCAGAGGCACCTAACACAGTCCCAACGTCAGGCGGCTAGCGTGCCCCGTCCACGCTCCGGATGTCAGGCGCCGGAGCCGCCGATACGCTTGACCGTCTAGCTATGAGCGCCCAAACACCAGCGATCGTTATTCAGTCAACGCGCGGCCCGGTGCCGCCGCGGCTGAGGGAGCTCTGGAGCTACCGCGAGCTGTTCGGCTTCCTCGTCTTGCGTGACCTCAAGGTGCGGTATGCCCAGACGGTGGTAGGTGCGGCGTGGACGGTCTTCCAGCCCCTCGCGATGATGGCCGTCTACACGTTCGCGTTCACGCAGCTCGTGCGGGTGAATACGGGGCCCGTGCCCTACGCGCTCTATGCGCTCTCGGGTCTGGTGATTTGGATGTTCGTCTCGCGCTCGGTCTCGATTGCCACCTCAAGCCTCGTGAACGAGATCGCGATCGTGACGAAGACTGCCGCCCCAAGGGTGCTGGTCCCTCTGGCCTCGATCACCTCGAACCTCGTCGACTTCGTGATAGCCCTCGTGCTCTTCGTTCTCTTCGACTTGGCCTACGGGCGCATCCCAGACTGGCGCTTCGTCTTCGTGTTTCCGCTGCTCGCGCTCACCTTCGCGCTGACGCTCGGTCTCTCGCTCCTTCTGTCGGCGCTAAACGTGCGCTATCGAGACGTGGCGCAAGCTCTTCCATTCACGATCCAGCTCTGGTTCTTCCTCAGCCCGGTGGCCTTTGCGCTCCTGGCAGGAGCTGCCTGGGAGAGGCGCGTGTTGGCCCTCAATCCGCTGGTCGGGATCCTTCTGGCGTTCCGCTGGGCGTTGCTCGGGATGCCGGCATCAGCCAGTTCGCTCGTCATCGCGTTGGTGGTGACAGCCGTTGTCTTCGCGGTCGGGCTCGCCTACTTCTCGGGGGTCGACCGCACGATCGCCGACGACGTCTGATGTCCTCCGAGCCGGTCATCCGCGTACGCGACCTCGAAAAGCGCTACCGCGTGCTGGTCGCACGCGCCGCCGACGAACCTTAAGGAGCGGGTTCGCGTCACCGCGGCATCCATGCGCGCCCGGGCGCGTCTCGGCGAGCGCGCGCAGTTCCGACAGGACGTCTGGGCGCTGCGGGGCGTCTCGTTCGACGTGGGGCGTGGCGAGGTGCTGGGGGTGATCGGCCCGAACGGCGCCGGCAAGTCCACCCTGCTCGGCGATCCTAAGCACGGATCACCGAACCGAGCGCGGGACGCGCCGAGATCCATGGTCGTGTTAGCAGTCTCCTCGAGGTGGGGACAGGCTTTCACCCGGAGTTGAGCGGCCGCGACAACATCTTTCTCAACGGGGCGATCCTCGGCATGTCGCGAGCCGAGACGAAACGGCAGTTCGACGAGATAGTCGAGTTCTCCGGGGTTCGCGAGTTCATCGACATCGCGGTCAAGCGCTACTCGTCGGGGATGCAGGTCCGGCTCGCCTTCGCAGTCGCGGCGCACCTCGATCCGGAAGTCCTGCTTCTCGACGAAGTGCTCGCTGTGGGTGACGCGGCCTTCCAGGCGAAGTGCCATGCCCGCGTCGAGGAGATGGCCCGCGGCGGCCGGACGGTGCTCTTCGTCAGCCACGACGTCAACTCGGTGATACGTCTCTGCCAGAACGCCATCGTCCTCCGCGAGGGTCGAATCGCCTACCGCGGTCCCGCCCAGCAGGCGGCCGAGCAGTACCTGCTGAGCGGCGAGGAGGCTCAGGACATCTGGCGGCATACGGACCCGCGGAGCCCGGTCACGATTCGGAGCGTCGCCGTCCGCGACGGCGACCGAAACGGCCCCATCGCCATCGATGCTCCGCTGCAGATCGTGGTCGAGCTCGATGCGCGCGAGACGATGCGGATGGGCGACCTCCGCGTCGAGCTCTCCATCAAGGGTGTGACCGGAGACCAGTACGTTGCGCTCTCGACCGACTTCGACGACCCCCGGCGCCTGCAAGCTGAGACCATCGCGGGGCGTGCAGCGATCGTCTGCATGCTCGACGGCCTGCCGCTCAAGCCAGGCGCGTACGTCGTCGGGGCGGCGCTCTACCGGCACGGGGACGTCGTCGACGAGGATCACCGCGCCGCAGAATTCACCCTGGTGTCAGCGCCATTTTTCGCGTCCGGAATCGTCCCCTCGAACTACCCTTCGCCGGTCCTCGTGCGGCACAGCTGGGAACTCGCCAAACCCTCATCGCTCGATGCTCGCGCGCCGGCGCCGCCAGCTCTGCAGCGACGCGCAGTGAGCGGCCTCTGAACGGCACGCTAGCTCCTGTTCAAGCCCTGGCGGGAACGCGCTGCAGCTCGTGTGGCGAGTCGGCATTACGCGCCAGAGACGCGGCTTGGGCGGTGGATGCGATCCTTGCGGCAGCAATTGAGTGCAAGGCCTGCGGCGCCGTGTTCGACGTAATCTGGGGGTTTCCGTTTCTCGGTCATTACGAGCCCGGAGACGTCCTCGGGCTGATCGAGATCGCGGCAAACGCGCGTGAGGACAACACGTACGCGCGCCGCGGCGATGTGGAGCGTCTCGAGGAGCTGCTGCGTCGGTACCACGAGGCCGAGGACAGGGAAGCCTTTCGGTCGAACTGCTCGGACGAGTTCGTGCGGGCGCCGTGGTTCGCAAATCGGTACACCGAGTACGCGTCGTACCGGGCCTTGGCGAACGAAATCAAGCTGGAGGATCGCGACGTGCTCGACGTCGGAGCCGGGAGCGGCTACGACACGTGGCGCCTTGTTCACGCCGGCGGCCGACTCACCGCCCTCGAGTACAACCCTACCCTGATCCGCCGCGGTCGCGGGGTCGTGCCCGAGGCTCGCTGGGTCGGAGGCTTCGCGCACGTTCTCCCTTTCGAGGACGAAGCCTTCGACGTCGTCTGCTGCAACTCCGCTCTCCATCACATGCGCGACGTGCCTGCGGCGGTGCGTGAGATGCTGCGGGTGATCCGCCCAGGGGGCTGGCTGCTCACCACGAGCGATCCCTTCCGTGCAGACAGCGTCGGCGAGGAGCTGGAGTTCGATGTCTTCAACGAGCATCCAGACGTGCTGCTCGGAGTGAACGAGACGATCCCGCGGTTCGGCACTCTCGTCGAGGCCCTCGTTGCAAGCGAATCTCGTCTTGACGTGACGTTGCTGACATCCGACGTGAGCGGACAGACGCCCTGGAGGCCAAGGCGCCGGCTTCGGGCCGGGAGGCGGGAGGAGTGGCCTCTTGCGGCGGCCTCCTGGCTTTCGAAGACCTCGGGGAGCCTTGCCATCAGGGCGCGGGTGCGAGCGCCCCTCTCGATCGCTCCCGCCACGCAGGAGCGCACCGTGCTCGCCGCCGGCGAGTACGCGAGTGTTCTCTCCGACTACGACACCGCCATTTCGACGCTGCTTCCGTTGCTCCCTGGGTCGTGCGTCGACGGGGACTTCCCCGGGCGTCTGCAGACGAGGTTCGATCTGCTGAACGGCTGGCAAAAGCCGCGTCGTGACGACGGTGTCCGCACCGGCTACAGGCGGGCGCGCTGGTTTCTCACGCGCCAAGACGACAGCCGCTCGCTGCGATTCCGGGTGAAGGCGCTTGGCGCGTCGACGGGCAGTGGCGTGCTGGAGGTCTACGTGGCCGGCTCACTCGCGGCTACCGCGCCGCTGTCGGAGGCCTGGAGCGACATCACCGTCGCCCTCGACTCAGTTGCGCCTGGAGCGCGGTTCGTATGCGAGCTCCGTGCTATTCCGGACAGTCCCGAAGAGGCGACTTTCGACGACTACCGCTTCGCGGTCCGGGATCGCGATTTCGTCTGATTGCGAGGGCGGGCGTCAGGTCGGCCGAGCACGCTCGCCGAGCAGTGCGCGATCGGCGTCGACCAGCAACTGGACGAGCTCCTCAAAACTGAGGGTCGGTCGCCAGCCGAGCAGTGCATGTGCCTTCGCGGGTGCACCCACCAGGTTGTGGAGCTCCGCGCGGCCACGGACGAGCGTTTGGATCGGTGCGCACGTAGTCGCGCCAGTCGAGGCCGACGTGCGCGAAAGCGGTCGCGACGAGCTCGCCGACGCTGTGCGGCTCGCCCGTGCAATGACGAAGTCAGCAGGGCGCGGTCCTTCCGTAGCATGAGGCACATGGCCTCGGCGAAGTCGCCTGCGTACCCCCAGTCGCGACGTGCGGCGAGTCGCCGAACGAGCTCCTCCTGGAGCCCGAGCGTGATTCGCGCCGCGCCTGCGCCACCTTGCGGGGCAGGAACTCGGGCGGACGGCGCGGTGACTCGTGGTTGTAGGCGATCCCGCGCACGGGTAGCATGCCGTACCGGCTCGCGGTACGACGACGGTGATGAAGTGGCCGTAGAGCTTGGCGACGCCGTAGGGCGTGGCGGGCGCGAACGGGGTCTCCTCGTTCTGCGGCGACTCGGTCGGGTCGCCGAAGATCTCGCTCGACGAGGCCTGGTAGACGCGGATCCCATCGTCGACTTGCGTATCGCCTCGAGCATCGCGGTCACGCCCACCGCGGCGAACTCCGCCGTCAGCACCGGCTGTCCCAGGAGGCGGGACGAACGACGGCAGGCGAGGCTGTAGAGCTCGTCGGGCTCGCAGGCCTCCAGCACCGCTACCAGGGAAGCCTGGTCGAGCAGGTCAGCCGGCAAGAGCTCGACGCGAGCTCGGACGTCCTGGAGAATTCGCGTGGGAACCAGCCGAAGGGGGTCCTGCCGCACGATCCCGTAGACCGCATAGCCCCCCCCGAGCAAGCTCTCGGCCAGTAGCAGCGATCCATCCTGGCCGGCAATCCCTGTGATGAGAGCCCGTCTGTCGATTGGCGGATTCTGCCTTAGGGTCGTCCTCCCAGCCGGCTAGTCGGACGTTCGCTTTCGGCTGTGGAGGAGGACGATCACCCGCGGTGGGAGATACCGCATGGCGGCGGAGTTCAGCCGCCGCCCGAAGACCTGCGCATATCTCCCGCCGGCCGAGCAGATGGAATCGCGTGCAGGAGGCCGCTTCAGGGCGGCTCGGGCTCAAGCGAGCCCGCCTGGGCTTCCCGCCGCGGCCGCCATGCCGCGTCACGCGCCTGCCGCTGTTCCGCCGTGTCCGCGGCAGCCGCCTCAGAGAGAGCGGCCGCGAGGGCGGCGGAAGCGCAGCGGTCCCGCCGGAACGCGGATGCCCCCGCCGGCTCCTGCCTGTAGCCACCATTGCCGCGCGACGGTCAGCCTCGGCACCGCGGTCGAGCGCCTCCCGGAGCCCCTGCGGGTCGTCGGGGTCGACGTACAGCGCGGCATCGCCGGCCACCTCGGGGAGAGATGCGAGCCTGGTCGTGATCACCGGGCAGCCGCACGCCATCGCCTCCGCCACCGGCAGGCCGAACCCCTCGTAGCGCGACGGATAGACGAGGGCGATCGCTGCCTCGAAATAGGCGAGACGAAGCTCCTCGTCGGAGAGCGCGAGCCGGCGCGTCGGCACCTTCGGGCCGGCCAGCCCGCGCAGCTCGGGCTCGACATAGGTCTGGCCGCCGACGCAGACGACCTCGTGCCCGCTGAGTTCGCGCCAGCCGTGCAGGGCGCGGAACAGCAGCTCCGTGTTTTTGTAGCCCTCGACGCCGAGCCTCTCGCCGACGAGGAGGAAATATGGCCATTCGAGCCGATGCTCGCGCCGGAATCGCTCGACCTCGTCGTCGGTCGCCGGCGCGCAACGCGTCGGCGACCCCGAGGGGGACGACCTCTGCCCGCTTCCCTCGCGAGACGGGCTCGAGCTCGAGGAGATCCTTACGGGTGTTCTCGGAGATGCAGACGTAGAAGCTCGGCGTGCTTGATCGCGACTCGCTTCTCGTCCCACGACGGGTCGGACATGTCGAACCCGAGCCTCTCGGGGATCAGGTCGTAGACGAGCATGAGGCTTGGCGTCTCGATCGGGGTCGTGTAGTAGGTCGAGACGAAGAGTGCGGCGCCTTCCTCGTCGCACACGCGCTGCAGCAGCAGGGAGTCCTCGGCGGGGGCTTCGGGATCCCAACGCGGAATCGAGCGCGTCGGCAGGCCGGGCAGGCGTGGCCCGGCCCCGCCGCGATCGAGGAACAGGACGCGACGCGCGAAGCCGGAGGTCAGCCACTGCTGCGAGGTTGGAGCGCCAGACTCGCGCTATGCCGGTGTTCAGGAAGTGCTGGAAGAAGACTCCATCGACGACGATCGGGCCGTCGGGGGTCGATCGAGGCCTCGGTTCGCTCTTCCGCCGGCGAAAACACCCATGCGCCGTCCTCACGAGACGCGCGCGCGATAGGCCGAACGTGCCGGCGTTCGGCGAGGTCGACGAGCGTGTCGTCCTCGACCCACGGCAGGTAGTCGCGGAGCCGGAGCGGGCCGTCGGCTTCTCGGACCGCCTTGCGCAGCCCCTGCCAGGCGTCGACCGCGTCGACATAGCCGTAGTAGCTCTCCTTGAACCGGACCTGCTCCTCGGTTGCGTAGGCGAAGTGCTGGAAGACGGCCCCGACGGCCTCGGTCTCGTCGTGGAGGAACGGATCCGTGTAGCCCAGGTCGACGGAGGCTATGCGGCGCCGTCGGCCGAGGATCGGCGGCTCATGCGTCTGCCAGCGGTCGCCCGGACGGTAGCGCCACGTGCGGAGCCACTCGTCCCTCGGATTGGCTGCGTAGCCGTAGCGCGTCGTGACGATCGCATCCGGTGAGACGAAGTAGTCGCACCAGTAGTAGGCGGCGGTGCGGTCAGGCTGCTCGAGGAAGAGGTTCCGCACGGCGACGACCTGGTCGGCGGTCCAGAGCTCGTCGGCATCGACCTGCCAGAGGAGGCACTCGTCCCGAATCCGTGGTAGCGGCGCCGACACCATCTCGCGCTTGCCCTGCCAGAACTGGCCGCGCCGCTTCCGGTAGAGCGTGATCCGCTGCGGCTCGGCGGCGGCGACCTCGTCCAGATAGGTGGTCGTCCCGTCGACGCTGAGACCGTCGGCGTGCCAGGAGGGCTCGACGCGCCCGCCTCCCGCGACGCTCCATGCGGTGTCGTGGACGAGCGAGGCAACGCCCTCGACCACGTGCCAGTGCCAGGGAAACGGCAACGAGCGGAGGACATCGAGGTGGTAGCGGATGAACGGCTCGCCGTTCAGGACGATCGTGAAGAAGTGGACAGGGAGCTCACTGTCCATCGGGCTGGGTCTGCCGAGGCCCGAATGGCCGGTCTGGCGTCGCGCTCCACGGAGGACGCGAATCGCCTTTCTGTGCTCGCTGACCACGCGCGTCATCGTACGGAAGTCCTCGAGAACGTTCCCCTCGGACCTGCTGTACGCTCCGTTCGTGGCGCCGCGGCTCAGGCCAGTGCAGTTGAGGCGCCGATCCCCGCCCCAAGCTACAAGCGCCGGTCATCTGGCGCGGTCGCAGTTCCAGACATATCGCGACCGTTTCTCGTCTGTCGAGGGCTGGTTCACCGATGAAGCCCAGGCGACCTGGGATTTCTTGCTCGCGGCACAGTCCGGTCAGGCGATCTCCGGCGGGTTCATGGAGATCGGCGTCTGGCGAGGAAAGAGCGCCTTCATGGGTGCTCTTCACGTCCAACCGGCCGACCCCGTCGTGCTCGTCGACATCAGCGATGCGACCGACGTGGCCGAGAAGATTCGGGCGTTCCACCCCAAGAACGTGGTCACCGTCACAGGGCGGTCGTCCTTGTTCCGCGGAAACCCGGCATACGAGCGGTATCGCGCAACCATGCGCTTCTTCCACGTCGACGGCGGGCACAGCGGCTTCGGGACCTACACGGACATCCTCATCGGCTCCGAGATGGCCGGCGATCGGGCACTCATCTCGATCGACGACTTCGGCAACATGCGTTACCCGCAGCTCCATGCGGCCGTCTACAAGTTCCTCTTCGAGTGGACCGACTTCCGGATGGTGCTTTGCGGCGGGAACAAGGCCTACTTGTGTCGTGCGGAGGACTTCGCCTTCTACGATCGACTGATCCGGGAGCGCTTCGTCGACCATGCAACTGCGCTGGGCTGCGCATGCACCCTCGTCAGGACCTCGTACGCCCACGACTACGGCTGTTTCTCGGTGCAAGCTCCGGCAGGACGAGCGCTGGTCGGGCGCGACGAGGACCCGGACGACATCCCGTTCTAAACGGCAGCAACAGTCGGTGAAAGAAGAGGGTCTCCGCTAGCCTCGGGCGCGGATGTTGACGCTCTTCACAATCCCGAAGCCGTTCCGGAGGCACATCGGGGAGATCCAGCGCAACGCGATCGAGAGCTGGCGCGCCTTGCGTCCCGCGGTCCAGATCGTGCTCGTCGGCGACGAGGAGGGAGTCGAGCAAGCTGCTCGAGATGCTGACGTCGAGCACGTCGGAGGCCTGGCGACGAACGAGCGCGGAACGCCTCGGCTCGACAGCGCCGTCGAGCTCGTCGAGGCGGTAGCAACGGAGCCGCTTCATTGTCTCGTCAACGCGGACATCGTCCTCCTCGACGACTTCTTGCCCGCGGTGGAGCGGGTGTGCGCCGCCTTCGACCGCTTCCTCATGGTCGGCGAGTGCCGCGACCTCGAGACCAGAGCCAGGCTGCGACTCGAGGATCCGGTCGCGCGTCGGCGGCTCCGGGAACGGGCGCTCGCGAGTGGGCGGCTGCGCGGCTGGGCAGCGCTCGACTATTTCGTTTTTCCCCGAGGGGAGTTCGGCCGGATTCCGTCGTTCCTGATCGGCCGAGCTTGCTTCGACAACTGGCTGGTCTGGAGCGTCAGGGAGCAGGGCGATCCGGTCGTCGACGCCACGCGCAGCGTGGTCGCCGTCCACCAGTCGCACGACTACTCACACATGCCCGGCGGGCTCGACGAGACCTACTACGGCGAAGAGGCGAAGTACAACGAGCGACTCGCGGGGGGACGAGAGCACATCTATTCGCTTCACGACGCCACCCACCGGCTCTACGCTGCGGGCAGGCCTCGCCGCTATCCGGCCTCGACGTTTCGAGCGCGCGAGAAGGCGCGCGTGGCGAAGGCCCGGCTCGACGCAAGGGGACCGTGGCGGCCGGGGGCGGCCTTTGCGCCTCCTCGGGGTCTTCCCGCGGCCGGAGCCGGAGACGACCCCCATGCTCAACGCGCTCGCTGAGGCCGAGGACATCGACGTCAGCGTGCTCTATGCCGTCAAGCCGTTCGGCGTCGACGACGCCGGCACGCCGTGGCCGCGGCACCTCCACTGGTTCCCGCGCAGCATGCGTATTTCGGCCCTCGAGCGAGCGCTCGGTCGCGAGTATCCGATCAACTGGGCGATCTGGAACTCTTTCCGTGGCTTCAGACCTGACTGCATGCTCATCTCCGATTTCGGCACCTTCGCCACCCAGGCAGCTCTCGTCTGGTGTACTGCGCGCCGGATCCCGTACGTCCTCATCGACCGAGACGGCGAGTTCGTCGCCGGCGTGACACGCGATGGGCTGGTTCGTCGCGGAATGCGCCGGGCCGCTGGCCGCACCACACCCGATGTCGCCACGCTGGAACTCGCCGCTCTCGTGCGGCACGCGGCGGCGGGCAGGTCGACGCTGCGCACAGGCCATCTGGCGCGGTGGGCCCGGAGGCTCTCGCGGGCTTAGAAGCCGTCGCCCCCGAGGGGCTCGGCGCCGGGCATCCAAGTAGAGCTCAGGCTAACGTGCTTTGTCCGCGCCCTAATCGCGACGTCCCGCTTGCTCGACCTTGACGGCGTCCATCAACCAACAGGGCCACGCCAATGGCGATCGAAGAAGAGGTCCGCGACTTCTACGACAACGAGGGCTGGCTTGCCGGTTCCGTTGCTGTGACGCGGTCTACGCCGACGCCCAACTCTGGGAGGACCTGCGTCCCTGTGCTGCCGAGTACCTCTCCGCGTGCCGTCGCAAGGTGCTCGAGCATCTCCCGCAGACAGGCGAGCTCATCCTCGACGCGGGTTCCGGGCCGATTCAGTACCCGGAGTACCTCGAGTATTCGGCCGGCTTTGGGAAGCGGGTCTGTGTCGACCTCTCGGAGCGTGCGCTCGCCGAGGCCCGCAACAAGCTCGGAGTGCGCGGCGACTACGTGCGCGCGAGCCTACTCGAGCTTCCCTTTCCAGGCGACCACTTCGACGCGGCTGTGAGCCTGCACACGATCTATCACATCGACCGGGAACGTCAGGAAGACGCAGTGCGCGAGCTGATTCGGGTCTTGAAGCCCGGCGCGACCGCCGTGGTCGTCTACGCGAATCCCGATCGACTTGTCTCGCGGCTCAAGAAGCTAGCGGGCCGCAGGAGGAACCCCGAGCCGGGGCCGATCTACTTCTTCGCGCATCCGCTCTCCTGGTGGGAGAGGTTCTCCGACGAGGCCGTAGTCGAGATCCTGCCGTGGAGATCGCTCAACGCGAACGAATCGCGGAGACTCATCCCGGACAACGGGCTCGGCGCAACGATCTTTCGCGTCGTACTCGCCTTCGAGCGAGCCGTTCCCAGCTGGGCGACCTGGGCGGGTTGCTATCCGATGTTCGTCTTGACGAAGAGGACCGGACGTAGTCGTGCCCGACGATCATCCACTCGTCTCGATCTTGACGCCGTCGTTCAACCAGGGGCGGTTCCTTCGGGATTGCCTCGACTCCGTCGCACGGCAGACATACCCCCACATCGAGCACGTCGTGATGGACGGAGGCTCGACCGATGAGTCCCTCGAGGTCCTCGCCGGGGCCGGCCCCGCCGTTCGTTGGCGCAGCGAGCCGGATAGGGGACAGGCGGACGCGGTCAACAAGGCGTTCGAGGCGAGCACGGGTGAGATCGTGGGCTGGGTGAACAGCGACGACGGCCTCTTCGCTGCCGCCACGATCGAAGAGGTCGTCGCGGCCTTCGCGAAGGAGCCCGGCACAGGCGTCGTGTACGGCGACGCCGCACTCGTCGGCGAAGGCGGCCTGATCGTCCGGCACCATCGGTCGCGCTGGCCAACTGGCGCGCTGCCGCCTGTCTCCCCGATCGTGCAGCCGGCCGCGTTCTTCCGTCGCTCCGTGATCGGGCCGCGCGAGGCTCTATTGCGCGTCGACTTGCACCGATTCCTCGACTACGAGCTCTGGCTTCGCCTGCGCAGCCGCGGCGTCCGGTTCGTCCACCTCCCGGCGGTCGTCGCGGTGGACCGCGACCACCCGCAACGGAAGGTCCGGACTACGGACGCCCTTTTCGCGCGAGAGAGCACGCTGCTCGTCGAGTCCTACGGACCGTTGTTCGGGCTTCGCCGCTTCCGGCGGATCCGCGGCCTCGGGTGGCGCCTGCGCGGGTTGCCCGCGGTCTTGCTCTGGGAGCGGAAAGAGCCTGCCTTTCCATGGCGGACCGACGGAAGGTTCCTGCGCCTCGTCCGACAGGTTGCCAGGCTCGACCCGGTTCAGCTGACAGCCGAGGAGCGGCAGATCGGGCGAGGCATGGTGTGAGGCTCAGGGAACCGCCTCCCCGCGCCGGACGGCCTGCAGGGTCAGCTTGTTGCCGATGCCACCCGCGACGGCGTTGAACGCGCGCAGCCCTGCGAGCGTCACGTTGCGTATGCCCGGTTGCGAGAGAACGCGAGCCGCCCGTCCCGGCTCGTGCCGGTAGAGCATCGCGTAGCGCTGCTTCCTGACGACGTCGAAGCCGGCTGCCGAGACCTCTGCCGCCAGCCGCTCCGGATCGATTCGCGCGATGAAGTTCCCGGCTTCTTCGTAATGCTCGGAGAGGCCGACCCTCGCCGCGAGAGACGTGGCTGCCGCCTGCGCAGGCTCGTTGATCGAGACCGCCCAGCGGCTGGTTCTGAGCATTTCCCCGATCCCTGCCTGTGGGGAGTCGAGATGGTGGAGTCCGTCGTGGACGTAGAGGAGATCGACGGCGCGATCGCGGAAGGGAAGCGCCTCGGCGTCTGCCACCACCGGCAGCACCTCGAAGCCGTAGCGTCGCGCGCGTTCCCGGGTGCGGCAGGCCGCCCCGAGCGAGATGTCGGTCGAGATGACGCTCGCTCCGACGCGGGCGAGGAACTCGGCGTCCATGCCCGAGCCGGCGCAGATCGCAGCGGCGGTCAGGCCTTCCGGCGGGAGCGCGAGAGCTTCGAGGCTCCGCCGGAACTTCTCGGCGAGCAGCGATCGGTAGAGCCACGGCGAGCCGTGGGGCCTGGTCACCTCGAACTCAGGGTCGGCCTCGTCGAAGAATGCGGCCTGGCTGCCCTTCTGCGCATCCTCGTCGGTGCCGCCGGGTCGGCTGAGGACAGGAATGCCTTCGACCAGCTCGTAGACGGCGCCGCAGCCGGTACAGCGAATCGCCTGCGTCTGCCACTCGAGGTTGCTCCGGCAGCCCGGGCAGACGAGCAATTGCCGGAGCGCTGCGACTCCAGCGGGCGGGGTCCCCCTCGTCCGGAGCGGCCAGCTCCGTCTCGCTGAGCCCGCAAAGCCAGGCGGCCCTGCGGAGATGACTGCTCGTCCGTTGCACCTTGGTCGCCGCAGGCTAGCGGTCTATCGCTGGTAGCCTCGCGGCCCTCCGGATGAAGGTTCTCAGCGTCGTCCACTCGCCGTTCTTCGGTGGGCCGCACAACGAGGTGTTGCGGCTCAAGGATCCATTGGCTCGTAGAGGGTGGGAGATCGAGATCGCCGTCCCGGACGAGTCGGGGTCGGCGGCGGCGAGACTGGAGGAGGCGGGCGTCACCGTCTACGCGCTCCCTCTGTCGCGCCTGCGGGCTTCGCCCGATCCACGGTTGCTCCTGCGATTCGGGCGCGACTTCCATCCCACCGTGCGGCGGCTCGAGGACGTGATCGCCCGCTCGGGGGCCGACGTGGTGCAGATCGGCGGCCTCGTGAATCCGCACGCCGCACTGGCTGCCCGTCGGCGGGGCGTGGCGGTGGTCTGGCAGATCGTGGACACTCGCGCGCCCGCACCGCTGCGCCACGCTGCGATGCCGCTCGTCCGCCGGCTCGCCGATGCCGTCATGTTCGACGGCGAGGCGCTGGTCGAGCTCCACGGCGGCCGCGAGTCGCTTCCGGTGCCGGCGTTCGTCTACTTCCCTCCGGTCGACACCACTCGGTTCGTGCCGTCGGCCGAGCGGCGCCGTGCCGTGCGCGAGGAACACGGGATTCCTGCGGACGCACCGGTCATGGGAACCGTCTCGAGCCTGAACCCGATGAAGGGTCTCGAGTACTTCCTCGACGCCGCGGCCGAGGTCGCCGCTGCGCGACCCGAGGCGTGGTTCGTGGTCGTGGGCGGCGCTCCCGGGACCCACCTCGCCTACCAGGAGAAGCTGCGTGAGCGGGCCGCCCGGCTAGCCCTCCCGAACCCGGTCCTTTTCAGCGGCGAGCGCAGCGACGTCGAGCGATGGTATCCGGCGTTCGATGTCCACGTGATCGCCTCGCTGCCCCGTTCGGAGGGAACGACCACGACCGCGCTGGAGGCTCAGTCGTGCGGCGTACCGGTGGTTGCGACGCGGGTCGCCGCCGTGGCGGAGGTTGTCGACGGCGGCATCACGGGCCTGCTCGTGCCGCCCGAGCGCCCGAGCGCCATAGCCGACGCCGTGAATCGGCTACTCGGGGACGAGTCACTGCGTGCGCGAATGGGCGAGGCCGGCCGACGAGCTGCGACCGAGCGGTTCGACGCCGATCGAGTCACCGACGTCTATGTGGAGGCGTACCAGGCCGCCCTCTCGCATGCGGCGCGGCGCCGGCGCGGCTGACCTGCATGGAGGCGACGATCTCGTCGACGAGGACTCGCGCCGCCAGCGGGGCGCGCGGTCCGAGCCACAGGATCGCCCGGTAGTCGCGCCCCTTCGCCTTGAAGAACGTCGCTCCCTGTTCCGTCGCGGGCGGCAGACCGGCCGTGTCGGGGAAGTCGAAGATCGTCACCGGGAGCCTGTTCACCTTCGTCGGGTGTGCCCGGCGAGGTAGCCGATAGAGTTCGAAGAACACGCCGTCCGGCCGGAAACGCGTACCCGTTCCGCCGAGCTGCGGGCTTCGCCTGAGCGGATAGCTCGCGATGACCACGCCCTGCACTCGCGCTCCATGAACGCCGGTGATCCTCGGGTTCGAGGTGGCGAAGCGGCGCGTGTGGAAGCCGAACGGGTAGTTCACGCGCACGTGAGCGAGCACCGTGGCGTTCAGGCCGCCCTGAGCGCCCGCATAGCCTGGGAAGACGAACTTTCCTACGTGTCCGGCGAACGCGATCGCGCCCGCAACCGCAGCGATGGCGGCGGCCGCCGGAACGGCGACGCCGAGGCGTGGCCGAGGTTCCGCCACGCCGCCGAAGCGCGTAACCAGCACTCCGACCGCGAACGCGTTCAGTGGGTTGTCCTGGAGGTGTGTAGCAGCGGCAAGAGCCGCGGCGATGCCGAGAAGCGGGAGCGCGGCATAGACGACAGGCGTCGGGTCCCTTTGCCTGGTCGCAGCCTCGAGCGCCCGGATGCCGAGGATGACGACGCCCACGACGAACGCAACCACCCACGCGAATCCGAGCACGCCGTACTTGAGCAGGAACTCGTAGGGGAGAAGGTGCACCTCCTGGACCTGAGCGAGGTCACGTCCGCCATATACGAGAGACTCTGCAAAGAGCCTGGGCGCCTGCGTCTCGTTGATCGTCCCCCCGAGCCCGCGTCCGAAGACGAAGGCCAACGGCGAGGTATGGGTCGCCTCTCGCACCTGATGGGCCTCGTATGTCCGTCCCAGATTCGACTCGTCCGTGCCGTGGTATTGGCCGCGCACGGTCGCGCCGTCGGCGGTAAAGGCCAGGAAGCCGGCTAGCGCGGCGGCTGCGATCACAACAATGAGCCATTGCGGCAGCAGGTGTCGTACGCGAACCAAGAGGTAGGCGACGATCCCGAGCGCCGCCGCAAGCTGGACGGCGGTCGTCGACCCCGTGCCATTCTTGATCGCCCATGCGTCGTGGGCCAGCAGCACAAGGGCAGGGAGGAGCAGCCACAGCAGTCGCGTCCTCGTCGGCTGGAGCACGGCGAAGGCGATCGCGCCTGCGCTGGCGGCCTCGACGTAGGTGAAGATCGGCGTCGTGTCCCAGCCCAGGAGTAACTGCGCCACACCGAGCAGGAGGAGTACGACAACCAGCTCTCCGGCCGACGCCTTGCCGGCTCTGGCGCTCACCGCGCGGCCGGCGACGTAGGCGAACACGAAGAACACGATCAGGCCGAGGTCCTGCGCGATGTAGGTCTTCGGTGCGTGGTAGGCGACGCCGAGGATGAGATCCGGAACGATCAGCAGCACGTAGGTCGCGGTCAGCCAGTCCAGCGGCCGCGCCTCCCGCAGGATCTGCGAGCGCTCTCGCCACAGCGCGCGAGACCGGAGCCGCACGGGCATCGCCTGGAGAACCAGTGGTACGAGCAGCACCACGATGAGCGGCAGGGCGATCCGGGTGTCCATCCCGTATTCCACGAATCCGTTCGCGCCGCTGACGAGGTGTTGCAGGAGCCAGTCGCCCACGAGCGAGACGGCGACCATCGCTCCGACTACCGACCGGAAATATCGTCGTTCAGCGTCCGGCGTCAGCCTGCTGACGGCGAGGATGGTGGCGATGCCGGCGACGGCTGCGCCGATCGCCGCGGTCCCGCGCTCGGCGCTCGGCTGCGCGACCGCCACGAGCGCCGAACCGACGAGCCAGAATGCGCCCGTCGCCAGGGTGGTGCGGAGGCGGAGGCCGCGTTTTGGGTCGGCCGCTAGAGCGGCTGACGCCAAGCCCTCGTCTGCCCTCACGATGCTCGAGTGTAGCCCCCGCTCATCCGCGTCGCGGCTAGTCGTGAGCCGAGGATTCTGAAGCCTTCGAGAGGAAGGTCGAGGAATCGCCGATAGGTCAGCTACTGTGTGCCGCCGTGCGGCTGAGGGTCTCGCTGAGGTTTCTGTGCGTCGGAGTCGCGGCCGTATGTGCTTGCGCGATCGCGCTCGTTCATGGGACCGTGAGCCTGGCCAGCACAACGCATCGCGCGCAGCAGGTTCGTTTCTACTCCACCGGTTCCACGCTGCCGCTTCGGACAGCCGTGTTGGATCCGTTCACGTTCACCGGAGCATCGCAGGACACCGCCTTTCAGATGACGCGGGCTGCAGGCGCGAGCTACATCCGGCTTGTTGTGGCCTGGTCGGAAGTCGCACCAACTCAACGCCCCGACGACTTCGTTGCGACGGATCCGACCTCGGCCGGCTACACGTGGTCCTGGCTGGACGCGAGCGTCTCGGCGATCGAGGCGGACGGCATGATGCCGATCCTCGACGTGACCACTCCCCCCAGCTGGGCTCTCGCGCGCCAAGGGGGTGACGGCCGAGCGGGCGCGCCGAATGCTTCCGAGCTTGGCGATTTCGCCACGGCCCTCGCTCTCCGATACGACGGATCCAACGGCGAGCCGCCAGTGCACGTGTTCCAGGTCTGGAACGAGCCGAACCTCAGCATGGACCTCTCTCCCGTGGAGGCGGCGAGCGTGTACCGCGGGATGGTGAACGCGTTCGCCACGGCCGTGCACGGTGTCGATCCGGCAAACCTGGTCGTCGCCGGGGCTCTCGACCCCTTCGGGAACAAGGCCACGGATTTCGTCACCCAGGCTCCTCTCGCGTTCATGCGCTCGCTCCTCTGCATCTCCAAGGGCGCGCATCCCCACGCGACCTGCTCGACGCCGGTGCACTTCGACGTCTGGGCGCATCATCCGTACACGTTCAACGGGCCCTTTGGAAAGGCGAAGCGGCCGGACGACGTCTCGCTCGGTGATCTGCCCAAGATGCGGGCGTTGCTCCGCACCGCCGCGCGGCTCCACCGGATCGTCTCCTCGCACCCTGTCCAATTCTGGGTCACGGAGTTCGGCTGGGATACGAACCCGCCGCGCAAGCACGGAGTACCGCTCGCGCTCGACGCGCGCTGGACGGCCGAGTCGCTCTATCAGATGTGGCACTCGGGAGTCAGCCTCGCCACCTGGTTCCTCCTGCAGGACCAGCCGAACCCGAGCCGTTACCAGTCTGGGCTCTTCTACTACTCCAAGTCGCTGCGAATCGCGAGGGCGAAGCCCATGCGGACAGCGTTCCGTTTCCCGTTCGTCGCCTACCTCGGCAACGGGACGGTCCGCATCTGGGGGCGCGACGCGACAAGCGCCAAGGAGCTAGTCACGATCCAGCGAAGGCACGGGACGAGCGGTGTATGGCGCGCCGTCGCGAAAATTCGTACCAATCGCTACGGGATCTTCACGACGACGCTGCGACTCAAGGCGGTTGCTACGGACTGGCTGAGAGCGACGGCCCCGGGGTCCGGCCTATCGCTCGCGTTCTCGCTCACGGTGCCCAAAGCCCAGCGCTACGGGCCCTGGGGCAACTGACCGGCCGGTCACTGTAAAGGCTTCGCAAGGCCTTCGCGACCTCTCGGGATCGCAGCTAGCGTGTCCCGGCGATGGGGGTCAAGCACCGCAACGTCGTTGTCGCTGTCATCGCCGTGGTCTTGGCCGCGACGACTGCCTCGTCCGGATCGGCCAGCGCGCGCCAGGCCACGCACAGTGTTCGCACCTACTCGACACGCGCGACACTTCCGCTGCGAACGTCGGTCACCGACCCGTTCACACTCACGGGAGCAGAGCGCGCCACCGGCTTCCAGAAGGCGAAAGCGGCAGGAGCCTCCTATGTTCGGATCGTCGCGACGTGGAGCGCGATCGCGCCAAGCACGCCATCCTCGGGGTTTGTTGCATCCGACCCCACGTCGCCGGACTACTCGTGGGCGTGGGTCGACAGCACGGTCGAGTCCGCACGAGCCGCGGGGCTGACGCCGATTCTCGACATCGTCGGCGCCCCTAGCTGGGCTCTCGCCACCAGCCATGGCAAGCGCGTGCTCACGCCGAAGACCTCCTCGCTGGGGCAGTTTGCAAAGGCGTTCGCTCTGCATTTCGACGGCAGTCACGGCGTTCCGGCGGTGCACGTCTTCCAGGTCTGGAACGAGCCGAACCTCAGCCAGGACCTCTCGCCCGTGAATGCGGCGACCTATCGCTCGATGATGAATGCCGTCGCGACTTCCGTTCATGCGGTGAGCGCCGCGAACCTCGTCATCGCCGGCGGGCTCGATCCGTTCGGTCACACCAAGAGCAAGAAGCAGAACTGGAACTCGCATCTCCCCGCTCACCTACATGCGCTCTCTCCTCTGCGTCTCGGGCGGGAAGCACCCGCACCGCACCTGCTGCGCAACCGTCCACTTCGACGTCTGGGCCCACAACCCGTACACGTTCAACGGGCCATTCGGGCATGCGAGGAATCCCAACGACGTCTCGCTCGGCGACCTGCCGAAGATGAAGGCCGTGCTTCAGACGGCCGAGAAGTTTCACCGCATCGTCTCGTCCCACGGCGGTGCAGTTCTGGGTCGACCGAGTTCAGCTGGGACACCAAGCCGCCGCGCGCGCATGCGGCTCCGACGAAGCTGGCCGCCCGCTGGACTGCCGAGGCGCTGTACCAGATGTGGCACTCCGGCGTCTCACTCGTGACCTGGTTCGGCCTGGAGGACAAGGGCGGCAAGAGCCCCTACCAGAGCGGCCTCTACTACCACGCGAAGTCGGTCGCCAACGCGAAGGCGAAGCCCGGACTGACTGCATTCCGGTTCCCGTTCGTCGCGTATCTCGGCGATGGCAGCGTCGCTATCTGGGGTCGGGATGCAACGAGCGACAAGCGCGTCGTAACGATCCAGCGTCGGCACGGCACACGCGGCCGCTGGACCACGGTGGCAAAGATCCGCTCGAACTCCTCGGGCATCTTCAAGGGGAGCCTGAGGTTCGCTGCGACGAAGAAGGACTGGCTGCGCGCCTCGGCGCCCGACTCAGGCTCGTCGCTCGCCTTCTCGCTCACGCGGCCGTCGCCGAAGCTTCGCTACGGCCCCTGGGGCAACTGACCCGACCTCGCCTCTAGCTAGCGTTGCGGCCGTGACCGCGGCCGTCGTCCTCTTCTGGGGCTCGCTTGTCGCGCTCGCCTGGACGCACGCGCTCTATCCGGCGACCGTCACCCTCGCGGCGCGCGTTCGTACGCGGCGGGTTGCGCTCGACGACGCCTACCTCCCGTCCGTCGCCGTGATCGTGACCGCCTACAACGAGGAGAACTCAATCGAGCGGCGGCTCGAGAACCTGCGCGCGCTCGACTACCCACCCGAGCTGCTCGAGCTCGTCGTCACATCCGATGCCTCTACCGACCGGACTGAGGAGCTGGCTGAGGCCGCGGGCGCGCGGGTGATCCGCAACCCGCGCGGCGGCAAGGTCGCAGCGCAGGACGCGGCGGTGCGCGCGACGCAGGCCGACGTGGTGGCGTTCTCCGACGCGAACGCGATCTGGGCTCCCGACGCGTTGCGCAAGCTCGTGCGCAACATCGCCGATCCCGGCGTCGCGTACGTGTGCGGGCGACTTCGGCTCGAGGCGCCCGACGGCTCGAACAAGGAAGGCGTCTACTGGCGCTACGAGCTCGTGACGCGCGCCGCGGAGTCGCGGCTCGGCTCGGTCACGGCGGGAAACGGCGCCGTCTACGCACTCCGCCGGTCGGATTACGTCGAGGTCGATCCCCGCTTCGGCCACGACCTCTCGCTGCCCTACCTCATGGTGCAGCGCGGTCGCCGTGCGGTCTACGAGCCGGAGGCGCTCGCCTTCGAGCGGCCGACGCCCACGAACGAGTCCGAGTACCGACGGAAGGTGCGGATGTTCGAGCACTCCTGGCTGATCGTCCTGCGTGGGCGGATGCTGCGCGGCCAGCGTCCCGGCTATCTCGTCGCGCTTCTCTCGCACCGGCATCTCCGTTACGCGAGCGGCCTTCTCCACCTGATCCTGCTGGGGAGCACGCTCGCGTTGTTCCGTCACGGGACGGTCTACGCCGTCGCGCTCGGTCTCCAGCTCGGCTTGTTCGCGGCCGCGATCTTCGGCGTCGGGATCGCCCGTTACTACGTCCTCATCACCTGGGCGACGGTCGTGGCGCTCTGGAACTACCTCCGGCGTGGCGTGCCTGCGACGTGGGCGCCGCAGCGCGAGGAGCTCGCCTGAACCGCGCGGCCGACGTCGCGGTCGCGGGCTCGGCGCTCGTGCTCGCCTCGCCGCTCCTCGCGCTCGCCGCGCTGGCGATCAAGCTCGAGGACCGCGGCCCGGTTCTCTACCGGCAGACCCGCGTCGGCCAAGACGGTGTCGACTTCGAGCTGCTCAAGCTGCGGACGATGGTGGTGGGCGCCGAGACGATGGGGGCGGGCCTCGCGGTCAACCGCGGCGATTCGCGCATCACGCGTACCGGCCGGCTGTTGCGCAAGCTCTCGCTCGACGAGCTGCCCCAGCTCTGGAACGTCGTCCGCGGCGAGATGAGCGTGATCGGGCCGCGGCCGACGCTCCGGTATCAGGTCGAGCAGTACGACGAGAGACAGCGGCACAGACTCGACGTGAGGCCCGGCATCACCGGTTGGGCGCAGGTCAACGGCCGCGCCGAGCTGCCCTGGGCCGACCGGATCGAGCTGGACGTCTGGTACGTCGAGCACCGTTCCGCCTCGCTCGACCTACGGATCCTCGCGCGGACGCCGCGTGCCCTCTTCGGCGGCACGTACAAGGGCGACACCGGCGGCTGGCACACCTCGTCGTAACGCGCCGGGGCTATCCTCGGAGCCTGTGCCGCCGCTGAACATCCTCGTCACGGGCGCGTGCGGCGTCACGCCGAGAGCCATCGCCCGCTCGCTGCGCGCGAGCCAGGCCTTCGCGGGTGCGACCCTCGTCGGCGCCGATCGCGGCGGCAACTGGTATGGCTTCTACGAGGGTCTGTACGACCGCGTCTACCGCGTCTCGCAGCCAGGCGACCCGGGCTACGCGGAGCTCGTCGCGGACATCTGCGCGCGCGAGAAGATCGACGCGGCGGTCGTCGCGCCCGAGGCCGAGGTGCTGTTCTGGAGCGGGCGCGACTTCCCGGTTCCGACGCTGCTTCCGCCTCCGGGTCTCGTGGAGATCGCGATCAGCAAGGGCAAGCTCTACGAGGCGCTGCGCGAGACGGGCCTTGTGCCGCGGTATCGCATCGCGACGCGCGAAGAGCTGCTCGACCGACAGGGGCTCGATCTCGACGGCGGCCCCGTCTGGCTCCGCGACTACTCCGAGGCGTCGTCGAGCGGGATCGGCTCGATCCAGGTGACGGAGCCCGAGGAGGCGTACGCGTGGGCGCGCCTCAATCCCGGGATCCCGAGCTACATGGTCGCCGAGCATCTGCCGGGGCGGAACATCGCCTGCACGCTCCTCTTCCACGAAGACGAGCTACTCAAGGCCGGCTGTTACGAGCGGCTCGAATACTTCATGGGGCATCTCGCCCCGTCGGGCGTGACCGGAAACATCAATCGCGGCCGGCTGCTCAACGACGAGCGCGCACGGGCGCTCGCCGAGCAGGCGGTGCGCTTCGTCGGTGCGCTCACGGACGAGCCTGCGCACGGCCTCCTCACGGTCGACCTGCGCGAGGACCGCACCGGCGCGCTCAAGGTCACGGAGATCAACGTTCGCCATGTCGCCGCGACCTCGGCCCTCGCAGCGGGCGGCGCGAACATGGCGGAGGCGCAGGTGCTCGCGACGCTGGGACGGCTCGACGAGATCGGCGAGACCGTGCCGCACTTCCCCGACGACAACGTCATCCTCCGCGACATCGACGGCGCTCCGCTCTGGCTCACCGGGTACCGCGAGCTCGCGGTCGGAGAGCACGTCTGATTCGCCGGGCTCTCGTCGCGGTCGCCCTCGTGGCGCTCGTCGCCGGTTGCGGCGGCGGTGGACACCGGCAGACGACGACGACACCGCCCGTCACGCACCCCAAGCCGCCTCCCACCACGACGCACCGGACTCCGGCTCAGCCGGCGAAGCTCGTCGTCACGATCCTCGACGGCGACCTGCGTGAGCGCGTCCCCAGGGCGCACGTGCGGCTCTCGGGGAAGACCGGCACGACCGACCGGCACGGGGTGACGGTCATTACCGCGCCGCGCCGGCGCCTCGTTGTCTCGGTCTCGGCCCGCGGCTACTCGCCTCTGAGTGTCCCCGTCGACTTCAAGCACCGCCGCAAGCAGACGCTCCGCATCTACCAGCCGGGCCTGCAATGGCCGCTCTACGGAGCGACCGAGGCGCGAACCCAGGCTCCGCCCCGGATCCACCTGCGTCCGCCGTTCCGCATCGTCTGGAGCCGCGGGCTCAATCGACTGATCGAGTTCCCGGCCGTCGTCGACGACGGAGTCGCGTACATCGGGAACACCAACGCGACCGTCCACGCGATCTCGATGCGCTCGGGGAAGTTCGACTGGGTGCACAGGACGCCCGGCGGGCCGCGCATGGCGTCGTCGCCGGCCGTCGTCGGGGACGAGGTCGTCTACCACACGATCGGAGGCTGGGTCTACGTCCTCAACCGCTCGAACGGCCGCCTGGAGTGGAGCTGGGACGCCGGATCGCCCATCGAGTCGTCGCCGATCGTCGTGAACGGGATCGACTACTTCGGGGACTGGAACGGCGAGATGTACGCGCTCGACCTGCACACGCACAAGCTCCGGTGGAGCCGCGATCTCGGCGCGAAGATCACCTCGAGCGCGGCGATCTCGGGCGGCCGCCTCTTCATCGGCGACTACGACGGGCGGCTCTGGGCTCTGTCGCCCGGGAACGGAGCGACGCGGTGGGTCGGCAGGGTGAACGGGAAGATCTACGGGACTCCGGCGGTCGCGGGTGGCCGCGTCTTCGTCCCGTCGGTCGCGTATTCGTTCTGGGCGTTCTCGACGAGCGGACGGTCGCTCTGGCACGTGACGACCGGCGCCTACGTCTATTCGTCGCCGGCGGTCGCGGACGGCGTCGTCTGCTTCGGCTCGTACAACGGCTACTTCTACGGCGTCTCGGCCGGGAGCGGTCACGTCTTCTGGCGCATCCCGACCGGCGGCCCGATCTCGGGAGCCGCCGTGATCGTCGACGGCGTCGCCTACGCCGGCAGCTTCTCGCATCGAATCATCGGCGTGAACGTCCATACCGGGCGCCGTCTCTTCACCTTCCCGCACGGACAGTTCGTCCCGGTCTCGGGGAACGGGATGCGCCTCCTCTTCAACGGCTTCACGCGCGTCTACGCCGTCGAGCCGCGTCGCCCGCATCGGCACCGCCACAAGCGCTGAATCGGTTTGCTGAAGCCGGTTCCTAAGAACGCCCTCATCCGCGTCGGCTATCGTCGCGACTCGTGACTGCGCCTGCTCCACCCTCGCGCGGCTTCGACCCCGAGGCCGAGCAGGAAGTCGACTTCGCCCACTACGTCAAGCTGCTGGGCGCTCCGTTGGTGGCTGCTCGCTGCCGGCCTGGTCGCGGGAGCCGTGATCGGGTACCTCGTCTCGCTCGGCGGCAACCAGGTGTATTCGGCCAGCGCGGTGGTCTATCTCGGCCAGCCGTATTCCCCGACAGGGGGCAACCCGGTGATCACGCAGCAGACGAACCCATCGTCGGTTGGGCAGGTCATCAACTCGCAGTCCGTGGACAACACGGTCGCGAACCTCTGTCACCTGAAGAGCGCGGCGCTCTTCAAGAGAGGGATCTCGACGCAGAGCGTCGCCACCGGTGCATCGACCAAGGCCGGGACGGCGGCCCAGGTCAGTCCGCTGGTCAAGGTCAGCGTGCAGTCGAAGAAGGGCAAGGTCGCAGCTTGCGCGGCAAACGGGCTCGCCGCCGCCGTCGTGAAGAAGCTCGGGACGTATCCCGCAGCGAAGATCAAGAACCTCGAGGCACACATTGCCTTCGACAACCAGGACATCAAGACGATCCAAGCTGCGATCGCGAATGCGGGCATCTCCGACACGGACAAGCTCATCCTCCAGACCACGCTGCGCAACGACCAGCTCGACAAGACGACCAATTCGCAGCTCCTGCTGCTCGCGAAGCAGGTCGAATCGCCCGCGATCCAGTCCGGCGCCGCTTCGCACAAGGTCACGGCGCGGAGCCGGCGCAACACGGTCGTGATCGGCGCGCTGATCGGCCTCATCATCGGCGCCATCGCTGCGCTCTTCTGGGATCGCGGCGCAGCGCTCGTTCGCGACTGATCTATAGTCCCCGCCGGGATGAAGCTGGTCGTCGTCATCCCCGCGCTCGACGAGGCGGAGACGTTGCCGCGGGTGCTCGCGGACCTGCCGGCCGAGGTGCCCGGGCTCGACGAGATGGAGACGATCGTCGTCGACGACGGCTCCAGCGACGGCACTGCGACCATCGCGTTCGAGCACGGCGCGACCCGGGTCGTGCGGTTCTCGCGGCGGCGCGGGCTGGCCGAGGCCTTCGGAGCCGGGATCGACGCAGCGCTTCGCTCGGGGGCCGACGTGATCGTCACGGTCGACGCCGACAACCAGTACGTCGCGGCCGACATCCCTCTGCTCGTCCTGCCCATCCTCGAGGGCCGCGCCGACATCGTGGTGGGGGAGCGTTACGGGGCCGGCGTCGAGGAGTTCAGCCGCCTGAAGCGCGTCCTGCAGCGCGTCGGCAGCGCAACCGTGCGCGCGGCGTCGCGGACCGACGTGCCCGACACGACGAGCGGCTTCCGCGCGTACACGCGCGAGGCGGCGCTGCGCATCAACGTGCTCGGCCGCTTCACCTACACGCTCGAGTCGCTGATCCAGGCCGGCCGCAGCGGGCTCGCCGTCGACTCGGCACCGGTCCGGACGAATCCGGCAGTCCGCAAGTCGCGGCTCTTCTCCTCGACGCCCGAGTATCTGGCGCGCAGCGGGACGCAGGTCGCGCGCGCCTACGCGATGTACGCGCCGCTGAGGACGTTCCTCTTCCTCGCCGCGCTCGCCTTCGCCGCTGCGCTCGTGATCTTCGCCCGCTTCCTCTTCTACTTCGCCGAGAACGGCTCCGCCGGGCACATCCAGTCGCTGATCCTCGGCGGCGTGCTCGCCATGGCGGCGTTCCAGGTGGCGGCGATCGGGATCCTCGGCGACCTGCTGAGCGCGAACCGGCGGCTGATCGAGCGCGTCCTCCTGCGGGTGCGCCGGATGGAGCTGGCGCTCGACGAGAAGCCGTACGCGCGCGAGGTCGAGGAAGTACTGGAACGCTCGCCTGAGCGGTGACGCGATCCGCGTTCTCGTACTGACGACCTCGTATCCGGAGGACGAGGACGACATCTCCGGCGGCTTCGTCGCCGCGATGGTCGACGGCGTCCGCGCGCGAGGCGTGGACGTGCACGTCGTCTCGCCGGCGGACTTCCGCCACCACGGCCTCGCCCGGCCGCCCGGCATTCCGGCGAACGTGCTCCACAAGCCGTGGCGGGCCCTGTTCGTGCCGTCGCTGCTCGCCTCGTTCCGCCGTGTCGCGCGGCGCGCGGCTCGCGACGCCGATCTCGTCCACGCGCACTGGCTCGGCGCGGGCGCGGTCGCCGCGACCCTCGGCAAGCCGTACGTGCTGCAGGTACATGGCACGGATCTCGTGCTCGGCCTCCGTTTTCCCCGGCTGGCGCGGCCGATCCTCAGCCGGGCGGCCGTGGTCGTCGCGGGGTCGCAGGCGCTGGCGGCGGACGCGCGCACCCTCGGCGCTCGCGAGGTGCGAGTGATCCCGACCGGCGTCGCGATCCCGCCCCAGGTCGTCGCGCCCGAGGAGCCGCCCCACATCCTCTTCGTCGGTCGGCTCTCGGAGGAGAAAGGCGTGCTCGAGCTCGCCGAGGCTGCGCGCGACCTGCCGCTCGTCGTGGCGGGCTCCGGGCACCTCGCATCGCGAATTTCGGGCGTGGTCGGCCCGGTGCCGCCGCGCGAGCTCGGCGGCTACTACGACCGCGCCGCGGTCGTCGCGGTTCCGTCTCGCCGCGAGGGATACGGCCTCGTCGCGCGCGAGGCGATGGCGCACGGACGGCCCGTCGTCGCTTCCGCGGTCGGCGGTTTGCTCGAAGCGATCGAGGACGGTGTCAACGGCGTTCTCGTCCCGGCACTCGACGTCGTGGCGCTACGGCAAGCGCTCGAGGAGCTGCTCGGAGATCCCGAGCGGCGCGCCCGGCTCGGCGCCGCGGCGCGGGACTACGCGGTCCAGCACTTCTCCCGCGAGGCGGAGGTCGAGGCGCTGCTCGCGGTGTACGCCGAAGTGGCGCGCAGCTAGCATCGCGGCGTGGCCACGTCACTCGTGACCGGCGGTGCCGGCTTCCTCGGCTCGCACCTCTGCGACTACCTCCTCGAGCGCGGCCAACGGGTCATCTGCGTCGACAACCTCGTCAGCGGCTCTCTGGCGAACATCGAGCACATCCATGACGACGCGTTCAGATTCGTCCCGCACGACGTCTCGGAGCCGATCTTCGTCGACGACCCGATCGACTTCGTCTACCACTTCGCCGCGCTGGCGAGCCCCGACGACTACCTCCGGATGCCGCTCGCCTCGCTCAAGGTCGGCTCCTACGGAACGCATCACGCGCTCGGCCTGGCGAAGTTCAAGCGGGCGCGCTTCCTGCTCGCCTCGACGAGCGAGGTCTACGGCGACCCGCAGGTGCACCCACAGCCCGAGGAGTACTGGGGGCACGTGAACCCGATCGGGCCGCGCGGCGTGTACGACGAGGCGAAGCGTTACGCCGAGGCGCTGACGATGGCGTATCACGGCCAGCAGGGCCTCGACACGGCGATCGTCCGGATCTTCAACACCTACGGCGTCCGGATGCGCCCGAACGACGGCCGCGCCGTCTCGAACTTCGTCCGCCAGGCACTCGCCGAGGAGCCGCTGACCGTATTCGGCGACGGATCGCAGACGCGAAGCTTTTGCTACGTCGACGACCTGATCCGGGGCATCGTCCTGCTTGCCGAGAGCGGCGAGCATCTGCCGGTCAACATCGGCAATCCCGACGAGCGCACGCTGCTCGAGCTGGCCGAGATCGTGAAGCGCATCACCGGCTCGTCGAGCGAGATCGTTTTCGAGGCGCTGCGGATCGACGACCCGATGCAGCGCAAGCCGAACATCGCCCGGGCGCAGCAGCTGCTCGGCTGGGAACCCGAGATCTCGCTCGAAGAAGGCCTCTCGCGGCTGCTGCGCGAGCAGGGCCGCGAGCCGATCGGCGTCTGAGCACGGAGCCTCTCCTCGTCCGCACCTTGCGGCGCGAGCCGGCCGAGCGCACGCCGGTCTGGTTCATGCGCCAGGCGGGCCGCTCGCTCCCGGAGTACCGCGCGCTACGGGAGCGGCACAGCTTCTTCGATATCGCCGGGACGCCGGAGCTCTGCGCCGAGGTGACGCTGCAGCCGGTGCGCCGGCACGGCGTCGACGCCGCCGTGCTCTTCGCCGACATCGTGTCCCCTGTCCTCGGCATGGGTGTCGACGTCGAGCTCGTCGAGGGCGTCGGGCCGGTGGTGGAGGAGCGGATCGACTCGGCCGCCGCGGTCGAGCGGCTGCGGGTCGTGGACGCCGAGGAGTGGGCGGCGCCGATTCTCGAGGCCGTGCGCCTCGTGCGCGGCGAGCTCGAGCCGGACCGCGCGCTCGTGGGCTTCTGCGGCGCCCCGTTCACGGTTGCCGGCTACCTCGTCGAAGGTAGACGGAGCCGCGACTTCGTCCGCACCAAGACGCTGATGTACCGCGAGCCCGCCACCTGGCATGCGCTCATGGAACGGCTCTCGGAGCAGTTCGCCCGCTACGTCGCTGCGACGGCGGCCGCGGGCGCCGACGCGATCCAGCTCTTCGACTCCTGGGTCGGCGTCCTTTCCGTATCCGACTACCGGGAGTTCGTGGCGCCGTACTCGGCGCGCGTGCTCGAGGCCGCAGGCGTGCCGACGATCCACTTCGGCACCGGCACGACGCCGCAGCTGCTCGCCGAGATGGCGCAGGCCGGCGGCACCGGGCTCGGGGTCGACTGGCGGATCCCGCTCGACGACGCCTGGACGGCGGTGGGCGAGGAGCGCGCGATTCAGGGGAATCTCGAGTCCGCCGTCCTGCTCGGCCCGTGGGAGCGGACGGAGTTCGCCGCGTTCGACGTCCTGCGCCGCGCGGGCGGCCGTCCGGGACACATCTTCAACCTCGGTCACGGCGTCCTGCCGCAAACCGATCCGGACGTCCTGTCGCGGCTTGCGGAGCTCGTCCGTAGTTACGGTCAGTCGTCGTGAAGGCCGCGGTCGTCCTCATGGCGTACGGCTCGCCGGAACGGCTGGCGGACGTCCCCGCCTACTACTCGGACATCCGCGGTGGCCGCCCGATTGCGCCCGAGAACCTCGCCGATCTCGTCGAGCGGTACCGGCGGCTCGGCATCGAGGACTCGTCGCCGCTCAACGCGATCACCGAGCAGACGCGCGCAGCGCTGGAGGCCGAGCTCGGGCTGCCGGTCTTCACCGGGATGAAGCACTGGACTCCGCGGATCGCGGAGGCGGCGGAGCTAGCGGTTTCGTCGGGCGCCGAACAGGTCGTCGGGCTCGTGCTCGCCCCGCACTACTCGGCCCTGTCGATCGCGGGCTACCGCGATCAGCTCGAGCGTGCGCTCGACGGCCGCGCCGAGCTGCACTTCGTCGACAGCTGGCACGACGAGCCAGGCTTCGTCGAGCTGCTCGCGGACCGGGTTCGCGGCACC
This sequence comes from uncultured Actinomycetes bacterium, assembly GCA_963819275.1. GTDB lineage: Bacteria > Actinomycetota > Thermoleophilia > Gaiellales > Gaiellaceae > Palsa-739. The sequence goes on along the minus strand of CAWFVH010000001.1, from coordinate 14,586 downwards.
GACAGACACGTCGTCTTCACCGCCCACTCGCTGCCCGCGCGGATCATCCAGGCGGGGGACCCGTACCGCGACCAGCTCCTCGAGACGTCGCGGCTCGTCGCCGAGGCGGCGGGCCTCGGGGAGTGGAGCTTCTCCTTCCAGAGCGAGTCGCCGACGGGCGAGCCCTGGCTCGGGCCGGACATCCTCGATCACCTCGAGTCGCTGCAGCGGCAGGGCGTCGAGCGCGTCCTCGTCTGCCCGGTCGGTTTCGTCTCCGACCATCTGGAGATTCGCTGGGACATCGATGTCGAGGCGCAGGAGAAGGCAGCCGAGCTGGGGATGGATCTCGAGCGGATCGAGATGCCGAACGCCGACCCACAGTTCGTGAGCACACTTGGGCTAATTGTGCGCGGAGCGCTGTCGGTACCGTCACCCGCGTGAGTTCGCGCACCTGTCCAGACTGGCCCGAGCTGATGGAGATCTCCCCCGACCTTCAGTTCAAGCACTACACCGTCGCCGAGGCGAGGCTCCCCGCGGACGCGCTCATGCAGGTTCCCGAGACCAAGCTGTCGGAGGTCGCGATCTGTTGCGATCTCGACAGTCACGTCTTCTGGGCGAAGCACACAGACCCGAGCGTCGCCGACGCGCTGCGCTCGAGCCACTGGTTCGAGGTGCGCGACTGGGTCGCCGCCGGCCGCCCCGGTTCGCTCTAGAGAGGGACTTCGGTCAAGAGCGGCTCGCCGCGGGTGAAAGCGAGCACGTTGTCCACGAGCAGGCGCGTCATCGCGGCGCGCGTCTCGACCGTCGCGCTCGCGATGTGCGGCGTGAGGACGACGTTCGGGAGTCCCAGCAGGCGCTCCGGCACGCGCGGCTCGTCGGCGAAGACGTCGAGGCCGGCCGAGATCCTGCCGGCCGCTAGCTCCTCCACGAGCGCGTCCTCGTCCACGATCGCTCCGCGCGCCGTGTTGATCAGCGTTGCGCCGTCCCGGAGCAATGCGAGCCGCTCCCGCGACAGCAGTCCTCGCGTCTCGGGGGTCAGCGGCACATGGAGCGAGACGACGTCGCTCGTCGCGAGCAGCTCGTCGAGCGGGAGCCCGCTGCTGCGCCGGTTGAAGACCACGCGCATCCCGAAGGCCTCGGCCCGTTTCCCCACCTGCGTGCCGATCCGGCCCAGGCCGACGAGCCCGAGCGTCGAGCCGGCGAGGTCGTGGCCCATCAGCTCGGGACGCGCCCAGCCGCGTTGCCAGCGCTCCTCCCGCACGAAGCGATCCGCCGCGACGACGAGCCGCCGGCAGGCGAGGATCAGCGCCAGCGTGAGGTCGGCGACCGCCGCGTCGAGCGCGCCCGGCGTGTTCGTCACGGCGATTCCGCGCGCGCGGCAGGCGGCGACGTCGACGTTGTCGTAGCCGACGCCGTAGTTCGCGACGAGGCGTAGATCGGGCAGGAGCGCGAGCTCGTCCGCGCCGAGTGCGACCACGGCTTCGAGCAGGACGTCCACACCGGGGAGCGGCTCGGGGGGCGGCCACCGTTCGAGCAGCGCCACGTCCGGCAGCTCCTCCCAGGCAGGCCCGGGGAACCGCTGCGTCGCCGCGATCGTCACTGTCGAAGTATCTAGGGTCTCTCCATGCCGACGATCGTGATCCCGTTCGCGGCCGACGGGAAGACGCGCCTCCATCCTGCGGCTCGCATTCGCCGGGCGCTGGCGCAGGCGATGTTCTGCGACGTGCTGGCGGCGTGCGTGCTCGTCGGGAACACGCGCGTGGTGACGACCGACGCGGAAACGGCTGCGATCGCGCGCGAGACGGGAGCAGAAACCGTCGCCGACCCGGGCGGCGGCCAGGGCGCGGCGGTGCTGGCCGGCCTGGAGGGCGTAGAGCCGGGGGGAATCCTGGTCGTCAACGCCGACCTCCCCTGCGTCATGCCGCACGATCTTCACTCGCTCCTCGCGGCGACGCCGGCGGGCTGCCTCGGGCTCGTCGAGGCCGTCGACGGGACGACGAACGCGCTCAGCCTTCCGTCCACCGATGCCTTCGCGCCGCTCTATGGGCCGAGCAGCGCCGGCCGCTTTCGCGCTCACGCCGGGTCGCTCGGCCTCGAGGCCGTCTCTGTCGCCGTGCCGAACCTCGCCGACGACGTCGACACGATGGACGATCTCGCGCGCCTTCAGCTCCGCGCCGGTCCGCGCACGCAAGCCTGCCTCGTGGAGCTCGAGAGGAGCGTCGCGTGAACGTCACGATCCTCTCGGGAGGCGTCGGCGGCGCCCGCTTCGTCCGCGGCGTGGTCGAAGTCGCCGGTGCGGCCGCGACGAGTGTGATCGGCAACGTCGGCGACGACGTCGAGGTGCTCGGTCTCCACGTCTCGCCCGACCTCGACTCGATCCTCTACGCGCTCGCCGGTCTTGCCGACGAGCGACGAGGCTGGGGCCGCAGCGGCGAGACCTGGCGCGCGCTCGGGACGGTCGGCGAGCTGGGCGGCGAGAGCTGGTTCGCGCTCGGTGACCTCGACCTCGGGCTCCACCTCGTGCGGACGCAGGCGCTGCGCGCGGGTGAGCCGCTCTCGGCCGTGACCGCGAGGCTGGCGGAGCGCCTCGGAGTCGGTGCCCGGCTGTTCCCGGCGACCGACGACCGGCTCCGCACGTGGCTCGACACGCCGGCCGGGACGTTCCCGTTCCAGGAGTGGTTCGTCGCCCGCGGTCACCGCGACGAGGTCGATGCCGTGCGCTTCGAGGGGGAGGAGGCCGCGCAGCCGGCTCCAGGGGTGCTCGAGGCGGTCGCGGACGCGGATCTGATCCTGCTCGCGCCGAGCAACCCGTACGTCTCGGTCGGCCCGATCCTCGCGGTGCGCGAGCTGAGCGAGGCGCTCGCGCAGCGTCGCGTGCCCTGCGTCGCCGTCAGCCCGCTGATCGGTGGTCGCGCGGTGAAGGGCCCGGCCGATCGCATGTTGCAGCGCCTGGCGGGCGGAACATCTCCGCAGCGCGTTGCGAGCTGTTATCCGGGGTTGATCGACGCGCTCGTGGTCGACGAGGCCGACGCGGACGACCTCGACGGGCTCGGAGACGTCCGGCCGATCGTGACCCGCACGCTGATGAGCGACGACGACGCGCGCCGCCGCCTGGCGGAGGTCGCGCTGGAAGCCGTTCCCGCATGAGAGTCGCGATCGTCGGCGGAACCGGCGACTTCGGGCTGGCCGTGGCGCGTCTGCTCGTCAGGGCAGGCGACGATGTGGTGATCGGGTCGCGTGACCCTGACCGCGCCGAGGAGAAGGGGCGCGAAGTCGGTGCCGGGGGCGCTGCGAACCAAGACGCGGTCGGCGGCGTCGACCTCGTGGTGCTCGCGACGAAGGCGGAGGCGACGCTCGAGACCGCTGCGTCGCTGGGCGAGGTTCTTCGTCTGACCCCTCTGTTCTGTGTCGCCAGCGAGCTGCACTTCACGCCGGGCGGCGTCCTGCCGGCCGCCGAGGCACGCTCGCTCGCAGAGCGCACACAAGATCTGGTGGAGGCGCCGGTGGTTGCCGGGCTTCACTCGCTGGCGGCCGGCAAGCTCGTGCACGGCCGTCCCGACGAGGACGCGTTCGTCTGCGGCGACGACGCCGACGCGAAAGCGCTCGCGCTGGAACTGGCCGCGAAGCTCGTCGCCGGCCGCGCTCTCGATGCCGGGCCGCTGGCGAGCGCGCGCGCCCTCGAGGGGATGACGGCAGTGATCGTCAACCTCAACAAGCGCTACAGGGGACACGCCGGCGTTCAGATCACGGGGCTACCTGGCCGGTGAGCGGATTCTCTGTCATGCCGGTCGAGGGGCTGCCGGAGCTGCGCAAGGGAGACGATCTGGCAGCGCTCATCATCGAGCGCGCCGAGCTCGAGGACGGCGACGTGGTCGTCGTCGCGCAGAAGGCGATCTCCAAGGTCGAGGGCTGCGTCGTCGCGCTCGCCGACGTCGAGCCGTCGGAGCAGGCGCGCGAGCTCGCCGGCGACGAGGCCGACGCGCGGCGGATCCAGGTCATCCTCGACGAATCGGTCGAGCTCGTTCGCGTCCGGCCGCCGCTGATCATCGCCAGGACGCGTCACGGCTACGTCTGCGGCTCGGCGGGCGTCGACGCCTCGAACGCGCCCGACCCGGAGACGGTCGTCCTCCTCCCGCCCGACCCGGACGCGTCCGCGGCGCGGCTGCGGGACGAGTTGGGCGAGCGGACAGGAGCCGAGGTGGGCGTCATCGTCACCGACTCGTTCGGCCGTCCCTGGCGCGCCGCGACGACGGACGTCGCGATCGGCGCCGCAGGCGTGGAGGTGATCCAGGACCTGATGGGCGAACGCGATCCGAACGGCTACGAGCTGCACGCGACCCGGATCGCCGTCGCCGACGAGATCGCCGGCGCGGCCCAGCTCGTCTTCGGCAAGCTCGATCGCGTGCCGGTGGCTCTGGTCCGGGGCCTCGATGTGCGCGGCGAGGGCCGGGGCGCGGACATCGTCATCCCGCCCGAGACGGATCTCTTCCGTTAGAACACGCGCGATGGACGCGATCGAGCAGGCGAACGCACTTCTCCAGGAACGCGGCTACGCGGAGCGTGACCTCGCCGTTCACGCCGGACCGCGCGGAAAAGCGCTGCTCAAGGGGAACAAGATCCTCAGCCCGCTCAGCGACGACGCGGAGGTTGTGCTCCGTGTGGTGCAGGAGCTCGTCCCCACCGACGGCGAGCTCGGCGCGAAGATCCTGCGTCCGGCCGAGCTGCGGGCGAAGCTCTGAGCGTGGGAGGCGAGGCCGAGCTCCGGCGCAGTGACCTCGCCTCGGATCCGCTCGACCAGTTCCGCGGCTGGTTCGCCGCGGCCGCGGCCGCGGTCGAGGTGCCCGAGGCGATGGCGCTGGCGACGGCGACCGCCGGCGGAGCGCCGTCGGCGCGGATGGTGCTGCTGAAGGGCTACGACAAACGCGGCCTCGTCTTCTACTCGCACTACACGTCTCGGAAAGGCCGGGAGCTCGCGGCGAACCCCCTGGCCGCGCTGCTCTTCCACTGGTCGCCGCTCGGCCGTCAGGTGCGAGTGGAGGGGACGGTCGAGCGCGTCTCGGCTGCCGAGTCGGACGCGTACTTCGCGACCCGGCCGCGCGGCGCGCAGCTCGGAGCGCACGCCTCGCGACAGAGCGAAGCGCTCGTCTCGCGGGAGCATCTCGAGCTGCGGCTCGCCGAGGCCGAGTTCGAAGGCCCCGTTCCCCGGCCGCCGACGTGGGGCGGCTTCCTGCTCGTGCCGGCGGCCTGGGAGTTCTGGCAGCACCGCGACAGCCGCCTGCACGACCGGTTTCGCTACGAGCGCGACGCGTCCGGCGGCTGGTTGGTCGAGCGGCTGTTTCCCTGACGCGTGAGGCTGCCGCGGAGCGCCGCCAGCCGCTCGTCCCACGCCGTGCCGACCGAGACCATCCATTCGACGGCCTGCTCGAGCGGCGCGGGCGTCACCTCGTAGCGCGTCTCGCGACCTGAGCGCGTCGCCCGGAGCAGGCCGGCGTCCGCGAGAGCGGAAAGCTGCTTCGCCACGGCTTGCCGCGTGACCGGCAGCTCGGCGGCCAGCTCCGTCGCGGTCGCCGTGCCGCGCGCCGCAACGGCTTCGACGAGCGAGCGGCGACCGGCGTCGCCGAGCGCGGCGAAGACGCGGTCTACGCCGCCGCGAGAGCCGTCCACGCCATGGCGCGCAGCTCGAAGGCGGGAGCGAAGTCCGGTGACGACTCGACGACGTGGACGCGCGTTCCGTCGACGTGAGGTTCGAGCTCGATCGCGACGCTGCCGCCGTCGTCCCAGTCGAGGACGAGCCGCTCCGCCTCCTCGAGCTCGCGCACGACGGCATGGCGCTCGTCGCCGTCGCCCCAGCGGAAGACTCCCTCGCCTCCCGGGCGCGCGTCGAGCTCGACCTCCGACGCGAACCACTCCTCGAGCCGCTCCGGCTCGGTCAGCGCCTCCCACACCTCGTCGGGCGCCTCCGGTACGACGATCTCCCGCTCGACGTTCATCCGCGCGACCTCCTTGGCATTTGCGCAACCGTTCAGTTGCGTATTAATGTGCAACCGATGAGTAGCGTATCGAATCACCTCGTGCCCATGGTCGTCGAGTCGGACGGCCGCTTCGAGCGCTCGTTCGACATCTTCTCGAGGCTCCTGCGGGAGCGGATCGTCTTCCTCGGCACCGAGGTCGAGGCGTCGGCGGCGAACCTCATCGTCGCCCAGCTCCTCTTCCTCGAGGCGGAGGACCCGGACAAGGACATCCGCTTCTACATCAACTCGCCCGGCGGAGATGTCTACGCGGGAATGGCGATGTACGACGCGATGCAGTTCGTGAAGCCGGACGTGCAGACGTTCGGCATCGGGATGGCGATGTCGATGGGCGCGCTGCTGCTCGCCGGCGGCGCGGCCGGCAAGCGGTTCGTGCTGCCGAACTCGAAGGTGATGATCCACCAGGGCTCCGGCGGGTTCCGCGGGACGCCGGCCGACATCCAGATCGCCGCGCGCGAGATCCTCTCCCTCACGCGTCGCTACGCGGAGGTGATCGCACACCACTCCGGCCGCGATGTCGAGCAGGTCGTGCGCGACATCGACCGCGACCGCTTCCTCGAGCCGGACGAGGCCGTCGAGTACGGGCTCGCCGACTCGGTCCTCACGTCGCGCAACGGCAAAGACCGCTAGGACGCAGGCCCCTCCCAGGCGACGCTGTTGCCGAGGATCTCGTCGATCCGCGCCAGCGTCTCGGCGTCGAGCTCGACGCCTGAGGCGCTGGCGTTGTCCGAGACCTGCTCGGGCCGGCTCGCGCCGATGATCGCCGCAGCGACGTTCTCCTCTCGCAGCACCCAGGCGAGCGCGAGCTGTGCCATCGAGAGCCCGAGCTCCTCCGCGATCGGCCGCAGCTCCTGCACCCGTTCGAGCACCTGCTCGTTGAGCGCGCGCGTCATGAAGCCGCCCATCGAGTCGGAGGTCGCGCGCGTCCCCTCGGGCAGCGGCTCGCCGGGCTTGTACTTCCCCGTCAGGACGCCTTGCCCGAGTGGCGACCAGACGATCTGGGAGATGCCGAGCTCACGGGAAGCCGGAATCACGTCGCGCTCCGGCCCGCGCCAGAGCATCGAGTACTGCGGCTGGCTCGAGACGAAGTGCTCCACGCCGGCCATCGCCTGCGCCTCGCGGATCTTCTCCACGGGCCATTCGCTGAAGCCGAGGTAGCGCACCTTGCCCTGCCGGACGACCGCGGTCAGCGCCTCCATCGTCTCCTCGAGCGGCGTGTCCCAGTCGTAGCGATGGCACTGGTAGAGGTCGACGTAGTCGGTGCGCAGCCGAGCCGAGCGAGGCGTCGAGCTGTGTGAAGACCTGCTCGCGGGACAGGCCGTGGCCGCCGTCGGGCATGTTCCAGAAGAGCTTGGTCGCGAGGACGTACGAGTCGCGGGGGCGGTCGGCGAGCACCTCGCCGAGGAACTCCTCCGCCTGGCCGCGCGAGTACACGTTCGCGGTGTCGATGAAGTCGATCCCGACCTCGAAGGCCTTCGCCACGCACGCCTCGGCGCGCTCGCGTCCGACGCCGCCGCCGTAGGTCAGCCAGGAACCGAGCGAGATCTCGGACACCATCAGATCGCTCGAGCCAAGCTGCCTCCGGCGCATGGTCTCGACGCTAACGGTTAGCGTCCGGGCTGTGCCGCAGCTCGACGCGATCGGGATCGTCTCCTCCGACCTCGGCCGCACGCGCGCCTTCTACGGGGTGCTCGGGATCGAGTTCGGCGACGGCGACGACCACGTCGAGGCGACCATGCCGAACGGGCTCCGCCTGATGGTCGACACCGAGGACGTGCTCCGCAGCTTCCGGCCCGAGTGGACGCGCGAGACCGGCAACCAGCTCGCCCTCGCGTTCGCGTGTGACAGCCCGGCGGAGGTCGACGAGCTCTATGCGCGGGTCGTCGAGGCAGGCTTCGACGGCGAGAAGGAGCCGTGGGACGCGTTCTGGGGCCACCGCTATGCGCAGCTCCGCGACCCGGACGGCGTCGGGGTCGACCTGTTCGCGGCGCTCTGACGACCGCGCTCGTCGAGGAGGAGGTCGAGCTCGCACCCGACGTGCGCCTCGAGATCCTGCGCCCGCCGAGCCCCGAGGAGCTGATCGACGAGGCGGCGTTCGACGAGGAGGAGTTTCTGCCGTACTGGGCGGAGCTCTGGCCCAGCGGTCTCGCGCTCGCCCGTCACGTCGCGGCTCGCGAGGTGCGCGGCCTTCGCGTCCTCGAGCTCGGCTGTGGTCTCGGACTCCCGGCGCTCGCCGCTGCTCTGCGCGGCGCCGAGGTGCTCGCGACCGACTGGGCGGAGGACGCGATCGAGCTGCTGCGGCAGAACGCTGAGCGCAACGAGGCTTTCCTGCGCGTCGCACGCGTGCGCTGGAGCGAGCCGGAGCCGCTGCTCCGCGCCGCCCCGTGGGATCTCGTCCTCGGCGCCGACCTGCTCTACGAGGCACGCAACGCGGAGCAGCTCGCCGAGCTCCTCCCGAGCCTCGGCGGCGAGATGCTGCTGGCCGAGCCGGGGCGGCCGTACGCGAAGGAGTTCCTCGAGCGGTTCAAGGCCGAGCCGGTGGGCGAGCGGATCTACCGGCTCGCAGTGCGCTGATCAGTTGTTGAGGCCGAGCACCACTCCCGGACTGGGAATCGACGGTGCGTCGCCCACCGCGGTGACCGCGGTCCCGACCGCGAAGAACTCGATCACGTGTGCGCCCCAGCCGTGGCTCCGCTCGACCAGCTGGACGCCGACGATCCCTTCCGCCTGCAGCTGCTTCGCCTCACTCTGCATCCGCTCCATCGCCAGCTCGCGGGCGTCGTAGAGCGCCTGGGTGAAGTTCTGGAGCTCGACGTTCTGGCCGACGTTCTTCATCGCCTTCCACATCGACTGGTGGGCGACGTGGTAGACGCACGACCCCATGACCAGGCCGAGAGGCCGATGGCCGCTCTTCAGGAGCGTCCAGAAGTCCTGCCCCGACAGGTCGCTCGTGAACGGCCGCCCGTTCGGCGCGCGATGCAGGACGCCCTCGCGGTGCTTGATCGCGGTGCCGATCGCGATGAACTCGGCCATGTCCGGGCCCCACTCGTAGCGGCCGACGTCGAGCCGGACGCCCACCACCCCGTCCGCTCCGAGCTGGTCGGCTTCCTCTTCCATCCGCGTCATCGCCAGGTCGCGGGCGTTGTACATCGCCTGCGAGAGGACCTCCATCTCCTGGCTCTGGTTGAAGCGGGATTGCTGAAAACCGATGTGGTAGATGCACGAGCCGACGACGAATCCGAGCGGCTCGAATCCGGCCTCCTTGACCAGCAGGAACTCGTTGACCGAGAGGTCGCTCGTGAACAGGTGGTCGCTGCGTAGCTCTGCGATGCGCTCCTGGCCATGTTCGGTCAGGCCTTCGGTCGATTGCGGGTCGTAGCTCATGACACTCCCTTCGCGCTGCGCGGAATCAGCCGCTCAGCAGTTTCTCGAGCGCGAGGCGCCCATGTTCGCTGCGGTCTGCCTCTGCGACCACCTCGGCCGCCAGTGAGTCGATCCATTCGTCCAGACCCAGCTCGTCGCTTTTCAAGGTGATTCCGCGCACCACGGACGACCGACGCGCGGAGATCCTCCCGTCGTCGTGCGTCAGCTCGTAGCGACCGTCGCCGAGTTCGACGCTGATCTGGCGCACGCTCCCCTTCCCGAGCATGCCGGCCCGCCGTACGCGGCAGCGGCCGGGGAACGACTGTTCGAGCTTCGCTGCCAGAGACTCGACGAAAACGCGCAGGTCGGCGGCGTCTGCACGCAACGAAGCCGCGACCAGATCGAGATTCGGCGCTTCGTTCACGGTGCAGATCGTAGGCGCTGGGTAGCCTGCGGAACCATGCTCGCCGCCCTCGCCCTCAGTATCTCGCTCGCAGTTGCTCCGAAGCCCCACATCATCTGGAAGCCGATTCCGTACGGGCCCAGGCGGAAGGCCGAGATGGCCGCGTACGCCGAGAAGCACTACGGCATCAACTCCTGGCGTCTCCACCCCAAGGTGATCGTCGAGCACTACACCGCCAGCAACAGCTTCTCGTCGGCGTGGAACACGTTCGCCGCCGACACGCCCGATCCGGAGCTCGGCGAGCTCCCCGGGACGTGCGCGCATTTCATCGTCGACCGGAACGGCCGGATCTACCAACTCGTTCCCCTCGACGTCATGTGCCGGCACACCGTCGGGCTCAACTACGTCGCGATCGGGATCGAGCACGTCGGCACCTCCGACGCCGAGATCCTCCACGACCCGAGACAGATTCGCGCTTCGCTGGAGCTGACCGCGTGGCTCGCCGACCGCTTCCACATCAGGATCCGGAACGTGATCGGCCACAACGAGAGCCTCTCGAGCCCGTACCACAAGGAGCTGTACAAGCCCTGGGCGCACCAGACGCACTCCGACTGGAACCACGCCGACATGGATCTATACCGGGCGAAGCTCCGTGCCCTTCTCAATGCGGACAAGCGACGTTAGGATCCGCACATGCCGCGCTACATGATCGTTCGCAGCTTCGAGGTCGGCGAGGACCAGATGCCTGACGTCGGCCGTCGCTCTCGCGCGCTCACCGAGGGCGACTTCCCGGAGATCACGTGGGAGCACAGCCATGTGGTCGTCGACGACGAGGGACTCGTGCACACCTACTGCGTGTACGAGGCGCCGAACGAAGAAGCCGTCCTCGCGCACGGGAAGATGCTCGGCAAGCACACGATCGACGCGGTCCTCGAGATCGCAGGCGACGTCACGCCTGCGGACTTCCCGCCCGTCTAGATCTGGGGCTCACCGCTGCCGAGCCCGAGCAGGCGGGCGTCGTTCATGTGGAGATACATCTGCTGCGCGACGGCGAGCCGCTTGCGCAGGAAGCGCACGCGCTCGACGTCCTCGGCGGGCGTCATCTCGAGAGCTTCCTTGTACAGCGTCACGGCGTACTCCTTTGCCCAGCCGCGCTCGGCCTCCTCGGCTGCCGCGACGAAGTGCTGGGCGGCATGCTCGAGCTCGCCGGCGCCGCGCCAGTGGCGCGCCAGCGCCGCGCCGGCCTCGCCGACCTCGGGCGTCGACTCCTCGATGAACTCCGCGATGTGGCGGTGGCCGTCGCGGCGGCGGGCGCGTGGCTGGAGGGCGTACGCCACGTCCCGGATCAGGACGTGCTTGAACGACCACTGTGCGTCCCCCTCGATTCGAGACACGGCCTCGCGATTGATCAGGTCGCGCCGTTCCAGGGCGGCGAGCGCGTCGCCGAGCCTGTCGGGGTCGCGCGCCAGACGCTCGAGCGCCCCGCGCCAGAAGATCCGGCCGACGATCGACGCGTCGAGGATGACGTCCCGCTCCTCGAAGGGAAGCGCGTCGAGGCGCGCCGCCACCAGGCCGCGGATGGTGGTGGGCAGGGTGTCCGCCTGGCTCGGGCCCAGCTCCTTCAGGACTGCGGCCAGCTGCTCGATGAAGAGCGGATTCCCTTCGCCCGCCCCCGCAACCCGGGCCGCCTTGTCTTCGGCGCCGAGCAGATGGAGCGCGAGCTCCGCGGCCTCCGCGCTGCCGAGTGGCTCGAGGGGGAGCGTCTGGTACGCGACCATGCCGCCGCCCCAGGTAGGCCGGATGTCGAGCAGGTCCGGCCGAGCGAGCGTCAGCAGCAGCACGGGCAAATCGTGGAGGTGTGCGGCGAGCAGCTCGATCAGGTCGAGCAGGACCGGGTCGGCCCAGTGGATGTCCTCGAAGACGAGGGCCGTCCCCTGGTCGCGCGCGACCGCCTCGATCAAGACGCGGACAGACTGGAAGAGGCTGTCGCGATCGGGCGTCGTCGCGTGCGTCTCGAAGCCGAGCAGGATCGCGAGATGGCCGGCGACCGTCTCAGCCTGCTCCGGCCCGACCAGCCTCGTGACCGACGCGCGCAGCTTGGTCACGGCCACGTCGACCCCGTCGCTGTCGTAGATGTCGGCGAGATCCTTCACCTGCATTGCAAACGCTCCGTACGCGCTGCGCTCGCGATAGGGAAGGCAGCGGCCGCGAACGACGCGAACGCCGCGCGACGCGATGCTCTCGGTGAACTCCGCCGCGAGCCGCGACTTGCCGACCCCGGGCGGGCCAAGGACCGTGATGAGATGCGGGCGGCGCTCGAGCTCGACGCGCTCCCACGTGGCGTCGAGCACGTCGGCCTCCCGGGTCCGGCCGACGAATGGTGTGCTCGAGAGGTCACGCTCGCCGACGGCCGAGGAAGGTGTGACAGCGCGCCAGACCGCAATCGGCTCGGCCTTTCCCTTCGCGGCGACGGCCTCGATCGGCTCGTAGTCGATTGCGTCGCGGGTGGCTCGGTACGTCTCCTCGCCCACGACGATCTCGCCCACCGGGGCGTGCTGCTGCAAACGCGAAGAGGTGTTGACGACGTCGCCGGCGACCATCGCCTCGCCGAGCGCCGGCCGAGCGGAGAGCGTCACGACCGCCTCGCCGGTGTTGACGGCGCCGCGGATGCGAAGCTCGAGCTCGGGCTGTTCGACGTTGAGCGCGACCACCGCCTCGCGCACGGCGAGCGCAGCGCGGACGGCGCGCTCGGGATCGTCGCCGTGGGCGATCGGCGCGCCGAAGACGGCCATGACCGCGTCGCCGACGAACTTCTCCACGACTCCGCCGAAGGACGCCAGCTCGTCGCGCACCGTGCTGTGGTATGGGGTGAGGATCGCGCGCACGTCCTCCGGGTCGAGCCGTTCGGACCGTGAGGTAAAGCCGACGAGGTCGACGAAGACCACGCTGACGATCCGCCGCTCTTCGCGGTGCGGCGCATCCGTCGTCTCGAGAGGCGCGCCGCAGGCGAGGCAGAAGCGGGCGATCTCGGGATTCTCCTGGCCGCACGCGCGGCAGGTGGCCATGCGCCCATTCTGGCGGCGTTCCACTTGCATGGCAATTGATTCGGAATTCGCGTCGTTCGCGGATTGCCGCGAAGCCCGCGGTCAGCGGAGGACGAACCTCGCCTTGACGGCCACGTTGCCGCTGGGTGTGACCTTGCAGCTGTGCCTGCCCGTGCAGGCACCCGACCAGCCTGCGAACTTCGAGCCCATGGCGGGCTTCGCCTTCAGGGTCACCCGCGTTCCGTCGGCGTAGCTGCGGCTGCAGGTCTTGCCGCAGGCGATCCCGCTCGGCGAACTGGTCACTTTGCCTTTGCCTTTACCCGACTTCGTGACCACGATCGTGTTCAGGAAGGTCTTGGCGGCCGCCTTCGCCAGCGACGCCACGTTGGCTGCGCTGAAGTCCTGGACATAGGCGGAGCGGAACGTCGTCGATCCTCCAGCGGGGACGGTTCCCGTTTGGTGCAGCGTGAACTCGCTCTGGAAGCTCTGGACGAGGGTGAACGTCGCGGCGCTTGCCGGCCGGTTGTAGACGATCGCGCCCTGGCCGGTCCCGGTGTCGCCGTCCGCCGCGCCGTGCATGCGGACGAAGATCGAGCCGCCCGACGAGGGAAGCGAGACGCTGTCGCCGGCGGCGTGCGTCGAGAAACCCGTCTGGCCGGGGAACTCGTATTCGAGCTGCGTCGAGTCCCCGCTCGCTCCCCAGAAGTGCTGGCTGTCGTCCCACAGCAGGTCGAGCGAGTGGGTCTTGCCGTCGGTGCTCTTGAACGAGTCTCTGATGGAGCTGATGTGCCCGTCGTGGCTCTGGGTGACCGTACGGTCGTCGGTGACCCCGGCGGAGCCGAACGACGAGCAGCTGATCACGTTCGGTGGATACGTCGCCTCCCGACACTCGACGAGGGGATCTGTCTCGTGGATCACGACGTTGCCGGTCGCCTCGTCGACGGTGTACGTGTCGGTCAGCGACGGCAGGCCCGTGGCGTTCGGGTCGATCTGACCCGCCGAAAACGGGTCGTAGGCGTTCGCGCCGTCGATCTGAAGCTCCGAGCGCGTCGGCGCGGTCGACCGAGTTCGAGCTGAAGAGAGCCGCGTCGCAGAAGAAGGTCGTCGTGGTCTGCGCGAATGTCGAGTCGTAGAGGTAGCCGTCGGTGAGGCCGCAGCCGCCGAGCGCGTTGTAGTCGAACGCGGCCGTCTTCTGCTGGGCGTCGACGTAGTAGCCGACCACCTTTCCCGTGTTCGGGCCGCCGGCGACAGGCTCCGAGCCGCGCTCGCCGACTCCGATCACCGGTCCGGCAAACGGCGTCAGGTCGGACGGCTTGGTGCCCGCTGGGACGGCTCGCAGCCGGCAGGTCAGATCGAGTGGCTGATTGAGGTCGGCTTGCGGGATCGAGAACGAGCCGGTCGGGCTCAGAGGAACGTTGCGGGCGACGGTTACGACCGATCCGTCCCAGTAACAGTTCACGTCGACGGCGTCAGTTGTGCCGTTCTGGCCCGTCGTTGTCCCCGAGATCGCGAACGTCTGCGTCTTGGCGTCCTGGTCGGCGATGAAGAAGGACGGATTCGCAGGCGTCGTGATCTTCGAGCTCGTGATCGCCGCGTGTGCGGCCGGTGTCGCGACCCCGCCGCCGGCGACGACCAGCGCACTCGCGAGCGCGGCCGCTGCAGCCAGTCGAGTCCTCGTCGAGCACATGCGTATCGCACAGAGTGCCCGACGGCGCAAGAGCCGGAGAAGGGGCCCGCGAGCGGGCCCCTTCAGCCGACGAGGTCTGCT